>NZ_JARBSW010000004.1:0-443651 GCF_037287305.1 Prescottella sp. D32
CGAGCGCGCCGCCGCGATCGTCAAGGCCACCACCTTCTTCGACGACCCCGACGTCCTCGCGAAGGTCTCCCGCGGTCTCGGCGAGGCCATGGTCGGCATCAACGTCGACGACATCCCGCAGCCTCACCGGCTCGCCGAGCGCGGCTGGTGACCTTCAGCCGGTAGAACACAACACGACGAACGCGGTGACGGCCCGGTGCGGCCGTCACCGCGTTCGTGCGTTGCTAGCCTGAGCGCACGCGGCGGAAGGGGCCCAGATGGCGAAGATCGAGCAGATCCTGGAACTCGAGCGGCTCGAGCGGGATATCTTCCGCGGTATCGCGACGGAGACGATGCTGCCGCGCACGTTCGGCGGACAGGTCGCCGGGCAGGCGCTGGTGTCCGCGGTGCGGACGGTCGATGAGCACTTCCACGTCCATTCGTTGCACGGCTACTTCCTGCGGCCGGGTAACCCGGTGATGCCGATCGTCTACCTCGTCGACCGGATCCGGGACGGCCGATCGTTCACCACCCGTCGCGTGACCGCTGTGCAGGACGGGCAGGCGATCTTCACGATGTCGGCGTCGTTCCACGTGCTCGACGAGGGCATCGAGCACGAGGACGTGATGCCGACCGTGCCGGCGCCGGAGGACCTGCCGGACGCGGCGTCGCTCGCGTCGGAGGAGAAGTCGTGGGAGTTCCGCGAGTGGGCGGACTGGGACCTGCGCTACGTGCCGACCGAGCAGATCCAGCGTCGGCGGGGTGTGCCGGTGCAACAGCAGGTCTGGTTCCGTTCCCGCGAGGAACTACCCGACGATCCGGTCTTCCACATCTGCACCCTCGCGTACATGAGCGACATGACGCTGTTGGCGTCGGCGAGCACCACCCATCCGGATACTCCGATCCAGAGTGCGTCACTCGATCACGCGCTGTGGTTCATGCGTCCGTTCCGGGCCGACGACTGGCTGCTCTACGACCAGTCGTCCCCGTCTGCCGGTTTCGGCCGGGCGCTCACCCAGGGGCGCATCTTCAATCGCGAGGGGCATCTCGTGGCCGCCGTCGTGCAGGAGGGCCTCACGCGACTCCTGCGGCGCGATCCCGGGTAGATCCGTGCGGATCGGTGGATGCGGGGCGCGTCAGCAGTGGCTGATAGCGTTTCCGTAGTCAATAGCGTCGAATAGTGCAGGACATTCTCTCGTGACCAAACAACCGACCATCGGCGTGCTCGCACTCCAGGGCGACGTCCGCGAGCACCTCGCGGCGCTCGAATCCAGCGGCGCCCGTGCGCTCGGCGTTCGCCGACTCTCCGAACTCGAATCCGTGGACGGCCTGGTGATTCCGGGCGGCGAGTCGACGACGATGAGTCGGCTGCTGACCGTCTTCGATCTCCTCGATCCGATTCGTGCCCGCCTCGAGGACGGGATGCCGGCCTATGGCTCGTGTGCCGGGATGATCCTGCTCGCGAGCGAGGTGCTCGACACCCGCCCCGATGCGCAGCACCTCGACGGGCTCGACATGACGGTGCGGCGCAACGCCTTCGGACGTCAGGTGGACTCGTTCGAGGCCGACCTCGACTTCACCGGCATCGACGGCGATCCGGTCCGCGCGGTGTTCATCCGCGCGCCGTGGGTCGAGCGGGTCGGGCCCGGTGTGGACGTCCTGGCCCGGGTGCCGGAAGGCCCCGCCGCCGACCACATCGTGGCCGTGCGGCAGGGCCCGGTCCTCGCGACCTCGTTCCACCCCGAGGTCACCGGCGATCGTCGCGTCCACCAACTGTTCGTCGACATGGTGCGGGGTAACTGACCCCAAACCCGGCAGCGTCCGAGGGGCGCGTCACCACGCGTTCAGGGCGTCGAGGATCTGCGGACGCGACTTCCACAACTCCGCGGACCAGTAACCCCACGCGTGCGTGCCGTCGGGCGTGAAGTCGTACGTCGCAGGGATCCCGAGGCTGTTCAGCCGCGCCTCGAAGGCGCGGGTGTTCATCAGTGCCAGCGATTCGAGACCCATCGCGTTGGACGTGTTGAACGACGTCACCGAACCCGATGATCCGAGGGAACCGCGCAGATCGGACGAGCCGAGGGATCCCAGCAGAGCGCCCGGTGCGTCGTACTCGCCGGGCAGGCCGTTGCCCGAGGAGATGTACATCGACAGACCCTTGAGCAGTGGTGCGAACACGAAGGGATCGTTGCGCATCCACCGGCCGTCCCACGGCGGGCCCCACATGGCATCGGAGTTGTACCCACCGGCGTCGAGCATCGCGATCCGGATCATCTCGCGCATGCCGGGAGCCGACAGATTGAGGTAGCCGGAGTAGGAACCTGCGAACTTGAACTGGTCGCGGTGATAGGCGGCCAGCGTGAGCGCCGCCGAGCCGCCCATCGACAGACCCGTCACCGCGTTGTTGGTGCGGGAGACGCCGCGGGTCTCGAGGTAGGCGGGCAGTTCCTGGGTCAGGAAGGTCTCCCACTTGTAGGTGATCTTCTGCCCGTTGAAGTTGCTCGGGGCGTACCAGTCCGTATAGAAGCTGGACTGTCCGCCGACCGGCATCACCAGGGTGACGTTGTCCAGGGCGAACTGCTCGAACGCGTTGGTCTCGAACGACCAGGCGTTGCGGTCGTCCCGCGCGCGCATGCCGTCGAGCAGGTAGAGAGCGGCGTTACCCCCGCGCGCCGCCCACTGGATCTGGACCTTGATCGGGCCCATCGTCGAGTCGACCCACGCCTCCTCGTAGCCACCGCGTGGGGCAGCGTTCGCGGTGGTCGTGCCCGTCACCGCCGTCAGCGCCGGCAACAGCAGAGCTGCCGCCACGAGTCCGATCAGTCGCTTCTTCAGACGGTGGGTCGATCCCGGTCTGTGAGTGCGCATTCATTCGCCTTTCCCCCAACGATCCGGGCATCCGCATGTTCGCGCCCCCGCGCGAGAGACGCCGTCCGTCGTTCTCGATCACACATCGTTGATGTCTCTGGAAGGGTCCATTGTGCCCGACGCGCTGTCTTGGGAACGTCGGCAACATCTACCGGATCGTAACCTTCCGGGGGAGGCGGTGTGTCCGGACCGGACGGGTGTGCAGGTAGCATCGAATCTCCGACAAGTGTGCAGTCGAATTGCCGTGGGATTTGTCGTATCTGCCACGGCGCACTGCAGGAAGGGGCTCCCACGAATGAGCGGCCACTCCAAATGGGCCACCACCAAGCACAAGAAGGCCGTGATCGACGCCAAGCGCGGCAAGATGTTCGCGAAGCTGATCAAGAACATCGAGGTGGCAGCTCGTACGGGTGGTGGCGATCCGTCGGGTAACCCCACCCTCTACGACGCCATCCAGAAGGCCAAGAAGAGCTCGGTCCCGAACGACAACATCGAGCGCGCTCGCAAGCGTGGCGGTGGCGAGGAAGCCGGCGGCGCCGACTGGCAGACCATCATGTACGAGGGCTACGGCCCCAACGGTGTCGCCGTGCTGATCGAGTGCCTCACCGACAACCGCAACCGCGCCGCCGGCGAGGTGCGCACCGCGATGACCCGCAACGGCGGCAACATGGCGGACCCCGGTTCGGTCTCGTACCTGTTCACGCGCAAGGGCGTCGTGGTGCTCGAGAAGAACGGTCGCACCGAGGACGATCTGCTGGAGATCGTGCTCGAGGCGGGTGCCGAGGAGATCAACGATCTCGGTGAGAGCTTCGAGATCGTGTGCGAGGCCGGCGATCTGATCCCGGTCCGCACCGCGCTGGTCGATGCCGGCGTCGACTACGAGTCGGCCGATCCGGACTTCCGTGCGTCCGTCGAGGTTCCGGTCGACGCCGAGGGTGCCCGTAAGGTGTTCAAGCTCGTCGACGCCCTCGAGGACTCCGACGACGTCCAGAACGTCTACACCAACGTCGACGTCTCCGACGAGGTGCTCGCCGAACTCGACGCCTAGGCTCCGGCGGCGCCGACTGCGTGTTGGTGCATCGTCACGCGCCCACCTCCCGCTATGCTCGAACAACTGTTCGGAAAGTAGTGCGAGAGGTGGGCGCGTGCGTGTTCTGGGTGTCGACCCCGGCCTGACGCGATGCGGCTTCGGCGTCGTGGACGCGGGCCGTGGCCGCGAGGTGAGGCCCGTGGCGGTCGACGTCGTGCGGACCCCGCCCGAGATGGAACTCGCGTCGCGTCTCCTCCGGATCTCGGAGGCGGCCGACGAGTGGCTCGACCGGTTCCGGCCCACGGTCGTCGCGGTCGAGCGAGTGTTCGCGCAGCACAATGTACGAACCGCGATGGGGACGGCACAGGCCGGCGGTGTGGTGGCCCTCGCGGCGGCCAAGCGGGGTATTCCTGTGTGCTTTCACACGCCGAGCCAGGTCAAGGCCGCGGTGACGGGTAGCGGTGCCGCCGACAAGAAGCAGGTCACCGCGATGGTCACCCGCATTCTCGGACTGGACACCCCGCCGAAGCCGGCCGATGCGGCCGACGCGCTCGCGCTGGCGATCTGCCATTGTTGGCGCGCGCCGATGCTCGAGCGGATGGCCGCGATGGAAGCGGCGGCGGCGGAGCAGAAGCGGCGGTACGAGGCACGGCTGAAGGAAATTGCGGCCGGAAAGGCAGGAACACGGTGATCGCTTCGGTTCGGGGTGAGGTTCTCGAGGTCGGGCTGGACCATGCGGTGATCGAGGCCGCGGGCGTCGGGTACCGCGTCAACGCGACACCCGCCACCCTGGCGACCCTTCGGCGGGGCGACGAATCGCGCCTGTTGACGGCGATGATCGTCCGTGAGGACTCGATGACGCTGTACGGCTTCGCCGACGCGGAGTCGCGAGATCTGTTCGGCCTGCTGCAGACGGTGTCCGGGGTGGGGCCGCGGCTGGCGATGGCGATACTCGCGGTCCTCGAACCCGAGGCGCTCCGCAAGGCCCTCGCAGAGGGCAATGTCACCGCGCTTACTCGTGTTCCGGGCATCGGCAAGCGCGGCGCCGAGCGCATGGTCGTCGAGCTTCGCGACAAGGTCGAGGCCGTCGCCGTGACCGGTGATCTGCCGGGCGCGGGTGCGGCCACGTCCGCGAGCGTCGTCCGTGACCAGGTGGTCGAGGCGCTGACCGGTCTCGGCTTCAAGCTCGAGCACGCGGAGAAGGCCACCGACACCGTGGTGGCGGCCGATCCGGAGGCTCCGACGTCCACAGTCCTGCGGTCGGCACTCGCGCTGCTCGGGAAGACACGATGATCTACGGCGACGGTATGGACGACGCCGGAGGCGCCCGCGACGCGTCGGACGAGTCGGCGGTCACGGCGAATTTCGTCTCGTCGGACGGCGAGGTCGAAGCGAGCCTGCGTCCGAAGAACCTGAGCGACTTCATCGGCCAGCCGCGGGTCCGCGAACAGCTGCAGCTGGTGCTCACCGGCGCGAAGCTGCGCGGTGGGACTCCCGACCACGTGCTGTTGTCCGGACCGCCCGGCCTGGGTAAGACGAGCATGGCGATGATCATCGCGACGGAGCTCGGCACCTCGCTGCGGCTGACGTCGGGTCCCGCGCTCGAACGCGCCGGCGACCTCGCGGCGATGCTCAGCAATCTGGTCGAGGGCGACGTGCTGTTCATCGACGAGATCCACCGGATGGCGCGGCCCGCCGAGGAGATGCTGTATCTCGCGATGGAGGACTTCCGGGTCGATGTCGTGGTGGGGAAGGGGCCGGGCGCGACGTCGATCCCCCTCGAGGTCGCCCCTTTCACTCTGGTCGGAGCCACCACGCGTTCGGGTGCGCTCACCGGGCCGCTCCGGGACCGCTTCGGCTTCACCGCGCACATGGACTTCTACGAGCCGCACGAGCTGCAGCTCATCCTGCTCCGATCGGCCGGCATCCTCGGGATCGAACTCGGCGAGGAGGCCGGTGCGGAGATCGCGGGGCGCTCGCGTGGCACGCCGCGCATCGCGAATCGGCTGCTGCGCCGGGTCCGTGACTACGCGGAGGTCCGCGCCGACGGCATCATCACCCGCGAGATCGCGCAGGCGGCGCTGGCGGTGTACGACGTGGACCAGCTCGGCCTCGACCGGTTGGACCGGGCGGTGCTGGGCGCGCTGGTCCGAAGCTTCGGTGGTGGGCCGGTGGGAGTCTCGACGCTGGCCGTCGCGGTGGGGGAGGAACCCTCGACGGTCGAGGAGGTGTGTGAGCCGTTCCTGGTCCGGGCGGGCATGATCGCCCGGACGCCGCGCGGTCGCGTCGCGACGGCGGCCGCGTGGGCGCAACTGGGCCTCGCACCTCCGCCGGACGCCGCGGTGGGCGGCATCGAGGTCCGCGCCCGCGAACCGCAGCTCGGTCTGTTCGACCCGCAGGACCCGGACCGGGATGAATCGTGAGGTGATTTCACCGCCCGGGAACCCGCGTTGTTCGATATGAGCGAAATGCCATCGGTGACGATTTCCCTTTCGCGCGACCCGCTAGTGGCACACTGGTCACTAGCGCGGGGCCGACCGGTCCCGTGATCATCGCCGTGTGTAACGCCTTACATGACGAAACCCGAGGACTGACTTCCTGATGGAATTGCTGTTTCCGCTTCTGATTCTTGCTCTGCTCGTGCCGATGTTTCTCGGCATCAGGCGCCAGAAGAAGGAGATGCAGAAGACCGCCGATCTGCAGGACTCCCTGAAGATCGGTGACCGTGTCATGACCACTGCCGGCCTCCACGCGACGGTGGCCGGACTGGACGAGGGAACGGTCGATCTCGAGATCGCTCCCGGTGTCGTCACCACCTGGTCGCGGATGGTCGTCCGTGAGCATGTGGTCGACGAGGACGCAGCCGGCACCGAGTCCGTCGAGCACGACGACGAGACCCCGGACGACACGCAGCGTCGCCTGAACGGCGAATAGTGCGGTAGCCGCCCTCGTCGGCAGGAATTCCCCCTGCCGACGAGGGCGTGTTCACGCTCGGCCCGCCGAGCGGCTCGCTTGTCTTTTTTGCGTCATCACCTTTGCGTCATCATCTGAACCGCACGTACCGAGGAGACAGACAGACCGTGGCACCTTCGACAGGATCGGTGCACCCAGTGCGCGCGCTCGCCGTTTTCACGGCGCTCGTCGCCGCGCTGTATGCGCTGGTCTTCTTCACCGGAGACAAGTCCCCGACTCCCGAGCTCGGGATCGACCTGCAGGGCGGAACACGTGTCACCCTCACCGCGCGGACACCGGACGGCAGTACACCCAGCCAGGACAGCCTCCGTCAGGCCCAGCAGATCATCGAGACGCGCGTCAACGGCCTGGGCGTCTCCGGGTCCGAGGTGGTGATCGACGGTGACAACCTGGTGATCACGGTGCCCGGCGACGACAGCTCGCAGGCACGGTCGCTCGGTCAGACTGCCCGGCTCTACATTCGCCCGGTCGTCGGCTCGCAGGCCGCAGCTGCCCCCGGTGCGCAGCCGGCACCTGCGACGCAGGCCCCGACCACGCCGGCTCCGGCGCCGACCGAGCCCGCCGCCACCCCCGACGTGCAGGAGCGCCCGTTCCCGGCGCAGGATCCCACCGAGCCGGCCGAACCCTCGCCGTCTCCGGCGCCCGCTCCCGCGCCCGGTGAGCCTGTACCCGGTTCTCCCGAGGCAGCCGCAGCCGAGATCGCCAAGGCGAAGGAGACACGTCAGAGCGAGGACCCGGCGGTCCAGCAGCAGGCGATGGCCACGCTCGACTGCTCGGCGCCCGATCCGCTCCAGGGCAACGACGACCCGAATCTGCCGCTCGTCGCCTGTTCGACGGACGGCACCACCGTGTACCTGCTGGCGCCGAGCATCATCGACGGCCAGGAGATCTCCGACGCCAGCTCCGGTTACAACACGCAGCAGTCCCGCTACGAGGTGAGCCTGAGCTTCAAGTCGAGCGGCAGCTCCACCTGGGCGCAGTTCACCGCCGCCAACATCGGCAAGCAGGCCGCCTTCACGCTCGACTCGAAGGTCGTCAGCGCGCCCGTCGTGCAGGGTGCGACGCCGGCCGGTAGCTCGACCTCGATCACCGGCCAGTTCAACCAGACGCAGGCGCAGGAACTCGCGAACACCCTCAAGTACGGGTCGCTGCCGCTGTCGTTCCAGGCGTCCGAGGCCGAGACGGTCTCGGCGACCCTGGGCCTCGCGTCGCTCGAGGCGGGCCTCATCGCCGGCGCGGTGGGCCTCGTGCTCGTGCTCGTCTACTGCCTCGTCTACTACCGCATGCTGGGCGTGTTGACCGCGCTGTCGCTGGTGTTGTCGGGTCTCATGGTCTACGCCGTGATGGTGCTGCTCGGCCGGTACATCGGCTTCACCCTCGACCTGGCGGGCATCGCCGGTCTGATCATCGGTATCGGCATGACCGCCGACTCGTTCGTCGTGTTCTTCGAGCGGATCAAGGACGAGATGCGCGAGGGCCGGAGCTTCCGGTCCGCCGTACCACGTGGTTGGGCGCGTGCGCGCCGGACGATCCTGTCCGGTAACGCGGTCAGCTTCATCGCGGCTGCGGTCCTGTACGTCCTCGCCGTCGGCCAGGTGCGCGGCTTCGCGTTCACCCTCGGCCTCACGACGATCCTCGACGTGGTCGTGGTGTTCCTGGTGACCTGGCCGCTGGTGTACATGGCATCCAAGTCCCGCTTCTGGTCGAAGCCCGGCGTCAACGGTCTCGGCGCGGTCCAGCAGGTCGCTCGCGAACGCAAGCTGGTCGCGGCGTCGACCTCCGAGGAGGCATGAAAATGAGTGAGTCGAACACCTCTGCAACCTCCTCCGGGGCGACCGAGGCAGCCTCCGATCGTGCAGTGCTGCCGCACCACAGCTGGCTCCAGCGGCTCTACACCGGTACCGGCGGATTCGAGGTCGTCGGACGCCGCAAGTTCTACTACTGGTTGACCGGTGCGATCGTCGCGCTGTCGCTCCTGAGCATCCTCGTGCGCGGCTTCTCCCTCGGCATCGAGTTCGAGGGCGGCACCCGCATCCAGTTCCCGACCCCGGAGGGTGTGACCACCGAACAGGTCGAGACGGTCTACAGCGACACCCTCGGCCAGGAGCCGGTCTCGGTGCAGACGGTGGGCTCGGGCTCGAGTTCGTCGGTCGAGATCCGCTCCGAGGCGCTCGACGCCGGTCAGGTCAACGAGCTGCAGAACGCGCTGTACGACGAGTTCCAGCCGAAGGACAGCAACGGCAACACGTCGAAGAACGCGATCAGCGTCGCGGACGTCAGCGAGACGTGGGGCGGGCAGATCACCAAGAAGGCGCTCATCGCGCTCGTGGTGTTCCTCGTCATCGTCAGCATCTACATCGCTGTCCGGTTCGAAAGAGACATGGCGATCGCCGCGATCGTGTCGTTGTTCTTCGACATGATCGTCACCGCCGGCGTGTACTCGCTGATCGGTTTCGAGGTGACGCCGGCGACGGTGATCGGTCTGCTCACGATCCTCGGCTTCTCGCTCTACGACACCGTCGTCGTGTTCGACAAGGTGGAGGAGAACACCCGGGGAATCCTGCACCTGAACCGGCGGACGTACGCCGAGCAGGCGAACCTGGCCGTCAACCAGACGCTGATGCGGTCGATCAACACCACGGTCATCTCGATCCTCCCGGTGATCGCGCTGATGGTGGTCGCGGTGTGGCTGCTGGGTATCGGCACCCTCAAGGATCTGGCACTGGTCCAGTTGGTGGGCATCATCGTCGGCGCCTACTCGTCGATCTTCACCGCGACGCCGATGCTGGTGTCGATCAAGGAACGGTGGGGTCCGGTCGCCGCACATACCAAGAAGGTGCTCGCGAAGAGGGCGGCCGCCGGCACCCGTGTCGGGGCGTCGCAGCCCGAACCTCGGGTTAGCGCGGCGGCGGGTCCCGCGCCGCGACCCGGTGCGGTACCGACCGGGAAGCGCAACAAGAAGAGGCACTGACATGGCGGACGCCACCAGTCGCAGCAGGTTCCGCCGCCGGGCGGCCAGGTCGATCGTCGCCCTGGCCGCCGCGGCCGCGGTCGGCGCGACCGCAGCGTGCAGCAGTGAACCGACCGATCAGGTGCCCTCGTTGGGCTACGCGATCGACAACGTCGTCACCACCTACAACGGCAACACCGTCGAGGGCTCGGCGACCGGGGCGCTGCAGTCGTTCGGTCGGGTTCTCACCGGTATGAGTTACACGGGTCCGTCGGGTGCGCCGGTGGCGGACACCGATTTCGGAACCGCGAGCGTGGTGCCCGGGGACTCACTCACCGTGCAGTACCGACTCAACCCGTCGTCGGTCTACTCGGACGGGGTGCCGATCTCGTGTGACGACTTCGTGCTCGCATGGGCGGCCGGCAGCGGCCGCTTCACCCGGCCCGGCGACAGCGGTCCGGTGTCGATGTTCGACGCCGCCACGCGCGCCGGCTACGCGGACATCGAACGGGTCGACTGCCAGCCCGGGGCCAAGGACGTCACGGTCGTGTTCTCGCCCGGCCGCGGCTACCTCGGCTGGCGGTCGTTGTTCGGCGCCACCGAGCTGATGCCGGCCCACGTCGCCGCGCAGGCCGCGGGTGTGCCGGACCTGGTTGGAGCGATCCGTTCCGGCGATGCGGACGCGGTGGGGCGGATCGCGGATTTCTGGAACACCGGGTGGCGTCTCGAGCCCGGCGACCTCGAACTGGCCAAGTTCCCGTCGTCGGGTCCGTACCGGATCGAGTCGTACACGACCGACGACGGCCTGGTGCTCGTGGAGAACGAGCGGTGGTGGGGTATCAAGCCGCAGACGTCGCGGATCGTGGTGTGGCCCAAGGGCTCCGACGTGCAGGCCGGAATGGATGCCGGGGACGTCGAAGTCGTGGACATCGGTGCCGGTTCGCTGGCCGGGTTCGAGCCGGACGGCGGATTCGACGTCGCACACGAGCCGTCGCGCAGTGTGGAGCAGTTCGTGCTCGCGACGCAGGGTGTGTTCGGTTCGCCCGACGCCCGCCGCGCGTTCGCGCTGTGTCTGCCGCGGCAGCGGCTGTACGACGAACTCGGTCACCCCGGGTTCGACCGTGCGGACGGCATCGGATCGGGTGTGATCGACTCCCGGATCACGGGGCCGGACACGCTGTTCTATCCGTCGGCGGTCGCCGCGGAAGGCGGCACGTACACCGACCCCGACATCGCCGGAGCGCGCGAGGCCGCCGGTCAGCAGCAACTGACCGTCCGTGTCGGGTACCTCGGCCCGGACGAGCGTCGTGCGCGCACCGTGCAGATCGTCGCCGAGTCCTGCGCCGGCGCCGGCATCACCGTCGAGGACGCGGGTTCACCCGACTTCTCCCCGACGGCGCTGCGCGCCGGACAGGTCGATGCGGTGCTGGCAGGCACCGCGTCCGCGGCCGGTGCTGCCGGGACCGACTCGATCGACGACGCGGCGTTCGCACTGCGGACCGGCAACGGCGACAACTTCGGCGGCTTCTCGAACCGCCGGTTCGACCAGGTGGTCGACCAGCTCGCCGTCGACGCGTCGCTCGCGGCCCGCATGTCGCTGCTCGGTGAGGCCGAGGCGATCCTGTGGAACGAGATGCCGACGATCCCGCTGTTCGACCAGCCCCGCACGATCGCGCACTCGAAGGGCATGCACGCCGTCGTGCCCAATCCGACGAGGTCCGGTTCGGGATGGAACATGGACAGGTGGATACTTCTCAGGTGATTTCTCAGATGGATGCACCCGAAGCCACGAACCCGGAACTCGCCTCGGCGCTCGAGCGTGCGGGTGATGCGGTCTCCCGTCTGACCCGTTGGTGCGACGACTTCCCGACGCCCGGTGTCCGGTTCGCGGATCTCACGCCGGTGTTCGCGGACGGGCCGGGATACCGGTCGGTGATCGAGGGTCTCGCGGCCGCCGGCGTCGGAGCCGATCTGGTTGCCGGGGTCGACGCTCGCGGGTTCCTGCTCGGCGGCGGTGTCGCGATGGAACTCGGATGCGGCGTCCTTGCGGTCCGTAAGGCGGGCAAGCTGCCGCCGCCGGTGCACGCCGAGAGCTACGCGCTCGAGTACGGCGCCGCGACACTGGAGATTCCGTGTGACGCGCCCGACCTGTCGGGGCGCCGGGTGTTCGTGATCGACGACGTGCTGGCCACCGGCGGCACCCTGCTCGCGGCGGCGGAGCTGCTGGTGCGGGCCGGTGCGGACGTGATCGGCGTGGCCGTCGTCCTCGAGATCGAGGAGTTGGGCGGGCGTGCGCGGTTCGACCGGTACCCGCTGACATCGCTGGTCAGAGTCTGAGGACTACAGTTGTGCCTGGTGGTGTAGCAGTGCCGCCAGGTTCCGAGTGGCCGTGGCAGTGCGGTGGCAGGAGGTGACGGCATGACCCAGCATCTTGATCGTTCCCAGAACACTGATGCCACGAATACCGGCGGGACGAATCCCGCCGAGAAGAGCGCGCCGGTGCCGACGTCGGCATCGCGGCGGGTGCGGGCGCGACTGGCTCGCCGGATCACCGGTCAGCGCAACGCGCCGATCCGGCCGGTGCTCGAGCCGCTCGTCGCGGTGCACCGCGAGCTCTATCCGAAGGCCGATTTCTCGCTGCTGCAGCGCGCGTACGACGTCGCCGAGCAGCGGCACGCGACGCAATTCCGCAAGTCGGGCGATCCGTACATCACGCATCCGCTGGCGGTGGCCAACATCCTGGCGGAGTTGGGCATGGACACCACGACACTGGTCGCGGCGTTGCTGCACGACACGGTCGAGGACACCGGATACTCGCTCGAGGAGTTGACGGCCGAGTTCGGCGACGAGGTGGCGCATCTCGTCGACGGCGTGACCAAGCTCGACAAGGTCGTGCTCGGATCGGCGGCCGAGGGCGAGACCATCCGCAAGATGATCATCGCGATGGCGCGGGATCCGCGGGTGCTGGTGATCAAGGTCGCCGACCGCCTGCACAACATGCGCACGATGCGCTTCCTGCCGCCCGAGAAGCAGGCGCGCAAGGCTCGCGAGACGCTGGAAGTCATTGCGCCACTGGCGCATCGACTCGGCATGGCGACGGTGAAGTGGGAGCTCGAGGACCTCTCGTTCGCGATCCTGCATCCCAAGAAGTACGAGGAGATCGTGCGCCTGGTCGCGGACCGGGCGCCGTCGCGGGACACGTACCTGGCCAAGGTGCGGGCGGAGATCAATGCGACGCTGTCCGCGTCGCGGATCAACGCGGTCGTCGAGGGCCGGCCCAAGCACTACTGGTCGATCTACCAGAAGATGATCGTCAAGGGCCGCGACTTCGACGACATCCACGACCTGGTCGGCGTGCGGATCCTGTGCGACGAGATCCGGGACTGTTACGCCGCGGTCGGCGTGGTGCATTCGCTGTGGCAGCCGATGGCGGGCCGGTTCAAGGACTACATCGCGCAGCCCCGCTACGGCGTGTACCAGTCCTTGCACACGACCGTGATCGGACCCGAGGGCAAGCCGCTCGAGGTGCAGATTCGCACCCGGGACATGCACCGCACCGCGGAGTTCGGTATCGCCGCGCACTGGCGGTACAAGGAGACCAAGGGCAAGCACTCGAACGACATCGCCGAGGTCGACGACATGGCGTGGATGCGCCAGTTGCTCGACTGGCAGCGTGAGGCGGCGGACCCGGGCGAGTTCCTCGAGTCGCTGCGCTACGACCTCGCGGTGAAGGAGATCTTCGTCTTCACCCCGAAGGGTGACGTGGTGACACTGCCGGCGGGATCCACGCCGGTCGACTTCGCGTACGCGGTGCACACCGAGGTGGGCCACCGCTGCATCGGCGCCCGGGTCAACGGCCGGCTGGTGGCGCTCGAGCGGACCCTCGAGAACGGCGAGGTCGTCGAGGTCTTCACGTCGAAGGCCCCGAACGCCGGGCCGAGCCGCGACTGGCAGACGTTCGTGGTGTCGCCGCGCGCGAAGGCGAAGATTCGGCAGTGGTTCGCCAAGGAGCGCCGCGAGGAGGCGCTCGAGGCGGGCAAGGACGCCATCGCGCGTGAGGTGCGCCGCGGTGGTCTTCCGTTGCAGCGCCTGCTCAATGCCGAGGCCATGACCGCGCTGGCGCACGAGCTGCGGTACACGGACGTCTCGGCGCTGTACACCGCGGTGGGCGAGCACAACGTGTCCGCCCAGCACGTGGTGCAGCGGCTCGTGGCGCATCTCGGTGGCGAGACCGCTGTCGAGGAGGAGCTGGCAGAGCGGTCGACACCGTCGACTATCCCCACCCGATCGCGCACGTCCGGAGACGTCGGCGTGCTCGTGCCAGGCGCACCGGGCACCGTGGCGAAGCTCGCCAAGTGCTGCACCCCGGTGCCGGGAGACGAGATCATGGGGTTCGTCACGCGCGGCGGCGCCGTCAGCGTGCACCGCACGGACTGCACCAACGCGACGTCGCTGCGCGAGCAGTCGGAGCGGATCATCGACGTCGAGTGGGCGCCGTCGCCGACGTCGCTGTTCCTCGTCGCCATCCAGATCGAGGCGCTCGACCGGCACCGGCTGCTGTCGGACGTCACGAAGGCGCTCGCGGACGAGAAGGTCAACATCCTGTCGGCGTCGGTCACCACATCCGGTGACCGGGTCGCCGTCAGCAAGTTCACGTTCGAGATGGGCGATCCGAAGCACCTCGGTCACGTGCTCAACGTGGTCCGCAACGTCGAGGGCGTCTACGACGTCTACCGCGTCACCTCGGCGGCCTGAGAACCCCGATACACGGCTGAAGGGTCCCTTCGTGCGTTGGGAGCGCACGAAGGGACCCTTCAGCTGTTCGGGACGGGTCAGGCGACCTTGGCGGTCTCGATGGTGACCGTGTCGGTCGGTGTGCCGTCACCCGGGGACGTGGAACCCTCGACGCCCGCAGCGGCAATCTTGTCGAGCGTCGCCAAGCCCTCGTCGGAGATCGTGCCGACCACGGTGTAGTTGGGCTGCAGCAGCGAGTCCTCGAAGACCAGGAAGAACTGGCTGCCGTTGGTGTCGACGCCGGCGTTAGCCAGCGCGACGGTGCCGCGCGGGTACACGACGGGGTTGCTCGACGCCGGGTCGTTCGGTGCGAACTGGTTCGTCGGGTACTCGTTGTCGTACCGGTAGCCGGGTCCGCCGCTGCCGCGACCGCTGGGGTCACCGCACTGGAGCATGCCCAGGCCGGGAGCAGTGGAGATCCGGTGGCAGGGGGTGTTGTCGAAGTAGGCCTGCTCGGTGAGGCTGACGATGCTATTGACACTGCACGGCGCCTCGCCGCGGTCGAGAGTCATGCCGATCGGCCCCTGGCCAGTGGTGAGGTCGACGCCGACGGTTCCGGCCGTGGAGACAGCGGTCCCGTTGGGCGGTTGCACTTCCTTCGCGGCCGTGCCGGCGGCCGGGTACGTGCAGTCGACGGTCGGTGCCGCGGGTGCGGACGGCGCGGGCAGCGCCGGGTACTGCGACAGGTCGATCTTCGGGGCCTCGGGGGTGGTCCACATGCTCGACGAACTCGTCGTCGTGTCGGACGATCCGCCGTCGTCGCTGCCGCACGCGGTGAGGAGGAGGGCGAGGCCGAGTCCGGCTGCCGCGAATGCCGTGCGCTTCATCAATCCAACCTCACGCTGGTGATGTCGATGGGCAGGTTCGGCTTGCCGCCGCCCGCGGACATCGATCCGTCGTCGCCGGCGGCGGCGACTTTCTCGATGGTCTGGAGTCCGGTCTCGTCGATCGTGCCGAACACCGTGTACTGCGGCGGCAGCGTCGAGTCGCCGTAGACGAGGAAGAACTGGCTGCCGTTGGTGCCCGCGCCGGCGTTGGCCATCGCGATGGTGCCGCGCTTGTAGGTGACGGGCGTCTGGGCGGCCAGGTCGTCGGGCGCGTACTGGTCGGTGGGGAACTCGTTCGCGAACTGGTAGCCTGGTCCGCCGCTGCCGGTGCCCGTCGGATCGCCGCACTGCAGCACCTGCAGGCCCTCTCCGGTGACGAGGCGGTGGCAGGTGGTGCCGTCGAAGTAGCCCTGCGACGCGAGGCTGACGAAACTGTTCACGGTGCAGGGGGATTCGGCGTTGTTCAGCGTCAGCCCGATGGGGCCCTGCGTCGTTTCCATGCTCGCGCTGACCGTCGCGACCGTCGTGTCGATGCCCTCGGCGCGCGGCGGGTTGTTCGGCTTGGCGGGGGCCTCGGCCGGCGTGTACGCACAGTTGACGAGGTTGGGCAGCGGCTCGGCGCGGCCCGCGGGCATCGCAGCGGCGCTGGGCGTCTCGGACGCGGCGGTGTTCTCCGTCGAGTTGTCGTCCTTGCCGGACAGCGTGACGACGACGGCACCGACCGCGATCACGACGATCGCGCCGACGATCGACCCGGCGATCGTCATCTGCTTGCGCTTCCGTGCGCGTTCGGCGCGCCGTTCGAGCTGGCGTTCCAGCTTTCGTTTCGCAGCCTCACGGCGCTGCTGATTGCTCGGCACTGCAGTCGTCCTCCCGTACGTCTCGTTCGGTCTTCTCGGAACTCTCCCGTGGCGCCCGTCACCGCACATGGGACATGCGCGAGTCTGCCACCTCAACCTGAGAGGATCCTGGCGGGGCGACGGCCTAGGCTGTACTGATCCGCTCCGGATCCCGTATGACCCCGTTAACCGCCCCGTACTCTAGGAGTTGTCGCCGTGCTCGTCACCGGATTCCCCGCCGGAATGTTCCAGACCAACTGTTACATTCTCGCGCACGACGACTCGGGGGAGTGCGTCGTCGTCGATCCGGGTCAGGACGCCGCCGAGCCGCTCATGCAGTTCCTCGCGCAGTCGGAACTCGAGCCGAAAGCGGTTCTGCTCACGCACGGTCACCTCGATCACACGTGGTCGGTTCATCCGGTGTGCGAGCACTACGGAATCCCGGCGTACATCCATCCCGACGACCGGTACATGCTCACCGATCCGGGACGCGGCATCGGGCCGTCGATGAACCAGTTCATCGCGGGCGTCGAGTTCCGGGAGCCGGACGAGGTGATCGGGCTGGCCGACGGGGACGAGTTCACCGTCGCCGGCATCGATTTCGTCGTCGACCACACGCCCGGGCACACCCAGGGCTCGGTGGTGCTGCGCACCGAGATCGCAACCGAGGAGGGCCCGCTCCAGGTGGCGCTGACCGGCGACACCCTGTTCCAGGGTTCGATCGGCCGTAGCGACCTGCCCGGTGGCAACCACGAGCAGTTGCTGCAGTCGATCGCGCGGAAGCTGTTGGTGCTCGACGACACCACCGCGATCCTGCCCGGGCACGGGGGCTCGAGCTCGATCGGCCAGGAACGCGCGTCCAACCCGTTCCTCGTTGGACTGACCGCCTCCCAGTAAGGAAAAGTAGGCACCGTGAGTAAGTCAGGTCTCAGCACCTTCTCGGCCCCCAAGGGCGTTCCCGACTACGTTCCGCCGCAGTCCGCGGAGTTCGTCGCCGTGCGCGACGGATTGACCCGCGCGGCCCGGCTCGCGGGCTACGGCCACATCGAACTCCCGATCTTCGAGGACACCGGGTTGTTCGCCCGGGGCGTCGGCGAATCCACCGACGTCGTCTCGAAGGAGATGTACACGTTCGCCGATCGCGGCGACCGTTCGGTGACGTTGCGTCCCGAGGGCACGGCCGGTGTGATGCGCGCTGTGATCGAGCACGGGCTCGACCGCGGTCAGCTTCCCGTCAAGCTCAGCTATGCCGGCCCGTTCTTCCGTTACGAGCGCCCGCAGGCGGGCCGCTACCGGCAGTTGCAGCAGGTGGGTGTCGAGGCGATCGGCGTCGACGATCCCGCGCTCGACGCCGAGGTGATCGCGATCGCCGACGCCGGGTTCCGCAGCCTGGGTCTCGACGGTTTCCGCCTCGAGATCACCTCGCTCGGCGACGACACCTGCCGGCCTCAGTACCGGGAGCGCCTGCAGGAGTTCCTCTTCGGGCTCGACCTGGACGAGGACACCCGCCGCCGCGCGGAGATCAATCCGCTGCGCGTCCTGGACGACAAGCGGCCGCACGTCAGGGAGATGACGGCGGACGCGCCGCTCATGCTCGACCACCTGTCGGAGAGCGCGAAGGCGCACTTCGACGAGGTCCTCGCGCACCTGGACGCCCTCGGGGTGCCGTATGTCGTCAATCCCCGCATGGTGCGCGGTCTGGACTACTACACCAAGACGACGTTCGAGTTCGTCCACGACGGCCTGGGCGCGCAGTCCGGTATCGGCGGCGGCGGTCGGTACGACGGGCTGATGGCGCAGCTCGGTGGTCAGCCGCTGTCGGGCATCGGGTACGGCCTCGGGGTGGATCGGACGATCCTCGCGCTCGCGGCCGAAGGCAAGTCCGCCGGCAACCCCGCCCGCTGCGAGGTCTTCGGGGTCCCGCTGGGCGCCGCCGCGAAGACCGAGATGGTGAAGATCGCCCACGCGCTGCGTGCGGCCGGGATCCGCGTCGACATGGTGTACGGCGACCGTGGCATCAAGGGGTCGATGAAGGCCGCGGATCGTTCCGGAGCTCGCATCGCGCTGGTGCTCGGCGACGAGGACCTCGCGGCCGGCACCATCGCCGTCAAGGATCTGAGCAACGGAGAACAGACGTCGGTGGCCATGGAAGGCGTTGTCGCGCAGATCGGTTCGATTCTTGCCGACGCCTGACGGGCGGTCCGGGGAAGAGTTCTCCCTCGACCTCGTCCCGGCGGCGATGCTCGCTCCGCGGATGCGGAAGGTCGCGCTGGTCGCGGTCGTCATCGGAGTCGTCGTGGGCGGCGTGGTGGCGATCTTCGCCGCTCCGCTGGTCGCGCTCGCGGTGGGTGCGGTGATCGCGCTGCCCACCGCGGTCTCCGCGCTGCTGGCGACGCGTCGTCGAATCTGGCTGTCCGGTACGACGATTCACGCGTCGAACGGCCTCATCGAGCGCCGCGTCGACGTCGCGCGGGCGGTCAGCGTCGAATTCGTCGTGCGCGCCGCCCGGATCAGCCAGGTGGCCGTCCGGATCGGTGACGGTCGCGTGGTCCGCACCGTCCCCCTCGCGCTCTACACCGCCGACGGGGGTCGGGAACTCGACGTGCTCGGCCTGCGCAAGCTCGCCGATGCGCTGTCGGCGAGCGAGTTGGCTCCGGCCGCCGGTGCGGCGTCGCTGCTGATCGACCAGTTGCGGGCGGAGGCGCGCGGCGCCGGGCTCGAGGAACGGCCGCTGTACCGAGCCGTCGTCCTGGTCCGGGACGCGGGACGGGTGCCGCAGACGACCCTCACCGACGAGGAAGTGGCCGGGTTGTCGAACTGACCCGAATCCGAGGCGGCGGGACCGGACCGACCGCGCAGTAACTCCCTGATTGCGGGTTGCGCGGTTCGATGCGCGGGGGCCACCGACAGGATTATCGTTCGAAGCATGGTCGGTCTCTGGCCCGTCCTGGACCGTAAGGCTGCGTTCGAGGGCGCTCGGGAACTGCTCCGCGACGGACGATCGTGCGGAGTGGTGCTGGTCGGTACCGCCGGTGTCGGCAAGACCACGATGGCGCGGGAACTGGTGGGTTCGCTGACCGGTGAGGCGCGCTGGATCGTGGGCACCGAGTCCACCCAGAGCATTCCTCTCGGCGCCTTCGCGCCGCATCTGGCTCGGACCACCTCGCGCGACCCGGTCGTCGCCCTGCGAGCGGTCCGGGACGTACTCGCCGAGGACGGCTCGGCCCCGGACGGCGGCGCCGCCATCGTCGGCGTCGACGACGCCCATCTGCTCGACGAGTTCTCCGCGGGCCTCGTGCACCAACTGGCGGTCGGCCGCGACGTCCGCCTCGTCGTCACGGTCCGCAGCGGCGCGCCGGTCCCGTCGGCGATCGAGGCACTGTGGAAGGACGGGCTGCTCACCCCGTTCGTCGTGGAGCCGTTCACCCGCGCGGAGATGGACGAGGAACTGCACCAGGTGCTCGGTGCCCCGGTCGAGCGGTTCAGCGCGGACGCGATCTGGGAGGCGTCGGAAGGGAATCCGCTGTTCCTGCGGCACCTCGTGGAGGGTGCGCTCGACGGCGGCACGCTGCGCCGATCCGGTGGGGTCTGGCAGCTACGGGGGCGGCCCGGGGTGTCCGCGGCGCTCGCGTCGCTGCTCGAATCACGGTTCGCCCGCAC
Organism: Prescottella sp. D32; assembly: GCF_037287305.1. Lineage (NCBI taxonomy): Bacteria > Bacillati > Actinomycetota > Actinomycetes > Mycobacteriales > Nocardiaceae > Rhodococcus > Prescottella sp. D32. Next base: position 19,921 of record NZ_JARBSW010000004.1, read on the forward strand.
CCCGCGAGACGCGCTCGACGTGGTGGACTACCTGGCGTTCTGCGAGCCGCTCGAACTCGAGGTGCTCAGCGAACTCGTCAGCCGGCGCTCCATCGAGGAGGCCGAGCGGCTGGACTTGGTACGGATTCGGGATGTCGGCAACGCGCACGTGGTGCGGCTCGCCCACCCGCTGTTCGGCGAGGTCATCCGTGACAGGGCGGGGGTGCTCGCGGCGCAGCGCATCAAACGGCGGCTGGTGGAGGTGCTGCGCGAATCACCGGACCCGGGCGTGGTGACCTCGATGCGGATCGCGGAACTCGCCGTGGAGTCGGGCATCGAGCCGGATCCCGAACTGCTGGTTCGCGGTGCCGAGGACGCGATCGCGATGGCCAGCCTGGAACTCGGGGCCCGGCTGGCAGCTGCCGCCGTTCGCCGCGGCGGCGGATTCGACGCGTCGTTCGCGCTCGGCCGCGCGCTGATGTGGCAGGGCAAGGGCGACGACGCCGAGGAAGTCTTCGCGGCCGTGGACCCCGACGAACTGTGTGAGTACGACGTCGCGCGATGGTTGCTGACCCGCGTCGCGAGCCTGTATCTCGAGGCCGGCAGACCGCAGGAAGCGGTCGCACTGTTCCGGCGTGAGCGCGATCGGATCAGCGATCCGATGCTGGCGGTGTCCGTCGTGGCCCTCGACGCGGTGCTGCACCTGTACGACCGCGAGCTCGGGACGGCGATCGCACTGGCGCGGGAGGTGGAGGCGGCCCCGGAGGCGCACCCGTGGGCCCGCGCGAGCGGTGTCTTCGCCGGGGTGGCGGCACTGACGGTGTCGGGGCGCGGACTCGAGGTGGGCGCCCTCGCGGCATCCGCGTGGGAGGCGATCTCGCACGGCGACGGACTGCTCCGCTTCCACATCGGGTACTTCGAGGTACTCGCCCTGACACTCGTGGGGCGGCTCTCGGCGGCGGAGTCGACCGCCGCCCGTTATCGCGAGATGGCGGCCGGCCAGCCGAACAGCGCGGCCCTGGCCGATGTGGCGTCGGGCGTCGTCGAACTGACCGGCGGCCGGCTCGACGACGCGGCCGAACACCTCACCGAGGCGCTGGCCGTCCTGGACCGCGAGACCCGTTCCGAATGGATGCTGCTGGCCGCAGTGAGTCTGTGTCAGGTGCGTGCCGCGCAGGGCAAGGGTGCCGACGCGGCCGCAGCGCTCGTGGTCGCCGAACGCAACTCCGGTCCGGAACTCGCGTTCTTCGACCCGCTGATCGACATCGCGCGGGCCTGGGTCGCGGGATCGGCGGGGGAGGTCTCGGCGGCGGTGCACGCGGCACGGCGCGGCGCGGACCTCGCGGCGCGATCCGGTCAGTTCGCCGTCGAGGCGATCGCACTCGACGTCGCGACGACGTTCGGTGACTACACGACCGCATCCCGGCTCGGCGAGCTCGCCGCCTTCGTGGACGGACCCTTCGCGCGGGTCGCGGCGGCGCGCGCGCAGGCGTTGGCGAAGGCCGACGGCCCGGCACTCGATGCGCTCGCGGCAGAGTTCGAACGCACCGGGACCCTGTTGGCTGCGGCCGACACGTACGCGCAGGCCGCGACTGCATACTCCCGATCCAACGATCGACGCGGCGAGTTGACGTCGGCGGCGAAGGCGCACTGGCTGGCGTCACGTTGCGACGGGGCGACGACGCCGGCACTCGCGAAGGCGGCCCGTCCGCTCCCACTCACCGACCGCGAACGAGAGGTGGCGGTGTTGGTGGGCCGGGGACTGTCGAACAAGGACATCGCCCGGCGTCTCGTCCTGTCGGTCCGCACCGTGGAGGGCCACATCTACCGTGCGTGCGAGAAACTGGCCCTCAGTCACCGCAGCGACCTCGCCAAGCTTGTCCGGGTGTGACGGTCGGCACTCTGTGGCGTAGCTCGCGGGATGTGACCGATCCCATTCTCCCGCCGACGAATTCGTGCCTACGGTGGAGGTGTCGACTTCGACTCGAGGAGGCAGTATGAACGCGGCACCTGTGGACAAGGCACCCGTCACGGTCACCGTGACCGGCGCATCCGGCCAGATCGCCTACGGACTGCTATTCCGGATCGCGGCCGGCGACATGCTCGGCCCCGACACCCCGGTCCGGTTGCGATTGCTCGAGATCCCGGCGGCAGTCCGCGCCGCGGAGGGCGTCGCGATGGAACTCGAGGACGGGGCGTTCCCGCTGCTGAACGGCGTAGAGATCACCGACGACCCCGTCGTCGGCTTCGACGGTGCGAGCGTCGCGCTGCTCGTCGGTGCCCGGCCTCGCACGAAGGGCATGGAGCGCGGCGACCTGCTCGCCGCGAACGGCGCGATCTTCACGACGCAGGGACGAGCGATCGAGGCCGCGGCCGCCGACGACGTCAAGGTCCTCGTCGTGGGCAACCCCGCCAACACCAATGCCCTCATCGCGATGAACAATGCGCCCGGTGTGCCACGCACCCGGTTCAGTGCGCTGACCCGGCTGGACCACAACCGGGCCATCGCGCAGTTGGCGCACCGGACCGGCGAGCCTGCGGCATCGATCCGGCGCATGTCGATCTGGGGTAACCACTCGGCAACCCAGTACCCGGACCTGTCCCACGCGCTCGTCGGGAACAAGCCCGCCGAGGACGCCGTGTCGGACCGCCGGTGGATCGAGGACGTGTTCATTCCGACCGTGCAGCAACGTGGTTCGGCGATCATTCGTGCTCGCGGTTCGTCGTCCGCGGCCAGTGCCGCGAGCGCCGCGATCGACCACGTGCGCGACTGGACCGCCGGCACCGCCGACGGGGACTGGGTGTCGATGGCGGTGTGCTCCGACGGCTCGTACGGGGTGCCGGAGGGGTTGATCAGCTCGTTCCCCGTGACGTGCGCCGACGGCGAGTTCCGGATCGTGCCGGACCTGGACGTCGACGAGTTCTCCCGGGCGCGCATCGATCTGTCGATCGCCGAACTCGCGCAGGAACGCGACGCCGTCCGCGCGCTCGGTCTCGTCTGACCACGCCGAGCCCGAGCGCGCCGACCGCGCGTCAGTGCGCCCTGCCCTCGATTCCCGAATCCTCGAAGCCGCCCAGCGCATCGATCTCGACGCTGCCGATCACTGCGGGCGCGACCATCGGCAGCTCGCCGACCACTTCGTCGCCCGGTACGGCGGCGGTCAGGTAGCCGGCGTTCCCCCGGTGGACCGTGTCGTCGTACGCCCCGCGCGGTTGCGCTCCCGTGCCGGTCGGGGCGTAGCCGGGTGCCGGGGTGCCGGCACCGGACGTGCGGGTCCCGCCCTCGGCGTACGGGGTGGTCGCAGTAGTGGCCACGGAGGGTTGCGCGGCCGACGGGCCGCGCCCGGTCGATCCGGCCCAGGTCCCCGCGCTCCCCGCGACGAAGCCGGGGACGAATCCGCCACCGGCGCCACCGGATCCGCTGGCCCCGCCGAACGACGCTGCGGTAGGAGCGAATTCGCGGGTGGACACGGGTGCCATGCTCGCGGCGTGCGTCTGTGGCGGAAGCGCGTCACCGTACTGCGGCGACGAGTTGGCGAGAGACCTGCCCACGGACTCGAGCACCGACCCCGCGACCGCGACGGGCGACTGTCCGCCCGCAGCGAGGAGACCGGCCGCCGGCGCGGGAGCCGCGGGAACGGGGATCTCGGCGCCCAGCGCAGCCATCGCGGACTGGTGGCCGGCGAGTTCGGCGCGAGTCGCGGCGACCACCGACAGCGCGCGTTGCAGGTGGTCGGCGGCCGCGGCCAACAGCATCGTCTGACCCGGGGGAGTGAGCGCGACCGGAGCGGCTGCCACGGCGGTCGCTGCGAACGATTCGGCGACCGCGACGAGTTGCGCATTGCCGCGCGAGACCGTTGCCGCGGCGTCCTGGGTGACGGACGCGATGGCATTGCCGCGTTCGCTGAGTTGTTCTCCGGTGATTCGGACCTGCTCGCCCTGCGACTGCGCCGCCAGGGCCGCGGAGCCGTCCCAGGCACCGTCCAGAGCGCGCAGCCCCGAGACCCCCATCGACAGCGCGGTGTCGATGACCGACGACGACTGGCGCAGCAACGCGGTGGGGTCGAATCCGCCGAACGCGCCCGTCCCGAAGGCGCTCGCGAGATCGGCCACGGGCTGCAGTAGTTGATCGATACCGGGCAGCGGCGGAAGGGGTGGCAGTTCGGGAAGAGGTGGCAGCGCCGGCGCCGGAGGAAGTGCCCCCGCGGCGATGTCGACGAACGGCGTGTTCAGCGCCGGACCGAGCGGGGAGGCTGCGAGCGCCTCCATCGGTGTCCGGGGAACCGGCATGTCCAGGACCGGCCCGACGGGGGACGCCTGCAACAGATCCAGCACGGTCGGCTGCGCGGTGCCTGCGGTCGGTTCGGGTGTCGTCGTCATGCGTTGCCTCCCAGGGCGCTGCGCGCGTCGCCGAGGACGCGTCCGGTGGCGTGATCGGTGGCGTCGTATGCGGCGGCGACCGCGTGCGCGACCGCCCCGGTGCCGGCGTAGTGGTTCGCGAGCGCGGCGACGGACCGTGCGTGCGCGGTCTGAGTGGCCGCGAACGTTGCCACGAAATCGGCGCCTATCGCGCCGAACACCGGTGTCAGTGCAGCGACGTTCGCGGCCAGGTCCAACCCACCCGCCGTCGCGATGTGAGTCGCGGCCCCCGCCGCGACGTCGCCGTACACCCGAATCTCATCGGGCGCAGCAGAAAACCCGTCCATGATGACCCCCCATTGGTCGACTCGGCACACACTGTAACCGACCGTCCGGCCCGCAGTCGTCCCTCATCGCTCAGGCTGTGGACAACTTTTCGCGAGCCGGTCGAGAACGCCTCGGGCGTGGTGTGCGATCTCGGTGGTGGGACCGAATCGCCCCAGCACGCGCAGGACCGCGTCCGCCACGAGCTCGGGCGGAAGTCCCGGCGCCGGCGAGCCGGATTGGTCGACGGCGGCGTCCGAGCGGGCGTTGATGGTGGCCTCCACCAGGCGGAACGGCAGCGCGGCGGCGGCTCGTCCGACGTTCGGATCACCGATGGTCGCCAGGGCCTCGCCCGCAAAATCGGCGTACTGCTCCATGAGTTCACCACGCAGAGAACGGAATTCGGTGAACCGATCCGTCGTCACCTCGGGCAGTAGATACAAGGCGCCGAGGTTCCAGCGTGACTCTGCGAGTTGGGCGGTGTCGAAGAGTGTGAGCGCGTAGAGGCGGACGACGGGATCCGGGCAGTTCTGTCGCAACATCTCGGCGCACGCGAGGGGTCCCGCGACCGTGTCCAGGAGCAGCGCGGCGAGGATGTCGTCCTTGGTGGCGAAGTGGTGGTACATCGACGCCTGCCGGATTCCGACGGCGTCGGCGATCATCCGCGTCGACGTTCCGGTGAATCCGCGCGTGGTGAACAGTTCGGCCGCGGCGTCGAGAATCTCCTCGCGTGCGGTCGCACCCGGCCGTGTGCGGGTCTTCAGTCGTGGCCGTCCGGCACCCGTCGTCGTCATGTCCTCATCCTTACAGGAAAGTGCTGCACCGTGTTTCGTCGTCCTGACCTGTGATTGTGAGGGCTCGGACACCGTCCCGTAACCGGGGACACGCGTCCGCAACGGAAATCGCCGATCGCGACCCACGATCGCAACCTGCGCGACATCGTGCGCGTCGTTGCGGCCCGAAAACTGTCGAGTGACAGAAACCAGTGCCCGGGCCTCCCGGGCCGGTGACGCTTTCCGCCTCTCGTAGGAGGGTTCATGACAGCCACCGTGACGACAGCGTCGAGCGACCGGGGCGACCTGGCCGAGTTCGGCTACGAGCAGCAGTTGCACCGCTCGCTCGGCAAGTTCGGGTCCTTCGCGGCCGGCTTCTCGTTCGTCTCGATCCTCACGACGATCTTCCAGCTGTTCGGGTTGGGTTTCGGCTTCGCCGGGCCGGCCTTCTTCTGGACCTGGCCCGTCGTCTTCCTCGGGCAGTTCATGGTCGCGCTGTGCTTCGCCGAAATGGCGGCGCGCTACCCGATCTCCGGCGCGATCTACCAGTGGGCCCGGCGCCTAGGCGGCGCGATCGTCGGCTGGTTCGCGGGCTGGTTCATGATCATCGCGCAGATCGTCACCGCGGCCGCCGCCGCGATCGCGCTGCAGGTGGTGCTGCCGTCGATCTGGAGCGGCTTCCAGGTGATCGGTGACGATCCGGCTCTCACCTCGCCGGACGGCGCTGCCAACGCGGTACTGCTGGGGTCGATTCTCCTGGTGCTCACGACCACGATCAACTGCATCGGCGTGAACTGGATGTCGCGGATCAACAGCATCGGCGTGACCTGCGAGATCGTCGGAGTGATCGCCGTGATCGGCATGTTCTTCACCCACGCCCAGCGGGGCCCGGACGTGGTGTTCGACACCGGTGTCGCCGGCTCTCAGCCCGGGTACATCTGGGCGTGGATCGTGTCGGGCCTGATGGCCGCGTACGTCATGGTCGGCTTCGGTTCCGCGGGTGAACTTGCCGAGGAGACGCACAACCCGCGTCGGGTCGCGCCGCGCACGATCCGCCTCGCGCTGTCGGTCTCGGCGCTCGGCGGTGGCCTGATGATCGTCGGTGCGCTGATGGCCGCGCCGAGCCTCACCGACGGTCGCCTGGCCACCGAGGGCCTGCCCTACGTGCTGACGTCGATCCTGAGTTCGCCGTGGGGGACCGTGCTACTGGTGGACGTCGCGATCGCGGTGTTCGTGTGCACCCTCGCGATCCAGACCGCGGCGTCGCGGCTGATGTTCGGGATGGCTCGCGACGGCAAACTGCCGGCCAGCGAGGTGCTCGCCAAGGTCAACCCCCGCACCGGAACCCCGATCGCACCGAGCGTCCTGATCGGCGTGTTGTGCATCGCCGTGCTGGCCGTGAACGTCGGCAACTCCGCGATCTTCGCGACGCTCTCGAGTGTGTGCATCGTGCTCATCTATCTCGCATACCTCATGGTCACCGTGCCCATGCTCGTGCGGCGCCTGTCCGGTCGCTCGCTCGGAGGCCCCGATGTGGATACCGACGGCCGAAAGCTGTTCTCGCTGGGCGTGTTCGCGATTCCCGTCAACATCGCTGCCGTCGGCTACGGCGCCCTCATGGTCGTCAACCTGTCCTGGCCCCGCGCCGAGATCTTCAACCCCACGGGGGAGTACCCGGTCCTGCAGTGGGCCGCCCCCCTCGCGGTGCTCGCCGTCGTGATCGTGGGCGCCGCCTGCTATTCGTCCCGCGGCACCGCGCGCAGCGACCGCATCCCGACCCCCGTCACGATCGGAGCCTGAAGTGACCGTCCCCGACCTCGTCGAGCAGTCCGACGACACCTCCACCACCGCCACCGCTCGCGCACATGCCCGAGCCCAGGCCGGTACGCGGACCGACGCGATGCCGGTAGTGCCCGCCGCCGACTGGCCGACACCTCCGGAGGGCGTCGCCGCCGAGCGCCTCGTGTGGGCCGAAACCGTTCCCGGCGGCCGGTACGCGTCCAAGGTGCTGGCCCGGGGCACCCGCATCCGGCTACGGGATCTCGAGGGCGACGCCTGCGCCAACGTGCTGCTCTTCCGGGCCGACGCCCCCTGGGAGCGGCTCAACGTGGCCGACACCGTCAAGGTGCCGTGGCAGGCGTACCTCGGCCCCGGGCACCCGTTGCTCTCCGATGCCGGCCGCGTCCTCGCCACCGTCGTCGCCGACACGTCCGGACACCACGACGCACTGTGCGGCACCACCAGTGCCGCCGCGAATCGGGCGCGATACGGCGACGGGGCCCTGCACTCGCCGACGCCCGCCGGGCGGGAGTTGTTCACCGTCGCCGCAGCCAAGCACGACCTCGCCCCCCGGGACCTGCCGCCGTCGCTGTCCTTCTTCCACGGCATCCGGGTCGACACCGACGGGGCTCTCGTCAGTACGGGTACCGCCGGTGCCGGGGCGTACGTCGACCTGCTGCTCCATCTGCCGGTGATCGTGTTGGTCGCGAACACCGCGCACCCGCTCGATCCGGCACCGGAGTTCCGCACCACCTCGCTCGAACTCCTCGCCTGGACGGCAGCCGAGGAACTCGACGTCCTCCACAACGACGATCCCGAATACCGGCGCGCCGTCGCCAACACCGAGGACGCCTGGACTGCGCTGCACGGCGCCGTACCGCTCGAAGGAAAGGACGCATGATGACCACCCTGCTCCCCGCCGCCGACCTGGCGCTCGTCCCGGGCGAGATCGTTCTCGACGACACCGTGGCACCCCGCGGCCCGTGGTCCGCCGTCGTGGCCGCAGGCGACGTCCTGACCATCGTCGACCTGCACGGCAACCAGGCGGTCGACACGCTCATCTACGCGGCGGGCGATCACTCCCGCCGCTATTCGGCGGCCGCTACGGTCGTCGGGCAGCGCAACCTGTTCCTCACCACCGGCAGCGTGCTGCGCTCGGACGACGCGAGCCCGCTCATGACGATCGTCGCCGACGAGGTCGGCAACCACGACACGGTCGGCGGTGCCTGCTCACAGGAGTCGAACACGCTGCGCTACGGCCACCACACCAAGCACCAGCACGCGTGCGTCGAGACCTTCCTCGTCGAGGGCGCCCGCTGGGGTCTCGGTAAGCGCGACCTGGTCTCGAACATCAACTTCTTCATGAACGTGCCGGTCGATCCCGACGGTGCCCTGGGCATCGTCGACGGCCTCTCGGCCCCGGGCAAGCGCCTTGCGCTCCGTGCCGACGTCGACGCGTTGGTACTGGTGTCGAACTGTCCGCAGATCAACAACCCGTGCAACGGCTTCGATCCCACTGCCGTCCGCATGATCGTCACTCGCCCCCGGGAGGTGCAGCCATGACCGCCAAGTGCACGGTGCTCCGGCCGGGAATGGGCACCACCGTCCAGGACTATCCCGGTCGGACCGGCTACTGGCAGATCGGGGTACCCCCGTCGGGCCCGATGGACGACCTGTCCTTCCGTCTCGGCAACGTCGCAGTCGGAAACGCCGAGGGTGCGGCAGGATTCGAAGCCGTCATGGCCGGGCCCGCGCTGCGGTTCGACGAGCCGACGCACGTATGTGTCACCGGTGCGCCGACCACCGTCACCGTGGACGGTGCCGTGGTCCCGCAGTGGCGGCCGGTGCGGGTGCCGGCCGGGGGAGTGCTCGACGTCGGGGCCGTGTCCGGTCCCGGGCTTCGCGTCTACGTCCTGATCGCGGGCGGCATCGAAGTTCCCGAATTCCTCGGTAGCGCATCGACATTCACCCTCGGCCGATTCGGTGGCCTCGACGGGCGAACCTTGCGCGAGGGCGATGTACTGGCCCTCGGCGACACGCCGACGTCCGCACCGACTGCGGTCCCGGCCGGTTCCGTTCCGGCCCTGTCGCAGCGCTGGGAGCTCGCAGTGACCGAGGGACCCCACGGCGCCCCGGAGTTCTTCACCCGCGCCGACATCGACGCGCTGTACCGCACCGACTACGAGGTGCACTTCAACTCCGACCGAACCGGGGTGCGCCTGAGCGGCCCGCGGCCCGACTGGGCCCGTCCGGACGGCGGCGAGGCCGGGTTGCACCCGTCGAACATCCACGACAACGCCTATTCGATCGGTGCTCTGGACTTCACCGGGGACACACCGATCCTGCTCGGCCCCGACGGGCCCAGTCTCGGCGGATTCGTCTGCCCGGTCACGGTGGTCGCGGCCGACCGGTGGAAGCTCGGGCAGCTCGCGCCGGGCAACACGGTGCGATTCGTTCCGGTCCGCGCCGATCGAGCGGCGTCGCGGCGGGACCTCGGTCTCGGACGCCGAGCCGGACTGCCGGCGGTGCTGTCGGCGGGAGGCGACGGCGACGACGGTGTGCTCGCCAGGCGGGACGGCGACACCGCCGTCACGTATCGCCGATCGGGCGACGACAACGTGCTCGTCGAATACGGCGACATGACACTCGACCTGGCGCTGCGGGCGCGGGTGCACGCGCTGCACCAGCGGCTCGAAACCGAACGGCCGGCCGGCCTGCTCGACCTGACGCCCGGCATCCGGTCGCTGCAGGTGCGGGTGGACCCGGACGTCCTGCCGGTTCCGAGGCTGCTCGGCCTGTTGGCCGAGGCCGAGGACCAGCTCCCCGCCGCGAACGAGTTGGTCGTTCCCAGCCGAACCGTGCGGATGCCGCTGTCGTGGGACGACCCGGCGACCCGCGAGGCGATCGCGCGCTACATGCACGGGGTGCGCGCGGACGCGCCGTGGTGCCCGTGGAACATCGAGTTCATCCGCCGCATGAACGGACTCGACTCGGTGAACGACGTGTTCGACACCGTGTTCGGGGCCGACTATCTCGTCCTGGGCCTCGGCGACGTGTATCTGGGAGCGCCGGTCGCGACGCCGCTCGATCCGCGGCACCGGTTGGTCACCACCAAGTACAACCCGGCCCGCACCTGGACGCCGGAGAACGCGGTGGGCATCGGCGGTGCGTACCTGTGCATCTACGGGATGGAGGGGCCGGGCGGCTACCAGTTCGTCGGCCGCACCACGCAGGTGTGGAACCACCGGCACCCGCAGTCGTCGGGTCCGTTCGAGGACGGCACGCCGTGGCTGCTGCGCTTCTTCGACCGGATCTCCTGGTATCCGGTGGAGCCCGACGAGTTGCTCGATCTGCGCGCCGATCTCGCGGCCGGACGAGGGGCCGGGGGGATCGAGATCGCCGACGGTCGGTTCTCGTTGGCCGAGCACGAGCAGTTCCTCACCGATAGCGCGGACTCGATCGCGGGGTTCCGGGCGAGCCAGGCGGTCGCGTTCGCCGACGAGCGACGCCGGTGGGCCGATGCCGGCGAGTTCGCCCGCGTCTGAGGGCTCGATCACATTTCCCTCGTAGCGGGACGGCGATTTGCCCACTGGGGTGAATGGGTGTTCACTCATAGGTGAACGCTCATTCACCCCGGTCGTCAGAGGCTGCCCGAAGGCCCGCCGACCGGCTCGTACGTCCGGAGATGATCCATTGGCAGCACGACCCCTCGCCACCGCCCTCCCCGGGGAGCAGGCGCCGCCGCGTCGCTCCAGCGCTCTGATGACCGCGGTGCTGTGTCTGTGCGGCACCCTCGTCTCGCTGCAGCAGACACTCGTCGTACCGCTCCTCCCGGACCTGCGTCACATCCTCGACGTCAGTGCCGACAACGCATTCTGGCTGGTCACGATCACGCTGCTGAGTGCGGCGGTAGCCACCCCGATCGTCTCGCGCCTGGCCGACATGGTCGGGAAGAAGCGCATGATGATGGTGTCGATGTCGGTGATGGTCAGCGGTTCGCTGCTCGCCGCGATCGGCGGCACCTTCGTCACGGTGCTGATCGGGCGCGGCATGCAGGGATTCGCGTCGTCGCTCATCGCGGTCGGCATCGGCATCCTGCGGGACGAACTGCCTCGCGAGAAGGTGCCCGCAGCGACGGCGCTGATGAGTGCGACGCTCGGTATGGGTAGCGCGCTGGGGCTTCCGCTGGCCGGCGTGATCTATCCGCACCTGGGCTGGCACGCGATCTTTTGGATCTCCGCGGCGGCGGGTGCCGTGATGCTCGCTGCTGTCGCGTTCGTCGTGCCCGAATCGAAGGTCCGCTCGCCCGGCCGGTTCGACATCCTCGGCGCCGTCATCCTGTCGGTGGCGCTCACCGCTCTGCTTCTCGGGATCTCCAAGGGCGGCGCGTGGGGCTGGGGCAGCACCCGCACGCTGGGCTGCTTCGCCCTCGCGACGGTGGTACTGGCGATCTGGATCCCGTACCAGCTGCGAGTCACCGACCCGATGGTGAATCTGCGAACGTCAACACGTCGCCCGGTGCTGCTGACGAACATCGCGTCGATGATCGTCGGATTCGCGATGTTCGCGAACATGCTCGCGACCACCCAACAGCTCCAGATGCCGGAGAGCACCGGCTACGGATTCGGACTCAGCGTGCTGACGGCTGGACTGTGCATGGTTCCGGCGGGCATGTCGATGGTGGTGTTCTCGCCGCTGTCCGCGAAGATCACCGTCCGATTCGGTGCCCGTACCACCCTCATCACCGGTGCGCTGATCCTCGCGGCGGCCTACGTCATCCGGTTCTCCTTCAACGGGTCCATCGCCCTGATCATCCTGGGCGCGATGGTCGTCAACATCGGTACCGCGATCACCTACTCGGCCATGCCGATCCTCATCATGCAATCCGTGCCGATCACCGAGACCGCCGCGTCGAACGGGCTGAACTCGCTGGTGCGGTCGATCGGCACGTCGACGTCCAGTGCGGTCGTGACCGCTTTGTTGACGGCGATGACGATGGACATCGCGGGCGTTCACCTCCCGACGCTCGACGCGTTCCGCGCGGTGTTCGCGGTGGCCTTCGCGATGGCGATGCTCGCGGCCGCGGTGGCGTGGTTCATCCCGCGGATGCCGCGCAAGGTGCCCGTCTCCACGGTGGTCGAGGCTGCAGCCGAGGCCCGGGCGGAGACCGCGTCGTGACTAGGGTGGGGGCCGTGACCGGAAAGTCCACGCGCGACAACATCATCGACGCGGCCCGTCGGCTGTTCGCCGAGCGTGGCTACACGTCCACGACGATCAAGGACGTCGCCGAACTGGCCGGCTATTCACCTGCAATGGTGATGAAGATGATGGGCAGCAAGGCCGAGTTGTACAAGGCGGCGGCGCCGACCTTGCCGTCGGTCGCCGACGATCCGCATTTCTGCGAACACGAGTCACCCGGATATCGATTGGTGCGCAACATCGTCGAACGCCGTGACGGCGACGAGTCCGAGCCGTGGGTGATGATGCCGCTGCTGATCCACGAGGCGCCCGACCGCGCGGCGGCTCAGGCCGACGCGCGCGAGCGCTACATCCGTGGCATCGCAGGCAAGATCGGCGACACCTCCGACGACAAACTGCCGACCCAGATGGTCGTCGCCGTGCTGCTGGGCCTCGCGAGCGGCATCCGAACGGTGGGAATCCTTTCGGCGGATGCACTCGACTCCGAGGATCTCGTCAGCCGTTACGGCGCGGTGGTCCAGTCGATCATCGACGGAATCGAGGCGCCGTAACCTCGGCCTCACGGGTATCCCGCGACAGCCGGCACCCTGTTTCGGATGCCGGATGCCGGATGCCGCGTCATGCGGCGTGTGGTCCCGCGCGGTTGTGGGCTGGGATGGGCTTCTTGTAGGGATCGACGGTGGATGGTGGGGTGAACCTGGGGGTAGCCCAAGCACTGCGTGCAGTGAGGGACCCCGGGGACAGTGGGCCGGTGACGAGCAAGCCGAGAGCAAGTGCCTATATCTGGCGACACGGGCACTGGACCCGGGGCAGGAAGATCACGATGGGCAGCAAGGTGGACGCCTGCACTCAACGAGTTCGCCATCACGTTCGAAGGCGGGGTCACCACGGGTGAGAGCTGAACCGATGCACCAGAAACGGATCCACCGGAAAAATTGACACGACCTACGGGCACTGAGCAGGCGTCTTCGGACCCAGGTCCGGCGGGCAACTTGCCGGCGCCGACCCATGGCCAGCCAAAAGTTCCCGCGACTGCAACGGATTCTGGGTCCGGTGCGGCACTTGCGGTGCTATCAGTCAAGGGCCGGCAACCAATGTCGGTCGCGTCGAAGGGGACGGATCGGTCGAGATTTCGCCTAGCCCCTCTGCCGTTTTCTCAAGTGCTGCAACAGTTTCTGAATAGAATCGCCACGCCAGCACCGTTGTGATGCGCGGTGCGTCGACAACGGGTACCGAAACGTGATCCGGCCACTGCCACGCCCTGCTCGACGCCGGAATGACAATTACGGTCCTGCCGAGCGACACCAACTGCGCCAAAGCGGATTGCGTGTGAATTTCGGGTCCCGGTCCGTCGGGGTAACTGCCGTCCAAGCGTGGCCACCGCGCCATCGGTAGATCAGGCACCGAGCTGACCTCTGCCAGAGTCAGTTCAGTCCGTGAGGCGAGCGGGTGTCTGCCGGGGAGTATTGCAACCTGGCCCTCGGTGACGAGGTCTCGGTATCGACAGCCGGTCAGATCGTCGACAGGACGATGCATGATCGCCACGTCCGCGCTGCCGTCACGCAGCAAACCCGCTTGTTCGCCGACCTCGCACAGCAGAACATCGATCGGGTCGGGATGCTGTTCGAGTAGTTGTTGCAGCAGACCATGGGACGCCCCTGCTTTCGTGGCCAGAACAAGAGGTGTCGACGCCCGAACGGTCAGCCGCCCGGCAGCGGCGACTGCATCCAAAGCGATACGCGCCTCCCGATGGAGCACAGATCCGGCTTCGGTGAGCGAGACACCGCGACGGTCACGCACGAACAACTGAACTCCGAGTTGATGTTCGAGCTGTCGGATCGCCCTCGACAACGGAGGTTGAGCGATGTGCAGCTTGTCGGCGGCTCGTCCGAAGTGGAGAGCCTCGGCGACGGCAAGGAAGTAGCGCAGCTGACGTGTCTCGAGATCCTCCACTCGACCACCTTAATACCCGGTAGGTATCACCATCGCCGGAAAGGGTAATGGACAGCTGCGCCCCCAGGCATCGAACATGGCTGTCGTGAACGATACGAAAACTGCGCTGGTCACCGGCGCGAACAAGGGAATCGGTTTCGCCATCTCCGAGGGCCTCAGCAGACTCGGCTTCAAGGTCGTGATCGGTGCACGCGACGAGGAGCGAGGCAACACCGCTGCGGCACAGCTGAGAGAGCGTGGACTCGATGCAGTGGCGGTGGTGCTCGATGTGACGGACGCCGACAGTGTCTCCGCAGCCGCGGAGAAGTTCGATCGTCTCGATGTTCTCGTCAACAATGCCGGGATCGGTGGCCGGACCAGTTCCGGCGCGCAGAATCCGACCACCCTCGATCACGACGTTCTACAAACAGTTCTGGATACCAACGTGTTCGGTGTCATACGAGTGACCAACGCATTCGTCCCGTTGCTGCGCCGATCACCCGCACCACGGATCGTGAATGTTTCAAGCAACATGGGATCACTTGCACTGCAGACGGGTCCGCAGATGGCCGCCTATGCGCCGTCGAAGACGATGCTCAACAGCATCACGGCACAGTACGCGCGAGAACTCGCCGACACCGGCATCATCGTGAACGCGTGCTGCCCGGGTTACGTCGCCACCGACTTCACCGGACACCAATCCACGCGGACGTCCGAGGAGGGCGCCGCTATTGCGATCAGACTCGCAACCCTCCCCGATGACGGACCACGCGGAGGATTCTTCGACGACAACGGAATCGTGCCGTGGTGAAGCACCACACGCTGTCGCGAACATCCCTACCATCAAATGAAGTGAGATTTCACGTTGCCACGCCTATGCCACGTACGTGAAGAACTACCCACTCAACGACACTGACTAGGCCCGATCGCTCGAAGGAACTGACGCAGGGTCGACCAAACGCACGCCCACTCCCCACCGGGACCCTAAGAGATGAAACCATGACCCGCTTCGGCTACAACGCCATACAGCTCGCAGGCCGGCGGGTGTGCAGCCCGCGGACGGCCCCACAAAGAAGTGGGCGGGGCACCTGCAACGTTCGTGATGGAAGTGGTGGCGCTACTCGCCGTCGTCATCTGGAGGAAGTCCTCTCCGACGAGGACGCCTCTAGTGGGTGGGGCGGGAACGGTCGGAGCAGCCGGATGCCGTCCTCGATGGAACCGTCGATCAATTCGAGCATCTGCGGGACGAGTTCCCGCATCCGCGGTGCGCCCAGATGAGCGTCGAGCAGCTCGCGCTGCTCGTAGCGCTCGTAGATGATGAACGTGCCAGGCTCGCGCGCAGTTGTTGGTGCCGACGGGGACGCCATCGATGATCGGGTGGAGCTGGTCGGCCAGCACCACCGAGCTGTTCGGGGTGGCCTAGCGCGCGGGCGGCGGAACCGAAGCGCACGGCGATGCTCACCGCAGTGATGCGGAACATGGAGGAAAGGCGATCGACAAAGCCCTGGACCTGTTCCAGTTCCTGATGGCATCCCAGCGCCTCCAGCGAAGAGACGACACGACACCTGATCAGCGGAAACACGCCCGCCATTCTCGGAAAGACGACGGCTTCTAAGCGAGCCGTCGGCCGGATGTCAGTCAGCTGACGGAGGCTGTCGGAGCGGTGGCCGAGCCATTCTCGTGGAGACATCGAAACCGCCCGGTACCCGGGCGAGACCACGAGGAGCACAACATGAACACCGTCGCGCAGCACTGGATCAACGGACAGTGGACCGGCTCCGGCTCTGTTCTGGAATCGATCAACCCGGCCGACGGCACAGTCATCGGCTCGTTCTACGACGGTGGCGAGGCGGAGGCCTCGGCCGCGGTGGACGCCGCCGCCGCCGCGTTCGAGACCACCGAATGGTCGCGTAATCCCTCGCTTCGGGCGACCGCACTCAGTCGACTGGCCGACGCCCTCGAGGCCCGGGTGCCCGAGGTTGCGGCCATGTTGTCCCGGGAGAACGGCAAGCTACTGGGTGAGACCACGTGGGAAGTCAGCGGTGCGGTCGGGTGGCTGCGGTACGCGGCGGCCTCTGCGCGCACCCAGAACGCTGGGCGCGCCGCCGAGACGGCACCTGGCCAGTACACCCACTCGGTGCCCGAGCCGCTCGGTGTCGCCGGGATCATCTCTCCCTGGAACTCTCCCATCATGCTGACCGTGCGGGCACTGGGCCCGGCGCTGGCCGCTGGCTGCACCGTCGTGGTCAAGCTTCCGGCTCAGACGGCGCTGACCAATGAGCTTTTCGCGCAGGTCCTGGCCTCGGTCACGGAGATTCCGGCGGGCGTGGTCAGCGTGTTCACTGAGTCCGGCAACACCGGGGCCCCGTTCCTGGTCTCCTCGGACAAGGTCGACGTGATCAACTACACCGGCAGCACGCCGGTCGGGCGTCGTATCGCGGCCGCAGCCTCCACCACGCTCAAGCGGCTCGGGCTGGAACTGGGCGGCAAGGCTCCGATGGTGATCTTTCCCGACGCCGATCTGGACATGGTGATCCCGACCGTGGTGCAGTCGCTGGTGCTGATGAACGGGCAGTTCTGCTGCACCGGCTCCCGTGTACTGGTTCACCGGGACATCGCCGACCAGGTGCGCACCCGACTCACCAACGCGCTCGCGCAGGTGCGGCTCGGCTCGGGCGACGACAAGGATGCCCAGCTCGGCCCGGTGATCGACAGGGCGTCCGCCCAGCGGATGGACGCGATCGTCGAGGAAGCCACCTCGTACGGCACGGTACTGCTGCGCGGCGGCGTGGTCACGGACGGCCCCCTGGCCGCCGGTGCGTTCTACCGGCCGAGCCTGATCGAGGTGGACCGCACCGACGTCCGGATCGTGCAGGAAGAGGTCTTCGGTCCGGTCCAGACGTTCGAGATCTTCGACGACGAGGACGACGCCGTGGCCAAGGCGAACGCCACCATCTACGGCCTGGCCGCCTCGGTGTTCAGCTCGGACTCGATGAAGGCCCGCCGGATCGCCCGGCGCATCCGTACCGGCACTGTATGGATCAACACCTGGGGAGCCATCAGCGAGGACTTTGAGGAGGGCGGCGTCAAGGGCAGCGGTTACGGCTATCTGTGCGGCCCGCGAGCGATTGAGGAGTTCCAGGCCCTCAAGGTGTATGTGGAGCAGGACCACACCCAGTCCACTCACTGATCAGATCATGACCCGGTCGGCGCCCGCCGGGCCCGGGCCCGGGCTCCGCACAAGGAGGCCGCACCATGCCGTCGATTCTGATCACCGGCGCGACGAATGGTCTTGGTCTCGTTCTGGCAGAGGAGCTTGCGGAAGCCAGGCACCGGTTTGCTTCTGCGCGATCGCAACCCGCAGTAACCGGTGCCGATCGCGCAACGTTTCAGGGCTGAGCAATACAACGCCGAGTTGTCCGCTCCGGCCGAAGACCCAGCGACATGCGGCCGAAGTGGGGGCGAGACACCAGCGGCGGCGGGCGGTGAACCATCTAGTCCTGTGCTGTTCAGCTGGCACTGCTGCCGCTGTTGCACAGGCAGTCCATCACGCAGCGCCAGCATCGCCTCGGTTGTGCAAGAACCGATGGAATCAGAACGCAGCATTTCGATTTGGAGTGGTCGATGAACGAGAGAATTGTTTCCCATGCCTACGGTGCCGATAGTCCTGGGCTGCCAAGCCCACCGGCAGGGACAGACATCCGGGACACGCTCCGGGAGCAGAGCCGGAACGCGTTCGCGAACGCCGAATCCCGGCTCGGCCCCACCGTTCCGGCCGCCGTCCGGCGTTGGAAGCTGTGGTTGCTCACCGTGTGCGCTATCTACCCCACCATCGTCCTTCTGGGCCTGGCCACGAACCCTGTTCTGGAGGATGTGTACCTGCCGGTGCGTCTCGCTGTTCTCGTCCCGGCGGCGGCAGCGGCGATGGTCTGGCAGATCAATCCCCGACTGCAGCGGCATTTCGGAGCTTGGCTCAGCAGATGACAAGCAGCCCGGCTCCGCCGCCGGTGTGCTCCGCGGCGCCCGCACACCCCAGACCGCTGCGCAGGCTCACTGCGCGAGGACGCGACGAGACCCACCGCGGCGTCTCCTCACTGGAACTCTTCTTCGACCTGTGCTTCATCGTGGCTATAGCCCAGGTAGGCGCCCAGTTGGTGCACGCCATAGTCGAGGGACACACGGGCGAGGGGATTCTCAACTACTTGATGATCTTCTTCGCCATCTGGTGGGCGTGGATGAACTTCACGTGGTTCGCCTCGGCTTACGACAACGACGACGTGCTGTACCGGATCGTCACGCTGATCCAGATAGCCGGCGTGCTCGTCCTGACGGCGGGCGTCTCCCAGGCGTTCGAAGAACACGCGTACCCGGTCGTCATCCTGGGCTATGTGATCATGCGGCTCGCCATGACGGCGCAGTGGCTGCGCGTGGCGCGGTCGAGCCAGGGCCCCGAGCGAACGATGGCGCTGCGGTACGCCATCGGGCTGTGCCAGATCGGCTGGCTGGGGCTACTGGCCCTGCCGGAGGCAGACCGCCCGTGGGTCTTTATGGTGATGGCGCTGCTGGAGATGGCCGTACCGCTGTATGCGGAGCGAGCCCACCCGACGCCCTGGCACCCCCATCACATCGCCGAACGGTACGGGCTGCTCACGCTCATCGTGCTCGGCGAGACCATCGCAGCGGCCACCGTCGCCGTGAAGTCGGGGATCGACGAGCACGAGGCCCTGGGTGAGTTGGTGCCCATCGCCGCCGGCGGACTGCTGATCATCTTCGCCGCCTGGTGGGTGTACTTCGCGGTCCCCATCCACGGGCACCTGCGGTCCAACCGGCAGTCCTTCCTATGGGGCTACGGCCATTACCTGATCTTCGTCTCAGGTGCCGCGATTGGGGCCGGCCTGGAGGTGGCGGTGGAGCAGGCGGTGGGCAAGGCGCACCTTTCGGCGCTGTCGGCGTCGGCGGCGGTGACACTGCCGACAGCGCTATTCCTGCTCACGGTGTGGGCGCTGCACTCGCGCTTCTACAAGGTGGGGATCGCGCAGCAGTCGGTGCTGCCGACCACGGCTCTGCTGGTGGTCGTCTGTACGTTCCTGGGCAACTGGGCGGTGCTCGCGGCGGGGCTGGTGGCGGCGCTGGCGGTGGCAGCCGGGGTGACGCTGACGGCGCTCGGGGCGAGCCCGGAGCGTGGGAAGGGCGGGGAAAGCGCCGCGGTGCCAGTTCTGTGAGGGAACCCTCGCCGCCTCGGGAGCTTGGCCGGCACGGTGTACGAGGGTGCCCGTACCGTGCGCTCGGTGCACCTGCTCGACGACGGCGGCACGTTGTTCACGTCGAAGACGCGGACGCACCCGCTGGCCCTGGACGACATCCTCACGGAGCCTCCGGCTCCGCAGCAGGGCCACGTCACCATCAACGAGGCAGACCTGATCGTTGCCGACAAGCCCTTTCCGGTCCTCGAGCGCACTCCTGCGGTTCGGTCGCTGCGCCCCATGTGCCCGGCAGGGTCTGCCGCTGGAGCCGCCGTCCGATGACGCCGACTTCCATCAGCACTGCGGGCTGAATGTCGGGAAGGCTGCCGGCGGAGGCGCCCATATCGTCCGGGTATTTGCCGGACGGGGGATGACGGCGCGATGATCCGCGTGACCTTCGTGCTGTCGCTGCGGTGAGGCTGCAACGCCCGGCTGTGTTCTGCGTGATCTTCGTCTGGGGGCTGCGAGTGTCGGCGAAGCGAATGGCTTGACGGTTCGTTTGCCAGTGGATGCGACAATTGCTGGTCAGGTGCGCGGCTGGTGGTTCGACTGCTTCGCGCGGTACGACGAAGGACGCGGCGGATGTGGGCGAAGTCAAGGGCAGGCATGAGCGTCGGCCCGGCCGGACTGGTCGGTCGGGAGGGCGAGCTCGCCGAGCTTGCGGCGTTCCTGGACATGGCCGGGACGAACGGAGCCGCCCTGCTGCTCACCGGTGATCCGGGTGTGGGGAAGACTGCGCTCCTGGACGCGACCGCCGAGCTGGCGGTGGCGAAGGGAGTGCGGGTCGTCTGCGGGAGCGGCGTCGAGTACGAGACTGACATCAGCTTCGCGGGGCTTCATCAGCTCGTCGGTTCGCTGGCGGACGAGCTTGGTCGTCTGCCGCGTTCCACGCGGGAGGCTCTTGAGGTCGCCCTCGGTGTCGCCGCCGGGCCCGTGGGGAGCCGGATCGCCGTCCTGAACGCGGCACTGGCC
The DNA here is from genome assembly GCF_037287305.1 of Prescottella sp. D32. Taxonomy (NCBI): domain Bacteria; kingdom Bacillati; phylum Actinomycetota; class Actinomycetes; order Mycobacteriales; family Nocardiaceae; genus Rhodococcus; species Prescottella sp. D32. Next base: position 40,481 of record NZ_JARBSW010000004.1, read on the forward strand.
CTGTTCGACGAGGCTGCGAAGGACCGGCCGTTGTTACTGGTGGTCGATGACCTTCATGCCGTCGACGAGGCGAGCCAGGCTGCGGTGGGTTTCGTCGCCAGACGACTTGGCGGTCGCCGCATCGGGCTGCTCGGAGCACAGCGAGACGAGTCCGACGAATCCTTCCGGCCCACCGGTCTGCCAGAGCTCGAGATCGCGCCGCTGGACGACGCGGACGCCCTGCGACTGCTGTCCCGGCGCTTCGCCCACCTTCCCCGCCGGGTCCTTTCGGCCGTGGCGCACGAGGCACAGGGAAACCCCCTTGCTCTGCTTGAGTTTGCCGGGTCCACGGAGGCGTCCGGCGAAAACCAACACGGCCTAGGGGCGGGGTGGGCGAGCGGCCCGGGGCGGGACGTGCGCGCTCTGTACGGCGCCCGCGTCGGACGATTGCCGCGGAGAACGCGCGAGGTACTGCTCCTCGCGGCTCTCGAGGGTTCCGGCGACATCGGCATTCTCGAGGCTGCCGGTGGGCCGGGCAGCCTCGAGCAACTCGCCCCGGCGGAGCGTGACCACCTGGTCATGGTCGCGGAGAACGGCCGCGCGGTGCGCTTCAGGCACCCGCTGGTCAGGTCCGCGGTGGTCGACGGTTCCACCGGCGAGCAGCGGCGCAGCGCCCACAGCCGACTGGCCGACGCGCTGGGCGACCAGCCCGAGCGGCGCGGTGATCACCTCGCGAGAGCCACGACGGCGCCCGTCGAGACGGTCGCCGTCGTTGTGGAGTCGGCGGCCTGGAGCAGCCTGCAACGCGGTGACGCCGACGGCGCGATCGCGAGGCTGCGGCGCGCGGCCGAACTGAGTCCCGACCGAGAGGTCCGCAGGCGCCGCCTGTCGAAGGCCGCCTACGTCGCTGCCTGGGTCGCGGGCCATCTGGAGGTCAGCCACGAGATCATGCGTGAGGTGGAGGGCGATCCGGCGGCTCGGTCGCTCTCGGCGGCCGCGGCGGCCGGCTTCCTCGTGCTCGTCACGGAAGGCGATGCCGATACGGCGCACGCGCTCCTGATGGAGGCGGTCGGGCAGGCCTCGGTGATGCCCGAACCACCGCAGGAGTTGGAGACCGCGCTCTTCACTCTCACCCTCGCCAGCCAGTACTCGGGCCGGCCCGAACACTGGCAGCCTCTGGTCGATGTGCTCGACCGGTTCCCCAAGGCATCGCCCGCCGCCGCGGCATCGCTGGGGTGCGTTCACCACGACCTCGGTTCCGTCACTGACGTCATGCTGCGCCGCCTGGACGAGGAGATCTCGCGGCTGAGGGACCAGAGTGACGCCGACGTGGTCGTTCGCACCGCCCTGACCGCCTCGTACCTCGACCGGCTTCCGGGCTGTCGTGAGGCCGTGTCCCGGGTCATACGCGACGGCGGCGCGGTGGGGTCGAGCATGCCGGCCCTGATGTTCGTCGCCCTGGACAACCTGTACGCCGGCCGGTGGCAGCCGGCGGCCGACGCCGCGGACGAGCTCATCGCACTGTCCGAGGAGACGGGATACCACTTGTTCGCCCAAGTGGGACACTACGTCGCCGCAATGACCGCGGCCCAGCGCGGCGACCTCGACGCGTGCCGCCGCCACTGTGAAGCAGTCTGGGCGTGGTCGAGGCCCAGGGGACTGCAACGGCTGGAGAACTGCGCCCACCAGGCGGCGGCCCGGGCAGCCCTCGGCGCCGCCGACTTCGAGACGGCCTTCCGGCACGCCACAGCGATCTGCGCCCCGGGTGTGCTGCCGCCGTTCAACCCCGAGGCCGTGTGGTCCGCGCCAGACCTCGTCGAGGCCGCCGTGCGCACCGGGCGGCACGCGGAGGCGCGACGGCACGCGGACGCGCTGCGCGACGCCGGTGTCGGCCACCTCTCGTCGCGACTCGCGCTGAGCTCGGCCATGGTCACGGCGATGACATCAACTGCCGAGGACATGGTCCGGTGCTTCGAGGAGGCACTCGGACTGCCGGGCGTCGAGCAGTGGCCCTTCGAGGTCGGCCATGCTCGTCTGGCGTACGGCGAAGCGCTTCGCCGGCAAGGACTCAACCGTGACGCCCGGGTGCAGCTGGCCTCCGCCCGTGACCGCTTCGAGGAACTCGGGGCCCGTTCGTGGGAGGCCCGGGCCGCTGCGGAGCTCCGCGCCACCGGCATGACGCGGACCGGCCGGGGCAAGGCCGGTGAGGCCCTCACCCCCCAGGAGCTGGAGGTCGCCAGGCTGGCGGCGACGGGGCTGTCCAATCCGCAGATCGCGTCGCGTCTGTTCCTTTCGCCGCGGACCGTCTCGTCGCATCTCTACCATGTGTTCCCGAAGCTGGGGATCACGTCGCGGGCCGAACTCCGCGAGGCTCTGGAGGCGCTGCCACCCGCGCCTTCGGCCACGCAGCCGTGAAAGCTACCGCTCGGGTCTCAGCACTGCCCCGGCACTGACGTAAGCGATCCGCCGGTGGATGTCAGTCAGCTGACGGAAGCTGTCGGTACGGTGGCCGAGCCATCCTCGTGGAGACATCGAAACCGCCCGGTACTCGGGCGAGACCACGAGGAGCACACCATGCCGTTCGTCACCGTCGGCGCCGGAACCGAAATCTTCTACAAGGACTGGGGCTCGGGCCGGCCGGTCATGTTCCACCACGGCTGGCCGCTGAGCTCGGACGACTGGGACGCCCAGCTGCGGTTCCGACCGACTTTACCGACGACCTCCGGGTGATCGACGTGCCCACGCGCATCATGAACGGTGGCGACGACCGAATCGTCCCGATCGCCAACTCCGCCGAGACAGCGGTCACGCTGGTCAAGAACGCGCGTCTGAAGGTCTACGCGAGGCTGCCTCACGCTATGTGCACCGTGAACGCCGACACCCTCGACACCGACCTCCTCGACTTCATCGAGAGCTGACACCGGCCCGGTACCGACACACAGCCTGTCAGCACGGAACAGAAAAGGAACTACCCATGACCGCAACACCCACCGGCTACGTGACCGTCGTCTGGGACGCGAAGGCCAAGGCCGGCAAGGAGGCCGACCTCAAGGCGTTCATCACCGCCGCCGTCACCCCCTCGCGCAACGATCCGGGCAACATCGACTACGAGGCCCACGAAGTCGAGGGCAGGCCCTGCGAATTCGTCATCTACGAGCGCTGGGAGACCCGCGCCCACCTCGACGCCCACCTCGACGCGCCCCGGATGCGGGAACTCATCCCGCAGATGCTCGAACTGATCGACGGATCCATCGAGGACGGCATCCGCCTCCTGCGCCCGTTCCGTCCCGCTTACTAGCGCTGGACGCCCGCCGGCACCGACGCCGGCGGGCCGCGCCGGCGCGAACCTACCCCGCGGGTGCTCCCGGTGACCGCTTCTGCGGCAGCGCCCGCGCCGACGCCACGCATAGGAGGGACACGACGTGACCACCACGATGATCACCGACGGCAACAGGGACTCGGCCCCCCGAGATCGCGCGCGGACTTGTCCAGGAGGACAAGACGGGTTGGCTCGGAGCCCGTTGGTGAGAACGAGTCCGAACAAGCGTTCTAGTCAACTGGGCACGGGGCCGTTCAGCGCAGAGTGTGCAGTTCCTGCGCGGTCGCCGCGTACGCGGTGTCGTAGTCGAGCGCCGTGAGGGCCTCGACATCACCGACCCGGGTGAACTCCTCCCACGCGCGTCCGTCCCGGCTGCGCCATGCGTTGCCGTCGACGTCCATGCCCCACAGGGCGCCGTCGGTCCCCGCCGAGACCAGTCCGAGCCGCGGTGCGCCCGGCGTGGGGGCGAACGTGCGGGCGCCGTCGGTGCTGAGCAGCAGACCGTCCGGGGTGGCCGCCCAGATGCCGGCTTCGGTCACCGCCAACGCGGATACCCCGATCGCCGCACCGTCGGTCCACGTCGCACCGTCGTCCGCGGATACCCGGATGCCCGAGGAGGTGTCGAAGCCGGCGAGTACGTTGCCGTCACTGGCAAGGGCGTGGAAGTCGACCTCACCGACGAGGGACCGGGACTCCCACGTCACTCCGCCATCGGTGCTGCGCGCCAGGCCCAGGGGATCGGGAGCGTCGCTCGAGGGGCCCGGGTGTCCCGACGAGAACAGGGTGTCGGTGCCGGGGACTCCGCTGAGGCCCATCAGGTCGTCGTCCGATGTCCCGACCCGCGTCGTGTTCCCGGACGGTGCCAGTGCGAGCAGGCCGGAATGCGTTCCGGCGAGCACTGTTCCGTCGGCGTCGACGTGCAGGCCGTGCAGATGGTCCAGCGAGGGGCTCAGCGGCATGGTCGTCAGTCGTGGATTGGGCGCCGGCGGGGTGGTCGTCTCGGCATCGGCCGTCGTCTTCGTGTCGGTGGTGCACCCGGCCACGGCCAGGGCCGCCGCGGCGATCAGGGGCAGTGCGGCGGTGCGGAATCGCGCCATCAGTTACTTCTCCGTCCTCGGGATGGGTGTGGGGCGGGAATCGTCGATCAGTCGACGTAGGAGAGGACGGTCATCATTCCCGCCTCACCGTGATAGAGGTTGTGGCAGTGGATCATCCACTGGCCCGGGTTGGTCGCGTCGAGGTCGACCTCCACTGTCTGTCCGGGAAGCACGAGCGAGGTGTCCTTGCGTGCACCTGCCCCCGATCGGTCCACCACCTGATAGGTGTGGCCGTGCACGTGCATCGGGTGGAACATCATGGTGCCGTTGACGAAACGCAGCCGCACACGCTCACCCTCGGTGACCTCGAGCGGGGTGTGATCGCCGTAGGTCTCGCCGTTGACGGTCCACGTGTATCCCGACATCTCCATTCCGAGAATCAGGTCGTGGGTGCGGTCGGGCGCGCGGGCCGCGAGCCGGACGTCGGCGGGCGCTCGCAGCTGCGCGCCGGTCACCGGATTCGCGGTCGACTCCGTCGGCCGGGCATCGGGGCCGGGGGTTTCGCCGGCCCCGGTCCGCAGGACAGCGAGCGCATGTCCGTTCTTGCCCTCGGCGGAGGCGACGATCGGGAAGGCCCCGTCGCCGAGTGCGACCGTCACGTCGAATCGTTCGCCCATGCTGATCAGCACGGACTCCGCCTCGAGAGGTTCGACCCGGTAGCCGTCGCTGTGGGTCACCGTCATCCGGTGTCCGCCGACCGCGAACCGGAACGCTGTGTCCGCAGCCGCGTTGACGATCCGCAACCGGATGCGTTGGCCGGGACGGCCCGCGACGGTGACCGGGTCGAGCACCGTGCGGCCGTTGATCAGGTAGTACGGATAGTTGACGTCCCCCGCGTCCGTCCCCAGCGGGTTCCCCGGATCGGCGCGCATTCCCATACCGCCCATGCCCATTCCGCCCATCGCCCCGTGGTCCATGCCGCGCATCCCGGGCATGCCCTCCCGGCGCAGGGTCGCGAGCTGCTCGTCCGGGGTACCGGCGACCCCGTCGAGCCAGTCGTCGAGGACGAGGACCGTCTCGAGGTCGTAGTCCGCGCCGTCGTCGGGATCCTCGACGATCAGCGGCGCGTAGAGTCCGCGGTCCAACTGCATTCCGACGTGCGGATGGAACCAGTGGGTGCCGGCGTCGGGAACGGTGAACTCGTAGCGGAACGAGTCCCCGGGCCGGACCGCCGCCTGTGTCAGTTCGGGCACCCCGTCCATGTCGTTGCGCAGGGCGATTCCGTGCCAGTGCACCGTCGACTGGTCGGGAAGTTCGTTGGCGAAGTCGACGCTGAGGACGTCGCCCCGGCGGGCGCGGATCTCGGGGCCCGGCACGCGTCCGTCGTAAGCCCACGTGTCCACGACGACGCCGCCGAGGTCGATGCGTTCGGGGCGTGCGCGCAGCGTGACGGGGACGGTACGACCGGTACCGCTGCGTCGGGCGTTCTCGACAGCAGTCACGGCGGACGCGCCCGATCCCACTGCTGTCGTCGTCGAGGTGCCGGAGCCGCACGCGGTGGCGACCGCGGCCGCGCCGACGCCTCCGGCGAGCAGCATGAAGCGGCGCCGCGAGAGGCCGTGCTGCAGGTGGTTGTTCCGTTCGATCATCGGGGCTCCTGAACATGGCGATCGTGCGACCACCGAAAACTACTGACCTACTTAGTAGGTTAGTAGAAGGCGCAGCGAAGAGCCCCGTAGCGTGGCCCGAGTCACCCGCGGGTGTCGCCGATCGGAGGGGTCAGAGCACCGCGGTGATGCACAGCATCCGGCCGGCGAGGGCCAGCGCAGTGGCGGCGAGGGGGAGGGCCGCGAGGAGTGCGATCGCCGCTCCGAGCTGCGCACGGTTGCGGATTCGGTCGGCCCGATCCGCCGGCGAGGCGAGCCTCCCGGCTCGGTCCAGGACCGCGACGTTCCCGGCGCCCACCGCGCCGTCGGGGACGGGGCCGGCGCCCGCGAGAGCGACGAGCCCGTGCAACAGCATGCGCGGTTCGTGAGTACGCATCGCCTGATCGTCCGCGCACATCTCGAGCAGCCGGGCGACATCCGCCGCACCCGCCGTGAAGATGGAGATCCGCGGCGCGGTGTCGGCAAGGGCGCGCACGACGGCCAGGAGTTGCGGGTGCCGCCCGTCGAGGTGCGCGCGCTCGTGCGCCAGTACCGCGTCGAGTTGCGGATGATCGAGCGCGTCGAGGGCTCCTCGCGTCACGACGATGGCGTGGGGGCGCCCCGGCACGCAGTAAGCGGCCCGCTCCGGTGCATCGAGCACGACGGCGTCGACGCCGGCGATCCTGCGCCCCACCATCCGGGCGGAACGCGCGTGGTGGAAAGTGACCCGGCGACGCGCGGCGAGGTTGCGCGTCAACTGCACGCCGGCGAAGGTGAGCGTTCCGCCCGCAGCGAGCGCCACCACGGTCGTCGCGAACTGTGCGGCGGGCGCGCTGTGCACCCCGGACACTGCCTGCACGAGATGCTCGCAGGCGTCCACGATCGACCGCCCGACGACCGCCTCCGCGATGACGGCGACGACGGTCACGACCGCCGCGAGCACCGTGGTGGTGATGGCGGCCAGCCAGGCGGCCACACCGAGCCGGGGTGCGATGCCGCTGCGGGTCAAGCGCGGCAGGATGCGCGGGGCGACGACGGCGACGGTGACGGCATACGCCGCCAGGCACGCCGCCGCGCTCATCCGGCGTCTCCCCGGGAAGTGAAGCGGTCGAGCGCGATACGCAGGCTCGCCGACTGCTCCTCGGACATCTGCTCGATGAAATGAGTGAGTACCAGATCCGAGCGTCCGCCGTCGTCGAAGGCGTCACGCATCAGTCGGGCGGTGTGCTGCTCGCGGGTGAGAACCGGCCAGTAGCTGAATGCCTTGCCGACGCGTTCACGCTCGAGCCAGCCCTTACGGTGCAGATTGTCCATCGTGGACATCACCGTCGTGTACGCGATCGAACGCTCCTGCGCGAGCTCGTCGAAGACCTGTCGAACCGTGGCGGCGGCACCGCGATCCCACAATCGGTCCATCACGACGGCCTCGAGCTCGCCGAATCCGCGCACACGCACACATTCCTCCCGTTATCGTCGCCCTCAGGATACGACGCCGGGTGAGGTCCGGTCGCCGCGCTGAACGTGTGGCAAGGAATCGCCGCCCGCGATTCCGACGCTTTGCTCCGCCTGCACACGTGGGCGCGGATGGCCCGACGGCGTTGGCCGTCCTTATGTCGCGAGAGGCGGATCTCCACGTCATGCAACTCATGCAAGCGTCCCCACTGTGGGAGGGCCCGGCCGGCCTCTCGAACAGCTCTCGGAGGTCGATTCGAGGGATCGGCACCGCGATGCCCGTCGCCGTTGGAGTTGCGCCGGTGGCTCGGATGTGGGACTTCTTCGTGTCGTGGATTCGTGACGAGTTCGTATCCGCTGTGGCTCTACCGATCTGATCTAACGTTCGATGAAAGGGTGTGGGATGGCGGGTTCCAAGTGGCGCTTGGGGGTTCGGCGAATGGTGGCCGGGGTCGTGGCGGCTGCAGGCCTCACGGCCGGAGTCGCGGTGATGTCCGCCCCGGCCGCATCGGCACAACCGGCGCTACCGCCGTTGCCCAGCTCGTCCGAGATCACCGGTCTCATCGACCAGGCGACGTCGCTGGTCGGAACCGTCTCCGGTGCCATCCAGAGCATTCAGAACCTGGACTTCGGGTCCAGCTCCGGACTGCCCCTCGGCAGCCTCGGCCTCGGTGGGGTCGGGCGCCCGGCGTCGGGGCCGATCTCGCAGCGCTTCGGCGGAGGCCACATGGGCATCGACATCGCGGCGCCGATGCGTTCGCCGATCCTCGCGGCAGCCGACGGCGTCGTCATCGACTCCGGCCCCGCCTCGGGCTTCGGGCTGTGGATCCGGATCCGTCACAACGACGGCACGGTGACCACGTACGGCCACAACGACGTCAACTTCGTCAAGGTCGGACAGCGGGTGTCGGTGGGCCAGCAGATCGGTCTGGTCGGAAGCCGAGGCCAGTCGACGGGTCCGCACCTGCACTTCGAGGTGGACCTGCCGGGGTGGATCAAGATCGACCCCATCCCGTGGCTCGCCGCGCGCGGCGTCATCATGTTCTGAGTTCCTCGTCTCTCGTCGACACCCGCGGAACGACGCGGGCCGCCCGCCGAGTGGTTCTCGGCAGGCGGCCCCGGGCGGAGTGTGATCAGTCGGCGACGACGGCGTCGGCCTCGATCTCGATCAGAAGGTCGGAGTCGATGAGGGCGCTCACCTCGAGGATCGTCGTGGCGGGACGGATCTCACCGAACACCTCGCCGTGCGCCAGGGCGGCCTCCTCCCACTTGCTCATGTCACGCAGGTACATGCGGGTGCGGATGACGTCCGAGAGGGACGCACCGGCCTCGGTGAGGGACGCTGCGATGGTCGCCAGGGCGCCGCGGGTCTGCTCCTCGAGGGTGGCGCCGGGAGAGGTGGTTCCGGAGACGGCGACCTGGTTGCCGATCCGCACGGCACGCGAGTAGCCGATCTTGGGCTCCCACTCGGAACCGGACGAGATGTTCTTTCTGGTCATGGCGAGAATTGTGACAGTCGCGTGTTTCCGGCATGTTCCCCGCCCGCCGATTTCCTCGAACGTCCATTCGAAGTTGCGGTTGACAGCGATTCGCACGCGTGTTCGACTGGATGCATGAGGTGGCAGGGGCAGGCAATCGACACCGACGATGGTGCGCTCCCGGGACTCGAGCGGGCCGGGCTGGTACGCAGCGTCCAGACTCCCGAGTTCGAGGGCATCACGTTCCACGAGGTGCTGTGCAAGAGTGCGCTGAACAAGGTGCCCGAGGCGTCAGCGCTTCCGTTCCAGTTCACCGTCAACACGTTTCGCGGTTGCACGCACGCGTGCCGGTACTGCTTCGCGCGTCCCACGCACGAGTACCTGGATCTGGACGCCGGCAGCGACTTCGATTCGCAGGTCGTCGTGAAGATGAACGTCGCCGCGGTGCTGCGCAAGGAACTTGCGCGGCGATCGTGGAAGCGTGAGCACGTCGCTCTGGGTACCAACACGGATCCGTATCAGCGGGCCGAGGGGCGCTACCGGTTGATGCCCGCGATCATCGGGGCGCTCACCGAGTCGGACACGCCGTTCTCGATCCTCACCAAGGGCACGCTGCTGCGCCGGGATCTGCCGATGCTGCGGCAGGCCGCCGAGCGCGTATCGGTCGGCATCGGGGTCTCCCTCGCGATCCACGATCCCGAACTGCAGAAGGCCGTCGAACCCGGTACGCCCTCACCACGGGCGCGCCTGGATCTGATCCGGTCGGTCACCGACGCGGGCCTGCCCTGCAATGTCATGGTGGCGCCGGTCATTCCCTACCTGACCGACTCGACCGCGCACCTCGACGGGTTGCTCTGCGCGATCGCCGAGGCGGGGGCCACGGGTGTCACGATCTTTCCCATGCACCTGCGTGGCAGCACGCGCGGATGGTTCCTGAACTGGCTCGCCTCCGAGCATCCGGCGCTGGTGCGGAGGTACCGGCAGTTGTACGGCCGCGGTGCCTACGTCGCACCCGAGTACAAGACGTGGCTGCGAGCGCGCGTCGAGCCCATGGTCGAGAAGTACGGGCTGGGTGGACGATCCGAGCACCGCGACGCACCCACTCCGGAGCGGCGTGAGCTCGCCACGGCCGGCACGGGGCCCGCGCTCACCCTGTTCTGAGGGAGCGCGGGCGCAGCGGGGTCAGCCGAGGCGTTCGACGATCAGGACGTTCGCGGTTCCGCCGCCCTCGCACATCGTCTGCAAACCGAATCGTCCACCCGTGCGTTCGAGTTCGTGCAGCAGGGTGGCGAACAGCTTCGTGCCCGACGCACCCAGCGGATGTCCGAGCGCGATGCCCCCTCCGTTGACGTTGACGCGGTCCGGGTCCGCCCCGGTCTCGGCGATCCAGGCCAGCACGACGGAAGCGAACGCCTCGTTGACCTCGAACGCGTCCAAGTCGTCGATCCGCATTCCGGTCTTGCGGAGCGCATACTCCGTGGCCGGAATCGGCGCGCTGAGCATGAAGATGGGGTCCGCGCCCCGGACGCTGAGGTGGTGGATGCGTGCCCGCGGTGTCAGGTCGTGCGCCTTCACCGCGGCCTCCGAGGCGACGAGGACTGCGCTGGCTCCGTCCGAGATCTGGCTGGCCAGCGCCGCCGTCAGGGTGCCGCCGGCCCGCAGGGTGGGCAACTTCGCCATCGCCTCCAGGCTGGTGTCGCGTGGGCATTCGTCGATGGTGAAGTCGCCGACCGGAACCGTCTCGCTCGCGAATCGTCCCTCGGCGATCGCCGCGTGCGCCCGTTCGTGACTGCGCAGCGCCCAGCGCTCCATCTCCACGCGGCTGATGCCCCACTTGTCGGCGATCAGTTCGGCGCCGTGGAACTGCGAGACCTCCTGGTCGCCGTAGCGGCGCCGCCACTGCGCCGAGCCGGAGAACGGATCCTCGAAGCCGAACTCGCGACCGACGGTCATGGCCGCGGAGATCGGAATCCGGCTCATGCTCTGCACCCCGCCCGCCAGGATGAGGTCCGAGGCCCCGCTCATCACCGCCTGCGCGGCGAAGTGCAGCGCCTGCTGGCTCGACCCGCACTGCCGGTCGACCGTCGTGCCAGGCACCTCCTCGGGGAGTCCGGCGGCCAGCCAGGACGTGCGGGCGATGTTCCCGGCCTGCCCGCCGATCGCATCGACGCACCCGAAGACGACGTCGTCGACGGCTGCGGGGTCGACGGAAGTTCGGTTCATCGCGGCCCGGATGACGTCGGCACCCAGATCGATCGGGTGGACGGCCGCGAGCGCTCCGTTCCTTCTCCCGATCGGGGTGCGAACGGCATCGATGATGTACGCCTCGGTCATGGGAAGCTCCTCGCCGTTAATCAGGTAGATAATTAATCTATACAGGAGGTGGTGGGGCACGTCCAGCCTCGACTCGGCTGTCGCAACATCCCCGCCCGATCTCGCTGCGACGGGTAGGTTCCGCGATAGACCGGCAACCGAGACGGGGCGGAGGGCGCGATGGGTGGGCAGGAGCCGCGGGCCGACGCCGAGGGCCCGGCCGCGACCGGTCGCGGCAGCCGACGAGCCGACCTGCGTTCACTGCGGGTGGCGATCGTCTACATCCTGCTCGCGGTCGCCGCCTACCAGGTCTCGGGTTGGCTGTTCCACCACATCCGGGACTTCCTCGGCATGCTGTTCCTCGCGTGGCTGGCCAGCGTCACCATCGAGCCCGTCGTCGACCGGCTCGAACGCACCGGTATGCGCCGCGGACTCGGAACCGGCCTCGTGCTGTTCGGGACGATCGTGTTCGCGATCGGATTCATCGCGATCTTCGGGGCGCTCCTGGCCGAACAGCTCGCGCAGCTGCTCGGAGCCCTACCCGACGCCCTGACCCGCGTGACCGATTGGGCCAACCGCAAATTCGGCACCGACTTCGCCACCGGCAAGGACCTCATCAACATCACGCCGGAGACGGTCCGGGATCTCGCCGAGAAGTACACGCCCGGTGTGCTGGGCGTCGTCTCGACGCTCGTCGGGGTGATCTTCCAGGCCGCGACGGTGCTGCTGTTCGTCTTCTACATGTCCGCGCAGGGCCCGCAGTTGCGCCGCACCATCTCCAGTTGGTTCCCGGCCCGTCAGCAGAAGGTGATCGCTTCGGTCTGGGAGATCTCCGTCGACAAGGCCGGCGGTTACGTGGTGTCGCGCGTCATCCTCGCGGCGTTCAGTGCGGTCGCCACCGGCATCTTCTTCCTGATCATCGGTGTCCCGTACTGGCTTCCGCTGGCGATCTGGACGGGCGTCGTCTCGCAGTTCATTCCGACGCTCGGAACGTACCTGGCGATCGGGCTGCCGGCCGTCATCGCTGCCGCCGCGCAGCCCCTGGACGCGGTGTGGGTGATCCTGTTCGGCACCGCCTACCAGCAGATCGAGAACTACATCCTCCACCCCCGGATCACCTCGCGCACCGTGTCGATCCATCCCGCGGTGGCGTTCGGGTCGGTGATCGTCGGCGCCTCGCTCTTCGGCGCCATCGGTGCGCTGGTGTCGGTGCCGGTGGTCGCGGTCATCCAGGCGATCGTCGAAACCTACGGCCACCGATACGAACTCGTCCAGGAAGTCGACGGTGGGCCGGACCGGGCCGCCGGGTCCGATGACGACGACGAGAACCGGGACGGCGAGTGATCCTCAGCGCTGCGGCCAGTAGGGCGCTCGCAACACCCGCTTGGTGAGTTTGCCCATCGTCGAGCGGCCGAGGTCGTCCCGGAACTCGATACTGCGCGGAACCTTGTAGCCCGCCAGCGAGGCACGGCAGTGCTCGACGAGATCTGCGACATCCGGCGTCCGCTCGCGGGGAACGACCAACGCGTGCACCGACTCGCCCATGTCGGCGTCGGGCACCCCGATCACCGCGGCATCCGCGACACCCGGGTGAGTGACCAGCACGTTTTCGATCTCGGCGGGATAGATGTTGACTCCGCCGGAGATGATCATGTCGGTCTCGCGATCGGTGATGAACACGAAGCCCTCGTCGTCGACGTAACCGACGTCGCCCAGAGTGAACAGCCCCGGCCGGACGAGCGCGTCCGACGTCTTCTGCGCGGCGTTGAGATACGCGACGGACCGCCCGTCGCGCTCCTCGAATGCGAGCCTGCCCTCGACGCCGGCCGGGAGCTCGTTGCCGTCGGCGTCCACTGCGACGGCCCGGACGAACGGCGGGCGGACCTGCCCGACGCTGCCCGGACGTCGAAGCCAGTCGGCCGACGAGATCCCGCACAGTGGGCCGGATTCGCTACCGCCGTACGAATCGAACAGGACGGGTCCGAACCAGTCGATCATCGCCTGCTTGACATCACGAGGGCATGCGGCACCGGTGTGGGTGACGAGCTTCAGCGAGCCGACGTCGTAGCGGTCGCGGACCTCGTCGGGCAGCGACAACAGCCGGTGGAAGTGTGTCGGCACCATGAGCGACGTCGCGATGCGGTACCGGTCGACGGCCGCGAGGACCGACTCGGCGTCGAACCGTTCCAGCACGGTGACCGGCATGCCGCACGCGACGAGACGCACGCCGGCGAGCGGGCCGGTGTGGTGCAGCGGGCCCACCACGAGGTGACCCGGCCACTGGGCGAGCGGCAGGGACCGCATCGAGCGCACGTACGCGTCCACCGTCGTACCCGGGACCGGGCTGCCCGCAAGCGCGTTGACGCCCTTCGGGGTCCCGGTGGTGCCCGACGTGTAGGACAGGAAGGGCAGAGCCGGGACGTCCGACGGCGGGTCGTCGTCCGACGCCGCCGCGAGCCACCCCGTCCACGGTGTCACCGCGCCCGTGTCGCAGCGCCAGCCGACCACCAGCGGCACTCCCGCGAGGCGCGCCGCCTCGGCCCCGATCGCAGCGGTCTCTGGGCCGACGAACAGAACCGTTGCATGCGAATCCTCGAGGATGTATGCCAGTTCCGGCGCCGTCAGATGGAAACTCACAGGAACGGGGGAGCAGCCCGCATGGATGATCCCGGCGTGGGCGAGGACGGTCTCGGCCGAGTTGCGGGCGAACACCGCCACCCGTCGCTCCGGGCCCGGCCCGCTGTCGCGCAGTGCGTTCGCGATCCTGTTCACCGTGCGGTCGACGTCCCGCCAGGACAGCTCGACGCGGTCGTCACGCAGCGCCACCTCGCCGTGGGCCTCGAGTGCGCGCTCACGATGCACGATCGCCAAGGGAAGCCTCCGGGAACTGTCGTCGAATGTCGGTCCCGCACAGGCTAGGCGGCGCGGGTCAGCGCAGCGCGGGCGGACTGTCCAGGTCCCGGGCCGCGTAGGTGTCGCACGCCGCGACCTTGCCGGAGTCCAAGCCTGCGGCGAACCACTTCTGCCGCTGCTCCGACGACCCGTGCGTCCACCCTTCGGGGTTGACCCGAGCGCCGGCCGACCGCTGGATCCGGTCGTCGCCGACTGCGGAGGCGGCCGACAGCGCGTCGCGGACATCGGCGTCGGTCAACGGCTCCAGGAACGGCCGCGAGCTGTCGGGGCCGGGTTGGTTCGACGCGTAGTGCGCCCACAGTCCGGCGTAGCAGTCGGCCTGCAGTTCGGTGCGCACCGCCAGCGACGCCGCACCGCGCGGATCCTGTTGTGCCCGGCCGATGTCGCCGAGCTGGTTCTGGATGTGGTGCCCGAACTCGTGCGCAACGACGTACTCCTGCGCGAGCGGGCCGGCATTCGCGCCGTACCGGTCGACGAGCAGCTGGAAGAAGCTGGTGTCGAAGTAGGCCGTCGAATCGGCGGGGCAGTAGAACGGGCCGACGTCGCTCGTGGCGTAACCGCATCCGGTGTCGATCGCGCCGGAGAAGAGCTGAACCTTCGGCGCCTCGTATGTGACGCCGGTCTGGGTGGGCAGCTGTGCGCCCCAGACGGCGTCGAGACTCTCCGCGGTCCCGGCCACCCGGCAGCCGACGTCCCGGTTCGCGTCGACGCCGAACTCACAGTTCTCCAGACCGGAGCCGCCGACCGCGCTCGTGCCGGCGTCGTACGCCCCGTCCGTCGCGCCGAGAAGCGACCCCGGATCGCCGCCGAGGAGCAGCGCGAGGACGAGGACTATCAGGCCACCCGCGCCACCGCCGAGCACGTACTTCCCGCCGCGTCGACCGCCTCCGCCACCTCCGACGGAAACTCGGTCGGCGTTGATCGGGACGTCGTCGTTGAACGTCATCGCGTTGGCTCCCTGTCCGAATCCGTGTGTGCCGGTCGTAACAGCATTCCAGCAATCCGGGCGTGCGTTTCCGGTAACACGAGGTGCCTCCGTAGGATCGCAGCAACAGAACACCGTGCCGTACGCACGGATCGACCACTGTGCTGGATGTTTGTGAAAGGAATCCCGTGCTGCGCACCCACCTGGCAGGCTCGCTACGACCCGAGCACGCTGAGCAGACCGTCACCCTCACCGGCTGGGTGGCCCGGCGGCGCGATCACGGCGGAGTGATCTTCATCGATCTCCGTGATGCGTCGGGCGTTTCCCAGGTGGTGTTCCGTGCCGGCGACGTACTCGAGCAGGCGCATCGACTGCGCGCCGAGTACTGCGTCAGGGTCACCGGCAAGGTCGAGGTGCGTCCCGAGGGCAACCAGAACTTCGAGATCCCCACCGGTGCCATCGAGGTCAACGCGACGGAGCTCGAGGTGCTGAACGAGAGCGCCCCGCTGCCGTTCCAGCTCGACGACCAGGCGGGCGAGGAAGCCCGCCTGAAGTACCGCTACCTGGATCTGCGCCGGGAGGGCCCGGGCCGCGCGATCCGGCTGCGTTCGAAGGCCAACGCCGCTGCGCGGGCCGTACTGGCCCACCACGAGTTCGTCGAGGTCGAGACCCCGACCCTCACCCGCTCGACGCCGGAGGGTGCGCGTGACTTCCTCGTGCCCGCACGCCTGCAGCCGGGTAGCTTCTACGCGCTGCCGCAGAGCCCGCAGCTGTTCAAGCAGCTGCTGATGGTCGGTGGCATCGAGCGCTACTACCAGATCGCGCGCTGCTACCGCGACGAGGACTTCCGCGCCGACCGCCAGCCCGAGTTCACTCAGCTCGACATCGAGATGAGCTTCGTGACGCAGGAGGACGTGATCCTCCTCGCCGAGGAGATCCTGCACGCGGTGTGGAAGCTCATCGGCTACGAGATCAGCACGCCGATCGCCCGGATGACCTACGCCGAGGCGATGCGCCGGTTCGGATCCGACAAGCCGGACCTGCGGTTCGACATCGAACTCGTCGAATGCATGGACTTCTTCAAGGACACGACGTTCCGCGTCTTCCAGGCGGAGTACGTCGGCGCGGTCGTGATGCCGGGTGGCGCGAGCCAGCCCCGCAAGCAGCTCGACGCCTGGCAGGAATGGGCCAAGCAGCGCGGCGCGAAGGGTCTGGCGTACGTCCTGGTGGGTGAGGACGGCACGCTTGGCGGCCCGGTCGCCAAGAACCTCACCGATGCCGAGCGCGACGGTCTGGCCGCCCACGTCGGCGCGAAGCCGGGCGACTGCATCTTCTTCGCGGCCGGCGCAACCAAGCCGATGCGCGCGCTGCTCGGCGCGGCTCGCGGCGAGATCGCCCGTAAGCAGAACCTCATCGATCCGGACGCGTGGGCGTTCGTGTGGATCGTCGACGCACCGATGTTCGAGCCCACCGCCGACGCCACCGCGAGCGGTGACGTGGCCCTCGGGTACAGCGCGTGGACCGCGGTCCACCACGCCTTCACCTCGCCCAAGCCGGAGTCGATCGATACGTTCGACACCGACCCGGGCAAGGCCCTGGCCTACGCCTACGACATCGTCTGCAACGGCAACGAGATCGGCGGCGGTTCGATTCGTATCCACCGCAAGGACATCCAGGAACGCGTCTTCAAGGTGATGGGCATCTCCCATGAGGAGGCCGAGGAGAAGTTCGGCTTCCTGCTCGATGCCTTCGCGTTCGGCGCCCCGCCGCACGGCGGCATCGCGTTCGGTTGGGACCGCATCACCGCGCTCCTCGCGGGAGTCGATTCGATCCGCGAGGTCATCGCCTTCCCGAAGTCGGGAGGCGGCGTCGACCCGCTCACCGACGCGCCCGCACCCATTACCGAACTCCAGCGCAAGGAATCCGGCATCGACGCCAAGCCCGAACCTGCGGCAGCCGAGTCCGAGTAGGACACCGGGGCGGGGGGAACACACGTGCTGCATCTGCGCGTGATCTGTCCGGCGGACTTCACCGACGAGGTTCTCGCACTGCTCGAGGAGGAGCCCGGCGCCACCCACATCACGGTGGCGCGGGGCTCCGCAGTGGAGCCCGCCGGTGACGTGGTCCAGGCGGACATCGCGCGCGAGTCGGCCAACGAAGTGCTCGATCAACTCCACGCGCTGCGAATGGAACACATCGGCGCCATCACGTTGGTGCCGACGGAGACGGTGCTCTCGGATTCGGCGCGGGCGGCCGAACAAGCGGCTCCCGGCGACCCGGACGACACGGTCGTCTGGGAGGAACTGATCTCCCGGACCCGCGAGGAGTCGACGCTCAACGTCACGTTCCTGGCGTTCCTCACCATTGCGTGTCTGCTGGCGTCGGTGGGCATCGTGACGGACTCGCCGGTGACGATCGTGGGGGCGATGGTGGTGGGGCCGGAATTCGGACCACTCGCCGCGCTCGCGGTCGCAGTCGCCCGCAGGAAGTTCAGCCTGGCCCGCCGTTCCTTGATCGCGTTGGTGGCCGGCTTTCCGTTCGCCATCGCCGTCACGGTGGCGTGCACGCTGATAGCCAAGTTGCTGGGCTGGGTCGACCTCGCGACGATCGAGGACCTGCACCAGGTCGACTTCATCTACCGGGTCGGACTGTCGTCGTTCATCGTCGCCCTGCTCGCCGGCGCCGCGGGCATGCTGGCCCTCGTCTCCGCGAAGTCGGCGGCGCTGGTCGGCGTGTTCATCTCGGTGACGACGGTCCCCGCGGCCGGTTTCACGGCGGTTGCCGCCACCCTCGGCGAGTGGCGGGTGGCGGCGATGTCGGCGCTCCAGCTCGGCGTCAATCTGACCGGAATTGTGATCGCGGCCATCGCGGTGCTGCTTCTCCAGCAGACGCGCACGCGTCGTGACCGAGCTGCAACACACAATATTCCCAGGTCAGCGCCCTGGGCGCCGCGTTCCTGATCCCGAATGCCCGGCCTCGAACGAGTCGGCCAGGTAGGTTGGGGGGCGATGACCGCAATATTGGCGGAACCCCTCTCCGAGGTCGTTGCCGCAGCCGAGAAGTTGCTCGCCCGTCGCACGGGCGCCGCTGTCCGACTCGTCGACCCAGTCGATCTCGGGGGGAGCGGCCGCACGATCGTGCTCCGAGTCCGCGTCGCCGAGAACCCGTTCTCCCTGCCCCGGACGCTCGTTCTCAAGCAGGTACGCGAATCGTCCCGCAAGGCGGCCGACCCGCGGCGGATCGAGTTCGACGGCGTCGACGACAACTCCGTCGATGTCGCCTTCCTGCGGGAAGCGGTGTCGTACCAGTTCGCCACGGCGCTCGCTACGGAGAACCGGCCCGGCGCGGAGCTGCTCGCCTACGACTTCGAGACGCGCCTGCTCGTTCTCGGCGACCTCGGCGATTCCACGCCGTTCGCGACGCTGCTCAAGCACTCCGATCCCGACTCGGTCACGAACTCGCTGATGGCGATGGCGCAGGCCCTCGGCCGGATGCACGCGGCCACGGTGGGTCGCGAAGAGGACTTCACGGCGCTGCTGCGGCGCGCCGAGGTGGCCCACTGCGGAGATGTGGTCGCGGAACAGGCCGCAGCCTCGCTCGAGACGGTGCCGGCGCTGCTGGCCGAGCAGCTCGGGGTCGAGGTCTCGCCGGCCGTGCTCGACGTCGCGGCCCGGGCCGGGAAGCTGTTCGGCGGGGGCCGATTCCGCGCCTTCAGCCCGTCGGATCTGTGCCCGGACAACATCATCGTGAACGACGAGGGTGTCCGCTTCCTGGACTACGAATGGGGCGGCTTCCGCGACGCCACCCTCGATCTGGCTTACGCGCTCGTCTCGTTCCCCGCCTGTCTGTGCAGCATCGAGTTGTCGTACGAGCGGGCGCGGGCGATGACCGAGGCCTGGCGCGCCGAGGTCGTCGGTATGTGGCCAGCCCTCGCGGACGACGACTTCCTCACCGAGCGCGTTCTCGACGCCCAGCTCGTGTGGGTGTGGCTGAGCACCTTCCTGTTCCTGCCGGAGGATTACACGCGCATCGCGGCCGTGCGGGGCCACCAGCTCTCCGCGCCGCGAGCCGAGGCTCTGCAGGCACGGTGGGGGAGCCTGGCGACGTTCGCTGAGCAGACCGGCCACGAGGCCGTTGCGGAGCACGCCACGCAGGTCCTCGCGCGTCTGCGCGAACGCATGCGCTGACCGACAGCTCGTCAGCCGGCGTCCGCGGAGTCTTCCCGATCCGAGGCGCCGGCGACCAGCAGCTCGACGGAGCGACGCAGGTTCTCTCGTGCCGCCTGTTCCATGCTGGGCACACCACCGCCGGGCGCCGCGTGTCCGAGCCCGGTCGCAAGAGGGAATCTCTCGGCGAAGTCGGGCGCGGCCGCGGCCAGTGCCTCCAGACGGGGATTCCACGACGGTTCTCCGTCGTCCTCGCCGGCCGACCCCGCGCGCCTCGCATCGACGATCGTCCGTGCAGCAGCGGCGGGAAGCGAGTATGCCGACGAGGCGATTGCCACGACGTCCCGGCGATCGAAGCCGTAGGGCACGAGTGTGCCGAGGAGAAGCTCGAAGGCCTGCTGCTGATGGGGTCCGAGCACCGGGCGGGCGGGCGCGATGTCGAGTAGCCACGGGTGGGCGAGATAGAGCTCCAGGAGCCGCTCGGTCCATTCGATCACCGAAACCGGGGCCGCCGTCCCGAACTCTCGGTGGGCCCGGTCGTACATCAGGTCGAGCAGTTCGTCCTTCCCGTCGACGTAGGTGTAGAGCGCCATCGCGCTACATCCGAGGCGCTTGCCGATCGCGCGCAGCGGCACCGCGGTGTCACCGCGTTCGTCGGCGATCGCGGTGGCGGTGTCGATGATCGCGGCAAGCGTCAGACCCGTCTGTGAGGTGTGTTCCTCGCCCGGGGGCGTCCACAACATCGACATCGTCCGGGACACACGCGGTTGTGGGGCCGTCGTGCCCATCCATCTCCTTACACTGTAAAGACTGCAGGTAGGAATGACTTTACAACGTAAACCCCGATTGTGTGGAGGCTGGCCGAATTGTGTCCGTTCGGCGGTTCCGACTGTGGTGGGGCGCTGGGTGGACGAGACTGGAGCGACTCGGAAGGGATTCGGCATGGACACGGGTACAGCGGACGCGGTTCTGGGTGAGATCGCTGCGGGCGGTCCGTCGCTCGTGGTGGTGGCGCATCCGGACGACGAGAGTTTCGGATTGGGCGGGGTGCTGGCCGCGCTGGCGGTGCTCGGCGCCGACATTCGCGTGTTGTGCCTGACGGCCGGCGAGGCCAGCACGCTCGGCGCTGTCGCGGACCTCGCGGAGATACGACGCGACGAGCTGTCGGCCGCCGCCGCCGGCCTCGGAATCGGCGACGTCGCTCTTCTGGACTTCCCCGACGGCGGTCTGGACGGGGTGGACCCCGACGCGCTCGACGCGGTGGTGGTCGATGCGCTCGGAACGGCCGCGACGCTGGTCGTGTTCGAGTCGAGCGGCGTCACAGGTCATCCCGACCATCGTGCGGCGACCGCGTCCGCTGTCCGCGTCGCGCGTGAACGAGGTCTGCGCGTGCTCGAGTGGGGCGTGGCACCGGCCGTCGCCGACACGCTCAACCGCGAGTTCGGCGCGGCCTTCGCCGGGTTCGAGGGTGACGACGTGCTCGATGTGGCCGTCGATCGGGAGATGCAGGCTGCTGCCATCGCGTGCCACGCGAGCCAGGCCACCGACAACCCGGTCCTGCGCCGGCGTCTCGAGCTCTCGGGGCCCCTCGACCGGATTCGATCGACCACACCGCGGCGCTGACCCCGGCTCGGGGGGTGTGGGAACAAGCACATTGTCGTCGATACCCCTGGGGGTATTATTGACGGCACGATCCGCAACATCCCCGAGGAGATTCATCGTGTGTTACCCCGTCACCTGCAAGACCTGCTCCAAGACCACGTGGGGCGGCTGCGGCCAGCACGTCGACAGCGTCATGCGGACGGTCCCGGCGAGTGAGCGTTGCACGTGCGAGAAGCCGGCCAAGTCGGGCTTCTTCGCATCGCTGTTCGGCCGCTGACCGGGCGCGTTTCTGCGGTGACGTCGTGCGCCCTGCCCGGTCCGCGCGTTCGGCGTCACACCGCGGCTGGTTGACGGTCGGCGGAGCGGACGTCTCGACGCGACGGGTCGGGCAACGGCACCGCGTCGATCAGTGCCCGGGTGTAGGGGTCGTGGGGTGTCGTGAACACGGTATCCACCGGTCCCGCCTCGATCACCGACCCGGACCGCAGGACCGCGACCCGATCGGCGACCTGGTGGACCACCGCCAAGTCGTGGCTGACGAACAGGCATGCGAACCCCAGGTCCTGCTGGATCGCGGTGAACAATTCGAGCACCTCGGCCTGCACGGACACGTCGAGAGCGCTCGTCGGTTCGTCCGCGATGAGCAGCTTCGGCCGAAGCGCGAGAGCGCGGGCCAGCGCGATCCGCTGGCGCTGTCCACCCGAGAGTTGGTGCGGGAGGCGGTCGGCGAAGGCGGCGGGCAACCGGACGGCGTCGAGGAGTTCGAGCACGCGACGGCGGCGGTCGGCCGCGGAGCCGACGCCGTGCACGTCGAGCGGCTCGCGAACACTTGCGCCGATCGTCAGCCGGGGATCGAGGGAGGTCGCGGGATCCTGCTGGACGAACGCCACGTCGCGCCGCAGTTCGCGGAGATGCCGGGCGGTGATCTCGCCCAGATCGAGCCCTTCGACCAGCACCCGGCCCCCGGTGAGCGGTACGAGTCCCACCGCGGCCCGCCCGAGGGTGGTCTTGCCGGAACCTGATTCCCCCACGAGCCCGAGAACTTCGCCGCGGCGGACCGTGAGGCTCACCTGGTCGACGGCACGGAAGGCGGGACTTCCGTGCCGTGCCGGGTACGTGACCGTGGCCGCGTCGAACTCGAGCACGACATCGGCACCGGACGTCGGAGGCGGCGTTACGGCCGCCTCCTCGGGCAGTCGCGGAACCGCCGCCAGCAGGGATCGGGTGTACGGGTGTGTCGGGGCGTCGAACACCGCGTGCACACTGCCCGTTTCGACGACCCGGCCGGCGCGCATGACGACGACACGGTCGGCGTGCTGCGCCACGACACCCATGTTGTGAGTGATGAGCAGGATGCCCATGCCGGTTCGGGTGCGCAGGCGGTCGAGCACCGCCAGGATCTCGGCCTGGACCGTGACGTCGAGGGCTGTGGTGGGCTCGTCGGCGACGAGCAGATCGGGTTCGCCCGCCAGGGCGAGCGCGATCGCGACCCGTTGCTTCTGCCCCCCGGAGAGTTGGTGCGGGTAGTAGTCCACGCGTCGCTCGGGGTCGGGGATCTCCACCTGCCGGAGCAGGTCCACTGCCGCCGCTCGGGCGCCTGCCCTCGATGTCTTCCGGTGTGCGCGGATCGCCTCCCGTAGCTGCCAGCCGACGCGGCGTACGGGGTTCAGCGCGCTCTGCGGCTCCTGGAAGATCAGCGACACCGTGTTGCCCCGCACGCGGGCGAAGTCGGCGTCGGGGACACCGATCATTTCAGCGCCGTCGAGGACGATCGACCCCCGGGGAGTCGCGCCGTCGGGCAGGAGACCGAGGATCGCGCGGGCGGTCATGGACTTGCCGGAGCCGGATTCGCCGACCAGGGCCACGATCTCGCCGCGGTCGACGTCGAGGGAGGCGGAATCGACGGCGGGTCGTGCCGCCCCGAAGGCGATCGTCAGGTCGCGGATGTCGAGTAGTCGAGTGGTCACGAGAGTCCTTGGAATGGTGGTTCACCGCAGCCGTGACCGGGCGGCGAGGGCTTGCGAGATCAGGAGCAGTCCTAGTACCAGGACGACGACGACCGCGAGGGGGCCGACGACGAAGAACGGTGAGTGGTACGCATTCTGCGTCCCCTCCTTGATGAGGGAACCGAGCGACGGGGCCGGCGGAGTGATGCCGAGGCCGAGGAAGCTCATGGCTCCCTCGATGAACACCCCCACCGACATCGCCAGCGCGAGTTGCACTGTCAGTGGTTCGAAGCAGTTGGGCAGGACGTGTCGGCGCAGGATCCATCCCTCCTCGGCTCCGAGAGTTCTCGCGGCTTCGACGTAGGGCGCCTGCCGTACCGTGAGCACCGACGTCCGGGTCAGCCGACCGAACACCGGGATCTCCGCAAGCACGATCACCGTCGCGATCGTCCAGACGCCGGGACCGATGACCATCGTGAGCGCGATCGCGAGGACGATGGTCGGGAACGCGAGGATCAAGTCGAACGCGCGTTGGACAACGGTGTCGATCCGGCCGTCCCGGGTCGCGGCGAGGCCGAGCAGCGAACCGATCACCGCTCCGGCCGGCACCGCCAGGAAGATCACTACGAGATCGATCCGGATGCCGTAGAGGGTCCGGGACAGGATGTCGCGCCCGACGGAGTCGGTGCCGAGGAGATGCTCACCGCTCGGTCCGAGCAGCGCCGCGCCGGCGGTCTGTTCGTCGGGTGCGTACGGTGCGAGCCAGGGCGCAGCGAGGCCGGCGAGCGCAACGATGGTCACCAGGACCACACCGGCCGACCCGCGACCCGTGCGCAACGCGGCCCAGCGACTGCGCCGATCGGTGGTGACGGCGGTCTCGTCCGGTGCAGCGTCCACAATTGCGCTCATGCGTGACCACCCAGCCGGATGCGCGGATCGAGCCAGGCGTTGACGAGATCGGTGATCAATTGGACGGCGACGAACAACCCGACGGAGAACAGCAGCATCACCTGCACCACCGGGTAGTCACGGCTCGAGATGGCCCGCTCGATCAGGTGCCCGAGTCCGGGCCAAGCGAAGATCGCCTCGACGAGAACGGTTCCGCCGAGCAGATGCCCGACCTGCATGCCCAGTACCGTGACCGTCGACGGCAGCGCATTGGGCAGGGCCTGGGTCAGCACGATGCGCCGGCGTGAGATCCCGAGCGCGCGGGCCGTGGTGACGTACGGTTCGGCGAGTTGGCTGCGCAGCGATTCGGTGAGGAACCGGGTGAGCGCTGCTGCGATCGGCAGAGCCAGGCACACGGCGGGGAGGATCAGGTACTGCACGGAGATTCCGGGGTCGTCGAGAAAGCCGCTCCTCGGCACACCTCCCGCGGGCAACACCGCCCACACCACACCGAACAGCACCACCAGGATCGTGCCGGTGACGAAGTTGGGGATCGCGACGGCCACGGTGCCGAACCCGGTGACGACGCTGTTGAGCCAGCGCCGATCGACGATCACCGAGACCGTGCTCATGGTGAAGGCGATGACGACGGCGAGCAGCAGCGCCGCCGCCGCGAGGACGACGGTGTTGCCGAGCGCGTCGAGCAGCAGGGAGCCGATGTCGCCACCGAGAATCAGCGAATGCCCGAGATCGAAGGAAGCGACACCACCGAGCCATGAGAAGTACTGGCCGACTTGGGAGCCGGTCAGACCGAGGTCGTCACGGATCGACTCGAGTGCTTCGGGAGAGGAGTCGGGGCCGGCGAGGATCTGGGCCGGGTCGCCCGGTACCAGCCGCAGCAGGGTGAAGATCACGACCGAACCGATGGCGAGCACGATCAACGCGGACGGGATCCGACGGAGGCTGTAGCGCAGCATCGTCGGTCACCCACCCAGGTAGGCGTCGCTCAGGTCGAGCTCGCCCTTCTTGGTCCAGCCCACGCCCTGGAGGGCGGCGGACGCGGCCAGCTCGTTCTCGTGGTTGAACAGGCCGATCACGAAGGCGTTGTCGAGCAGCTCGGTGTTCAGTGCGCGGTATGCGTCCTCGGCGTCAGTACTGCTCGGATCGGTGATCCCCCAGACCCTTTCGACGGCGGCCTGGTATCCGGGGTCGATGAAGTTCGACGTGTTCTTGTTCGCGTTGTAGACGTAGGCGCTGGTGGGCAGGGTTGCCGGTGTGTACTGCGCGAAGGTGTGTTCGGTGATCCACAGGCCGCCGTAGGTGCCCGCGATCAGGTTCTTGAGGGTGGTGGCCTGATCCTGGGGCTGGAGGGTGGTCTCGATCCCGACCGCGGCGAGGTCGGCCTGCACGATCTGCGCGACCGCCTCGGATTCGGTGGATCCCGCCGTGTAGGCGACGGGGATGACCGGCACGCTGCCGACCTCGCCGACCAGTGCCTTGGCCTTCTCGGTGTCGTGGTCGTACGTGCCGTTCAGGTCCGCGTCGAATGCGGGCGAATACTGCGGCCACGGCAGGTTGGCGAGATCCCCGTGCCCCTGGTAGACGTCGGCGACGATCCGGTCTCGATCCACCGCGTGGGCGATCGCCTGGCGAAGCCGGATGTCGCCGAGTCCCGGCGCCTGCACATTGGCGCCGATGTAGGCGGTGCGCTGCACACCGGTCTGGTCGACCACCCGGAAACCGGGATCGGCGCCCAGTTGGTCGGCGTCGCGGGGCGCGACGTTGAGCAGCAGGTCGAGTTGGCCGGAGCGCAGCTGCGACACCCGCGTCTGGGCGTCGGGGACGATGACGTACTCCACCCCGTCGAGGTGCGGCGCGCCGTCCCAGTACTGTTCGTTGGCGTCGAAAGTGATCGACGCCCCCGGCTTCCAGGCGGCGAACCGGAACGCACCGGTCCCGTTGTACCCCTTGCCGGTATCGAGGTCGGGCAGTGTGTCGACGTCGATGATCGGCATGACGTCGAAGAGGTCGAGGAAGTTGCCGGCGGGCCTGGCAAGCGTGAGCGTGATCGCGTGCGGATCGCTGGTGTCGAAGCCCGTGACCAGGGCGGCTGTGCGGGCGAGCTGCCCGGACCGGGCCGGATCGGCGTACGTCCGGATGCTGGACTCGACGTCCGCCGAGGTGAACGGCTTGCCGTTGTGGAAGGTGACGTCGTCGCGCAACTCCAGGTGCACGGACAGCTTGTCCTCGGAGACCGTCCAGGACGTCGCCAGTTTCGGCTGCGGATCGAGGCTGTCGGCGGGGTAGCGGATGAGGGTGTCGTAGACCAGTCCGGTGATGGTGGCCTGCGCGGGGGCGCCCGAGTACAGCGACGCGGGGGTCAGATCACCACCGTCACCGATTCGAAGGATACCGCCCTCCGTGACCTCGGTACGGGTGTCGGCGCCGGCCTGGTCGACCGCGGAGTTGCACCCCGCGGCGCCGAGGACGCCGACGACGGACAGGACGAGGGCTCCCAGTAGGGAGCGACTCCGGGGGAGCGCGGGACGGCTGAACACAGGGGGTCCTTTCGGGGCCGTGTGGAGGTGAACTCGCAGGGGCGAGGTGGGGGCGTCGATCGGGATGTCGGCGCGCCTGGGCTGAAAAGCTCCGAGGATCAAAGTAATTGGGAGGAATTAAATTACGGAGGTATCGGATCCACGTGCGTCGAATCCTTTACAGGGCCGCTCACAGGACCGTCGCGCGGTCAGTGCGTGACGAGCTCCGCCGCGAGCCGCTGAGCGTCGGTGGGCCGGCCGCCGGCTGCTTCGGTCTCGAGAGTGACCTCGCCGATCCGACCGGTGTACCGGTACTCGTCGCCGCGGGCGTAGTCGGAGGTGACCGGCGTGCCCGGGTTCGCACCCACCGTCAGCCGACCGGACCCGAACAGGGCCGTGCGTTCGACGCGACCCTCCCCGACGATCCGACCGTCGACGAGGATGCGACCGGTCCCGCCCCGCCCGATGCCTCCGCCGTCATAGGCGAACAGGTACTCGAGCAGGTGTGCGCCGGCCGTGAGCGACTCGGTGGCGCGTACGTGCGTGGTGACCACACTGCACAGGTTGTGGGCGAACGTCACCACCCCTTCCCGAACGTAGAAGGACAGCCCGTTGAAGGAGTTGCCCAGGCTCACCAGAACGCCGTCGGACTCGGCACTGTCGGCCACTACGGGCACGCTCAGCCGAAACGACGTGTTCGATGTGCTGGGGAATGCGGCGGTCGGTAGTCGCCGTGTGCCGGCCGGCACGGTGACCCGCCCGCCCAGGTCGGGGACGCGGCGCCCTGCGACGGCCGCGTCCATGCGTTCGATGCCTCGGTCGTCGAGCGGCAGCACCTGGTGTAGCCGTGCCTGCTCCAGGAACAGCTCTTGCAGCGCGGCCAGCCGTTCCGGGTACTCGGAGGCCAGATCGGTGGCTTGGGAGAAGTCACGGGTGATGTCGTACAGCTCCCACGTGTCCTGGTCGAACGGGATGGGGTCGGTTCGCGACAGGTCCCACGGAGAACGGTGCTTGGTGACCGCGGTCCAGCCGTCGTGGAAGATCCCGCGGTTGCCGAAGATCTCGAAGTACTGGGT
Organism: Prescottella sp. D32; assembly: GCF_037287305.1. NCBI lineage: Bacteria > Bacillati > Actinomycetota > Actinomycetes > Mycobacteriales > Nocardiaceae > Rhodococcus > Prescottella sp. D32. The sequence goes on from NZ_JARBSW010000004.1 coordinate 67,758, forward strand.
GAGGTGCCGGTCCGGCGCGGCGCCGTCGCGCAGGGCGTACAGCATCGAGGTGCCCTCGATGGGGCGCTGGGCGATCCCGTCGACCCGGTCGGGATGCGGGATCCCGGCGGCCTCCAGGATGGTCGGTGCCACGTCGATGACGTGGTGCCATTGTGTGCGGACGCCACCTCGATCGGAGATCCCCTTGGGCCAGTGCACGACGAGCCCGTTGCGCGTTCCACCGAAGTGCGACGCGACCTGCTTCGTCCACTGGAAGGGGGTGTCCATCGCCAGGGCCCAACCGACGGGGTAGTTCACGTAGCTGGTCGGACCCCCGATCTCGTCGAGGCGATCCCGAATCTCGGCGCCGGTTTCCGGCAGTCCGTTGTAGGTCCGCGACTCGTTGAACGTGCCCGTCAGGCGTCCCTCGCAGGACGCGCCGTTGTCGCCCAGGATGTAGAAGACCACCGTGTTCTCGAGCTCCCCGGCGGCGCGGAGAGACTCGACCAGCCGACCGACCTGCTCGTCGGTGTGCTCGGCGAACGCCGCGTACATCTCCATGAGCCGTTCCGCGACGACGCGACCGTCGTCGTCGAGCTCGTCCCAGTGCGGGGCGCCGTCGGGCCAGGGCGACAGGAGCGTGCCGGGCGGGACGACGCCCAGCTCCTTCTGCCGCTCGAGGGTCTGCTCACGTTGCGCGTCCCAGCCGTGGCCGAACTTCCCGCGGTACCGGTCCCGCCACGAATCCGGAACCTGGAAGGGGGAGTGGGTGGCGCCGAAAGGCAGGTAGGCGAACCAGGGACGGTCCTTGTCCACGTCGCGCACCGATCGGATCCAGTCCCTGGTCTTGTCGACGAGGTCCTCGGAGAGGTGATAACCCTGCTCCGGCGTCGACGGCGGCTCCACCTGCGCGGTGCCGGAGTACAGGTTCGGGTGGAATTGATCGTCGGCCCCGCCGATGATCCCGTAGAAGGTGTCGAAGCCCTCCCGAGTCGGCCAGTGCGTGAACGGGCCGACGGGAGTGATCTCGTCCTGCGGGATCTGGTGCCACTTGCCGAACACGCCGGTCGCGTAGCCGTTCTCCCGCAGGGTCCGCGCCAGCGGAGCGGCGTCCAGCGGTCGGACACCCGTGTAGCCCGGTGCGCTGGAGGAGAAATCGGTGACGACTCCCATTCCCACGCTGTGGTGGTTTCGCCCCGTGAGCAGCGCCGCCCGCGTCGGTGAGCAGATCGCCGTGGTGTGGAAGCGGTTGAACCTCAGCCCGTCGGCCGCCAACTGCTCGGCCACCGGCATCGAGCACGGCCCGCCGAAGGCCGACGAGGCACCGAAGCCCATGTCGTCGAGCAGAATCACCAGCACGTTGGGTGCACCCTCGGGTGCGGTCACTCTCGGGGGCCCGGGGAAGGGCACCTGCTGATCGCGGACGTCGTGCGCGGCGTCGACGGTCTCCGGGGTGAGGTGAATCGGTAGCTGAGTGCGATCCATCGGGGCTCTCCTCTGTTCTGAACGAACCGTCGCGCGCCGGTCCGAGAGGTCCGGGAATTCGCCCGGTAGGTGCTGAAGCTGCTGCCGCTGACGTCGAGCCGCCGCGGGTGACGACCGGTGGCGAATCGGATTCGAGAAGTGCGCCGCGGTGCCGCAATTCTCCTCCGTCGCGAAGGCGCCGAAGGTGAATTGCGCTCGGTTCCTTCCCCGGTCCAGGTGGGTCAGGCGTCGAAGCCGGGGAAACGGTCGGGGGTGTCGACGACCGAGAAATGCGAGGCGTCGCCGGTGAGGATGCGGCTGGCATCCCCGTCGACCGATACCGGGACGTCGCCGGCCAGGGTCACCCGGTGCACGCTGCGCTTGTGGGTGCCGAAGTCCGCGATGCCGTAGTGCTGGGTCGCGCGGTTGTCCCAGATCACCAGATCGCCCGGCGTCCAGGCCCAGCGCAACGTGTTCTCGAGCCGAACGACGCGCTCCTGCAGGAGCTGGAACAGTGCAGCCGACTCGTTGGTCTTGAGTCCCACGAAGTTCTTGACGAAATGACCGAGGAGCAGCGACCGCTCGCCGGTTTCGGGATGCACGCGCACGACCGGGTGCTCGATCTCGAACTTCAGGCGCGTGAAGTTCTGCATCGTCTCGTGACGGTTGACCGCGATGCCCTTGCGGTCGGCGTGTACGCCTGCGTAGTCGTACTCGTTCGAGTGCACCGCCCACAGGCTGTCGACGAGCGCCTTCAGGGGGGCGGGAAGCTGCTCGTAAGCCGCGGTGGTCGAGGCCCACGTGGTGGCGCCACCGTAGGGCGGGATGTCGACCGCTCGCAGGATCGATGCCTTCGGGATCCGGTCGACGAAGCTGACGTCGGTGTGCCAGCTGTTGGCGGCGCCCTCGATGACGAGCGTCCGGTTGTCCTCGGACGTCAGCGTCGGATGGGTGGTGGTCTGGGAGCCGAGGGTGCCGGCGAACCGGTACTGGATGTCGTCGGTGACGTGGTGCTGGCCGCGGAAGACGACGACCTTGTTCGCGGCGAGGGCGTAGCGGATCGCGTACGCGGTCTCGGCGGGGATGTCCCCGGAGACGTGCACGCCCTCGATCAGGGCGCCGATGTTCTCGCCGAGCCGGGTGACGGTGATGCCGCCGGCGGCGTAGATGTCGTGCGCGGTGGACGGGCGGGTCTCGACGGTGGTCACATTGCTCCTCTGCTGTGGGTGACGGGTACGGGCTGTGCTGTGTCAGCGCGCGGGGACGGGTGCCTCGGGCGCGACCTCGATGCGATGGATCCGACGCGGCTCGTCGCCGTAGTCGTAGATGGCGTTGTGCTGGACGAAGTGGTTGTCCCAGACAGCGATGTCCCCGACGCTCCAGCGGCGGCGGACGGTGAACTCGGGCCTGATCGACACCGTCTTCAGCAGTCCGAGCAGCGCCCGGCTCTCGTCCTCGGTGACCCCGTCGATCGCGGATGTGAAGAGGTCGTTGACGAACAGCGCCTCGCGTCCTGTCTCCGGATGCCGGATCACCAGCGGGTGCCTCGCCTCGGGGACGTTCGGCAGTGGCGCGATCCGATGCGTCGCAGTCAGTCCGTACAGCGCTTCGCGGATCGGGGGCGAGAGTGCGTCGAGCGCCGCGTACTGGTTGGACCACAGCGTGTCGCCGCCGACCTCCGGGAGTACCTGCATGTGCAGGATGCTGAAACGTGACGGCTCGGCTCTCCACGCGACGTCGCAGTGCCAACGGTTGGCCTGGTAGGCGCTGCCGTTGTCGGTGCTGATCACACTGATCTCGCGGTAGCCCTCGTCGCCGAGGTGAGCGAGGTGCTCGTGCGGATACACGATGTCGCCGAAGTGCTGCGCGAAAGCCCGGTGGGTGGCGGGGTCGACGCCCTGCTCGGGGAAGAACAGCACCCCGTGGTCGTGCAGGGCCGTCCGGACGAGCTCGACGTCGGCGCCGGACAGGGCGGCCACGTGGAGACCGCGCACCTCGGCGCCGATCGCTCCGGCCAACGGTGTGACGGTCACCGTGGCGGCTTCGAGTGTCGTCATCGGTCGTCCTCGAATCTGTGTGGGGGACTGGGATGATCGTCAAAGTAATTGCCGAGTATTAATTTCTGGAATGGATTCGCTCCGTGTGCGTCCAGGGGTTTACAGATCGGCGGCCGCGCGATATCCGTGAGCGCAGGACGCGCTTCGGCGTCGGCACGTCGACCCGAGATCCGACGCGATTAGGGTGAGCAGCCATGACTGCCAGACGCGGCCGCTACAGCGCCGGCCAGGAAACGCGCGTCCTCCTGGTGGAGACAGCCGAACGGTTGTTCGCCCAGCGCGGCTACGACGCCGTCACGCTCGCCGAGATCCGCAGTGCCGCAGGTCAACACAATGCATCGGTGATCGGCTACTACTTCGGGTCGAAGGAGAAACTGCTCGAAGCGGTCCTCGAGCACCGCCTGCCGGCCGTCAACGCGCACCGCGAGCGGATGATCTGCGAGCGGAGGACCGCCGACGGTCGGCTGACCGTTCGCGACGCCCTGTGGTGCCTCGTGCAACCGCTCGCCGACAGCGTGCGCGAGGGAAATCACTACGTCGGCCTGCTCGACCGGCTGCTGGACGCCGAGATCCTGGGAAGCGTGTTCGGCTCCGCGGATCCCACCGTGACCGCGAGTGGCCTCGCCGTGGACCAGGGGCTACGCGAGGCCCTCGATGATCTTCGGGACGAGGTCCGCCTGCAGCGGATCATGATGGTCTACGAGAGCGCGCTGCGGACGCTGGCGCGAATCGCCCGCTCGAGCGGGTCCCCCGATCGCCGCGAGCTCTCGGCGTGCATCGACGCCTGGGTGGGGTTGCTGCGTGCGCCGACGTCCGACGAGACCCTCCGTGCGCGCGCTCACTCCTGAGTGCAGCCGGCTCGGTGCGTCGGTGTCGGCTAGTAGCGTCGGGGCGTGACTGATTTCTTCGGCGACACGGACCCGGGCAGCGATACGGGCCTGTTCGAGGCCCCCGCCGCCGAGCCGGAACCCGAGCCCCTCACGTCGGTTCCGCGCTCGGCGCCGACGTCTCATCCCGGGGCCCCGCTGGCCGTTCGGATGCGGCCCGCGGCGCTGTCCGAGGTAGTCGGCCAGCAGCATCTGCTCGCACCGGGGGCCCCGCTGCGCCGCCTCGTCGAAGGCTCCGGCGCCTCGTCGGTGCTGCTCTACGGCCCGCCCGGCACCGGGAAGACCACGCTGGCGTCGCTCATCTCCGGTGCCACCGGACGCAAGTTCGAGGCGTTGTCGGCGCTGTCGGCGGGTGTGAAAGAAGTGCGGGGCGTCATCGAACTGGCCCGCCGACGCCTGCTCCAGGGTGAGCAGACGGTCCTGTTCATCGACGAGGTCCATCGCTTCTCCAAGACCCAGCAGGATGCGTTGCTCGCCGCGGTCGAGAACCGCATCGTGTTGCTCGTCGCGGCCACCACGGAGAACCCGTCGTTCTCGGTGGTCTCGCCGCTGCTGTCGAGGTCGTTGGTGCTGCAGCTGCAGTCCCTCACGTCCGACGACATCCGGCTGGTCATCGAACGGGCCCGCGCCGACGAGCGGGGGCTCGGCGGCTCCGTCGAGATCGCCGACGACGCGCTCGAGCACCTGGTCCGGTTGGCCGCCGGTGACGCGCGCCGGGCGTTGACCGCCCTGGAAGCGGCGGCCGGCACGGCGCTGGATCGGACCGACGAGCGCCCGGCGCTGCTCGACCTCGAGACCGTCGAATCGAGCGTCGACAAGGCTGCCGTCCGCTACGACCGCGACGGCGACCAGCACTACGACGTCATCAGCGCGTTCATCAAATCCATCCGTGGCTCCGACGTCGACGCCGCGCTGCACTACCTGGCCCGGATGATCACGGCAGGGGAGGATCCGCGGTTCATCGCCCGCCGGCTCGTCGTGCATGCCAGCGAGGACATCGGCATGGCCGACCCGACGGCGCTGCAGACCGCGACCGCCGCGGCGCAGGCGGTGCAGCTCATCGGGATGCCGGAGGCGCGGCTCGCCCTGGCGCAGGCCACCATCCATCTCGCGACCGCGCCCAAGTCCGGAGCGGTGATCGCGGCGCTGGGCGCGGCGATGGCGGACGTCGCGGCCGGTAAGGCAGGTCTCGTGCCGCCGCACCTGCGGGACGGTCACTACGCCGGCGCCGCCCAGCTCGGGAACGCGGTCGGTTACAAGTACCCGCACGACCACGCCGACGGTGTCCTTCCACAGCAGTACCCGCCGGACGAGCTGGTGGGTGTCGACTACTACGAACCGACCACTCACGGCGCCGAGAGGGAGATCTCGGCGCGGGTCGGGAAGCTCCGGAGGATCGTGCGCGGACGCTGATCCGCGGTTCGGTCGACCACCTCGGTCGCCGCCGAATAAATGGCGAGCGCCGGGGCGTTAAGCTTGCCCATGGCTGATTCGCGCCTCGGTGCCGATATCTGCTTGCCGAACACTGTGACATTTCGACGGACATACGTTAGGACGAACCCAGGTGCAGACCCACGAGATCCGTAGGCGCTTCCTCGACCATTTCGTCAAGGCGGGCCACACCGAGGTGCCCAGCGCCTCGCTGATCTTCGACGATCCGAACCTGCTGTTCGTCAACGCCGGCATGGTGCAGTTCAAGCCGTTCTTCCTCGGCCAGCAGACTCCGCCCTACGACACCGCGACCAGCGTGCAGAAGTGTGTGCGCACCGGTGACATCGAGAACGTCGGCGTCACCACCCGCCACAACACGTTCTTCCAGATGGCCGGCAACTTCAGCTTCGGCGACTACTTCAAGCGCGGCGCGATCAAGCATGCGTGGGCGCTGTTGACGAACAGCGTCGAGGACGGCGGCTACGGCTTCGATCCCGAGCGGCTGTGGGTCACCGTCTACCTCGACGACGACGAGGCCCGCGACATCTGGAAGGAAGAGGCCGGCATCCCCGACGAGCGCATCCAGCGCCGTGGCATGGCCGACAACTACTGGTCGATGGGCGTGCCCGGCCCGTGCGGCCCCTGCTCGGAGATCTACTACGACCGCGGTCCCGAGTACGGTGCCGAGGGTGGCCCCGAGGCCGACGAGGACCGCTACCTCGAGATCTGGAACCTCGTGTTCATGCAGAACGAGCGAGGGGAGGGCACCGGGAAGGACGACTTCGAGATCCTCGGCCCGCTGCCCAAGCAGAACATCGACACCGGTATGGGTGTCGAGCGTGTCGCGTTCCTGCTGCAGGGCGTCGACAACGTCTACGAGACCGACCTGGTCCGTCCCGTGATCACCAAGGCCGAGGAGCTGTCGGGCCGCACGTACGGCACCGACCCCGAGGCCGACGTCCGCTTCCGCGTCATCGCCGACCACGCGCGTACCGCTGTGATGCTGATCGCCGACGGCGTCAACCCGGGCAACGAGGGCCGTGGCTACGTGCTCCGCCGCCTGCTGCGGCGCATCATCCGGTCGGCGAAGCTGCTCGGCGCCGAGAAGCCCAGCATGCGCGAATTCGTGACCGTCGTGCGCGACACGATGTCCCAGTCGTACCCGGAACTCGCCACCGACTTCGACCGCATCGTCGGTGTCGCCGTGGGTGAGGAGACCGCGTTCCTGCGCACCATCGCGGCCGGCTCGAAGATGTTCGAGGCCGAGGCCGACGAGGTGAAGGCCGCGGGCAGGAAGGTCTTCGGCGGCAACGAGGCGTTCGTGCTCCACGACACCTACGGTTTCCCGATCGACCTGACGCTCGAGATGGCGGCCGAGGCCGGCCTGAGCGTCGACGAGGACGGCTTCCGCTCGCTGATGGCCGAGCAGCGGAAGCGGGCCAAGGAGGATGCGCAGGCACGCAAGCACGCGCACACCGATCTCACGGTCTACAAGGAGTTCGTCGACCGCGGCGCCACGGAGTTCACCGGCTTCAACGAGCTGGTGTCCGAGGCGCACGTGCTGGCGCTCATCTCGAACGGTGTGCGCGTCCCCACGGCGACCGCCGGCCAGGACGTCGAGGTCATCCTCGACCGCAGCCCGCTGTACGCGGAGTCGGGCGGCCAGATCGCCGACATCGGCACGATCACCGCGAACGGTCTGCGGGTCAAGGTCAACGACGTGCAGAAGATCGCCAAGAAGGTATGGGTCCACAAGGTCTCGGTGACCGAGGGACAGATCACCGAGGGCGACGTCGTCCTCGTGCAGGTCGACCCGGAGTGGCGCAAGGGCGCGACGCAGGGCCACTCCGGCACCCACATGGTGCATGCCGCGCTGCGGCAGGTGCTCGGCCCCAATGCCGTTCAGGCCGGTTCGCTCAACAAGCCGGGCTATCTGCGTTTCGACTTCAACTGGCAGGGCCAGCTGTCGGAGTCGCAGAAGCAGGAGATCGAGGTCGTCACCAACGAGGCCGTCGCCGCCAACCACGCGGTCAACACCTTCGTCACCGATCTGGACAAGGCGAAGCAGATGGGCGCGATGGCGCTCTTCGGCGAGAACTACGGCGACGAGGTGCGGGTCGTGGAGATCGGCGGACCGTTCTCGATGGAGCTGTGCGGCGGCACGCACGTGCAGACGTCGGCGCAGATCGGTCCGGTCACGCTGCTCGGTGAGTCCTCCGTCGGCTCCGGCGTGCGACGCGTCGAGGCGTTCGTCGGTCTCGACTCGTACCGCTACCTGGCCAAGGAGCGCGCGCTTCTCGCCGGGGTCGCGTCGTCGCTCAAGGTGCCGTCGGAGGAGGTCCCGGGTCGTGTCGAGGCACTCGTCGAGCGGCTGAAGGCGGCCGAGAAGGAACTCGAGGCCACCAAGGCGGCCGCGGTGCTGGCGTCGGCGGGCACGTTCGTCGACAAGGCGCACCGATTCGGTGAGGTGCTTCTGGTCGCCGAGCAGGCACCCGACGGTGTCGCCGGAAACGACCTGCGTGGTCTGGTCAGCGACATCCGGGGCCGGTTCGGCACGCAGCCCGCTGTGGTGGTGCTGCTCGGCAACGCCGACGGCAAGGTGCCGTTCGTCGTCGCCACCACCAAGGCGGCCCAGGATCTCGGCATCAAGGCCGGTGAGCTGGTGTCGAGCTTCGGCCCGCAGATCGGTGGCCGCGGCGGCGGCAAGGCGGACATGGCGCAGGGCTCCGGCTCCGACGTCTCCGGAATCCCGGCGGCGCTCGAGGGCGTGCGGGGCCGGGTCGCCGAGCTGGCAGGAAACTCCTAGCGGTGCCCCCGGTCTCGTCGGGTCCCGACCGTTCCGCCCAGTCGGGTCCCGACCGGCCTGGGGCGGACGACCCCGGGCGCGGGCGTCGGATCGCAGTCGACGTCGGGAGTGTGCGGATCGGGGTGGCCTCGTGCGACCCCGAGTGCATCCTCGCGACGCCGGTGGAGACCGTTCCGCGGTCGAAGGAGAAGGGTCCCGACGCGCCGGACATCCGGCGGATTGTCGCGATTGTCGAGGAGTACGAGGCCGTCGAGGTTATCGTCGGTCTGCCGCAGACCCTGCGAGGTGAACGCGGCAAGGCCGCAGACCTGGCGTCCGCGTTCGCGCGGCGACTCCGGCGTGCCGTCGAGCCTGTCCCGGTGCGGATGGCCGATGAACGTCTGACGACGGTGACGGCGTCGCGCGCACTGCGCGAGAGCGGGGTGAAGGCCAAGGGTCAGCGGCCGATGATCGATCAGGCCGCGGCGGTGGCGATCTTGCAGGGATGGTTGGACGAGCGGAGCAGAGCGGTGAACGTGTCGGATCCGGAAGAAGGCGATCGACCCACGGGAGACGCCCTGTGAGTGATCAACGGCCGCCGTCGGGGCGTCCCGAGTACGAGTCGGACTCGCGGTACGCGGGTGGTCACGACGGCGACTACGGCTACGAGTACAGCCGGCCGTACGGACCGGCGTACGACCGGGCCCGGGCCTCGGACGTCGACCAGGGCTACACCTCGGACTACACATCGGACTACGGCTCGGACTACGGATACGAGCCCCAGTACGACCGGTACGAGTACGACGACGGGCGCCGCGCCCTGCCGACCGCGGTCGGCACCCACCCGATCAGCCGCGGCGAGGCCCGTCGACTCCAGGCCGCCGCGCGCCGCAAGCGGCGTGGCCGCATCATCGGCGTGCTGGCCGGCGCGGTGCTCCTCGGCGGCATGGGCGCGGCCGCGGTCGCGGTGTACGACAAGGTCTCCGGACGCGATGTCGCGGACTACGCGGGCCCGGGCGGTCCCGAGGTGGTCGTGCAGGTGCATCCCGGCGACACGGCGAACCAGATCGCGGACGAGATGGCCGCGAAGGACGTCGTCAAGAGCGAGGCCGCGTTCTATCGGGCGGCGCTGCGCAACGATGCGATGAGTGCGGTGCAGCCCGGCTACTACTCGATTTCCACCCGGATCTCCGGTTCGGACGCGGTGTCGGCGCTCGTGTCGCCGGACGCCCGCGTCGGCGCGCTGGTGATCTCGGAGGGGCGTCAACTCCACGACACTCGCGACGTGCAGACCGGCGCGGTGAAGAAGGGCATCTACACCCTCATCGCCGAGGCCAGCTGTGTCGGCCCGGCGGACGCGCAGAAGTGCCTCACGTACGACCAGCTCAACGAGGCGGGCGCGGGCCCGGACCTCGCGGCGCTGGGCGTGCCGGACTGGGCGCGGGCAGCGGTGGCGAACGTCCCGGACCGGGATCGTCAGCTCGAGGGCCTGATCGCCGCGGGCAGCTGGGATTTCGATCCCACGCAGACCCCCGCCGAGATTCTCCGGCAGCTGGTGAGTTCGAGCGCGGAGAGCTACGAGGCGACGGGACTCGAGAGCGCGGGTGGCAACGTCGGGCTCGCGCCGTACCAGATGCTCATCGTCGCGTCGCTCGTCGAACGCGAGGCGTTGCCCTCGGACTTCGACAAGGTCGCGCGGGTGGTGGTGAACCGGCTTGCGGTCGCCCAACCGTTGCAGTTCGACTCGACGGTCAACTACGCACTCGACACGACGGAGGTCGCGACCACCGACGCCGATCGTGCCCGGGTCACGCCGTGGAACACGTACGCCATGCCGGGCCTGCCCGCGACGCCGATTGCGTCCCCGAGCATCAATGCGCTTCGCGCGGTGGAGAATCCGGCGCCCGGTGACTTCCTGTACTTCGTGACGATCGACAAGAAGGGCACGACGCTCTTCACTCGTAGCTACGAAGAGCACCTCGCGAACATCGAACTGGCCCAGAAGAGCGGCATTCTCGACAGTGGAAGGTGATCGACGTGTCGGCCCGTGAAGGCAGGAAGGCTGCCGTTCTCGGTAGCCCGATCGCGCATTCGAAGTCCCCGGACCTGCACCTCGCTGCCTATCGTGCGCTCGGGTTGACCGACTGGACGTACGAGCGGATCGAGTGCACCGGCGAACAGTTGCCGGGTCTGGTGTCGGGTCTCGGGCCCGAGTGGGTCGGCCTGTCGGTGACGATGCCCGGGAAGGTGGCGGCGCTCGAGTTCGCGACCGAACGCACCGACCGCGCCGTCGCGATCGGGTCGGCGAACACGCTGGTGCGCATCGACGACGGCTGGCGGGCGGACTGCACCGACGTCGACGGGGTCCGCGGCGCACTCGTCGAGGGCGGGATCGGCGACCTCTCGGGCGCGCCGGCCGTCGTGATCGGTGCCGGTGGCACCGCCCGGCCCGCGCTGGTGGCCCTCGCGGATCTGGGCGTCGGCTCGGTGACCGTCGTGGCCCGCGATGCCGCCCGCGCGCGCGAGACCCTGGACTGCGGGGAGGCCGTCGGTCTCCACGTGCGGCACCTGACGTTCGACGACGCCCGCCTCGGCGACGTCTGTGCGCACTCCGCCGCCCTCGTCAGTACGGTGCCGGCCGTGGGGGCTGCGCCCTGGGCCGAGGCGATCGGCCGGGCACCGTTCGTGCTCGACGCGATCTACGACCCGTGGCCGACGCCGCTGGCGCAGGCCGTCGAGCGGGCCGGCGGCACCGTCGTCGGCGGTCTCGCGATGCTCCTCAACCAGGCATACGGCCAGGTGGAGCAGTTCACCGGCATGCCGGCGCCGCGTGCGGCGATGGCTGCCGCACTCGATTCCTGAATTCGCCGATGGCGCGGTAACCGCGGCACAGCCCGCCTGTGGCGGGTGTGGCGAGTGCGACCGACGGCCCGCTGTCGAAGGTGACCCTACGGACGTGGAAAGATGCTGGACGTGTTGCGCTGGATAACTGCTGGAGAGTCCCATGGTCCCGCCCTCGTAGCCATGCTCGAGGGGATGGTCGCCGGCGTCGAGGTGACGTCCGACGACATCTCGGCGCAGCTCGCGCGCCGTCGTCTCGGCTACGGCCGCGGTGCCCGCATGAAGTTCGAGGCCGACAAGGTCACGATCATCGGCGGTGTACGGCACGGCCGCACGCTCGGCGGACCGATCGCGGTCGAGGTCGGTAACACCGAGTGGCCCAAGTGGGAGACCATCATGTCCGCCGACCCGGTGGACGAGGCCGAACTCGCCGGCCAGGCGCGCAACGCGCCGCTCACCCGTCCGCGTCCCGGGCACGCCGACTACTCGGGCATGCTCAAGTACGGCTTCGACGATGCCCGCCCGGTGCTCGAGCGCGCCAGCGCCCGTGAGACCGCGGCCCGTGTCGCCGCCGGTACCGTCGCCCGCCAGTTCCTCCGCCAGCTCTTCGGCGTCGAGGTGCTCTCGCACGTCATCTCGATCGGCGCGTCCGAGCCCTACGTCGGCGTCGGCCCGGAGGCCGGCGACCTCGAGGCGATCGACGCCAGCCCGGTGCGCGCGTTCGACAAGGCCGCGGAAGACTCCATGATCGCCGAGATCGAGGCAGCGAAGAAGGACGGCGACACCCTCGGCGGCGTCGTCGAGGTCATCGTCCACGGTCTCCCGGTCGGCCTCGGCTCGTTCATCAGCGGCGCCGATCGTCTCGACTCGAAGCTGGCCGCCGCCCTGATGGGCATCCAGGCGATCAAGGGCGTCGAGGTCGGCGACGGCTTCGAGACCGCACGCCGTCGCGGTAGCGCGGCACACGACGAGATGCGTCCGGGGCCCGACGGCATCCTGCGTTCCACCAACCGCGCCGGCGGTCTCGAGGGCGGGATGACCAACGGCGAGGCCCTGCGGGTCCGCGCCGCGATGAAGCCGATCTCCACCGTCCCGCGCGCGTTGTCCACGATCGACATGGCCACCGGTGAGGAAGCGGTCGCGATCCACCAGCGCTCCGACGTGTGCGCGGTCCCGGCGGCAGGCGTCGTGGCCGAGGCGATGGTCGCGTTGGTCGTGGCCCAGGCCGCGCTCGACAAGTTCGGTGGCGACTCGATCGCCGAGACCCGCTCGAACTTCCAGCGCTACGTCGACGGCATCGCGGCACGTCACCCGCGGTGATCGGATGACACCACGTGCGGTGCTGATCGGGCCGCCCGGTGCGGGCAAGTCGACCATCGGTCGACGGCTCGCGCAGGCGCTCGACCTGGAACTGCTCGACACGGACGTCGAGATCGAACGCCGGACGGGCCGCACCATCCCGGAGATCTTCGCGACCGACGGGGAGCCGCACTTCCGGGAGATCGAGGAGCAGGTGGTCGGGGAGGCGCTCGAGAAGCACGACGGGATCCTGTCCCTCGGTGGTGGCGCGATCCTGTCCGAACGCACCCGTACCCGGCTTGCCGGGCATACCGTGGTGTACCTGGAGATCAGTGTCGCGGAGGGCCTCAAGCGGACCGGTGCGACCACCGGTCGGCCGCTGCTCCACGGGGGCGACCCGAAGGCGAAGTACCACGCGCTGATGCGCCGCCGCCGGCCGCTGTACCGGCAGGTGGCGACCATCCGGATGCGCACCGACAGTCGGAGCCCGAGCCGGGTGGTCCAGCAGTTGGTGACGAAGTTGACCGACGGGCCCGCACCGGGCACCCCGGCACACGACGAGACAGAAGCGGAGCAGTAGAGAAGTGACCGAACCGGTACGCGTCGAGGTGGCAACGGCCGATCCCTACCCGGTGATCATCGGGCGGGGTCTGCTCGGTGACCTCGTCGAGGAACTCGAAGGCACCCGCACGGTGGCGATCTTCCATCAGCCGCCGCTCGCCGAGACCGCGGAAGCGGTGCGAGGAGCGTTGGCGGAGAAGGGGATCGATGCCCACCGCATCGAGATTCCGGATGCCGAGGACGGCAAGGATCTCGCGGTCGCGGGCTTCTGCTGGGAGGTGCTCGGCCGGATCGGCCTGACCCGCAGCGACGCGATCGTCAGTCTCGGCGGCGGCGCCGCCACCGACCTCGCCGGTTTCGTGGCCGCGACGTGGATGCGCGGCGTGCGGATCGTGCACGTCCCGACGACCCTGCTCGCGATGGTCGACGCCGCCGTCGGCGGCAAGACCGGGATCAACACCGAGGCCGGCAAGAACCTGGTCGGTGCATTCCACGAGCCGTCCGCGGTCCTGATCGACCTCGCGACGCTGGAAACGGTGCCACGCAACGAGATCGTCGCCGGCATGGCCGAGGTCATCAAGACCGGATTCATCGCCGATCCGGTGATCCTCGATCTCATCGAGGCCGATCCCGAGGCCGCGTTGGATCCGACCGGAACCGTGCTCCCGGAGCTGATCCGCCGCTCCGTCGAGGTCAAGGCGAAGGTGGTCGCCGCGGACCTCAAGGAGTCGAGCCTGCGGGAGATCCTCAACTACGGGCACACCCTCGGACACGCGATCGAGCGTCGCGAGCGGTACCGCTGGCGTCACGGCGCCGCAGTGGCCGTCGGCCTGGTGTACGCCGCCGAACTCGGTCGGCTGGCCGGCCGCCTCGACGACGCCACCGCCGACCGGCACCGGTCCATCCTCGAACTCGTCGGCCTGCCCACCACGTACGACGGGGACGCGTTCGCCGATCTGCTGAAGGGCATGCAGACCGACAAGAAGAACCGCGCCGGGCTGCTGCGTTTCGTCGTGCTCGACGGGCTCGCCAAGCCCGGTCGGCTCGAGGGCCCGGACCCGGCGCTGCTCGTCGGCGCCTACGGTGCGATCGCGCGGGACGCGAGCCCCAGCGGTGGGTCGGTGCTGCTGTGAGGGTGCAGGTCGTCAACGGCCCGAACCTCGGCCGTCTCGGGAAACGTCAGCCGGAGGTCTACGGCTCCACCACGCACGACGACCTCGTCGCGCTGTGTGAGCGCACCGCACAGGAACTCGGCATCGAGGTCGTCGTGCGGCAGTCGGACAGCGAGGCCGAACTTCTCGGCTGGATCCACGACGCCGCCGACGCCGGTGAACCGGTGATCCTCAACGCCGGCGGACTGACCCACACGTCGGTCGTCCTGCGGGACGCGTGCGCGGAACTCACTGCCGGGCTGGTCGAACTGCACATCTCCAACGTCCATGCACGCGAGGAGTTCCGGCAGCACTCCTACCTGAGTGCGGTCGCGACCGGGTCGATCGTGGGCCTGGGCGTCGCGGGTTACGCACTGGCGCTGCGGTTCCTCGCCGAGCGGGGCTGACCGACAGCGAATTTGCCGAGTCCGACGAGAACGGGCCGGGGCGGTACTCCGCCCCGGCCCGTTCGCCGTCCTGTACTCCCCGCCGCCTGCTGGTCGACTGCTACTTGTCGGCGCGGTGCGCTCCGCCCCCGCCCTGGCTGCCGTCGGGATCGACCGGGCTGAACACCTCGGTGGCGGACTCGTCGGCCGCCGGGTTGTACCCGCTCTCGTAGCCGTGCTCGTACGACCATTCGCTGTCGGCGTAGTTCTCGGCCGCGTTCTCCTCGACCTCGAGGTCGGCGTCGTGCTCGTAGGCGACCGCCCCGTCGGACGACTTCGACTCGCGGCCGGCGAGGAACCGGCCGAGAGCCACGGCGACGGACGCCGGGACGAACACCAGCAGGACGGTGAACGCGGCGCCGGAGGTCACCTCGAAGAACAGCGATCCGTTGGTCACCGCGATATCGAAGATCAGACCCACCAGCCACGACACCGCCCCGGCGAGGATGCCGGCCACGAAAGCCGCCTTGAGCCACATCATCGTGAGGTCGGCGGCGTCGTCGGGATCGGGGTTGGCGCGCCGGTCCCGGATGCCGTCGAAGGCGCCCCACAGGAACGCGGCGAGGATCACGAGGATCAACGAGAACCACCGCAGGATGCTGCCCTGCTGGGGCCACTGCGTCACCGCCGCGCCCAGGAAAGTGCGCACCACTGCATGTACCAAAGCCAGCCCGAGACCGCGTACGACCCACCCATTCATGTGACACAGCGTAACCAGCAGGATTCCGCGCTTGTGTCGTAACCCACACAAACGGCACGAAGAGGCGTCGGACACGTCGGGGGCGCGGGGTAGTTTCGGTGCATGTCGATTCATGAGGTGACCACGTCGACCGCCGCGCGCAGGTCGCGGCTCCGCGAGATTCTTCGGGAGCGCGAGCTCGATGCGCTGCTCGTGACCGATCTGCTCAACATCCGGTATCTGACGGGCTTCACGGGATCGAATGCGGCCCTGATCGTTTCGGTCTCCGACGGGCCCGGGGCCGAGGACCGCACCGTCATCGCCACCGACGGCAGGTACCTCGTGCAGGTGGGGGAGCAGGTGCCCGACCTGCGTGCCGAGATCACCCGGGCGTGCGCGCCGGGGCTCCTCGAACTGGCCACGGCCTGGGGCGCCGGCCGGCTCGGGTTCGAGAGCCACGTGGTCACCGTCGACCAGCACGCTGCGTGGCGTGACCGGGTGCCGGGGATCGATCTCGTGCGCTCACCCGGGATCGTCGAGCAGTTGCGGGAGGTCAAGGACGAGGGCGAGATCGAACTGCTGCGCCGGGCGTGTGCCGCCGCCGACGACGCCCTCGCCACGCTCGTCGAGCGCGGGGGCCTGCGTCCCGGTCGGACGGAGCGCGAAGTCGCGCGCGAGCTCGAATGGTTGATGTTCGAGCACGGTGCCGACGGCATCTCGTTCGAGACGATCGTGGCCGCCGGCCCCAACTCCGCCGTACCGCACCACCGGCCCACCGGGGCGGTGCTCGCGTCCGGCGACTTCGTGAAACTCGACTTCGGTGCCCAGATCGGCGGCTACCACTCGGACATGACTCGCACCTACGTCCTCGAGCGCGCGGCCGACTGGCAGCGCGACGTCTACGACCTGGTCGCGCGGGCGCAGGCGGCGGGCCGGGCGGCGCTGACGCCGGGGGCGGCGGTCGGTTCGGTGGACGCGGCGGCCCGGTCGGTGATCGAGGACGCCGGCCACGGCGAGAAGTTCCTGCACGGATTGGGGCACGGCGTCGGACTCGAGATCCACGAAGCGCCCGGGATCGGCAAGCTCGGCACCGGTACACTGCTTGGCGGTGCGGTGGTGACCGTCGAGCCGGGTGTGTACTTCTCCGGGCGCGGTGGCGTCAGGATCGAGGACACGCTCGTCGTTCGCGAGCAGGGGCCGGAACTCCTCACTCTCACCAGCAAGGATCTCGCAATCGTCTGAAGGAGACGCGAACTAAGTGGCAGACACCAGTGATTTCAAGAACGGGCTCGTGCTGAAGATCGAGGGCCAGCTCTGGCAGATCATCGAGTTCCAGCACGTCAAGCCGGGCAAGGGCCCTGCGTTCGTGCGCACCAAGATGAAGAACGTCCTGTCGGGCAAGACCGTCGACAAGACCTTCAACGCGGGTGTCAAGGTCGAGACCGCGACGGTCGACCGCCGCGACATGACCTACCTCTACCACGACGGTAGCGACTACATCTTCATGGACGGCGACACCTACGACCAGATCCCGATCGGCGAGGCCACGGTCGGCGACGGCGCGCGCTTCCTGCTCGAGAACATGCAGGTCCAGGTTGCCACGCACGAGGGTGCTCCGCTGTTCGTCGAGCTCCCGGTCACGGTCGAGCTCGAGGTCAAGCACACCGATCCGGGTCTGCAGGGCGACCGCTCCACGGGCGGCACCAAGCCCGCCACGCTCGAGACCGGTGCCGAGATCCAGGTTCCGCTGTTCATCAACACGGGCGACAAGCTCAAGGTCGACTCCCGTGACGGCAACTACCTCGGGCGCGTGAATTCCTGAGTGTCGGGCACGCATAAGAAACTCGGAGCACGTCACAAGGCCCGCAAGCGGGCCGTCGACTTCCTGTTCGAGGCCGAGGCACGCGACGTCGACCCGGTCGACCTCGCGGACGAGCGGTCCGATCTGGCCGGCCGCGACGATTCGGTGGCGCCCGTAGCCCCATACACGGTGACGGTCGTCCAGGGTGTCGCCGAGAACCTGGACCGGTTGGACCAGGTGATCGAGTCCCACTTGCAGGACTGGACCCTCGACCGCCTGCCGGCGGTCGACCGGGTGATCCTCCGTATCGCCGTGTGGGAGTTGTTCCATGCAACCGACGTGCCGCCCGTCGTGGCCGTCGACGAGGCCGTCGAACTGGCCAAGGAACTCTCCACCGACGATTCGCCGGGCTTCGTGAACGGGGTGCTGGGCCAGGTGGTCCTGGTCGCGCCGCAGGTCCGGGCCGCCGCTGCCGCCACCTCGCAGCGCTCCACCGTCGAGAACGCCGAAGACGACGAGTCCTGACGTGTCGCCGCTGCCGCCCATCCCCGTGACGGGGGGTGGGCGGCAGCGGCGTCCGTGCGGCCCTGGACGCAGTGACGTCCGGGTCCGTGGATTCGCACTACCCGGAATCTGGCGCGTGCGCGGCCGCTGATAAGCTGTGCCGCGTCAGACATCCTTTAACGATCCGTCCAGAGAGGCGGAGAAGGAGGTCGCTGTATGCCTACGCCCGAAGGGTCCTCGTCCGGCATTCCTGCGAACGCTCGCGAATTGTTGTCCCCGGCAGATGTCGGCAGGACCGTCGCCCGTATCGCCCACCAGATCATCGAGAAGACCGCGCTCGACGCCACTGAGACGGTCGACGGCGCCACCGCCGTCGGCTCGGCCCCGCGCGTCGTCCTGATCGGCATCCCCACCCGCGGCACGACGCTCGCTGCTCGCCTCGCCGACAAGATCGAGGAGTTCGCGGGGGTCCGGCCGCCGGTCGGCTCACTCGACATCACGCTCTACCGCGACGACCTGCGGACCAAGCCGCACCGTCCGCTCGAGCGCACGTCGGTGCCGGAGGGCGGCATCGACAACGCGCTCGTCGTCCTCGTCGACGACGTCCTGTTCTCCGGCCGCACCGTCCGCTCCGCGCTCGACGCGCTGCGCGACCTCGGCCGACCGCGCGCGGTCCAGCTGGCGGTCCTCGTCGACCGCGGCCACCGTGAGCTGCCGCTGCGCGCCGATTACGTAGGCAAGAACGTGCCCACCGCACGCACCGAAGATGTCGCCGTGCTCCTGGCCGAGCACGACGGACGGGACGGTGTCGTGTTGTCGAGCGGGCACGCAGAGGAGAACGAGAAGTGAAGCACCTGCTCTCCATCGCGGACCTGAACCGGGATTCCGCGACCGAGCTACTCGACGAGGCCGAGCGTTTCGAGCAGGCCCTGCTCGGGCGTGAGGTCAAGAAGCTCCCGACGCTGCGCGGCCGCACCGTGATGACGGTGTTCTTCGAGAACTCCACCCGCACACGGGTCTCGTTCGAGGTCGCCGGCAAGTGGATGAGCGCCGACGTGATCAACGTCAGCGCCTCCAGTTCGTCGGTGTCGAAGGGAGAGTCGCTGCGCGACACCGCGATGACGCTGCGTGCGGCGGGCGCCGACGCGCTGATCGTCCGGCATCCGGCGTCGGGCGCGGCGCACCAGATCGCGGCGTGGACCGGTGCGGCCGAGGACGGCGGCCCCGCCGTCATCAACGCCGGTGACGGTACCCACGAGCACCCCACGCAGGCGTTGCTCGACGCGCTCACTCTCCGGCAGCGACTCGGCGGCATCGAGGGTCGTCGTATCGCGATCGTCGGCGACATCCTGCACAGCCGGGTGGCCCGCTCGAACGCGTTGCTGCTCTCGATGCTGGGTGCCGAGGTGGTCCTGGTGGCGCCGCAGACGCTGCTGCCGGTGGGCGTGGAGACGTGGCCCGTGCGGGTCTCGCACTCGATCGACGCCGAACTCCCCGGACTGGACGCGGTGCTGATGCTGCGGGTGCAGGCGGAGCGGATGAACGGCGGGTTCTTCCCGTCACCGCGCGAGTACTCGATCACCTACGGGCTCAACGAGAAGCGGCTCGGGTTGCTGCCCGATCACGCCGTGGTGCTGCACCCCGGCCCGATGCTGCGCGGCATGGAGATCGCGTCGTCGGTCGCCGACTCGGCGAGAACGGCTGTGCTGCAGCAGGTCACGAACGGCGTCCACGTTCGTATGGCGGTGCTGTTCCGGCTGCTGGTGGGAACGGAAGAGGTCGCGTGAGCGACCGGAACACGACAAGTATCGACGAGACGAGAAACGAGAAGGTGGCGCCGCAGATGTCCGCGAGCGGGAACGTGTTGATCCGAAACGTTCTGGTGTACGGGGAGGGCGAGCCGACCGATCTGCTGCTCGGCGGGGGGCAGATCCTCGAGATCGGCACCGGTCTGGACGCAGGCGACGACGTCGAGGTCATCGACGGCGCCGGCCAGATCCTGCTGCCCGGCTTCGTCGACATGCACACGCACCTGCGGGAGCCGGGCCGCGAGGACACCGAGACCATCGACACCGGTTCCGCGGCTGCGGCTCTCGGTGGGTACACCGCCGTGTTCGCGATGGCGAACACCAGCCCGGTCGCCGACTCGGCCGTCGTCACCGATCACGTGTGGCGCCGCGGCCAGGAAGTGGGCCTCGTCGACGTGCACCCCGTCGGCGCAGTCACGGTCGGCCTCGAAGGCCGCCAACTCGCCGAGATGGCGACGATGGCCGCCGGTGTCGGCAAGGTGAAGATGTTCTCCGACGACGGCCACTGCGTCGCGGATCCGCTGATCATGCGACGGGCGCTCGAGTACTCGGCGTCGCTCGGGGTCCTGATCGCGCAGCACGCGGAGGAGCCGCGACTGACCGTGGGGTCGGTTGCACACGAGGGTCCCACCGCGGCTCGCCTCGGACTCGCCGGCTGGCCGCGCGCCGCCGAGGAGTCGATCGTCGCCCGGGACGCACTGCTGGCCCGCGACGCCGGTGCGCGCGTGCACATCTGTCACGCCTCTACCGCGGGCTCCGTCGAGCTCGTCAAGTGGGCACGCGGCCAGGGCATCTCGATCACGGCCGAGGTCACCCCGCACCACCTGTTGCTCGACGACTCGCGGCTCGAGACGTACGACGCGGTCAACAAGGTCAACCCGCCGCTGCGGGAGGCGTCCGACGTCGCGGCGCTGCGAGCGGGCCTGGCCGAGGGGATCATCGACTGCGTGGCCACCGACCACGCGCCGCACGCCGAACAGGACAAGTGCTGCGAGTTCTCCCAGGCGCGTCCCGGCATGCTCGGGCTCGAGACGGCGCTGTCGATCGTCGTGGAGACGATGGTCCGGCCCGGTCTGCTCGACTGGCGCGGTGTCGCCCGGGTGATGAGCGAGCGTCCCGCGGAGATCGTCGGGCTCGACGACCAGGGCCGCCCGATCGAGGTGGGAGAGCCGGCCAACCTGGTGCTCGTCGATCCCGACACCGAGTGGACGGTGCATGGTCCGGAACTGGCCAGCGTCGCGAACAACACGCCGTACGAGTCGATGACCCTTCCGGCGAAGGTCACGGCGACGGTGCTGCGCGGCCGGGTCACCGCCCGCGACGGCAAGGTGCGGCCACTCGGAGAGGCACGGTAGTCATGGAACGAATCCTGTGGGTGGTCGGCTGCATCGCGGTATGGGCACTGCTGGTGTTCCTGATGTACCGCGGGTGGAAGGGCCGGGCCAGGCGCCAGGCGGACCGGATCGGTGAGCTGCCGCAGGTGCCGGCGGATCTCGGTGAGCGGTTGATCGCGCCGAGCACGGGCCTGTACGTGGGCAGCACGATCGCCCCGAGCTGGCAGGACCGCGTCGCGGTCGGCGACCTGGGGTTCCGGGCGACCGGCGAGATCAGCCGCTGGACCGGGGGAATCCTGCTCGAGCGCGACGGCGCGTCGACGCTCTGGATCCCGGAGGCGGCGATCCGGGCGATCCGGACCGAACGCGGCCTGGCCGGAAAAGTGATGACGAAGGACGGAGTCCTGGTGATCCGGTGGGAGCTCCCCACCGGCACCGAGATCGATACGGGATTCCGTGGAGACGACAAGACGGTGTACCCGCAGTGGGTACGCGAGACAGACAGTGATGACACAGCGAATGCGGCGGGCTCTGGTGAGGTCGAGCAGAACGGAGAAGACGCATGAGCGGCTTTGACAGCAATACGGCGGTCCTGGTTCTCGAAGACGGCCGCGTCTTCCGCGGGACCACCTTCGGCGCCGTGGGACAGACCTTGGGCGAGGCGGTCTTCAGCACCGGGATGACGGGCTACCAGGAGACCCTGACCGATCCCAGCTACCACCGCCAGATCGTGGTGTCGACGGCACCGCAGATCGGCAACACCGGTTGGAACCAGGAGGACAACGAGTCGGTCGGCCCGACCGGCGAGTCCGCCGGATCGAAGATCTGGGTGGCCGGCTACGTCGTGCGCGACCCCTCGCGCCGCACCTCCTCGTGGCGTGCGACCGGTTCGCTGCAGGACGAGCTCGAGCGTCAGGGCGTCGTCGGTATCGCCGGCATCGACACCCGCGCCCTCGTTCGGCACCTGCGTACCCGCGGCTCGATGCGCGCCGGCATCTTCTCCGGTGAGGCGCTGGCCGACGTGGACGTCCTCCTCGATCGGGTCAAGACCCAGCCGTCGATGCTCGGCGCCGACCTGGCCGGCGAGGTGTCCACCCCGAACGGCTACGTCGTCGAGCCCGCCGGCGGTGAGGCCCGCTTCACCGTCGCGGCCATCGACCTCGGCATCAAGACCAACACCCCGCGGATGTTCGCCGAGCGCGGCATGCGGGTGCACGTGCTGCCGTCCACCGCGACGCTCCACGACATCCTCGACATCGGGGCGGACGGGGTGTTCCTGTCCAACGGTCCGGGCGACCCGGCCACCGCGGACGGCGCCGTCCACCTCACCAAGGAGGTGCTGGGCCAGGGACTGCCGCTGTTCGGGATCTGCTTCGGCAACCAGATCCTCGGCCGAGCACTGGGTATGAGCACCTACAAGATGAAGTTCGGCCACCGCGGTATCAACATCCCGGTCGTCGAGCACGAGACCGGCCGCATCGCGATCACCGCGCAGAACCACGGCTTCGCCCTCGAAGGCGAGGCCGGCCAGGAGTTCGACACCCCGTTCGGGCGCGCCGTGGTCAGCCACACCTGCGCCAACGACGGCGCCGTCGAGGGCGTCCGCCTGCTCGACGGTTCGGCCTTCTCGGTGCAGTACCACCCCGAGGCCGCGGCCGGCCCGCACGACGCCGCGTACCTGTTCGATCGTTTCGCCACCATGCTCGAGGGAGTCAAGAAGTAATGCCACGTCGTACAGATCTCGAGCACATCCTGGTCATCGGCTCGGGCCCCATCGTCATCGGCCAGGCCTGCGAGTTCGACTACTCGGGCACGCAGGCGTGCCGCGTCCTCCGCGAGGAGGGCCTGCGCGTGAGCCTGGTCAACTCGAACCCGGCCACGATCATGACCGACCCCGAGTTCGCCGATTCCACGTACGTCGAGCCGATCACGGCCGAGTTCGTCGAGAAGGTCATCGCCCGTGAGGCGGCCAACGGCAACAAGATCGACGCCGTCCTCGCCACGCTCGGCGGCCAGACCGCCCTCAACACCGCGGTCGCGCTGCACGAGCAGGGCATTCTGGAGAAGTACGACGTCGAGCTGATCGGCGCCGACTTCGACGCGATCCAGCGCGGCGAGGACCGTCAGAAGTTCAAGGACATCGTCGAGAAGTGCGGCGGCGAGTCCGCGCGCTCCCGGGTCTGCTACACGATGGAAGAGGTCAAGGCCACCGTCGCGGAGCTCGGTTACCCGGTGGTCGTGCGCCCGTCGTTCACGATGGGTGGCCTCGGTTCCGGCATGGCGTACGACGAGGTCGACCTCGAGCGCATCGCCGGCGGCGGTCTGGCCGCGTCGCCCACCGCGAACGTCCTGATCGAGGAATCCATCCTCGGATGGAAGGAATACGAGCTCGAGCTGATGCGCGACGGCCGCGACAACGTCGTGATCGTCTGCTCGATCGAGAACGTGGACCCGGTCGGCGTCCACACCGGCGACTCGGTCACCGTCGCACCGGCGATGACTCTCACCGACCGCGAGTACCAGGCGATGCGCGACCTCTCGATCGCGATCCTGCGCGAGGTCGGCGTCGACACCGGCGGCTGCAACATCCAGTTCGCGATGGACCCGAAGGACGGCCGTCTGGTCGTCATCGAGATGAATCCGCGCGTGTCGCGCTCGTCGGCGCTGGCGTCGAAGGCGACCGGCTACCCGATCGCGAAGATGGCCGCCAAGCTGGCCATCGGGTACACGCTCGACGAGATCGTCAACGACATCACGAAGGAGACGCCGGCCTGCTTCGAGCCGACGCTCGACTACGTCGTCGTCAAGGCTCCGCGCTTCGCGTTCGAGAAGTTCCCGGGCGCCGACGGCACGCTCACCACGACTATGAAGTCGGTCGGTGAGGCCATGTCGATCGGCCGCAACTTCACCGAGGCGTTCGGCAAGGTCCTGCGTTCACTCGAGACCAAGCGGGCCGGCTACTGGACGGGCCCCGAGGTGGAGGGCACGCTCGACGAGCTGCTCGAGGCGATCAAGGTTCCGACCGACGGCCGCATGTACCAGATCGCGCAGGCCTTCGAGCTGGGTGCGACCCTCGAGCAGCTGTTCGACGCCACCGCGATCGATCCGTGGTTCCTCGACCAGATGCAGCAGATCGTGGAACTGGGGGCCGAGGTCCGCTCCGCGGAGACCTTCGGCGCGACCGAACTGCGTTTCGCCAAGCACCACGGTTTCTCCGACCGCCAGATCGCGGCGCTGCGTCCGCAGCAGTTCGGCGAAGGGCAGGCGGGGGAGGACGCCGTCCGCGCGCTGCGTGACGAGCTGAACGTGCACCCCGTCTACAAGACCGTCGACACGTGCGCCGCGGAGTTCGAGGCCAAGACCCCGTACCACTACTCCACCTACGAGCTCGACCCCGAGGCCGAGACCGAGGTGGCGCCGCAGACCGAGCGTCCCAAGGTCCTCATCCTGGGTTCGGGTCCGAACCGCATCGGCCAGGGCATCGAGTTCGACTACTCGTGCGTCCACGCCGCGCAGACGCTGTCCGAGGCCGGCTACGAGACCGTCATGGTCAACTGCAACCCCGAGACCGTGTCGACCGACTACGACACCGCCGACCGCCTGTACTTCGAGCCGTTGACGTTCGAGGACGTGCTCGAGGTGTACCGCGCCGAGACCCTCTCCGGCACCGTCGCGGGCGTCATCGTCCAGCTCGGCGGTCAGACCCCGCTGGGTCTGGCGAAGCGCCTCAAGGCCGCCGGCGTCCCGATCGTCGGTACCAGCCCCGAGGCCATCGACCTGGCCGAGGACCGTGGCGAGTTCGGCCGCGTCCTCACCGAGGCCGGCCTGCCCGCGCCGAAGTTCGGTACCGCCACCACGTTCGAGGGTGCGCGCGAGATCGCGTCGGGCATCGGTTACCCGGTGCTGGTCCGCCCGTCGTACGTGCTCGGCGGCCGTGGCATGGAGATCGTGTACGACGAGAAGGCACTCGAGAGCTACATCTCGCGGGCCACCGAGATCTCCGACGACCGGCCGGTGCTGGTCGACCGCTTCCTGGAGGACGCGGTGGAGATCGACGTCGACGCGCTGTGCGACGGCACCGAGGTGTACCTCGGCGGCGTGATGGAGCACATCGAGGAGGCCGGCATCCACTCCGGCGACTCGGCGTGCGCGCTCCCGCCGATCACCCTGGGCCGCGCCGACCTCGAGAACGTGCGCCGCTCCACCGAGGCCCTCGCCAAGGGCATCGGCGTCAAGGGCCTGCTCAACGTGCAGTACGCGCTCAAGGACGACATCCTCTACGTCCTCGAGGCCAATCCGCGCGCGTCGCGGACCGTGCCGTTCGTCTCGAAGGCCACCGCGGTGCAGTTGGCCAAGGCGTGTGCCCGGGTCATGCTGGGTGAGTCGATCGCCGATCTGCGTGCGGGTGGCATCCTCCCCGCCGAGGGCGACGGTGGCCATGCGCCCATCGACGCTCCGGTCGCGGTCAAGGAGGCGGTGCTGCCGTTCAACCGGTTCCGCCGCGCCGACGGCACCGGTATCGACACGCTGCTGAGCCCGGAGATGAAGTCGACGGGCGAGGTCATGGGCATCGACGCGGACTTCGGTACCGCGTTCGCCAAGAGCCAGACCGCGGCGTACGGCTCGCTGCCGACCAGCGGCTCGGTGTTCGTCTCGGTGGCCAACAAGGACAAGCGCTCGCTGATCTTCCCGGTCAAGCGTCTGGCCGACCTCGGCTTCCGGATCCTGGCCACCGAGGGCACCGCAGATGTGCTGCGCCGCAACGGCATCACGTGCGAAGAGGTGCACAAGCAGTCCGGTGAGAACCTGCCCGAGGGTGCCCGCACCATCGTCGACCAGATCAAGGACGGCGAGGTCGACATGGTGATCAACACCCCGTACGGCAACTCCGGCCCGCGCGTCGACGGTTACGAGATCCGCAGCGCCGCGGTGTCGAAGAGCGTTCCGTGCATCACCACGGTGCAGGGCGCCTCCGCAGCGGTGCAGGGCATCGAGGCCGCGATCCGTGGCGACATCGGGGTCCAGTCCCTGCAGGAGCTGCACACGCGCTTGCGGGATCAGCAGCAGTGACGTCCACGGAGACGTTCGGGGCGCGGCTCCACGAGGCGACGGGCCGGCACGGCTCGCTGTGCGTCGGCGTGGACCCGCACCCCGAGTTGCTCGAGGCGTGGGGCCTGCCCGACAGCGTCGACGGACTCGAACAGTTCAGCGAGATCTGCGTCGAGGCGTTCGTCGGGCAGGTGGCCCTCGTGAAGCCCCAGGTCGCGTTCTTCGAGGCCTACGGCTCCGGCGGCCTGGCCGTGCTGGAGCGGACCGTCTCGGTGCTGCGGGAGGCCGGGACGCTCGTGCTGGCCGACGCCAAGCGCGGCGACATCGGCACCACCATGAACGCGTACGCGCGGGCCTGGCTGGGCGCGGGATCGCCGCTCGAATCGGACGCGGTGACGGTGTCGCCGTACCTGGGATTCGGGTCGCTCGACCCCGCGCTGGAGTTGGCGGAGCGCAACAACGGGGGACTGTTCGTGCTGGCGGCGACGTCGAATCCGGAGGGCGCGCAGGTCCAGTCGTCCACCGCGGCGGACGGCCGAAGGATCAGTCAGGTGATGGTCGACGAGGCCGCCGCCCGCAACGCGGGTGCCGACGTCCTCGGGTCGATCGGTGTGGTCGTGGGGGCGACGCTGCGCGACGCCCCCGACCTCGGCGCGCTGCACGGCCCGATCCTCATGCCCGGCGTCGGGCATCAGGGCGGCACCGCCGACGACGTGCGACGACTGGCGGGCTCCGCCCTCCGCGCGGTCGTTCCGAGTGTCTCGCGCGAGGTCCTGCGCGCAGGACCGTCCGTGACGGCGCTGCAGGAGGCCGTGGGCCGCTCGGTGGACGCCTTCGCGTTCCTCCAGGACTGACCGCGCTGCTTCGAGTGTGACACCCGGCAGGGCCGGACCCGGTGAACTCACCGGGTCCGGCCCTTTGTCGTTGTGGGGGCGCCGTTTCCGGCACCGCGCGGGGTGCGACACGCACAGTGGTCGACGGATTTCCGAGATTTCTTCCCGATTTCTCCGGCATGTCGTGCCGTTCCGGCGCAAGTGTGGGCCACGCCACGTCGCCGAGGGGTGCCGGCTGGGGCGCGTGAGGCGGGAAAAGCGGTTTCACCAGGGAGTATCCGGGCCGGACTCGCCCCCGGGGCGATGTCCGGGCCCGAGGAGGCGGGTGTACCGGCCCCCGTTCGAACACCCCGTCGAATGAACACATATCCCACCCGAATCGCGCGTCTACGTCGGGGGGTGGGTTAGCAATCGTCGCCCCGCGTGGGTACGGTCGCTATCGCCCCTGGTTATCCGGGGGTTGTAGACCATATGTGCACACGATGAGACGGAGGAACCGTGGCCCTTCCCCAGTTGACCGATGAGCAGCGCGCTGCTGCTTTGGAGAAGGCGGCTGCCGCCCGCAAGGCCCGGGCTGAGCTCAAGGAGCGCCTCAAGCGCGGCGGCACCGACCTGAAGCAGGTCCTGAAGGATGCCGAAGAGGACGAGATCCTCGGCAAGATGAAGGTCTCGGCACTGCTCGAGGCTCTGCCCAAGGTGGGCAAGGTCAAGGCTCAGGAGATCATGACCGAGTTGGAGATCGCCCCGACCCGCCGCCTGCGTGGCCTCGGCGACCGTCAGCGCAAGGCTCTGCTGCAGCGTTTCGATTTCGAGGCCTGAGCGCGGCACGTGATCTCTGACGCAGAAA
Source organism: Prescottella sp. D32 (assembly GCF_037287305.1). Classification (NCBI taxonomy): domain Bacteria; kingdom Bacillati; phylum Actinomycetota; class Actinomycetes; order Mycobacteriales; family Nocardiaceae; genus Rhodococcus; species Prescottella sp. D32. Next base: position 95,514 of record NZ_JARBSW010000004.1, read on the forward strand.
ACGTGTCAGGCGGCAGTGTCGTCTCGGCGACGTCCGAGACAGGCAGCGCAGTGCGGAGGGGTCGGCTGGTAGTACTGGCCGGCCCCTCGGCCGTGGGTAAGTCCAGCGTCGTGCGGCTGCTGCGGGAGCGTTTCCCCGAGGTCGTCTTCAGTGTCTCGGCGACCACCCGCGACCCGCGTCCGGGCGAGGTGGACGGTCAGGACTACCACTTCGTCACGCGTGACGAGTTCGACCGCATGATCGCAGCCGGTGACCTGCTCGAATGGGCGGAGATCCACGGCGGCCTACAGCGTTCGGGTACGCCGGCCGAACCGGTTCGCCGGGCGTTGAGCGAGGGCAAGCCGGTTCTCCTCGAGGTGGATCTGGTGGGCGCACGCTCGGTGCGGGCCGCGATGCCGGAAGCCGTGCTCGCGTTCATGGCACCGCCGAGCTGGGACGTGCTGGTCGCCCGACTGACCGGTCGCGGAACCGAACCGGCCGACGTCGTCGAGCGCCGGCTCCAGACCGCGAAGGTGGAATTGGCCGCCCAGGACGAGTTCGACACCGTCATCGTGAACGAGGACGTCAGCCACGCCTGCGACGAGTTGGTATCCTTGTTGGCTGGACGACAGGTCTAGGCACCGTCGCCCCTGGTTCCGACATTTTCCTCTTGCCATTTACCCAGTCCAGTTCAGGAGAAACCGAGTGAGCAGCACCGAAGCAGTTGTGTCCGACACCGCAGGTCGGGGCGCCCTGCCTGCCTACGACACCCCGCTCGGCATCACCAACCCGCCGATCGACGAGTTGCTCGAGCGCACGTCGTCGAAGTACGCCCTGGTCATCTACTCGGCCAAGCGTGCCCGTCAGATCAACGACTACTACAACCAGCTCGGTGACGGCATCCTCGAGTACGTCGGCCCGCTCGTCGAGCCGGGTCTGCAGGAGAAGCCGCTGTCGATCGCGCTGCGCGAGATCCACGCCGACCTCCTCGAGCACACCGAAGGCGAGTGAGCGGAGTAGCGCCCGTGTCAGATCGGGGAACCGATTCGGCGACCGACGGCTCGGGGACTTCCCCGGCACGTAAGCGGATCGTCGTCGGTGTCGGTGGCGGTATCGCCGCGTACAAGGTGTGTGCGCTCATTCGGAGTTTCACCGAGAGCGGCCACAGTGTGCGGGTGATCCCCACCGAATCCGCGCTCCAGTTCGTGGGGCGCGCAACGTTCGAAGCGCTGTCGGGGAACCCGGTGCAGACCGGGGTGTTCGCGGACGTTCCGGAGGTGGCGCATGTGCGCCTCGGCCAGGAAGCCGATCTGGTCGTCATCGCCCCGGCCACCGCGGACCTCATGGCCCGCGCCGTCGCCGGGCGTGCCGACGACCTGCTGACCGCGACCCTCCTCACTGCGCGGTGCCCGGTGGTGTTCGCGCCCGCGATGCACACCGAGATGTGGGAGCACGCGGCGACCGTCTGGAACGTCGCGACGCTGCGTGAACGCGGGAACGTCGTCATCGAACCGGCATCGGGTCGGCTCACCGGGAAGGACACCGGCGCCGGCCGGATGCCCGAACCCGAGGAGATCTTCGCGCTGGCCTCGCTGCTCCTCGAAAGGTCCGAGGCGATGCCGCGGGATCTCGAGGGCCACCGTGTGGTCGTGTCGGCCGGCGGGACACGGGAGCCGCTCGACCCGGTGCGGTTCCTCGGTAACCGCAGTTCCGGCAAACAGGGCTACGCGATCGCGCGCCTCGCGGCCCAGCGCGGCGCCCAGGTGACGCTCGTCGCGGGTGCGGTGTCGGATCTCCCGGACCCCGCCGCGGTCGACGTCGTCCGTGTCCGCACCGCCGAGGAGATGCGGGAGGCGGTCATGAAGCACGCCGTCGACGCGGACGCCGTGGTCATGTCGGCGGCGGTCGCGGACTTCCGTCCGGCGTCCGTGGCCACCAGCAAGATCAAGAAGGGCGCAGCGGACGAGCCGGATTCGATTCCGCTGGTTCGAAACGAGGACATCCTCGCGGGTCTCGTGCAGGCCCGCCGCGACGGCGCCATCGGATCGTCGACGGTGATCGTCGGATTCGCGGCCGAGACCGGTGACGAGACCGGCGGAGTACTCGACCACGCCCGCACCAAACTGGCCCGCAAGGGTTGCGACCTGCTGGTCGTCAACGCGGTCGGCGACGGCAAGGCGTTCGAGGTGGACCACAACGACGGTTGGCTACTCGGTTCCGACGGCACCGAAACCGCGATCGAGCCGGGCTCGAAGTCGCTGATGGCCAGTCGTGTCCTGGACGCGCTGGCCGGTCTGCTGGTCCCCGAGTAACACACTGCGCGAGCAGTTGCCGCCGGGGACGGCTTCCTGGCACTAGGGTCGTCCGCGGTATTGAATAGAAGTCGAAATCAAAATCAGCTCAGGTGTCGTATCGAGTCCCCGGAGTCCGTTGACACGGATTCGGCGAGGTGAGATTCGGGCAGAACGTCGAGAGGGAGATCTGTGAGCACGTCCGGCAAGCGGCTATTCACCAGTGAGTCCGTGACCGAAGGTCACCCGGACAAGATCTGTGACGCGATCAGTGACTCCATCCTCGACGCGATGCTCGAGAAGGATCCGCGCAGCCGCGTCGCGGTCGAGACCCTCGTGACCACCGGGCAGGTCCACGTCGCCGGCGAGGTCACCACGTCCGCGTACGTCGACATCCCCAAGATCGTGCGCGACAAGGTGCTCGAGATCGGTTACGACTCCTCGGCCAAGGGCTTCGACGGCAACTCCTGCGGCGTCAACATCGCGATCGGCGCGCAGTCGCCCGAGATCGCACAGGGCGTCGACCACTCGCACGAGGCCCGCGTCGGCGGCCTCGCCGACGACGAGATCGATCGTCAGGGCGCCGGTGACCAGGGCCTGATGTTCGGATACGCCTGCACCGACACCCCCGAGTTGATGCCGCTGCCGATCGCGTTGGCGCACCGCCTGTCGCGTCGTCTGACCGAGGTTCGCAAGACCGGTGTGTTGCCGTACCTGCGTCCGGACGGCAAGACCCAGGTCACGATCGAGTACGACGGTGACCGTCCGGTGCGCCTCGACACGGTCGTCATCTCGACGCAGCATGCCGCCGACATCGATCTCGACAACCTGCTGACCCCGGATCTGCGCGAGAAGGTGCTCGGCCACGTTCTGTCGGAGTTGACCATCCCGCTCGACACCGCCGACGTCCGCCTGCTGGTCAACCCGACCGGAAAGTTCGTGCTGGGCGGCCCGATGGGCGACGCCGGTCTCACCGGCCGCAAGATCATCGTCGACACCTACGGCGGAATGGCGCGCCACGGCGGCGGCGCGTTCTCCGGCAAGGATCCGTCGAAGGTGGACCGCTCGGCCGCGTACGCGATGCGCTGGGTCGCGAAGAACGCCGTGGCGGCGGGTCTCGCGGACCGAATCGAGGTCCAGGTGGCCTACGCGATCGGTAAGGCCGCACCGGTCGGACTGTTCGTCGAGGCATTCGGCACCGAGAAGGTCGACATCGCGACCATCCAGCAGGCGATCAGCGAGGTCTTCGACCTGCGTCCCGGCGCGATCATCCGCGACCTGGATCTGCTTCGCCCGATCTACGCGGACACCGCGGCGTACGGCCACTTCGGTCGCACCGACGTGGATCTGCCCTGGGAGCGCACCGACCGCGCGGAGAAGCTGCGCGCGGCCGCCGGCCTCTGATCGCGACCGAGAGATCGGTTCGCTGACCGGCACCGACAAGACAGCGGCAGCACACGCGCCCGTGGCGCGAGTGCTGCCGCTGCTTCCTGTTGCGCACCTGGACCGGGAATTCGACTACCTGATTCCTGCGGAGCTCGACGATCAGGCGCAGCCCGGCGTGCGGGTGCGGGTGAGGTTCTCCGGTCGTCTGGTCGACGGCTATCTCCTCGAACGGATCGAATCCAGCGAGCACCCCGGCAAGCTCGGCTGGCTGGACCGGGTCGTGTCCGCCGAACCCGTCCTGACCGCGGAGGTGCGGGATCTGGTCGACGCCGTCGCCCAGCGCTACGCCGGGACGCGGACCGACGTCCTGCGTCTCGCGGTTCCACCGCGGCACGCGAAGGTCGAGTCCGAGGAGTGGACGCCCCGCCCGGTCCCCGAGCCGCCGAAGGCGGATCGGGAGGCGTGGTCGGCGTACACCCACGGCATCAACTTCCTGGAGGCACTCGAGGCGGGGCGCGGGCCGCGCGCCGCGTGGCAGGCCCTTCCCGGTGAGGACTGGACGACGCGGTTGGCCGAGCTGGCCGGTGTCGTCGCCGCGACGGGCCGCGGCGTGATCCTCGTGGTGCCCGATCAGCGCGATCTCGACCGACTGCTCGCGGCGTGCGAAAGCGTGGTCGGCGCAGATCATGTCGTGGGACTCGCGGCCGGGCTCGGTCCGGCAGCGCGGTACCGCCGCTGGCTCGCCGCCCTGCGGGGCACTGCGCGGATCGTCGTGGGGACCCGCGCCTCGGTCTTCGCCCCGACGCCGGACATCGGCCTCGTCGTGGTGTGGGACGACGGCGACAGCAGCCTGTCGGAGCCACGGTCGCCGTACCCGCATGCGCGGGAGGTCGCGTTGCTGCGGGCCCATTCCACCGGATGCGCCGTGGTGATCGCGGGTCACGCCCGGACGGCGGAGGCGCAGGCCCTCGTCGACTCCGGGTGGGCGCACGACCTCGTGGCGGCGCGCGACGTCGTGCGGGCGCGGGCACCGATGATCACCGCGCTCGCGGACAGCGACCATGCGCTGGCTCGCGATCCCGGGGCCCGCGCCGCCCGGCTGCCGGGCATCGCCTTCGCGGCGGCCCGTCAGGCGCTTGCCGCGGGACACGGTGTGCTGGTCCAGGTTCCGCGGCGCGGCTACGTCCCCTCGCTCGCGTGCGCCAAGTGCCGGGCGCCTGCACGATGCCGTCGCTGCAACGGTCCGCTGGCGCTGCCCGCGGCGGCCGGGCCGGACGGTGCGGGCTCGCCGACCTGCAAGTGGTGCGGTGTGGCCGACACCAACCATCGCTGCCACGCGTGCGGCGCCCGGGCGCTGCGGGCGGTGGTCGTCGGCGCCGGTCGTACCGCGGAGGAACTGGGCCGGGCGTTCGCGGGGATCGCGGTGCACACGTCGGGGGGATCCGACGTCAAGGCCGAGATCTCGCCCGGGCCCAAGCTGGTGGTGTCGACCGTGGGCGCGGAGCCGGTGATGCCGGGCGGCTACGGCGCGGCGCTGCTGCTCGACGGTTGGGCACTGCTCGGCCGGGCGGATCTGCGCGCCGCCGAGGAGACGCTGCGCCGGTGGATGACGGCGTCGGCGCTGGTGCGGCCGCACGGCGACGGGGGACAGGTCGTGGTGGTCGCCGATTCCGGGATACCCACCGTGCAGGCGCTGGTGCGCTGGGACCCGGTGTGGCACGCCCGCGGGCAACTCGAGGAACGGGCCGAGGTCGGGTTCCCTCCGGCCGTGCACCTCGCGGCGATCGACGGGACGGTCGCGTCGATCGGGGAGATCCTCGAGCTCGCGGCGCTGCCCGAGTCGGCCGAGGTACTCGGACCGGTGCCCTTGCCGCCCGGTGAGCGTCTGCCGTTCTCGAGTGACGAGCCGGAACCCGAGGACGTGGAGCGAATGCTGGTGCGGGTTCCCCGTGCCGACGGGCGGGCGCTCGCGAAGGCCTTGGCCGAGGCGCGGGCAGTGCGGAGCGCCCGCCGGTCGGTAGGTCCGGTGCGGGTGCAGGTGGACCCGCTGCGCATCGGCTAGCTCTCGTGGACCTCGACGATGTACATCCGGTTACGTGAGCGGTCGAGGAACTTCTCCTCGTCGGCCTCGATCGCCGCGGCCACCTCGGGGCGCGCATGGGTGGCGATCATCGCCTCGTACGCCTCCCGGTCGGCGAACACGAACTCACTGATCACGTCGAAGTCCGGGTCGGGCGCGCCGGCCGCGCCCAGCGTGTTGCCGCGGTCGAGGTAGTTGCGGCGGTACTCGCCGATCTGCGGCAGCAGGCGCCGGATCAGCTCGGCGTGATTGTTCTCGTAGTATTCGACGAACTCGGCGTGGGTGAGTTCCGGCTTACGGGCCAGTAGCGCAACGGCTTTGATCATGTCGGCACGGTAGGGCACGCGCCGCGTCGCCGGCAGATGTGATCCCGCTCACCGGCAACGTCTCGGGTCAGAGCCAGTGTTGGCGTTTGAAGACGAAATACAGCGTCACGGAGGTCGCGACCATGAGCAGGACGGCTATCGGATAGCCGAATTGCCAGCCGAGTTCGGGCATGTTCTGGAAGTTCATCCCGTACACCGTGCCGACCAACGTAGGCGCGAAAAGGATTGCAGCCCAGGCCGAGATCTTCTTGACTTCCTCGTTCTGGGTGAGGCTCGTCAGCGTCAGACGGCGCATCTCCTCGTTCTGCTGCTGCGCCACCAGGGTGGCGTGCACCGTCAGGGCCGTCTGCAGATGGGCACGGGACGAGTCGGCGCGCTCGACGATCCGCAGGGTGTGGTCCAGGACGTCACGCAGATGCCGACGAAGTTCGAGTTCGACGTGATACTTGTCGGATCCGCGTTCGAGGGCCTCGAGGATCGACACGAGCGGATGGGTGGCGCGCTGGAAGTCGATGACCTCGCCGGAGAGGTCGTAGATGCGCCTGGCCACCGCCGGATCACCGGTGAAGACCTGATTCTCGATCTCGTCGATGTCGTTCTCGAGTCCCGCGGCGACGGGCAGGTACTCGTCGACGATCTGGTCCAGGATTGCGTAGAGGACCGCCTCGGGGCCCAACTTCAGCAGGTCGGGGGAGGCTTCGAGCCGACGTCGGACCTGCGCCAGGTCGGGCGACTCGGCGTGCCGGATGGTGACCACGAAATCCGGTCCGACGAAGACGTGTACCTCGCCGAACTCGACCTTCTCGACGTCGTCCAGATAGCGGGCAGGGCGGAGCACCACGAACAGGGTGGTGTCGTAGCGCTCGAGCTTGGGGCGCTGGTGCGCCGCGATCGTGTCCTCCACCGCGAGGTGATGCAGACCGAATTCACGAGCGAGCGAATCGACCTCGGCCGCGTCCGGCCGGTACAGGCCGATCCAGGCCATGCCGTCGTGCTCGCGCATGCTGCGGTACGTACAGTCGAGCGACTTCGGCGTGTCCACCCGCGTGCCGTCGACGTAGACCGCGTTGTCCACGATGGTCATCAGTGCCCCTGATTCTCTCGCGCAGTGGCCTTATTGCATCACGTCCGCGGCGCTGCCGGTTCGAACGCCGCCGTGCGGCAGTCGTTCCACGATCGTGATCTCATCCACCGGTCTGCGATACGCCGCCACCGCAACGATCTTGATAGACACACTCGAACAGGTCCGGTCGGGGAGGTGCGCATGAACCGAACGATGCGAATGGTCGCGGCGACGGTGGGTGTCGCCCTCGCGGTCGGTGCCGGGGGCTGGGGCGCGACCGCCGCTGCGGACCCGATCGGCACCGCCACCGACCATCCCGCCTACGTCGTCCCCGTGGACCCCGGGCCGGTACAGACCCGGCACGCGGCGGCGCTGAGGTACGCCGAGGATCATCCTGATACGGCACCTCCCGGCTCGAACGACTTCACGTGCCGCCCGGCACCTGCACACCCGAATCCGGTGGTTCTCGTCCACGGCAGCGATTCCGACTCGTACACCGACTGGGCGGCGCTGTCACCGATGCTCGCCGACCGCGGCATGTGCGTGTTCACGCTCAACTACGGTTCGGACGGCAAGCCCGGCAAGTACGCGCGGGGCGACATGGCGCTCAGCGCCGCGGAGGTCGGCGCGTTCGTCGACCGGGTACGTGCGGCGACGGCGGCCGCGAAGGTCGACCTGGTCGGGTACTCGCAGGGCGCCACCGTCGCCCGCTACTACGTCAACCGGCTCGGGGGCAGCGCCGCAGTCGATCGCTGGGTGGGCGTCGCGTCGCCCACCTACGGCGGGAACATGTACGGCATCGTGACTCTGCTCAAACTGGTGCCGCGCCCCGAACGGATCGTCGAGTGGCTCACCTCGGAAGCGATCAGCCAGCAAATGCAGGGATCGCCCTTCCTCGCCGCCCTCAACGCCGGTGGCGACACCGTGCCCGGCGTCCGATACACCACCGTCGGCTCTCGCTACGACGAGATGATCCAACCCCACACCAACATCGCATTGCGAGATCCGGGCGCGACGAATCTGCTGATCCAGGACCTGTGCGCCGAGAACCGGGGCGGTCATTTCAACATGGTGTACGACCCGTTCGCGCTCGGTCTGGTCGTGCGCGCACTCGACCCGAGCGCGCCGGCGCCGCCGTGCCGTCCGGTCCCGCTGGGCACCGGGATCCTCGACATGATCATCGTCAGCAATTCCTGACAGTTCCGCCGGAACGGCAGTCAGTCGGCGAGTGTCGCCACGGCCTGCGCGCACAGGAAGAACTTGTTGGTGCCCAGGTCCCGTACGGTCCGGATGCCGAAGGCGGCCAGGAGGTGTTCGGCGTCGGAGTCGCTGACTCCCCGCAGCGACGAGACCGGGGCGTCGGCGAGGTCGTCCACCGAGCGTGATTCGAAGGCCTTGTCGAACTTGCTTGCGATTCCCGTCATGTCGACCTCCACACGCTGGGTTACGGTCAGGATTCGTACCCGCAGTAGAGCGCAGGACACGGCGGGTACGTCGAGATTGCGGCCTCGATCCGGTGTCGAGGCCTTATCGTTCCGGCCATGACAGCAGCTATCCGGGCATCCGAGCCGGGTGCGGATGGTGCCGACGGCACCGCGCACGCACCCGACGACGGTGTCGGCACCCCGTCTGTGAGCCGTCGTGCCGTGCGGCGGATGCGGGAGTACGGGCGTGGACTGCACCCGGTGGGACTCGCGGTCGCACTCGTGCTCTTCACGTGGTCGATCAGCCCGTCCCTCCTGCCCCGCGCCTGGTATCTGCAGGGGGTGGCGACCGGTATCTCCGTCGCCGCCGGCTACGGCTTCGGTTGTCTCGCCGCATGGGTCGTGCGTTCGTGCGGCGTGCAACCGGCGTGGTCGGCGCGCACCCAGCGGATCGGCTGGTGGATCCTCGCTGCGGCGACCGTGATCCTCGTCCCCGTCTTCCTGGTGCTCGGTGGGGTGTGGCAGAACTACGTCCGCGACCTCGTCGGCATCGAGCGCACCAATCAGGCGAACGTCCTGCTGGTGTTCCTCATCGCGCTCGTGGTCTGGTTCGTGCTGCTCGAGGCCGGCCGCGGTGTCCGGGCCGGGACCCGCGAGCTCGCCGCGTTGGCCCGGCGGGTGATTCCCCGGCCCGCCGCCAACGTCGCAGGCCTGGCGGTCGCGGTCGTGCTGGCCGTCCTCCTCGTCAACGGCGCGCTCTACAACGGGCTCGTCGCGTTCGCCAACTGGAGCTTCTCGGGAGCCGACACCGCCACCGCGCCGGGCGTCGAGCAGCCGACGGTCCCGGAGCGAAGTGGGTCGCCGGCGTCCGCGCAGGCGTGGGACACCCTCGGTCAGGAGGGGCGCACGTTCGTCGGGCGCGGCCCGGGCGCGGCCGCGATCGCCGCGGTCACCGGTCGTCCCGCGAAGGAGCCGATCCGGGTCTACGCCGGCCGGGAGTCGGCCGAATCCGTGCCCGCGGTGGCGAACCTGGTGGTCGCCGAGCTCGACCGGACGAAGGCGTGGGAGCGGAAGGTCCTGGCGGTCAACACCACCACGGGCCGCGGCTGGGTGAATCAGAGCGTGGCGTCGTCGCTCGAGTACATCGAGGGCGGCGACACCGCCATCGCGTCGATGCAGTACTCGTTCCTGCCGAGCCCGCTGGCGTTCATCGCGGACCGGGAGAGCCCGCAGATCGCCGGGCGCGCGCTCTTCAACGCCGTGTTCGCCCGGTGGATCGACCTGCCCGTCGAGACGCGGCCCAAACTCGTCGTGTTCGGCGAGAGCCTCGGGTCCTACGGCGGCCAGAACGCGTTCGCGGGTTTCCAGGACATGGCCGCACGCGTCGACGGGGGCCTGTGGGTGGGGACCCCGAACTTCACCCCGCAATGGCAGGAGGTGACCGCGGCCCGCGATCCCGGCTCGCCCGAGATCCTGCCCGTCGTCGGGGACGGGGCGTCGGTTCGGTTCGCATCCGATCCGGAGGACCTCGACCTCGGCACACCGTGGAAGCCACGGCGGATCGTGTACTGGCAGCACGCGAGCGACCCGATCGTGTGGTGGTCGCCGAGCCTGCTGTTCAACGAGCCCGACTGGCTGAGGGAACCGCGCGGTCGCGACGTGGATCCGAACATGACGTGGATGCCGTTCGTGACCTTCTGGCAGGTGACACTCGACATGGTGTTCTCCGCGGACGTCCCGGACGGCCACGGGCATTCGTACGGGCCGGAGGCGGCCGGGATCTGGGCGCGGATCCTGCAGCCCGAGAGGTGGACCGACGCCGACACCGCGCGCGTGCAGGCGGCGCTGACCGGCGAGGAGAGTGCTCCGTAGAATCGCGGGGTGAACCCTCTTCCGGCGCCGCCGGGATTCGATGCTCCGGGAGCCGCCCTCGTGAACTGTGTGACCACCCGTCCTCCGTGCAGGGAGGTTCGGTGCTGATGCGGATCGTCTTCGCCGGGACACCGGAACCGGCCGTGCCGTCGCTGCGACGGCTGATCGAATCCGAGCGGCACGAGGTGGTCGCCGTCGTCACTCGGCCCGACGCCGTCGCCGGCCGGGGCCGCAAGCTGGTGCGTTCGCCGATCGGTCAGCTCGCCGACGAACACGGCATCGAGGTGCTCACCCCGAAGTCGGCGTCGGACCCGGAGTTCCTGGCCCGATTGCAGGAGCTCGCTCCGGACGCCTGCCCGGTCGTCGCGTACGGGAACCTGCTGCCGCGTCCGGTGCTCGACGTCCCCCGGTTCGGGTGGATGAACCTGCACTTCTCGTTGCTGCCCGCGTGGCGGGGAGCGGCGCCCGTGCAGGCTGCCATCAACGCCGGGGACGAGATGACCGGCGCGACGGTGTTCGCTCTCGACGAGGGCATGGACACCGGGCCCGTGTACGGGGTGGTGACGGAAGCCATTCGCACCACCGACACGGCGGGCGCGCTGCTCGCCCGGCTCTCGGAGAGCGGTGCGATTCTGCTCGAGAGCGTGCTCGACGGCGTCGAGGACGGTGCGCTGCAGGCGGTTCCGCAGCCCCGCGAGGGTGTCTCCCACGCGCCCAAGGTGTCGGTCGAGTCGGCGCGGATCCGGTGGGATCAGCCCGCGCTGGCGGTGCACCGCCACGTGCGTTCGGTGACCCCGACACCCGGTGCATGGACCATGATCGGTGATCTCCGGGTGAAGATCGGGCCCGTGACACTGGCCCAGGACTCCCTGCCGCCCGGCCGGATCGAGATCCGCAAGGACGGCTTCTACGTCGGGACGTCGACCACCGCGGTCCGGCTCGATCAGGTGCAGCCGCAGGGCAAGAAGCAGATGGCGGCGGTGGACTGGGCGCGTGGTGCGCGTCTCGACGGAGAGGTTCGGGCACAGTGAGCGACGAGAAGCGACCGGCACGCCGATCCGGAGGATCCGGTGGCCAGGGAGCGCGCAGTCGGAGCGGGCGTCCCACCGGACAGGGGCGGCGTAACGAGCGGCCCAAGCAGGCTCGTCGTCCGGACGCTGCCCAGGCCTCGATCGACCAGCCGCGGCGCGCGGCGCGCGACGTGTTGCGTGCGGTCCGTGAGCGCGACGCGTACGCGAACCTGGTTCTGCCGGGCCTGCTTCGGGAACGACGCCTCGACGGACGCGATGCCGCGCTGGCCACCGAACTCGCGTACGGCGCCGCCCGGGCCCGCGGCCTGCTCGACGCGGTGATCGCCGAATGTGCGGGCAGACCCGTCGAGGAGATCGACGGACCCCTGCTCGACGTCCTCGAGCTCGGTGCGTACCAGCTGCTGCGCACTCGCATCGCGCCGCACGCGGCGGTCGCGACATCGGTGGACCTCGTGCGCGCCGAAGCCGGCCCGGGCAAGGCGGGCTTCGTCAACGCGGTACTGCGCCGGGTGTCCGAGAAGACCGAGGACGAGTGGGTCGCCCGCCTGGCCCCGGACGCCGTCGCCGACCCGGTGGGGCACCTGGCATTCCGCTACGCGCACCCCAAGTGGATCGCGCAGGCGTTCGCCGACTCGCTCGGCGCCGACGCCGCCGAGCTGAAGGACGTGCTGGTCGCCGACGACGCTCGGCCGGGAGTCCATCTGGTCGCGCGGCCGGGTGAGATCTCGGCAGAGGAACTGGCGCTGGTCACGGGAGGTGAGGTGGGCCCGTACTCGCCGTACGCGGTGCACCTCGACGGTGGCGATCCCGGTCTGCTCGACGCCGTGCGCGAAGGGTTGGCCGGTGTTCAGGACGAGGGCAGCCAGCTGGTCGCTCGCGCACTGACGCTGGCGCCGTTGGAGGGACCCGACACCGGCCGGTGGCTCGACCTGTGTGCCGGGCCCGGCGGGAAGGCGGCCCTGCTCGGGGCGCTCGTCGGCATCGACGGTGGCCGGCTCGACGCGGTGGAGCCGTCCGAGCACCGGGCGGACCTGGTGCGTAAGACCACCCGCGATCTACCCGTCGACGTGCACGTCGCGGACGGTCGCGAGCCCGGACTCGACGGCGGGTACGACCGGATCCTCGTCGACGCGCCGTGTACCGGCCTGGGTGCGCTGCGCCGGCGTCCGGAGGCCCGGTGGCGGCGGCAACCGTCGGACGTGTCCGGCCTGGTGAAGCTGCAGCGGGAGCTGTTGGCGTCGGCTTTGCAGTTGGTCCGGCCCGGCGGCGTGGTGCTGTACTCGACGTGCTCACCGCACGTGTCCGAGACGGTCGCGGTGGTTGCGGACGCGGTCCGGCGTCACGGCGCGGTCGCGCTCGACACGCGCGAGTTGGTGCCCGGGGTGCCGAACCTGGGTGACGGTCCGGGCGTCCAGTTGTGGCCGCACCGGCACGGCACGGACGCGATGTTCATGGCGGCGCTGCGCCGGCCCCTGGAGAGCTGATCCGGGGCCGGCGGCGGCGCGGTCAGTTCGTCAGCGCGCGGTAGCCCTTCGCTCCGGCCCGGTCGACGGCGGCCTTGACGACGGCGAACACGGCGCCCTGCAGGGCTGCGGCGACGAGGACCTCGCGGTTGGAGCGGGCGAGGTCCTTGGGGTCGGGGGCGTTGTCGTCGTCCCCGACCCGCTTCCAGATCTGACGGAAGGCGGCCCCGGCCAGGATGCCGCCGAGCACACCCGTGGCGAGGGACAGCGGCTTGTACAGAGCCTTCGCGGTCATCTTGTTCATGATCGAATCTCCTTGTCGTCGGTGAATCTCGGTCGTGGTGTGCGGTGCGGGGGCGACGCGCGCGGGCGGTGGGTCATCCGACCAGCCCTTCGCGGGCGGCGACGGAGGCGGGGTCAGCGCTCGCCGGTTCGAACGTCTCGATCAGAACGTCCGGGTCGGCGTAGCGCGCTGTGCGGACCAGTCCGGGCCGGGCGGCGAGAGCGTCGTGGACGGCGTCGCCGGTCTGCGGATAGTCCGGCACCGGGTGCCGCCAGTGCACGGCGACGATCACGCCGTCGTCGGTCAGATGGTCGTCCAGCTCGTCCAGCGTCCGGTGCAGTGCCTCGGGCGACAGGTAGTATGCGACCTCGCTCAACACCACCAGATCGAACGAGCCGGCCGGCCAGGGATCTCCCAGGGCCCAGCGCCGGAACGTGACGGCGGCACCCGCGAGCCGCACCCGCGCGCGTGCCAGGACGTCGTCGACGACGTCGGTTGCGAGAACGTGGTCGCAGCGGCCGGCCAGCACCTCGGTGAGATTGCCGATGGAACACCCCGGCTCGAACGCCGACCGGAATCGTCTGCGGGGCAGAACCGCGGCGGTGAGGGCGCGCTTGCGTTCCTCGTACCACCGCTCGTCGAACTCCCAGGGGTCCGGGGACTGCGAGTACATGTCGGCGAAGTAGTCGTCGGAGAGGCGGTTCACGGGACGAACACCGTCTCGTGGTCGCGCAACAGCCGGTCGAGCACGTGGCGCGGCAGGATGGCCCGGTCGGCCGGCGCGGGGGAGAGGTCGGTGATCTGAGAGATGAACTCCGACACCGCGTCCCGCTTGCATCGCTGCCGGTGCCGCGTCGGGTGGAAGGTCCGGGCCCGGTGCCACGGCACGGACGGATCGCCGGGGCGCGACCAGTGCCACAACCACACCGGATACTCGATCAGCACCGCACCCGAGCGTCGGGCAGCGTCTGCGGCGGCCCGCCCCGCGGCCTCGTGGTCGGGGTGCCCGTCGTGCCGGAACGGCGCGGCGCACCAGGCGCCGGGCCGCAGGTGTCCGGCGATGGTCGTCGCGAGGTCCGTCTCGTGGTCGGCGACACGACCGTCGGGCAGGCCCAGGGGTGTCGCGGCGGGCAATCCCAACCGGTCCGCGGCACGGAGCGATTCGGTCCGCCGCCGCTCGGCGAGCTCGGTGGGAGTCACGGTCGGCGAATCGGGGTGGGACGCCTCACCGTCGGTGACGGACAGTATCGAGACCGGGACGCCGCGGGCCGCGAGTTCCGACGCGAGCGCGCCGACACCGAGGACCTCGTCGTCCGGGTGCGGCGCGACGACGAGCAACTCGGGGCAGGTGTGGACGTCGAGGTGAGGGAAGGCGGTGTTCCCGGACCACACCGATTCCGGGGTACCGCCGGATTCGATCGGTTCGGCGGCGAAGCGTGCGGTGGCGGCACGGGGTGAACGAGTGTGTGAGTCGGTGGTCACGGGATGGTCCTTTCCGGGCGAGAGAGGGCGGAGCCCAGATCGGCGAGGTCGTGTTCGGCATGGCTCTGCCGGAGGTAGACGGTCAGGTCGGCGACCAGTTGCGCATGGCTTCGGTCGCTGCACAGCGGGCCCGCGCCGAGGGCGCGTCCCACCCGGTCGACGGTCTCCGTCGCGGCCGCCTCGATCACCGCGCGGACGCGGCGCGCGCGGACGTGGGCTGCTCGTCCGTCGGTAGGATCGCGGTCCAATTCCTCCGCCGCGACGTCCAGCACACAGTGCGCCGCGTACAGCGCGGCATCGACGGCGCCCAGATGGGCGAGCCGGAACGGGTCGTCACCCACGCGCCGTCGGAGCTCGTCCGCGACCGCCACCGCGCCGCCGTACCAGCAGGCGGCCACGCCGATCGCACCGTGCCAGAAGCCGGGCCGGTCGAGGTACGCGCCGGGCTCACCGATCCGGACGGCGGGGGTGCCGACGAAGTCCACCGCGCCGGAGTCGCTGGCACCCATCCCGACCGCGTGCCACGTATCGGGGACGGCGGCGCTGCCCGGGCCGCGCAGGTCCACCGCGAACAGGGCGCGCCCGCTGTCCGTCCGTGCCGTCACCAGTGCGTGCGTGCAGGAGTGAGCGCCGGAGCACCACAGCTTCCTGCCGTCGAGCACGTATCCGCCGTCGGTCGCGCGCGCCGTCAGCGCAGGCGCCGGCGGTTCGGCGGCCCACACGCCCCACAGTTCTCCGGGCCGCGGTGACGGCCCGTGCAGTTCCGCCAGGATGGCGACCGCGTCCGCGTGCGCCTCGAGCAGTCGAGCGCCCACCAGGTCTCGCCGGGCCGCGCCCGCCAGTTCGCTCCACCGCTTTCTCGTCTGGCCGGAACCGGGGAGGGGCCACCGCGCCGCGTCGTCGGGGGTGACGGTCGGATGCACCGCCGTCGCGCTCGGCGTCATCGCTGCTCCACGGACAGTGCCGGGCCGACCGGACCCCGACGAGTGGGCGCCGTGGATCCGGGGCCGGCAGCGATGGAGAGAAGGTGATCGCCGAAGCCGCGCGGTGCCCGCGGGTCACGCCGATCCGACGTCGTGACGACCGTGTGCTCGTCCCAGGCGACGCGATGACCAGCGCTGCCCAGCCGGGTCACGAGGTCGACGTCCTCTCCGGTTGCCAGCGCCCGGAATCCCCCGACCGCGTGGTAGACGTCCGCGCGGACACCGAGGTTCGCGCCGTGTACGTGGCCGTGGACCGATCCGCGGCGGCGGCGATAGCCGTCGTCGTACCGGCGCCGGGTCTCGCCGTCGTGTGCGGCCCAGTCGACGCGCACGGTCCCGGCCATCGCGTCGTGGTCGGCCCAGTAGGTGAGTTGGTCGACGAACCAGGAGTCCGGGACGACGGAGTCGGCATCGGTGGTCGAGAACCACACGTCGGGGCGGCCGACGAGACCGCTCGCGGCGAAGCCGGCGGCGCGTGCGGCGCCGACATTGCGCAGACTCCGCTCCACGAGGGTGATCCCGGCGGGCACGACGAGTGCGGTGTCGTCCGTGCAGGCGTCGAGTACGACCGTGGTGTGCACCGGCACCGGCGAGCGCTGTGCAGCCCTCTGCAGCGCTCGCAGGCAACGGGGAAGAAGCTCGCGTTCGTCGTGGGCCGGCACGACCGTGACGATGCATGTCGGCGCGGGTGTCGCGGCGGTGGTGGGACGGATCGCGGCGGGGTGGTTTGCTGTATCGGACACAGGGACTCCTGTCGCGGCGATGTGCTGCATCATCGGGAGATAATCTGTGTCAAACTTTGCATATTTCCCATTTGTCCGCACGACAACGGAGCCGAGTCACACCGGTTCGGGCCACACCCAGTTCCGGACCTCGGGCATGTCCTCGAGATGCTCGCGCACGTAGTCGTGGTGGCGAGCGAGCATGCGCTCGCAGTAGCCGACCAGATCGGCGGCGCCCTCCGGGCTCCGGCGGCACCGCCGCAGTGCCTCCATCGCCAGGTGGTAGCGACTCATGTGGTTGAGAACGACCATGTCGAACGGCGTCGTCGTCGTGCCCTGCTCGGTGTAGCCGCGGACGTGGAAGCGATCCGGTCGGACCCGACCGTGCAGCAACTGGTGGAAGGCCCGCGCGTAACCGTGCCATGCGACCACGACGTCGACGTCCTCGGTGAACAGGCGAGCGAAGTCCTCGTGGGAGCTCCCGTGTGGGTGGACGTCGGGTGGGGCCATCGACATCAGGTCGACGACGTTGACCACGCGGACCCGGAGATCGGGAACCTGGCCGCGGAGCAGAGCCGCGGCCGCGAGGATCTCCTCGGTCGGCACGTCCCCGACGCATGCGAGCACGATGTCGGGGTCGCCGTCGTCCGCTGCGGGTGCGGAGTTCTCGGTGCCGGCCCAGTCCCACACGGAGGCGCCGGCCCGGACGTGCTCGCGGGCCTGGTCGAGGGTGAGGTACTGCGGATGCGACTGCTTGTCGACCACGACCAGATTCACGCAGTCCCGCGTGGCGAACACGTCCTGCGCCACCACCAGGAGCGAGTTGGCGTCCGGTGGCAGATAGACGCGGGTGACGCCGCCCGACAGCGAGAGCACCGTGTCGATCAGGCCCGGACCCTGGTGCGAGAACCCGTTGTGGTCGTTGCGCCAGCACGTGGAGGTGAGCAGGATGTTCAGGCTCGCGACCGGCGCGCGCCAGTCGAGCGACCGGGCCCGCTCGAGCCACTTGGTGTGCTGGATGGTCATGGAAGCACTCACCATCGCGAAGGCCTCGTACGTCGCGAACAGCCCGTGCCGTCCGGTGAGCAGATAGCCCTCGAGCCAGCCCTGGCACAGGTGCTCCGACAGCACCTCCATCACCCGGCCGTGGAGCCCGACATGGTCGTCACCCGGGACGACGGTGCCCGCGGAACACCGGTCGGTGACCTCGAACACGGCGCCCAGTCGGTTGCTGTTCGTCTCGTCCGGGCAGAACAACCGGAAGTCGTCCGGGTTCGCGACGTAGATGTCGCGCAGCATCTCACCGAGCGGCCGCGTCGTCTCGTGGTGGACGGCGCCGGGGAACGGCACCTCGACGGCGTAGCGGTCGGCGGCCGGGACCTCGAGTTCGCGCAGGAGCCGACCACCGTTCGCGTGCGGATTCGCCCCCATGCGCAGGTCCCCGCTGGGGGCGAGCGCGGCGAGTTCCGGTACCAGCCGTCCCTGCGGATCGAACTGTTCGTCGGGCGCGTACGACCGCATCCACTCCTCGAGTCTCCGCAGATGTTCGGGGTCGTCGCGGACGTCGGCGATGGGCACCTGATGGGCGCGGAACGTGCCCTCGATCTCGAGGCCGTCGACGACGTCGGGCCCGGTCCATCCCTTCGGGGTGCGCAGCACGATCGCGGGCCAGCGCGGCCGATCGGTCAGCCCGGAGTCGCGGGCGTCACGCCGGATCCGGGTGATGGCGGTGTGCGCGCGGTCGAGGGTCTCGGCGAGGTCGCGGTGCACCTCCATCGGGTCGTCGCCCGCGACCAGCACCGCATCCCAGCCGAAGGCCCGCAGCACGGCGAGCACCTCGTCGTCGGTGCGCCGCCCGAGCACGGTCGGACCGGAGATCTTGTAGCCGTTGAGGTGCAGAATCGGGAGGACGGCGCCGTCCCGACTGGCATCGAGGAAGAACGGCACCTTCCACGACGCCGCCAGCGGTCCCGTCTCGGCCTCTCCGTCGCCCACGACGCACGCGACCGTGAGGTCCGGGTTGTCCATCGCCGCTCCGGCCGCATGAGCGAGTGAGTAACCGAGTTCGCCGCCCTCGTTGATCGAACCCGGCGTCTCCACCCCGGAGTGGCTCGGGATGCCACCGGGTGTGGAGAACTGGCGCGCGAGGCGCCGCAGACCGGCCTCGTCCGGCGTGACGTCCGGGAACAACTCGGAGTACGTGCCCTCGAGGTAAGTGTTCGCGACCACGGCGGGACCGCCGTGCCCGGGGCCGGCGACGAACAGCACATCGGCTCCGGTGCGCCGGATCAGCCGGTTGAGGTGGACGTAGACGAGCGACAGACCGGGGCTGGTACCCCAGTGGCCGAGCAGGCGTGGCTTGATGTCCGGCGGAACGAGTGGCCTGCGCAGCAGGACGTTGTCGCGCAGGTAGATCTGGGCGACCGTCAGGTAGTTCGCGGCCATCCAGTACCGGTGGAGCAGGCGGAGTTCGTCGTCGGTGTGGCGGTCGTCCGAGCCCGGTGTCATCGAATGCACCCTCCGTTCGCGGGCGAAGGTGATTCCATCCTGACCGCTCGCCCCGGCCCCCGCAGGGGAACGGGCCTCGGTCCGACCGGTTCCTCCGTTCCCCCCTCGTCGTTCCCCCCCTTGTTGCGGACGCGCGGAACCAGGCATCCTGGTAAGTGGCGACCGCGGCACCGTCCGGCGATGCCGTGTTCCGGTCCCGCCGGCGCCTTCGCGACGAAGTACGGATCTTGTATGCGGACGGACAACTCGCGCACCTCGGCAACCACGATGCCGGCCACCACCATGCGGGCCTGGCGCACGACGAGACCCGGCCCGCTCACCGACCGTCCGCTCGAGCTCGGGCGCGAGTTGCTTCCGCGTCCGACGAGCAGGGACCTGCTGGTGAAGGTGCTGGCGTGTGGTGTCTGCCGCACCGACCTCCACGTGGTCGCGGGAGAGTTGCCGCCGCACCGGCTCAACGTGGTGCCGGGCCACGAGGTGATCGGCGAGGTCGTCGCCGTCGGTGACGACGCGGGTGGCCGCTTCTCGGTGGGGCAGCGGGTGGGCGTGGCGTGGCTGCGGGGCACGTGCGGGCACTGCCGGTACTGCGTGCGCGGCGACGAGAACCTGTGCCCCTATTCGACGTACACCGGCTGGGACGCGGACGGCGGCTACGCCGAGTACACGACGGTGCCGGTCGACTACGCGCTCGAACTGCCCACCGGCTATCCCGTCGTCGAGCTGGCACCCCTGCTCTGCGCGGGCATCATCGGTTATCGCGCGTTGCTGCGGGCGGATCTACCCGAGGGCGGTCGGCTGGGGATCTACGGCTTCGGGGGCAGTGCGCACCTGACCGCGCAGGTCGCGCTCGCCCGGGGAGCGCGCGTGCACGTGATGACGCGGGGCGAGGAGGCCCGTGAACTGGCGTTCAGTCTCGGCGCGGCTTCCGTGCAGGGTGCCGCGGAGCCGCCCCCGGAACCGTTGGACTCGGCGATCCTCTTCGCGCCTGCCGGTGACCTGGTCCCGCCGGCGCTGGAGGCGCTCGACGCGGGTGGGACGCTCGCGCTCGCGGGCATCCACCTCAGCGACATCCCGCCGTTGAACTATCAGCGGGACCTGTTCCGGGAGCGGCAACTGCGGAGCGTGACGGCGAACACGCGGGACGATGCCCGCGACTTCCTGGCCTTTGCGCAACGGCACCGACTGCGGGTCAGCGCGCACCGCTACCCGTTGGATGCCGCGGACAAGGCGCTCGCCGATCTCGCGGGCGGTGTGTTCGGCGGCGCCGCCGTTCTCGTGCCGTGACGACGACGCTGTCCTAGCGTGGACTGAGCGGTCCGATCGCGTGGACCGCGCCCGCGAGTGGGAGGACGTCCGCATGATCACTCATCCCGCTTTCACGGTCGAACCGTGGAGCCTGCGCGCCACGAGCCTCGATCTGGACGTCCTGGCCCAGAGCGAATCGTTGTTCGCGCTCGCCAACGGGCACCTCGGCTGGCGCGGCAACCTCGACGAGGGCGATCCGCACGGGCTGCCCGGCAGCTACCTGTCCGGTGTGTACGAGGTGCGGCCGATGCCATACGCCGAACCGGGATACGGGTACCCCGATTCCGGCGAGACGATCATCAACGTCACCGACGGCAAGATCGTCCGCCTGCTCGTCGACGACGAGCCGTTCGACGTCCGCCGCGGCCGGGTACTGGCGCACGAGCAGGAACTGGATCTGCGGGCCGGGGTACTGCGCCGCAAGGTCGAGTGGCGTTCGCCTGCCGGTCGCACGGTGCGCCTCACCACGACCCGGCTGGTGTCGTTCACCCAACGCACCATCGGGGCGATCGACTACACGGTGGAGGCGCTGGACGGACCGGCGCACGTGGTACTCCAGTCGGAACTCGTGGCGAACGAACCGATGCCGCAACAGGAGGCAGATCCGCGTGCGGCGGCGGTGCTCGCGGAGCCGCTGGTCGCGGAGGAGCACTTCGACCACGAGGCGCTCGTGCAACTGACCCACACGACCGCCGAGAGTGGTCTGCGGATCGCCGTCGCGATGGATCACGAGGTGACCGGGCCGGGCGTGCACGTCGAGGTCGAGAGCTATCCGGATCAGGGGCGGGTGACGATCACGTCGGAGCTGGCGCGGGGCGAACGCGTCCGCATGGTCAAGTACGTCTCGCACGCGTGGTCGGCACGGCGCACCCCGCCCGCGATGCGGGACCAGGTGGCGGGCGAGTTGACGCTCGCGCGTGAGAGTGGCTGGGACGGACTGGTTTCGGAGCAGCGCGCCTATCTCGACAGGTTCTGGGCGCACGCGGACGTCACCGTGGACGGCGATCCGGAGGTCCAGCAGGCGGTGCGTTTCGCGCTGTTCCACATCCTGCAGGCGTCGGCCCGCGCCGAGGGCACAGCGATCGCCTCGAAGGGGCTCACCGGACGCGGCTACGACGGTCACGCCTTCTGGGACACCGAGATGTTCGTGCTGCCGGTCCTGACGTCGGTGCTGCCACAGGCCGTCGCCGATGCGCTGGGCTGGCGGCATTCGACACTTCCGCGGGCGCGGGAGCGGGCCCGCCAACTGGGGTTCGCCGGTGCCGCGTTCCCGTGGCGGACCATCACCGGCAAGGAGTGCAGCGGCTACTGGCCCGCGGGCGCCGCCGCGTTCCACGTCAACGCGGCGATCGCGCGCGCGGCGATCGGATACATCCGCGCGAACGGGAACGGCGAGTTCGAGCGGACCGTCGGCCTGGATCTGCTGGTGGAGACCGCGCGGCTGTGGCGGTCGCTCGGTTACTTCGACGAGCGGGGCACGTTCCGGATCGACGGCGTCACCGGCCCCGACGAGTACAGCGCGCTGGTGCGGAACGACCTGTACACCAACCTGATGGCGCGCGAGAACCTCGATGCCGCGGTGGCCGTCGTGGAGCGACACCGGTATCGGATGCCCGACCTCGGGGTCACCGACGAGGAGGTCGGTGGTTGGCGTACCGCTGCGGCGCGGATGTACGTGCCGTACGACGAGCGGCGCGGCGTGCACCCGCAATCGTCCGGATTCACCGATCGGCAGGTATGGGACTTCGTGGGGACGCCGCCCGAGCACTACCCGCTGCTGTTGCACTACCCGTACTTCGATCTGTACCGCAAGCAGGTCGTGAAGCAGGCGGACGTGGTGCTGGCGATGCAATGGGTTCCGGACGAGTTCACCGAGGAGCAGCGAGCGCGGAACTTCGCGTACTACGAGCGGCTCACGGTGCGGGACTCGTCACTGTCCGCGTGCAGCCAGGCCGTGGTCGCCGCCGACGTCGGTGCCCTCGATCTCGCGTACGACTATCTCGGGGAGACGGCCCTGATCGACCTGTACGACCTCGAACACAACACCAGCGACGGACTGCACCTCGCGTCGCTGGCCGGGATCTGGATCGCGCTCGTCCAGGGGTTCGGCGGTGCACGCCGGCGCCGTACCGGTCTCACGTTCCGGCCGACGCTCCCGCGCGGCATCGAGCGCCTCGCGTTCGGTGTCGCGGCGGCGGGATGTCGGCTGCGCGTCCAGATCGAGCCCACCGAGACGAGGTACCACCTCGTGGTCGGCGACGAGTTGACGGTCCACCACGACGGGGAGCCGGTGACGTTGCACGGCAACGAGGTTCGGGTGATGCCCACGGTCGGGCCGCCGGCCGGTCCGGTGGTGACGCAACCCGCGGGCCGGGCTCCGGTCCGACGTCGGCCCGGCACCGGCGGTCGCCCGTCACCCGCCGACTAAACTCGCCGACGTGGCAACCCCGATGATCGCACCGTCCATTCTCTCCGCCGACTTCGCGCGCCTGGCCGAGGAGGCCGACGCCGTTGCCGGCGCCGACTGGCTGCACGTGGACGTCATGGACGCCCACTTCGTGCCGAACCTGACGCTGGGCCTGCCGGTGGTGCAGAGCCTGCTGAAGGCCACCGACATCCCGCTGGACTGCCACCTGATGATCGACGACCCGGGGCGCTGGGCGCCGCCGTACGCGGAGGCGGGTGCGCACAACGTCACGTTCCACGCCGAGGCCACCGACGACCCGATCTCGGTCGCCCGGGACATCCGCGCCGCGGGCGCGAAGGCCGGCCTGAGCATCAAGCCGAACACGCCGATCGAGCCGTACCTCGAGATCCTGAAGAGCTTCGACACACTGCTGGTGATGAGCGTCGAACCCGGTTTCGGCGGTCAGTCGTTCATCCCGGCCGTGCTCGACAAGGCGCGTGCCGTCCGCAAGCTCGTCGACGCCGGCGAACTGCGCCTGCTCGTGGAGATCGACGGCGGGATCAACGCCGACACCGTCGAGCAGGCGGCCGAGGCGGGCATCGACTGCTTCGTCGCCGGTTCCGCGGTCTACGGCGCGGCCGATCCTGCCGCAGCGGTCCGCGGCCTGCGCGAGCAGGCGGCCAAGGCCTCCCCGCACCTGACGCTGTCGATCTGACGGCCTCGCCGTGACCTCGCTCGACGCCGCGATGCGGCTCGCGATCGACGCTTCCGAGGCCGCGCGCGGCAGCACCAGTCCCAACCCGCCGGTCGGCGCGGTGATCCTCGACGCGTCCGGAGCGGTCGTCGGCGTCGGTGCCACCCGGCCGCCGGGCGGGCCGCACGCGGAGGTCGTCGCGCTCGCCGCGGCGGGGGAACGGGCCCGCGGCGGAACCGCGGTCGTCACGCTCGAGCCGTGCAATCACCAGGGCCGCACCGGTCCCTGCTCGCGTGCGCTGATCGACGCGGGAATCGCGGCGGTGCACTACTCGGTGGCCGACCCCAACCCGGCCGCGGCCGGCGGCGCCGACACCCTGCGTGCTGCGCGCATCGAGGTGACCGGCGGGCTGCTCGCCGACGACGCCGAACGCGGACCTCTGCGGGCGTGGCTGCACCGGCAGCGAACCGGACGACCCCATGTGACGTGGAAGTTCGCCGCCACGCTCGACGGTCGCAGCGCCGCCGCCGACGGCACCAGCCAGTGGATCACCGGACCGGAGGCGCGGGCGCGCGTGCACGCCGACCGGGCGCGGCTCGATGCGATCGTCGTCGGAACCGGCACCGTCCTGGCGGACGACCCGTGGCTCACGGCCCGGCTGCCCGACGGTTCGCTCGCGCCGCACCAACCGCTGCGCGTGGTCGTCGGCAACCGGCCCGTCCCATCCACCGCGAGGGTCCTCGACGATGCGGCGCCCACCCTGGTACTGCGCACGCACGACGTCGGCGAGATCCTCTCTGCGCTCGCCGATCAGGACGATGTCCTGGTCGAGGGGGGCCCGCGTCTCGCGGGCGCCTTCCTCGCGGCCGGCGCGGTCGATCGCGTCCAGGCCTACATCGCGCCGGTGGTACTGGGTGCCGGGTCCCACGCAGTGGAAGACGCTGGAGTGTCCACCATCACCGAGGCGCTACGGTTTCGTCGGGAGAACGTCGAGGTCCTCGGCGACGACCTGTTGCTGAACCTGATCCCTCGGGCTCAGTAGTTATCGATCCAAGGAGTGAGCGAAGACATGTTCACGGGAATCGTCGAGGAACTCGGCGAGATCGTCGCCAAGGAAGACCTGGCCGACGCGGCCCGCTTCACCGTCAAGGGACCGCTGGTCACCTCGGACGCCGGCCACGGTGACTCGATCGCCGTCAACGGTGTGTGCCTGACGGTGGTCGACGTGCTCGACGGCGAGGCGTTCACCGCGGACGTCATGCGGGAGACGCTGGTCCGTTCCAGTCTCGGCTCCTTGGGGATCGGAAGTCGGGTCAACCTCGAGCGCGCCGCCGCGGTCAACAGCCGGCTCGGCGGTCACATCGTGCAGGGCCATGTCGACGGCACCGGTGAGGTCATCAGCCGTAGCCCGTCCGAGAACTGGACCGTGGTGCGGATCTCGCTGCCGTCGAGTATTTCCCGGTACGTCGTGGAGAAGGGCTCGATCACCGTCGACGGCGTCTCGTTGACGGTGTCCGCGCTCGGCGGGGAGCCG
The DNA here is from genome assembly GCF_037287305.1 of Prescottella sp. D32. Classification (NCBI taxonomy): domain Bacteria; kingdom Bacillati; phylum Actinomycetota; class Actinomycetes; order Mycobacteriales; family Nocardiaceae; genus Rhodococcus; species Prescottella sp. D32. Next base: position 120,347 of record NZ_JARBSW010000004.1, read on the forward strand.
GGCGACGAGTACTTCGAGATCTCGCTGATCCCGACGACGCTGGGACTGACCACGCTCGGCGCTGCCGAGCCCGGCACGCCGGTCAATCTGGAAGTCGACGTCATCGCCAAGTACGTCGAACGCCTGCACACGGCCGCGGGCCGCTAGCCGGAATAACGACCTCGTCACGCGAGGTCGTACTGTTGAGGTGCATCTGAAGCGATGCGCCGGGACATACTCGAGCACGCCAGTTCAAGATTTTGGAGCCCAAGCACGTGACCAGGTTCGACAGCATCGAGCGCGCAGTCGCAGACATCGCCGCAGGCAAGGCGGTTGTGGTCGTCGACGACGAGGACCGCGAGAACGAGGGCGACCTCATCTTCGCGGCCGAGAAGGCCACCCCCGAACTCGTGGCGTTCATGGTGCGCTACACGTCGGGCTACCTGTGTGTCCCGCTCGACGGCGAGGACTGCGACCGGCTGGGGCTCCCGCCCATGTACGCGACCAACCAGGACAAGCACGGCACCGCGTACACCGTGACCGTCGATGCGCGCGAGGGCATCGGTACCGGCATCTCGGCATCCGACCGCGCGGCGACGATGCGCCTGCTGGCCGACCCGACGACCGGCGCCAACGACTTCACCCGCCCGGGCCACGTCGTCCCGCTGCGCGCGAAGGAGGGCGGCGTCCTGCGTCGTCCCGGTCACACCGAGGCGGCCGTCGACCTCGCCCGGATGGCGGATCTGCGTCCGGCGGGCGTGATCTGCGAGATCGTCAGCCAGAAGGACGAAGGCCACATGGCCAAGGTCGACGAGCTGCGGGTGTTCGCCGACGACCACGACCTGGCCCTGATCTCGATCGCAGACCTCATCGCGTGGCGTCGCAAGCACGAGAAGCACGTCGTCCGCGTCGCCGAGGCGCGGATCCCCACCCGGCACGGCGACTTCACCGCCGTGGGGTACAAGAGCATCTACGACGAGGTGGAGCACGTCGCGCTCGTGCGCGGCGACATCGCCGAGGGTGACGGTAGCGACGTCCTGGTCCGCGTGCACTCGGAGTGCCTGACCGGCGATGTGTTCGGTTCGCTGCGCTGCGACTGCGGCCCGCAACTCGACGCCGCGCTCGACATGATCGCGCAGGAGGGCCGCGGCGTCGTCCTGTACATGCGGGGCCACGAGGGCCGCGGCATCGGTCTGATGCACAAGTTGCAGGCCTACCAGCTGCAGGACGCGGGTTCCGACACGGTCGACGCCAACCTGCAGCTCGGCCTGCCGGCCGACGCCCGCGACTACGGCATCGGTGCGCAGATACTGGTCGATCTCGGTATCAAGTCGATGCGCCTGCTCACCAACAACCCGGCCAAACGCGTCGGCCTCGACGGTTACGGACTCCAGATCACCGATCGGGTCCCGATGCCGCTGCGCGCGAACGCCGAGAACCTCACGTACCTGCGCACCAAGCGCGACCGCATGGGCCACGACCTGATCGGTCTGGACGAGTTCGAGGCCGGTGACGCGCTGTGAGCGGCGAGGGACGCCCCGATCTCCAGCTGGGGATGGCGAAGAATCTGAAGCTGGCGATCGTCGCCGGACAGTGGCATCCCGAGATCAGTGAGGCGCTCGTCGCGGGCGCCAAGCGGGTCGCCAAGCAGGCGCAGATCGAGGATCCGACACTCGTCCGCGTCGCCGGTGCCATCGAGTTGCCGGTCGTCGTGCAGGAACTGGCGAAGTCGCACGACGCCGTCGTGGCGTTGGGAGTCGTGATCCGTGGCGGCACACCGCATTTCGAGTACGTGTGTGACGCCGTGACGGCCGGGCTGACCCGGGTCGCGCTCGACGAGGGCGTTCCGGTCGGCAACGGGGTACTCACCACTGACACCGAGAAGCAGGCACTGGACCGTTCGGGTCTGCCGGGCTCGGTGGAGGACAAGGGCGGCGAGGCGTGCGCGGCGGCGATCGACACTGCCGTCACCCTGGCGCAGCTGCGACGTAAGCGGACGGGGTCGGCGTCGCGATGAGCACCAACAGTGACTGGGAGTTCGAGGTCCGGTCCAAGAAGTCGGCGCGCTACGCGATGGTCGCGGCCGGAGTGCTCGTGCTGGTGCACGTCACCTTGGCGATCCTGCTGCGCACCTCCGCCACGGGCGTGTACTTCCGTCTGGTGGACCAGTTCGCCATGGCGGGCATCGGTCTGCTGCTGGCGGGTGGCGTGCTTCTGCTCACCCGGCCGCGTCTGCGCGTCGGCCCGCGCGGCATCGCTGTGCGCAACATCCTGGGTGAGCGCATCGTCGACTGGGATCTCGACCAGGGACTGTCCTTCCGGGACGGGGCCTCGTGGGCGCGGATCGAGCTGCCCGACGACGAGTACGTCCCGGTCATGGCGATCCAGGCCAACGACCGCGAGCACGCCGTGCAGGCCGTTCGCCGGTTCCGCGAGCTCGAGGCGAAGTACACGAGCTCGCGCGCCGAGTGAATACCGTCGGTACCGCCGACTAGCCTGGAATCGTGCCCGATCCCTCCACTTATCGACCCGCGCCGGGAAGCATCCCGGTGGCACCGGGTGTCTACAAGTTCCGCGACCCGCACGGCCGGGTGATCTACGTCGGCAAGGCGAAGAGTCTGCGGTCGCGACTCAACTCGTACTTCGCCGACGTCTCGTCGCTGCATCCGCGCACCCGGCAGATGGTCACGACGGCGGGCAGTGTCGAGTGGACGGTAGTCAGTACCGAGGTCGAGGCGCTCCAGCTCGAGTACAACTGGATCAAGGAGTTCGATCCGCGGTTCAACGTCCGTTACCGCGACGACAAGACCTACCCGGTGCTGGCGGTGACCCTGAACGAGGAGTACCCGCGGCTGTTCGTGTACCGCGGTCCGCGGCGCAAGGGGGTGCGCTATTTCGGGCCCTACTCGCACGCGTGGGCGATCCGCGAGACACTCGACCTGCTGCTGCGCGTCTTCCCGGCGCGCACGTGCTCGGCCGGAGTGTTCAAGCGGCACAACCAGATCGGCAGACCGTGCCTGCTCGGTTACATCGACAAGTGCTCGGCTCCGTGCGTCGGCCGCGTGAGTGCGGCCGAGCACCGGGAGATCGTCGAGGACTTCTGCGACTTCCTGTCGGGCCGCACGGACCGTCTCGTGCGGCAGCTCGAGACCCGCATGCAGGAGGCGGCCGAGGACCTCGACTTCGAGACGGCGGCGCGCCTGCGTGACGACGTCGGCGCGCTGAAGAAGGCACTGGAGAAGCAGGCGGTCGTGCTCGGCGACGGCACCGACGCCGACCTGGTGGCGTTCGCCTCCGACGAACTCGAGGTGGCCGTGCAGGTCTTCCACGTCCGCGGTGGACGCGTGCGTGGACAGCGCGGCTGGGTGGTCGAGAAGGCCGGCGACGTCATCGAACGCGACGCGGTCGCGGCCGACGCCGGGGCGGAGTCGGAGCTGGCGCTGCTCGTCGAGCAGTTCCTCACCCAGTTCTACGGAGAGCAGGCCGCGCTGTCCGACAGCGGCGCGGCGGCCGACCAACCCACGAACGCGGTTCCACGGGAGGTGCTCGTGCCCGCGCTCCCGCGGGACGTCGAGGGCTTGCAGCAGTGGCTCGGTGGGCTGCGGGGCAGTTCGGTCAAGCTCCGTGTGCCGCAACGCGGCGACAAGAAGGCGCTCGCGGAGACCGTCGAACGGAACGCGAAGGAGGCGCTGGCGCAGCACAAGTTGCGGCGCGCCGGCGACTTCACGTCGAGATCTGCAGCGCTGCAAGGCATCCAGGAGGCGCTCGATCTCGATTCCGCGCCGCTGCGAATCGAGTGTGTCGACATCAGCCACGTGCAGGGCACCGATGTCGTGGCGTCCCTCGTGGTGTTCGAGGACGGTCTGCCGCGCAAGTCCGACTACCGGCACTACGCGATCCGGGAGGCCGCCGGCGACGGCCGCTCGGACGACGTGGCCAGCATCGCCGAGGTGACCCGGCGGCGCTTCCTGCGGCACAACCGCGACGTCGCGGCCGGCGGCGGTGCCGACGGTGGCGACCAGGCCCCCGAAGCCGCACTGGATCCGCAGACGGGACGGCCACGCCGGTTCGCGTATCCGCCGAACCTGTTCGTCGTCGACGGCGGCTCCCCGCAGGTCAACGCGGCCGCTGAGGTGCTCGACGAACTCGGCGTCACCGACGTCGCGGTGATCGGGCTGGCCAAACGCCTCGAGGAGGTGTGGGTGCCGGGGGAGGAAGATCCGGTGATCCTGCCCCGCACCAGCGAGTCGCTGTACCTGTTGCAGCGAATTCGCGACGAGGCACACCGCTTCGCGATCACGTTCCACCGCAGCAAGCGGTCGCGGCGGATGACGGCGTCGGCGCTCGATTCGGTCCGCGGTCTCGGCGAGACGCGGCGGACCGCGCTCGTCACACACTTCGGTTCGGTGGCCAAGCTGCGCGAGGCGACGGTCGAGGAGATCACGGCGGTACCCGGCATCGGCGTGGCCACCGCGCAGGCCGTGCTCGCGGCGCTCGCCGAACCGCAATCCGATCGGACCGCGGCCGTGGCCGAGGCCGAACCCAGCGCAGATGTGGCTGCGGGAGGCGACGTGGTGGGGGATGATGTGACGGACATCGGCGCATCGGAACGAACAGGACACAGTCGCGAGTGAACGACCAGCAGGAACGCGGTGGGGCAGATGTGGAGGTCGCGCTCGTCACGGGTCTTTCCGGGGCAGGGCTGAGCACCGCGGCGAAGGTGCTCGAGGACCTCGGCTGGTATGTCGTCGACAATCTTCCGCCCGAACTGATCACGCGGATGGTCGAACTCGGCGTCGAATCCGATCCACCGATCCGCCGCCTGGCTGTCGTCGTCGACGTCCGCAGCCGCCCCTTCACAGGTGACCTGGGGCAGGTCGTCGCGGCGCTCGAAGCCATGCCGGTGCAGATCCGGGTGCTCTACCTCGAGGCCAACGATCCCGTGCTGATCCGCCGATTCGAGCACGTGCGTCGCAGCCATCCGTTGCAGAGCGACAGCAAGGAAGGCACGCTGTCCGAGGGAATCGCAGCCGAGCGGGCCAAGCTGGCGCAGGTTCGGGCGTCCGCGGATCTGGTCGTCGACACCTCCGCCCTCGCCGTGCGCGAGTTGCGGGAGAAGATCGAGACCGCGTTCGGTGGCGAGGCCAGCAGCGTGATCCAGGTGACGGTGCAGTCCTTCGGTTTCAAGCACGGGCTGCCGATGGACGCCGATCTGGTGTGCGACGTGCGGTTCCTGCCGAATCCGCACTGGATCCCGGAACTGCGTCCGCACACCGGACTGGAGGAGGCGGTACGGGACTACGTCCTGTCCCGTGACGGTGCCGAGGAGTACCTCGACACCTTCCGGCGGCTCCTCGAACTGACGACGGCGGGATACCGCCGGGAGGGAAAGCGCTACATGACGATCGCGGTCGGTTGCACCGGCGGCAAGCATCGGAGCGTCGCGATGTCCGAGGCGCTCGCGGCGCGCCTCGGCACTGAGGACGGCCTGGCCGTCCGGGTCGTCCACCGCGATGTGGGTCGCGAATGACGGACGCATCGACCACCACCGACTCCCGGGCGCCCCGGATCGTCGCGTTCGGCGGCGGACACGGGTTGTACGCGACCCTGAGTGCGGCGCGTCGGCTCAGCTCCGACGTGACGGCCGTCGTCACCGTCGCCGACGACGGCGGCTCGTCCGGCCGGTTGCGCAACGAGCTCGGCATGATCCCGCCCGGCGATCTGCGGATGGCGCTCGCGGCGCTCGCCGCGCAGACCCCTGATGTCCGGTCGTGGACGGAGACCGTGCAGCACCGCTTCGGAGGGTCCGGCGCACTCGCGGGCCACTCCGTCGGCAACCTCATCCTCGCGGGGTTGACCGAGGTCCTGGGCGACCCGGTCGCCGCGCTCGACACCGTCGCCCGCCTCCTCCAGGTCGAGGGGCGAGTGCTGCCGATGTCGACGCAGGCGCTGCAGATCGAGGCCGACGTCGTGGGTCTGGAGACGGATCCGCGGGTCAGCCGGTGTATCCGGGGTCAGGTGGCGGTGGCGACCACACCGGGCAAGGTGCGCCGTGTGCGTCTGCTGCCGGCCGACCCTCCGGCGTGCCCGGACGCGCTCGCGGCTCTCGGCGCCGCGGATCTCGCGGTTCTCGGACCCGGATCCTGGTTCTCGAGCGTCATTCCGCACGTGCTGGTTCCCGAGCTTCTCGACGGGTTGTTGCGGACGCCGGCCCGGAAGGTGCTCGTTCTCAACCTGGCGCCGGAGCCGGGGGAGACCGCCGGATTCTCCGCCGAGCGTCATCTGCACGTACTGTGCCAACACGCGCCCGAATTCCGTGTCGACCACGTCGTCGTCGATTCGGCGTCGGTCCCGGCGGGTCGCGAGCGTGACCATCTCTGCCGCGCCGCGACACATCTGGGCGCCGAGGTGGTCTACGCGGACGTCGCCGAGGACGGCACCCACAAGCACCACGCGGGCAAACTCGCGGATGTGCTGGCGGGCCTCGTGGACCGGCGGGCGCCGGCCGGGTCGGCAACCGGATACGACGACATCGAACGAGCCACCGAACGGACGGCCGGGGGAAGGGAGAGCGCCTCGTGGCGATGACAGCCGAGGTCAAGGACGAGCTCAGCAGGCTCACGGTCACGCAGGTCAGCTGCCGCAAGGCGGAGGTGTCGGCGCTGCTCCGATTCGCGGGCGGCCTGCACATCGTCGGCGGCCGCGTCGTGGTGGAGGCCGAGGTGGATCTCGGCTCGACCGCCCGGCGGCTGCGCGGCGAGATCCTCGACCTGTACGGATACCAGTCGGACGTGCACGTGCTCAGTGCCGGCGGGCTGCGCAAGAGTTCGCGATACGTGGTCCGCGTCGCCAAGGACGGGGAGGCGCTGGCGCGCCGGACCGGGCTGCTCGACATGCGCGGGCGTCCCGTGCGGGGGCTGCCGGCTCAGGTGGTCGGAGGCAGCGTCGGCGACGCGGAGGCCGCGTGGCGCGGCGCCTTCCTGGCTCATGGTTCGCTCACCGAGCCGGGGCGCTCGTCGGCGCTCGAGATCAGCTGCCCCGGTCCGGAGGCCGCACTGGCGCTGGTCGGCGCCGCCCGGCGCCTGGGTATCGCGGCCAAGGCACGCGAGGTGCGCGGCACCGACCGGGTGGTGGTCCGCGACGGTGAGGCGATCGGCGCCCTGCTCACCCGGATGGGCGCGCAGGACACGCGCCTGACCTGGGAGGAACGTCGGATGCGCCGCGAGGTGCGCGCAACGGCCAACCGCCTCGCGAACTTCGACGACGCCAACCTGCGCCGCTCGGCGCGAGCGGCGGTCGCGGCGGCGGCACGGGTGGAGCGGGCGCTCGAGATCCTCGGGGAGGACGTTCCGGACCATCTGGCGGCGGCGGGCACGCTGCGGGCCAAGCATCGGCAGGCCTCGCTCGAGGAACTCGGCCAACTTGCGGATCCGCCGATGACGAAGGACGCGGTGGCGGGCCGCATCCGTCGGCTGCTGTCGATGGCGGACCGCAAGGCGAAGGATCTCGGGCTCCCGGACACGGAGTCCGCCGTGACGCCGGAGTTGCTCGAGGAGGCATGACGGCGCCCGGAACGGTCTCGTCGAGGTCACGTTCCGTCCACGGTGTCCTACGCCCGATCCGATGTCCTCACAGTTGCGCGCCGAACAGCGTCCGCCAACTAGGGTGGGATGCGCACCGACTGATGAGCAAAGGAGCGAACTGTGACGGTCCGGGTAGGCATCAACGGCTTCGGTCGTATCGGGCGTAACTTCTTCAGGGCAGTCGATGCGCAGAAGGCGCTCGGCACCACCGACATCGAAATCGTGGCGGTCAACGACCTCACGGACAACGCAACGCTGGCTCACCTGCTCAAGTACGACTCGATCCTGGGTCGCCTGCCGCACGGGGTCTCGCTCGAGGGCGACGACACCATCGTCGTCGGCGATACCAAGATCAAGGCACTGGCGCACCGCGGTCCGCTCAGCGAACTTCCCTGGGGCGATCTGGGTGTCGACGTCGTCGTCGAGTCCACGGGCATCTTCACGGACGCCGAGAAGGCCAAGGGGCACCTCGAGGCCGGTGCCGAGAAGGTCGTCATCTCCGCGCCCGCAAAGGGCGAGGACATCACCATCGTCATGGGCGTCAACGACGACGAGTACGACGGCAGCCAGAACATCATCTCCAACGCGTCCTGCACCACCAACTGCCTCGGCCCGATCGCCAAGGTCCTCGACGACGAGTTCGGAATCGTCAAGGGTCTGATGACCACGGTCCACGCTTACACGCAGGACCAGAATCTGCAGGACGGCCCACACAGAGATCTGCGTCGCGCCCGCGCGGCCGCGTTGAACGTCGTCCCGACCAGCACGGGTGCCGCCAAGGCCATCGGCCTGGTCCTCCCGCAGTTGCAGGGCAAGCTGGACGGATACGCGTTGCGCGTGCCGATCCCGACGGGCTCGGTCACCGACCTCACCGTCAACCTGTCGAAACCGGCCACGACTGCGGAGATCAACGCCGCCATGAAGTCTGCCGCCGAGGGCCGGCTGAAGGGCATCCTGAAGTACACCGAGGCACCCATCGTGTCGTCGGACATCGTCACCGACCCCCATTCCTCGATCTTCGACGCCGGCCTCACCAAGGTCATCGATGATCAGGCCAAGGTTGTCTCCTGGTACGACAACGAGTGGGGCTATTCGAACCGCCTGGCGGATCTCGTCGGCCTCGTCGCCAAGTCACTCTGAACGGAAGCACTACTACAACTATGTCTGTCAAGACTCTGCAAGACCTGTTGGACGAAGGTGTCGAGGGCCGTACCGTGCTGGTGCGCTCCGACCTGAATGTCCCGCTGGACAACGGAACCATCACCGATCCGGGCCGCATCATCGCTTCGGCGCCGACCATCTCGGCACTGGCCGAGGCCGGCGCCAAGGTGATCGTGATGGCGCACCTGGGCCGTCCCAAGGGTGAGTTCGACCCCGCGCTGTCGCTGGCGCCGGTCGCCGCGAAACTCGGTGAGGTGCTGGGGCGCAACGTCCAGCTCGCAGGTGACGTCGTCGGCCAGGATGCGCTCGCGCGGTCCGAGGGCCTGACGGACGGCGATGTCCTCCTGCTCGAGAACATCCGCTTCGATCCGCGTGAGACCAGCAAGGACGACGCCGAGCGCGAGGCGCTCGCGAAGGCGCTCGTCGACCTGGTCGACGGGGAAGGCGCGTTCGTCTCCGACGGTTTCGGTGTCGTGCACCGCAAGCAGGCGTCGGTATACGACATTGCCAAACTGCTGCCCCACTACGCGGGCAACCTGGTCGCGGCCGAGGTCGACGTCCTGCAGAAGCTCACGCAGGACTCCGAGCGTCCGTACGCGGTCGTGCTCGGCGGTTCGAAGGTGTCGGACAAGCTCGCCGTGATCGAGGCGCTGGCACCCAAGGTCGACACCCTCGTCATCGGTGGCGGCATGTACTACACCTTCCTTGCCGCACAGGGTGTTTCGGTCGGCAACTCGCTGTGCCAGGAAGAGATGATCGAGACCTGCAAGGGCCTGCTCGAGCGCTACGCGGACGTCATCCACATCCCGCAGGACGTGGTGATCGCCGATTCGTTCTCGGCGGACGCCGAGTCGAAGACGGTCTCCGTCCTGGACATCCCGGACGGCTGGATGGGACTGGACATCGGACCGCAGTCGGTGGAGCGCTTCGCGGCGATCCTCTCGGGTGCCAAGACGGTGTTCTGGAACGGCCCGATGGGCGTGTTCGAGTTCGAGAAGTTCGCGGCCGGCACCAAGGGTGTCGCCGAAGCGATCATCGAGGCCACGGGCAAGGGCGCGTTCAGCGTCGTCGGCGGCGGCGACTCCGCGGCGGCCGTGCGTCAGCTCGGCCTGCCCGAGGACGGCTTCTCGCACATCTCGACCGGCGGCGGCGCGTCCCTCGAGTACCTCGAGGGCAAGACGCTTCCCGGCATCAGTGCCCTCGAAGACCGAGCGCTGGAGGACTGAGGCATGGCACGTAAGCCTTTGATCGCCGGCAACTGGAAGATGAACCTCAACCATCTCGAGGCCATCGCTCTGGTGCAGAAGATCGCTTTCTCGTTGCCCGCGAAGTACTTCGAGAAGGTCGACGTGACCGTGCTCCCGCCGTTCACCGACATCCGCACCGTGCAGACGCTGGTCGAGGGCGACAAGCTCCTGCTCACCTACGGTGCCCAGGACGTCTCCGCCCACGAGTCGGGTGCGTACACCGGCGAGATCAGCGGCTCGATGCTGGCCAAGCTGGGCTGCACGTTCGTGGTCGTCGGCCACTCCGAGCGGCGCACGCTGCACGGCGAGTCCGACGAGACCGTCCTCGCCAAGACCAAGGCCGCGCTGCGATACGGGATCACCCCGATCGTCTGCATCGGTGAGGGCCTGAACATCCGCGAGGCCGGCGAGCACGTGTCGTTCAACGTTGCGCAGCTGAAGGCTTCGCTGGCGGGTCTGTCGCCCGACGAGATCTCGAAGATCGTCGTCGCGTACGAACCCGTCTGGGCCATCGGCACCGGCAAGGTGGCCTCGGCTGCCGACGCGCAGGAAGTCTGCAAGGCGGTGCGTGACACGCTCGCCGAGCTGGCGTCAGCGGAGATCGCCCAGGCCGTGCGGGTCCTCTACGGCGGTTCGGTCAACGCCAAGAACGTCGGCGAGCTCATCGCTCAGCCCGACATCGACGGTGGCCTCGTCGGCGGGGCCTCGCTCAAGGCGGACGAGTTCGCGACCCTGTCGGCCATCGCGGCCGGCGGACCGCTCCCGTGACCGGGTAGTGCCTGAACGATGCGCGGGGCGCGTGGCCGGAAAGGTCACGCGCCCCGCGCTTTTGGTGGATCAGGGCGACAGTGTGCAGGGTCAGGCGAGCAGTTTCAGTCGGAGTTCGGTGACGGTGCCGATCGTCAGTCCCAGTCCCTCCGTCAGATAGCGGTCGAACGAGCCGTAGGTGCGTTCGAGTTCGTCGAACGACGCCTCGAGGTAGCCGGCGTCGACCCCGATCAGCTGCCGGTAGATCTCGGCTGCCTCGGGACCCTTCGTGGCGGTGATCCGGTCCAGGGTGGCCCGGATCGTCTCGGCGGAGTATTCGTTCGAGAGCAGGTAATCGTCCACGATCGTCTGCCGGGGCACACCGGCGATGCCGAGGAGCAGGGCGGTGGCCCAACCGGTGCGGTCCTTGCCGGCGGTGCAGTGGAAGACCTGCGGCCCGGAGGTGTTCGCAAGTTGCGTGAGTAGCAGTGCGTAGCCGCGGCGGGACGTCTCGTCCGTGACGGTGTCACGGTAACCGGCCTCTACGTAGGCGCGGGCCTCCTCGGGGCTGCGCAGCCCGGCGATGTCGCCACTGGGGTCGGCCGACAGGACCTGGATCTGCTGGTACCGGACGCCGTCCGGGAGCACGTCCGGGTTTGCGGCGATCTCCTGGTCGGTGCGCAGGTCGTACACGGCGGTCAGTCCGAGCGAACCGAGTGTCTGCAGGTCTGCAGGCGTCGGCGCGAGAGTGTTCGAGCGATAGAACACGCCGCGGTTGACGTGCAGGCCGCCGAGACCTTCGTAGCCGGCTCCGGTGCCGGCGATGTCCCGAAAATTGTTCACCGACGCCAGTCTCGGGGTCTCGGGCGTATCGACCGCGGCGGATCCGGATCCCGACGATCCGAAGCCGGGGAGCGACGACGCTTCGGCGACGACAGGTCCGGCGAGCAGCAGTGCGGCTGTGAGGGCGAGGGTGGTCGTGGCGCGGGTGCGCGGGAAACGCTTGTCGTGCACAGGTTTCGTCACAGTGAGTCCTTCCGCGATGGTGGCTTCCGCCCGGAAGGTAGCGCGTGGACGGACGGTCGATGTGACACGTCTCACTCACTGGTTGGGCGCCGTGCTGGGCGTGCGCGAGATTCGCTCACGCCCAGCGCTGTTCGTCTGCGGGGTCAGGCGAACAGCTTGATACGCAGCTTGGCGATCGTCACCGGCGACAGGTCGAGACCGTCGAGCAAATAGTTCTGCACACTGCCGTACTTCGCCGCGAGCTCGTCGAGGCCCGCCTGCAGATAGCCGGCGTCCACACCGAGCAGGGGGCGATAGATGTCCGCGACGGCCTGCCCCCGGCTCGCCTTGATGCCCTCGTAGGTGCGTTCCATCGACGCGGCCGTGTACTCGTTGGTGAGCAGGTAGTCGCTCATGATGTCGGCACCGGAAACCCCGGCGATGCTCTGCAGTAGTGCCGACGTCCAGCCGGTCCGGTCCTTGCCGGCGGTGCAGTGGTAGACCTGCGGTCCGGCGGTGTTCGCCAAGTCCGTGAGCAGTTGCGCGAAGCCTGCGCGCGCGGCCGGATCGGTGACGAACGAGCGGTTCATGTCCTGCATGAAGCGTCGGGCGTCGTCGGGGGTCCGCAACTGGGCGACGCCGGCGGCAAGGTCGCCGGACAGAATCGGGATGCGGACGTACTCGGGTCCGTCGGGGAGCCGGTCGGCCTTCTGCGCCACTTCCTCGTTCGTCCGCAGGTCGTAGACCGCCGACAGCTTCAGCCCGTTGAGGGTGGCGAGGTCCGCGTCGTCGGGCGTGATCGCGTTCGCGCGATAGAACACGCCGGTGCGCATGTGGCCGAAAGGGGTCTCGTAGCCGGGGCCCGCGACGTCGCGGAAGTTGTCGACGGTCGCGAGCCGAGGAGCCTCCACCGTCGTCGGAGCCGACGAGCCGAACGTCCCGAGCGAGCCGAACGACGGCAGGTCGACCGACCCGGCGGCCTCGGCGGCGGCGGTTCCGGCGAACAGGAACGAGCCGGACACGGCGATTGCCGTGGCGGCTCGGGTGGTGCGGCGCAGAGCTGTGGAGCGGTGCGTCATGGTGAGGCCTTCCTCGTCGGGGTGCTGACAGCACGGAAGGTAGTGTGGCACGTTGTGCCACAAAAGTGGGGCATCTCACTGTGCGGGAGGACTGTGGCGCCCGGCATCCACCCCCTGGCCGACGCCGAGGCGCTCCGGATGTCGGGCTTGCGGCTCGCCGGGGGAGTACCAGGTAAGCTGGGCGCGCTAGTGGCCGAATTCCGTCGTGCGTGAAGGGCAGCGAATACCGAAATGGCACTGTTCCTGGACATCCTGCTGGTCATCACCAGCCTGCTGCTGATTCTCCTGATTCTGCTGCATCGCGGTAAGGGCGGCGGTCTGTCCAGCCTCTTCGGTGGCGGTGTCCAGTCGAGTCTGGCCGGTTCGAGCGTCGTCGAGAAGAACCTCGACCGTATGACGGTCTTCACGGCGGCGATCTGGCTGATCGCGATCCTCGGCATCGGACTCGAGATCAAGTTCAGCTGACGATGGCGGGGTACCACAGTTCCGCGACCATCCCCGATGCTGCTGCGGCGCTGATCGATGCGCCGGAGTTCGCGACGCTCGCCACCGTCGAACCGGGCGGCCAGCCGCAGCTGTCCGTCGTCTGGCTCGAGCGGGACGGTGACGACGTCCTCATATCCACTGTCCGGGGGCGCCGCAAGACGGACAACCTCCTGCGCGATCCTCGTGCGACGGTGCTCGTCTACCCGGCGAGTGGCCCGTACAGCTACGTCGAGATCCGCGGCACCACCACGATCGCCGACGACCCCGGCGGATCCCTCATCCACAAGCTGGCCCGGAAGTACACCGGCGCGCAGCGGTGGGAACACGACGCCCCCGACACCCCGCGGGTCATCGTCCGGTTGACCCCGTCGAAGGTGATCTGGAAGGGCTGACGCTGTCGCGTCGTTGCTGTGCGGGGGACCGGCCGTCGGCCGATAATCGGGTGATGACCGGGACCTCGGATTCATCTGCAGCCTCTTCCGTCACGTCCGCGCCGCGCGCCGCCACCGAGCCGCTGCGTGACGACATCCGCCTCCTCGGCGGGATCCTCGGCGACATCGTCCGCGAGCAGGCCGGCGAGGACGTCTTCGACCTGGTCGAACGAGCCCGTGTCGAGTCGTTCCGGGTCCGCCGGTCGGAGATCGACCGGGCCGAGCTGGCCGAGCTCTTCTCGACCGTCGACACCGCCGACGCGATCCCTGTCATTCGTGCCTTCAGTCACTTCGCGTTGCTTGCGAACGTCGCCGAGGACATCCACCGTGAACGCCGGCGGGCGATCCACGTCCGGGCAGGCGAACCTCCGCAGGACAGCACCCTCGCGGCCACCTACGCGAAACTCGATGCCGCACCGGTGGATCCGGAGATCGCTGTGGGTGCGCTCGCGGGTGCCCTCGTCGCACCAGTCATCACCGCTCATCCCACCGAAACGCGCCGACGGACGGTTTTCGAGACCCAGAACCGGATCATGGAACTGATGCGGAGGCGGGAGTGGGTGTCCGTCGATCCCGCCGAGGCAGACGCCGTCGACCGGCAGTTGCGGCGGCAGATCCTCACCCTGTGGCAGACGGCGCTGATCCGGCTGTCGCGCTTGCGGATCCAGGACGAGATCGAGGTGGGACTGCGGTACTACGACGCGTCCCTGTTCGAGGTGGTGCCGAGGATCAATGCGGAACTGCGCGATGCGCTGCGCAGCCGCTGGCCGGATTCGGGAGTGCTCACCGAGCCGATGCTGCGGCCCGGCTCGTGGATCGGCGGCGACCGCGACGGCAACCCGTACGTCACCGCCGACGTGGTCGCACGTGCCACCCACCGCGCATCGGAGACCGCGCTCGAACACCATCTCGCCGAACTGGAGGTCCTCGAGCGGGAGCTGTCGATGTCGGCGAGGCTGGTCACCGTCACCCCGGAGCTGAACCGGCTGGCCGACGAGTCCGGTGACGAGTCGGCGTTCCGGGCGGACGAGCCGTACCGCCGGGCCGTGCGGGGCCTGCGGGCGAGGCTCACCGGCACGGCGGCACGCATCCTCGGTCACCCGGCCGCGCATGCGGTCGCCGGAGAGCTTCCGGACTACCGCGACCCCGCCGAGCTGCTCGCGGATCTCGAGATCATCGACACGTCGCTGCGCTCGCACGGCGACGGCACCGTGGCCGACGACCGCCTGGCCCAGCTGCGAAACTCCGTGGAAGTGTTCGGGTTCCACCTGTGTGGTCTCGACATGCGGCAGAACTCGGAAGTACACGAGACGGTGGTGGCGGAGTTGCTGGCCTGGTCCGGCGTACACCCGGACTACGCGTCGCTGCCGGAGGACGAGCGGGTCGCGTTGCTGACGCGCGAGCTGGCGACGCGTCGTCCTCTCGCCGGCCCGCACGCCGAGTTCAGCGAACTCACCACGAAGGAACTCGGCATCCTGCGCGCCGCCGCCGACGCCGTGGACCGGATCGGCCCCGAGGCGATCCCGAACTACGTCATCAGCATGTGCGAGTCGGTCAGCGACATGCTCGAGGCGGCGATCCTGCTGGCCGAGGTCGGATTGTTCGACCCGGACGGCGAGGCCGGACCGCGGTGCCCGGTGGGGATCGTTCCGCTGTTCGAGACGATCGAGGATCTGCGGCACGGCGCGGAAACCCTCACCGCCACCCTGGATGTCCCGCTGTACCGGGCTCTCGTCGCCAATCGCGGGGACAGCCAGGAAGTGATGCTCGGCTACTCCGACTCCAACAAGGACGGCGGCTACCTCGCCGCGAACTGGGCGCTGTACCGGGCCGAGCTGGACCTCGTCCGAGTGGCCCGCGAGAAGGGAATCAGGCTGCGACTGTTCCACGGTCGCGGCGGCACCGTGGGACGCGGCGGTGGCCCCAGCTACGACGCGATCCTCGCGCAGCCTCCCGGTGCCGTCGAGGGATCGCTCCGGATCACCGAGCAGGGCGAGATCATCGCCGCGAAGTACGCCGAGCCGCGTCTGGCGCGGCGCAACCTCGAGGCACTGGTGTCCGCGACCCTCGAATCGACCCTGCTCGACGTCGAGGGCCTGGGCGACGACGCCGCGCCGGCGTACGCCGTCCTCGACGAACTCGCGGAACTGGCACGGGTCGCGTACGCCGATCTCGTGCACGACACCCCGGGGTTCGTCGAGTACTTCGAGGCGTCGACGCCGGTCGCGGAGATCGGCGCACTCAACATCGGCAGCAGGCCGGCGTCACGCAAACAGACGCAGTCGATCTCGGATCTGCGCGCCATCCCGTGGGTGTTGTCGTGGAGCCAGTCGCGGGTCATGCTGCCCGGCTGGTACGGCACCGGAACGGCGTTCGAGAAGTGGGTCGGCGACGACGCGGGTCGGCTGGCGACACTGACCGATCTGTACGAGCGGTGGCCGTTCTTCCGAACGGTGCTCTCGAACATGGCGCAGGTGCTGTCGAAGTCCGACATGGGGCTGGCTGCACGGTATTCCGAACTCGTGCCCGACGCGGAGCTACGCGAAGAGGTGTTCGGCAAGATCTCCGCCGAACACGCGCGCACCCTCGCGATGTACCGGGCCGTCACCGGTCACGACAACCTGCTGTGGGACAACCCCGCGCTGGATCGGTCGGTGCACAACCGTTTCCCGTATCTCGAGCCGCTCAACCATCTGCAGGTGGAGCTGTTGCGCCGCTACCGCGCCGGTGACGACTCGGACAATGTCCGGCGCGGGATCCAGCTCACCATGAACGGGCTCGCGACGGCGCTGCGCAACAGCGGGTAGCGCCGGGTCCGCGGCGCAGCCCCGTCCCTCAGCGATCCGGTGCGAGCTCGGTTCGGGCGTCGGCGGCGGCCTCGCGCATCCGGGTGAGGAACGCCGAGACGGTTTCCCGCTCCTCGTGCGAGAACGTCTCGATCGCGGCCACGGCCCGGCCGATCAGCGGGCCGAAGAAGGACCACCCGAGTTCTTCCGCCTTCGGCGTCACCGTCACCAGGACCCGCCGGCGATCCGCCGTGTCGCGGCCCCGCTCGAGAAGTCCCGCCGTCTCCAGTCGGTCGATCAGTGCGGTCGTCGAGGCCGAGCTGAGGGACAACTGCCCGCCCAGCCATCCGGGTGTGGACGGAGTGCCGGAACGCGCGGCGTCGAGCAGGCAGATGAGGGCCCGCAGATCGGTGGTGTGCAGGTCGTTCCGGTTCGCGAACTCTGCGCCCAGGAGGTTCAGTTCGACGGTGAGTGCCCGGACCCGGTGCACGAGCGCCATTGCGTCGTCGTCCCGACTGTGGGTCATGCGCGTGGGCTCCGATCCTCGACGTGGTTCTCTCGCTAGCCTAGTCTCTCGATCATCGAGATAATGGGTTGAGGGGGACGAGATGAGGCGCGGCACCACCGAAGACTTCGCTGTCACGGCGGCGGGGCGACGTCGACGTCGTGGTTCGTCGGCGCGAGCCAACTCGCCGACGAGCACCGCGTGTACGCGATCGACTTCCTCGGCGATCCCGGTCGCAGCGTCGTCGGCGAGCGACTGCGCTCGGTCGAGGACCTGATGTCGTGGCTGAGCGATGTGCTGGGCGCACTCGGGCTCGAATCCGTGGCCGTCGTGGGACATTCGTACGGGGCGATGGTTGCCCTCGCCTTCGCGGCGCGGCACCCCGGACGGGTCGACCGTCTGGTCCTGCTCGACCCGAACTCCTGTTTCGCCGGTTTTCGCCCGGACTACCTCCTGCGGGCGGTGCCCCTGCTGTTGCGTCCCACTGCTACACGGCAGCGAGCGCTGATCGGCTGGGAGACAGCAGGATCGGAGATCGACCGGGACTGGCTCGATCTCGTCGCTTACGGCGCCGAACACTTCCCGTCGACGCGGCCGGTCGTGCCCGGACGTCCACGACCGGGGGACCTCGAGCGGGTGGTGTGCCCGACGACGGTGCTGCTCGCCGGGCGCAGCCGGATCCACGACATCGGGAAGGTGGAGGCGGGTGTCCGGAAGAGACTGCCTCACGCCGGGATCGAGACGGTGGCCGGCGTCTCGCACTACACCCTGCCGATGGCGGGTGCCGAGTCGACCGTGGCCCTGTCCGACGCCCTGCGCGGGTGAGCGGGCGTGGTCCTCGTCAGGTTCCGGTGGGCTCGAACGCCAGCGGTGTGACGGTGCCGCTGCCGTCTTCGCCGTCGATCAGCCACGGCACCGAGGAACGGGAGGCGCCGACGCGTGTCCACAGGTCCGTCAGCCACGCCGCGGCGGCATCGACGACCGCATCCTCGACGACGAACGGCGCATTGCGGGACATCAGTGGCACGTCGGGTTCGACCCCGTCCTCCGTGTATACGATGCCGAAAAGGTGTCGGTGGGCGTCGATGTGCTTGTTGAGCGTGAAGTAGTCGGGCCCTTCCAGGCGAACCCAGACGTCGAACGTGCCCTCACCGTCCTGATCGGGGAACACGTCGATGCACAGTTCGGTCGCCTCCGCCGGCAGCGCATCGAGAATCGCCGACAGTTTCGCGGCAGCGGCATCGGTGTGTGCGTCCAGCACGGCAGCCAGCGTCGTCAGGTACTCGTCACGGTCCACTGCCGCAGACTACCGCCGGAATCGTCCCCACGGTGGGCAGGGAACCGATCGACCGCCGCCCACGTCCTACTGATCGAACGGATGAGGTCTGGCGAACGAGAGGGGAGTCGGAACATGGAGCGACGGCCGAGGGAGACGACGTACCGGCGTCTCGGATCGCGTGGCGTGAGCGGACCACGGAGCCGGGCGCTGCTGGCTGCCGGGTGTCGGCCACGCGCGAACGTGACCGACACCGGAGAGCTTGCGTCGCCGTGGAATCCGGGAACGGCTCTCGAGGACGAGTCGGAGTGACCGGTGAGCTCAGGAGCGGGGGAGTCCGCTCGCCGCGCCCTCGTCGAGCAGCCACACGGTCTTCTCGATACCCCGAGCGCCCGCGGCCGGGATCTCGTCGGGACGGGCGCCGCCGACCGCCGCGGCGACCGCGTCGGCCTTCGCCTCACCCGAGACGATCAGCCACACTTCGCGCGCAGATTGCAACGCCGGCAGCGTGAGCGTCACCCGCACCGGGGGCGGCTTGGGGGAATCGGTGACCGCCACCACCAACTGTTCCGCCTCACGAACCGCGTCGGTGTGGGGGAACAGCGAATTGACGTGCCCCTCTCCGCCCATGCCGAGCAGGTGCACGTCGAACAGGGGACCGGTGCGGCCGGCGGCGAACGTCTCGAGCACCTCTCCGTACGCGGCTGCGGCCGTGACCGGATCGCTGTTGTACGCGCCGTCCGACGCCGCCATGACGTGCACGCGCGCCGGATCGACCGGCACGTGATCGAGCAGTGCCCGGTGCGCCTGGACCTCGTTACGCTCCGGATCGCCGGTGGGCAGGAATCGCTCGTCGCCGAAAAACACGTCCAGCGCGGCCCAGTCGATCGCCCCCGGGTTGGCGCGGACATGTTCGAGAAGGGCGATCCCCGTACCGCCGCCGGTGAGGACGACGGCGGCGGAACCGCGCGTCCGTTGGGCCGCGACCACTGCATCGACGAAACGCTCGGCGGCCGCGCGCACGAGGGCGTCGGTGTCGGCGAAGCGGTGAATCTCGTTCGGATCAGACATATTCCACCTTCGACAGTCCGGTCAGGGCGGCCTCGTAGATCTCGTCGGGATCGAGACGACGCAGTTCTTCCGCGAGGCAGTCCCGGGTCTCGCGTCGCGCCAGGGCAACCAGTGCATCCGGCTGCCCGACGCGGCTCAGGGTTGCGGTGGTCTCGACCTGCGGACGGCTGATCGCGATGCGGTCGTCGTTGGTGAGCTGCAGTTCGACGAACAGCGGACCCGTCTGCCTCCGGACCGGGCCGTCGATACGGTCCGCAAGCCAGCCCGCCAGGATGTCGAGCGCAGGCTCGGTGGCCAGCCCCGACACCGTCGCGGACACGATCTGCTCGTGCGGCGGCTGATCCAGCGCCGACGTCAGCAGCGCACGCCAGTAGGTGATTCGACTCCACGCCAGGTCGGTGTCGCCGGCGGTGTACGAGCCGAGTCGGCTCTTGATGGTCGCGGTCGGATCGTCCGCACCGGTCGCATCGGTGATCCGGCGGATCGCCAACCGTCCTACCGGATCCAGTGCCGGCACGGTGGGGGCGTCGTCCGGCCACCACGCCACGACGGGGGTGTCGGGCAGCAGGAACGGCACCACGACACTCGCCTCGTGGTCGGCGAGCTCGCCGAACACGCGCAGGATCACGACCTCGGACGCGCCGGCGTCGCCGCCGACCCGGATCTCGGCGTCGAGATGTGTTTCCTCCGAACGAGATCCGCGCGCAACGACGATGACGCGACACGGGTGCTCCCGGCTGGCCTCGTTCGCGGCGTCGATGACGTCCTCGGAGTTCTTGCTGTCCCGCGTGCACACGACCAGCGTCAGGACCCGGCCCAACGTCACGGCGCCACCGGATTCACGAAGCTCCACGAGCTTCTTGTTGATCGCCCCGGTGGTGGTTCCGGGCAGCTCGATGATCACGGCCTTCTCCATTCACGACCGGTGCGGCGCATCATTTCCTGCGCGGACGGCGGACCCCAGGTTCCTGCCTCGTACGGCTCGGGTTTGCCGTTCTCCGCCCAGTGCTCGAGGACGGGATCGAGGATCTTCCAGGACAGCTCCACCTCGGCATTGACCGGGAACAGCGACGGCTCACCGAGCAGAACGTCGAGGATCAGTCGCTCGTAGGCCTCGGGCGACGACTCCGTGAACGCCTGCCCGTAGCTGAAGTCCATGTTGACGTCCCGGACCTCCATGCTCGACCCGGGCACCTTGGAACCGAACCGCATGGTGACGCCCTCGTCGGGCTGGACCCGGATCACGAGCGCGTTCTGACCGAGATCCTCGGTCATGGTGGCGTCGAACGGCAGATGCGGCGCCCGCTTGAACACCACGGCGATCTCGGTGACCCGGCGGCCCAGACGCTTACCGGTGCGCAGGTAGAACGGCACGCCCGCCCAGCGGCGGGTATCCACCTCGAGGGTGATCGCCGCGTAGGTCTCCGTCTTCGAGTCCTTCGCGAAACCCTCCTCCTCGAGGAGTCCGACGACCTTGCGGCCGCCCTGCCAACCGCCGGCGTACTGGCCGCGGGCGGTGGTCTCGTCGAGCGGTTCCGCGAGGCGGGTCGCCGACAGCACCTTGATCTTCTCCGCCTGCAGTTCGGCGGGCTCGAAGCTGATCGGCTCCTCCATCGCGGTGAACGCGAGCAACTGGAGCAGGTGGTTCTGGATCACGTCGCGGGCCGCACCGATGCCGTCGTAGTAGCCGGCCCGGCCGCCGAGACCGATGTCCTCGGCCATCGTGATCTGCACGTGGTCGACGTAGTGGGCGTTCCAGATCGGGTCGAACAACTGGTTGGCGAACCGCAGCGCCAGGATGTTCTGGACCGTCTCCTTGCCCAGGTAGTGGTCGATCCGGAACACGGTGTCCTCGGGGAACACGTTGTTCACGACAGCGTTCAGTTCACGAGCGCTCTCGAGGTCGTGGCCGAACGGCTTCTCGATCACCACGCGCCGCCACTGGCCGTCCGCCGACTTGGCCAGTCCCGACCGCGACAACTGCTCGCAGACCGTCGGGAACTGGGCCGGTGGAATCGACAGGTAGAACGCGTGATTACCGCGTGTCCCGCGTTCGCGGTCCAGTGCGTCGAGAGTGTGCGACAACTCGGTGAAGGCCTCGGCGTCGTCGAAGCTGCCGTGGACGAAGCGGATGCCCTTCGCGAGCTGCTCCCACACGTCCTCGCTGAAGGGGGTGCGGGAGTGTTCGCGCACGGCGTCGTGCACCACCTGCGCGAAATCCTGGTCCGCCCAGTCGCGCCGGGCGAACCCGACGAGAGCGAACCCGGGCGGCAGAAGCCCTCTGTTGGCGAGGTCGTACACCGCGGGCATCAGCTTCTTGCGTGCCAAATCGCCTGTGACCCCGAAGATCACGAGGCCACAGGGGCCGGCGATGCGAGGCAGTCGCCGGTCCCTGCTGTCCCGGAGTGGGTTGATCCAATCGTCCGCCGCGGGTCCGCTCACTGATCAGCTCTCTCGGGCAGCGGCGAGCTGCTGCGAGGTCGCGTCGAGCAGCTCGTTCCACGAAACCTCGAACTTCTCGACGCCCTCGTTCTCGAGCACCAGGAAGACGTCGGTGAGATCGATGCCGACGGCCGCGAGCTCGTCGAACACCTGCTGCGAGGCGACCGCCGTCCCGGACGTGGTGTCCCCGGTGATCACGCCGTGGTCCGCGACCGCGTCGAGGGTGCTCTCCGGCATGGTGTTGACCGTGTTGGGCGCAACCAGCTCGGTGACGTAGAGGGTGTCGGGGTACGCGGGATTCTTCACACCCGTCGACGCCCACAGCGCACGCTGGGGGCGCGCGCCGCGCTCGAGCAGAGCGTGGAAGCGGGCGTCGACCTCGAACACCTCCTGGTAGGCGGCGTACGCGAGGCGCGCGTTCGCCACGCCCGCCTTGCCGCGCAACTCGAGCGCCTGCGGGGTGCCGATCTTGTCGAGCCGCTTGTCGATCTCGGTGTCGACGCGGGAGACGAAGAACGACGCCACCGAGTGGATCTCGGACAGATCGTGACCTGCGGTCACGGCAGCCTCGAGCCCGGCCAGGTAGGCGTCCATGACCTTGCGGTACCGCTCCACGGAGAAGATCAGCGTCACGTTGACGCTGATGCCCTCGCCGATCACCTTCGTGATCGCGGGCAGCCCGGCCTCCGTGGCCGGGATCTTGATGAACAGGTTGGGCCGGTCCACGATCTTCCACAGCTCGACCGCCTGCGCGACGGTCTTGTCGGCGTCGTGCGCCAGCCGCGGGTCGACCTCGATCGATACGCGGCCGTCCTTGCCGTTGCTGGCCTCGAACTGCGGTACGAGCACGTCGCACGCCGCGCGGACGTCGTCGGTGGTCACCGTGCGGATGGTGTCCTCGACATCGGCGCCGCGGGCCGCGAGCTCACGAACCTGGGCGTCGTAGACGTGCCCCTTGCTCAGGGCGGCCTGGAAGATCGACGGGTTGGTGGTGACGCCGACGACGCTCTTGGTGGCGACGAGCTCGGCGAGGTTGCCCGACTGGATACGGTCCCGCGAGAGATCGTCGAGCCACACCGAGACGCCGGCCTCGGACAGCTTCTGCAGATTCGCGTTCTGAGTCATGGTGCGATTCATCCCTTCACTCGAGCGAGCGAGCGCTGCGCAGCGGCGGTGACGGCCTCGGCGGTGATGCCGAACTCGCGGAACAGGGTCTTGTAGTCGGCGGACGCGCCGAAGTGCTCGATCGAGACGATCTCGCCCGCGTCTCCGACGAAGCGGTACCACGGCATCGCGATACCGGCCTCGACCGCGACCCGCGCCTTGACCGTGGGGGGAAGGACGCCGTCTCGGTACGCCTGGTCCTGCGCGTCGAACCACTCGACACACGGCATCGACACGACGCGAGTGGGAACGCCCTCGGCCTCGAGCGCCTCGCGGGCGGCGACGGCGAGCTGCAGCTCCGAACCCGTTCCGATGATCACGACCTCGGGGGTGCCGGTCGAGGCCTCGGCCAGCACGTAGCCGCCGCGCGAGACACCCTCGTAGTGGGTTCCCTCGAGGACCGGGAGATCCTGGCGGGTCAGGGCCAGACCGGCCGGAGCGCGGGTGGCCTCGTCGGAACCCTTCTCCAGAACGGCCCGCCAGGCGTGGGCGGTCTCGTTGGCGTCGCCGGGGCGGACGACGTACAGACCGGGAATGGCCCGTAGTGCCGCCAGGTGCTCGATCGGCTGATGCGTCGGACCGTCCTCGCCGAGACCGATCGAGTCGTGCGTCCAGACGTAGACCACCGGGGTCTTCATGATCGCCGCCAGACGGACGGCGGGACGCATGTAGTCACTGAAGACGAGGAACGTGCCGCCGTAGGGGCGGGTCGGGCCGTGCAGGGCGATGCCGTTGAGGATCGAGCCCATCGCGTGCTCGCGAACGCCGAAGTGCAGGGTCCGGCCGTACGGCTGGGCCTTCCACATGTCCGTCGAGATGGATTCGGGACCGAACGAATCGGAGCCCTTGATCGTGGTGTTGTTGCTCTCCGCGAGGTCCGCCGAGCCGCCCCACAGCTCGGGCAGGACCGGACCGACGGCGTTGAGCACCGCGGCGGACGCCTTGCGGGTGGCCAGGCCCTTGGCGTCCGGCTCCCACGTGGGGAGAACGTCGGCCCAGTCGGCGGGCAGGTCGCGGCCGGTCAGACGGTCGAGGAGCTTCTTGCCCTCGGGCGCGCGCTGGACCCACTCGTCGTACAGCGCCTGCCACTCCTTGTGCGCCTGCACGCCGCGATCGACGACCTTGCGAGTGTGCGCGATGACCTCGGGCGCCACCTCGAAAGTCCGCTCGGGATCGAACCCGAGTGCCTTCTTGACCGCGGCGACCTCGTCGGGGCCCAGAGCGGCGCCGTGCGCGGCGCCGGTGTTCATCTTGGTCGGCGCCGGGTATCCGATGATCGTGCGCAGCAGGACCAGCGACGGCCGGTCGGTGACCTCGCGGGCCTTCTCGAGCGCCTGCTCGATGGCCACGACGTTCTCGCCGCCTTCGACGACCTGGACGTGCCAGCCGTAGGACTCGTAGCGAGCCGCGGTGTCCTCGGACAGCGCGATCGCCGTGTCGTCCTCGATCGAGATCTTGTTGTCGTCGTAGATCACCGTCAGATTGCCCAGCTGCTGCACCCCGGCGATCGAGGACGCCTCCGACGTCACACCCTCCTCGATGTCGCCGTCGGACGCGACGACGTAGATGTGATGGTCGAAGGGGCTCTCGCCCGGCGCCGCCTCGGGATCGAACAGGCCGCGCTCCCGACGAGCGGCCATCGCCATGCCGACGGCCGACGCCAGACCCTGCCCGAGGGGACCGGTGGTGATCTCGACACCGCGGGTGTGGCCGTGCTCAGGGTGACCCGGGGTCTTGGACCCCCACGTGCGCAGCGACTCGAGATCTTCCAGTTCGAGGCCGTAGCCGGCGAGGTACAGCTGGACGTACAGGGTCAGGCTCGAGTGGCCACAGGAGAGGACGAAGCGGTCCCGGCCGATCCAGTCGGCGTCCGCGGGATCGTGCCGCATGACGCGCTGGAACAGCGTGTAGGCCAGCGGCGCGAGGCTCATCGCGGTGCCGGGGTGGCCGTTGCCCACCTTCTGGACTGCGTCCGCGGCGAGTACACGGGCGGTGTCGACGGCTCTGGTGTCCAGGTCGGTCCAATCGGTGGGGTGGACCGGTTGCGTGAGGACGCGGATCTCGTCTGTGATCGACACGGGCAGATGTCTCCTGACATGGTTGTACGTGGAGCCGGAGGTTGTCCGGAGGGTGCAGTGGGCGTCGCCGGACCTCGAGTGCGCCTCCAGCCTAGTGTGCCGCCCCGATCGGGTCGATTCGGTTCAGGGGTAGCCGCCGTCTACCATCGTTTGTAGTAGTGAAGTAGTAAGCGAGGATGTAGTCGCGTGGGGCAAGGAGAAAGCGTGCGTACAGGGCATCGGCCGAGCGGACACGGCTTCGGCGGCCCCTCCGGCACATCCGAGGCGAAGGCTGCGCGGGACACCACCACGCTGTGGGGGCGGGTGACGGCGACGATTCTGGCGTACGTCGCGCTGACGAAGCCGCGCGTGATCGAGCTGCTGCTGGTCGCGACCATTCCGGCGATGCTGCTGGCCGATCGCGGGCACATCGACCTGGTCCTCATCCTGAGCACGCTGTTCGGCGGCTGGATGGGTGCCGCGAGCGCCAACTCGCTGAACTGTGTGGTGGACGCCGACATCGACAAGGTCATGAAGCGCACTGCGCTGCGTCCTCTCGCGCGTCAGGCCGTCCCGACCAAGCACGCGTTCGTGTTCGGTATGACGTTGGGCGTCGCCTCCTTCGTGTGGCTGTGGTGGCGGGCGAACCTGCTCGCGGGCTTCCTCGTCGTCCTGACGATCGCGTTCTACGTGCTCGTCTACACGATGGTGCTCAAGCGCCGCACGTGGCAGAACGTGATCTGGGGCGGCGCGGCGGGCTGCATGCCGGTCATGGTCGGCTGGGCCGCGGTCACCGGCTCACTCAGCTGGGAGCCGGTGGTCCTGTTCCTGATCATCTTCTTCTGGACGCCGCCGCACACGTGGGCACTCGCGATGCGGTACAAGGAGGACTACAAGGCGGCCGGCGTGCCCATGCTCCCGGTCATCGCCTCCGAAACCCACGTCACCAAGCAGATCGTCGTCTACACGTGGGCGACGGTGCTCGCGTCGCTGGCGCTGGTCCCGGCCGCGGGCTGGATCTACGCGATCGTCACTCTGCTCGCCGGTGCCTGGTTCCTGTTCGTCGCGCACCAGCTGTACAACAGCGTCCGCGGCGGCACACCGATCAAGCCACTCAAGCTGTTCCTGCAGTCCAACAACTACCTTGCGGTGGTGTGCTGCGGGCTGGCCGTCGACTCGGTCCTCGGCTGGGACACCATCGGCAGCCTCTTCTGACCGGACGCGTACGACGAAGGCCCGCGCTCCGGAGCGGGCCTTCGTCGTACGTGCAGGCGTTACGGCACCAGCACGATCGAACCGGTGGTGCGTCGCCCCTCGAGATCCCGGTGCGCGTCCGCCGCCCGGTCGAGCGGGTAGCTGCCGCCCACCCGCAGCTTCAGCGTCCCGGCCGCGATCGCGTCGAGGACGGCGCCGGCCCGCCACGTGAGCTCCTCGCGGTCGCGCACGTAGTGGGCGAGGGTCGGCCTGGTGACGAAGAGTGAGCCCCCCGAGTTCAGGCGCTGGAGGTCGAACGGGGGCACCGGCCCGCTGGCGGCACCGAACAGCACCAGCGTGCCGCGAATGCGGAGCGAGTCGAGGCTGGCATCGAAGGTGTCCTTGCCGACGCCGTCGTACACCGCGGCCACGCCCTCGCCGCCGGTGAGCTCACGAACCTTGTCGGCGAGGCCGGTGTCGTAGCGCAGGACCCGCCAGGCCCCGGCTTCCCGCGCCAGCGCCTCCTTCTCGTCCGTCGACACCGTCGAGATGACCTTGACGCCCTTCGCGGCCGCCATCTGTGTCAGCAGCAGTCCCACGCCGCCCGCTCCGGCGTGGACGAGCACCGTCTCGCCGGCCCGGGCGGGATGAGCGGATTCGATCAGGTAGTGGGCGGTCATGCCCTGCAGCAACGCCGACGCCGCCGACTCGGGCGCGACCGCGTCCGGGACGTCCACTGCGACGGCGGCCGGGACGACGACCTTCTCGGCGTAACTTCCGGGCGCGGACGCCCACGCCACGCGGTCCCCGACGCCGAACTCCGACACCTGCGAGCCCACCTCGAGGACGACACCCGACCCCTCGTCGCCGGGGATGTACGGCACCTCGCGCGCGTATGTGCCGGTGCGGAAGTACGTGTCGATGAAGTTGACGCCGACGGCCTCGGTGGCCACCAGTAGATCGTTCGGGCCGACCGGCGGATCGGGCACCTCCGAGGGGACGAGAACCTCCGGACCGCCGAACCGGGACACCACGATTGCACGCATGTTCTTGTTCTACACCGACCTCGCGGTCGCGTCGGCGGACGGTCGTGTCGGCTCCGCGGCTACCGCACAGTAGTCTGACCCCATGAGCACCGATACCCAGAGCACCGCTGCGGCCCCGGTCCTGCCCTCGGGCACGGTCGCCGCCATCCGGAAGTTCATCTCCGAGCACGGCGGATCCGCGAGCGCGGTCATCCAGCCGGTGGGTCGGGCGGGCGTGCGGATCACGCTCGTCGGCGCCGACGGCATCCTCGGCGACGAGGTCGTCGACAACGTCGCGATCGCGAACGCGATTGTCGCGTCCATCGACGAGCTCACCGTCTCCGAGTGGGACCGTGCGCTGACGAGCGTCGTGACGCCGCGTAAGGGCCACTTCGCGAAGATGGCCGGGTGGGTGGCCCATCAGACGCGCTTCCCCAAGGCGCGCAACGAGCGCTGACATACCGAGAAGGCCGGGATCCTGCGATGCAGGGTCCCGGCCTTCGTCGTCGGTGGGTGCCGCCGCTCAGACGGAGGTGACCGCCTCGGCGTCGGTGCGGGCGTCGACCGGCACGCGGACCCGGCCGGCCGCGTACAGGGCCGCGGTCGCGGCGGTGCAGGCACCCGCGAGCGCGACGTGGATGGTCACCAGTGCTGCCGGGACGTGCGTCCAGAACTGCACCAGCCCGACACACGCCTGCGCGACGACGAGCCCGACGACCACCTTCAGCCGCAGCTTCACGGCGGCGCTCGCACCGACGGCGTAGAGCGCGAAGCCCAGGCCGACGAGCAGAGCGAGGTAGGCGACGAGCAACTCGGCGTGCAGGTGCACGAGGTTGGTGATGTCGAGGTCGAGACGTTCGACGGTTCGTTCCGGGTTCTTGTCGCCCGCGTGCGGCCCGGCGCCGGTCACCATGGTGCCCGCGACGAGCGTGCCGGCCAGTGCGACGCCGGTCAGCGCCGTGAGCCAGCGGAGTTGCTTGGGGAGAGTGGTCACCTCGACGCCGTCGTCCGGCTGGTCGATCTTGTGGTAGAGCATCACCGACAGCCACACCATCGCCATCGACACCAGCAGGTGCAGCGCGACGGTCCACCAGAGGAGGCCGGTGAGCACCGTGATGCCGCCGAGGACGGCCTGGGCCACGGTCGACAGTGGCATCAGCCACGCGTAGGTGAGGACCTCGCGACGGCGTCCGGCACGGGTCACGGCCAGGACGACCGCCGCCGCGGTGGCGACCACCAGGAACGTGAGCAGTCGGTTACCGAACTCGATGAACTGGTGCATCCAGGGCGCCGTGGAGTCGCCGGTCGGAACGAAGCTACCCGGGTAGCACTGCGGCCACGTCGTGCAGCCCAGACCGGACGCCGTGACCCGGACCACCGATCCGGTGACGGCGATTCCGCCCTGCGTCACGATCACCGCGATCGCGATCCACTTCTGGACCGCCAGCGACGGCAGCGGTAGACGGTTGACCAGGTTCACAAACCCGCGATACAGCACGCCCCGATGGTAGAGGGCGATCCACTACGAGGTGTAGTTGGCCCCGGTTCGGTCGGTGTGACGTTCGACGGCGCTCACGACCCCGACGATCCGGTCGACCCACCGGAACCACCGGCGTCGGGAGCGACGGACACGATGCCGGAGATGGTTCCCTGCATGTACCGGCCGTCGTCGGTGATGAGCGCCGACATCTGCAGCGTGTCGCCGAGCAGCGTGCCGGTAACCGTCCTGGTGGTCTTCACTGCGCCTGTCTCGGGGTCGAGGACGGCGTACGCGAAACCGTCGAGCGGCGTCGTGGTGTCGAGGCCCTGGCGGACCATCGTGTAGATGTTGCCGTCGGCGATGGACAGGTGCGGGACCGCGGAGCTGCGGACCTGGTTCTGCCATTTCGTCTCGCAGCCGTTGCCGTCCGCGTCGACGTCCACCCGGGTCATTCCGCCGCGGAACGGCGCCGAGGCGGGCACCGCTTCACCGGCGCCGGCGGGGACCGTCGGGTACGGGTAGCCGTAGGTGCTTGCGACGAAGACAGAGTTACCGACGCCGATGGGGGAGTTCTCGCTGCCGCTGCCCGACCCGACACTGCCACTCACGCTGCCGGACAGGCTGCCGCCCGAACCGCCGGAGCTGTCGCTGCTGCCCGACAGGCTGCCGCCGTCACCTGGAGGCAGTACCGGTTCCTTGCAGACCTCCTCGCCGGACGCCGAACGGTACACCAGCAGGTTGACCTGGCCGTCGGCGTTGTCGACGATCGTCAGGTACTCGGAGCCGGTCACCGGACCGAAGTAGGTGGGCGTGGAACCGGTGCCCCAGCTGAGCTGCCCGGGCTTGCGTGCCGATCCTCGGTCGTACTCCCGCCGCCAGTCGATCGCGGGCTGGGCGTCCGGTCCCGCGCTGAGCTGATAGGTGGCGTGGGTGGTCGCCACCGCGGTGCCGTACTCCGAGGTCGAGATGCTGTTCTGCACCTGCTCGCCGTCCGGCAGTGCAATCGTGCGGGCGGCGCCCTGGGCGTCGACGGTGCCGACGATCCCGCCGCCGGTCGCGAACCACACGTTGCCCGCCCAGTCCGGTGCGAGACCCGTGACGTTGTCACCGTCCGGGATTGCAGTGGTCAGATCGACGCTGGTGTCGACGGCGAGCTGCCACGTGCCGTTCACCTGCTCGTGCCCGATGCGCAACAGGTGCCGGGTGCCGTCGACGACGACGAGACGATCGTCGGAGTCGAGGTACGCGTACACCCCGCCGAGCAGGCTGCCCTTGGCGAGCTGCAGTTGGGCGAGTGAGCCGCCGACCGGGAATGTCGGCGCCTCCGGGTCGATCAGGTGGACTGTGGGGTTCTGCCCGATCATCGTCGTGCACAGCGCCACGACCAGACCGTCGGAACCCTGCAGCAGCGTCGGGCAGGCCGACGCCAGCGGGTACTGCGCGATCGAGACGTCCCCCGTTCCCGGGCCGGCGAGGCGGGTTGCGTCCGAGGAGCCCGCGTCGCCGTGCATGGTCGACGTCCCGTCGGGGCCGAGGTGCGGGTTCGGGGAAGCGAGCGGGCCCCACACGGGGGCCGCGTCGGCCGTCAGCGGTGCCAGGGCGAGGGCGAGTGCGCCGCACGCCGCGACGGAGGTTCGGCGGAGTCCGGTCATCAGGGAATCGGTCACGCCGGTCATTGTCGATCCGGCCGGTCGGTTCCGGGAAGTATTTCGCCGGACACGCGCCGAATGCACGAATACTCGTGTCAGACGAACTTGAACGTCCTGGTCGCGACGAAACCGGTCACTGCGGCCCATGCCGCGAGGATGGCCACACAAGCGAAGTTGACGGTCCCGCCGGTGGCGTCCTCGAGGGCTTGAGCCAGCGCGCCGGAGGGGACGATCTGGGCGGCGATCCGGACGCCGTCGTTGATCTGGTCCGCGAAGATCACGCTGCCGATGCCCGCCATCGCGAACCACAGGATGTTCGCGAGCGCGAGGACGATCTCGGCCCGCAGTGAGCCGCCGAGCAGCAGACCCATGCACGCGAACGTGACGGTGCCGAGCGCGATCACGACGGCGCCGAGGGCCAGGCCGAGCACGCTCGGCCGCCAGCCGAGCGCGAAGCCGATCGCGCCGAGGATCAGCGTCTGCATCGCAACGACGATCACCACCGCGGCGCTCTTACCGGCGATGATGCCCCACTTGGGCAACGGGGTCGCGCCCAGGCGTTTGAGCGCCCCGTACCGCCGGTCGAAGCCGACGGCGATGGCCTGTCCGGTGAACGCGGTCGACATGATCGCCACCATCATCACCGCCGGAACGATCGTGTCTACCCGATCGGTCCCGAAGTCGCCGATCGGCAGCAGCGTGAGGCCGATCAGCAGCGTGATGGGGATCAACATCGTGATGAGCAGCTGCTCGCCGTTGCGGAGCAGCAGCGTCAGCTCCAGCTTGGTCTGCGAGGCCAGCATCCGAGCGGGAGGCGCCGGCTGCGGATTCGGGGCGAACGTGCCGGCGGCGAAACGGTTGTCGGCCAAACGTTCGTGGTTCGTCACGCTCATCCCCTCAGATCCCGTCCCGTGAGTTCGAGGAAGACGTCCTCGAGCCGGCGCTGGTCGACCCGGATCTCCGTGGCGAGGGCGTCCTGACCCGCGCACCACGACGTGACCGCCGCGACGATGTGCGGATCGATCGCGCCGCGCACGACGTAGTCGCCGGGGGAGACCTCCTGCGCCTGGAAGTCGGCGGGCAGTACCGCCTGCAGCGGCGTCAGATCGAGCCCGGGCGGGGCGACGAGGCTCAGCAGACCCTCCGCCCCGGTTCGGGTCACCTCGGACGGGGTGCCCGACGCGACGATCCTGCCGTGGTCGATGATGACGAGTTCGTCGGCCAGCTCCTCGGCCTCGTCCATCAGGTGCGTGGTCAGCAGCACACTGACACCGTCCCGGCGCAGCGCGTCGACGAGCTCCCAGACCAGCAGGCGCGCCTGCGCGTCCAGCCCGGCGGTCGGCTCGTCGAGGAAGACCAGTTCGGGGCGTCCGACGAGAGCGCACGCCAGCGACAGTCGCTGCTGCTGTCCGCCGGACAGGCGGCGGTACGGGGTACGGCGGGCGTCCTGCAGGCCGAGGCTGCGCAGCAGCCACTCGGGATCGAGTGGATTCGCCGAGTACGACGCGACCAGGTCGAGCATTTCGCCCGCCTTGGAACCCGGATATGCGCCGCCGCCCTGCAGCATCACACCGATGCGTGGCCGGAGGGCCGCCGAGTCGGCGATCGGGTCGAGTCCCAGCACCCGCACCGAACCGGCGTCGGGTGCGACGAAGCCCTCACACATCTCGACGGTGGTGGTCTTGCCCGCACCGTTCGGGCCGAGGAGAGCGAGCACCTGGGCCCGCTCGACCCGGAGTTCCAACCCGTCGACGGCCCGTACCTCGCCGAACGTCTTGACGACGCCCTCGAGCCGCACCGCGGGCTCACCCTTCTTCAACGTCGTCGCCGACGTTCTGCCAATCACGAGGATCCAGCCTAAGCCCCGGCCCGATCAGACCGGTGCGGTGGTCTGCTGCGCCCGCCACGGCAGCAGGTTCCGGGTGAGGATGATGACGGTCAGGCAGGTGAGGGTCGTCGCCACCGCGGCCTGCACGATCATGAACGGCTGATACTCGGCGCCGTTGGGCATCAGGATCACGCCGACGACCGACGAGAAGGCGATGGTCGGGACTCGGAACACCGGCCGGGTCGCCCATGCGGCCAGCGGGATCACCGCCCAGAGCAGGTACCACGGCTGGACCACCGGGAACAGCAACACGATCGCTCCGAGCGAGACGCCCAGCGCGCCCACCGGGTGGATGCGGCCGACGAGCACGGCGACCAGCATGCGCAGCGTGATGAATGCCGCGACCAGCGACGCGATCGGGCGGGTCAGGCTCAGCACTGCGGTGGTGTGGTCGCCGAGTCCCAGCAGGACGCCGACGAGCCCGGTCCCGAGCCCCAGCAGGGTCGGGATGGACATCCAACTGCGCACCTCGGTCGCCGTACCCAGGGTCTGGGTCCAGCCCATGCCGAGCCCGCTGGCGACACTGACGAAGACGGTCACCGCAATCGCGACCACACCCAGCAGTGCGGCGGCGGACGCGAGTGCCTTCGTGTTCGAGCCCCACCTGCGGGCGAGCGCCATCCCCACGAACCCGAGCGCGAGCAGGGACGGAATCTTGATCGTCGACGACAGCGCGATCAGCGTCGCACCCGCCAGCAGCAGCACGAGCGCGCGCCCGCGGATCGGATCCTTGCCCTCGACGGCGCGCAACGCGAGTTCCACGCCGGCGAGCATGAGGCCGATCATCAGCGCTTCGTTGTGGATCCCGGCGACCAGGTGGAACAGCACGAGCGGGTTCGCGGCGCCGAGCCAGAGGGCACTCACGCTCGACACCCCGCAGCGCCGGGCGAGCCGGGGCAGCGCCCACACGATCATCGCGACGCCGGCAAGGGCCAGGAGGCGGTGCAGGAAGATGCCCGCCACGATGTTGTCGCCGGTGAGCCAGGTGATCCCGCGGCCCATCCAGAGGAACAGCGGGCCGTACGGCGCGGGGGTGTCCCGCCAGATGTTGGGCACCGTGCGGGTGAGGACGTGGTCGACGCCCAGTGCGCCGGCCGGACCGATCTCGTACGGGTCCAGTCCGCGGGCCGTGATCTCGCTCTGGGCGAGGTAGGAGTAGACGTCCCGGCTGAACATCGGCGGCGCCACCGTGAGCGGGATCACCCACAGGAGCAGCGTCCGATCGAGTTGGGACCGACTGAGCTGGCGGATCGCGCGTCCGCCCCGCATGCTGCCGACCGCGAACCGCCCCAGCAGCAGCCAGGCCAACACGACCATCACCGTGCCGGTCATCGCCATGCTCAGCGTCGCGCTGGGCATGCGGGCGGGAAGTCCGAGGATGCGCAGCCCCTGGACCGGGTTCTGCAGGACGGGCTGCGCGCCGGCGCCGAGGGCGCCGACCGCCATGAGGACGGCGCCGGTCGCGCCGAAGAGGCGAATCCGATGAAGCTGCCGCGTCTCGTGCCCGTCGAGTCCGGGCGCCTCCGGTTCGTCGCCGTGCAGGCGGTCCGACACGGAGGGTCGGTGGGAGCGGCCGTCGACGCCGAGCGCACGCTTGGCGAAGGCGGTCACCTTCTCGGCCCGAGACGGGGCCGGGGCTTCCGACTCGTGTTCCATCTCGGTCTGCGGCACACGGTGCAGCGTAGCGGTGCGAACGAGGTGTCCCGGCCGGGGTCGCGCGGGCCGGCCCCGAATCGGGTGTGTCCCAGATCACGCAGGTAACCCTTCGTGGACCGATGCGCTTAATTCCGTCACACTGGTGTTGTGAAATCGGAAGCGGCTCGACGCGCGAGTGGGGAAAGGGTAGGTCACGTGCCTGCTCAGACGTCCACGGGCGCGGCGCTGCCCGTGGCCGGCGCGCACGAGGGACACACTCGCGCCGCGGTGGTGCAGTTGCTCGTCGAGGAGGGGCCGATCTCGGCCACCGACATCGGCGCGCGACTCGGCCTCAGTGCGGCGGGTGTCCGACGCCATCTCGACGTGCTCATCGAGGCGGGGGAGGCGCAGGAAGCCAGTGCCGCCAGCTGGCGCCAGCGTGGTCGCGGTCGGCCGGCGAAACTGTTCCAGATCACGGCGGCGGGCCGCGGAAAGCTCGGCCACACGTACGACGATCTCGCGGGCGCGGCCATGCGTCAGTTGCGCGAGATCGGTGGAGACGCGGCCATCGAGGACTTCGCCCGTCGCCGGGTGCAGTCGATCGTCGGTTCGGTCGCTCCGGTCGACGACGACGAACCGGAGGCCGTCGAGTCGACGGCGGAGGAAATCGCCGAGGCGTTCACCTCGGCCGGTTTCGCCGCGTCGATCCGTCCGGTCGGCAACGGTGTGCAGATCTGTCAGCACCACTGCCCGATCTCGCACGTCGCGGAGGAGTTCCCCGAACTCTGCGAGGCGGAGCGGGCCGCGTTCGCGGAACTGCTCGGCACCCACGTCCAGCAGTTGGCGACCATCGCGAACGGCGACTGCGCCTGCACCACCCACGTTCCTCTCGCATTACCCCGAAAGACCTCATAGATGTTCTCTCCGGTGGACAGCTCACACCGGTACGTAACAAGACTCCGGAAGGAGCTCGCATGACCGTCACACCAGACCAGGTGACACCCGAGGCGCCCCTGTCTCAAGAAGAGACGATCGCCTCGCTGGGCAACTACGAGTACGGCTGGGCGGACGCCGACGTCGCCGGTGCCAGTGCGCAGCGAGGTCTGTCCGAGGACGTCGTGCGGGACATCTCCGCAAAGAAGAACGAACCCGACTGGATGCTCGACATCCGGCTCAAGGCGCTGCGCACCTTCGACAAGAAGCCGATGCCGCACTGGGGCTCGAATCTCGACGGCATCGATTTCGACAACATCAAGTACTTCGTGCGGTCCACGGAGAAGCAGGCCGAGAGCTGGGAAGACCTGCCCGAGGACATCAAGAACACGTACGACAAGCTGGGCATCCCGGAGGCGGAGAAGCAGCGCCTGATCGCCGGTGTCGCAGCGCAGTACGAGTCCGAGGTCGTGTACCACCAGATCCGTGAGGATCTCGAGGCACAGGGCGTCATCTTCCTCGACACCGACTCCGGTCTGCGTGAGCACCCGGAACTGTTCCGTGAGTACTTCGGCACGGTCATCCCGGCTGGCGACAACAAGTTCTCCGCGCTGAACACCGCGGTGTGGTCCGGTGGATCGTTCATCTACGTGCCGCCGGGCGTGCACGTCGACATTCCGCTCCAGGCCTACTTCCGGATCAACACCGAGAACATGGGTCAGTTCGAGCGGACGCTCATCATCGTCGACGAGGGCGCTTCGGTGCACTACGTCGAGGGCTGCACGGCCCCGATCTACAAGTCCGACTCGCTGCACTCCGCGGTGGTCGAGATCATCGTCAAGAAGGGCGGCCACTGCCGCTACACGACGATCCAGAACTGGTCGAACAACGTCTACAACCTGGTGACCAAGCGCACCAGGGTCGAGGCGGGCGGCTCGATGGAGTGGATCGACGGCAACATCGGCTCCAAGGTCACGATGAAGTACCCGGCCGTGTGGATGATGGGCGAGCACGCCCGCGGCGAGGTCCTCTCCGTCGCGTTCGCCGGCGAGGGTCAGCACCAGGACACGGGCGCGAAGATGCTGCACCTGGCGCCGCACACGTCGTCGACCATCGTGTCGAAGTCGGTGGCCCGCGGCGGCGGGCGCGCGTCTTACCGCGGTCTGGTCCAGGTCAACAAGGGCGCCCACGGGTCGAAGGCGACCGTCAAGTGTGACGCCCTGCTGGTCGACCAGATCAGCCGCTCGGACACCTACCCGTACGTCGACGTCCGCGAGGACGACGTGACGATGGGTCACGAGGCCACGGTCTCGAAGGTCAGCGACGACCAGTTGTTCTACCTCATGAGCCGCGGTCTGACCGAGGACGAGGCCATGGCCATGGTGGTGCGCGGGTTCGTCGAGCCCATCGCCAAGGAGCTGCCGATGGAGTATGCCCTCGAGCTCAACCGCCTGATCGAACTGCAGATGGAAGGGGCGGTGGGCTAGTGAGCACCCCCGTGACGGGAGTACAGGGCGCGGCGGCCGGCGAGAACGTCGCCCCCGCGACCAACAAGGGTGAGGTCTTCACCTCGTTCGACGTCAACGCGTTCGAGGTGCCCGCCGGCCGGGACGAGGCGTGGCGCTTCACGCCGCTGCGCCGGCTGCGCGGGCTGCACGACGGCAGCGCCGTCGCGACGGCCCCGGCGGTCGTCGCGGTCCACGGCGACGTCCAGGTCGAGACCGTCGGCCGTGACGACGCCCGCCTCGGGCAGGGTGGCGTTCCGTTCGACCGGGTTGCCGCGCAGGCGTACTCGTCGTTCGAGTCTGCCACCGTGGTGACCGTCGGTCGGGAGACCGAGGTGGCCGCTCCGGTCCACATCGAGGTCACCGGACCGGGCGAGGGCGAGGTCGCGTTCGGGCACCTGCAGATCCGGCTCGAGGAGTTCGCGAAGGCCACGATCGTCCTCGACCAGAAGGGCAGCGGCACCTACGCGGAGAACGTGGAGTTCGTGATCGGCGACAGCGCGTCGCTGACCGTCGTCGCGGTGCAGGACTGGGCCGACGACGCCGTCCACACCGCCGCGCACCACGCTCGGCTCGGTCGTGACTCGGTGCTGCGGCACACGTCGGTGAGCCTCGGCGGCGACCTCGTTCGCATCACCCCGACGGTCAAGTACGCCGCGCCCGGTGGCGACGCCGAGATGCTCGGCCTCTACTTCGCCGATGCCGGCCAGCACTTCGAACACCGGCTGCTCGTGGACCACTCGCAGCCGCACTGCAAGTCCAACGTCGTGTACAAGGGTGCGCTGCAAGGTGATCCGGAGTCGGGCAAGCCGGACGCGCACACCGTGTGGATCGGCGACGTGCTGATCCGCGCCGAGGCGGAGGGCACCGATACGTTCGAGCTCAACCGCAATCTCGTGCTCACCGACGGCGCGCGCGCCGATTCGGTGCCGAACCTCGAGATCGAGACCGGCGAGATCGTCGGCGCCGGACACGCCAGCGCCACGGGACGTTTCGACGACGAGCAGCTGTTCTACCTGCGGGCCCGGGGGATCCCCGAGGACCAGGCCCGGCGGCTGGTCGTGCGTGGCTTCTTCCACGAGATCATCAATCGCATCGCCGTCCCCGAGGTGCGGGAGCGTCTCGAGGCCGCTGTCGAGGCCGAGCTGGCCGCGGTCGGCGCCTGATCCGGTTCGCCGCCCTTACACAGATACTTCGCCGATACCCGCATAGGAAATCGAATGTCTACGCTTGAAATCCGCGACCTGCACGTCAACGTCGCCAACTCGGACGAGAACGCCGAGCCGATCAACATCCTCAAGGGTGTGAACCTCACCGTCCGTTCGGGCGAGACCCACGCCATCATGGGCCCCAACGGTTCGGGCAAGTCGACGCTGTCGTACGCGATCGCCGGTCACCCCAAGTACGAGGTGACCTCGGGCACCATCACCCTCGACGGCGAGAACGTCCTGGAGATGAGTGTCGACGAGCGCGCCCGTGCGGGCCTGTTCCTCGCGATGCAGTACCCGGTCGAGGTGCCCGGCGTCTCGATGTCGAACTTCCTGCGCACCGCCGCTACCTCGGTCCGCGGCGAGGCCCCGAAGCTGCGGCACTGGGTCAAGGAGGTCAAGGAGGCGATGAGCGAGCTCGAGATCGATCCGACCTTCGGTGAGCGCAGCGTCAACGAGGGCTTCTCGGGCGGCGAGAAGAAGCGCCACGAGATCCTGCAGCTGGGCCTGCTCAAGCCGAAGATCGCGATCCTCGACGAGACCGACTCGGGCCTGGACGTCGACGCGCTGCGCGTCGTGTCCGAGGGCGTCAACCGTTTCAAGGAGCGTGAGAACGGCGGAATCCTGCTGATCACGCACTACACCCGGATCCTGCGCTACATCGAGCCGGAGTTCGTGCACGTGTTCGTGAACGGCCAGATCGTCGAGTCGGGTGGACCCGAGCTCGCCGACGAGCTCGAGACCAACGGCTACGTGCGCTTCACCCAGGCCGGGGCGGGAGCGTAGTCCGCGATGACCACCACGGCGGCTGCGCTGGACGTCACCAGGATCCGGGAGGACTTCCC
This sequence comes from Prescottella sp. D32, assembly GCF_037287305.1. NCBI lineage: Bacteria > Bacillati > Actinomycetota > Actinomycetes > Mycobacteriales > Nocardiaceae > Rhodococcus > Prescottella sp. D32. Next base: position 158,728 of record NZ_JARBSW010000004.1, read on the forward strand.
GATCCTGGGGCGGACCGTGCGTGACGGAAAGCCCTTGGTGTACCTGGATTCCGGTGCCACCTCGCAGCGTCCGGTGCAGGTGCTCGACGCCGAGCGGGAGTTCCTGACCACGTGCAACGCGGCGGTGCACCGCGGTGCGCATCAGCTGGCCGAGGAGGCCACCGACGCGTACGAGGGTGCCCGTGCCGCGATCGCCTCGTTCGTCGGCGTCGATTCCGACGAGCTGGTGTTCACCAAGAACGCCACCGAGTCACTCAACCTGGTCGCGTACGTGTTCGGTGACGACCGCTTCGACAAGGTGGTCGGGCCCGGCGACGAGATCGTGGTCACCGAACTCGAGCACCACGCGAATCTCGTTCCGTGGCAGGAGCTTGCGCGGCGCACAGGCGCCACGCTGCGCTGGTACGGCATCACCGACGACGGCCGGATCGACCTCGATTCGCTCGAGCTGACCGACAAGGTGAAGGTCGTCGCGTTCACGCACCAGTCGAACGTGACGGGCGCGATCTCGCCGGTGGCCGAACTGGTCCGCCGGGCGCGGGCCGTCGGTGCGGTGACCGTGCTCGACGCGTGCCAGTCGGTGCCGCACCTCGCGGTCGACTTCCGTTCCCTCGACGTCGATTTCGCGGCGTTCTCCGGGCACAAGATGCTCGGCCCGTCCGGTGTCGGGGTGCTCTACGGCCGCCGCGAACTGCTGGCGTCGATGCCGCCCTTCATCACGGGCGGTTCGATGATCGAGACCGTCACGATGGAGGTCAGCACCTACGCGCCGCCGCCGCAGCGCTTCGAGGCCGGCGTGCCGATGACGTCGCAGGTGGTCGGGCTCGGCGCCGCCGTGAAGTACCTCGAGAACATCGGCATGGATGCCGTTGCAGCGCACGAACACCTGCTGGTGACGGCGGCGCTCGAGGGCCTCGCCGGCATCGACGGCGTCCGGATCGTCGGCCCCACCGACGGAATCGATCGCGGTTCGGCCGTCTCGTTCCTCGTCGACGGGATCCATGCCCACGATCTGGGTCAGGTCCTCGACGACGACGGCGTGGCCGTGCGGGTGGGACACCATTGCGCATGGCCGATGCACCAGCGGTTCGGCATCGCCGCCACCGCTCGAGCGTCCTTCGCGGTGTACAACACCCTCGACGAGGTCGACGCGTTGATCGCCGGGATCCGGCGGGCACAGGACTTCTTCGGCGTCAGCGGAGGTAACTGAGAGTGCGCCTCGAGCAGATGTACCAGGAAGTGATCCTGGACCACTACAAGCACCCGCACGGGCGCGGCCTGCGTGATCCGTTCGGTGCCGAGGTGCATCACGTCAACCCGACGTGCGGCGACGAGATCACGTTGCGCGCGCACCTCACCGAGGGCGAGGACGGCCGGCCGGTAGTCGCCGACATCTCGTACGACGGCCAGGGTTGCTCGATCAGCCAGGCGTCGACGTCGGTGCTGTTCGACCAGATCGTGGGCATGCCGCTCGACGAGGCGTTGCGCACCGTCGACGCGTTCAACGAGATGGTCAGCAGCCGCGGCACCGTCGAGGGCGACGAGGACGTCCTCGGCGACGGCATCGCCTTCAGCGGTGTGTCGAAGTACCCGGCGCGCGTGAAGTGCGCGTTGCTGGGATGGATGGCTTTCAAGGACGCCGTTGTTCGAATAGTCGACGACGAGAACGACCTGGCTCGAACCGGAGGACAGACATCATGACGGACGCGCAGACCGAACAGGCGCAGGCGGACAGCACCGCGACGACCGAGGCCGCCGAGTACGGCGCGACGCTCACCCCGGAGCGACTCGACGAGCTCGAGGAGGCGATGCGTGACGTCGTCGACCCCGAACTCGGTATCAACGTCGTCGACCTCGGTCTGGTCTACGACTTCAAGGAGATCGACGAGAACGGCATCGACGTCGTGCTGCTGGACATGACGCTGACGTCGGCGGCGTGCCCGCTGACCGACGTCATCGAGGAGCAGTCCAAGCGGGCGCTGGTGAACGGCAGCCTGTGCGACGAGCTGCGGATCAACTGGGTCTGGATGCCGCCGTGGGGTCCGGACAAGATCACCGAGGACGGCCGCGAGCAGCTGCGCGCGCTCGGTTTCACCGTCTAGAGACGGGCACGCCCGGTGGCCGGTGGTCTGACCTACAACGAGGTCGGTGCGACTGCCGGGCAGCTGCCGGCGGGATACCGCCACATTCGCAAATCGCTTCCGCTCGGACGCGGCGAGGGCACGTTCCTCGCCGCGTCCGACGCGTTGATGCGCTGGGACGTCCACCGTCGTGCCGGGTTGCGGGTCGAGGCCGACAGCGACCGTGCGGCCCCGGGCACCACCGTCGTGTTGCGGTGGTTCGGGCTGACCATCCCGTGCCGCGTCGTCTACGTGATCGACGAGCCCGACCGCCGCGGCTTCGCGTACGGGACGTTGCCCGGTCATCCCGAGTCGGGGGAGGAGCGGTTCTGCGTCGAACGTGACGCCGACGGCGAGGTCCGGGCGACCATCACGGTGTTCTCCCGCCCGGGACGGTGGTTCACACGCCTGGGTGATCCGGTGGCCCGGGTCGTGCAGAGCGTGATGACCGGGCGGTACCTGCGGTGCTTCGTCGCACGTCCCGGCCGGGGATAGCGCGGACTCAGGCTCGTTTACGACGCGCGGGCGCCTTCTTCTTCGCCGGTGCGGGCTTGACCTCCTCGCCGGCGGCCTCGAGGCTGCGCTGCAGTGCCGCCACCAGGTCGACCACCTCGGCGTCCTCGCCGCCCTCTGCACGTTCGGCCGCCGGGATCACCTTCTTGCCGCCACTGGCGATGGCCTCGTCGAGCAATTGCCGGAGCTGGATCTGGTAGTCGTCGGTGAACTCGGTGGGGTCGAAGTCCTCGGCCATGCTGTCGACGAGCGTGCCGGCCATCTTCAGTTCCTTGGCCTTCGGCTCCTCGGCGTCGTCGAGGGACGGGAACTCGGCCGCCCGCACTTCGTCGGGCCACAGGAGCGTCTGGATCACCAATACGCGGTCGCGCTCGCGCAGCGCCGCCAGTCGGGTCTTCTGCCGCAGCGTGAAGTGCACGAGGGCGGTGCGATCGGTCTGGGCGAGCGTCTTCGCCAGCAGGACGTAGGCCTTGGGCGACGACGAATCGGGTTCGAGGTAGTAGCTCCTCTCGAACAGGATCGGGTCGATCTGTTCGGTGGGCACGAACTGCAGCACCGGGATCTCGTGCTTCTCGGCGGCGGGGAGCTTGTCGAAGTCCTCGTCGGTCAGGATGACGCGGTCACCCTCGTCGGAGTCGTACGCCTTGTCGATGTCGGCGAATTGCACCGTCTGCCCGCATTCGCTGCAGACGCGGTTGTACTTGATCCGCCCACCGTCCTTTGCGTGGACCTGGTGGAAGCGGATGTCGTGGTCCTCCGTCGCGGAGTACACCTTGACCGGCACATTGACCAGCCCGAACGCGATGGAACCCTTCCAGATTGACCGCATGCCCCCACTATTGCCGAGATTGCGGCGCTGTGCGCGGCACGCGGCGGAGATCATCACCATCTCGAGACATTTCGCCGACGTCCAGGCGACTGTTCGGCGTCCGCGAGGCGGCTGCGGAGAACGCTCGGCGAACGTTGGGTCAACACTTGCGACAATGCGGTGACAATTGGTCTAGTCCGATCGATGCTGGTGCCTGTGACGGACCACAGCAATTCCCCGAAGGCCCTGTCCCTCCTCCTCGCTGCCGGCACCCTCGCCGCGGGGGTCGCCGCCGTAACCGCCGGCACCGCCGCCGCGGCGCCGACATCGGTCACGAAGACCGTCGTGATCGGACTCGACGGCACGATGCTCGACTACGTCAAGAACGCGAATACCCCCAACCTGCACCGACTGATCGCCGAGGGCACCAGCGGCCAGTCGTCCATCCTCGGACACCCCACGATCTCCGGACCGTCCTGGTCGACGATCCTCACGGGGGTGTGGCACACCAAGCACGGCGTGGTCGACAACTCGTACAGCGGCGCTCGGTACGACGAGTACCCGACGGCGTTCACGCGCATCGAGCAGGCGAACCCGCAGATGCGCACCGCATCGATCGCCACGTGGGGCGGAATCGCCACGATCTCGAACTCCGGCACCCCGAAGGCCGACGTCGTGGTGTCGACGCCGGATGCCGGCAGCGGTGCGGCGACGGACACGGCGACCGCTACCGCGGTGGCCGCCGAGATCGCCGCCAACGGTCCGGACTTCCTGTTCACCCAGCTCGATCAGGTGGACGGCGCGGGGCACTCGTCGGGAACGTCCGGCGCCGAGTACCTGCCGTCGCTCGAGCGCGTCGACGCCGAGGTCGGCAGGATCGTCGACGCCGTGGACGCCCGCAGCAAGGCGACCGGCGAGAAGTGGACGGTGCTGGTCACCTCCGACCACGGCCACAAGCCGAACGGCGGGCACGGCGGCCAGAGTGCCGAGGAGGCAACGACGTTCGTGATCGCACGCGGCGCCGGCTACCAGGCGGGCGCCACCGACGACGGCTACACGATCGCCGACATCACGCCGACCGTTCTCGACAACCTGGGCATCGCGCAGCCCGCCGACCTCGATGGGGCGCCGCTGCCGAAGACACCCACGCCCGCGACGGGCTCGCTCGGACGGCTGCCGTCCTGGATCCCGACGGGTTCGCTGGGGTCCTGAGTCACGACCGCCGGACGCCGGCCCGGGCCAGCGTCCGGCGGATCGGCGGCGACACCGTGCGGAAGAGTCGCCACATGGTCGTCGCGGTTCCACGAACGTCGTCGCGGCCCGACAGGTAGGCCCGCTGCCGCTCGGCGGAAAGGGCGAAGAACGCGTCGAAGAACTCCGCGGTCCGAGCGGGATCGAGATCCAGGAGTGCCGACAGGCCCACTTCTCGCAGCGCGCGGACGGCGCGGGCCTGCCATGGCCACAAGGCCTTTCGTGGGTCGTTCTCGGCCACGAGGGCGGCCACGACGGCGTCGGAGGCCGCCAGCGACGCCGCGACGCTGTATCCGGTGCCCGGGTGGATCAGTCCCGCTCGGGCACCGAACGCTGCGATCGCGGGACGGGTGTGCGGCGCCTGCACCGGGAACCGGACGCGTTCGACCTCGAGGTTCGCCGGCAGCTCGACGCCGCGATTGTCGAGGCGCGCGTCGAGCCGTCGACGCAGTTCGTCCAGTGGCAGCCCGGGCCGGCCGACCAGGCACGTCTCCTCGAGCAGCACGGTGTCGTCACTCAACGGCACCGCGTACAGGAAAGAGGGGGAATCGGCGGGTGTGGTGCCGTTGTCGGTCCGCCAGTCCATGAACCAGCAGTCGGCTCCGTCGAGAGCGGGTTTCGCGGCCGCCGCGGGCAGCACGATCCCGAACGCGGTCTGCTCGGCGAACGCCGGATCGGGGCGCAATCCGCGTGCGTCGACCACACGACGGGCGCGGATGTCGGCGCCGTCCCGGAGGGTGACGACGCCGGGCGACACCGCGCCGACGAAGCCGCGGATCACGTGTGCGTTCGAGATGTCGAGAGCGTGATGCAGTTTCGCGTTGTCGAGGACGCCGTACGCCCGGTCGAGGACGTGGCGCCGGGTACCCCACGCCTGCGGACGGCCGACGGTCGAGCGCAGCACGGCCACTCCGAGCCAGCCGGGCAGCTCGTCCACCCAGGCTGCATAGGTGGGCAGCCACGGCCGGTCCGGGTGCGGGTCGACGGCCACCACGCTCAGCCCGGCCCGGGAGGCGCGGTGCGCGAGGGCGCGGCCGGCTGGACCGAGCCCGACGACCGCCAGATCGGGTGCGGCGGTCAGAGCGCGCCCGTCGCGAGCAGCCCGCCGTCGACGCGCACGGTCTCGCCGGTGATCCACGCGGCGTCGTCGGAGACCAGGAAACCGACGAGACCGGCGACGTCCTCGGGAGTGCCGAGCCGCTTCATCGGATAGATCGACGAGGCCTGGTCCTCACCCGCGGCGACGAGGGCGGCAGCGAACTTGGTCTTGACGACGCCCGGGGCGACGGCGTTGACGCGGATCGTCGGTCCGAGCTGCCACGCCAGTTCCTCGGTGAGCCTGATCAGCGCGGCCTTCGAGGCACCGTATGCGGCGATGACGCCCGTGGACCGGATGCCGGCGACACTCGCCAGGTTGACGACGGCGCCACCGTGCTCACCCATCCACGCCCGGTAGGCCTCCTGCACGTAGCCCAGCGCCGCGACGACGTTGACGTCGAAGATCTTGCGGATCGCGTCCAGGTCGGCGTCCATCAGTGCGCCGTACACCGGGTTGATGCCGGTGTTGTTGATCAGGATGTCGAGGGAGCCGAGCTCCGAGACGGTACGGGCAACCGCGTCGCGGCGAGCCTCCGCGTCACCGGCGTTGCCCGCGACGGCGAGTACCTTGCCGCCGTGCCCGAGGCCGCGCAGTTCCTCCGCCGCCTCCTCGAGCGGTTCCGGTTTGCGGGCGGTGACGACCACGTTCGCGCCCCGGGCGAGGAGTTCGGCGGCGATGGCCTTGCCGATGCCGCGGCTGGCGCCGGTGACGAGGGCGTTGCGGTCCTGCAGATCCTTCACGCGTGTCATGGGACCCAAAGTTAGCCGAGTCACCGGACCGTGGTGTGGCGGCGAGCCGAGGTCACGGTAAAATCGGTGGTTCTTGTGCCCGATCGCGGGCACGATGACGTCCCGAGGTTCTCTGCCTCGTTGTTTCGATGGTCGTTCGTTTGAGGAGATTTGCTTGATTACCGCCACCGACCTGGAAGTTCGTGCCGGTGTGCGGACCCTTCTCTCCGCGCCGGGATCGGCGCTGCGCGTGCAGGCCGGCGACCGCATCGGCCTGGTCGGACGCAACGGCGCCGGCAAGACGACCACCCTGCGCATTCTCGCCGGGGAGGGCGAGCCCTACGCGGGCACGGTGATCCGCAGCGGCGACCTCGGGTATCTGCCGCAGGACCCCAAGGAGGGCGACCTCGAGGTTCTCGCGAAGGATCGGGTGCTGTCCGCGCGCGGACTCGACGAGATCATCAAGAAGATGGAAAAGCAGCAGGCCATCATGGCCGAGGCTGCCGACGATACGGTCCGCGACAAGGCCGTCCGCAAGTTCGGCAACCTCGAGGACCGCTTCTCCGCGCTCGGCGGCTATGTCGCCGAGTCCGAGGCCGCCCGCATCTGCAACAGCCTCGGTCTGCCGGACCGGGTGCTGAACCAGCAGCTCAAGACCCTCTCCGGAGGTCAGCGCCGCCGCGTCGAGCTCGCGCGCATCCTGTTCGCCGCGTCCGACGGCTCCGGCGGCAAGTCGAACACCACGCTGCTGCTCGACGAGCCCACCAACCACCTCGACGCCGACTCCATCACGTGGCTCCGCGGTTTCCTGCAGAACCACGACGGCGGACTGATCGTGATCAGCCACGACGTCGACCTGCTCGCCGACGTCGTCAACAAGGTGTGGTTCCTCGACGCCGTACGCGGCGAGGCCGACATCTACAACATGGGCTGGAAGAAGTATCTCGACGCCCGGGCCACCGACGAGCAGCGTCGTCGCCGCGAGCGCGCGAACGCCGAGAAGAAGGCCAGCGCCCTGCGCCAGCAGGCTGCCAAGCTCGGCGCGAAGGCCACCAAGGCGACCGCCGCGCAGAACATGGCCAAGCGCGCCGACAAGATGATGGCTGCGCTCGACGATGTGCGGGTGGACGACAAGGTCGCGCACATCCGCTTCCCGGAGCCCGCGCCGTGCGGCAAGACGCCGCTCATGGCGAAGGAACTCACCAAGGTCTACGGGTCGCTGGAGATCTTCACCGGCGTCGACCTCGCGATCGATCGCGGGTCGCGTGTCGTGATCCTGGGTCTCAACGGTGCCGGCAAGACGACGCTGCTGCGTCTGCTCGGCGGCGTGGAGACGCCGGACCTGGGCGAGCTCGTGCCCGGTCACGGCCTCAAGATCGGCTACTTCGCGCAGGAGCACGACACCCTCGACGACGAGGCGAGCGTGTGGGAGAACATCCGGCACGCGGCACCCGACGCGGGGGAGCAGGACCTGCGCGGTCTGCTCGGCGCGTTCATGTTCAGCGGCCCGCAGCTCGACCAGCCGGCGGGCACGCTGTCCGGTGGTGAGAAGACGCGTCTGGCACTGGCCGGTCTGGTGTCGTCAGCGGCGAATGTCCTGCTGCTCGACGAGCCCACCAACAACCTCGACCCGATCTCCCGCGAGCAGGTGCTCGACGCCCTCCGCAGCTACACCGGCGCCGTCGTACTCGTCACGCACGACCCGGGCGCCGCGGAAGCGCTCAACCCGGAACGCGTCATCCTGCTGCCCGACGGCACCGAGGACCACTGGTCCCAGGAGTACCTGGAACTGATCCAGCTGGCCTAGGCGCTCCGCGCCCGTGCGCCTTTCTGGTAGTTGGGACCACGCAAAAGGCGCACGGGCGGCGTAGCTGCTCGTTTCGTTGATCACGTGTCGGCGGGTGATCTAGCCTGGAATCGAGGCTCGCTCAGCTGACCGGAGGTCGTCATGGCGGAGAGCACGGGAATCTCGCGGGGGGCACGCATCACCGGGGAATCGCGTGACAAGCTCCGCGACGACCTCAAAGCGCAGTACGAGGCCGGTGCGAGTATCCGCACCCTTGCAAATCAGACGGGCCGCTCGTACGGCTTCATTCACAACGTGCTCGTCGAGGCGGACGTGACGCTGCGTCGACGCGGTGGGCCGAACCGGCGGAAGAAGACCACTGGATGAGATCTGGTTCGGCCGACGGTGAGGCAGGTGCACCGGACCGCGCTGATGGTGCCTGCCAAGGCGAACAGACAGGGGAGACGGAGCCCGACGGTGCTGCGGACGAGCGGCCGGGTTTCCGATGGGACCTCGCACTCCTCGGTGCGCTCCTCGGAGCGGCTACGTGCGGGGTGGCCTACTGGCCGGCGAATTCGGCGCTGCGTGAGTCGTTCGGCGTCCAAGCGTTCCCGCCCGGGGGTGGCAGCTACTGGATGTGCTGGTGGCTGCCCGTCGTGGTGGTGATCGGCGTCGTAGGAGTGCTGTTGTTCCCGCGCAGCTCACGTCCCTTCGCGTGCGGGCTGATCGTGGGGCTCGTGGCGGTGGCGGCCGTGATGTGCCTGATCGGCTACTCCGTCGACAGCATGCCTTTCTCCATGTGAGACGGCTCCATGCGAGATGGCCGCCGGCCAGGTGAGTCCCGCAATGTCGAGGATTGAGGATCGGACGCGACGGCAATCGGCTCCGGGTCACCGCCGACCGACCGTAACCTGCAACGCATGGCGTGGTTGGTGCTCGTCGCGATGGGAGTCGTGGTGCTGGTTGCGGTTACGGTGTTGCCGCGGCGCGGGCGGCTCGGTCGCGCGCCCGGGTTCCCCTGGTTCTGGGTGGTGCTCCCCGTCATGTGCATCGCCGTGGCCGCCACCCTGGGCGTACTCTTCCGGCCCGAGATCGTCACCCGCGCGTCGAGCATCTGGTGGGATCGACCGGGCACGGGGTCACCCGGGCCTGGTTCGCCGCACGGGCAATTCCTTTCGGCCGAGCAGTTCCAGCGCTACACGATGCTGCGGCGGATGCGATTGATCCTGCCCGCCGTATCCGTCGTAGGAATCGGCCTGGCCGTCGGGGCATGGCGGCGCCGCCGGATATGACCGGCTCCGTCCGCCTACTCGCCCCGGCCTGCACCAGGTCGCTCGCTGCGCCGGCCGAGATGCGCGGTGAGCGCGAAACCGGGGGCCGGTTCTCAGGAATCCTTGCGCCGCACCGACTCTTCGACCAGATCGAGCACGGCCGAGAGATTCTCGGCCCCGTGCCCCGACGCGATGCGGGCGATGAGTCCGTCGAGGACCAGGTCGAGGTAGTCGAGCAGGACGTCGGTGGGCAGGTCGTCGCGCAGACGTCCGGCGGACTTCTGGCGCTCGAGCCGGCGAACGGTGGCTTCGGTGAGTTCGGCGCTGCGCTGGGTCCAGTCGCGGGCGAACTCGGGATCGGTGCGCAGGCGCCGGGCGATCTCGAGTCGAGTGCCGAGCCAGTCGAACTGGTCGGGGGACGCGAGCATGTCGCGCATCACCTGGACGAGGCCGCCCTCGGCGACGACGTCGGCCATCCGCTTGGCGTCCTCGTGGGCGAGCGCGAGGAACAGCCCGTCCTTGTCCTTGAAATGGTGGAAGATCGCACCGCGTGAGAGCCCGGTGGTCTCCTCGAGCCGGCGCACGGTCGCGCCGTCGTAGCCGTACTGCGCGAAGCACTGGCGGGCGCCGTCGAGGATCTGGCTCCGTCGCGCCGCGAGATGGTCTTCGCTGACCTTGGGCACAGCCGACTTCCTTTCGTACGAAACTGCAACGGCGGGCCCGAGACTGACGTCCCGAGCCCGCCGTCAGCGCACTGGATGATCCGGAAGGACCCGGATCACACGATCAGGTGACTATCCCCGGATCATGTTGCGCAGCACGTACTGCAGGATGCCGCCGTTGCGGTAGTAGTCCGCCTCGCCGGGGGTGTCGATGCGGACGACCGCGTCGAACTCGACCTTGCTGCCGTCGGCCTTGGTCGCGGTGACCTTGACCGTCTTCGGGGTGACGCCCTCGTTCAGCTTGGTGATGCCGGCGATGTCGAACACCTCGGTGCCGTCCAGGCCCAGCGACGCGGCGGACTCGCCGGCCGGGAACTGCAGCGGCACGACGCCCATACCGATCAGGTTGGAGCGGTGGATGCGCTCGAACGACTCGGTGATGACGGCCTTGACGCCGAGCAGGCTGGTGCCCTTGGCGGCCCAGTCACGCGACGAACCGGAGCCGTACTCCTTGCCGCCCAGCACGACCAGCGGGATGCCGGCCTTCTGGTAGTTCTGCGACGCGTCGTAGATGAACGCCTGCGGCGCACCCTCCTGGGTGAAGTCGCGGGTGTAGCCACCCGAGACGCCGTCGAGCAGCTGGTTCTGCAGGCGGATGTTCGCGAACGTGCCGCGGATCATCACCTCGTGGTTACCGCGACGCGAGCCCAGGGAGTTGTAGTCCTTGCGCTCGACACCGTTGGCGTCCAGGTACTGCGCGGCCGGGGTGCCGGGCTTGATCGGGCCGGCCGGCGAGATGTGGTCGGTGGTGACCGAGTCGCCGAGCAGCGCGAGCACGCGGGCGCCGGAGATGTCGGTGACCGGAGCCGGATCCATCGTCATGCCGTCGAAGTACGGCGCCTTGCGGACGTAGGTCGAGTTCTCGTCCCACGCGAAGGTGTCACCGGCCGGGGTGGCCAGGTTCTGCCAGCGCTCGTCGCCCTTGAAGACGTCGGCGTAGGACTTGCGGAACATGTCCTGGCTGATCGCCGACTTGATGGTGTCGTCGATCTCCTGGGCCGAAGGCCAGATGTCCTTCAGGAAGACGTCGTTGCCGTCCTTGTCCTGGCCCAGCGGATCGGTCTCGAAGTCGAAGTCCATGGTGCCGGCCAGCGCGTACGCGATGACGAGCGGCGGCGACGCCAGGTAGTTCATCTTGACGTCGGGGGAGATGCGACCCTCGAAGTTGCGGTTACCGGAGAGCACCGCGGTGACCGACAGGTCGTGCTCGTTGATCGCCTTGGAGATCTCCTCCGGCAGCGGACCGGTGTTGCCGATGCAGGTGGTGCAGCCGTAGCCGCCCAGGTAGAAGCCGAGCTTCTCGAGGTACGGCCACAGGCCGGCCTTCTCGTAGTAGTCGGAGACGACCTGCGAGCCGGGCGCCATGTTGGTCTTGACCCACGGCTTGGTCTCGAGGCCCTTCTCGACCGCGTTGCGGGCGAGCAGCGCGGCACCGAGCATGACCGACGGGTTCGACGTGTTGGTGCAGGACGTGATGCCCGCGACCGCGACCGCGCCGTGGTCGAGCACGAACTCGCCGCGGTCGGTCTTCACCGTGACCGGCTTCGACGGACGGCCGGTGGAGCCGTTGGCTGCCGACGGAACGGCCACGACCTCGTCGGAGGCGGTGGAGAGCGACGCCGGGTCGGACGCCGGGAAGGACTCCTCGACGGCCTCGTCGAGCGCCGTGTGCGCAGCCTCGTCACCGTTGGTGACGTAGGTGACGATGTCGCGGCGGAACGCGGCCTTCGAGTCCGACAGCAGGATGCGGTCCTGCGGGCGCTTCGGGCCGGCGATCGACGGCACGACGGTGCCGAGGTCCAGCTCGAGGTACTCGGAGTAGGCGGGCTCCTTGTCCGCGTCGTGCCACATGCCCTGCTCCTTGGCGTACGCCTCGACGAGCGCGAGCTGCTCGTCGCTGCGGCCGGTCAGGCGCAGGTAGTTGATGGTCTCGCCGTCGATCGGGAAGATCGCTGCGGTGGAGCCGAACTCGGGGCTCATGTTGCCCAGGGTCGCGCGGTTGGCCAGCGGGACCTCGGCGACACCGGCGCCGTAGAACTCGACGAACTTGCCGACGACACCGTGCTTGCGGAGCATGTCGGTGACGGTGAGCACGACGTCGGTCGCGGTGACGCCCGGCTGGATCTCACCGGTCAGCTTGAAGCCGACGACGCGCGGGATCAGCATGGAGACCGGCTGGCCGAGCATCGCGGCCTCGGCCTCGATGCCGCCGACGCCCCAGCCCAGCACGCCCAGGCCGTTGACCATGGTGGTGTGCGAGTCGGTGCCGACGCAGGTGTCGGGGTACGCCTGGCCGTTGCGGGTCATGACGGTGGGAGCCAGGTACTCGATGTTGACCTGGTGGACGATGCCCATGCCCGGGGGGACGACCTTGAAGTCGTCGAACGCGCCCTGGCCCCAGCGCAGGAACTGGTAACGCTCGCCGTTGCGCTGGTACTCGAGGTCGACGTTGCGCTCGAGGGCGTCGGCGCGGCCGAACACGTCGAGGATGACCGAGTGGTCGATGACCATGTCGGCGGGGGAGAGCGGGTTGACCTTGTTCGGGTCGCCGCCGAGGGTGGTGACGGCCTCACGCATGGTGGCGAGGTCGACGACACACGGCACGCCGGTGAAGTCCTGCATGATCACGCGCGCGGGCGTGAACTGGATCTCGACACTCGGCTCGGCCGAGGGATCCCAGTTCGCGATGGCGCGAATGTGATCGGCGGTGATGTTGGCGCCGTCCTCCGTGCGCAGGAGGTTCTCGGCGAGAACCTTCAGTGCGTAGGGCAGCTTCTCGGTGCCGGGCACGGCCGAGAGGCGGAAGATCTCGTACGAGTTGTCTCCGACCTCGAGGGTTCCCTTGGCGCCGAACGTATCAATACTGGTGGTCACGTCAGCTCCACTCGTCTTTGAGGTTCGCCGCCGACGGGGCTGTGTCGACGGCTGAAGCGAGGCACGCGAACAAGGCCAGGTCCGATCGGCGGACCGAACCCGACGGTTACGCGGGCGTCTCGGATCGAGTCTAACAGTACGCTTGTCCTGTGAGACTGCGGGGTCGGGCCCGGATCGGACGTCCGAACGTCGGACTGCCACGGCGACTCGCGTCGCCCCAATCCTCACGTAGTCGCCACGCGGGTGCAACGGACGGCGCAGCCGGTGGTCCGGTACGTCACGTACTGTGCAGATCAGTCTGCCCGTCGCACCCGACCCCGGATGAGAGATGACTGCCTCAATCGCGCCCGTCCTGCTCCCGAACATCGCCAAGATCCCCGACGACGTCTCGCTCGACGCGGTGTTCGCGGATCTGTCCGACGACAACGTGTCGGCGCCCGACGCGGATGTGGAGGGACTCCAGGCCGTCGTCGCCCGGGCGCAGGAGGACGGTGTGACGCTCCGCATCGTGGTCGTCGACTCGGATCCGCACGGACCCGAACCTCTCCGGGATCTCGCGACCGAGGTGGGGAAGGTCGAGGGCGGCACAGTGCTCGTGCTCAGCCCGTCTGCCAACGGCACGTACAGCGACACGATCAGCCGGGTGGTCCTCGAGAACGCGCAGGATCGAACCTTCACCGGTAATCCCGTCGATTCGGCGAACAATTTCGTCGACGGCATCACCGAGCCGGCGCCGCGTTGGGGACTCGTGACCGCCTTGCTGGTGCTGCTGGTCGCGGCGGTCGCAGGGGTCTCCTTCGTCGCGAAGGCCCGCCGCGGGCGGGGAGCGCGGCCCGTCGCCGCGGAGTCGACACCGGGGAACGGCGAGCACCCGACCGGAAGCTGATTCCGGCAGCCCCTCCGCATTTGCGCAGGTCGAATTACGTCGGCGTCATTTGTGACAAGAGTGCACCAGAGCGTGCAAAGTGTCGTACGGTGCCAGTGGCACTTTTTGGGGAAGAAGTGTCGCATGAGTGACGTGACGATTCATGTGACGGCGAGAAACGTCGCGTGATCTGCGCGTCGGCGCGGTTCGTCTCCGCGGTGACGCTCCTCCCCGCACGGGCCGGGCAGACAGCCGGGTTCGGTCACAGCAGTTGGGAGGGTGTTGTGGGGCGAAGGGGCTCACGCGCAGGCGTGCGGCGTCCGGCATTGGTACGCGCGCGCTCGGCCGGTGCGCGGGCTCTGCTGGGCGCGAGCGTGGTGTGCGCCCTCGTCGCAGGCCTGCCCGGCACGGCTGCCGCGGTGCCGCCACCGCCACCGAACCCGTCCGATGCCGAGATCGAGAGCGGAAACGCCCGAGTCTCCGAGGGTGTCTCGCAGGTCGGCGACCTCATCAATCAGGTCGCGACCGCGAACCAGCAGCTCGCGCAGCTCGACGACGAGGTTGCGATCAAACGCGAGGACGTCAACAAGGCCCTCGTCGACCTGCAGACCGCGCGGGACGAGGCCGCAGCCGCCGGTGCGCAGGTGGAACAGAGTCAGCAAGCGTTGCGCGACGCCGGCACCCAGATCGAGCAGGCCCGTAAACGGTTCACCGACTACGCGGTGTCGAGTTACACCAAGGGGCGTAACGTCGCGTCGCTGTCGTCGTTCTTCGGCGCGGACGGACCCGAGGACATCCTCGACCGGGCCCAGATGATGCGGATGCTGTCGGCGAGCCAGAAGGCGATCCTGGAGAACCTCGAGCGGGCGCGAACCGAGCAGGCCAACCGGGACTCGGCGGCGCGCGAGGCGAAGCAGCGCGCCGATGCCGCCGCGGGCGCTGCCGAGAACAAGAAGGCCGAAGCCGAACAGGCGATCGCCGCGGCTCGCAACGCCCTTCAGGAACAGGCCGCACGCAAGGCGCAGATCGAGTCCCAGCGAGACGGCGCCCAGGCGCAACTCGACGCGGCGCGCGCCAACGTGAGCGGTCTGCAGGGGCAGCGCGACGCCTATCTGGAGTGGGACAACCAGCGTCGTGCCGAGGAGGCCGCAGCGGCGGCTGCGGCTGCGGCGGCCGCCGAGGCCGCGCGCCGGGCGGCCGCCGACCAGGCGTCGCGGGAGCGCGCATCGCAAGTGGCGGACAGCGAGCGGCCGCACACCCAGATCGACGACGACGGCGAATGGTCGGCGCCCGCGCAGTCCGCGCCCAAGCCGATGGCGCCGTCGGTGACCGGAGCCGGCGCGATCGAGACGGTGATCGACCGCGGCATGTCGCAGCTCGGCCTGCCGTACGCGTGGGGTGGTGGCAACGCGAACGGTCCGACGCTGGGCATCCGCGACGGCGGCGTCGCGGACAGCTACGGCGACTTCAACAAGGTGGGGTTCGACTGCTCGGGCCTGATGATCTACGCGTTCGCCGGGATCGGGATCTCGCTCCCGCACTACACGGGTTACCAGTACACCGCCGGTACGCAGGTCCCGTCGTCGCAGATGCGACGCGGAGACATGATCTTCTGGGGCCCCGGCGCAAGCCAGCACGTCGCGCTCTACCTGGGTGACGGGCAGATGCTCGAGGCCCCGCAGTCCGGTACGACGGTCCGGGTCTCGCCGGTGCGCTGGGACGGAATGACTCCGTACGCTGTCCGTATGGTGTCGTAGCTCGCGCCGGCTTCGTGCGGCGGTGGGGTGACACCTGGAATAGTTGAGCGGGCAAGACTGGCAAGGCGATGGAACCGATCTAGGTGGAAGCGGGGACTGTTGGTGACCTCACGTGACGGCGCGGTGGCTGGGTCGGGTTCGCAGGGGGCGGTCCATCCGGACGCGGGCTCGGGAACGTCGGACCTGGCGCGGGACGTGCACACGCTCGAGCGCGCGATCTACGAGGTCAAGCGGGTCATCGTCGGCCAGGACCGTCTGGTGGAACGGATGCTCGTCGGCGTTCTCGCCAAGGGTCACGTGCTGCTCGAGGGTGTTCCGGGCGTCGCGAAGACCCTTGCGGTGGAGACGTTCGCGAAGGTGGTCGGCGGATCGTTCTCCCGCGTCCAGTTCACCCCGGACCTCGTGCCGACCGACCTGATCGGCACCCGCATCTACCGGCAGGGGCGCGAGCAGTTCGACACCGAGCTCGGCCCGGTGGTCGCCAACTTCCTGCTGGCCGACGAGATCAACCGCGCTCCCGCGAAGGTGCAGTCCGCACTGCTCGAGGTCATGGCCGAGCGGCACGTCTCGATCGGCGGCAAGACCTACGCGATGCCGGAACCGTTCCTGGTGATGGCGACGCAGAACCCCATCGAGAACGAGGGCGTCTACCCGCTGCCCGAGGCGCAGCGCGACCGCTTCCTGTTCAAGGTGCTCGTCGACTACCCGTCCGTCGAGGAAGAGCGCGAGATCGTCTACCGCATGGGTGTCGCGGCACCCGAACCCAGCCAGGTGCTCGACCCGCAGGAACTGGTCCGGCTGCAGAAGGTCGCGAGCAACGTCTTCGTGCACCATGCGCTCGTCGACTACGTCGTCCGCGTCATCGCCGCGACCCGCACGCCGCGCGAGTTCGGTCTCGACGACGTCGCGGGCTGGATCGCGTACGGCGCGTCGCCGCGCGCGACCCTCGGCATCATCTCGGCGTCGCGTGCGCTCGCGCTGCTCCGCGGCCGCGACTACGTGGTACCGCAGGACGTACTCGAGATCATCCCGGACGTCCTTCGCCACCGGCTGGTGCTGTCGTACGACGCCCTCGCCGACGAGGTCACCCCGCAGGACGTGATCACTCGTGTCCTGCAGACCGTCGGGCTGCCGCAGGTCGGTGCACAACCGGTGCCGCAGGCGGCGCCGCCCGCGCCCCCGGCGTACGACGCCGGGCCGCTGTCCCCGTCGGGCACGCAGCCGCAGTGACCCGGAAACCGGGTGCGGTTCCGTCGTTCCGGTCCGGATCGTTGCGTGATCCGGAACTCACCGCGGCGCTGCGCACGCTCGAACTGACGGTGCGTCGACGCCTCGACGGCGTGCTGCACGGCGATCACCTCGGGCTCATCCCGGGCCCGGGTTCCGAGCCCGGCGATGCCCGCGAGTACCAGCCCGGCGACGACGTCCGGCAGATGGACTGGTCGGTCACGGCGCGCACCACGCACCCGCACGTCCGGCAGACCGTCGCCGACCGCGAGCTGGAGACGTGGCTGGTGGTCGACCTGTCGTCGAGCCTGGACTTCGGCACCGCGCTGTGCGAGAAGCGCGACCTCGCGGTGGCGGCCGCGTCGGCGGTGACCTATCTGGCGGGTGGCAGCGGCAACCGGATCGGGGCGGTCGTGGCGACTGGCGACCGCATGCTGCGCATCCCGGCCCGCGGCGGACGCGTCCACGCGCAGGCGATGCTGCGCCGGATCGCAACCACCCCGCATGCCGCCGAGGGCGTGCGCGGCGATCTGCGGGGCGCGCTCGAGTCGCTGCGCCGCCCGGAACGTCGACGCGGGCTCGCAGTGGTGATCAGTGACTTCCTCGGCCCGATCGACTGGGAGCGGTCGCTGCGGGCGCTGTCCGGGCGACACGAACTGCTGGGCATCGAGGTGCTCGACCCGCGGGACCTCGAGCTGCCCGACGCCGGGGACGTCGTACTCTTCGACCCCGAGTCCGGTCGCACCCGCGAGTTCGCGACCACGCCGCGCCTGCGTGCCGACTTCGCGCAGGCCGCGGCCGCGCACCGTCACGCCGTCGAATCGACGTTGCGGCGTTGTGGCGCACCGCGGCTGAGTCTGAGCACCGATCGGGACTGGATCGCCGACGTCGTGCGGTTCGTCTCGTCCCGGCGGCACAGCTACGGCGCGCCCACTCGCGGGGTGACCGGCCGATGAGTCTGTCCCAGTTCGCATCTCCGTGGTGGCTGCTGTTCCTGGCGGTCGTCGTCGCGCTCGCCGCCGGGTACGTGGTGATCCAGCGGCGCCGGCAGAAGCACGTGCTGCGCTTCGCCAACATGGAGCTGCTCGAGAAGGTCGCACCGAACCGGCCGAACATCACCCGCCACCTGCCGACCGCGCTGCTGCTGGTCGGGTTGGTGTTCCTCACGGTGGCGCTGGCCGGACCCACCGCCGACAAGCGGGTGCCGCGCAACCGCGCGACCGTGGTGCTGGTGATCGACGTGTCGCTGTCGATGAAGGCGACCGACGTCGAGCCGAGTCGTCTGGCCGCAGCGCAGGAGGCCGCTAAGTCGTTCGCGGACGGGCTCACTCCGGGCATCAACCTCGGTCTGGTCGCGTTCGCGGGCACCGCGTCGGTGCTGGTGTCGCCCACCCCGAACCGCGATGAGACGAAGGCTGCGATCGACAACCTGACGCTCAGCGAACGCACCGCGACCGGTGAGGCGATCTTCACGTCGCTGCAGTCGATCGACACCCTCGCGGCGGTACTCGGCGGCAGCGAGCAGGCGCCGCCTGCCCGGATCGTGTTGCTGTCGGACGGCAAGCAGACGGTCCCGGAGAGCCCCGACGACCCGCGCGGCGGTTTCACCGCGGCCCGCCAGGCCAAGGACAAGGGCGTGCCGATCTCGACGATCTCCTTCGGTACCGGTTACGGCACCGTCGAGATCGAGGGCGACCGGATTCCCGTCCCGGTCGACGACCCGTCGCTGCGGGAGATCGCGAACCTGTCCGGCGGCAACTTCTTCACCGCGTCGAGTCTCGAGGAACTACGTGACGTCTACGACACGCTCGAGGAGCAGATCGGATTCGAGAACGCACGCGGCGACGCGAGCCGCCCCTGGCTGGTGCTCGGTGTGCTGTTCAGCGCCTCGGGGCTGGCCACCGCGCTGATCCTCCGGCAACGCCTGCCATGACCGCTGGGGCGCCCGTCCCGTGCGTCGATTTCGTCCACCTGGACACGTAACCCGCAACCGAACAGATAGGTTGATCGCATGTCGAACACCAGCAGCCCGTCCCGTTCCGTGCTCGTGACGGGAGGCAACCGCGGCATCGGCCTGGCCGTCGCGCGGCGCCTCCTCGACGACGGTCACAAGGTGGCCGTCACGCACCGTGGCTCGGGCGCGCCGGAGGGGCTGTTCGGAGTCAAGTGCGATGTCACCGACGCGGATTCGATCGATCGTGCGTTCAAGGAGGTCGAGGAGCACCAGGGGCCGGTGGAGGTGCTGGTCGCCAACGCCGGCGTCACCGACGACACGCTCCTCATGCGCATGGACGAGGACCAGTTCACCCGCGTCCTCGATGCCAACCTCACCGGTGCCTTCAGGTGTGCCAAGCGCGCCAACCGCGCCATGCTCCGCGCCCGCTGGGGTCGGATGATCTTCCTGGGATCGGTGGTCGGCATGGCGGGCCAGGCCGGTCAGATCAACTACGCCGCCTCCAAGGCCGGTGTGATCGGCATGGCGCGGTCGCTCACGCGTGAGTTGGGGTCGCGATCGATCACCGCGAACGTCGTCGCGCCGGGCTTCATCGAGACCGACATGACCGCCGAACTGTCGGACAACCTGCGGGACACGGCCAAGAAGTTCATCCCGCTGCAGCGGCTCGGGCAGCCCGAGGACGTCGCCGCCGTGGTGAGCTTCCTGGCGTCCGACGATTCCGCGTACGTCTCCGGTGCCGTGATCCCGGTCGACGGCGGCATGGGCATGGGGCACTGACCGCACCCGCTTTTCCCGGAAATCTCACGCACCCACAGACTTTCATCACAGGAGTAGCAACAACATGGGCGGACTGCTCGCGGGCAAGACCATTCTCGTCACCGGCATCATCACCGACGCCTCCATCGCGTTCCACGTCGCGCGAGTGGCGCAGGAGCAGGGCGCGAAGGTGATCATCACGGGCTTCGACCGCCTGCGGCTGATCGACCGGATCGCGCAGCGGCTGCCGGAACCGGTGCCGCCGGCAGTCGAACTCGACGTGCAGAACGACGAGCACCTCGCGACCCTGGCCGAGCGGGTCCGCGAACTGGCCCCCGAGGGCCTCGACGGTGTCGTCCACTCCATCGCGTACTCGCCGCGCTCGGGTCTCGGCGCGCCGTTCCTCGACGCCCCCTGGTCGGACATCTCGAACGCGATGGAGATCTCGGCGTACTCGTACGCGTCACTCGCCAAGGCGCTGCTGCCGGTCCTCAACGACAACGCGTCGATCGTCGGCATGGACTTCGACCCGTCCCGCGCGATGCCGTTCTACAACTGGATGGGCGTGTCGAAGGCCACCCTCGAGGCCGTGAACCGGTACGTCGCCAAGGAGGTCGGCGCTCGCGGGATCCGCTCGAATCTCGTTGCGGCCGGCCCGGTCAAGACGCTCGCCGCGAAGGCCATCGCGGGCGACGCGACCGGCCCCGGCGCGGAGTTGAACAAGCTGAACACCGCGTGGGACAGTGCGGCGCCGATCGGCTGGGACGTCGACGACCCGACGCCGGTCGCGAAGAGCGTCTGCACGGTCCTCTCGGACTGGCTGCCCGGCACCACAGCATCGATCATCTACGTCGACGGCGGCTTCCACGCGGTGGTCGGCTGACCCGTCCCGGGCACCGATGTCGACACTGGGCGAGAATGGACGCATGAGCGGACAGCGGAATTCGGATTTCGACGCACTTCTCGTGCTCTCCTTCGGGGGGCCGGAGAAGCCGGACGACGTGATGCCGTTCCTCGAGAACGTCACCCGCGGTCGAGGCGTTCCGCCCGAGCGTCTCGCCGCGGTTGCCGAGCACTACATGCATTTCGGTGGCGTGTCCCCGATCAACGCTCTCAACCGCGACATCATCGCGCGCCTGGAAGCCGAATTGCGTGAGGGCGGAATCGATCTGCCGGTGTACTTCGGCAACCGTAACTGGCATCCGATGGTCGAGGACACCGTCGCGCGTATGCGTGACGACGGCGTCCGGAACGCGCTCGTGTTTCCCACATCGGCGTGGGGCGGCTACTCCGGGTGTCGTCAGTACGACGAGGACATCGCGCGGGCCCGGGACGCAGCGGGCCCCGACGCACCGAGCCTGGAGAAGCTGCGGCAGTACTACGATCACCCGCTCATGGTTGCCGCCTTCGCCGATGCGATCCGTGCTGCGCGCGAACAGCTTTCGGAGGATGCGCGGGACCGGGCGCGGCTGGTGTTCACCGCGCACTCGGTACCCCTCGCTGCCGACGAGAACGCCGGTCCGCCGGCCGAGGGCGGCAACCTCTACAGCCGGCAGGTCGCCGATGCGTCCCGTCTGTGCGCAGAGGCGGCGGGCATCGACGACTTCGACCTGGTGTGGCAGTCGCGCTCCGGTCCGCCGCAGGTGCCGTGGCTCGACCCCGACATCTGCGATCACCTCGACACGGTTGCGGCGTCGGGCGCGCCCGCGGTGATCGTGTGCCCGGTCGGATTCGTCTCGGATCACCTCGAGGTGGTGTGGGACCTCGACACGGAGGCCCGCGACAAGGCGGCGGAACTGGGGATCGAATTCGTGCGCGCCGCGACACCGGGCACGGATCGCCGCTTCCCGCGGATGATCCGGGAACTCGTGGAGGAACGTCGTGCCGGCGCGGCCCCCGCGCGCCTGGGCCGGGAACCGCTGCTCGGTGCGACCTTCGACGGGTCGCCGTGCGCGGTGAACTGTTGCGCGCCGGCGCGCCGTCCGGTTGGAAACTAGCGAGGGACTCTTGACCTCGATCTACGTTGAGGTTCTAGGGTCGCGGAATGACCGAGATTCTGCGTATCGACAAATTCCACGTCCCCGAGGCGTCCCTGCCCGAGTTCCTGGCGACGGTGGGGCAGACCCATGAGGTGCTGGGGCGCCTGGACGGCCTCGTCGCCAACGACGTCGTCCGACTGCAGGAGGGCGAGAGTCACTTCAACGTGGTGACCGTCGTGAAGTGGCGGGACCGGCATGCCCATGATGCAGCCGGGCGAGTGATGGCCGATCGCGCCCGCGCCACCGGATTCGACAGGACCGCGTTCTGGGACCGCCTCGGCGTCGAAGCGGATCTGGGGATCTACACGGCCTAGGCTGTGCTGCCGTCGTTGTCCCTCGGCCTGTTTCCGGATGGAAACCGCCCGGCCGACTATGTTGATCGGGTGCAGGACAGCCTCTATCACCGCTTCGAGTTCACATTCATCGTTCCGCTGCTGACGGTGTCGCGGGAAGCGGCCATCGCGGACGAGTTCGACGTGACCGTGCGTGATCAGGGCGGGCTGCAGTTGCTGACGGTGACCGCCGAGGGAATGCGCTGCGCCACAGCGGGAATGAGCCTGGTCGATCAGCTCGTCGCGCACGGGGTGACTCCTGCGCGCACTCATCCGGACCTCGTCACCCGCCAGGACGTCGCGGATCGCGCCGGAGTGACCCGGCAGGCGGTGGGGCAGTGGGTGCGCGGCGTCCGGCAACGCGGGACGCCGTTCCCGACGCCGTTCAACACGGTCTCGGGCGGCATCTGGCTGTGGGGCGACGTGTACGCCTGGCTGCGGCAACATGACTACGGCCGCGACACCGGACTGCTCTACCCGACGCTCGACGAGCACGTGCGAATCGACCGGCACATCGTGATGAACCACCGGTGACGCGTCGGGAGATCGGCCGTCAGGCCCGGTGGGCGTCCCTCGCCGAGGCGGACACCGCGGCCACGCGGGCCGTCCGGACCGCGGACCACAACGGGCGCAACAGTTCCTCGCGGGCGGCCGCGCTCGTCGCGGACGGCGCCTCGGTGGGTGAATCGTGTTCGGCAACGGACAGGATCGCCGCCACCTGATCCGACGAATCCAGGATGCGCAGCGCCCGCGTGGGCATCGAGTCGGGGTAGCGGTGGTGTGCGCGGTCGTCGAGCGCCTCGGCGATCCGGCGGCGAGGATCGCCGTCGGCCCGGCCCGTCTGCACCGACGACAGCTGCAGCAGCGCGTCCGCGGCATCGCGGATCGCCTCCCGCATCGCGTACTCGGCCTCACCGAGACCTGTGTGCTCGGCGACCGGCGGCACCGCAGCGATCGAGTGGACCGTCCAGCGCAGGACGTCCGGGCCCTCCACGACGGGCACCAGTCCGATGCCGGGCTGTCCGGGTTCGCCGACGATCACGCCCTCACCGGCATCGAGTGCGGCCCGGGCGAACGGGGAGCCGGCGGGCAGCCCACGCACGTCGCCGGGGGCAGGTAGCACCAGGCGAAGTCCGCCAGGATTGGCGATACTCCGGCGGACGAGGCGCAGCAGGATCGGTGCCCCGCCGTCCTGTACCCCCGGCCACCCGAGATCGGTCGCCAGCGCGGTCTCGGCGTCCGCCGCGCCCACGAGGTGCATCGGCGCCCACTGCTGCAGAGCGTCGATCACGTCGTCGGGTGCGCTGTCCCCGGCGAGCCAGGAAGCGGCCCACACGGTCAGCGTCGCGCTGGGAGAACTCACGGTTACCGAGCATAGGACGGCGTGGCGGTGTCCGCGCGTGCCCCCGGCTGACATAGCGTGAGGTGCCGTGAACGCGAGCAACATGTACGGCGACATCTTCGCCGGCCACTCCCGGACCCGGAAGCCCAAGACGCCCGAGGTGGCCGCCGAACGCGACCTCGTGGTGGAGGACGCCGCCACCGGATTCTGCGGTGCGGTGGTCGGTATCGAACGCACCTACGACGGCGATTTCGTGCGGCTCGAGGACGGCGCGCGCCGCACCCGCCTGTTCGCGATGCGCGAGGCCGCGTTTCTCATCGACGGTCGCCCCGTCACCCTCGTCCGCCCCGTGCCGCGGCAGCAGAAACCGGCGGCGCAGCGGTCGGCCTCGGGTTCGACCAAGGTCGAGGGTCTGAGAGCGCGTACCGCCCTGCCGAGCCGGATCTGGGTGGAGGGCGTGCACGACGCCGCCCTGGTCGAGCGGGTGTGGGGCCACGATCTGCGGGTCGAGGGTGTGGTGGTCGAGCACCTCGAAGGGCTCGACAACCTCGGTGATCGGCTCGCGGAGTTCCGGCCCGGCCCGGGACGCAAGGTCGGCGTGCTCGTCGACCACCTGGTGACCGGATCCAAGGAGGAACGCCTGACGCAGGGCCTGGGGCCGCACGTGATGGTCACCGGCCACCCCTACATCGACGTGTGGGAGGCCGTGCGGCCCAAGTCGGTCGGCATCGCCGCCTGGCCGAAGATCCCGCGCGGCCAGGACTGGAAGACCGGCGTGTGCACCGCGCTCGGCTGGGGGACTCCGCAGGACGGCTGGCGCCGCGTCTACGGCGCCGTCGAGAGTTTCCGCGACCTCGAGGCGCCGCTGATCGGCGCGGTGGAGCGACTGGTGGATTTCGTGACCGCCGACTGAACTGTGGTTTCGCCACGGCTGCCGTTTCTCCACAGGGCGTTTCGCGAACATCGCGGTGACCGGTACTTCTGGTTAGATGGTCTTGTGGCAGCTTTGATTTGGCTGGTAGCGGGCGTTCTCCTGGCAGCGGCGGAAGCGCTGGTAGGGGAGTTCTTCCTGCTGATGCTCGCGGGCGGCGCACTGGCGACCGCCGGATTCTCCGCGGCGACCGACTTTCCGGTCTGGGTCGACGCGGTGGTGTTCGGTGTGGTTTCGCTGGTCCTGGTGCTGGGTGTGCGCCCGGCGCTGCTCCGCCGGTTCGAGAAGCCGCCACTGAAGCTGATGAACACCGAGGCCCTGCCGGGTAAGCATGCGCTGGTGCTCGAGGAAGTCGGCGAACATGCCGGCCGGGTCAAGCTCGACGGTGACGTGTGGACGGCCCGTCCACTCGACGTCAGCGAGGTGTATCCGCCGGGGACCACAGTCACGGTGATGGAGATCGACGGCGCGACCGCCGTCGTATGGAGGGGACCGTAGAGAAGATGGCTGCACTGATAGTTCTGGCGGTACTGGTCGTACTCGTCGTCATTCTCGTCGCGAAGTCGGTGGCGTTGGTGCCGCAGGCCGAGGCGGCCGTGATCGAGCGGCTGGGCCGCTACGCGCGCACGGTGTCGGGTCAGCTGACCTTCCTGGTGCCGTTCGTGGACCGGATCCGGGCGAAGGTGGATCTGCGCGAGCGGGTGGTGTCGTTCGCGCCGCAGCCGGTCATCACGCAGGACAACCTGACGCTGTCGATCGACACGGTCGTCTACTTCCAGGTCACCAACCCGCAGGCCGCCGTCTACGAGATCAGCAACTACATCGCCGCGGTCGAGCAGTTGACCATCACCACGCTCCGCAACGTCGTCGGCGGTATGACGCTCGAGGAGACGCTGACGTCCCGCGACTCGATCAACGGGCAGCTGCGCGGCGTGCTCGACGAGGCCACCGGACGCTGGGGGCTGCGTGTCGCCCGCGTCGAGCTCAAGAGCATCGACCCGCCGCCGTCGATCCAGGAGTCGATGGAGAAGCAGATGAAGGCCGACCGTGAGAAGCGGGCGATGATCCTCACCGCCGAGGGCCACCGCGAGTCGGCGATCAAGACCGCCGAGGGTGCCAAGCAGAGCCAGATCCTGGCGGCCGAGGGTGCCAAGCAGGCGTCGATCCTCGGGGCCGAGGGTGAGCGGCAGTCGCGGATCCTGCGCGCGCAGGGTGAGCGTGCCGCCAAGTACCTGCAGGCGCAGGGTCAGGCCAAGGCGATCGAGAAGGTGTTCGCCGCCATCAAGTCCGGCAAGCCCACCCCGGAACTTCTTGCGTACCAGTACCTTCAGACGCTTCCGCAGATGGCGCAGGGCGACGCCAACAAGGTGTGGCTCGTGCCCAGCGACTTCGGGGACGCCCTCAAGGGGTTCGCGAAGACACTCGGCGCGCCCGGCGACGACGGCGTCTTCCGCTACGAGCCCAGCCGTACCGAGGACGAGAACCTGCCTCGGCCCGAGGACGACTCCGACGAGGTCGCCAGCTGGTTCGAGACGAAGGCCGACCCGGCAGTTGCGCAGGCCGTCCGCGCGGCCGAGGCCGTCGCGCGGACTCCCGTCGAGAGCCCGCTGTCGCAGGAGCACTTGCTCGGCGGTGGCGAGCAGCCGGAAGGACTTCCGCCGGGGCAGGCGTAGTTGGTGCTGCGCTGGTTGGACCGCGAACCGGTCCAGCGGTGGCTCGGGACACTATTCCTGGCGTGGCTCGTGGTCCTCGTCGGACCGTCGGCGATCGATCGAGCGACGTCGGAACCGTCAGCATGGGACTGGGTGTGGCTCGGTATCTTCGGCTCCGCCCTGGCCGTCTCCGTCGTGTCGACTATTCTGGCGTGGCGCAACCGCAACACCGTTCGGGTGCCGGCGAAGGTCTCACCGGCAGAGGTCGCACTACCGGACGTGTCTGCGGCGATCGCGTCCTCGTCGGGCCGGATCGACGCGATCAGACGACTCCGGCAGATGTATCCGGGACTGGGGTTGCTCGACGCGAAGGAACTGGTCGACAGGCAGCTCCCGGGTCCCGGCTGAGGCGGGTGGGACCGGTGGTCAGAGCGTGTCGGTGAACAGGTCTTCGACCTCGCTCAGCGGCAGTCCCGTCCTCGGCGATGTCGTCCAGCGGCAGCCCCGCCCGGCACAGTTCGACGGCGCGGGAGCGGGGACCGTCGAGCCATCCGAGGGACACGAGGGACTGCTCGGCGGCGTGCCTGAGCTCGGCCCGCTGGGAGGGCGACCACGGTGCCGTCCGCGATCGCGACGCCCTTCCGATCCAGTGGCGCAACAGCTCTCCGAGAGTCTCGCGTTGCTGCGCCGTGGGGCGTCCGCCCATCGCTTCCTCGGACACACGGATGTCGACGAGCATCGCGGGCTCGACCGTCTCGTAGCGGGTGAACGACCGTCGGCCGTAGCTCTCGGGTAGGCAGCGCAGACAGATGACGAGAGCGCCGGGGACCGACTTCGTGGCGACGGCGAAGTCGACTCCGGCGTCCTGCAACTCGCTCGCCAGCCGGTACACGTCGCCGACCGGCCCGGTGTCCGACGTGACCACGAGATCCATTCGCCCGACGATACCTACTTGCGGCGCTGGTAGGCGGAGGTCAGAGGCTCAGCAGCTGCTCGGCTCGGGCTTCGTCGAGGCCACCGCGCCAGGAGGCCAGGGGAACCGGGATGTCCGATCGCGGCCCGCTCTTGACGCTGCGATACGCCGCCCTGCGTTCGGTGTCGGGGACGAACCGATCCCAGCTCGGTACGAGGGCAGGGCAGGGTAGGACTCCGATCTCCGACAGTCCGATCAGGATTCCGTAGCGCTGATACTTGTCGGTACCCGGAACGATCTTGGACCGTGCGACGGCCTTTTCGAGTTCGCTCGGAAGTGTCCCCGCGGGCTGCGTGCGGACGAGGTCCAACAGGACACGCAGTCGTTGCCGGTCGTCGCCGGTCGGGATCGGAAGACCTTGCGCTACAGCGGCTTCGAGATCGGGAAGATAGTGCTGAGGCAGTTCGTTCCACGCCCATCCGAGCGAGAGCCGCAACAGTCTCTCCGTGACGTCGACGGCGTACGAGTCCTCGGTCAGACCGCAGTCGGGGACACCGCGATCGCCCCGACGACCGGTACCGAGATGCCGAGCCCACCCGAACGAGATCGCCGTCTGTCGGCCACGCGGAGCGCTACCCAGTCCGGCGACGAAGGCGCCCAGTACAGCGTCGACGTCGAGGGCGTCGGCGGCGACGGTCGCGCGTTCGACGATCTCCTGTGGCGTCCAGCGTTCTGTGCTCCGGACCGGCCACCCGAATCCTTCGGCAGCGGCGATGTCCTCGGGTGCATGCGACGGTTCCGTGCCCTTGACGGTTCCCGCCCGGGTGAGGCGGTAGCCGTAGCAGAGGAGCAGCGGCTCGAGTTCGGCTCCCTGCGGGATGCGACGCGGCGCGGTGCTCACGATCGGTCCCGAAGCGCTGTTCTCACCCATGACGCTATGTCACCAGCGCCCGGCCGACGCCCGCCACGGCGATGGCCCACAGCACGCTTGTGAAGGTGCCGATGATGAACTGCTCCGACGCGTGCGGCTCCCGCAGCTCGGGATAGCGGGCCAGGCCCTTCACCGCGAGGACGATCGCGATGCCCTCCGGCCAGCCCGCGAGGACCGAGACGGCCACGGCGGTGCGCTCGAGCAGTCCGATGACGCGGCCGCCGCGCAGCGGGCCGTCGTCGGGTTCGGGTCCTGCGTCGGGCTGGCGGCGGGCGAACCGGAAGGCGGCCAGCACCATCGGGGCGCCGCCGGTGGCGGCCGCCGCGACGGTCAGGACGTAGGTGGCGCCGAGGGCGAAGCCCTGGACCGGCGGCACAGCCGTCGCCGCGAGAGCGGACCCCGCGAGTGCCAGGACTGCGACGGCAGGGGCGATGCGAACGACCGTCCCGGCCCGGCTGGACGTCG
The DNA here is from genome assembly GCF_037287305.1 of Prescottella sp. D32. Lineage (NCBI taxonomy): Bacteria > Bacillati > Actinomycetota > Actinomycetes > Mycobacteriales > Nocardiaceae > Rhodococcus > Prescottella sp. D32. The sequence goes on from NZ_JARBSW010000004.1 coordinate 187,067, forward strand.
CACCCAGCCGGCCGGCGACGACGCCGACCAGCGCCGCGATCCCCACGAGTGCGAGGCTCAGTGCAGTCATCGGTCGGCCCTCGCGAGGAGTCGAGCCGCCAGTTGCCTGCCGGCGGACTCGGCGTGCCAGCCGGCTGCGATGAGGCGCTGCGAGACGGCTTGCTTGCTGATGCCGAGTTCGGCGGCGGACTCGGCCTGGTTGAGGCCGCGTCGCGCCAGATCGACGGCGGCGTGGCCCTGCGGTGTCCGGCGCGAGACCAGCAGCGCGAGCAGTGTGAGGGCGGCATCGGCATCGGCTGCCGCCAGGGCGTCCGTAGCCTCGACCGCTACCCCGGACGGACTCCTCTTGGCGCGTTCGACGGCGTCGCGTGCGGCCTCGAAGGCGGGTCCGCGGCCGGCGCGGGTCTGAGCGGGGAGGGGTTCCTCGACCTCGCCCACTCCGATGCCGACACTCCAGTGTTCGCGGCGCACGAGGTCGAGTGCGAGATCGACGACGATGTCGGCGTCGTCGGCCACGGCCTGGACCTCGTCTCCGGCGGTCCGCTCGAACGGGCGGAGCAGGGGAGTCGAGGCGAGGTCGTCGAGCAGTGGTCCGACGCGGTCGATGTCTCGCCTGCTGCCTCGCTGGTCGACGGTCAGTACGAACATGATGCAAGGTTATGAGCTTGATTCTGCAAGATCAAGCTCCTGGGCCTTACTTTTAGGAATCCAGGTCTCGAGCTTGACCAACTGTGGGCGTCGGGGAGAGCGGGGTGCGGGCGTCGACGAACAGGCCCAGCATCCCCACTGCGATGCAGATGCCCGACACCACCAGCAGTCGCGGATCGGTCTCCCCGGTCAATGCGTCGCCGAGAAGCACCACGCCCACCGTGCCGGGCAGAATCCCGGCCACCGTGGCGAGCGTGTAGGGCAGCACCCGGACGGAGGAGACGCCGCAGCAGTAGTTCACCACCGAGAACGGGATCATCGCGATCAGGCGCATGGAGCCGACGGCCAGCCAGCCGCGCCGCTCGAGCCGGGCGTCCACCGAGCGGACTGCGGGATGGGTCAGATGCGCGGCGACGGCGTCTCGGCCGATCGCGCGCACGATCAACAGGGCGAGGACCGCGCTGATCGTCGTGGCCGCCATCGTCACCGCGATGCCGGTAGCCGCACCGAACAGCACACCGGCGCTGACCGTGAACAGCGTCCGCGGGACGGGCGCGATCGTCACCACGACGTGAACAAACAGGAACACCAGAGGGAACATCGGTCCCACCGATTCCGCCCACGACCGAATCTGCTCGATCGACGGGTGCGGGACCATCGCCGCGGCGACGAACAACACCGCCAATCCGACGAGGGCGCCGAGCACACGGGGATCCCTCAGTCGCGCAATCACAATCGTTCAGACTACCTGCGAGGCCGGTGCCGACGCGGCTACCGGCTGGGGCGCCGGCACGTGACGGTGGCCACGGCACACTCCCGGCCGTCGCTGCCGGTGCTCGTGACACGTGCGACCGCGACCGACCGGCCGGCGCGCACGACCTCCGCGGTGAACGTGACATCGGCGTCGACGGGGGCGGGGCGGAAGAAGTTGATGCGCATGGATGCGGTGTACATGGGTGCGTCCGGCCTGCTCAGGGCGGCGGCGCCGACCAGATCGACGGCACAGGCCTGGATGCCGCCGTGCATGACGCCGAGCTTGTTGGCCAGGGCCGGGTTCGCGGGTACGACGAGGCGCGCGCCCGCGTCGTGGTCCTCGAACCGCGCACCGATCCGCGTCAGTGAGGACACGGAGGCGTCCGGAATCGAGCCGGGTGCGGACGAGGGACGCACGACACTCGTGCTGCGATCGGCGTTGCCGTCGACGAAGTTGCCCCACGCGGTCGCGGTGGCGAGCAGCGTCCCGGCGCCGTCCCGAAGTTCGGTCGAAGCGATACCGCCGTCGGCGGTGATCGCGACGGCGCGACCGTCGGCTACCACTTCGGGACCGACCCAACCGGTCGGTGTGACGAAATCCACGGACAGATCGGCGGTCACGACGCCGGCACGGTCCCCGCGCCGGTCCCAGAGCGTGAAGCCGAGGATGTCGTCGATCAGAATGCCCAGCGTGGCGGTGGGGGAGACGCCGTGCGCGGCGTGCCCGTCGATGTCCATCGTGAGGCGGTTGACCCCGTCGAGTCGCTGCGGGCGACTCATTCGGAAAAGCCGCTGGGGGGTGATCGAGACACCTTCTTCCAGCACGTTCGCAACGCTCATGAAAAGAGGCTAGCGAACCGTGGGTGGCCTGACGTCGGGAGCCGGACCGGTGCGGTTAGCATCACAGGTCGAGGGGACGAGAATCGTCCGATTTGTTTGCCCGATTGTTTGTCCGATTGGAAGACCGCTCGCACGAGCGATCATGCACGAGAGTGAGAGGGAGCCGCCCCGTGTCACCAGCTTCACAAGCCGAGGACGCCGCGCGCGCCTACTCGGAATGGCAGCAGGCCGTCGCCGGCGTGCTTGCCAAGTCGCGTCGAGTCGACGCCGCCGAGCTGGGCCCGGAGCCGCAGAAGCTTCTCGATACCACCACGTACGACGGCGTGACCGTATCGCCGCTGTACTCCGGTCGCGACGAGCTTCCCGAGGCACCGCTGCCCGGTCAGTTCCCGTTCGTCCGTGGCGCCGACGCGAGCCGTGACGTCAACTCCGGCTGGCTCGTCAACGCCCGCTTCGGGCAGGACACCCAGGACGCAGCCGCGGTCAACCGCACCGTCCTCGACGGTCTGGAGAACGGCGTCAGCGCGCTCACCCTGTCGGTCGGTGGCAAGAACCTGCCGGTCGCCGAACTCGAGGCCGCGCTGGCCGGTGTGCTGCTCGACCTCGCCCCGTTGACCCTCGACGCCGGCGCGGACGTCGCCGCCGCCGCGCAGCAGCTCTACTCGCTGCTCGACGCGCGCGCCGCTGCCGGTGACGGCGTCTCCGACCGGGCGCAGGTCCGCATCGGCCTCGCTGCCTCGCCGCTGACCGACGCCTTCTCGGGCGCCTCCGGTGTGGAGCTGGACGACGCCGTCGCGCTCGCCACGGCCGCCGCGGCCCGTACCGAGACGGTCCGCGCCCTCATGGTGGACGGCACCGCCTTCCACAACGCCGGTGCCGGTGACGCCGAGGAACTCGGCGCCGCGATCGCCGCCGGTGTCGAGTACCTGCGCGCGCTCACCGCGCAGGGCCTGACCATCTCGGAGGCCCTGGGCCAGCTCGAGTTCCGTCTCGCCGCGACCGACGACCAGTTCCAGACCCTCGCGAAGTTCCGGGCCGGCCGCCAGGTGTGGGCGCGCGTCGCGCAGGTGTGCGGCGCCTCCGAGTTCGGTGGCGCAGTGCAGCACGCGGTCACCTCTGCCGCGATGATGTCGCAGCGTGACCCGTGGGTGAACATGCTCCGCACCACGCTCGCCGCGTTCGGTGCGGGTGTCGGCGGCGCCGACTCGGTGACGGTGCTGCCGTTCGACGTCGCGCTGCCCGCGGGCGCTGCGGGAGTGTCCAAGTCGTTCTCCGAGCGCATCGCGCGCAACACCCAACTGCTGCTGCTCGAGGAGTCCCACCTCGGCCGCGTCCTCGATCCGGGTGCCGGCTCGTGGTACGTCGAGCAGCTCACCGAAGAGATCGCGGCGAAGGCGTGGGAGTTCTTCCAGCAGATCGAGGCCGCCGGTGGCTACCGCGCCGCGCTCGCCGCCGGTGTCGTCGCCGACCGGATCGCCGCCACGAAGGCTGCCCGAGACGCGGACATCGCGCATCGCCGGACCGCTGTCACCGGCATCAACGAGTTCCCGAACCTGAGCGAGGCGCCGCTGCCCGCGGGGGCCGCCGAGGCCGGAGCCGCCGTCTCCGGCACTCCCGTCGCCCGTTACGCGTCGGCGTTCGAGGCGCTGCGCGACCGTTCGGATGCCTATCTGGCCGCGAACGGGGCTCGCCCGCAGGTGCTTCTGGCGCCGCTGGGCTCGGTCGCCGAACACAACGTGCGCACCACGTTCGCCGCGAACCTGCTGGCCTCCGGCGGCATCGAGGCCGTCAACCCGGGCCCGCTGGATCCGGCGGACGGCGGCATCGCCACGGCTGTCAAGGAGTCGGGTACGAAGATCGCGGTGCTGTGCGGCACCGACAAGCGTTACGGCGAGCAGGGCGCGGCGGCCGTCACGGCACTCCGCGAAGCCGGTATCGAGCAGGTCCTGCTGGCGGGGCCCGAGAAGATCTTTGCCGACGTCGAGGACGGCGCCGCGCGTCCCGACGGATTCCTCACCGCCCGCATCGACGCAGTCGCGGCACTGACTGAACTGCTCGGCGCGATCGCCGGTGACAACGAGTGAGTGGGAGCACCGAAGTGACAACGAACGAGGTCAAGCACCTCATCGGCAGCTTTGCCGACGTCGCCTTGACGGACCCGGACTTCCCGCAGCCGCCTGCCCCCACCGCGGAGCAGGCCGATGCGCTGGTCGAGAACCTCGCGGCCGCGAACGGCTACACCGCCGAGCAGGTCGTGTGGTCGACGCCCGAGGGTATCGACGTCAAGCCCGTCTACACCAAGGCCGACCGGGACGCCGCCGAGGCGGCCGGCTACCCGCTCGACAGCTATCCGGGCGCGGCCCCGTTCCTGCGCGGGCCGTACCCGACGATGTACGTCAACCAGCCGTGGACCATCCGTCAGTACGCGGGCTTCTCCACCGCGGCCGAGTCCAACGCGTTCTACCGCCGCAACCTCGCGTCCGGTCAGAAGGGCCTGTCGGTCGCGTTCGACCTGGCGACTCACCGCGGATACGACTCCGATCATCCGCGCGTGCAGGGTGACGTCGGCATGGCCGGTGTCGCGATCGACTCGATCCTCGACATGCGTCAGCTGTTCGACGGCATCGACCTGTCGCAGGTGTCGGTGTCGATGACCATGAACGGCGCCGTGCTGCCGATCCTGGCGCTGTACGTCGTGGCCGCGGAGGAGCAGGGCGTCGCTCCCGAGCAGCTGGCCGGAACCATTCAGAACGACATTCTGAAGGAGTTCATGGTCCGCAACACCTACATCTACCCGCCGAAGCCGTCGATGCGGATCATCTCCGACATCTTCGCGTACACGTCGGCGAAGATGCCGAAGTTCAACTCGATCTCCATCTCGGGCTACCACATCCAGGAGGCCGGTGCGACCGCCGACCTGGAGCTGGCGTACACGCTCGCCGACGGCATCGAGTACATCCGCGCCGGTCTCGACGCGGGCATGGACATCGACAAGTTCGCGCCGCGGCTGTCGTTCTTCTGGGCGATCGGCATGAACTTCTTCATGGAGGTCGCCAAGCTCCGCGCCGGGCGTCTGCTGTGGGCGGAGCTCGTCGAGAAGTTCGCGCCGAAGAACGCCAAGTCGCTGTCGCTGCGTACCCACTCGCAGACCTCTGGCTGGTCGCTCACCGCGCAGGACGTGTTCAACAACGTCGGCCGCACGTGTGTCGAGGCGATGGCCGCGACGCAGGGCCACACGCAGTCGCTGCACACCAACGCGCTCGACGAGGCGATCGCGCTGCCGACCGACTTCTCGGCCCGCATCGCCCGCAACACTCAGCTGCTGATCCAGCAGGAGTCGAACACGGTCCGGCCGATCGACCCGTGGGGCGGCTCGCACTATGTCGAGTGGCTCACCAACGAGCTCGCGAACCGTGCCCGCGCGCACATCGCCGAGGTCGAGGAGGCCGGCGGCATGGCGCAGGCCATCGGTGAGGGCATCCCGAAGCTCCGCATCGAGGAGGCCGCGGCTCGCACCCAGGCCCGTATCGACTCCGGCCGGCAGCCGCTGATCGGCGTCAACAAGTACGTGCCGGACGAGCCGGACAGCATCGAGGTTCTCAAGGTCGACAACACCAAGGTGCGCGCCGAGCAGATCGCGAAGCTGCAGCAGTTGCGCGCCGAGCGCGACGAGGCCGCCACCCAGGCGGCGCTGGCCGAGCTGACCCGCGCCGCGGCCTCGAACGAGGGCGGCATGGAGAACAACCTGCTGGCCCTCGCCATCGACGCTGCGCGTGCGAAGGCGACCGGCGGCGAGATCTCGGACGCGCTCGAGAAGGTGTACGGGCGCCATCAGGCCGAGATCCGGACCATCAGTGGTGTGTACCGGGACGAGGCAGGCAAGGTGAGCAACATCTCGAACGCAATCGCACTGGTCGAGAAGTTCGCCGAGGAGGAGGGACGCCGTCCCCGCATCCTCGTCGCGAAGATGGGCCAGGACGGTCACGACCGCGGCCAGAAGGTGATCTCCACCGGCTTCGCGGACCTCGGCTTCGACGTCGACGTGGGACCGCTGTTCCAGACCCCCGAGGAGGTCGCCCAGCAGGCGGCCGACGCCGACGTCCACATCGTCGGCGTGTCCTCCCTCGCCGCAGGTCACCTCACGCTGGTGCCGGCGCTGCGGGAGGCGCTCGCCGCGGCGGGCCGCCCCGACATCATGGTCGTGGTCGGCGGCGTCATCCCGCCGGGTGACTTCGAGGAGCTGTACCAGGCCGGTGCCGCGGCGATCTTCCCGCCCGGCACGGTCCTCGCGGACGCGGCGATCGGTCTGCTGCAGAAGCTGTCGGAGCAGTTGGGACACGATCCGATTGCCGCCGACTAACCGTCCGCCGCTCGATCTGGCTGCGCTCGGTGACGCGGTCCTCGAGGGCCGGCGAAGTGATGTGTCCAAGGCGATCACGCTCGTCGAGTCCACCCGGGCCGATCACCGGGAGCAGGCGCAGCAGTTGCTGCTGCGCCTGCTCCCGCACGCCGGAAGCGCGATCCGTGTAGGCATCACGGGTGTGCCCGGCGTCGGCAAGTCGACGACCATCGAAGCCCTCGGGATGCACCTGATCTCGTTGGGCCACAAAGTTGCCGTCCTCGCGGTCGATCCGTCCTCGACCCGCACCGGTGGCTCGATCCTCGGCGACAAGACCCGGATGCAGAACCTGTCGGTGGAACCGAACGCCTTCATTCGGCCGTCCCCGACGTCGGGCACGCTCGGCGGCGTCGCGAAGGCGACCCGCGAGACGATGGTGCTCCTCGAGGCCGCCGGCTACGACGTGATCCTCGTCGAGACGGTCGGCGTCGGGCAGTCGGAGGTGACGGTCGCCAACATGGTCGACACGTTCACCTTCCTCACCCTCGCCCGCACCGGTGACCAGTTGCAGGGCATCAAGAAAGGTGTCCTCGAACTCGCCGACATCGTCAGCGTCAACAAGGCCGACGGCAAGCACGAGACCGAGGCGCGCGTCGCGGCCCGTGAACTGAGCGGTGCTCTGCGGTTGATCTACCCGCACGACGCACTGTGGAAGCCGCCCGTGCTCACGATGAGCGCGCTCGAGAACATCGGTGTCGACAAGTTCTGGGGCGAAGTGCTCCGGCATCGGCAGGTCCTCGGTGACGCGGGGGAACTCGAACGCAAGCGGCAGAAGCAGCAGGTGGACTGGACGTGGTCGATGGTGCACGACCAGTTGTTGCGTCGCCTCGACTCGAACGAGCGCGTCCGGAAGATCCGCAGTGAGGTCGAGGACCAGGTTCGGGAGGGCTCGCTCACTGCGGCACTGGCGGCGAACCGGATCCTCGACGCGTTCGACGGCGCCGAATAGCGCAGTCTCGCAGCAGGTACGACGCGAGGGCCCCGCACCGTACGGTGCAGGGCCCTCGCGTTGTTCGGCTCTCAGATGTCCGTCGTCAACCGCACCCGCCCGTCGGCGTCGACGCTCCAGCCCGGGTTGTGGCAGATCTCCCAGATCACGCCGTTCGGATCGGCGAAGTGTCCGTGATAGCCGCCGAACGCGGCCTGCTGCGGATGCTTGACCAGCGCGGCGCCCGCCCGCACCGCAGCGGCGACCAGGGCGTCGACCGCCTCGGCGCTGTCGACGTTGTGGGAGAAGGTAATTCCCGACGTCGCGACGTGTGTGCCGGGCCGTCCGATGTCCTCACGGAACTTCTCGGCATCGAACAGGCCCAACACCGTGCCGGGTGCAGTCTGGAAGAAGATGATCTCCCCGGGCACGTCGAGTAGGGCTTCCCACCCGAGCCCGCCGCAGTAGAACGCGCGCGCTGCATCGAGATCCGGCGTCGCAAGCGTCACGAAGTGGATGTGCTGGTCCATGCTCGGCAGTCTCGCACTGTTCCCTGCGGTGTGCAGGAAACCCCCGGAAACCCCCGGAAACCCCCGGAAACCCCCGTGCCCTGAGCGCGGGCACGGGGGACTGAATGGATTCAGGCCTCGGGGTCCGCTGCCTGGGGTTCTGCCTCGGCAGGCGGGGTCCACCGTGCCGCACGAATCGCCGAGAGTTCCGCGGCGTCCTCGGTGGTGGCGATCGCGGGAAGTAGGTACTCCCACATGTCGTCGACGCGTTGCTCGATGTCGGCGCGCAGCGTGAGGACCTGCGACACGAGTTGCACGCCGGTGAACGACCCGATCACGAACCGCGCGAGGGAAGCTGGATCGACGGTGCTCGTGATCTCGCCCTGCTCGATTCCGTGCTCGACGATCTGCTGCGCATTCGCGATCCACTCGACGTAGGGCTGGGCAGGTTCACTCGAACCACCGAACTCGAGGGTGAGCCGCATGCCGGCGCGCACGACCGGATCGTGAATGATCTGGCGCGCCATTTCGTGGCACAGCATCACGAGTTGCCGCAGCGGGCTCGCACCCGTCTCGGTCACCGCGCGAACCGATTCGATCGATGTACGGTGCTGCTCCTCGATGACGACGCGAGCCAGCTCGTCCTTCGAGCGGAAGTGGAAATAGAGCGCGCCCTTGGTTGTTCCCGAACCGTCGACGATGTCGCCGAGGCTCGCTCCTTCGAATCCGGATTGCTCGAACATTCGAGCCGCACCGGTGATGATCTGCTGCCGTGTTGCCACGGCGCGTGCCTGTCGTGCCACGTGTACCGCCTTTTTTCCCGACTGAACAACCTGTCTGGCCGTAGCCGGCATGCCGACTGGACGCCCATCCAGATCACGAAACGGTACCAGTGTCGAGCTACCGTTCGGTTCGCTCCGATTGCTGTCCGAAGGGCCGCGCGAAGGCGGCCAGCCGGGTGATCAGGTCTTCGAGAAAAACGGACTCATCGGTATCCCACGCAATCCGGGCATTGGGTGATCTTCCCCACAGTCCGTGACGATCGGCGACCGTCTGTCCTCGCGTGATCCGCCCCTCGGTTTCGACATCGACCGTGGCGGCTCGGTAGGTGGCGATCGACGGATCGAGGGCGACCGCCGCCGCGAAGGGATCGTGCAGATGCGCGATGAACCCTTGCGCATGGTCGCGGTGGAACTCGAAGTAGAAGCGCACCGCGTCGCAGACGTGCCGGACCAGGGGGTTCGATGCAGCGGACCGGAGTCCGGGCGGGTCGGTCGGCTCGATGTCCTCGATCGGGGCGCTGCCGGCGAGTTCCGCGAACCGTCGAACGTGGTCCGGGGTCAGCACGATCCGCTCGGTCAGGTTGAGCCCGCAGACGATGGGCGCCCGTTCGGGCGGGACGGCGGAGAACGCCGCGAACACCTCTGCCGCGGCCTCGGGATCGACGGAGATGTTCCATTCGGCGACGGGTGTGGTGTTCCCGGGATACTCGAAGGCGCCGCCCATCACGACCAGCCCCCTCAGCCGATGGGGGAGTTCGGGGTCCGCCCGGATCGCGAGCGCCAGGTTCGTCAACGGACCGGTCACGAGGCCGACCAGTTCACCGGGCCGCTCGCGCGTGAGCTCCACCCAGGCGTCGGCTGCAGAACGCCCGGACGGGCGCAGTTCGGGGGCGGGCAGCTCGGCGTATCCGATGCCTTGCGGCCCGTGGGTGTCCTCGGTGGTGCGCAGCGGGACGGACAGTGGTCCGTCGGCGCCCACGGCGACCTCGATGTCGGTGCGCCCGCACAGCTCCAGCCACGCCAGATTGTTGGCGGCGACCTGCGCGGTGGGTACGTTGCCGGCGGTCGAGAGAACCGCGACGATATCCGCGTCCTCGCGGGCGAGCAGGTACAACAGGGCAATCGAGTCGTCGATTCCGGTGTCCACGTCGACGATGAGCGAGGTGCGGTCGATCATCGCGGACCGCCGTCTGCAGTGACCGTGGAGCGGTGCCCGACGGCGAAGTTCACCGAACGAGCGATGAAACACATGTCGTGTGCGTCGGCATGCAAGCGCTCGGCACGCGCGACCATCGACGGCTCGGCCACCACCACCTGCGGTGCCAGCACCACCTCCGAGAACTGGCCGGAGCCATCGGGGTTCGTTTCCATCCGGCCGGTGGGGTGGTCGGTGTACCGCGTGACGACGATGTCGGCGTTTGCGGCCAGCCCGAGATACCAGAGCATGTGGCACTGGGACAGCGCAGCGACCAACAGTTCCTCGGGATTCCACGCTTCCGGAACGCCTCGGAACGCGGGATCCGCGCTTCCCGCCAGCGTCGGTTTTCCTGGAGCCGACACCGTGTGTTCGCGGTCGTACTCGCGGTAGCCGCTCGTTCCGGAACCGCGGTTCCCGGTCCACTCGACGTCGAGGCTGTAGGTGTGGTCGGCCATGCAAGCATCATGGCTCGAGCCGGGGTTCGGCGGCGCCGCGGCGTCCCGGTCCTACCATGTGACGATGAACTCGCAGCGGAGCCGTTCGGTTCGGGTCGCCTGGACGGTTTTCGGGCTCCTCGGGGTCGCGCATCTCGCCGCCCAACTACTCGATGCCGACGCGGTCGCGAACGTCACCCAGTGGTTCCTCATGCCGGTGCTGGCGGCGATCGTGTGGCTGTCGACCGAGACGCCGCGCACGCGGCTGGTGATTCTGGTCCTGATCGCGCTGGGCTTCTCGTGGCTCGGCGACACCGCCCCCGACCTCGCCGACGGGGACACGGCGTTCCTGCTGATGGTGGGCTTCTTCCTGGCGGCTCAGGCGACGTATATCGCCGCTTTCGTGCCGTTCAACGGGCGCGGGGTGATACGCCGACACGCCGGCCTGGTCGCGGTGTACGCCGTCGCCGTCGTACTGCTCGTCGCCGCGTGCGCGCCGGGCGCCGGGGCCCTACTGGTTCCCGCACTGGTCTACGGGACAGCGCTCGGGGCCATGGCGGTGCTGTCGGCGGGACTCGGGCGCACCGCGGCGATCGGCGGCGGTCTGTTCCTGGTCTCGGACGGCATGATCGCGCTCGGCGCCTTCGCCGATTGGTTCGAGCCCCCGGCGGAAGGATTCTGGATCATGGCGACGTACATCGCTGCGCAGGTGCTGATCGTGCTGGGAGTGCTCGCGCGAGACCGCGGTCACCACTCGGCCGTGTCCGCGCCCCAGGCTCTCGCCGGAAAGGGATAGTCGGGGAACTCCGGCAGCGGTGGCCGTGCCGTGGTGATCCCGTCACGGGTGACGACCGTGGCGGGCCCCGGCGCCGCCGCGACCGGCGGTTCGGCGCGCCGACCGGGAGCGGCGAGCAGCCAGGCTGCGGTGCACGCGAGGGAGACGTCGACGTCGTGTCCGCCGCCGTCGTGGTGGCGGCGGGCGAGGGCGTCCAGCACGCCGGACGCCAGCAGGTAACCCGACGCGTGGTCGAGGATCTGCGCGGGCAGGGCGCCGGGCCGTCCGTCGCCCTCGACCAGCGCGATGCCCGACGCGGCCTGCACGATGCTGTCGAAGCCGCGGCGGCCGGCCCAGGGGCCGCGGTGACCCCAGGCGCAGACCCGGCCGTGGATCAACCCGGGACGGTACCCGGCGGCGTCGCCGATCAGGGACTCGACGGCGCCCGGCCGGTACCCGGTGAGCAGGATGTCGGCGCGGGTGAGCAGTGTCCGGAACCGTTCGAGTCCACCGACGTCCCGCAGGTCGAGCAGCGCCGACCGCTTTCCCTGCCCGTTCTCGAGATGCTGCCACGCGATCTCGGGCAGGGCCGGTGGATCGATCCGCAACACGTCGGCCCCGAGCAACGCGAGCGCGCGCGACGCGACCGGGCCGGCGATCACGCGGGTGAGATCCAGAACGCGCACCCCGGTCAGCGGTTGCGAGGCGGTACCCGTCGCTCGGTGCGACGACCGGTCGCTGCGGGCGTGAACGCTCACGAGTGCGCCCGACGCTGCCGCGACACCGGCGGCACTCGATGCCCACTCCTGCTCGGTGCGGACGCGGACCGCGATCGCCTCGCCCGCGGCTGCCCGCTCCTCCACTTCTGCGCCGGACAGGGTCGCGACACGTCGGGCGAATTCTGCTCGCGAGCAGTCCGCGGGCAGTTCGACGATGTCGGTCAGTCGGGCGCGGTGGTGGGGATAGTTCGCATGCGTGCGGATCCAGCCGTCCGCGACGTCGAAGAAGCCCGACAACTCCGCGAACCCCGCGACCGGTCGGCCGTCTCGGCGGAACATCCGGTCACCGGCGAACGAGGCGGCGATCCGCTCCGGAGCGATGGTCACCCCGTGCGGTGCGTGCCCGGTCGCGACCCGCATCGCGTCGGCTGCCGTCGCGAATGCGGACACCGCGTGCACCGCGAGGTCGAAGGCGGGCAACCGGGCCGCCAGGAACGCATGAGTCGGGGGAGTCACCTCGTGAAGGCTAGGGCCCGGCCGAGGATCTGCCTGCCGCCGACACCCGAGTTTCGCCCGCCTCGCTATTGCGGACCGAATGTGTCCGCAATAGCTCGTAGCGTGGTTTTCATCGAGCTCGACCCACACCGACCGAAGGACGAAACACCATGAGTGGAATCGACAGCGGACGCGCCGACATCCTTGCGCTGCTCGACGATCAGCGCCACAACTTCCTGATCACCGTGCGGGGGATCGACGACGAGCAGGCCCGGACGCGTTCGACCGTGAGCGACCTCACGCTCGGGGGTCTGGTCAAGCACGTGACCCACACCGAGCGGGACTGGGTGCGCAAGATCGTCGAGCGCGACGAGACCGCGGAGTTCGACATGGAGACTGCGATGGCGACGTACACGATGACCGAGGACGAGACCCTCGCCGGTCTGCTCGACGACTATCGGGCAACCGCGCAGGAGACCGCGCGGGTGGTCGCGTCGCTCGACGACCTCGACCTGCTCGTCCCGCTGCCGACCGCACCGTGGGCACCGGAACGGCAGTGGTGGACCGCACGCCGGGTGCTGCTGCACGTGCTGCGCGAGACTTCGCACCATTCGGGCCACGCGGACATCATCCGCGAGTCGTTGGACGGGGCGAACACGACGATGCAGATGGGCGCCGACGCCGGCATGGAGTTCTGACGGCGGCGAACGCGCACACCGGGAGGGTGTGCGCGTTCATACTGGTGCGAGACCGGCCTCGACGTCAGGAGGACGACGACCATGTGTCGACTGTTCGGAATGTCAGCCGCCCCGCACCGCGTGCACGCCACGTTCTGGTTGCTCGATGCGCAGGACAGCCTCGCCCAGCAGAGCCGGCGGATGCCGGACGGGACCGGCTTGGGCACGTTCACCGAGGACGGGACTCCACGGCTCGAGAAGCAGCCCGTCGCCGCGTACGAGGACAGCCGGTTCGCGTGGGAGGCCAAGGAACGCGAGTCGGCCACGTTCGTCGCGCACGTGCGGTACGCGACCACGGGCGCGAACAACCTCGCCGACACCCACCCGTTCGAGCAGAGGGGCCGACTGTTCGCGCACAACGGGGTGATCGAGGACCTGCCGAAGCTGGAGGCGGAACTGGGGGACTACCGCGATCTGGTGCAGGGGGACACCGACTCCGAGCGCTACTTCGCGCTCATCACCCGGCACATCGACGAGAACGACGGCGACGTGGCTGCCGGGATCACGGCCGCGGTCGGCTGGATCGCCGACAACCTGCGGATGCTCTCGATCAATTTCGTCCTGATCGAGGCGGAACAGATGTGGGCGTTCCGCTACCCGGACACCGACGACCTCATGGTGCTGCGGCGCCGTCCCGGAGGCCCCAGCGGGCGGCGACACCTCGACCACGCGAGCACTGCGGGCACCGTCCGGGCCAGGTCGGGTGCGCTCGCAACCCTGCCGGCGGTCGTGGTCGCGACCGAACCGATGGACGAGGATCCCGACTGGGAGTCGTTGTGCCCGGGCGAGCTTCTGCACGTGGGGCCGAACCACGAAGTGACCCGGACGATGATCCGCGAGCGACCGCCGAACCATCGGTTGACACTCGCGGATCTGTCCGAGCACGCCGCGTCGTCGCAGGGGCAGAGCGGCGCCTGACGGTCAGGCCGGTTCGGCGCGGATCTCGAATCCCGCAGCGCGCAGGCGGTCGGCCAGCACGTCGCCCATCGCGGTCGCGGGGGTGAGGACGCCGGCACGATCGGGTAGCTCGTCGCGCTGCAACGCCAACGCCAGCGCCGACTCGCCGAACATGACCGCCGTCGCCGCGTACCCGGGGTCGCCCTGCGCGGCGATTCGGCTGGTGTAGCGGGCGCCGGACGTCGTGTCGCCGTACAGGTCGATCGTGAAGTGGCCGCTGCGCCGCGCCTTCTCGCTCGGTCCCTCTCCCGGCTTGGGCAGCACACGGTCGAGCACCCAACGGGTCGGCGGGAACAGCAATCCGCCGACCAACGCACCCATGCCCGCGGCCACGGCTCCGGCCAGCACGGGGGACACGAACGACGACCCGACGTTCATCACCTCGCGGTACCGGAAGTGTTTGCCGTATGCGTAGCCGGAGAGGGCGTTGGAGCGGCGGACCACCCGCGTGTTGTACGGGCCCATGAAGAAGGGCGCCTTCCATCCCGCCATCCCCGGCCTGATGTCCGACCCGCGCACGAGGGCCATGTCGGGCTGGCGGCCGAGATCCGGTTCCGCCGCCCGATCCGGGCTGAGCGAGTACGGCGAGACGGTGATCCGGCGCAGCTCGGCATCGCGCTTGGTGGCATCGAGCTGGGTCCGCAACGAATCGATGGTGCCGCCGCTGACGCCGCCACGCATCGAGGTGACCACCAGCGTGGTGTCGGTGAGATCACCGGCACCGTCCGCCTGGACCCGCCGGTGCAGCACGTGTACGCCGAGATCCGAAGGGATCGAGTCGAATCCGCACGAGTGGACGATTCGGGCGCCACTCGCGACGGCCTTGTCGTGGAAGCGGTCGATGCTCTCCCGCGCGAAGGGCGTCTCCCCGGTGAGGTCGACGTAATCGGTTCCCGCTTCCGCGCACGCTGCGACGAGCGGCAACCCGTACTTGGCGTACGGCCCGACGGTGGTCGCGACCACGTGGGTGGCGGCGGCGAGATCTCGCAACGACTGCTCGTCCTTCGCGTCCGCCCGCAGAAGCGGCCAATCCGCCGCGGCCGGACCCAGTTCCGCCCGGACGCGTTCGAGCCGGTCGATCGAGCGGCCCGCCAGGCCGATGCGGGTACCGCCCGGCGCGCTGCGTGCGAGATACTCGGCGACCAGGCGCCCGACGAATCCGGTGGCGCCGTAGACGACGACATCGAGCGTGCGGGTGCGCTGTTCAGAGGTCATACGACGACCCTACTAGCGAGTAAGAAATCGTGCGAGGAAAGTCACACGGGGGCGCGGCGTCCGCTACCGCGATGCCGGAGCGTCACGAAACCGATCCACGACGCCACCACGCACAGCGCGACGAGTGCCCGGACGACGTCGAGGGCGTCGGTCGGGTAGAGCACACCGGTCAAGTAGTGCGCGATGAATCCGTCCGACGGCAGTTGCTGCTCCCCGGCCTTGCCCCGGGCCCAGTTCTCGAGGTGCGTGAGAGGGCAGTCGAATCCGACGAGCACCGTGGCGAATCCCCATGCCACCGCCGCGACGTGCAGCCAGATCGTCCGACGCCATCGCCACGCGAGAAAGCCACCCGCCACCACGTACCCGAGGAACGCCAGGTGGACGAGGACCGTGGCGTCCACGAGAAACCCATACGGCACCGCGCCACCTCCCCGGCGAATCGGGACGGGTCTTCGGGAGTGGGACCTGGGTCCAGGCTACTGCGGTTCCTTCACCACCAGCACCGGAACGTCGACCTCGAGCAGGATGCGTTGCAGCGACCGTTCGAGCAGGAACTTGCCGATGGGAGACATCCGTTTGCTGCCCGCCACGAACAGTCCGGCGCCGCTGTCGGCGACGAGGTCGACGAGAGCGCCGACGCGGTCCCCGCTGTGCTCGCACGTCCGCAGTTCCCACGGGGATTCGCCGACTCCGCCGGCGTCGAGCACGGTCTGTACCTCCGCGCGCAGGGCCTCGCGGTCGGCGTCGCTGCCGGCATCGTCGAGCACCTGCAACACGAGCAGCTGTTCGCGACGCTGCATGGCTTCCCGCGCGGCGTACACCATGGCCACGCGGCCTTCCGGGCTGTCGCTGTGTGCAACGGCAATCGCCATCAGGCCTCCAGAGCAGGGAGTGATCGGTACGCCCACCCAGTATCCCCGCTCCGCGGCGGAATGCCGGTGTGGCACACGTCGCTCTCCGCGCTCACCAGGGTGACGGCCGGTAGTCCTTGAGGAAGCACCCGTAGAGATCCACGCCCGCCTCGCCCTGCACGATCGGGTCGTAGACCCGGGCCGCGCCGTCCACCAGGTCGAGCGGGGCGTGGAAACCTTCGTCGGCCAGGCGCAGCTTCGTGTAGTGCGGGCGCTCGTCGGTGATCCAGCCGGTGTCGACGGCCGTCATGAGGATGCCGTCGTCGAGCATCTCCTTGGCGCTCGTGCGGGTGAGCATGTTCAGCGCGGCCTTGGCCATGTTGGTGTGGGGGTGGCCCGGGCCCTTGTAGGCGCGGCTGAACTGGCCCTCCATCGCCGAGACGTTCACCACGTACTTCCGCCGAGCCGCGGCCGCCGCCATCGACGGACGCAGCCGCGAGACGAGGATGAACGGCGCGACCGAGTTGCACAGCTGCACCTCGAGCAACTCGATGGGATCGACCTCGCTCACCGTCTGGACCCAGCTGTTGGTGTGCGCCAGATCGGGCAGCAGCCCGCCGGCGTCGATCGCGACACCCTGCTCGATCCGGGCCGGGGTTGCGGAACCGGCGACGAGAGCGAGGGAACTCACCTCTTCGGCGGTCAGATTCGCGGACGCGGCCAGCGCGGACGTGGACAGCGAACCGGCCAGCGCGGCCGGGTGCGCGTCGCTGGTCTTGCCGAACGTCACGACGTCGGGCAGCTCGCCGGCCGGCAGCGGCCCGGACTCGGCGTCGGCCAGCGCGCTGTACGCCCCGGGGGAGCGGCGCACCGTCTGGGCAGCGTTGTTGATCAGGATGTCGAGGGGCCCCTGCGCCGCAACGGAATCGGCCAGCGCGACCACCTGCGCGGGATCGCGCAGGTCGATGCCGACCACCCTCAGGCGGTGGATCCAGTCGGTGCTGTCCTCCATGGCCTTGAAACGCCGGATGGCGTCGTTCGGGAACCGGGTGGTGATCGTCAGGTGGGCGCCGTCGCGCAGCAGCCGCAACGCGATGTACATGCCGATCTTGGCGCGGCCTCCGGTGAGCAGGGCCCGGCGTCCGGTCAGATCGGTGCGCTGGTCCCGCTTCGCGTGACTGGCGGCCGCGCAGTCGGGGCACAGCTGGTGGTAGAACGCGTCCACCTGGGTGTACCGCTGCTTGCAGATGTAGCACGGGCGCGGCCGGATGAGCGTTCCCGCGGTGGCGCCGACCGTGTTGGACGTCAGGGGGATTCCGGCGGTCTCGTCGTCGATGCGGTCGGGCGAACCCGTCGCGGTTGCGGCGACGACGGCGCGATCGGCCTCGGAGACCGCGTCGCGCGTCTCGTTGCGGCGACGACGCTTGAGCTTCTTGAACAGGTTGCCGACGGCGCGCTGCAGTGCGACGGAGTCGGGGTGGTCGGCGTCGAGCGAGGATGCCTCCGACAGCACTCGCAGGCAGACGTCGAGGTCGGTGGGGTCGATCCCGGTCATCGGTTGTGCCATCGGTGGGTAACTCAGTCCTGATCTCGAGTGGAGGCCGCTCGCCCCGGATGTGGGTGGGCCGACCGGACATTCTACCGACCGCACGAGTCGCTGATTCACGCTCGCCGGGCTGGTGACACGGCAGCCCCGCCGGAGGAGCATGTGAGCTACCAGGGGGACTGCCCCCCGGGCAGCCCCCGCTCGAGAGATGACCCTCGAGGAGGGTGAGGACAATGAACGAGTCGAACGGTTCCTCCGGGCGATCCGCGACGGACCGGTCGGGGTCGGGCGCCGTCGTCGGTACCTTCGAGGCGCTGCACGGCGAGGCCGTCGCACCGGTCGAAGCGCCGCTCCAGAAGGACGGGCCGTTTCTTCCGGAACTGACCGAGGTGGACCTGCTGGTGCGGGCGCCGGAGGCGCGCCGCGACTTCAACGTGTCGGGATCCGGAATCACCGTCGCGGTCCTCGACACGGGCCTGCGGTCGACGCACGTCGACTTCGCGGGACGTGTCGTGCCGGGCCGCAACTTCACGTCCGACTACGGAGGTGACCCGTCGGAGGTGACCGACGGCCACGGCCACGGCACGTCCGTCGCGGGGATCGCCTGCGCCGGGCGGATCCACACCGGGATCGCACCGAACGCGCGGATCGTGCCCGTGAAGGTCCTGTCGAACGCCGGCACCGGGCGGTTCGCCGACATCCGTGACGCGCTCGACTGGCTGCTCGACCGCCGCTCCATGCTGGGCATCTCGGCGCTGTGCCTGGCCACCGGCGCGGCCGACAACCGGACCACCGACACCGACATGCCCGGTGACGCGATCGGGGCGCTGCTGCAGGAGCTGACGGACGAGGGCGTGTGCTGTTGCCTCGCGGCCGGCAACGACTACTACGCGCACGGCGGCATGCAGGGAATGTGTTACCCGGCGATCTTCCGGCAGACCATCAGTGTCGGTGCGGTGTACGACGCCGACGAGGGCAGCTTCCGGTACCGCGACGGCGCCAAGGCGTTCGCATCGGACTCCGACAGGCTGACGCCGTTCACGCAGCGCCTGCACCGGACGATCGGAGGGCCCTGCGCGACGGACACATTCGCACCGGGCTCGCCGATCACGTCGTCGGGCATCCTCAACGACACCGGTGAGTCGATCCAGTACGGCGCGAGCCAGGCGACACCCGTCGTGCTGGGCGTGGTGGCGTTGCTGCAGTCGTTCCACCTGCGGACGACGGGGCATCTGCCGACGGTCGCGGACGTCAAGCGGTGGCTGGCCCGAGGCTCGACCGTCGTGTACGACGGTGCGGACGACCACGACAACGTCAATCACACCGAGTCGACGTTTCCTCGCGTGAGCGCGCTGGGCTCGCTGTTGGTGTGTGCCAAGGATCTCGCGGTGCGGGAACTGGCGGAGGCGCACCGCGTGGATCGGAGAGCCGGGACCATGCGCTCCTGACGACGAGAGCGGACCGATCCCGGGGGGTGGATGGAGAACGACGAAGACCCCGGTTCGATGAACCGGGGTCTTCGTCGTCTGTCTCAACTCAGAGTGTCCGAGGGGGGACTTGAACCCCCACGTCCGTTAATAGGACACTAGCACCTCAAGCTAGCGCGTCTGCCATTCCGCCACTCGGACTCGTTGCTTTCCCGCCTGTTCGCGGGGCCTTCAGTTGTTTTTCGTCTGCCCCCGTTCTCCGGGTGCCTGGAAAGATTATCCGATATTGCGCCAGGTCCAAAATCGGCTGGTCAGGGGTGGTTTTTGCGGCTTATATGTGGGCTTGTCGGTTCATCGGTGGGGCGCCCGACGGTGGTAGGAAAGTGGGGTGGCAGCAAATGGAGAAGCAGTGACGTCGGATCGGTCGTCGGAGGGGTCCCCGGGCCGCGCCGAATCCGAGGTCGTCGAGCTCGTCAGTTCCCTGATCCGGTTCGACACGTCGAACACCGGTGAGCTCGAGACGACCAAGGGGGAGCGAGAGTGCGCCCTGTGGGTGCAGGCGAGGCTCGAGGAGGTCGGCTACGAGACCGAGTACGTCGAGTCGGGCGCCCCCGGGCGCGGAAACGTCTTCGCGCGACTGAAGGGCGCGGACCCGGCGCGGGGGACGCTGCTGATGCACGGCCACCTCGACGTCGTCCCCGCGGAGCCCGCCGACTGGAGCGTGCATCCGTTCTCGGGTGCAGTCGAGGACGGCTACGTGTGGGGCCGCGGCGCGGTCGACATGAAGGACATGTGCGGCATGATGCTCGCGCTCGCCCGGCAGTTCAAGGCCGAGGGCACGGTGCCCCCGCGCGACATCCTGTTCGCGTTCGTCGCGGACGAGGAGGCCGGCGGCAAGTACGGGTGCCAGTGGCTCGTCGACCACCGGCCGGACCTGTTCGAGGGTGTCACCGAGGCCGTGGGCGAAGTAGGTGGCTTCTCGCTGACCGTCCCGCGCGCGGACGGCACGGAGAAGCGCCTCTATCTCGTCGAGACGGCCGAGAAGGGACTCGGGTGGATGCGACTGACCGCGAAGGCCACGGCGGGCCACGGATCGTTCCTGCACGAGGACAACGCGGTGACGATCCTCGCGGACGCGGTATCCCGGCTGGGCAACCACACCTTCCCGCTCGTGATGTCCGACTCGGTTGCCGAATTCCTCACCGTCCTGGCGGAGGAGACCGGTGTCGACTTCGATCCGCACTCCCCGGACATCGACGGCACCCTCGCGAAGCTGGGCAGCATCGCGCGCATCATCGGTGCGACACTGCGCGACACCGCGAACCCGACGATGCTGAAGGCGGGCTACAAGGCCAACGTCATCCCGCAGACGGCCGAGGCCGTGTTCGACTGCCGCGTACTGCCGGGGCGGCAGGCCGCGTTCGAGCGGGAAGTGGACGCGCTGATCGGCCCGAACGTCACTCGCGAATGGATCACCAAGCTGGACTCGTACGAGACGACGTTCGACGGGGATCTGGTCGACGCCATGAACGACGCGATCCTCGCGCACGATCCGAACGGGCGCACCGTGCCGTACATGTTGTCGGCAGGAACCGACGCAAAGGCATTCGCGCGCCTGGGAATCCGCTGCTTCGGCTTCGCGCCGCTGCGGCTGCCGCCGGACCTGGACTTCGCGGCGCTCTTCCACGGTGTGGACGAGCGTGTGCCCGTCGACGCCCTGCGCTTCGGCACCCGGGTGATGGAACATTTCCTGATGCACAGCTGATCGAGAGAGAGGACTCCCACATGTCGCACAACCCGTACGACGACCTTCCCGCCCTGCCGTCCTTCACGCTGACGTCCGACGACGTGACGGACGGTGCGCCGCTGAAGAACGATCAGGTCAGCGGGATCTTCGGGGCGGGCGGCCACGACGTGTCCCCGCAGTTGTCGTGGTCGGGATTCCCGCCCGAGACCAAGAGCTTCGCCGTCACGATGTTCGACCCGGACGCCCCGACCGCATCCGGTTTCTGGCACTGGGCGGTCGCGAACATCCCGGTCGGCACGACGTCGCTGGCCGCGGACGCCGGAGACGAGAACGGATCCGGGCTGCCCGCCGGCGCCGTGACGCTGGAGAACGACGGCGGTCTCGCCCGGTATCTGGGCGCATGCCCGCCCAAGGGGCACGGGCCGCACCGCTACATGTTCGCGGTCCACGCGGTGGACGTCGATCACCTCGACATCACCGCGGACTCGAAGCCGGCATTCCTCGGCTTCAACCTGTTCTCGCACGCGATCGGGCGCGCGGTGATCACCGGAACCTACGAGCAGAAGTAGCTTTCCACCGTCGAGGGCCCGCCACCGGATCAACGGTGACGGGCCCTCGACGCGTGCGGGGCTACGTTCGTGCCCCGGCGCCCACGGCATCGGCGATGGACCGGAAACCGGCCTCGCGAACCTTGCGGGCCAGGCCCTTGTGCAGCTTCTTGGCGTAGAAGGGGCCGCCGTAGATGAAGCCGGTGTAGCCCTGCACGAGCGTCGCGCCCGCGAGGATCCGCTCCCACGCCTGGTCCGCTGTCTCGATACCGCCCACCGAGATCAGAACCAACTTGTCGCCCACCCGGCCGTGCAGGCGCCGCAGCACCTCGAGCGAACGCGCGGCCACCGGCGCACCGGACAGTCCGCCCGCGCCGATCTCCTCGATCCGGGACTGCGGGGTGTTCAGCCCAGTCCGCGAGATCGTGGTGTTGGTGGCGACGATGCCGGCCAGCCCCAACTCCACCGCGAGATCGGCGACCGCGTCGACGTCCTCGTCGGACAGGTCCGGCGCGATCTTCACGAGCACCGGGATGTGCACGGTGTCGAGCACGGCCTGCAGCAGCGGGCGCAGCGACTCGACGGCCTGCAGATCACGCAGGCCCGGCGTGTTGGGGGAACTGACGTTGACGACGAGGAAGTCGGCCAGCGGGCCCAGCAACCGGGCGCTCGCGGTGTAGTCGCCCGGTGCGTCCTCGGCCGGGACGATCTTCGTCTTGCCGATGTTGGCGCCGATCGGCACGTCGCCGCGACGGTGACGGAGGTGGTTGGCCGCATTGCCGGCGCCGTGGTTGTTGAAGCCCATCCGGTTGACCAGGGCCCGGTCGTCGGGCAGCCGGAACAGTCGCGGCGCCGGGTTTCCGGGCTGCGCCTGCGCGGTGACGGTGCCGACCTCGGCGAAGCCGAAGCCCAGCGGACCCCACGTGTCGACACCCGTCGCGTCCTTGTCGAAGCCGGCGGCCAGGCCCACCGGGGCCGGGAAGTCGACGCCGAACGCCGTGGTGCGCAGCGCGGGATCGTCGACGACGAGCACCTTCGCGACCAGCGCGCGGATCGGCGCGAAGCGCGTGACGAGCCGCATCGCCGCGAACGCGAGGTGGTGGATGCGTTCCGGGGGGACCCGGAACATCAGACGAAGAAGCAGGTAGTACACGAATCTCCTCGAGGCAGGATGCCGGAAACGTGATGGGTGGTGTCGATCAGCCCGCGAGCGGGATCCGCTGCAGGCCGTCGCCGGTGGCCGACCCGACGACGAGCGTGCCCGTCGCGGTGTCGACCGTGACCGAGTTCGGCTGACGGACGGTGTCGAAACGGTTCTTCTCCACGGGCACGCCGGTGGACAGGTCGTAGCCGACGACCTTGTTGTTGCCCGTGAGTGTCACCCACACCAGGTCGGTGCGATTGTCGTACGCGAGCGCGTAGGGGGCGTGCGGGACGGGGTAGCGCTGGCGCATCATCAGCGGATCGGTCGTGAAGACCAGCAGTTCGTCCCCCGCGGTGTCGGTGACGAGGATCCGCTCGTGCTCGTCGGTGACGAGTTGCGTGGCGCCCTCGCCGGCGCGCAACGCCATGCCGAGCGACGAGTCACCCAGATCGATTTCGGTGAGCGACGTCTGACGGCGGTCCAGGGCGCTCAGATCTCCGTCGGTGAGGGCGAGTTCGTCGACCGATGCGAGCCCGGAGATCGTCTCGGTGACCTCGCTCGTGGTGGGGTCGACGAGCTGAACCTTGCCGCCGGCAAGACCCACGGCGAGCTTGCCGTCGGGCAGGAAGAGAGCGGACCGGGCGTCGCCGTCGACCGTGACTGCCGACTTCTCCCCGGAGGCCGCGTCCACGATCTGCACCCGGCCGTCCATCGGGAGCAGCAGTCGGCCCTCGGCGGCGACGGTCATGTCGACGGCCCGGCCGTCGAGCGTGACGGAGCGCGGCTCACCCGCACCTCGCAGCAGCAGGTTCGCGCCGCCGTCGGTGAGAATCGCCGTGGTGTCGGTGGCCGGGTCGAACGCGAGAGCGTCCACCGGGCGCCCGAGGGACTCGACCGATCCGGACGGTGTGGCCGCGGCCGGGGCGACTGCAGCGGTGGCCGGTTCGATCGTCTGGAGATCGTCACCGTCCTTCTCGCTCGAGCACCCGGTGAGCAACAGCAGCGCGGCCCCGATCGTGCAAGCGGTGATGCGCGGTGCGGTTACTCGCATGGGTGTGCTCCTCGGAGATGATGCAGGGGTGCTGCGTGGTCGCTCGCCTCTAGCATCCATGATCGACACCGACCGTCGGAATTCGAGTCGGCCTGTTCGTGAGGCGCGCGACACCCACACGCGGTCAGTGCCGCGTGGCAGTACCGTCGTCGCGGCGCGGAAGGACCAGCGTGGCGCCCGAACGGGGATGCTCGAACACTTCGACCGGATGCCCGTACACGCGGCTGAGCAGTTCCTCGGTGAAGACCTCGGCGGGTGTGCCGTCGGCTGCGGCACGCCCATCCTCGAGGATGCAGATGCGGTCGGCGTAGGCAGCGGCCAACCCCAGGTCGTGCAGCACGACGACGACAGCGGCGCCGTTCGCGGCCCGGGCCCGTGCGATCGTCATCACCGACTCCTGATGACCCAGGTCCAGCGCCGCAGTGGGCTCGTCGAGGAGGACCGTCTCGGTGTCCTGCGCGAGGACCCGGGCCAGGGCGACGCGGGCCCGTTCCCCGCCGGACAGGACGCTGAACGGTCGATCGGCGAGGTGCGCGACGTCACAGATCGCCAGGCTCTCGTCGACGACCTTCTCGTCGTCGGCGCTGCGATCGGTGCGCTGCCACGGGGAGCGTCCCATGCGCACCACGTCGCGAGCGGTGAACGAGAATCCGACGGTGTGCTGCTGCGGCAGCACCGCGCGGCGACGCGACATCTCGGCCGGTGTCCACGCGGAGAGTGGCCGGCCGTCGAGTTCCACGGTGCCATTCGCGACGGGCTGGTCCCCGGACAGTGCGGCCAGCAGCGTCGACTTGCCGGCGCCGTTCGGCCCGACGAGGGCGAGGACCTCGCCCGCGCGAACCGTGATGTCGACGCCGTCGAGGACGATGCGGCCGCCGCGTTCGACGCTGATGCCGGCGGCCCGCATGGTGACGGCGCCCGGCTCGGTACGTCCCGGTCCCGTGACCTCGCGACCGAACAGGTTGCGGGCCCGGTCGAGCAGCGATGCCATCAGGCCCACCCTCCCTGCCGGGACCGGGTGCGGCGGAGGAGCCAGAAGAAGAAGGGCCCGCCGACGAGCGAGGTGAGCATGCCGAGCGGCAGATCGGCGTTCTCCACGAGGGTGCGCGAACCGAGGTCGGCGGCGAGGAGGACCACCGCGCCGCCGAGCACGCTGGCGGGTAGCAGCAGACGGTGTCCGGGGCCGACCAGCATGCGCATCACGTGTGGGACGACCAGGCCGACGAACAGGATGATGCCGGTGAACGCGACGCCGGACGAGACCAGCACCGCGACGATGACGATGGCGATCAGGCGCAGCTTCTCGACATCGACGCCGAGATGCCGGGCCGCGCTCTCGCCGAGGGCGAGCAGGTCCAGCTTGGGGGCGATCAGCATCGACGCCGCGATACCGGCGATCGCCATGGGGGCGACGATCGCGACGGCATTCCAGGTGGCGCCGTTGAGACTGCCGAGTTGCCAGAAGACGATCTGGTCGCGGGCCGCGGGGCTGGCCACGAACGTGAAGAACGCGATGAGACCACCCGCGAAGGCGTTGATCGCGACGCCGGTGAGCACGAGCGTGACGACCTCGGTGCGGCCGTCCGAGCGGGCGAGCAGGTAGACCAGTGTCGTGGTGACGAGGCCGGCCACGAACGCCGCGCCCGCCACCGCGGGGCCCGCGGTGAACGCGCCGCCCAGGACGATGGCCGCGCTGGCGCCGACGGCCGCGCCCGCGGAGACGCCGATGACGCCGGGTTCCGCGAGCGGATTGGAGAACACGCCCTGCAGGAGGGCGCCCGAACAGCCCAACGCCGCCCCGACGAGGATCGCGAGGATCACCCGCGGGAAGCGCACCTGCCACAGCGTCACCTCGCCGCTGGGATGCGACGGCATGGGTCCGATGTCGAGTCCGACACGGTGCGCGATGCTGCCGAGGACCTCGGCGGGGCTGGTGGGCACCTGGCCGATGCATGCCGACGCGAGCGCCAGCAGGGCCAGCAGGACCACCAGCCCGACGACGACGGCACCGGGCCGCACTCTCGGCCGGCTGGCGACGGCGGTGCTCATTCCGCGTCGGGGTGGTAGATCGCCTCGGCCAGTGCCGCCAGAACCTGGCCGGTGTTGGAACCGAAGCTGAGCAGCATGGTGTCTGCCATGTCGACGACACGTTCGTTGCGGCCCGCGGGTGTCTGCGCGATGCCCGGGATCTTCTCGAGCCCGTCGACGCCGCCGATCGACTGGAGGCCACCGCTCATCATCAGGATGACGTCCGGGGCCGACGCGATCATGGCCTCACTCGTGATGGGAACGAACTCACTGGTCAGTCCGGACGCGGTCCCGGCGTCGGTGGCCCCGAGCGCGGCGATCAGCGAATCGGCTCCCGAACCGGGGCCGGCGAGCATGGTGATCGACGGCCCACGCATGTAGAGGAAGGCGATCTTCAAGTTCTCGGACCCGGCCGGGACCATGGCCTTCGCGTCCGCGATCTCCTGTTCGGTGCGCGCGACGAGCTGCTCTCCCTGGCCCGGCACGCCCAGCGCCTGCGCCACGGCGGTTATCTGCCCCGGGACGCCCGCGAGGGTGCGCGTCGGATCGAAGAAGATCACCGGGACACCGGCCGCACGCAACTGGTCCTGGACGGACTTGGGGCCGATGCTGGTGTCGGTCAGCACGACGGTGGGTGCGAGGTTCAGGATCGCTTCCGCGTTCATCGCCTGGCCGCCGGGGGTGACGTTCGGGATGTCCTTCGCAGCCGGGAACGCCGACGCCGTGTCGCGGCCGACGACGTTGTCGCCGAGTCCGAGGGCGAACACCGTCTCCGTCAGCGTGCCGTAGCGGTCCGCGGTGACGATGCGACTGGCATCGGTCACGGTGACGTCGACGCCGTCGAAGCTGCGCACCGTGACCGGCAGTTGGGGCACGGGGTCGTTCGAGACGGGTCGCGGATCGGCGTCGGCGACCACCGCGGTGGTCCGGCCGCGCTGCTCGGTGTCGCCGGTGGGGACCGACGTACACGCGGCGAGCGAGACCACGGTCGCGGCCGAGGCGGCCACGACGAGGAGCCGGGAGAGCACAGATCTCATTTCACAAGGTAACGATCGATGTCGGCTTCGAGGTCCGCGAAGAGGGCACCGTTGAGACCGTAGGCGAGGTTGACCTCGGCGATGAAGCGAGCCTGTTCCTCGGGGGAGAGCGGTGCTGCGTCGAGGTTGGCGCGGTACTCGTCCTTGAAGACCTTCGGCTTGGCGATCCGGTCGAAGATGTAGAAGCGCAGTCCGTCGACCTCGTAGCCGTAGGCGCGCTCGAGCATGCGGCGGATGATCTGGCCGCCCGAGAGGTCGCCCATGTAGCGCAGGTAATGGTGCGCCACGAAATCGGCGGCCGAGTCGAACGCCACCTCCTCGAGGCGGGCGACGTATGCGGCGGTCGCGGGAGTCGCGACGACCTGGTCGCGCCAGCCGGGTCCGAGGAGGAATTCGAGGTCCGCGGCGAGGGACGGCAGCCGGACGAGGTCGTCGGTGATGAAGGGCGCGGCGATGGGGTCGGCGACGTGCGCCTCGGCAGCGCGCTCGAGTGCTTCGTACACCAGGTACGTCTGCGCCAGCAGGGCCGCGTAGCCCTCCTCGGTGAGCTTGCCCGCGAGGAGATCACCCACGAATCGGGACTGCTCGGTGGCGCGGTGAGCAGCATCGGTCTCGCTCTTGATGCGCTCGGCGAAACCGGCGAGTTCGCCGGCTTCGGTACCCTGGTCCAGCACGTCCATGTGATCTCCTTCACGTCGACATCCGTCGAACTCAACGGACACGAGGTTAGCCTATCCTCGCATGGTTGTCGTCGCTAAATACCGGGAATCAATCGAAAGTTGGACGCGCGCCCGATTCACGCGCTCACGTCGTCCAACGCCGCAGCGATTGCCGGGGGAAGCCGGAGGTCTTCGGCGGACAGCACGCCCGTCAGCTGGGCCAGATCCCGAGCGCCGACCACGGCACTCGCGATACCGGGACGGTCGCGCGCCCACGCGAGCGCGACCGCGAGCGGTGACGTGCCGAGCCCGTCCGCGGCGGTGAGGACGGCGTCGACGACCCGGATCGACGACTCGGTGAGGTAGCTGCGCACCTCTGAGGCATGGGCGGGGTCCGCGCCGCGGGAATCGGCCGGGATGCCGTCCCGGTACTTGCCGGTCAGTACGCCGCCTGCGAGCGGCACCGCTGCGAAGACGCCGATGCCGTGGTGTGCCGCCGCCGGCAGCAACTCTTCCTCGACCCCCCGCGCGAGCAGCGAGTACTCGGCCTGGGTGGCGACCAGTCGCCCCGGCCCCGAGCGGCCCGCGGCGGTGGCCAGCTGCCAGCCGAGGTAGCCCCGGGCGCCGGTGTAGCGCACCCGTCCGCTGGTGACCGCGAAGTCGAGGGTGTCGGCGATCTCGTCGACGGGCGTCAGCCGATCCCACGTCGCGACCTGCCACATGTCGAGGTGGTCGGTGCCGAGTTCCCGCAGCGTCGCGTCGAGTTGCGTGAGCAGTCCGCGGCGCGAGCAGTCCACCCGCTGCTCGGGCGGCGCGAAGGGGTTGATCCCGGCGCTGCCGCCGAGGATGAGGTAGTCGCGCGGCACGACGTCGTCGAGGAGTTCGGCGAGTAGGCGCTGCGCCTTGCCGTCGCCGTAGGCGGGGGAGGTGTCGACGAGTGTGCCGCCCGCGTCGACGAAAGCGGACAGCTGTGCGGCAGCCTCGTCGCCGTCGGTGTCCCTGCCCCAGTGCAGGGTGCCCAGACCGAGCCTCGACACTCGCAGCCCGCTCGTTCCCACTGCTCTGTATTCCATAACCGCCCACGCCTCGACACCGGATGAATTCGTCGGCGGGTGGCACCCGCCGATCAAGAACACTAGTAGCGCGCACGGCGCGCCGAGTACAGCCACGCCGGGTACCGTCTGAGCCGTGAAAATTGGACTACATGCGTGTAATCCGGATGCCCCCAACCTCATCCGCGGTACTGCCCGTTTCTCGAGTGGCTCGGGGTGCCGCGCGTGATCGGCGAGGCCATGACCTGGCTACAGGCGATCGTCCTGGGGGCGGTGCAGGGTCTGACGGAGTTCCTGCCGATCTCCTCGTCCGGACATCTGCGCATCGTGTCCGAGATCTTCTTCGGCACCGACGCCGGCGCGTCCTTCACCGCCGTGACCCAGTTGGGCACGGAAGCTGCTGTGCTGCTGTACTTCGCGCGCGACATCGGGCGCATCGTCGTCGCGTGGTTCCGGGGCCTGCTGCATGCCGAGCACCGCTCGGACCTCGACTACCGCATGGGCTGGTATGTGATCCTCGGCACGATTCCGGTGGGCGTGCTGGGCTTTCTGTTCAAGGACCAGATTCGTACCGGCGCAAGGAATCTCTGGCTGATCGCGACCATGCTGATCGTGTTCGCGCTGGTGATCGCCGCAGCCGAGTACTACGGCCGCAAGACCCGTCCCATCGAGGACCTGCGGGCCCGGGACGGCATCATCATGGGTTCGGCGCAGGCGCTCGCACTCATTCCGGGTGTCTCCCGCTCGGGCGGCACCATCAGCGCGGGCCTGTTCCTGGGTCTGACCCGTGAGGCCGCCGCCAGGTACTCGTTCCTGCTGGCGATCCCGGCCGTCGTGGCGTCCGGGTTGTTCAGTCTCCCGGATGCATTCGAGCCCGCAGGTGAGGGACTCAACGCCTCCGGTTCGCAGCTGCTGGTCGCGACGCTCATCGCGTTCGCCATCGGCTACGCCTCGATCGCGTGGCTGCTCCGCTTCGTCGTCAACCACTCGATGTACTGGTTCGTCGGATACCGCATCGCGCTCGGGACGCTCGTGCTCGTGTTGCTCGCGACCGGCGTGGTCTCGGCGACGTGACCGGCGTCCGAGCCCGATCCCACTAGGCTGTGACGCATGACGGTGATCCTGCTCCGACACGGACGTTCGACCGCGAACACGGCCCGCACACTGGCCGGTCGCTCGTCGGGCGTCGCACTCGACGAGTTGGGTGTGGAGCAGGCGAAGAGGGTGGTCGAGCGTTTGGCCGGACTCTCGGTGGTGGAGATCGTCCATTCGCCGCTGCTGCGCTGCGAGCAGACGGTCGCTCCGTTGGCCGTCGATCGTGGCCTCACCCCCCGAGTCGACGACCGATTGGTCGAGGTCGACTACGGACAGTGGACCGGGCGTGAGCTGAAGGAACTCGTCGAGGAACCGCTCTGGAAGGTCGTCCAGCAGCACGCCTCCGCGGCTGTCTTCCCCGGCGGGGAAGGCCTGGCCCAGGTTCAGGCACGTGCCGTCGTCGCGGTGCGGGAGCACGATCGGCGACTCGCCGAGGAACACGGCGGCGACGTGCTGTGGGTGGCCTGCAGTCACGGCGACGTGATCAAGGCGGTGCTCGCCGACGCGGTCGGCACGCACCTCGACGGATTCCAGCGAATCGTCACCGAGCCCGCCTCGATCAGCGTGATCCGGTACACGGACACCAGACCGTACGTCCTGCGTATGAACGACACCGGCGGAGACTTGAGCGGCCTCGACGGGCAGGGGCACAAGCCCGACGCGCGCGAGCCCGTTCCCGGAGGTGAGGTCGGTAACGGCGACTAGGCGGATAATGAGGCGGTACGAAGAATTCGAGGAGGTGCAATGCCGCGCGCGATACACGTTTTCCGCACCCCTGATCGATTCGTAGCGGGGACGGTCGGCGAGCCGGGCGACCGGTCCTTCTATCTCCAGGCCGTGCACGACGCCCGGGTGGTGAGCGTGCTGCTCGAGAAGCAGCAGGTGCAGGTGCTCGCGGACAGGATGGGTCTGCTCCTCGAGGAGGTTCATCGCCGGTTCGGCACGGCGGTGCCGCCCGAGACCGGCGAGCTGGACGATCTGAGCCCGTTGGTGACGCCGCTGGACGTGGAGTTCCGGGTGGGCACGATGGGACTCGGCTGGGACGCCGAGGCGGAGTCGGTCGTGGTCGAGTTGCTCGCGGTGAGCGAGACCGAGTTCGACGAGTCGGTGGTTCTCGACGACACGGAAGAAGGCCCCGACGCCGTTCGCGTGTTCCTGACCCCGTTGCAGGCCCGCGAGTTCGCGTTGCGGTCCGAGCGGGTCGTCGCGGCCGGGCGCGCCCCGTGTCCCCTGTGCGGGGAACCGCTCGGTGCGGACGGACACGTGTGCATCCGCACCAACGGCTATCGCCGGATCGCCGGGTTCGATTCCTCCGTCGAGTTCGGGGAAGAGCTCTGACCGCGGTGCCGATCGAGCCTCTCGATCCTGCCGACGGTGCACTGCTCGCGGAGGGCGAGCTGACCCTGGTCGGCCGTATCGTGCACGCCAGTAACGCGACCCTCGTGTGTGATGCGTCGACGGACGGGCGATCGGTGCGGTGTGTGTACAAGCCGATTCGCGGCGAGCAGCCGCTCTGGGACTTTCCGGACGGGACCCTCGCCGGGCGCGAGGTGGCCTCGTACCTGATTTCCGAGGAACTCGGCTGGGGCGTCATCCCGCCCACCATCCTGCGGGACGGTCCGTTCGGTCCGGGCATGGTCCAACGGTGGATCGAGACCCCGGAGCGCCGTCCCGAGGAGGGCGGCCAACCCGATCTGGTGGACATCTGCCCGCCCGAGGAGGTGCCACCGGGCTGGCTCGAGGTGCTGCGGGCGCTCGACGTCCAGGGTGCAGAGGTCTCGCTGATCCATGCCGACGACCCGCGGCTGCAGCGGATGGCCGTGCTCGACGTGGTGTTGAACAACGCGGACCGCAAGGGTGGCCACGCGCTCGAGGGCGTCGACGGCTGGGTGTACGGCGTGGATCACGGCATCTGCCTGCACGAGGAGAACAAGCTCCGGACGGTGCTGTGGGGATGGGCGGGCACGTCGATCGCGGACGACCTCGTAGCCGATTTGGCTGCGCTCGCCGAGCGCCTCTCCGGCGACGAACTGCCCGCGGTGCTGGCCGAGCACATCACGTTCCGGGAGATCGACGCATTGCGCGACCGCGTGCGGATGCTGGTCCGGGATCCGGTCATGCCGCATCCGTCGGGCTCCCGGCCCATTCCGTGGCCGGCGTTCTAATCCGCCGGTTCGTGGCGGGCGCGGATCAGTTCGATCAGGAGCGCGCGTAGCGCGGGGGGATCGGAAACACCCGCGGTGAGCGAGTCGTCGTCCTGTTCGAGGGCGAGCAGTCGGGTGTAGATGTCGCGGCCCGACGCGGTGATCGTGACGCGCTGTCGACGTTCGTCGCCGGGATCGGTGGCGCGGGTGACGAAGCCGCCGCGCTCGAGCCGCTCGACGGTGCGGCTCATCGTCTGGTCGGTGACCCGGCACGCGCGCGCCATGTCGCGCTGGGAGCGGGGTCCGTCGGTGAGACTGTGCAGCGCGATCAATCCGGCGTGGGTGGTGCCGTGTGCGCGCAGCACCTGTTCCCACGAGTGCTCGACCAGGCGAGCCGCGGTCGACAGCAACCGGCCCGTGGGCCAGGTGTCGAAGCCTCCGGTCTCCGGCGGACGGTTCGGGGCGGGCTCGGTCAAGGGCGTCTCCGTGCAATTGTTCAGTGGGCTGAATAAACTCCGAGGGGAAGTGTTCCGAGAGTAGCCGTCCACCGACCCCGGAGGCCCCGTGAGCAAGCCGGCAACCAGCAACTCCACAACGCGTCGCACCTCCCGGTGGCGGTGGCTGCTCCCGGCGGTCCTGGTCCTGGTGTGGCTGGGCGTCGGCGGTTTCGGCGGGCCGTTCGCCGGCAAGCTCGGTGACGTCCAGCAGAACGACAACACCGCCTTCCTGCCGTCGTCCGCGGAGGCCACCGAGGCGGGTGCCCTCTACGACGGCTTCACCGACACCCGTTTCGTACCCGCCATCGTCGTAGCCGAACGCGATTCGGGGACAACGCCGTCGGACTCGGATTTCCTCGCACGGGTGGGCGCCTCGGTCGCGGGACAGCCGGGATTCGGTGACCAGATCTCACCGCCGATCCCGTCGCAGGACGGCCGCGCGCTGCAGATGATCGTGCCGATCGATTCGACGGTCGACGTCGGCGACAGTGTCGAGACGTTGCGGACGGATCTGAGCAGCCCGCCGGACGGTCTGACGGTTCTGGTGACCGGTCCGGCCGGGCAGGTCGCCGACCTCTCGACGGCGTTCAAGGGCATCGACGGGTTGCTGCTGCTGGTGGCGGCCGCGGTGGTCCTGCTGATCCTCGTGATCGTCTACCGCAGTCCGCTGCTGCCGTTCCTGGTGCTCTCGTCCGCAGTGTTCGCGCTGGGACTCGCGAGCCTGCTCGTCTATCTGCTGGCCGATGCCGGTGCGATCGCGCTGAACGGGCAGAGCCAGGGCATCCTGTTCATCCTCGTGTTCGGTGCCGCGACCGACTACGCACTGCTGTTGGTGGCGCGCTACCGCGAGGAGCTCCACAACGCGCCGGACCGGTTCGACGCGATGAAGCGGGCGTGGCGCGCCACCCTCGAACCGGTCGCTGCCTCCGCCGGCACGGTGATCGCGGGCGTGCTGTGCCTGCTGCTGTCCGATCTCAACTCCAACCGCGGTCTCGGTCCCGTCGCCGCCCTGGGTATCGCGGCGTCCTTCGTGGCGTCGATGACGTACCTGCCGGCGGTGCTCGTGCTGTTCGGGCGGGTCGCCTTCTGGCCCAAGCGACCGGCGTACGACCCCGAGCACGCCGACCGGGACGAGGCTGCCGACCACCGGTTCTGGGGCGCGCTGGCGCGCAAGGTGGGCGCGCATCCGCGACGGTTCTGGGTTGCGTCCACGCTCGTGCTCGCCGCGTTCGCGTTGCTGCTGCCGACCTTCAAGGCGAGTGGCGTTGCGCAGTCCGACATCTTCCTGCTCGACGTCGATTCCGTGGCCGGCCAGCAGATCCTCGGGGAACACTTCGATGCGGGCTCGGGGTCGCCCGCGGTCGTGATCGCCGACGCCGACGCTCTGGACGGAGTCCTCGCGGCGTCCCGCGTCGACGGGGTGAGTGACGCGCGAGCGGTCACGGCGCCGAGGGAGGCGACCCCACTGGTCGTCGACGGCCGGGTCGCGATCCAGGCGACACTCACCGATCCGGCCGATTCGCTGGCCGCTGAGCGCACGATCGAGCGACTGCGCGAGTCGGTGCATGCGGTTCCGGGGGCCGACGCGCTGGTGGGCGGTCCGACCGCGACGGACCTGGACACCAAGAACACCTCCACCCGGGACCGGACGGTCATCATCCCGGTCGTGATCGCGGTGGTGTTCGCGATCCTCGCGCTGCTCCTTCGATCGCTGCTGGCGCCGCTGTTGCTGATGGGCACCGTCGTGCTCTCGTTCGCTGCAACCCTCGGGGTGTCGTCGCTGGTGTTCGACCACCTGCTCGGCTTCCCGGGCGCGGACCCGGTGGTTCCGCTGTTCGCGTTCGTGTTCCTCGTGGCGCTGGGGATCGACTACAACATCTTCCTCATGACCCGGGTGCGGGAGGAGTCACTGCGCGTCGGCACCCGGCGCGGCGCCCTCCGGGCGCTGACCGTGACCGGTGGAGTGATCACATCGGCCGGTGTGGTGCTGGCGGCCACGTTCTCGGCGCTCGCGGTGATCCCGCTGCTGTTCCTCGCGCAGCTCGCGTTCATCGTGGCGTTCGGCGTGCTGCTCGACGCACTGCTGGTGCGGTCGCTCCTGGTGCCCGCGCTCACCGTCGACATCGGACAGCGGATCTGGTGGCCGAGCCGTCTGGCGTCGGCACCGGAGCCGTCGGACACGCCGCCCGCGAGGGCGGAATCGACTCTCCACTAGGCTCGTTCCCATGCAGTCTTGGTCCGACACCGCTGTCCCGTCCGTGCCCGGTCAGGGGCCTGCCCTCCGGCTCTACGACACCGCGGATCGGCAGGTGCGGCCGGTCACTCCGGGCGCGACGGCGAAGATGTACGTGTGCGGCATCACACCGTACGACGCGACCCACCTCGGTCACGCCGCCACCTATCTGACGTTCGACCTGGTGAACCGGGTGCTGCGGGACGCCGGTCACGCCGTGCACTACGTGCAGAACGTCACCGACGTCGACGACCCGCTGTTCGAGCGCGCCGACCGCGACGGCGAGGACTGGGTGGTGCTCGGCATGCGGGAGACGGCGCTCTTCCGTGAGGACATGGAGGCGCTGCGGGTGCTCCCGCCGCAGGACTACATCGGGGCCGTGGAGTCGATCGGCGAGGTCGTCGAGTTGGTCGAGAAGTTCGTCGCGTCCGGTGCGGCGTACGTGGTCGACGACCCCGAGTACCCCGACGTCTACTTCCGCGCGGATGCGACCGCGCAGTTCGGTTACGAGTCGGGCTACGACCGGGCGACCATGGACCACTTCTTCGCCGAGCGCGGCGGCGATCCGAACCGGCCCGGCAAGCGGGATCCGCTCGATGCTCTGGTGTGGCGGGCGCAGCGTCCGGGCGAGCCGTCGTGGCCGTCGCCGTTCGGCCCGGGCCGTCCCGGCTGGCACATCGAGTGCGCCGCGATCGCGCTCAACCGCATCGGCTCGGGTTTCGACATCCAGGGCGGCGGTAGCGACCTGATCTTCCCGCACCACGAGTTCTCGGCGGCGCACGCCGAATCTGCCACCGGCACCGATCGTTTCGCCCGCCACTACGTGCACACCGGCATGATCGGTCTGGACGGCGAGAAGATGTCCAAGAGTCGCGGCAACCTCGTGTTCGTCTCGAAGCTGCGCGGCGAGGGTGTCGATCCCGCCGCGATCCGGCTCGGTCTGCTCTCGGGGCACTACCGGGTCGACCGTCCGTGGACCGATCACGTGCTGGCAGACGCGCAGGAGCGGCTCGCGTTGTGGCGCAAGGCCGCCGCGCTCGAGTCCGCCCCGTCGGCCGAGGACACCGTGGCGCGGCTGCGGCAGCATCTCGCGGACGACCTGGACACCCCCAAGGCCCTCGACGCGCTCGACGGCTGGGCCCGGCGTGCCGTCGATCACGGGGGTCCGGACGCGGGGGCGCCGGGTGCCTTCGCGGCCGCGGTGGATGCGCTGCTGGGCGTCGAACTGCGCTGACCTACAGCCGGGTGAACTTCTCGCTGTCCGCCTCGAATTCGGTGAGTAGTTCGGTGGTGAGGGTCGGTCGGGTGTCGGCGATCGCCGCGAGGTAGTCGTCGGTGGTGGCCGGTCTGCCCGATCGCTCGGTGACCTCGCGTTCGAAAGCGGCCTGAGAACCCTTCCGGGACGCGAACTCGATGTCGGCCGGGGTGAACAGCTCGCTCGCCTCGACGAGTCGGTCGAGATCGACGTGCGCCGCCGATGCGCCGAGATACCGGTGCCAGACGGCCTTGCGGGCCGGCTCGTCGGGCGGGCCCACGGGGATCACGTAGTCGAAGCGCCCCGGCCGCAGGAAAGCGGAGTCGAGGGAATGCACCGAGTTGGTGGCACAGACCATCAGTCGGCGCTCGCCCTCCCGGAACGCGGGAATGAGTTTGAGCAGTTCGTTCGTGACGCCGTGCGCGGGGTTGGTGGCGACTCCGGTTCGGGCGCTTGCGATCTCCTCGACTTCGTCGATGAACAACACCACCTCGTCGAGTTCGGCCAGATCCGCGAACACCTCGCGCAGGGACGCGGCGAGCCCGCCCTCGGACGATGCGGCGAGGCGGGACGGGAACAGTTCGACGAACGGCCAGTCGAGGCGTGACGCGATGGCCTTGGCGAAGCTGGTCTTGCCCGTGCCGGGCGGGCCGAACAGGATCACCGCCTTGGGCGGCTGAACGCCGTAGCGGTCGGCGAGGTCGGGGTTCTCGAGCGGCGAGACGATGCGGCGCTCGATGACCTCCTTGACTCCCTCCATGCCGGACATGGTGTGCCACAGTCCTTCCGGCATCACCCGGCCGCCGAGCTCACTGAGCAGAGTCTTGTCCGGGCCCAACGGTTCGAGCAGTTCGTAATAGACCAGGCCGTCGCGACGGAGGTATCCCGAGTGCTCGAACGCCGCGGATCCGGTGGCGGCATCGGGCATCACCGCCGAGATGCGGTGGGCGCCCGCGCTGCGCAGTCGTCGCTCGAGGTTCGCGAGCAGGGCGCTCCCGATGCCACGGTTGCGCCAGCGTGAGCCGAGCGCGACGAGCAGGATCCACGCCCGTTCGCCGTGCACCTGTGCGACCGCCATGCCCACCAGTTCGTCCCCGACGGTTGCGACCACCGCGGGCTGGCCGGCGCGGGCCGCCGCCATCACCTCCGCGAGTGTGAACACCGGTTCGGACGAGCCCGGGATGCGACTCTGGTCCCAGATCTGGATGGCCTGGTCCAGGTCGTCGTTCTGAAAGTCGCGCAATCGCCACACCGGCATGTGCGGTCACCTCGATCCGATCGGGTCGGTCACGTCGTCGGGTCCTACGAGTAGACACCGCGCTCTCGGGGCTGTCAGCCCGAGGCGGGAATTGCAACGACCCTGATATGCGGCAAATCCCCTGGTCATCTGCATGTTCGACGCCAAACCGCTGTGGTGCGGCTCACCTGGTCGTTAGATTGTGGGGGTCCCTGCGACGTGTGGAGGCGGTCGGCCATGCCACCGGACGAGCTCATGAACGAGGCGTGCCGACTCGCGATCGAGTCGGTCGAGAACAACTGGGGTGGTCCGTTCGGGGCGGTGATCGCCCGTGACGGGGACATCGTCGCGCGCGGCCAGAACCGCGTCCTGCTCACCGGCGACGTCACGGCCCACGGCGAGATCGAGGCCATCCGCAAGGCCGTCCAGGTACTCAACGCGGCGGCGCCGAGCATCTCGCGCGAGCACGTCGACGAGTCCACCCTGAAGCTGGTGCCGCGGCCGGAGGGCTCGCCGGATCGGGTACCCGAACGGGCACGGATGTTGATGGGGATGGAGATCTACACGTGCGGGGCGCCGTGTCCGATGTGTATGAGTGCGATCTACTGGTCACGGCTCGACGCGGTGTACTTCGCGAGTGATCTGGCGGCCACGAGCCACATCGGCTTCGACGACGCGTTCCAGTACGAGGATTTCACCCGTCCGCTCGCGGAGCGGTCCATCAAGGTCGAGCAACTGCGCGCCGACCTGGGCGCAGCTGCGTACGCGACGTGGGCCGAGAAGCCCGACAAACATCCGTACTGACATGGCGCCCGAGCCGCCTGCGAGCAATCCTCGACCCGCGACGGTCGTCGTCACCCATCGGCTCCGCCCGGGGGCCGACGCCGACTTCCGGCGATGGCAGGGCGAAGTGGATTCGGCCGCAGCGACGTTCGTCGGTTTCCTCGGTTCGGAGATGGTGCCGCCGTCGATGGGCGGCTCCGAGTGGTCGGTGGTGTACAGCTTCGATTCGCTCGATCACCTCCGCGCCTGGCTCGACAGCGGCCGGCGGCGGAAACTGGTGGACGGCGGCGCCGCTCTGTTCGCCGAGACACCCACCCAGAACGTGCTGCCCGAGAACGCTTCGGAGGCGGTGACCGTCGTGGTGTCGCATCCGCCGGTGCCGGGCCGCGAGCCCGAGTTCGTGGCGTGGCAGCACCGAATCACCGACGCGGAGAAGACGTTCCCGGGCTTTCGGGGCTCAGAGTGGCACCCTCCGATACCGGGGGTGCAGGACGACTGGACGATCCTGTTCACGTTCGACTCCCAGGCCGACCTCGACCGGTGGCTAGGGTCACCGGA
Organism: Prescottella sp. D32; assembly: GCF_037287305.1. Lineage (NCBI taxonomy): Bacteria > Bacillati > Actinomycetota > Actinomycetes > Mycobacteriales > Nocardiaceae > Rhodococcus > Prescottella sp. D32. The sequence continues at coordinate 225,348 of NZ_JARBSW010000004.1, forward strand.
ACGGGCGGCGCTGCTCGCTGAGGGACAGGAGTTCAGGGACTTCACCGTGCGGCCGATCCCGAGCCCGTACGGATCGTGGTTCTCGGCGGGCGGGGCCGGGGAGGCGAAGGTGCCGTCGTGGAAGACCGCGTTGTCGGTGCTGGTGGGGCTGTACCCGCTCGTGGTGGTTCTCACCATCACCATCGACGAGTTGTGGCCGGACGCGCCCCTGTGGGCGAGTCTGCTGATCGGCAACATCGCCTCGGTGTGTCTGCTGACGTGGGTGGTGATGCCCGTGGTCACCCGAGTCCTGCGTTTCTGGCTCGAACCGGGCGACGCGTCGATCGGGCGCGTCGACACGATCGGGCTGGTGGTCTCGGTGGGATTCCTCGCAGTGGCGGCAGTCGTGTTCTGGCTCGCGACCACGGTGGTGTGGTCCCTGCCCTGATCGCGGACCTCCCGCTACCCCGACCCCGTCACGGTCAGCCACAACAGCGCGATGTTCAGCGCCGTGACGAGTCCGACACAGATCCACGCGACGGCGGTGGTGGCGGGGGCGTTCCGTTCGGGACCCATCAACTCGGGATCCGACGTCATCCGCACGAGTGGGACCAGTGCGAACGGGATGCACAGGCTCAGCACGACCTGACTGATCACGAGCGCGTACGTCGGATCGACGCCGATCCCGAGCACGATCAGAGCGGGGATGAGGGTGACTACTCGTCGGGTGAGTACCGGGATCCGCATGTTCAGCAGGCCGTGCATGATCTCGGACCCGGCGGCGCACCCCACCGATGTCGACGCCAGGCCGGATGCGAGCAGGCCGACGGCGAAGACGACCGCTATGCCGGGGCCGAGCGACGCCTGGATGGCGGCGTGGGCGCCCTCGATACTGTCGGTGCCCGGGACCCCGCGCAACGCCGACGCGGCGAGGAGCAGCATGCCGATGTTGACTCCGCCTGCCACGACGAGTGCCGCCGTGACGTCCCATCGCGTGACCCGCAACAGACGGTGCAGGCGAGGGCCGTGCCCTGCCGCGCCGTGCCGATCGCGGGCGAGTGCGGAGTGCACGTAGATGGCGTGCGGCATGACGGTGGCCCCGAGCATGCCGGCCGCGAGCAGCACGGTCTCGGTGCCCTCGAAGCGCGGCAGCAGGCCGGTCGCCGCCTCGCCGACCGCGACATCGGTGAAGAACAGTCCGGCGAGGAAGCCGATCGTGATGATCGCCAGCAGTCCCATCACCACGAATTCGAAGGTTCGTTGGCCGCGGCGCGACTGGACGGACAGGATGACCATCGACACCACGCCGGTGACCAGGCCGCCGACGAACAGAGGCAGGCCGAACAGCAGATGCAGCGCGATTGCGCCGCCGATCACTTCTGCGAGGTCGGTCGCGGCGGCCATCGCCTCCGCTTGCAGCCAGAACGCGCGGCGGTTGCCCTTCCGCAGTCGCCGGCCCAGCATCTCCGGCAGGGATCGCCCGGTGACCAGGCCGAGCTTCGCCGAGAGGTACTGGATCAGGACCGCCATCGCGTTCGCGAGCACGAGTACCCACACGAGGAGGTAGCCGTACTTGGCGCCGGCGGTGAGATTGGCCGCGACGTTGCCCGGGTCGACGTATGCGATTGCGGCGACGAAAGCGGGACCCATGAGGGCTACGGAGCGCAGACCCCCACCGCGCCGTCGGAGCGGGGTGGGGGCGTCGATCTCGGTGCTCACGGGACTCCGCTCGTCGAACTTGCCGGGTACGGGCAGCGAGCACCGAACGCGCGGTGATTCGCTTATTCGTACTATAGAGTTCGGGGAGCCGAACTTTCAATCGACGCGGGTTCAACGCGAATCGCCCCCTGCCGGACGGGGTGTCCGGCAGGGGGCGACGAGGTGGGCCGTCAGTGGAAGACGGAGAGCGCGCGCTGGAAGCTGTCGATGCGCTGCGGCAGGCCGTGGGTCCCGCCGTTGACGATGCGGGAGACGCTCTCGATGCTGCCGGAGTCCGACACGGCATTGAGGTTGCGGGACTGCCAGTACCAGGCGGCGGTCTCGAAGGCGTTCTCCGGTGTCGCCATCAGCTCGGGGTTCGCGACGAAGTCGATCCCGAGGTACTGGCTCACACTCTCGTAGTTGTGGCGTCCGGTCACCTGGATTGCGCCGCGACCCTTGAACCGCTCGCCGTCGCCGGGTGCGAAGTTGCCGAGATCCGAGCGGCCCTCGTAGGCGCGACCGGACGCGTACTCCTCGAACGTGCGGAACGAGTCGGATTCGACCACGAGCTGGGCGATGAATGCGGCCTTGCGGAGCGGGGTGTCGATCGCGGCCTTCGCGAGTGCCTCGTTGAGCGGTGCGACGTACTGTGCCAAGCGGTCGGGCGCCACCTGCGGGACGATGTTGACGAGCTCGTCCAGGGTGACGGACGCGGGGGCCGGCGGGGGCGGGGGTGCCGGCAGTGCAGGTTCCGGCACGACGCGCGCCTGCGGGACGGGTGCGGGAGCGGTCGAGGACTGGGGCAGCTCGAGCGCCTTCAGCAGGCCGGCGGTGTCGAGGAACTGGGCGGGCGCGGTGGGTAACGAAGGCGTGACGCTCGCGGAGGCGACCGGTCCGGTCGCGAGGTTGCCGGCGCAGAGCCCGGCGACGGTGGCGGTTGCGAGGACGGCGACACGGGCTCGCGACAGGAGTCCGCGCTGGGTGCCGCTCTTGCGATCGGTCGTGCAGTCAGGAGTGTTGTGCAAGGCTCATGCTCCGGCTGGGGGCTGCGGGTGCAGCCGCTTCGGGCGTGAACACCGGTATCATCGGAAGTGGTCCTCGGGATCGAGACCGTCGGATCACCGGGTGGTCACGGCAATGTCACAACCAGATAACAGGCCGTTACCAAAGATCTTCAAGTGATCGAGACGAGCGCCACTCTGGGCACCGAAAGTGATTCAGATCACAAATCTGTCGGCGTGTCGTTACGGGCTTTGTGCCCTCAGGCCTGGTAGGTGAGCCTTTCCTCGTGGCTCGGGTGGGGGAGGGAAACCCCTCGTCGTGACCTTCCAGCCCCGCAATCGGCTCCACACGAGCGCGAAGATGAACCGCGATCGGCGCCCACGAGACCGGTTCGTGACATCGGTTCGTGACATCACCGCCGCCGACCGATACATGTCTGCGACCCCGTGCCTCGACCCGTCGGCCTCCTCGGGTGGGGGCAACGAACGGCGCCGCCCGGCGTCCCTACGCGTCCGCGAACTCCAGACCACCGTCCGCCGTGGCGGGCACGCGGCGCCGCAGCGGTGACCCCAGGGCCCGGGCGAGATCGCTGCCGTCGTGCTCGGCGAGCAGGTCGCCGCCGGACCAGACGAGCAGTGCCGCGCTGACGCTCTGTTCGGCTGTCGAGTGCGCCAGGTCGTAGTGCGCGCACCCCGGAACGCCCGGGTACGTGATCCAGAGGTCGTAGCCGGTCATGAACAGGTCGAGATCGAACTGGACACTCAGACCCAGCAATTCGCTGCGCCCGTTGTCGTCGACACCAGCGAAGGCCTCGTCGAGGCCCAGCAGGCGGGGCGAGTGCGGATCGGCCGACGAGAGCATCACGTGCGCGGCAGCGAACAGCGGAAGGTGCAGGGATACCGATTGCTCGCCACCGGACAGCGCGCTGTGCCGCGCCACGGTGAGACGGTCCTCGCTGCCGTCCCCGCCGATCAATGTGAACGAGAACACCCGCCACCGGCGGTAGTCGAGCGCCGACGCGAGGATCTCGGGGTACGAGCGCTCCGGGTGCGCGGCCCGGGCGATGCGCACCTGCGCCGCGAAGTGGGCGCGGATGGTCGCCAGCTCGTCGGCACTCAACGCCGCGGGCGCGCGGTCCAACAGCTTGGACACTGCACGGGAGGTGTCGTCGAGGTTGTCGGCGAGTACCCAGTGCACGCCGATCGTGCTGCCCGACGACATGCGCCGCTCGCGCATCTCGGCACCCATCTGGGCGATCAGGTCACGGGCGTCCGCGGTGCGCTCGTGGATCTGCTGGGCGAGGCCGGTCAGCAGCGCGTCCTCGAGGATGCGCCGCTCGGAGTCGGTGAGCAGGACCTCCTGGTCCTGACGTGCCGCCGCGATCCGCGTCGAGAACTCGCCGATCGACGAGTAGCCCTGATCGTCCTGGACTCGGACGACGGTCAGCCCGTCCGGCGCGTCCCACTGCAGGCGGTAGTCCTGACCAGCCGCGGCCAGTTGCGCGTCGAAGTCCTGCAGTGCCGCGGTGAGCGCCGACCGGGTCGACTTCTTCGCGTTCTCGCTGGTCCGGACGGACGCGGTCGCGGCGTCCATCGCGCGATAGAGCGCCGCGACCTCGGCCGGCAGGATCGGTGCGTCCGGATCGCCCTCGGTGACGATCCGGTAGACGAGCTGGTCCGGGGTGAGCCACGCGGCCGCACTCTGCGGCCAGGTGTGCTCGCCCTCGACCCGCAGCAGGTCGAGGAGGTCACGTCGCGCGTACGGTGCCAGTCGGTCGGCGTCGGTCCGGGTCTCGGTGAGCGCGCTGCGCAGTCCTTCGACGGCTGCGTTGTGCGCACCCTCGGCCTTGCCGATCTGCTCGACCGCCGCGTCGTAGGCCTTGCGTGCCGCCCGCTGTTCGGTCTTGCACACCTCGATCCGCGCCCGCGCTTCCTCGAGATCGGCATCGATCTGTTCGGCGCTCGCTCCCAACGCCTCGCGCAGCGTCTCGAGGCGCGAGACCTGCTGCGCGTAGTTCTCCTCGGCGACCGCTGCCTCCTCGACGAACTCCTCGGTGTTGCCGCGGGCCTCCTCGAGCCGGTCCTCGGCCTCACGGTGGAGTTCCAGTTCCTTCTCGTGCTCCCGGCGGCAGCGCAACAGCTGTTCGCCCTGGCTCTCGAAGTGCCGGATCGACGCGGCGAGGGCATCGACGTCACGGGCGTGGTGCGACACCCGATGCGCGACCGCGACGGCCCGAAGTTGCTTCTCCTTCGCCGTGTGATCGGCGATGGCCTGGTCGAGTTCCTGGCCGGACGACTCGGTCGACTCCGACCGGGTTCGCAGCGCTCCGGCCGCCTCGGTCAGCTTCTTGAGCGCGGCGAGGACGGCACCGGTGCGCGGAAGAGACTTCGCGGCGCCCGCGAGCGTGTCGAGCAGTGCCTTCGCGTCGCCTTCGACCGCGCGGGCGGCGGTCCGGGCGTCCTCCGCCGCGGTGATCTCGGCGTCGAGTTCGTCGATGCGCTGGGCGCGGCGACGTTCGCGCGCCGTGGTGCCGATGTACTCGGCGTCGGCCTTGACGTGCCGGCCCCGCGCTATGCCCTGCCAGAACCGTCCGTCGACTCCGATCCCGACGTGCGTGTCGCGGGCGCTGCCGTCGCGGTCCAGCGAGACCGAGTCGAGGATCGCCCGGACCCGCTCTTCGGGCACTCCGGTATCGCTTTCCACGGCGAGCACGTCGGCGAGGGTCGCGCCCTGCGGGCGGCGGTCTTCCGGCAGCGGCTCGAGGAACTGCTCGGACTCGATGTCGGCCGGCGCATCGTCGGTGGGAAGCACCCACCCGTCGAGGAGGTTCGCGGCAGCGAGCGCGGACTCGACGCCTGCAGCGATGACGGGTTCGACGTCGTCGGCGAAGCGCACGAGACGCCACAGCGGAGCTCCGGGCAGTTCGCTGCGGTCCCCGGTGCGGGACGCGAATCGGGCAGGGGCGTCGTCCTTCTCGGCGGCGACGTGCTTGCGGTCGGTCTGCAGTTCCGCGATCCGGGCGGTCGCGGCCGCCTGCGCGGCGGCGGCCTCGCGGCGGCGGGCCCGCTGCTCGTCGAGCGCGGCTTCGACGTGCTCGTGCAGCACGGTGCTCAGACTGGGGGAGTCGTCGTCGCCGGCCTGCGCGAGCGCCTTGTCCAGTGCCGCGAACAGGTCCGCGGTCACGCCGATCGCGGCGTAGTCGGCGGAATGCTCGGTCCACCAGGAGCGCAACGCCGCCGCGCAATCCGCCCGGGCCAGCTCCACCGTCGCCTCGGCTTCGGCGACCGCGGCCTGTGCGGCCTCGAGCAGTTCGCGTCCCTTGTCGGCGGCCCGGTCCGCGCGTTCGCGTTCGGTGTTCGCCTTCTCGACGGTGGCGAGGGCGGCGCGCACGGCGCGGACGTCGCCGTCGCGTTCCTCGGCGTGCCCGCGGACCGCGGCGATGATCTGATCCGATCGCGAGCCCTCCGGCAGCGGGGTCCACGCGATGCCGGCCTGCTCGGCGGCCTCGGCCAGTTCGGTCTCGGCGCGTACCAGTGCCGCGGTGGCGGTCCGCACCGATTCGGTGGCGCGCGTTGCCTCGCCGGTGCGCTGTTCGAGCGTGGCCTGCGCCTTGCGGGCCTTGTCTGCCTGCTGCTCGGTCGACAGCTTCAGCTGTGCGACGGCGGCCGCGAGGTCGTCGAGCTGCTGTTTGCCCTCGTAGGCACCCGAGCGTTGCAGGGTGTCGAGGTCGGCGCGGGCCTGCTCGAGGGCGCGCTCGGCGGCGGTGAAGCGGTCCTCGGCGAGCAGTCGCTCCTCCTGTCGCGACGATTGCAGCGCGACCGCCGCGTCGAGCACCGACCGGGCGCGGTCCACCGATTCGAGGCGTCGCGCCACCTGTTCGACGTCCGTGCGGGCCTGCTGCGCCAGATACTTCGAGTACACGGTCACGAAGCTCTGCGCCGCCTGATCCGCGGCGGCCAGACCCTCGAGGGCGCGGCCTACCTCTTCCATGTCGCTGAAGGAGCGGGCCGCCTCGAGCACGAGCTGCTCGTCGAGCGGGCGCAGACCGTCCGTGAGGGCCTGCGACAGCCCCTTGGGGTCGAGGTTCTTCGCCAGCTGCGGACGCCGCAGCGTCAGGATCAGGTTGATCAGCTGGTCGTACCGTTCGGCGCCGAGCCCGAACAGCCGCGCATCGATGGCGGCGCGGTAGTCGACGGGACGATCGGTGATCGCGTCGCTGCCAAGCTGTTCGGCGAGCTGCTTCTTCGTCAACGGCCGGTCGTCGTCGCCGAGGAGCGAGAAGTCCACGCCGACCCGGCCGTCGGCGACGAAGTACCACCGGGTGACCTTGTCGTTCTGCCGGCTCGCGCGCATGCCGATTCCGACGGTGACGGCCTCGGGGTCGTCCTGCGGCCCGCGGGCGAACTCCATCCACACGTAGGAGTGCGCCGAATCCTGGCCCCGATACAGCAGATTGGACTTCATCGTCCGCTCCTCGCCCGCGAACGGGTTCAGTCGCCGCGGCTCGATGCGGCCGTCGAACACGAACGGGAACAGCACCTCGAGCGCCTTCGTCTTGCCCGAACCGTTCGGGCCCCGGAGCACCAGCCGGCCGTCCGCGAACGAGAACTCCTGGTCGCGGTAGTCCCAGAGATTGATGATCCCGGCGCGGGTCGGTTTGAAACGCGCAGATGCCATGCGAAAAATGCCTCTACTTCTCTAGGAGTGCTTCTCGGCGGAGACCGGTTCGTGGAACAACTCGGACTGGGCGCTCCGGTCGCGGATGTTGACGACGACGCCACGGAACCGGGCGATCGGCGGCAGCACGAGTACGCCGCCGTCGACACTGCGGACGAGCTGCAACCGATCGAGGAGCGCGACGGCGTTGCGGCGCAAGCCGTTGCGGTCCGCCTGCCATTGCGCGGCGAAGGTGCGCCCGAACCGGAGTACCAGTTCGTCGACGGCCCCGGTCACCCAGTCGTCGTCGAGGAGCGCGTAGCGGGCGGGTTCGATCGGGTCGTCACGGTCGTCGGCGGCGTATCCCGCCGACTCCGCTGACTCGGCCGACTCGAACGGGTCGGCCAACTGCTCGAAGATCCCCGATCGGGGGATCGCCGAGTCCAGCCGCTCGATCAGCTCGGCCTGATCGGTGGTCGGCAGCGGGTGCCGGGGGAGAGGGGCAGCATCGAGATCGAGGACCCGGTCGGCCATCTCGCCGGCCAGGAGCAACGCGACCTGTGCGATGGTGCCGGTGCTGGGGAACCGCACGTCGGACATCCGACCGGACGGATCGATCATCGCGATGCCCTCGGCGCGGCGCTCGGCCACGAGCCCGGTGAGATCCTCGACGTCGGCGGCGGTGCGCGGCAGCGCCAGCTGCAGTCGCTCGTCGTCGGTGAGGGTGTCGGCATACACGACCGGACGCTCGACGAGGGCGCGCCGCATCCGCCGGGCGGTCTCGCGCGCGTCGGTGGGTCGGTAGGCGGTGATGTCGTCGTCGAGGGGCGCCGGCTCACCGGTGAGCAGCGAGCGCACCGACGTCACGTGCTGCAGTGCCCGGGGCGGCCGGAACAGCGCCACCACGACCGAGCGGTCGATGTCGTAGAGTGCCTCTCCCGCATCGGGATTCGACGCCCATCCGCCCGCGTCACCGTCGGCGAGGACGATCGCGCCGCGCGCGGCGAGCCAGCCGACGGCGTCGACGAACGCGTCCCGGTCGGCCGCGCGGTCGGTGGACAGCGTCACTCCGGCGACCTGCGTGGCCTCGGATGCGACGTGATCGGCCAGTTCCGACAGGGTGATCTGGTTGCCGGCGCGGCCGAGCGCGGCGAGGGCGAGCGCCAGGTACGCGTAGCGATGCCGGTCGAAGGGGCGATCGGTGCCGGTGCGGGCGGGCGCGCCGGGTTCGAGCCGGTCCGTCACTGTGAACAGGCGCGCGGTGGTCTCGGTGACCTCGAGTCGGTAGCCGAACAACTCGAGCAGGTCGTCGCGCAGCTCGGTGGCCCACCGGCGCAGCAGCGGCAGCGCGAGGCGATCAGGATACGTCTGCGTCACAAGGTGATTCGAGAGGATCACCCGCGCGGCCCGCTGGTACGAATCGAGGTCGAGTGGGGAGACGGAACGGTTCCTCATCGGACGCTCACCCGCAGTCCGTCCAGATGGAGCCTGCCGCGAGCGGTGTGCACGACGGTCGATTCCCCGTGCGGGCTCAGTGTGAGCTTGACGCCGTTCTCCGACCCGGTGGAGCTGGGAACGGTTCCGGTGACCGGCACCCGGGCGGTGAGTGCGGCATTGAGCAGGCTGAGCAGGACGTCGGTCTCCTGCTCGTCGAGCACCCGGTCGTACGCTCCGGAAGCCGCCAGCGACGACGCCGCGATCGCCCGCGCCCGCTGGGCGGCGAGTTGTTCCTCCCGGAGGCGGCGGATGCTGCCTTCGTTGCGCTGCATGCGCGACGGCATACCGGGCTGGGCGGCCCGGCCGGTCTCGGCGAGCGTGCGGGAGATCTCCACCGGAGTGGCGTCCCACCACGACCGGGACTCGGGAATGATGTCCGCGTCCGGGTGCACCATCGACAGGTGTCGAGGGCGACCCAGGTCGAAGACGAGCTGGAACAGCGCGTGGGCCGATTCCTCGTCCGGGGTTGCGGCGAACCAGCCGGCCAGGTGCCGCAATTGACTCTCGCGGCTCACGCCGCCGCGTCTGGTCTCGGTGACGCGGCGCAGCAGCGAGAGCACTGCCGCGATCGCGCTCATCGTGCCCTCGCGCAGCCTGTCCGACTCGCTCGGCCCGGCGGCCGCGACGAACCACTGCGCCAGGCCCGACCACCGCGCCCGCCAATCGGATTCGCGTTCCTCGCGGGAGAGGAACACCCGGTCGTCGCTCGCGGCGGCACGGGTGATCAGCGATTCGATGCCGGTCGCCTCCACGTTCTCGATCGCGGCACCGAGCTTCGGCGCGTACCGCGCGAGGTCGGAACTGAACTCGCGCATGTGACTGAGCAGCGCGTCCTTGTGCGAGAGGAACGCCTCCGGCGTGATCTCCGTCGTGCGCACCAGATCGCCCAGCATCAGATAGAACTGGGCGGCGCGGGCCGCCATGTCGGTGAGCGTCGAATCCAGCCGCGCGAGCTTGCGATAGATGAGATCACCGTCGCCGCAGCGGTTCGCCTGCGCGAGTTCCTCGAGGTCGGACAACAGGTCGGGCAGCGCGAGCCGGGAGAGCGTCGCGTCCTCGAGCCGTGCACCCAGCAGGTCCTCGACCGCCCGGAACGCGAGGTAGCCGGCCTGGCTGAACTGGTACACGAAGTGCCGGTTCCGGTACTCGGCGAGCGTCGCGGCGCGGCTGCCGTCGTAGCTGCGTTCGAGCACGCCCCACGTGTGCAACTGGTCGAGGAGGGGCGGGATCTCACCGGCGGTGAGAGCACCCGACGGATCGTCGTCGGCGATACGGGCGAGGATGTCGGCGACCTCGCCGGCATGCAGCAGGACAACGTAGTTGGCACGCGCGTGGTCGAACGCCCGCATCACCCACAGGTAGTCGGTGCGTTTCTCCGCCGTGGTGAAGGAGAACAGTCGCAACCGGTCCTCGCGCACGGCGAAGTCGACGTCCGCGGCGGACGCGCGCGGGTCACCTGAATCGCTCACCGTGACAGCCTAGGGCGTCGGCCCTCCGACGAGCGAACACGCCGGTCGGTCACCGCGCTCGGCGCATCTCGCGGCGCCAGCCGGACTCGTCCGCGCGCATCGTCGTCAGCTGGTAGTCGGCGGCATCGGGGTGCCGGAACGGACCGGCGACGAGGTCTGCGTAGGCGTGCGACGGGGCGACGCAGCGCAGTCCCTCGCGGATCTGCATGCGCTCGAACACCACCGCCGACCACGGCGTGGCGATCACGACATCGCCACCGCCGTCGACGGGGCGCAGATCGAACTCGGATGCGAAGGCGTCGACGTCGTCGGCATACAGTTCGAGCACGTCGGGCCGGGCGTAGTCGGTGGCACCGATCCCGGTGACCGCGTAGCCCGGGTCCCCGCTGCTCGCGGCGAGTCGGGACCGCAGGTCGTCGAGGCCGTCGGGCGACGCGAAACGCCGCGTGCGACAGGGCTTGCGATCGGTGGCCCACGCCCGCAGCATGTGCTCCCAGCGGACGTCGGTGACGGGGCCGCGGGGCATCCGGCTGAGGAGTTCGCGCTCGAAGAGCACTTCCACGACGCGGTAGGCGGCACCCGTCGACGCGCCCGAGAGCTTGATCAATTCGGGCACCGACATTTCGCCGACGTGATCGGCGAGAGCGCGCACGACGCGTTCGGACGGCTCACCGGTGAGGACGCCGGACGGGCGACCCGGGCCGCGCCACGGGTCCGCGTCCGCACCCCGGTTCCGCACCCAGATCGCCGGCCGGTCCGCGACGAGCGTGAGGTTGCCCGTGGCGTCGGCGTAGGAAATGCCGTGCGAGTCGAGTTGCCGGCGCACCGGGTCGGACAGGTAGTGCGCGCACACGAACCCGCGGTCGCTGTCGGACAGTTCGTTCGCGATGCGGGCGATGTCGCCGCTCAGTACGCCCTTGGACGTCACGATCGCGTACGAGACGGTGTCGCCGTCGGGGGCGGTGACGAGAAGTCGATTGGGTGCGGCGGGGGAGCGGGGGCGATCCGCCGACACGGTCCAGCCGTTGGGCAGTGCGCCTTCCAGCCAGGCCACGGCGCGGCGGTAGATGTCGATGCTGCGCTCGGGGCGAGGATTCGGGGCAACGTCGGTGATGCTCACATTCGTCACAGTAGTCACTCTGTGCACTACGGAACCAATAGAAACTCCGAAACCTGAGCGGCGTGTCGCTCGGAAGTCGGTAGGGGACGGAACATAAGGAATTACCGAATCATCGCGGCGAATGTCGCGTGTTCGGGCGCCTGTCTCGAGATCGGCTACGGAGGTCGAGGGCGCTTCAGTCGGCGCGCGGGCCCCGGGGCATGAGCAGCGGCGGCAGGATCGCGAGAAGCAGCGCGGGCACCAGGAAGCTCGCGCTCGGATGGGTCGCGTACAGCGGGGTGAGGGTGAGCGGCGCGAGTGCCGCTCCCGAGAACCGGAACGACTGCACCACCGACACCGCGCCGCCGCGGTTGCCGCCCTCGGCGCCCAGAACTGCGGCATTGACGCCGACCAGCAGGAACTGCGACGCGACCCCGGCAACGAACCAGGCGATCGCCGCGACTGCGACGTAGCCGACGGTTCCCGCCACGGCCACGAGCGTGGCGCCGGCGACGGCGCCCAGCACGACCGTCCTGCGGGCGCCGATCCGGTCGATCAGGGTGCCGACCGGGCGCGCGGTGAGTATGCCTGCGACGCCGAAGCCGGTCAGCAGCAGCCCGCGGGCGGCCGGGCTCATGCCGAAGACGTCCTCGGCGCGGAAGGCGAGCAGGAAGCCGAGGCCGCCGAGAGCTCCCCACCCGAGCAGGGCGACGACACCCACTCGGAGCACGTCCGGCCGCAACGCGTCGCGCAGCCGGGCTCCGGTGTCGGCCGGAATGGTGCGTGCGGCGTCGGGCAGGCCCACCGCGCCGAGCAGCGCGGCGACGAGGGCGATCGCGAGGAATGCCAGACGCCAGTCGGCTTCGGCGGCCAGGCCGCCGATCAGCGGGGCGCTGGTCTGCCCGGCCGCCTGCAGCGCGCCGAACGCGCCGAGGGCGCGGCCGAGCTTGTGTTGCGGCGTCATCGCGGCGAGCGTCGCCAGCAGCAGGGGAGTGGTGAACGCGTTCGCGCAGCCCTGGAGAACGCGGGCACCGAGGAACAGTTCGAGTGTCGGGGCCGCGAAACAGGCCAGCGACGCCGCGAGGTACACCCCGTACGCCACCCGCACGGTCCGCATCCGACCCCAGCGTGCGCCGAGCGTGCCCGAGACGAGCATGACGAGCGCGAACGGAAGCAGATAGGCGGTGAGCGAGGACGCCGCCGCAGCGGCGTCGGTCCCGAGTCCGTCGCCGATCTCGGGGAGCATCGATGTGACGACACCGCCGCCGAACGGACCCAGGAATCCGCCGGCGTACAGCGCCGAGCGTTGCAGCGTCGCGCGCGGACCGGCGGCGCCGTCCGCCGTCACGCCCCGAAACGCCCCGGTCCGCGGCGACGCAGATAGCGCTCGAACTCGGCCGCCAGCGCGTCCCCGTCGATCTTGGAGATCGCGTCGGAGATGTCGGTCTCGGCGTCGCCGCGTTCCTCGAGCGAGCGCACGTACTCGGCGATCTCCTCGTCGTCGCGGGTCATCTCCGACACCGACTCCTCCCAGTCCTCTGCCTGGTTGGGCAGATCACCGAGCGGCACCTCGATGTCGAGGACCTCCTCGACGCGCTGGAGCAGCGCGACCGTCGCCTTGGGATTGGGCGGCTGCGACACGTAGTGGGGGACCGCGGCCCAGAACGAGACGGCAGGAACGCCCGCCTTGACGCACGCGTCCTGCAGCACGCCGGCGATTCCGGTCGGGCCCTCGTAGCGGGACTTCTCGAGGCTGAACTGCTCGGCGGCCTCGATGCTGTGCGCCGTGCCGGTCACGGGCACCGGTCGGCTGTGCGGGGTGTCCGCCAGGAGCGCGCCCAGGATCACCACCGTGTGCACGCCGAGCTCCTCGACGAACTCGAGCAGCTCGTCGCAATAGCTGCGCCAGCGCATGTTCGGCTCTATACCGCGCAGCAGCAGCACGTCGCGGTCGCTGCCCGGAGGGGTGCACAGGGACAACTGGGTGGTGGGCCAGACGATCTCGCGGGTGACGCCGTCGACCTGCCGGATGATCGGCCGGTTGACCTGGTAGTCGTAGTAGTCCTCGGAGTCCAACTCGGCGAGCGGCTTGGCGTCCCACGTCAACTCGAGGTGCTCGACGGCACCGCTGGCGGCGTCGCCGGCATCGTTCCAGCCTTCGAAAGCGGCGATCAGCACGGGATCGCGCAGGGGTGGCACGTCCGCGTCGGTTTCGTCCGCAGCGGAGGTGTCGGGGAACTCGGGTGAACTCACCCACCCAGCCTACGACCAGGGGCCGACGAGCCGCCCACTACTGTGGACGGCATGTCTGCACCATTCCACTCTGCCCTGCTCGATGCGCTGAAGCAGCGCGTTGTCATCGGCGACGGCGCCATGGGCACGATGTTGCAGGCCGCGGATCTGACTCTCGACGACTTCCTCGGGCTCGAAGGCTGCAACGAGATTCTCAACGAGACCCGTCCCGACGTGCTGCGCGACATCCACCGCGCGTACTTCGAGGCCGGCGCCGACGCGGTCGAAACCAACACTTTCGGTTGCAACCTCCCGAACCTCGCCGACTACGACATCGCCCACCGCATCCGGGACCTGTCCGAGCGCGGTACCCGGATCGCCCGCGAGGTCGCGGACGAGATGGGTCCCGGCCGCGACGGCATGGGCCGGTTCGTGCTCGGCTCGATGGGTCCGGGCACCAAGCTGCCCACCCTCGGCCACGCCCCGTTCGCGGTCCTGCGTGACGCCTATACCGAGTCTGCGCTCGGCATGATCGAGGGGGGCGCCGACGCGATCCTCGTCGAGACCTGCCAGGACCTGCTCCAGGTGAAGGCTGCGATCATCGGCAGCCAGCACGCGATGGAGAAGCTGGGGCGCCGCCTGCCGATCATCACCCACGTCACGGTCGAGACGACCGGCACGATGCTGCTCGGCAGCGAGATCGGCGCCGCGCTCACGGCGCTCGAGCCGCTCGGCATCGACATGATCGGCCTCAACTGCGCCACCGGCCCGGACGAGATGAGCGAGCACCTGCGCCACCTGTCGCGGCACTCGAAGCTGCCGGTGTCGGTGATGCCGAACGCCGGTCTGCCGCAGCTGGGTCCGAACGGTGCCGAGTACCCGCTGTCGGCCGACGAACTCGCGGTCGCGCTGTCGGGCTTCGTGAGCGAGTTCGGTCTGTCGTTCATCGGTGGCTGCTGCGGCACCACCCCCGAACACATCCGTCAGGTCGCCGACGCCGTCCGCCGGGTCGAGCAGGCGAAGCGCACGCCGGAGCCCGAGGACGGGACGTCGTCGCTGTACCAGGCGGTGCCGTTCGATCAGGACGCCTCGATCCTGATGATCGGTGAGCGGACGAACTCCAACGGCTCCAAGGCGTTCCGCGAGGCCATGATCGCCGAGGACTACCAGAAGTGCATCGACATCGCGAAGGACCAGACCCGCGACGGCGCACACATGCTCGACCTCAACGTCGACTACGTCGGTCGTGACGGCGCCGCCGACATGGCCGCGCTCGCAAGCCGATTCGCGACCGCGTCGACGCTGCCGATCATGCTCGACTCCACCGAGCCCGAGGTGCTCCGCGCCGGGCTCGAGCATCTCGGTGGCCGCTGCGCCGTCAACTCGGTGAACTACGAGGACGGCGACGGCCCGAACTCGCGCTACCAGCGAATCATGAAGCTGGTCAAGGAGCATGGTGCCGCGGTCGTGGCGCTCACGATCGACGAGGAGGGCCAGGCCCGCACCGCCGAGCACAAGGTCCGGATCGCCGAGCGGTTGATCCAGGACATCACCACCACATGGGGCCTGTCGCAGTCGGACATCATCATCGACGCGTTGACGTTCCCGATCTCGACGGGCCAGGAGGAGGTCCGCCGCGACGGCATCGAGACCATCGAGGCGATCCGCGAGATCAAGCGCCGCTACCCGGACGTGCACTTCACGCTCGGTATCTCGAACATCTCGTTCGGTCTCAATCCCGCTGCGCGCCAGGTGTTGAACTCGGTGTTCCTGCACGAGTGCACCGAAGCCGGCCTCGACACGGCGATCGTGCATGCGTCGAAGATCCTGCCGATGGCGCGCATCCCCGACGAGCAGCGCGAGACCGCGCTCGACCTGGTCTACGACCGTCGCCGCGAGGGGTACGACCCGCTGCAGAAGCTCATGGAGTTGTTCGAGGGCGTCTCGGCGGCCTCCGCGCGCGAGTCACGGGCCGAGGAGTTGGCGGCGCTGCCGCTGTTCGAGCGGCTCGAGCGGCGCATCGTCGACGGCGAGCGGAACGGGCTCGAGGCCGACCTCGACGCCGCGATGGTCGAGCGTCCGCCGCTCGAGATCATCAACGAGACCCTGCTCTCGGGTATGAAGACCGTCGGCGAGCTCTTCGGCTCCGGCCAGATGCAGTTGCCGTTCGTGTTGCAGTCGGCCGAGGTCATGAAGGCCGCGGTCGCGTACCTCGAGCCGCACATGGAGTCGACCGGCGACGAGGGCAAGGGCCGGATCGTGCTCGCCACCGTCAAGGGCGACGTGCACGACATCGGTAAGAACCTCGTCGACATCATCCTGTCCAACAACGGGTACGAGGTCGTCAACATCGGCATCAAGCAGCCGATCGCCACCATCCTCGACGTCGCTCTCGACAAGAAGGCCGACGTCATCGGCATGTCGGGTCTGCTCGTGAAGTCGACGGTCGTGATGAAGGAGAACCTCGAGGAACTCAACGCGAAGGGTGTCGCGGAGCAGTTCCCGGTCCTGCTCGGCGGTGCGGCGCTCACCCGCTCGTACGTCGAGAACGATCTGTCCGACGTCTACCAGGGCGAGGTTTCCTACGCGCGGGACGCGTTCGAGGGCCTGCATCTGATGGACACGATCATGGCCGTCAAGCGCGGCGAGGGTCCGGCACCGGACAGCCCGGAGGCGATCGCGGCCGCAGAGAAGGCGGCCGAGCGCAAGGCCAGGCATGAGCGCTCCAAGCGGATCGCGGAGAAGCGCAAGGCAGAGTCTGCGCCCGTCGAGGTTCCGGAGCGGTCCGACGTCGCCGCCGACATCGTCGTGCCGAGTCCGCCGTTCTGGGGTACCCGCATCGTGAAGGGCATCGCACTGGCCGAGTATTCGGGTCTACTCGACGAGCGTGCGTTGTTCCTGGGGCAGTGGGGTCTGCGCGGTCAGCGGGCCGGCGACGGCCCGACGTACGAGGAACTGGTCGAGACCGAGGGGCGTCCGCGCCTGCGGTACTGGCTGGACCGGCTGAGCACGGAGGGTGTGCTCCAGCATGCCGCCGTCGTCTACGGATACTTCCCGGCCGTCTCCGAGGGCGACGACGTGATCGTCCTCGAGTCACCGGACCCCGATGCGCCCGAGCGGTTCCGGTTCACGTTCCCGCGTCAGCAGCGCGATCGGTTCCTGTGCATCGCGGACTTCGTGCGCTCCCGTGACGACGCCCGCAAGGACGGGCAGGTCGACGTGCTGCCCATGAACCTCGTGACGATGGGCCAGCCCATCGCGGACTTCGCGAACGAGTTGTTCGCCGCGAATTCCTACCGCGACTACCTCGAGGTGCACGGCATCGGCGTCCAGCTCACCGAGGCGCTGGCCGAGTACTGGCACCGCCGGGTCCGCGAGGAACTGGTGCTGCCCGGCGGTCACAACCTCGCCGAGCAGGACCCCTCGGATGTCGAGGACTTCTTCAAGCTCGAATACCGGGGCGCGCGTTATTCCTTCGGCTACGGCGCCTGCCCGGACCTCGAGGATCGGCGCAAGCTCGTCGCGCTGCTCGAGCCGGAGCGGATCGGCGTCGAGCTGTCGGAGGAGGTCCAGCTGCATCCCGAGCAGTCGACCGACGCATTCGTCCTGCATCACCCGGAGGCCAAGTACTTCAATGTTTGATCGAACGTCGGCGGAGGCCGGCACGCTGCGGGCCGTCCTGTGGGACATGGACGGCACGCTGCTCGAGTCGGAGAACCTGTGGGACATCGGGGTCCGCGAGCTGTCGCTGCACCTCGGCGGCCCGATGTCGGAGGAGACCCGCCAGGCGACCATCGGGGCATCCAGCTACAACGCGCTGATCACGGTGTTCGCGGCGCTCGACCTCGATCCGCATCCGGACGCGCTGGCCGACGCGAAGAGTTGGCTGTACACGAGGATGGGGAAGCTGTTCGAGGCCGGACTGCCGTGGCGGCCGGGCGCACAGCAGGCGTTGCGCACCGTTCGCACGGCGGGACTCGGATCGGCGCTCGTGACCAACACCGACCGGGAACTGTGCGAGTTCGCGCTCGACACGCTCGGGCGCGAGCATTTCGACCACTCGGTGTGCGGCGACGAGGTGCCGGAGGGTAAGCCGGATCCCGCGCCGTACCTGCGGGCGGCCGAACTGCTCGGTGTCGAGACCGCCGAGTGCCTCGCGGTGGAGGATTCGCCCACCGGCGCCGCCGCGGCGGAGGCGGCGGGCTGCACGGTACTGGTGGTTCCGTCCATCACGACGGTCCCCGAGTCGCCGCGTCGGATCTTCCGCACGACGCTCGAGGGTCTCACCGTGCCGGATCTGTTCGCGCTGCATCGGCAGGAGGCCGCCTGACATGGCGACCCCGAAGATCGTTCTGTTCTACCGGTTCACGCCACTCGCCGACCCCGAGGCGATCCGGTTGTGGCAGCAGACCCTCGCCGCGTCGAACAACCTGACCGGCCGGATCCTCATCTCCGAGCACGGCATCAACGCGACTGTCGGCGGCGACATCGCCGACGTCAAGCGGTACGTGCGGGGAACGCGCTCGTACGCACCGTTCAAGGACGCCGACATCAAGTGGTCCGACGGCACCGGCGACGACTTCCCGCGGCTGTCGGTGAAGGTCCGCCCCGAGATCGTCACCTTCGGTGCCCCCGACGAGCTGAAGGTCGACGCGGACGGGGTGGTCGGCGGCGGGGTCCACCTGTCGCCCGACGAACTCCACGAGCTCGTCGAACATCGTGGCGACGACGTCGTGTTCTTCGACGGGCGCAACAAGTTCGAGGCCGAGATCGGGCGATTCCGCAACGCCGTGGTCCCGGACGTCGCGACCACGCGAGACTTCCTGTCCGAGCTCGACAGCGGTCGCTACGACCACCTCAAGACCAAGCCGGTCGTCACCTACTGCACAGGGGGTGTCCGGTGCGAGGTGTTGTCCGCGCTGATGCGCAATCGCGGGTTCGAGGAGGTCTACCAGATCGACGGGGGCATCGTCCGGTACGGCGAGGCCTACGGCGACGAGGGCTTGTGGGACGGTTCGCTGTACGTGTTCGACAAGCGGATGAACCTGCAGTTCTCCGGCAACGCCGTCACCCTCGGCACCTGCACCCTGTGTCAGGAGCCGACGTCGCGGTACCGCAACTACCCGGACACGGGCGGCCGCGAGCTCGTGCTCGTGTGCGAGTCCTGCGTGCCCGACGCCTGACCGACGGCGATGGCACGCGCCCCACTGCCGGTGCGGGACGGTCTCGGTCCGGACCGGATCCGCATGCCCGCGGCTGCGGTCGCGCGCACGATCGTCGAGTTCCTGACCACGCATCATCCCGATGAGGACTGGGCGGGACGGATCGCGGCCCGCGAGGTGGTCGACGAACACGGGCGGGTCGTCGACCACGGGACCGGCTACCAGCCCACCCGGTTCGTGTACTTCTACCGGGAGCCGGCACCGGAGGTGCCGGTGCCGTTCGACATCGACGTCCTGCATCACGTAGGCGGCCTGGTCGTTGTCGACAAGCCGCATTTCCTGTCGACGATTCCGCGCGGCGCACACATCCGGGAGACGGTCGTCGTGCGTCTGCGGCGCGACCTGGGCCTACCGGACCTGGTCCCGGTGCACCGCCTGGACCGGATGACAGCGGGGGTGCTGCTGTGCACTGCCGATCCCAGCCTGCGCCGCCCGTACCAGGAGATGTTCGAGCGCCGACGCGTGCGCAAGGTGTACGAGGCGATCGCGCCGTACCGCGGCGACATCGAGTTCCCACGCACCGTGCGCAGCCGGATCGTGAAGGTGCACGGCGAACTCACCGCGTACGAGGAAGCAGGAGAACCGAATTCGGAGACGCTGATCGAGCTGGTCGAGCGCCGCGGTGACCTCGCGCGGTACCGGCTGCACCCGAGGACCGGCCGCACCCACCAGTTGAGGCTGCACCTGAACGCGATCGGCGCGCCGATCGTGGGCGACAACTTCTATCCGCAGTTCCGACGCCGCGATCGCGACGACTTCACCGACCCGCTGCGGCTTCTCGCGCGGAGCCTCGAATTCGACGATCCGGTCACCGGCGAGAGCAGGCGGTTCGAGAGCCGGCGGGTCCTGGAGTACTGAGTGCGGGCGGCTCGTCGCCTCGTGAGACAATCGATACCCGTGAAGACCTTCGAATCCCTGTTCGCCGAGCTGACCGAGCGCGCCGCCTCCCGCCCCGAGGGATCCGGCACCGTTGCCGCGCTGGACGCAGGTGTCCATGCGCAGGGCAAGAAGGTGCTCGAGGAGGCCGGCGAGGTCTGGATCGCCGCCGAACACGAGACCGACGAGGCACTCGCTGAGGAAATCTCTCAGCTGCTCTACTGGGTCCAGGTTCTGATGGTGGGTAAGGGACTCAAGCTCGAAGACGTGTACCGACATCTGTGATCGCCGCACCGAGCCACTGACACCCCTGGGTTCCTGATACCCATCCCCGGAAGGACCACCCCACATGCTGCGCGTCGCAGTACCCAACAAGGGATCGCTCTCCGAGTCCGCGAGCCAGATCCTGACCGAAGCCGGCTACCGTCGCCGTACCGATTCTCGTGACCTGACCGTCCTCGATCCCACCAACAACGTCGAGTTCTTCTTCCTGCGGCCCAAGGACATTGCGATCTACGTCGGTTCCGGCGAGCTGGATCTCGGCATCACCGGCCGCGACCTGGCACGCGACTCCGGTGCGCCCGTGGACGAGCGTCTCGCACTCGGTTTCGGTGGTTCCACGTTCCGGTACGCCGCACCGGCGGGCAAGGACTGGAGTGTCGAGGACCTCGCCGGTCTGCGCATCGCCACGTCGTACCCGAACCTCGTGCGCACCGACCTGGCCGCCCGTGGCCTCGAGGCCACCGTCATCCGTCTCGACGGCGCCGTGGAGATCTCGATCCAGCTCGGCGTCGCCGATGCCATCGCCGACGTCGTCGGCTCCGGGCGGACGCTGCGTCAGCACAACCTCGTCGCCTTCGGCGAGTCGCTGTGCGACTCCGAGGGCGTGCTGATCGAGCGTCAGGGTTCGGACCGCACCGACAAGGCTCGCAACCAGCTGATCGCCCGCGTGCAGGGCGTCGTGTTCGCGCAGCAGTACCTGATGCTCGACTACGACTGCCCCAAGACGGCGCTCGACGAGGCCGTCAAGGTCACGCCGGGGCTCGAGTCGCCGACCCTCTCGCCGCTCGCGGACGAGAACTGGGTTGCGGTGCGGGCCATGGTGCCGCGCAAGGGACACAACGCGGTCATGGACCGGCTGGCCGATCTCGGGGCGAAGGCGATCCTCGCCTCCGACATCCGGTCCTGCCGCGCCTTCTGACACGGCACTCTCGAACACGTCGACGGCGGTGATTCCCCTCGGGGAGTCACCGCCGTCTGTGTCCGAAGCCGGCGGGGCGGGTGAAGCCGCTAGCGGGCCCGGACCTGGACCGTCTGGTTGATCCGGCCGACGGCCCCCGTCTCGTCGTAGACGACCCCGGCGCACATGCCGACCCCGTCCGGGCCGTACGACGTCTCGGACGACAGCCCGATCCACTCGCCGTCCGGCACCCGGAACAGGTGCACCGTCAGATCGGTGTTGAGGAAGGTCCACTCACTCGGATGGATCTTGGCGCCGACGCCGTTGGAGACGTCGACCACCGAGAAGAGTCGTTGGATCGGGCTCAGCGACTCACCCTCGACGAGAACGGGATTGGGGCGTGCCCACACCTGGCCGGGACCCTCGCAGCCGATCTCCTTCAACCAGCGCCAGTCCAGGCTCGTGACGAACCCCGAACCCCAGAACGGCCCGTCCATGGGGAGCTCGTGGCCCTCGGACACCGGACGCAACGGGGCGTCGGCCGTGTGCGCCACCGCAGCGGTGTCGACGGTCTCCATCCGCCACCCGGTGCCGCGGGCGACCGCGCGGGCCGTACCGTCGGGCCCGGCAGCCCACAGCTCGGCGACCACCAACTCGACCCGCCGGCCCGGCCGCTCGACCCACGAGCGCACCTCGATGTCGCTGATCGGCACCGGGCCGAGGATCTCGACGACCACTCGGGTGAGGCGGGTGTCCGGCCGGGCGTCGCAACGCTCGAGCGCGCGGACCAGCAACGCCGACGGCGGAGCCCCGTGCTGCATGGTGTCGGCCCAGGTGCTCGCGGTCAGAGGTGTGGACGCGAACCTCTCGACGCCGTCCTCCACGCTCTCGAGCGGTACGTAGTAGGCCAGATCGCTCAATCGACTATCTCCTCGAACTCCGAACTCCCCTCCGAAGGGACGTCCGGCCAACCCGGATACGGGGGCGGTGTTCCACCGAAGGCCGGGCAACGAGACCTATGGTCGCACCAGTCACACAATCGGCCCGGATTGGGGCGGAAGTCCCCCGTGGTGCCCGCTTCGGAGATCGCCTGCCAGATCGCCGACAGCGTCCGCTCGAATCGCAGCAGCTCGTCCTCGGCGGGGTCGTAGGTGAGGGTCTGCCCGTCGCCGAGATACAACAGTTGCAGCCGGGCCGGGACGACGCCCCGCGTCCGCAGCAGCACCAGGGCGTAGAACTTCATCTGGAACAGGGCCTTGGACTCGCTCAGCTCCCACGGCGCCCGCCCCGTCTTGTAGTCGACGACGCGGACCAGGCCGGTGGGGGACACATCGACACGGTCGACGAATCCGCGCAGCAGGACTCCGTCGTCGAGCTCGGTCTCGACCCGGAGTTCGCACGCCTCCGGATCGAAGCGCGTCGGATCCTCCAGCCGGTAGTAGTTCGCGATCAGCCGCCGCGCGTCGGTCAGGAACTGCCCTCGGTCCGCGGGCCCGATGAGTTCGGCGAGTTCGGGGGAGTCGGCGAGTACCCGATCCCAGGCAGGCTCGACGAGTTCCTTCGCCCGGTCGGCCACGCGTTCACCGGCAGGCAACGCGAACAGGGCCTCGAGCGCGGCATGCACGACGGTGCCCTTCACCTGTGCCTTCGACGGTGTCTCGGGAAGCCGATCGATGGCCCGGAAGCGGTACAGCAGTGGACATTGCTTGAAATCGCCCGCCCGCGAGGGTGAGAGCGCGAGTCGCCGCGGGCGTCCCGACTCGTCCGCCCGCCCGGCGCCGTCGGTAGCGGGGGCAGGGTGCATCGGAACGCTCGTGGTCACACCTGGCAGGCTATGCGCTGGGTCCGACACGGTGTCGGGCACGGTCGACGACAGGAGTGGGCACGAGATGGCATCAGGCGGACTGGGACGTAGCGGACCGTTTCAGGTCGGTGATCGCGTCCAACTCACCGATGCCAAGGGGCGCAAGTACACGGTGGTCCTGGAACCCGGCAAGGAGTTCCACACGCATCGTGGTGGGATCCTGCACGACGCGCTGATCGGCACGGACGAGGGCACCGTCGTCACCTCGACCAACGGCACCCCGTACCTGGCGTTGCGGCCGTTGCTCACCGACTACGTGCTCTCGATGCCTCGGGGCGCGCAGGTGATCTATCCCAAGGACGCGGCGCAGATCGTGCACGAGGGCGACATCTTCCCCGGCGCCCGGGTCCTCGAGGCGGGGGCGGGTTCCGGTGCGCTGACCTGCTCGTTGCTGCGCGCCGTAGGACCCACGGGGCGGGTGACGTCGTACGAGGTGCGTGAGGATCACGCCGAGCACGCCGTCCGCAACGTCGAGACGTTCTTCGGCGGACGCCCCGAGAACTGGGATCTGACGATCGCCGACCTCGCCGAGTACGAGGCCGACGTCGACGGCAAGGTCGACCGCGTCGTGTTGGACATGCTGGCGCCGTGGGACGTGCTGCCGGCCGTGTCGAAGGCGCTGGTTCCCGGCGGTGTCCTGGTCGTCTACGTGGCCACCACGACGCAGCTGTCGAAGGTGGTCGAGGCGATGCGCGAGCAGGAGTGCTGGACCGAACCGCGGTCGTGGGAGTCGATGGTGCGTGGGTGGCACGTCGTGGGGCTCGCGGTCCGCCCGGAACACCGGATGCAGGGGCACACCGCGTTCCTGGTCACGGCCCGTCGGCTCGCCGAGGGCACCGTGACCCCCAAGCCACAGCGCCGACCCAGCAAGGGCTGAACACCCCGGACGACGACGGAGGGCCTGTCACGCGGTTCGCGGACAGGCCCTCCGGTGTGCCGGGTGGGTCAGGAGCAGGACAGCCGGCCCATGCCGAGGATCTCGCACGTGCTCGCGTCGGAGATCAGCCACTTGCCGTCCTTCTGGACGAAGGTGACGGGCACGGGAGCGCCGCCGTGCGGGCCGGCGATCTGCGTGGTGGCCACGACGGTGTCACCCTCGACCGCAACCTCGCCGACCGTCGCCGTCAGCGGGTAGCCCGCGAGGACCCCGTTTAGCTGGGCGATGACGTCCGCACGCTGGTCACCGTTCTCGATCACCGCGGTCTTCTGCTCGACAGGGGCGGCGGGGTCGAAGAACGTGGTGAGTTCCTCCTGCAGTACCTCCGTGGACGGCGCAGCCACCGTGGATCCCGAGGCTGTCGTGGTCGTGGCCGAGGCGGCTGCCGTGGTGCTGGAGGAGGTCGTGTCCGACGAATCGTCCGAGCTGCACGCAGTCATTCCGAGGGCGGCGACCAGCACGCCGGCGGCGACGAGGGATTTGCGGATGAACACCGTGAGGCCTTTCGGTTCGGGGCACGATCGGGCGCGACCGGCCTTTAGAAAGGTAAGGCTAACATGGGTCACCAGGGCTTCCGTGGGCGTCACGGTTCGTCGGCGGCTGTGTCTCGGAACGGTTCGAGGTCGTGTCACACCCCGCTTTGCTCGCGCTGCCGGTAGCGTTGATGGATCGGACTGGGAGGAGCTGCACATGAACCCGACTGAGAATCCGGATCCGGTTGCCGCGGCACGCGAGCTCGATGCGCTGCGGGCAGAGATCTCGGCGCTCCGCAGGCAACTCGCGGAATCACCCGAGCAGTTGCGCGAGCTCGAGTCCCGCGTGGATTCGCTCACCGTCCGCAACGGCAAACTGATGGACACCCTCAAGGAGGCCCGGCAGCAGCTCATCGCTCTCCGCGAGGAGGTCGACAGGCTCGGCCAGCCGCCCAGCGGCTACGGGGTGCTGCTCGCGGTTCACGAGGATCAGACCGTCGACGTCTTCACGTCGGGACGCAAGATGCGCCTGACGTGTTCCCCGAACGTCGAGACGGACACGCTCCGGATGGGCCAGACGGTGCGCCTCAACGAGGCGCTCACGATCGTCGAGGCCACGAGGTTCGAGAGCGTCGGTGAGATCTGTGCTCTGCGTGAGGTTCTCGACGACGGACAGCGTGCGTTGGTGGTGGGACACGCAGACGAGGAGCGGGTCGTGTGGCTCGCTGCCCCTCTCGCGGAGATCGCCGAGGAGGACGACGTCAAGGACCCGGATTCCCCGTCGCGCCGCCTGCGTCCCGGAGATTCCCTCCTGGTCGACACGAAGGCCGGGTACGCGTTCGAGCGCATCCCCAAGGCCGAGGTCGAGGACTTGGTGCTCGAGGAGGTGCCGGACGTCGGTTACAACGACATCGGCGGCCTCGGTCGGCAGATCGAGCAGATCCGTGACGCGGTCGAGCTGCCGTTCCTCCACAAGGACCTGTTCCACGAGTACGCGCTCCGCCCGCCCAAGGGTGTGCTGCTGTACGGCCCGCCGGGCTGCGGTAAGACACTCATCGCGAAAGCGGTCGCCAACTCGCTCGCCAAGAAGATCGCGGAGGCCCGCGGGGAGGACAGCAAGGAGGCCAAGTCCTACTTCCTCAACATCAAGGGCCCCGAGCTGCTCAACAAGTTCGTCGGTGAGACCGAGCGGCACATCCGGATGATCTTCCAGCGCGCCCGGGAGAAGGCGTCCGAGGGCACGCCGGTGATCGTATTCTTCGACGAGATGGACTCGATCTTCCGTACCCGCGGGTCGGGTGTGTCGTCGGACGTCGAGACGACCGTCGTCCCGCAGCTGCTCAGCGAGATCGACGGCGTCGAGGGACTCGAGAACGTCATCGTGATCGGTGCGTCCAACCGCGAGGACATGATCGACCCCGCGATCCTGCGGCCCGGGCGGCTCGACGTGAAGATCAAGATCGAGCGTCCCGACGCCGAGTCCGCACAGGACATCTTCTCGAAGTACCTCACCGAGACGCTGCCCCTGCACGCCGACGATCTCGCGGAGTTCAACGGCGATCGGGCGGCCTGCGTCAAGGCGATGATCGAGCGGGTCGTGGACCGGATGTACGCGGAGAGCGACGACAACCGCTTCCTGGAGGTCACCTACGCGAACGGTGACAAGGAGGTCCTGTTCTTCAAGGACTTCAACTCCGGCGCCATGATCCAGAACATCGTGGACCGTTCCAAGAAGTACGCGATCAAGTCCGTGCTCGAGACCGGGTCGCCCGGCCTACGAGTGCAGCACGTGTTCGATTCGATCGTCGACGAGTTCTCGGAGAACGAGGACCTGCCGAACACCACCAACCCGGACGACTGGGCAAGGATCTCGGGCAAGAAGGGCGAGCGGATCGTCTACATCCGCACTCTGGTCACCGGGAAGAACGCCAGCGCCAGCCGGGCCATCGACACCGAGTCGAACACGGGTCAGTACCTCTAGACCCCGCCACCGCCGAGGTAGTCGGCCAGCAGGACCCGCGTGTCCGGAACGAACGGCCACGTCGGGTCCTGCAGGTGTGCCTGCAGTTCTCGTTCGGTCCACCACCAGCCGTCGGTGACCTCGCTGGGTTGAAGGCGCAGCGGCCCGTCGTAGCGGGCCTCGAACGCGAACAGGTGGCACCGCAGCGGCGCACCGTTCCACGTCCCGTCCCACGCGATCCGCGAGATCGGGGACAGTTCGACCTCGGTGACGCCCAGTTCTTCGAAGAGCTCGCGCCGCGCCGTCTGCTCGGGTGTCTCTCCCGGGTCGACGACGCCGCCGGCCAGGCAGTCGTGCATGCCCCCGAACACAGCCTTCTGGGGCGTCCGCCGATGAACGTAGATGCGGGAGCCGTCGAGCGAGCGGAGCAGCACGCCGGCGCTGGCATGCCACAGCCCTTCCGCGTACACCCGCGACCGGGGCGCGGTGCCGACCGGTTCACCCTGCGCGTCGTATACGGCGACGACCTCGTCCATGCCCTCATCGTCGCACCGCGCGCCGCGGTGCTGTCAGCGCGGACGTCGACGTCGCCCGCTGTCGCGGTCGCGCAGACCCAGGATCACCGCAGCGGTCCCGGCAACGGTCCGGTCCTGGTCGGCGCCGAGCCGGACGAGGATCTCCCGGACGGTTTCGCCGGGAATCTCGGCCAGCGCCTGCGTGATTCGCAGGCGCGTGGGCGGGTCGTCGGAGTCGTCGAGCGTGTCGTGCACCAGCCGGGCGACGTGGTCGGGATCCGGGGTGCTCGCCGCCAGCCGGCCCAGCACCTCCGCGGCCTCGACGTCCGACCGCCCGTCGACGATCATCGTCATGAGAGTCGGGATGGCATCGGTGTCGCCGAGGGAGCCCAGGGACAGTGCGGCCCGCTCGCGGATCGAGGTGTCCGGATCGTCGAGCACCCGTCTGAGGAGTGCGGTCGCCTCGGGTGTCCGAACCGACGCGATCGCGGCGGTGGCGCGCCGACGGATCTCGACCGACGCCGAGTCGAGCGCGGCGGCGAGTTCGGGAAGTCCCCGATCGGCGGCACGCGCCAGCGACCACTGCAGCGCCCCCGCCACATTCGGGTTCTCCTCCGCCAGCGCGGCTTCGACCAGTGCTGCGACCGGCAGCGCGGCCTCCGGGTCCTGGGACAGGACGGCCTGTTGCCGGCGGCCCGCCGACTCGGAGTCGAGGGCGTGCAGCAGACCGACGACGCGCAGCACGTCGTCCCACAGCGTGGGTCCGGCGTCGTCGACCCGCTCGAGTTTGGCGAGCAGTTCCTGTTCGGCGGCGATCCGCCGGCGGGTGTGCCGGATGAGGTCTCCCACGAGAGCGGACGGTGCGAACTCGGGCTCGTCCAGTGCCCGTTTCGTATCCTCGAGCGACAGCCCCAGCGTCCGCAGACTCTCGACGTGGAAGAGCCGCCGGATGTCGTCGGGGGAGTACTCGCGGTAACCACCCGAGGTGCGCCCGGTGGGGGTGACCAGCCCCAGGGCGTCATAGTGACGCAGCATGCGAGCACTGACCCCCGAACGCCGGGAGACCTCACCGATCAACATGACTGCTCCTGCTCCGTGCGTCTCTATGCATCCGGTCCGGTCGCCGCGACGCGCCTCGCGAGCTCGACCGACACGGTGAACCCGCTGTCCGGATCGAGGTGGAGACGCTGCGTAGCCTGGGCGTGCGCTCGAACGTACGGATCGGCGTGCGCGGCCGCCACGTCGAGTGCCGGCAGGACGTCGTCGCCCAGCGCGACCAGCGCGCGGCTCAGACTGAGCTGCCGATCCCGATCACCGCGCCCGAGTTCGGTCGCGAGATCCGCGGCGAGGTCGGGCTCGGCGCCGGGCGGCACCACCGCGACCGCGGCCCGCCACGCGCTGCGTGCCACGTCGTCGTGACGATCGTGCAGCAAGGTCCGTACCGCCGGCCACGCGCGCGTGTCCCCGATCTTGGACAGCGTGTGCAGCGCCTGACTGCGTGCCTGCGTGATGTCGGAGCCGAGCTCGTCGATGAGCAGCGGCACCGTCACCTCCGCAGGGAGACGGCACAGCGCCCAGGTCAGCATGTCGCGGACGAAGAAGTCCGGTTCGACGCCGCAGCGCGCGACAAGTGCCTCCGCAGAGGCCGGATCCGCGTCCGTGCCGACAGCGAGTGCCGTCCGCAGCCGATCCGAGGGTCCGGGCGCGGCCAGGGCGCGGACGATGCGGGCAACCGGCCCGCCGTGGTTCGTGGTGTTCACGACGACCACCTCCTTCGCCGCCCATTCGAGTCCTTCTCACTGTGTCAGGGTCAAGCGGCTACGTCTCGGAGGCTCCGCGAAGTGGGGATACGCTGGCGTGGACGAGAGGTGGTGACGCCGTGCCCCTTCCACGTTCACTCGCGCGGGCCAATCGGGTGGGACTCAACCGGGTCGTGGTCCACATCGCCGGACGAATTCCCGGCTTCGCGCTGATGCATCACCGCGGCAGACGCTCGGGCCGGCCGTACACGACCCCCGTCAACGCGTTTCGGATCGGAAACGGCTATCGATTCGCCCTGACCTACGGTTCCGGCAGCGACTGGGTTCGCAATGTGCTCGAGGCGGGGGAGTGCGACGCCACCGTTCGGGGACGCACCGTGCATCTCGTCGATCCTCGTCTCGAGAAGGATCCGGGCGCGCGATGGGCACCGGGTCCGGTGGCGGCCGTGCTGCGCCGAATCGGTGCGGACACGTACCTCCAGTGCCGGATCGACGAGTCCCGATGACGATCTCGATGCCGTCGTCCGGATGCGGAGGCGTCTGACGATCTAGGCTCGTGCCATGCAGCGGATCATCGGTATCGAGGTCGAGTACGGCATCTCATCGCCCGGAGAGCCCTCGGCGAACCCGATTCTGACCTCCACGCAGGCGGTCCTGGCGTATGCGGCGGCGGCCGGCGTGCCGCGCGCCAAGCGCACGCGATGGGACTACGAGGTCGAGTCGCCGCTACGGGACGCACGTGGATTCGACCTCGGACGGCTCAACGGCCCCGCGCCGGTGATCGACGCGGACGAGGTGGGTGCGGCCAACATGATCCTCACCAACGGTGCGCGTCTGTACGTCGATCACGCGCATCCCGAGTACTCGGCCCCCGAGGTCACCGACCCGCTCGATGCCGTCATCTGGGACAAGGCGGGTGAGCGGGTTATGGAGGCTGCGGCCCGGCACGCGTCGAGCGTTCCCGGGGCGCCCCGACTGCAGCTCTACAAGAACAACGTCGACGGCAAGGGCGCGTCGTACGGGACGCACGAGAACTACCTGATGTCCCGGGAGACGCCCTTCTCCGCGGTGATCGCGGGGCTGTCGCCGTTCTTCGCGTCCCGGCAGGTGATCTGCGGCTCGGGACGCGTCGGTATCGGCCAGTCCGGGGACGAAGCCGGGTTCCAGCTGTCGCAGCGCGCCGACTACATCGAGGTGGAGGTGGGCCTCGAGACGACGCTCAAGCGGGGCATCATCAACACCCGCGACGAACCGCACGCGGACGCCGACAAGTACCGCCGACTGCACGTGATCATCGGCGACGCGAATCTGGCGGAGATGTCGACGTACCTCAAGGTCGGTACGACGGCTCTGGTGCTCGACCTCATCGAGGCCGGAGTCGATCTCACCGATCTGCAACTCGCGCGACCCGTCACGGCGGTCCACCACATCAGCCACGACCCGACACTGCGGGCCACCGTGGCACTGGCGGACGGACGTGAGCTCACCGGACTCGCCCTGCAACGGATCTACCTCGATCGCGTCGCCAAGCATGTCGATCGCGAGGGCGACGACGATCCTCGCGCGGCCGACATCATCGACAAGTGGGCGATGGTGCTGGACTTGCTCGAACGCGACCCCATGGAATGTGCACACCTGCTGGACTGGCCGGCGAAACTGCGTCTGCTCGAGGGATTCCGCAGTCGCGAGGGGCTGGCGTGGTCGGCGCCTCGGCTGCACATGATCGACCTGCAGTACTCCGACGTGCGACTCGAGAAGGGCCTGTACAACCGCTTGGTCGCGCGTGGGTCCATGGAGCGCCTGGTCTCCGAACAGCAGGTGCTCGACGCGGTACACAACCCGCCGACCGATACCCGCGCGTTCTTCCGCGGCGAATGCCTGCGCCGCTTCGGTGCCGACATCGCCGCGGCCAGCTGGGATTCGGTGATCTTCGATCTCGGCGGCGAATCGCTCGTACGGATCCCGACACTCGAGCCGCTGCGGGGCAGTCGCGCCCACGTCGGGAAGCTCCTCGACTCGGTGGATTCGGCCGCTGAGCTGGTGGAGCAGCTTACGAACTGATCACACCGGCAAATCGCGCCGCGTGCTTGCCGCCCCACGGTCACTGTCGGTCGGTAGGGTTAGGGTCCGAGCAGTACGGACGGCCGGAGGGTTGCTCCGGCAGGTCCGAGGTGAAGAGGAGGTCGGTGGGTATGGCCCAGGAGCAGACCAAGCGCGCTGGTGGTGGCGACGACGACGATGCCCCGATCGGCGAGGGCGCAGCCGGGCAGGAACGGCGTGAGAAGCTCGCGGAGGACACCGACGATCTGCTCGACGAGATCGACGACGTGCTCGAGGAGAACGCCGAGGACTTCGTGCGTGCGTACGTCCAGAAGGGCGGCCAGTGACGGCGGGTCGTGCAGGGGTGCCGTCGACCGTCGGCGGCCTCGGTGCCGGACTCGGATCGGGGTTCGCCTCGAACCTGTCCTCGTTCACCGAGTACCTGCGTCTCAACGCGCCGGAAATGCTGCCCGGCAATCGAATCGACATGAACGGCAACGGCCCGGACGGTGACGTCGCGCCCCACGGCACGACGATCGTCGCGTTGACGTTCGCGGGCGGTGTCGTCGTCGCCGGCGACCGGCGCGCCACCATGGGCAATCTCATCGCGAGCCGCGACGTCGAGAAGGTGTTCGTCACCGACGACTACTCCGCAGCGGGCATCGCCGGCACCGCCGGGGTGGCGATCGAGCTGGTCCGGTTGTTCGCCGTCGAACTCGAGCACTACGAGAAGATCGAGGGCGTCCAGCTGACGTTCGACGGCAAAGCCAACCGGTTGTCGTCGATGGTGCGCGGCAACCTCGGTGCCGCGATGCAGGGCCTCGCGGTGGTGCCGCTGCTCGTCGGTTTCGACCTGGACGCGCCCGACCCCGAACGGGCGGGCCGGATCGTGTCGTACGACGTCGTGGGTGGACGGTACGAGGAGCGGGCCGGCTACCACGCCGTCGGATCCGGATCGCTGTTCGCGAAGTCATCGCTCAAGAAGCTGTACCGCGAAGGCGCCGACGAGGACTCGGCCCTGCGGATGGCGATCGAGGCGCTCTACGACGCCGCCGACGACGATTCCGCCACCGGTGGACCCGACCTGGTGCGCTCGATCTATCCGACGGCGGTGTCCATCACCTCGGCCGGCGCGGTGAACGTGCCCGCCGAGCGGACCGCCGAACTGGCGCGCACAGTCGTCGCCGGCCGCACCGAGGAAGGACGCACCCCGCGATGACGCTGCCGTACTACGCCTCAGCCGAGCAGATCATGCGCGATCGCTCGGAGTTGGCGCGCAAGGGAATCGCGCGCGGTCGCAGCGTCATCGTGCTGACCTACGCCGACGGCGTCCTGTTCGTCGCGGAGAACCCGTCCACGGCGCTGCACAAGGTCAGCGAACTGTACGACCGCCTGGGCTTCGCCGCGGTGGGCAAGTACAACGAGTTCGAGAACCTGCGCCGCGCAGGCATCGTGCACGCGGACATGCGTGGCTACTCGTACGACCGCCGCGACGTGACCGGCCGGTCGCTGGCGAACGGCTACGCCCAGACGCTCGGGACGATCTTCACCGAGCAGCCCAAGCCGTACGAGGTGGAGATCTGTGTGGCCGAGGTCGGCCCGCAGGAAGGGCCGCGGCACGCCCAGCTCTACCGGATCACCTACGACGGTTCGATCGTCGACGAGCAGCAGTTCGTCGTGATGGGCGGCACCACCGAGCCGATCGCGTCGGCTCTGCGTGAGTCGTACCGCCCGGGAATGGATCTGGCCGAGGCCGTGTCGGTCGCGGTGACCGCGCTGCGGGACGGAACTCCCTCCGGCAACGGCGATTCCGAACGTCGAGCGCTCGGGGTTACGGGCCTCGAGGTTGCCGTGCTGGATCAGTCCCGGCCGCGCCGCACCTTCCGCCGCATCGCGGGGGCCGCGCTCGAACCACTGTTGCCGGCACCGTCCGCGCCGAAGCAGGAGTCCGCGGAAGGCGGCGAGGCCGGCGGTGCCCCCGATACCGGGAGCACCACCGGGTCCGACTAGAGCCGGCGGTAGAGCACCACGCGCCGGGGCTCACTGCGGAACTCGAAACGGCGACCGTCGGCGACCACCTCGCCGTCGGTCGCCAACGCGACCGGGTCGCCGTCGATCTCGATGGACACCGAGGGTGCATTGCGGTGCGCGTACGTCGGTGAGGTGCCGAGTGTGCCGGTGAGCGCGGCCGCAACGAGCCTGATCCGGGAGAACCGGTGGTCGGCAAGTAGATACCGCACGTCGAGGGTGCCGCGGTGGATCTCCGGTCGCGACATCGGTACCTGGTCGGACGGGGTGTAGCGGCCGTTCCCGACGAAGAGCATCCAGATCGCGTGCTCGGCGCCGTCGATGGTGACCTTCAGCGGCTGCGCGGACTTGAGCACCCTGGCCATGGCGAGAGCGGCCGCCGGCCACTTGCCCAGCCGGGGCTGCCAGCGCTCACGCAGTCGCACCGAGTCCGGGTAGCCGCCCAGGCTCGCGGTGTTCACGAACGTGGCCTCCTCGCCGCCGTCCACCCGGATCCGGCCGAGATCCACCAGTTCGGCGCTGCCGTCGGCTATCGCGGCCGCGGTCGATGCGACGTCGCCGACACCGGCGTCCCGAGCGAAGTGGTTCAGCGTGCCGCCCGGAAAGACCGCGAGCGGAAGGTCGTGGTGGACGGCGGCTGCGGCCACGGTCACCACCGTGCCGTCGCCTCCGCAGACCCCCAGCGCCTTCGGGGAGCGCGCGGCGACGATCTCGTCGATCTGGGCGGCGAAGTCCCGGTCACCGTCGAACTCGACGATCCGAGCCTTGGGCAGCGCCTGCTCGACCTCGGTACGGACGGCGTCGTCGTCGCTGCCGGACCCGGGGTTGACGAACACGACCATGCCGTCGCCCTCGACCAGCGCCTGCGTCGTGCGATCCGGTCCCAGCGTTGCGGGCTCCTCGTCCCGCACTGCCCACCATCGCCTCGTAGCGAGGGCGACTGCGGCGCCGACACCGGCACCGACCGCGATGTCGGACGGCCAGTGCACGCCGGTGTGCACGCGCGAGTACGCGACTGCCGCGGCGAGCGGTGCGAGCGCAACGCCGGCTGCGGGGTATTCGAGCGCGACGGCGGTGGCGAATGCGGCCGCGGATGCGGAGTGGCCGGACGGGAACGACGACGAGCGCGGCGCGGGCAGTCCGCGTCGAACCGTGAACTCCGGGGTGCCGGCGGGCGGCCGGCGTCGCGGGAAGACGGGCTTGAGGACCGCGTTCGACAGCGCGCTGGCACCGGCCACCGCGAGGACGCCGCGGACCGCGGCGCGCCGAGCGCGGCCACCGGCCAGTCCCATACCTGCCGCGACACCCATCCAGAGGACGCTGTGGTTCGCGGCGTTGCTCAGTGTCCGCAGCCCGCCGTCGAGCCGCGAGGGCGGTAGATCGGCGCTCAGGCGCATGAGTATCCGGTCGGTACGTTCGGGGAAACATCTCACTTCGGCCACGTTCCCACCCTAGGGCCGCGAGGCTGTTCGCGAACGGCAAGGCAAACGCGCTCGGCGCTGTACTGTCGAAGTGTGCAGCGACGAATCATGGGAATTGAGACCGAGTTCGGTGTCACCTGCACCTTTCACGGTCATCGACGGCTGAGTCCGGACGAGGTTGCCCGCTACCTCTTCCGGCGGGTGGTCTCGTGGGGCCGCAGTTCCAACGTCTTCCTCCGCAACGGTGCCCGGCTGTATCTCGACGTGGGATCACATCCCGAGTACGCGACGGCCGAGTGCGACAGTCTCCTCCAACTCGTGAACCACGACCGCGCGGGCGAACGCGTGCTCGAGGACCTTCTGGTCGACGCCGAGCAGCGCCTGGCCGAGGAGGGCATCGGTGGGGACATCTACCTGTTCAAGAACAACACCGATTCGGCGGGCAACTCGTACGGCTGCCACGAGAACTTCCTCGTGGTCCGCGCCGGGGAGTTCTCCCGGATCTCGGATGTGCTGCTGCCGTTCCTGGTGACCCGGCAGTTGATCTGCGGCGCCGGCAAGATCCTGCAGACGCCGAAGGCGGCGACGTTCTGCCTGTCGCAGCGCGCGGAGCATATCTGGGAGGGTGTCTCGTCGGCGACCACCCGTTCGCGGCCGATCATCAACACCCGCGACGAACCGCACGCGGATGCGGAGAAGTACCGACGTCTGCACGTGATCGTCGGCGATTCGAACATGGCCGAGACCACCACGATGCTCAAGGTCGGTACCGCGGCGCTGGTCCTCGAGATGATCGAAGCCGGGGTCCCGTTCCGCGATTTCGCGCTGGACAACCCCATCCGGGCGATCCGTGAGGTGAGCCACGACCTGACCGGCCGCCGTCCCGTCCGGCTGGCAGGCGGGCGGCAGGCCAGTGCGCTCGATATTCAGCGGGAGTACTACTCGCGGGCCGTCGATCATCTGCGCACCCGCGAACGCGATCCCCAGGTGGACCAGGTGGTCGATCTGTGGGGCCGCACGCTCGACGCCGTGGAGAGCCAGGATTTTGCGAAGGTCGACACGGAGATCGACTGGGTGATCAAGCGCAAGCTGTTCCAGCGCTACCAGGACAAGTACGGCATGGACCTCGCCGATCCGAAGATCGCCCAGCTCGATCTGGCCTACCACGACATCAAGCGTGGTCGTGGGGTGTTCGATCTTCTGCAGCGCAAGGGACTCGCCAAGCGGGTGACCGAGGACGAGACCATCGAGGCCGCCGTGCAGACTCCGCCCCAGACGACTCGGGCGAAACTGCGCGGCGAGTTCATCGCGGCGGCCCAGGACGCGGGTCGCGACTTCACCGTCGACTGGGTGCATCTCAAGCTCAACGATCAGGCACAGCGGACCGTGCTCTGCAAGGACCCGTTCCGCTCGGTCGACGAGCGGGTGGAGCGGCTCATCGCGTCGATGTGACCGACGCGGTTGCTCGCCCGGTCCGCTGCGGGCGAAACGACCGTTTTGTTACCGCCCGGTCTGCTTTGCGGCCGCTACTCTTCTCCGAGTGGCGACCACCAAAGTCGAACGGTTGATGAATCTCGTCATCTGCCTGTTGTCGACCCGACAGTTCCTGACCGCCGAGAAGATTCGCGAAAGCGTCGTGGGCTACCACGACTCGCCCAGCGACGAGGCGTTCAACCGGATGTTCGAACGGGACAAGAGCGAACTCCGGGATCTCGGCATTCCGCTCGAGACCGGTCCGGCGAACCGCTTCTCGACCGTCGAGGGATACCGCATCAATCGCACGGCGTACGAGCTGCCCGAGGTGGATCTCGACAGCGGCGAGGCAGCCGCGGTGGCGGTCGCGGCCCGGCTCTGGGGCTCACCGGAGATGATGTCGACGTCGCAGAGCGCGATGATGAAGCTGCGAGCCGCCGGCGTCCAGGTGGACGCGGACGTCGACTCGGTCCCGGTGGCCGCAGTCCCGGCTCGGACCCGGGGGTCGGAGTCTGCTCTGCGGCAGTTGCTCGAGGCGATCGACGCCGGTCGGAGGGTCACCTTCCGGCACCGCAGCGCACCCACCGATCCGTACATCGAGCGAACCGTCGAACCCTGGGGTGTCGTGACCCTGCACGGTCGGTGGTATCTCGTGGGCCACGACGTCGATCGAGATGCGACGCGCACCTTCCGGCTGTCGCGGATCAGCGAGCCCGTTGCCGCGGTGGGCCCGGCGAACGCCGTCCGCAAGCCTGCCGACGCGGACCTGCGTGGCATCGTCGATGCCGTCACCGGTGCCGGTTCGGCAACCGGCACCGCGACGGTGTGGGTGGCCGCGGGCCGAGCGTACGAGCTGCGACGGCTCGGAACCGTGCGGGAGGAGCGGGAACTCGGCGGACGTGCCGGAGTGGTCCTCGACCTGCCCGTCCGGTCGTGGGGCTGGACGGCCAGGCTGATCGCCGGCCACGGTTCGGATGCTCTGGTCCTCGCGCCGGACTCACTACGCGCGGACGTCAAGGAGAAGCTGCGGTTCGCGGCGGGCGGGACGTCGGCGACCGACGAAGGGGGAGACGTCCGATGACAGCCGGACTGTCGCGGCTGGCGCGACTGCTGAACATGGTTCCGTACTTCATCGCGAATCCGGGGATCAGCAAGGAGGCTGCAGCCCGGGACCTCGGCCTGAGTGTCGCGAATCTGACGAAGGAC
Source organism: Prescottella sp. D32 (assembly GCF_037287305.1). NCBI lineage: Bacteria > Bacillati > Actinomycetota > Actinomycetes > Mycobacteriales > Nocardiaceae > Rhodococcus > Prescottella sp. D32. Next base: position 261,938 of record NZ_JARBSW010000004.1, read on the forward strand.
CTGCAGCAACTGTTCGTGTGCGGGCTTCCCGGCTACGGTCCCGGCGATCTGATCGACCTGTCCTTCGAGGGCGACACCGTGTCGGTGATCTTCTCGGCGGGAATCGATCGACCGTTGCGGCTGACGTCGACCGAGGCGACGGTACTGCTGATCGCCCTGCGGTCGCTCGCCGAAATGCCGGGCATGGTCGACCCGTCGGCCGCGCAGAGCGCGATCGCGAAGATCGAATCGGCCGCGGGCAGTGCGGCGCGACGAGAAGGCGCCGGCAGCGACGACCCTGCGGTGGAAGACGGCGATCGGGCCACCCGGGAGAACCCGGTGGCCGCAACCGTCCGGGATGCGCTGCAACACGACCGAGCGCTGCGCCTGACGTACTACTCCGCCTCGCGTGACGCGCTCACCGAACGCGTCGTCGATCCGATCCGTTCGCTGCTCCTGGACGACCACACGTACCTGCAGGGGTGGTGCCGGCAGGCCGAGGGTGTGCGGCTGTTCCGATTCGACAGGATCGACGCGGCGGTCGAGTTGGACGAGCCGTCGCAGCCGCCCGCGCAGGCACTCGGGACGGACGAGCACCTCGAGTTGTTCAGTCCGGACGGCGATCTTCCCCAGGCGGTGCTGCAGGTGTCCGCCGACCACGGTTGGATCCTCGAGAACTACCCCCTCGATCCCGTTCGCACGCTGCCGGATCGGTCGGTCGAGGCGACGATGCGATACGGCTCGCAGGAATGGATGGCGCGCCTCGTGCTGGGATTCGGGTCGGGTGCCCGCGTGGTGGGACCTCCGGAATTGGTAGAGGCGGTTCGGCAGCGTGCGCGTGGGGCGCTGGAGGCGTACGACGCTCTCGAGACGTGACGTCCCGCTACGTCGGTGGCCGATCTTGTCGGCGTCGTTCGATCGGCCGTTCGGCCACCGCGTGAGCGTCGGAAAGTGTAATTTCGGGTTGCTGCTTCGTTAACGGCAATGCTGGTTCTGCAGCAGTGGCTCCGGTTGGTTGTTACGTCACGGTGAACTGGACATTTACCGCAAGATCGACGCACACACGTCCGGTAGCATCGTTGGCATCTGATACCTGGAGGTAATTATGGGAGCCATGAGCCCCTGGCACTGGGCCATTGTGGCGCTGGTCGTCATCATCCTGTTCGGTTCGAAGAAGCTGCCCGATGCAGCTCGCGGACTCGGACGCTCGCTGCGCATCTTCAAGAGCGAGGTCAAGGAGATGCAGAACGAGGGCAACCAGACTCAGAACGCTGCTCCGCAGCCGCCCGCCGCACCCACCGGTCAGCTTCCGACGGCGCCGGTCGACGCGACTGTCGTGGAGACGCCGCAGTCGCACACCGAGCCGAAGTCGGCCTAGTTCACGTACCACAACACACCGGGGTGAGACGCTCACCCCGGTGTCCGGCTGATCAAGGCTAGGGCCCACTGTGCGAATTCCGTTCGACCCGCGTCGCAGCAGGCGCAGGACAAATCCAGACGGCACGATGTCGCTCGTCGATCACCTGTACGAGCTGCGGACGCGACTGATGATCGCGGTCGCCGCGATCATCGTGACGACGATCATCGGATTCGTCTGGTACTCGACCCGCATCCTCGGGATCGAGAGTCTCGGCGAACTCCTGCGTGGTCCCTACTGTTCGCTGCCGTCGTCGAGTCGTGCGGATCTGAGTAACGACGGGGCGTGTCGACTGCTCGCCACCGGTCCGTTCGACCAGTTCATGCTCCGCTTCAAGGTCGCGATGACAGCCGGAATCGTCCTGGCGTGCCCGGTGTGGCTGTATCAGATCTGGCGGTTCGTCACCCCGGGTCTGTACGCGAAGGAACGCAAGTACGCGATCAGCTTCGTCTTCGCCGCATCGGTGCTGTTCATGGCCGGCGCGGTCCTCGCCTACGTGATCGTCGCCAAGGCCCTGCACTTCCTGATGACGATCGGCGACAACGTCCAGATCACCGCGCTGAGCGGTAACCAGTACTTCGGCTTCGTGATCAATCTGCTGATCATCTTCGGCGTCAGTTTCGAGATTCCGCTGCTCATCGTCGCGCTCAACGTCGTCGGCGTGCTGCCGTACTCCAAGCTCAAGGCGTGGCGCCGAGGGCTCATCATGGCGCTGTTCGTGTTCGCCGCAGTCGCCACGCCGGGCCAGGATCCGTTCTCGATGTTGGCTCTCGCGCTCGCACTGACCGTTCTGTTCGAGATGGCAGTGCAGATCGCCCGCCTCAACGACAAGCGCAAGGCCCGCCGGGAAACCGAGAACTGGGGTGACCTCGACGACGAGGACGCCTCTTCGATCACGGCTCCGTCGCCGATCGAGGGCACCGCACCGGTCCAGGCGTCCGCCGCTCCCAAGACCCCGGCGCAGGACTACTCGGACACGCTGTGACCACGAATGATCGACTCGCGTCCTTCACCTCCCAGCTGAGTTTCCCGCTCGACCCGTTCCAGCTCGAAGCCTGCGCCGCACTGGAGGCGGGGCACGGTGTGCTGGTGTGCGCACCGACCGGGGCCGGCAAGACGGTGGTCGGCGAGTTCGCCGTCCACCTCGCGCTCGAATCCGGCCGCAAGTGCTTCTACACGACGCCGATCAAGGCGTTGAGCAATCAGAAGTTCAACGAACTCTCCGCGCGCTACGGCAGCGACGCGGTGGGTCTGCTCACCGGTGACACCAGCATCAACTCCGACGCGCCCGTGGTGGTCATGACCACAGAGGTGCTGCGCAACATGCTCTATGCGGACTCGCCGACCTTGCGTGGCCTGTCGCATGTGGTGATGGACGAGGTGCACTACCTCGCCGACCGGTTCCGCGGCGCGGTGTGGGAGGAAGTGATCCTGCACCTGCCCGAAGACGTCCGGCTGGTGAGTCTCTCGGCAACCGTGAGCAACGCCGAAGAGTTCGGCGCATGGATGGAGACGGTCCGCGGCGACACGACGATCGTCGTCGACGAGACACGGCCGATTCCGCTGTCGCAGCACATCTTGGTGGGCCGGCGCCTGTTCGATCTCTTCGACGCGAAGGCCGCCGCAGGTGCGAGCCACCAGGTGGTCGTCGATCCGGACCTGGTGCGGCACGTCAAGCAGAGGCTGGCGCTCGACCGGATGAACTCGTGGGAGCCGCGCGGTCGCGGCGGCTACCGGTCCAACGACTTCCGTCCGCTGCCGAGGCCCGAGGTGATCGCCCGCCTCGACGAAGAAGGTCTGCTGCCGGCGATCACCTTCATATTCAGCCGCGCCGGGTGCGAGGCGGCGCTCGCACAGTGCGTCCGCTCGAAGTTGCGGCTGACGACTCCGGAACAGACCGCGCGGATCCGCGAGATCATCGACGAGCACACGCGGCACCTGCCGCGACCCGACCTCGAGGTGCTCGGCTACTGGAGCTGGCGGGAGGCCCTGGAACGGGGATTCGCGGCCCATCACGCCGGAATGCTGCCGGCGTTCAAGGAGACCGTCGAGGAGTTGTTCGTCAACGGTCTGGTGCGGGCGGTCTTCGCGACCGAGACGTTGGCACTCGGCATCAACATGCCCGCGCGCTCGGTCGTTCTCGAACGCCTCGTCAAGTACAACGGGGACACGCACGCGGAGCTCACGCCGGGCGAGTACACGCAGTTGACCGGGCGTGCCGGTCGGCGCGGTATCGACGTCGAGGGACACGCCGTCGTGCTGTGGCAGCCCGGCGTCGAGCCGACCGACGTCGCCGGCCTCGCGTCGACGCGCACATTCCCCCTGCGCAGCTCGTTCCGGCCGGGCTACAACATGTCGATCAACCTGGTCGACCGGATGGGCGCGGTGGAGTCGCGGGCGCTGCTCGAGCGGTCGTTCGCGCAGTTCCAGGCCGACCGGTCCGTGGTGGGCCTGACTAGATCGATCGAACGCAACGAGGCCGCTCTGACGGACCTGCGCGACAAACTCGGCGGTGCGGACGGCGAGTACTTCGAGTACTTCCGGATCCGGGAACAGCTACGCAGCCGCGAGCGCATGCTCGAACGGCAGGGCCGCGCCGACCGCCGGGGTGCTTCGGTGTCGTCACTGGTCGACCTCCGGCGCGGCGACGTCGTCGCGATCCCCGTCGGTAAGCGCTCGGGGCTCGCAGTAGTTCTCGAACCCGATCAGAACCCCAACGATCCGCGACCGCTGGTGCTGACGGAGGACAAGTGGGCGGGCCGGGTCAGTGCCGCTGACTTTCCCGTCCCCGCGCGTTCCCTCGGGAAGCTGCGCCTACCGAGGCACGTCGATCACCGCACGGCGCGTGTGCGGCGCGACCTGGCGTCGGCGCTTCGCTCCACCGGCATCGTGCCGCCACGCCGCCCCAAGCGGGGCAAGGCCGGCCGCGAGGACAGCGAGGTCGTGGCTCTGCGTAAGGCGCTCCGCGACCACCCATGTCATTCCCGGCCCGACCGCGAGCAGCTGAGCCGGATCGGGGAACGGTACAACCGACTCGCCCGCGAAACCGAGTCGCTGCGTCAGAAGTCGGCCGCGACGACGAATTCGCTCGCGCGGACCTTCGACCGGATCGTCGCCCTCCTCACCGAACGGGGCTTCATCTCCGCCGGTCCGGATCCGAAGGCGACGGAGGAAGGGCAGCGGCTCGCCCGGATCTACAGCGAGAGCGATCTTCTGGTGGCCGAGTGCCTTCGGCGGGGCGCCTGGAAGGGACTCACCCCCGCCGAACTCGCGGGCGTCGTGTCCTCCGTCGTGTACGAGTCCCGTCAGGATGCGGACGCTCCCGATCGGGGCCCGACCGCGCCGCTGCGGCAGGCGCTGGCCGAGACAATGCGCGTGTGGGGTTCGCTGCAGGCCGACGAGATCCGGCACAAGCTTCCGGTCACCCGAGAACCGGATTCGGGATTCGTCACCGCGATCTACCAGTGGGCCAACGACGAGCCACTCGTCGACGTTCTCGTCGCCGCCGGTTCGGGTGGCAAGGAACTGGCGGCCGGGGACTTCGTGCGTTGGTGCCGTCAGGTGATCGATCTGCTCGACCAGGTGCACGCGACAGCACCCGATCCGGCCGTCGCGAAAGCAGCCGCGCGGGCCATCGGGTCGATTCGCCGCGGCGTCGTCGCGATCTCCGCGGCCTGAATGTCGCCGCCCTGGTATTTCCCGGGTGTCCGTCGTTGACTGGTTGGTGGGGGCGCCTCGCGCGTGCACGGGCGAGGCGCCGGCACCGCGAGAGGAGAACGGCGATGGACGGGAAGAACTGGTCGGTGGACATCAGCATCGACGAGCACGATGCGCAGACCCGCTCGACGGCCCGCCTGCACACGGTCGAGTCCACCATCGTGGGCGTCGGCTTGGCGCGGCGGAATCCGGTCGACCGGAACGTGCCGTCGATCGGCGACGAGTTGGCGACGGCACGGGCTCTCGCCGACCTCGCGCACCAATTGATCGACAGCACGGTCGGGGACATCGAGGCGGTCACCCACGCGAGGGCGCACCTGACACAGTGAGGCGGGCCGCGAGGGTCCGGCAGTAGACACGGACGGCGTGGGGCAATGTTCCGCGTCGCTCCCTGTACTGCGTAATGTGGCAGTCGTCTCGCGCCCGGGGTGGGATTCGATCGGGGGATCGAGGAACGAGTTCCGGCGTCGGCGAGGCGTTTCAGTGCGGCACAGATGGCCGCGGACCGGACACGAGGAGACGACATGAGCGGCCCGCACGGACCGAACGAATCGACCACCGGTCGGACACCCGACCGTGGTGCCGCCGAGGGTTCGGGCGCGCCGGCGCCCACCGAGCAGTTCCCCACCTACGCGTACCCCGCCGACGTCCACGGTCCCGGCAACTACCGGGGGCCCGAACAGGGACAGTGGCAGCAGAGCCAGGCCTGGGGGCAGCCGCACCAGGGCGCGCCCAACCCCGGCCCGGGGCAGCAGTGGGGGCCCGCGCCACAGGGCTGGCCGCAGCAGAATCCCGGTCAGCAGCAGTGGGGTGCTCCGGGTCAGCAGCAGTGGGGGCCCGGAAACCAGGGCATGGCCCAGGGGTACCCGCAGCAGTTCGGCCAGCCCGGCAACCAGTGGGCACCACCGCAGCAGGGCCCGCGGCAGGGTGGCGGGAAGACGATGCTGTGGGTCGGGATCGGTGTCGCCGCGGTCGTGGTGGTGGCGCTGGTCGGCTGGTTACTCACTTCCGCGCTCGGCGGTAAGACTCTGGACGAGCAGGCGGCGCAGCGCGGCGTCGAGCAGATCGTCACCGAGTCCTACGGTGCGCGTTCGGTCACCGGCGTCAGCTGCCCGTCCGGTCAGAAGGTGGAGAAGGGTGCTTCGTTCGAGTGCAGCCTGACCGTCGACGGTTCACCGAAGTCGGTCAAGGTCACCTTCACCGACGACGAGGGCACGTACGAGGTCAGCCGCCCCAGCTGATCGGTCCGATGTACTTCAGGAGCGTTCGGTCGCCATCGCCGTGAGCAGACGGGCGACCGAACGCTCGATTCCGAGCTCCGCCGCGACCTTGTCGAGTCGCGCCGAGTCGGCGGGCACACGCGGCAGGACGTCCGGCCGCGACAGCCGGACGTCGGCGTCGGTGACGACCCGGACGACGGGAAGGGCGGCGTCGAGATAGTCCGCGGCTGCGTCCAGTTTGGCCCGGATTCCCTTTGCGACGTCGCCGGCGGGATCGGCGGCAGCCGCCCGCAGATCGCGGAGGGAGCCGTGGCGCAGCAGGAGCGTGGACGCGGTCTTCTCGCCGACGCCTTTCACCCCGGGCAGTCCGTCCGACGAATCACCACGCAGTAGGGCGAGTTCTGCGTAGGCCGCGCCGGCCCGGTCGGCCGGGACCCCGTACTTCGCGGCGACCTCCTCGGGGCCGAACAGTTCCGCCTTCGCGAGGCCCCGCCCCACGTACAGCACCCGAACCGCGACCGGGTCGTCGGCGACCACCTGGAGGAGGTCGCGGTCGCCGCTCACCACGACGACGGTATCGGTCTTCTCCTGTGCTGCAAGAGTTCCCAGCACGTCGTCGGCCTCGAGGCCCGCGGCGCCTGCCGTCGCGATGCCCGCGGCGTCGAGGACGTCCATGATCATGTCCACCTGTGGGGTGAGCGTGTCCGGCACCTCCTCGGCTGAGCCGTCGGACCCCTCCGCCACCCGATGCGCCTTGTACGACGGAACCGCGTCGACCCGGAACTGCGGTCGCCAGTCCAGATCGAGGCAGACCGCCAGACGGGAGGGCTGCGTGCGGGTGATCAGGGCGGCCACCATGTCGGTGAAACCGCGGACGGCGTTGACGGGACGTCCGTCCGGCGCGGTCATCGACTCCGGTAGGGCGTAGAACGCCCGGAACCACAGACTCGCACCGTCCAACAGCAGCAAAGGCCCACTCATGCGCCTCATCCTGCCAAACGGCACTAGCCTGGATCCATGAGTTCCCACAGCGCCGCGTCCGCCGGCCTCGACGCCTCCCGCTTCCCGACGGCGGTGTACGCCGACCGTCTGGCCCGAGCCGCGCAGGTCGCGCACCGCGCCGGGCTCGACGGCCTGCTCGTGACACCGGGTCCGGACCTGCGGTACCTGATCGGTTCCCGCGCAGATTCGTTCGAGCGACTCACGTGCCTGGTGGTGCCGTCGGACGGGAACGCGCCGTCGGTGGTGCTGCCGAGGCTCGAGCTGGCGTCGCTGGGAGATTCGGCCGTCGCCGAACTGAATCTGCCGGTACACGACTGGGTGGACGGCGTCGATCCGTACGAGTTGGTGTCGTCGCTGCTGCCGGAGACGCCGCAGGTCGCCGTCACCGACGCTATGCCGGCGCTACACCTCGTGCCGCTGTCGCGGCGTTTCGGCGGGGTCCCCGTCCTTGCGACCGGGGTACTGCGCGAACTCCGCATGATCAAGGACGACGCCGAGATCGAGGCGTTGCGCCGCGCCGGTGCCGCGATCGACCGGGTCCACGCCCGCATGGGCGAGTGGCTGCGACCCGGTCGGACCGAGAGGGAGGTTGCCGCCGACATCACCGCAGCGATTCTGGCGGAAGGCCACACGGAGGCGGCGTTCGTGATCGTCGGATCGGGCCCGCACGGCGCCGATCCGCATCACGAGGTCTCGGACCGGGTGATCGAATCCGGCGATGTCGTCGTGATCGACATCGGGGGGCCGGTCGAGCCCGGCTACAACTCCGATTCGACCCGCACGTACGTCCTGGGGGAGCCGGATCCACAGGTGGCCGAGCAGGTTGGCGTCCTCGAGGCGGCCCAGCGCGCTGCCGTCGAGGCGGTCCGTCCCGGCGTCACAGCCGAGTCGGTGGACGCCGCCGCCCGGGACGTGCTCGCGGATGCGGGCCTGGGCGAGGTGTTCGTGCACCGCACCGGGCACGGTATCGGGCTGTCGGTACACGAGGAGCCGTACATCGTCGCCGGCAACGAGATGGTGCTCGAGCCGGGCATGGCGTTCAGCATCGAACCGGGCGTCTACTTTCGGGGCCGCTGGGGTGCCCGCATCGAGGACATCGTCGTCGTCACCGCAGACGGCTGCGAGTCGATGAACCTTCGACCGCACGAGTTGACGGTCCTCCCGGGCTGAGGCGGCCGCCCGTCAGACGATGAAGTTGCCGAACGTCGGATTCGACTGACACAGCGGCAGGCTCCACAGATCGATCGTGCCGAAGACGGTGGCCCGGATGTTGCCGTGACCGGTGTAGACGGTCTTCGAGTAGTACGGGTAGGCGCCCTCGAGAGCCGCCATACCGCTCGCGCCCGTGTCGAGGTTGACCCACGCGACGGTGACCTGACCGGCGGCGGGGATCGGGGGCGCCGCCGGGAACGACTCGAACCGGATCTCACCCGGTCCGATCGGCGGATTCTGCTCGGGCCCGGTCTGTCCCGTGGCGCCGGTGAGCGACATCAGGCTGCCCTGGTTGGCGCAGCCGATGGTCATGGCCGGCGGGCCGAACGGATGCGGTGGCAATGCCTGAGCTGTCGCAGGAACCGCGACAGCCGCCAGAGCAGCGCCTGCGACCGCCACAGATCGGATGATGCATCGGGTTGTTCGTCGATCGGTCATGGCCATCCCCGTTCGGGTGCGCTGGTGACGTCCACCCACGGTACCGCCGAAGGATCCGCGGCACCGGCACTCGGACCACCGAATGCCGGTGCAAATCAGGCTATTTCACCGATCCACCAGAATCGCCGACCCCATCACGCGCTGGACCGAGATCTCGATGACGACGCGTGTCGGGTTTTCCCGGGGCGTCCGGTACCGCGCCGCATAGCGCTCGACGCCCTCGGCGACGGACGCTGCGTCCGACAGCACGCGCGCGGGCCCCTCGAGGGTGAGCCACCGGCCGCCGTCCACCTGGCTGACCGCGGCGTACCCGCCGCGGTCGGCGTTGCGGGCCTTCTGGGACGTGTCGTTCGTGATGATTCGGGCGATCCGGTTGTCCGGGTCCCACGTGAATCCCACCGCCACGACGTGCGGGGAACCGTCCTTGCGCAACGTCGTCAGAGTTGCGAGGTGTCGTTCGGTGAGGAACGTGCCGGCCTCGGCGGTCAGGTGGGAGGGATCGGCGGGGGTTCGGGCCATGCCCCGACGGTACTCGAGCGCGGCTGATCCAGGACACTGGAGGCATGAGTGACACGGACTATGCGCCCGGCTCGGTGGTGCTGCTCGGCGGTCGCAGCGAGATCGGTTTGGAGGTCGCGCGCCGGCTGGCGCCGGGGCGGGTCGTCGTGTTGGCGGCGCGGCGCTCCGGTGATCTCGAACGGGAGACGCGCACGATCCTCGACGCGGGTGCGAAAGCGGTGCACTGCGTCGAGTTCGACGCGGACCGGGTCTCGGACCATCCGGCGGTGCTGTCGTCGATCGCCGAGCAGCACGGCCCCATCGGGGTCGCTGTGCTCGCGTTCGGGGTGCTGGGCGACCAGACCCGGGCCGAGCAGGACGCGGGCCACGCGCTCGCTGTCGTACACACCGACTACGTCGCGCAGATCAGTGTGCTGACACACCTAGCGAACTTGATGCGCGCGCACGGATCGGGACAGATCGTGGTCTTCTCCTCCGTCGCGGGGGCGCGCGTGCGGCGCGCCAATTACGTGTACGGCTCGGCGAAGGCCGGTCTGGACGGGTTCGCGAGTGGTCTGACGGATGCGCTGCACGGCAGCGGTGTCCGCGTGCTGCTGGTCCGGCCCGGATTCGTCATCGGCCGGATGACCGAGGGCATGAAGCCGGCCCCGTTCTCGAGCACCCCGCAGCAGGTGGCCGACGCCGTCGCACACGGGCTGCGCAAGGGGAGCGAACGGGTGTGGGTGCCGGGGTTGCTCCGTCCGGTGATCTTCGCGATGCGGCTGGTGCCGCAGTTCGTGTGGCGGCGGATGGCCCGGTGACTTCCTCTGCGATCGACCCGATCGTGGTCGTCGGAATCGGCGCCGACGGCTGGGACGGCCTCGCGCCGCGCGCACAGGCGGCCATCCGCGACGCCGAAGTGCTGATGGGCTCGACCCGGCAGCTGGAGTTGATACCCGTGTCGGTCGCCAAGCGGGTGGCGTGGCCGTCCCCGATGCTGCCGGCGCTGCCCGCACTGTTCGACGAACACCGCGACCGCCGGGTGTGCGTGCTGGCCAGCGGCGACCCGATGTTCCACGGGATCGGTGTCACACTCGGCCGAGTACTGGGAGCGGAACGCCTGCACGTGATCGCGCATCCGTCGTCGGTGTCGCTCGCGTGCGCCCGGCTGGGCTGGCCGCTGCACGAGACGACGATCGTCAGCCTGGTGAACCGCGACGTCACGACGCTCGCGGCGAGTCTCGTCGACGGTCAGCGTGTGCTCGTACTCGCGAACGACGAGCACACGCCCGCGGCCGTCGCGCAGCTTCTCACCGAGCTCGGCTTCGGTGACAGCACTGTGGTGGTTCTCGAACAGTTGGGTGGGCCGGCCGAGTACGTGGCCCGGGGCCGGGCCGGAAGCTGGGATCGGGCCCCCGGCGACCCGCTCAACGTGATCGCGCTCGAACTGCGGGCATCGGGCACCGCGCTGAGACTCACCCGGACCTCGGGACTGCCCGATGCCGCCTACTGCGGGGACGGGCAGATGACCAAACACGAGGTGCGGGCGCTGACCCTGTCGGCCCTCGCGCCGGCGCCCGGCGAGATGCTCTGGGACGTCGGCGGCGGCTCCGGCACCATCGGCATCGAGTGGATGCGCACCGACCCGCGGTGCCTCGCGGTCGCCTTCGAACGCGAGGACGTTCGCGTCGGGCAGATTGCCGACAACGCTGCCCGACTGGGCGTGCCGACCCTGCGGGTGCGGGGTTCGGCGCCGGGCGCGTTCGAGGACGAGGGGTCGGTTCCCGACGCCGTCTTCGTCGGCGGCGGCGTGACGCAGGACGGCATGCTCGACGCCTGCTGGGCGAGGCTTCGTCCGGGTGGCCGGATGGTGGTCAACGCGGTCACCGCGGAGTCCGAGGCACTCGTGCTGCAGTGGCACGCGCGACTGGGCGGGGGCCTGCGCAAGTTCCAGATCTACCGCGGCGAACCGCTCGGCGGATTCACGGCGTGGCGACCGCAACTGCCGGTGGCGCAATGGTCGGTCGTCAAGCCGCACAGCACCGAAAGGGAAGAGCAATGACAGTCCACTTCATCGGCGCCGGACCGGGCGCCGCGGACCTGATCACGCTGCGGGCTTCGCGCATCATCGCCCAGAGCCCCGCCTGCCTGTACGCGGGCAGTCTGGTCCCGGCCGAGTTGCTGACGCTGTGCCCGGACGACGCAGAGGTGATCGACACCGCGCGACTGAGTCTCGACGAGATCATCGAGCAGATCATCGCTTTCGACGCGGCCGGACTCGATGTGGCACGCCTGCATTCGGGCGACCCGTCCATCTATTCGGCGGTGGCCGAGCAGGTTCGACGCCTCGACGCCGCCGGTGTCGCATACGACATCGTGCCCGGCGTACCGGCCTTCACCGCAGCCGCCGCCGCTCTCGGCCGGGAACTGACGGTGCCCGGGGTCTCCCAGTCGATCGTGCTGACTCGCGTGTCGACGTTGTCGACGGCGATGCCGCCGGGGGAGGACCTGCGCTCACTCGGCCGAAGCGGGGCCACGATGGTGGTGCACCTGGGTGCGCACCGGATCGAGCAGATCGTGGAGGAACTGTCCGAGAACTACGGTTCCGACTGTCCCGCAGCGGTCGTCGCGTTCGCGAGCCGCCCGGACGAGGTGGTGCTGCGCGGCACACTCGCAACGCTGGTCGACCAGGTTCACGCGGCAGGGATCACGAAGACCGCAGTGGTGATCGTGGGGCGCGTCCTTGCTGCGGAAGGCTTCCCGGACAGCTACCTGTACTCGGCGACGCGGTCGCGCACCACGCATTGAGTGCCTCGATGCGCAGAGTCCTCGTCCTGGGCGGTACCGGCGAGGCGCGGATGCTCGCGGCGCGCCTCGCCGACGCTCCGTCGGTCGAGGTGATTTCCTCGCTCGCCGGCCGGGTGCGTGAACCGGTGCTCCCGGTCGGACAGGTCCGGGTGGGCGGCTTCGGTGGCGTTGACGGCCTGACGCACTGGTTGCGGGACAACGAGATCGACGCCGTCGTCGATGCGACGCACCCGTTCGCCGCGCAGATCACGGCGAACGCGGCCGCCGCGACCGCGCGGGTAGGGGTTCCGCTGCTGGTGCTGCGCCGCCGCGAATGGGCACCCGGACCGGGGGACGACTGGCATGTCGTACGGGATCTGGCCGCGGGCGCCGAGGCGGTGGCCGGGCTGGGGGAGCGGGTGTTCCTCACGATCGGCCGGCAGGGGGTCGACGCGTTCGCCGACGGCGACGGCTGGTTCCTGATCCGTGCGATCGATCCACCCGAGGTGCGGTTGCCGGAGAAGGCCGAACTGCTGCTCGCGCGTGGACCTTTCACCGTCGGCGACGAGGTCGCGCTGTTGCGGGAGCGCCGCATCGACGTCGTCGTCACGAAGAACAGCGGGGGAGCGCTCACGTCGGCGAAGCTCGAGGCAGCACGGAAGGTGGGGGTGCCAGTGGTGATGGTGGCCCGCACCCCGATTCCGGAGGGGATCGCGTCGACGTCCGATCTCGACGTCGCGGCCGCCTGGGCGGCCGATGGGGTGCTTCCGCTCCCGAAGTGACGTCCCGCGACTGCGATCGAGTGAGCGACGGCGAGGCGAATTTCGTGCCGGACGGAACAGTAGGAATCTCCGAATGCTCACCGAAGGGTCGCGGAACCCCCAAAGTCCTATGCGGACTCACCTCCCGACAACTGCACTTCTCGCAGCGACGGAAGGGTTGAATGTCCGGGACGAAGGGGAGAGGTCATGGATCGGATGTACGTCGTCGGGGCGGGCCGCGCATGAGTCGGGCGGTGGTCACCGGCGCCGGCGGCGCGATCGGGTCGGCGATCTGCCGGGGGTTGGCCGGGCGGGGGCACGACATCGTCGCGGTGGATGTGGACCCCGACGGGGCTGGTGGCTCTCGCCCGCGAGCTGCCCGGGCGGGTCACCCCGCATCGGTGCGACCTCACGAACGCGGCAGAACGCGACGGGTTGGTGCGGGCCTTGGGAGGGCGCTGTGATCTGTTGGTCCACGTCGCGGGTGTCGTCGTCACGACACCGTTCGAGCGGGTGACCGACGTCGAGACGGATCGCGAGCTCGGCGTGAATCTGTTGGCTCCGGTCCACCTCACCCGCGCTCTGTACCCGGCGCTTCAGGATTCCCAGGGCCACGTCGTCGCGATCGTGTCCATCGGCGGAATGCTGCCGTTGGCCGAGAGTCCCGGTTACAGCGCGTCGAAGTTCGGGCTGCGGGGGTTTCTGCTCGCGCTCGCGGCCCGTACACCGGAAACCGGTGTCCGCGTGAGCCTCGTCAATCCCGGATCGGTCGACACCCCGATGCTGCGGCACGAAGCGCCCACAGGTGGATCGGCGCTGAACTTCCTGAGCACCCCCATCCGGCCGGAGGCGGTGGCCGCGCGGGTGCTGAGGCTCGTCGACCGGCCCAGGATCGAGACGAACGTGCCTCGATCGGACGGGTGGATGGCCAAGGCGGGAATGCTCGTTCCCGGCCTGACGGTGCGGGCCCTGCCGTGGATCGCCAAGCTCTCGAGTGGCAACCTGCGGCGATATCGGGCACGGCACGGCATCGAGTCCGTCGTCCGGTAGTTCGCCGCGGTCCCGCAGCGCCATACTGGTCGGGTGGAGGCCGAGAGGCGGTTGCAGGTGTCGGACGTCGCGTCCGCGGCGTGGGGATACGTTCGCCGCGCGCCGGGCACCTTCGTGTGGCTGGCCGTCCTGTTCGTGACGACGGTCGTCATGCATCATCTGTCGCCGCAGGTGCTGAACGACGTCCTCGGCGACCGGTCGACCAATCTGCACCACCTGCGCGAGGATCCGATCCGAGTCCTGGTCACGAGCGCGTTCTGGATCGCGGGCGGCACGTGGATCGGCTATTTCCTGCTCTTCAACCTGTTCCACGTGCCGGTGGAGCGTTGGCTCGGGTCCTGGCGATGGTTGTCGGTCGCAGTGATCGCGCACGTCGGGGCGACGTACATCAGCGAGGGCGTGCTGTACCTGGCGATCCAGCATCACCGCGCCCCGGAATCGGCTGTCAACACCCTCGATGTCGGGGTCAGCTACGCCCTCGCGGGAGTCATGGCTGTGTTGGCGTACCGGATCGCGCCGCCGTGGCGCTACGTGTACGTAGTCGGCGTGCTGCTCGTCTACGGGCTCCCCCTGTTCGGTGGGCTCACCTTCACCGACATCGGCCATTTCACCGCGGTGATGATCGGCTTCGGGTGCTATCCGCTCACCCGGTCGCGCCCGGGAGTGTGGGATCCGGCGGACTGGTTGCGCGGAATGCGTCAACGTGTCGGAGCGCACAGGTAGCGTTCGCGCCATGACCGAACCGGTGAAGGGTCCCGCGTCCTACTTTCCGTCGATCGAGAAGAAGTACGGCAAGCCGATCAGCGAGTGGCAGAGCCTGATTCGCTCCTCGGATCTCACCAAGCACATGGAGTTGGTGAGCTGGCTCAAGAGCGAGCACGGCCTCGGCCACGGGCATGCGAATGCCCTCGTCGCGCACACGCTGAAGGAGGATGCGACGGGCTGATGCGCCGAGTATCGGCCTAGGCGCCGGTGACGTCGAGTCCGTGCAGCCGCTTCGCGGTGGGCGACTTGTCGACGGATTCCGTATCCGGCTCGGTGCCGAACAGGCGGTCGGCGGTCCCGGACGTGGTGACCGTGAACCAGTAGTGCTCGTTGCGGTAATGGTGGTTCCGGTGATGCCGCCACGTCGCCTTGTACAGCGCAGTCTTCGGCTTGTAGTCGGTGTGGATGAGGAAGTGCGTCCACTCGTAGCCAAGGCCCAGCGCGGTGATGCCGATCAGGAACGTCAACCCGAGCTCGAGGCGGGGTGTCGCGAGCAGCGCGATCGCGAGGAGGAGTGGCACCAGCCACGCGAACACCGGCGCGGGAATGAAATCCAGCGGAATGTTCCGCGGATCCCCGTGGTGCGCGCGGTGTTTCCGGGCGAGCAGTGGGTCGATCGTGAACCCGGCTACCCGCTTCGGGCGCCAGTGCAGGACGAACACGTGGATGATCCACTCGAGCACCGGGAACAGTGCGAGCATCACCAACGGCACCAGAGCGTCGGCCCAGGTCCAATTACCGACGACCGACCGTGCCGCAACCGCGCCGAGGGACAACGTTCCGATGATCCACGGACTCGGGTGATGCACGAACTCCCGGAACGCGGCAGCAAGGGTGACGTTGCGCCCGAAGGCCGGCGACTCTGAGCGGGCGATGGTCACGAGTTCTCCTCGGATGCATCCCGTGCGGCCACCAGGGCGCTACCCAGGAGTGTGGTCGCCGGCTCGAGCAGGGCATGCGCCGCGGCGAAGGCCGCCTCTCGGTCGCGGCGTCGAATCGCGTCGGTGATCGCACGGTAGCGGTCGCTCTCGTTCACCTCGGCCGCCATCACCATCGCCAATGCGTCGATCATCGGTTCGTATGCACGGCGCAGCGTGTTGAACATCAGCCGGAACGTGATCGAGTCGGCGCCGTCGACGACCAGGTCCCAGAAGTCGAGGGCGATGCGTTGCCTGGCCACGGGATCGTCGGCGGCCGCGAGGGCATCGACGGCGGAGTCCAGCACGTCCGCCGTGCCCCCCGGTGCGCGCTGTGCCGCGAGTTCCGCGACCTTCGGCCCATCCAGAGCCGGGCCTCGAGAATGCTGTGCGCCACCGCCGGATCGATCTCGCCGCCTCGGACGAGCAGTCGGGGGAGTAGGTCCAGGCCGCCCCTCCTGCGTAGGTCGTTGACCACTGTCGCGCCGCCCTGCCGGACGTCGACCAGCCCCATCGCGGCGATCCGGCCCAGAGCCTCGCGCACCGCAGGACGGGACACCCCGAGCGCCTCCGCCATGCGCCGCTCGCTGAGCAGGGTCTCACCTGGTGCCACCCGACCGTCGACCACGCGGCCGAGCAACTGGTCGAACACGTCGTCGGGAATCGAGCGGCGCTGCACCGGAGTGAGATCCATGTCACAGACGTTAGGTCCGCTCGGTACGGTGGTCAAGTGGTCAGACCAGTTTCGGTGAGGCGGCGTTGGAACCCGGCGAGCAGGATCGCAATGAAGACACTGGGTAGGCAGTACCCGACGAATGCGAGGGGAAGGCCCTCGCCCGGAAATGGTCGATTTCCGAGGAGGAAAGCGATGACGATGAGTGCAACCAGCGTGGCCGCGACGCCCCATGCGACGAGTCTTCGTGGCGCGAGTATCGGTATCGCGCACAGTGCCACCGGGAGCGCGAGCGGAACCAGCAGGCCGGCACCGTAGAAGTCGTACGTCGACGTCGTGCAGTCGTCCCAATCGGAAATCAACTCTGTCGGTAGCAGACCCAACTGGCATTCACTCGTCCACCACATGGGTTCGATCGCCGTGCCGATGGCCAGCATGACGGTGAGGGCCACGAGTACCAGCCACTCGATTCGGACGAAGATCACCCGGTGATCCAAACATGCGCACCACGGCGCCCGCGTCAGTCGCGGCCACCCGGAATTCGTCGCGGGGTCCAGTTCGCCGACCACGGGGCTGCCGTGAACGACGTCGGCTGGTCGAGGCGCTGGACCGTGCCACCTCGGGCGCCGAACGACGAGCGAATCGAGGCGCCGTCCGCGTGGACGTCGACCTGCAGGGAACCGTCGACGATCGCCAGCACCCACCGGTCAAGTTCTTCGAGCAACGCGGCGGACCCGCGATCGCAGGCGTCGCATCCACAATCGGGAATCTCCGCCATCCGCACCGCTGGGTCGCCGGCCGCAACCGTGACGGTGAAGATGTGCTCGCTGTCCACCGGCGTGTGCGTCGTCAGCACCAGGGGTACCGCACCGTTGGCCGTGGGTTCGAGGACGGTGGCGACCCCTCCGGGTTCGATGGGGCGCAACGCCCACTCCACGTGCGAGCCTTCTCGTGCCCAGCGCCGGTCGCGCAAAACCCGCGTCCAGGCCCGCGCGCGGGCCACCACGATCACGAACTTGTCCGGGTTCGTGAGTCGCTCGTACTCCGCCTCGTCCGGCTCAGCGCCGTCCTCGTACGGGTTCGGCCATCCCGGGGCGGCCGCGCCGGTGACCGCGAACGTCGCGTCGACGTCGTCGAGCAGTTCGCAGATTTCGCGCGAGAGCACCGCTACGTCCGCACCCCAGCCGGTTTCGTGCATGCGTCGAATACCGGTGTTGTACCGCTCCCACCACGACATATCCGGATCAGCACCCACTTGTGGGACGCTACCCGGCTGCGGGAGAGATGTCTGTGACGGCATTGTCGGCGTAATGAGTGGCACGGGATTCGATGGCATCGAACCGCTCGCCGAGGTGTGATGTATCGATGGATGGATCGAAGACCGACGGACGCGACTGGGACGAGCGCGGTCTTCGGATGGTTCCCGACGTCGACGCGGGACAGTGGATCGTCGACCGGGTTCACTGCTTCGATCACACGATCGCGTCGCTGCTGCCGCCGCATTTTCCTGCCTACGCCCGCATTTTCCATCCGGCAGCCATGGCCGACGACCGGCCGGTGCGCTGGTCCGAGGTTGCGGCCGCGAACGGCACAACAGCGCACCCGGTTATGGAATGGGGGTCGATCGTTCGCGCCTGGGATCTCCCGAACCAGCTCGGAGTGTGGGACGACGAACCGTCGCGAGGTTCGCTGCCTCCGGCGACCGCCCGCGCACTGGCCGCGATCCTGCGTCGCTTCACCGGAACGCCGGAGATGTGCTGGTTCGCGCACTGGGAGGGCTCCGGGCACATCTGTGCACCTTCCGACTATCGACGCCTTCGCATGCCGGCGCGGGACATGATTCTCTTCGCCGGTCCCCTGGACATGGCCGACACACAGTTCGGCGCGACACAACAGTTTCCCACCGGGATGAGCGCACATCTGTGGTGGCCCGACGACCACGCGTGGTGCGTGGCAACCGACATCGACCTGATGTCCACCTACCTCGGGGCCTCCGCGGAGTGCGTCGCCGCAGTCCTGGCCGGCCAGGATCTCGAGGCGTTTCCCGTGTGCGCGGACCAGAGGCTGACCTGGGACAGCGACACTGTCAATCCGCTGCCGTCGGAACCTTACGGCTGATCGGCACCCACCACCGTCGAAGGGGAATTCAGGGCACGGGATCTGAGCGAAAGTGTGCCGTGAACTCCCGTTCGGGAGAGCGATGTCAGGCCGGGTAGTGCCGCGGAGTGAAGACCGTTGTCCCCGAAGCACTCTCGACAACCGTCGTCTGTGACGACCCGACGATCAGCAGGCAGCGCATATCGACGTCGGCGGGGTCGAGGTCCGCGAGGCGCACGATCTTGATCGACTCCTCGGGGCCGGCGACGTCGCGGCCGATGATCACCGGGGTGTCGGGGGAGCGGTGCTCGAGCACCAGGTCGCGCATCGCGGCCACCTGCCACGTGCGGGACTTCGACGCCGGGTTGTAGACCGCGAACGCCATGTCGGCGCTTGCCACCGCGGAGACGCGCTTGGCGACGATGTCCCACGGCTTGAGCCGATCCGACAGCGAGAGCATCGCGTAGTCGTGGCCCAGCGGGGCGCCGACCCGGCTCGCGACCGCGTTGGCGGCGGTCATGCCGGGCAGGATCCGGACGGGGACGTCGCGCCACTGCTCCTCGGCCGCCACCTCGAGCACGGCGGCGGCCATCGCGAAGACGCCCGGATCGCCGGACGAGACGACGGCGACGCGGGCGCCGCGCTTGGCCATGTCGAGCGCCATCGCGGCGCGTTCGGCCTCGACGCGGTTGTCGCTGGCGTGCCGGCGCTGGCCCGGCCGGATCGGGACCCGATCGATGTACGTGGTGTAGCCGACCAGGTCGGTGGCCAGGGCGAGCTCCTGCCGGACTTCCGGGGTGGTCCAGGCCTGGTCTCCGGGACCGAGGCCGACGACGACCACCTCGCCGCGCGACGGTTCGGCCTCGGCGCGGTTGTTCACCGGGCTGGGCACGACGGCGATCGCGAAGTACGGCACGTCGGCGTCCTCGACGTCGTCGGCCTTCGCGACCCGTTGCCGGTCGGTGCTGGCACGCTCGACGTAGTACGTCTCGTCGATCCGTCCGGAATCCTTGAGCGCCTGGCGCACAGCCGGATAGGTGCGGCCGAGCTTCATGATCGCGGCCGCGTCGGTCTCACGGAGCCGCCGGGTGAGCTCCTCCTGCGGCAGCGTCCCGGGCAGGACGGTGAGCACCTCCTCGCCCTCGACGAGCGGCTCCGCCAGGGCGGCTGACGCGGCGCTGACGGCGGTGACGCCGGGGATGACCTCGGCCTCGAACCGGTCGGCCAGACGTTTGTGCATGTGCATGTAGGAGCTGTAGAACAGCGGGTCGCCCGCGGCGAGCAGTGCGACGCTGCGGCCGGCCTCGAGGTGCGCGGCCAGACGTTCGGCGGCCTGCTCGTAGAACTCGTCCATCGCACCCTGGTAGCCGCCCGGATGGTCGATGGTCTCGGTGGTCACGGGGTAGACCAGGTGCTCTTCGATCTGCCCCTCCCGCATGTACGGGGCGGCGACACCGCGGGAGATGCTGCGGCCGTGCCGGGCGCTGTGGAAGGCGACGACGTCGGCCTCACCGATGACGCGGGCGGCCTTGACGGTCATCAGCTCCGGGTCTCCGGGTCCGATGCCGACACCCCACAGTTTTCCGTTGGCGCTCATTCGATTTCGCTCGCAATCGCATTGAGGGCGGCCGCGGTGATCGCGCTGCCGCCGCGGCGTCCACGCACCACCAGGTACTCGAGGCCGGCGGGATGCTCGATCAGCGCTTCCTTCGACTCCATCGCGCCGATGAACCCGACGGGTCCGCCCACGATCGCGGCGGGCCGCGGTGCACCGGCCTCGATGAGGTTCAGCAGATGGAACAGTGCGGTGGGGGCGTTGCCGATCGCGACCACCGCGCCGTCGAGCTTGTCGCCCCACAGCTCGAGCGCGGCGGCCGAGCGGGTGTTGTCGATCGCCTTGGCCAGCACGGGAACTCGCGCGTCGTCGAGCATGCACAGCACGTCGTTGTCGCGAGGCAGGCGCTTGCGGGTGACTCCGGCAGCGACCATCTTGGCGTCACACAGGATCGGGGCACCACGGCGCAGCGCCTCGCGGGCATCGGCGACGACGTTCGGGGTGAACGCGACGTCGTCCACCAGATCGACCTGACCGCTCGCGTGGATCATCCGGACGACGGCCTGCGAGACGTCCGCGGGGAAACGGGCGAGGTCGGACTCGGCGCGGATGGTTGCGAAGGACTGGCGATAAATCTCCGCACCGTCGCGGATGTAGTCGATCATGCGCCACACGATAGAGGCATCACGTGGGCGGGTTCTCCACCCGGTAACCGTCGGGGTCGGCGACCACGTCTGTTACCTCACCGCGTGGACGCCCGCACTTGCGATCGCAGCCGGACCAGTGCTGACGACCGTCGGCGGGGAGGTCGCCGCTCTCGATCGCCGCCCGGGCGTCGGCCCGGACGTCGGTATGCGACTTGGCGCAGCCGGGTTGCCCCGCGCACGCGCTGACCTGCAGGTACGGTGAGTTCTCGTCGAAGATCAGACCCATCGGCGCGAGTACCCGCACTACCTGCTCGGCCGCCCACTCCTCGAGGTCGGGCAGCACGATCGACCGCCACGGGGTGACGATGATCGGCTTCTCGACGGCGGCGAGGAACTCCGCGAGTCGGGCCGGGAGGGTGCCGAACGCGAGACCGGCGGCGAGCGCGACATTGCCGTCGGGCTGATCGAGCCACCCGATCGGGCCACGGTCGATCGCCCCCGGGAACTGCACCGGGTCCCCGTACGCGAGCCCGAGCCGTCCCAGCACGCGTTCCGTGCCACCCGGAACCTCGTTCAGTCGCCACGCGTCACCGCGGATCTCGGCGAACGTGCGCGCCGACGCCAGCAGCACGTCGACCGCGTCCGCCTCCGCGAGCCGGGCGCCGGTATCCGTACCCGCAAGGACCAGCGCGAACCTGCCGTCGTCCAGCGCGTGGACGCCGAAGTCGCCGCGCAGTCCCGAGATGTCGCCGGTGCCGTCGTCGAGCGTGAACAGGGTGCGTCCGGGCAGCTCGGCCAGCGCAGGGTCGGCGCACAGGCCGCGGTCCAGGTCGGTGACGAGGCCGCGCACGTCGGCGAAACCGCCGATCCGTCCCGACAGCGGGGAGGCCAGGATGTTGCGCACCCGCTCGTGCGTCGTGGACGGCAGCAGGCCGACGTCGGCGATGCGGCGGGCGAACTCCTCGGGATCGGACACCGCCCGCAACTGGACGTTGCCACGCGAGGTCAGCTCGATCTCGCCGTTACCGATCTCGTGCGCGGCCGTCGCCAAGGCCTGGAGCTGCGGCGATGTGATCACGCCGCCGGGCAGGCGAACCCGGGCGAGCGGGCCGTCGGCGGCCTGGTGGACCTGGAGGGCACCCGGGCACTTGTCCGGGCCGGAACGTGGAGATGACACGTCTCCAGGCTAGAGAAGTGCGGGGGCGGGTGCGCGCACGCCTGACCGGTAGGATCACCGGCGACCGCGGCAGAAGAGGAAGCCGGTGAGATTCCGGGCGGTCGCGCCACTGTGAAAGTCAGACCCTCTTCCGCCGCCCGAACCCGTTCCCGAGACGTGTCTCGCCGGAACCCTGCCGTGGGGCGCGAAACCCCGGAAAGGCTGCAACAGTGATCCTGCTGCTGTCGACGTCCGACACCGACCTGCTCAGCGCCCGTGCCAGTGGCGCCGAGTACCGCTGGGCCAACCCGGCCCGTCTGCTGGTCGACGAGGATCTGCCCGGACTGTTCGATGGCGTCGACCTGGTCGTCGTCCGCATCCTGGGCGGCCGCCGGGCGTGGGAGGACGGTATCGACGCGGTGCTCGCGTCCGGGTTGCCGGCGGTGGTGCTGGGCGGTGAGCAGGCCCCCGACGCCGAACTGATGGAGTGCTCGACCGTTCCCGCCGGCATCGCCGCCGAGGCGCACACCTACCTGGCCGAGGGCGGCGCCGCCAACCTGCGTCAGCTGCACAACTTCCTGTCCGACACGGTGCTGCTCACCGGCCATGGCTTCGAACCCGCAGTGCACCTGCCGAACTGGGGGGTTCTCGAACGCGAGACCCGCGCGGTGGACGGCCCGACAGTCGCGGTGCTGTACTACCGCGCCCAGCACCTGGCCGGGAACACCGCGTACATCGAGGCGCTGTGCCGGGCGATCGAGGATGCCGGGGCGAACCCGCTGCCGATCTTCTGCGCCTCGCTGCGCACCGCGCCCGGCGATCTGCTCGAGACGCTGGGCCGCGCCGATGCGATGGTCGTGACGGTCCTCGCGGCCGGCGGCACCAAACCCGCCAACGCGCAGGCCGGCGGCGACGACGAGGCGTGGGACGTCGCGGAACTCGCGGCGCTCGATGTGCCGATCCTGCAGGGTCTGTGCCTGACCAGCAGCCGCGAGGCGTGGGAGGCCAACGACGACGGCATGTCGCCCCTCGACGTCGCCACCCAGGTCGCGGTCCCGGAGTTCGACGGCCGCCTGATCACCGTGCCGTTCTCGTTCAAGGAGATCGACTCCGACGGCCTCACCGCCTACGTGCCCGACGCCGAGCGGGCCGCCCGGGTCGCGGGGATCGCCGTGAGGCACGCACGTCTGCGACGGATCCCGAACCCGGACAAGAAGATCGCGCTGATGCTGTCGGCCTACCCGACCAAGCATGCCCGCATCGGCAACGCCGTCGGCCTGGACACCCCGGCCAGCGCGATCGACCTGCTCACCGCGATGCGTGACCACGGCTACGACCTCGGCCCGGTCGACGGCGACGACGCGCTGCCCGGGCTCGCCGCCAAGGACGGCGATGCGCTGATCCACGCGCTCATCGCCGCGGGCGGGCAGGATCCGGACTGGCTCACCGCCGAGCAGCTCGAGGGCAACCCGATCCGCATCTCCGCCGCCCGCTACCGCGAGTGGTTCCAGACGCTGCCGCAGGACTTCCGCGAGGGCGTCGAGGAACACTGGGGCGCCGCGCCCGGCGAGCTGTACGTGGACCACTCGTCGGATCCCGAGGGCGAGATCGTCATCGCCGCGATCCGCGCCGGCAACGTCGTGCTGATGGTGCAGCCGCCGCGCGGCTTCGGCGAGAACCCGGTCGCGATCTACCACGACCCGGACCTGCCGCCGAGCCACCACTACCTGGCCGCGTACCGCTGGATCGCCGCGACCGCCGAACAGGGTGGATTCGCGGCGGACGCGATCGTGCACCTCGGCAAGCACGGCAACCTCGAGTGGCTGCCCGGCAAGACGCTCGGCATGTCGGCGTCGTGCGGCACCGACGCCGCGCTCGGCGACCTGCCGATGATCTACCCGTTCCTGGTCAACGACCCGGGCGAGGGCACGCAGGCCAAGCGCCGCGCGCACGCGACGCTGGTCGACCACCTGATCCCGCCGATGGCCCGCGCCGAGTCCTACGGCGACATCTCGCGGCTCGAGCAGCTGCTCGACGAGCACTCCAACATCTCGGCGCTGGACCCGGCGAAGCTGCCCGCGATCCGTCAGCAGATCTGGACGCTGATGCGGGCCGCGAAAATGGACCACGACCTGGGCCTGACCGAACGGCCCGAGGAGGACGTGTTCGACGACATGCTCATGCACGTCGACGGCTGGCTCTGCGAGATCAAGGACGTCCAGATTCGCGACGGCCTGCACGTTCTCGGCACGGCGCCGCAGGGCGACGCCGAGGTGGAGTTGGTGCTCGCGATGCTCCGGGCCCGGCAGATGTGGGGCGGCGAGCAGACCGTGCCGGGTCTGCGGGAGGCGTTGGGGCTCAGCGAAGCCGGCGACGAGGACCGTGGCCGCGTCGACCAGATCGAGGCGCAGGCGCACGCGCTGCTGTCCGCGCTGGCCGAGACGGACTGGGATGCGGAGGCCGCCGACCGACTGTCGGACGACGACACCGTGCGGCAGATCCTGCGCTTCGCCGCGACCGAGGTGGTGCCGCGGCTGCGGCAGACGTCCGGCGAGATCGACCAGGTGCTGCACGCGCTCGATGGCGGTTTCATCGCGGCCGGCCCGTCCGGGTCGCCGCTGCGTGGGCTGATCAACGTGCTGCCCACCGGCCGCAACTTCTACTCCGTGGACCCCAAGGCCGTGCCGTCGCGGCTCGCGTGGGAGACCGGTCAGGCGATGGCCGAGTCCCTCGCCGCCCGCTACCGCGCCGACCACGGCGAGTGGCCCAAGTCGGTAGGCCTGTCGGTGTGGGGCACGTCCGCGATGCGGACGTCGGGTGACGACATCGCCGAGGTGTTCGCGCTGCTCGGTGTCCGCCCGGTGTGGGATGAGGCGTCGCGCCGTGTCACGAGCCTCGCGGTGATCGACCTCGCCGAACTCGGCCGCCCGCGCATCGACGTCACCGTCCGGATCAGCGGATTCTTCCGGGACGCGTTCCCGCACGTGCTGGCGCTGCTCGACGACGCCGTCCGCCTGGTCGCCGGCCTCGACGAGTCCCCGGAGGACAACTACGTCCGCGCCCACACACAGGCCGACGTGGCCGAACACGGCGACGACCGCCGCGCCACCACCCGCATCTTCGGCTCCAAGCCCGGCACGTACGGCGCCGGCCTGCTGCAGCTGATCGACTCGAAGAACTGGCGCGACGACGCCGACCTGGCGCAGGTGTACACCACGTGGGGCGGCTACGCGTACGGCCGCGGGCTCGACGGCGTTCCCGCGTCGGACGACATGCGCAGCGCGTACAAGCGGATCACGGTGGCCGCGAAGAACACCGACACCCGCGAGCACGACATCGCCGACTCCGACGACTACTTCCAGTACCACGGCGGCATGGTCGCCACGGTCCGCGCGCTCACCGGCAAGGACCCGGAGGCGTACATCGGCGACAGCACCCGCCCCGACGCCGTCCGCACCCGGACGCTGTCGGAGGAGACCGCGCGCGTCTTCCGGGCCCGCGTCGTGAACCCGCGGTGGCTCGACGCGATGCGCCGCCACGGCTACAAGGGCGCCTTCGAGATGGCCGCGACCGTCGACTACCTGTTCGGCTACGACGCGACCACCAACGTCGTCGCGGACTGGATGTACGAGAAGCTCGCCGAGACGTACGTGCTGGACGAGCAGAACCGCAAGTTCATGTCCGAGTCGAACCCGTGGGCGCTGCACGGCATCTCCGAACGCCTGCTCGAGGCCGTCGAGCGCAAGATGTGGGAGGAGCCGTCCCCCGAGGTGCTCGACGGCCTGCGACAGGTGTACCTCGAGACCGAGGGCGAGCTCGAGGGGGAGTAGCCCGACCGGCTACTTCCGCCAGAACAGGTGGTGGGTGACCCCGCTCGGGCTGGGCACTGTTTCCAGATGGAATCGGTCGCGCAGCTCGTCCGGGGTCTCCCACAACCGCAGGCCCGTTCCGAACGTGATCGGGGAGACGGCCACGTGCATCGTGTCGACCAGATCGGCGTCGAGGAACTCGCGGATCGTGGTGACACCGCCGCCGAGTCGGACGTCCTTGCCCTGTGCCGCCTCCTTCGCCTGCTCGAGGATCGTGGCGGGCTCGCCGTCGACGAAGTGGAACGTGGTCTCGCCGCGCGTGATCGACGGCCGGAGGTGGTGGGTCGCGACGAACACGGGCGTGTGGAACGGCGGCTCCTCACCCCACCAGCCCTCCCACTCCAGGTTCTCCCACGGGCCGCGCTGCGGCCCGAACTTGTTGCGACCCATGATCTCGGCGCCGATGTTGTGGGAGAAGTCGCGGGTGAAGTAGTCGTCGAGGCCGCGGCTGCCGCCGCCGTCGGTGCGCATGGGCCAGCTCGCCGTCGCGCCCGCCCACGCGAGCATCTCGCCGGGGTCGATGCCGAACGGACTCTCGAAGGTCTGGTTCTCACCGCAGGCGACGCCGTCGCTCGAGACGTTGAAGTTCTGGACCCGTAGCAGCTGACTCACGTAATGCTCCGCTCTCGAAGGTGGTGTTACGAGAAGACAGACTCGCCGCGGCGACGAAACTCATCACGGCGCGGCTTCAGTCCTGTCCGTGACGATACGAGACTGACCGTTCTGTCGTCGGATCCCGACGGCGTGCCACCATGGATAGGTCGACGCTCTACGCCTGATGCTGACCGGAGGCCGTGGCGATGGACGACTGGACGAGAAGCGAGCGCCCGCGGGTCGTGGTCGAGACCGAGAACGGCCGTACCAGCCACAGCGCAGGCAAAGCGGTACGCATCGGCCGGGACCCGCAATTGGAGATCACGATCGTCGATCCTGTGGTGTCGCGCGAGCATGCGCGGCTTAGATGGGACGAGGGATGGCAGCTCGTCGACTCCGACAGCAAGAACGGGATCTACGTCGACGGCAAGCGCCGAGACGAGGTACCCGTCACGGACTCCGTCCTCGTCCGCCTGGGTGACGCGGTCGAGGGACCCACCATGCGGATCTCGATCGAGGATCCCGACGCGACGCGACGGGACGTGGGCGGTCGATGGGACGAATCGACGATCGACGTGGGGGACTCGATCGCCCCGCCCGCGGCAGCGACACCAGCGTCGGCGACGGCACCCCACGAAACCGTCCCGGCGGGAGCCCTCACGATCGGACGGTCCCCGGACAACGACATCGTCGTTCGGGATGTGCTGGCCTCACGCCGTCACGCGATAGTCCACACCGCGCCGTCCGGCCTCGAGATCGACGATCTGGGCAGCGTCAACGGAACGTTCGTCGACGGCGACCGGGTGTCGCGCGCACGGCTGACCGACGGCGACGTCGTCACAATCGGCAACACCGACCTCAGCGTGCAGGAAGGCCGCCTCGTTCGACGGCAGGCGCCGACCACGACCGCCGGCGGTCTACGTGTGGACGGCGTCGGACTCACCATCGAAGGCGGGCGACGACTGCTGGAGGACGTCACCTTCACGGCGGGACCCGGCAGTCTCACCGCGGTGATCGGACCCTCCGGCGCGGGAAAGACCACGGTCGCCAAGATCATCTCCGGTTCGGCAAGCCCCACGGAAGGCGTCGTCGAATTCGATGGGCGCAGCGTGCACACCGACTATTCGGTCCTGCGCTCCCGCATCGGCATGGTCCCGCAGGACGACGTCGTCCATCGGCAGCTGACACTCCGGAAGGCCCTCGGCTACGCCGCCGAGCTGAGACTGCCGCCGGACACCACCCGGGCCGACCGTGAAGCGGTGATCGCTGGGGTACTCGACGAACTGCAGCTGACCGAGCACGCCGACACGCGCGTCGATCGCCTCTCCGGTGGGCAACGCAAACGCGCATCGGTTGCGCTGGAGTTGCTCACGGGCCCTTCCCTGCTCATCCTCGACGAACCGACCTCAGGTCTCGACCCCGCGCTCGACCGACAGATCATGGCGACCTTGCGCGGCCTCGCCGACTCGGGCCGCGTCGTCGTCATCGTCACGCACTCGCTGTCGTACCTCGAGATGTGCGATCAAGTGCTGCTCCTCGCCCCGGGCGGCAAGACCGCCTACGTCGGCCCGCCGGACCGAGTGGGGGCCGCGCTCGGCAGCACCGACTGGGCCGACATCTTCGCCCGTGTCGCATCCGACCCGGACGGAGTGTTCGCCGAATATCGCGCCACCCGACCCGAAGTGGCGCCGCCGCCGAGCCCGCCCGGGCCTTTGGGGCGTCCCGCGCACACGTCGAGGCGCAAACAGTTGAGCACCGTCTCCCGCCGCCAGGTTCGGCTGATCCGCGCCGACCGGGGCTACCTGATCTTCCTGTCGCTGCTGCCGTTCGTGCTCGGCGGCCTGGCCCTGCTCGTACCGGGAGACACCGGGTTCGGGCAGTCCGGTGCCGACGTATCCGGCGAGCTGACCCAGATCCTGGTGGTGCTGATTCTCGGCGCCGCGTTCATGGGCTGTTCACTGACCATCCGCGACCTGGTCGGCGAGCGCATGGTCTATCAGCGCGAACGTGCCGCCGGTCTGCTGCCGTCCGCCTACCTGACGGCGAAGATCGTCGTGTTCTGCGCCGCCGGCATCGTGCAGTCGGTGATCATGGTGCTGATCGTCTACGTGGGCAAGGGTTTCCCGGGCCACGGCAGTGTGCTCCCGTCGGGCTCCGTCGAACTGATCGTGGACATCGCCGCCACCACCTGCTGCTGCGTCGTGCTGGGACTGGCGTTGTCCTCGGTGGCGCGGTCGAGTGAGCAGGTGCTGCCGATGCTGGTGGTCACGATCATGGCGCAGCTGGTGATGTGCGGCGGATTGATCACGATCACCGGACGCGCCGTGCTCGAACTGGTCGCGTGGCTGTTTCCGTCACGCTGGGGGTTCGCGGCCGCCGCCTCGACGGTGGACCTGGTCACCAACGCCACCGGCACCGAGCCGGACACGCTGTGGCAGCACACAGGATCGTGGTGGCTGCTAAGCATCGCCATGCTGGTGCTCATCAGTTGCGTGCTCGCGGTATTCACCTACAGCCGACTCCGGCTGCGCCGTCGGTAGGGGCCTACAGCCGGCGGTCGAACGCGAGTGTCGGTTGGGCCGTGGGGATGTCCACGGTGTAGACCCGCAGTCGCACCGAATCGGGGTTCAGGTCCATTACCATGAATCCGAGGTCGTCGAAGTTCTGGTAGAGATTCGCTCGGTCCGGGCTGGTGGACTTGCCGTGACTGTCCTTGCCGGTCGCACCGGAGACGATCTGCCGGGTGCCCTTGGAGGCGACGGTCGGCTCGAGCACCTGCAGTGTGTGATCGTGCCCGGACAGGATGAACTGGCAGCGACCGACGACGTGGTCCTCGTAGAAGCGCTTGGCGTGGACGCCGTTCATCGGTTCGATCGGAATGCCGTCGTACGCACCGGCGTCTCCGTGCGAGCCGTTGCTCAGGTACGGGTGGTGGGTGCACGCGATCTTCCACTTCGCCGGCGATGCGGCGATCGCCGCGTCCAGCCACGCGCGCTGCTCGTTCATGAACTGCCCGTCCGCCGCCCAGTACGGCACGAACAGCGGGGGCAGATAGGCGGCGACCGGGTTGAGGTCGAGCACGAAGAACTCCACGATCGGGTTCTCCTCGGGCACCCGCGCCGAGTAGTACCGCGACGGCATCCACCACTTGCGTGAGGTCTGGTGGTAGCCCACCTCGTCGTTGCCGCGCAGCAGCCAGCCACCGTCGCCGGGGAAGAGGGCGGTGTTGTCGTGGTTGCCCAGAGCCATCACCCACGGGAAGTCCAGGCCGTGGTTGGGGTCCTCGAACTTGGTGGCGAACTGGACGTCGCGGTCACCGTTCGGTCCGGCCTCGTAGATGTTGTCGCCCAGGCCGAGTGCCATCCCGAACGGCTCGGCGCCGTGCACCTTGCGCATCGCGTCCGCGACCGCCCACTGCGCAGGCGTGCCGGTTCCGGCGTCGCCGGTGACGAGCACCCGCACACCGGATCCGGTCGGGAAGGCGAACTTGCCGCCGGCGGGGACGACTCCCGGAACAGCGGCGACGGCAGTCGGTGCCAGGGCGGCCAGTGAGACGGCCGCACCGGCCAGGCCGGCTCCGGCGAGGAAACTGCGGCGGTCGATCGGGTTGAACTCGGTCACGGGCGGTCCTCGTCAATGTCCAGGATGTCGGGAAGTCCGTCCCAGCAAACCGCACGACGAGCCGGAGAACGCTCGAAACAGCAATATCTCCACCGATATTCACGAAACGTTCAATCGGCCGACGGCTGGACGGTGGTGCTCAGTGGTGGTCGAGCCATGTGAGGATTGCCTTGACCCGGCGGTTGTCCTCGCCGGGCGGCAGACCCAGCTTGAGGAACACGTTGGCCACGTGCTTGCTGACCGCCGCCTTCGACAGGAACAGATGGTCGGCGATCTCGCCGTTGGACTTGCCCTCGGCCATCAGCGCGAGGACCTCACTCTCCCTTGCCGTCAGCCTGCCGAGCGGCCCCGACGAGGAATCCGGCCGGGTGACGTGGCGCACCACCTCCGGGTCGACCACGACGCCGCCGGAGGACACCGTCTCGACCGCGCGCAGGAAGTCGCCGACGCGACCGACCTTCTCCTTGAGGAGATAGCCGACTCCGTCTGCGCCGGGTCCGTTGAGTAACTCCTTGACGTACGGTCCGGTGACGTAGGCCGACAGCACCAGAATCGGCAGGTCCCGGTGGCGGGCTCGGAGATCCATTGCGGCGCGAAGGCCGTCGTCGGTGCCCTCGGGCGGCATCCGCACGTCGGTGATCACCAGGTCGGGCAGCTCACCCGCGGAGGCCATGGCGTCGACGGCCGACACCAGCGAGGGCGCGTCGTCACACTCGCGTACCACGTCGTGCCCGCTGGCCACCAGGATCTCCTTGATCCCGGCCCGGATGAGCGGGGCATCGTCGGCGAGCACGATTCTCATGGCTTCACAGTTCCTCGTCGTGCTCGGATCCGAATCTTCACCACGGCGGTTCGGCGGGGGCCGTCACCACCACCGTAGTTCCCACACCGGCCGGACTCACCACCCGAATGTCGCCGCCGACACTGCGCATCCGCTCCCGCAGCCCCACCAGCCCGGTGCCACGTCCTTCACCGAGTTCGACGCCGCCGCCGCCCTCGTCGACGATCCTCGCCGTCACACCATCGGAGGTGCAACAGAGCTCCACGCGGACGTGGTCGACTCCGGCATGTTTGACGACGTTGGTAAGCGCCTCCGAGATCGTGAAGTAGACGGCGCCCGCGATGGGGGCGGACAGTGGCGAGTCGTCGCCCTCCGCCTCGAACTCGACGGACAGCGGCGATCGGGAGACCAGTTCGCGCACGGCCGCCACGAGCCCCAGATCGGTGAGGTCGCGCGGGTGGATGCCGCGCACCGTCTCCCGCAGCCGCTCGAGCGCCCGCTCGGCCTGCGCGTGCGACCTCGAGGCAAGTTCCCGGAGCCACTCAGTGTCGGCGCCGGCATCGGCGGCCGACTCGAGCATGCCGAGACTGAGCACCACCGCCACGAGGTCCTGTTGCGCGCCGTCGTGCAGGTCCCGTTCGATGCGTTGCCGTTCCAGTTCGAAGGCTTCGGTCAGCGAGGCACGACTGCTGCGGAGGTCGCGAAGCTGGGATTGAAGATCGCGGTCGCGCTGTGTGGAGAAGCCGAGCAGCGTCACGTCGCGCAGCGACGAGATTCCCGCCAGCAACGCCGCTGTCACCACAGCCAACACGAAGCCGAAGGGCACCGCCGCCACCGACTGTCCGGCGGACGACGGAGTGAATGGACCCGCCTGCGCCGCGATGCCGAACGCCCAGAACACGGGGGAGAAGATCAGCACCAGCGCGCCGATGAAGCCGAAGAACGCGATCAGCAGCGACAGCACGCTCAGCACCACCGAGACCAGCAACACCGGGAGATCGGTGCGCCACAGCCCGGAAGTACGCACCCGGGACCGGATCCAGGGCCACCACGGCTCGTCCTTCGGCCGCAGCGGACGGCTCGGCGCACCGCACGCGGCGGCGCGCATGCGGTCGAGTTCGGCGGCGACCACCGCGGTGATCGGCAGCAGCGGCACCAACACCACGCCCACCAGCAGGAGCGGTAGGAGCGCCGCGGCGGCCATCTCCAGCACCACCCTGCGGCCCAGGCGTGAGGACGACATGGCATCGAACTCTGCCAGACGCCGAGCCCCGAGAAGGTAGTGCTCGCTCTACCTTCTCGGGGAGGCAGCACCAGTGTTTGCCGGGCGTGAAACCGATCGAATGGATTCATGCCACACGACGCCTCGACCACCGCCCCCTGTATCCGGCTGCGCGGCCTGCGCATGGACTTTCCCGTTCCCGGTCGTCGCCGTGACACCACCCGCGTGCTGCACGATATCGACCTCGACATCCCCGAGGGCCGACTCACCGCGATCGTCGGTCCCTCCGGGTCCGGGAAATCCACCCTGCTCTTCTGCGCGGCCGGCCTCGAGGTGCCCACCGGTGGCACCGTCGAGGTGCTCGGCACCGACCTCGGTTCCCTCGGCGCCCGCAAGCGCGCAGCGTTTCGCAGCGAGCACATCGGTTTCGTGTTCCAGGAGTACAACCTGGTCAGCTCGCTGTCGGTCGAAGAGAATATTGCGCTTCCGGCCCGCCTCGCCGGTCACAAGGTGCCGCGAGCCCGGATCCGCGACGCCATGGACCGACTGGGCATTCGCGAACATGCCGGACGTCGACCCGACCGGCTGTCGGGCGGTGAACGCCAGCGCGTGGCGGTCGCCCGCGTCGTAGCCAACCGGCCTCGCATCGTGTTCGCCGACGAGCCCACCGGGGCGCTCGATCTCGCGTCGGGCCGGGTGGTGCTCGACTGGCTGCAGGCCCTGCCCGCGCAGGGCTCGACGGTGGTGATGGTCACTCACGATCCCCATGCCGCGGCCCGCGCCGACCACGTGGTCGTGATGGGCTCCGGGCGTGTCCACGGCGTCATTCCCGGCGGCGACAGCCGCGCCGTCAGCGACTCCATCCTCGAGGCACAGGCCGCTACCGCGGGCGAGGTGCTCGCATGATCCGCCTCGTTCTCGCCGACATCCGACGCCAGTCCGCCATGTGGCTGTGGACCGTCCTGTGCGCCACCGTCGGTGGCGCGTGCGCCGCGGGGGCCGTCATCGCGATGCTCACCGCGATCGGTTCGGCTCAGTCCGCGGGCGACGCCGACATGACCCAGGCCGCGATCGCGCTGGGCGGCAACATCGTGTTCTTCACCGTCCTCGCCGCGGTCGCCGTCGTCGCATCCACGGTCGGGCTCACCCTCACCGCACAGCGCCGCGAGCACGCGCTGTGGCTGATCCTGGGCATCCCGCGACGCGCGGTGCGCCGGGTACTCCTCACCGAACTGCTGGTACTGGGACTGGTGGCCGGCGTGCTCGCGCTGCCGCTCGCGCTCGTGGTGGCCCGCGTCGCGCTGTGGCAGTGGACCGACACGGGTCTCGACCTACACGGCGCCCACGTCCACTTGCGGCTGTGGCACCTCGGCGCGACGCTGGCGGCCGGTGTCGTGCCGTGCCTGATTGGCGGATGGGGCGCCGCCCGACGTGCCTCGCGAACACCCGAGATGCGTGTCTTCCGCGACACCGCGGAACCGGTTGCCCGCCCCGGCATCGGCCGCAGTCTCCTCGCACTGAGCCTGCTCGCCGGCGTGGTCGGCATGTGGATCTCGGGTCTGGGCTTCGAACTCAGCGGACTCGAACAGCGCACCGCTTTCGCCTTCGCCGGAAACCTGTTTTTGGTGTGCCTTCTGCTCCTGATGGGGCCGTGGGTGCTCACGCCCCTGATGAGACTGTGGACCGCGCTGGTGCCGGCCGCCGATATCGCCTGGCGAGTGGCCGTGCAGTCCTGCCGCGCCCGCGCTGCGCGCAGCGTGACCACCGTCCTCCCATTCGCTCTAGCGCTGTCGATCGTGGGCACCTTCATGGTGATCGGCAACGCGATGCCCGGCAGTTCGACCGGGTTCGACGACGTGCTCGTCGTGCTCGGATGGGTATTCGTGGTCTCGTGGGTCGGCGGGCTCGCCGTCATCGCGCTGGTCGGTGGCGAACGTCGTCGGGACTCCGCCCTCATCAGTGCGGCTGGGGCCCGACCCGGAGTGATCGCCCGATCCACCGTGTACGAGGGCGTCATCTACGCCGTGACCGCGATCCTCTTCAGCCTCGTCACGCTCCTGGTGTCCTGCTGGACCATCGCCGTCGGGGCGCGGACGCCGATTGCCGACGTCGCAGGCGGCCTGCCCTGGCCGATGCTGGCGGGTCTGGCCGCCGGGACAGTGCTCACGACGTGCCTGTCGCTGGCGTGGCCCGCACTTCAGGCCTCGCGCATCGATGTCACCCGTGCGCTTCGCAGCTGAGTTCCGATCTCGAAAGCCCCTGCGATCCAACCAAAGTCATCACCGAACCCAACTCCCATCTCGAGAGGATGGAAACCCCATGTTCAAGCGGCACCGCACTCGACTTACTTCGATCATCGCAATACCGGTCGTGGCGGCATCGGCGATCGCGGCGTGCTCGAGTCCAGCCGTCGACGGATCCTCGGGTACGGCCACACCGGAGTCGGGAGTGAGCGTCGAGTTGCAGCGGCTGATCGACGCCGATCCGTGGGATGCAGGACATTGGGGGATCTTGGTCGCCGACCAGGAATCCGGTGAGGTCCTCGAGTCACTGAACGCAGAATCGCAGTTCGTGACCGGATCGACTGCGAAGACATTCGCCGTCGCCTCGGCACTCGAGGTCCTGGGTGGGGACCACCGCTTCCGAACCCCGATCGTGCACACCGGGGTGGTCACGCCGGAGGGTCGTCTGTCGGGTGACCTGATCATGGTGGGTAGCGGCGATCTCACACTGGGCGGACGGACGACTACCGCGGGCTCCATCGCAGTTCCCGACTTCGATCACTACGACGCCAACGCCGTGCCCGGAATGGCCACCATCACCCCGCAAGATCCACTCGCGGGGATCAACGAACTCGCTCGTCAGGTCGCAGCCACGGGAGTTCGGCACGTCGACGGCGACGTCATCGTCGACGATCGACTCTGGGACCCCGTGTCGATCGGGGGAGTGCCGATCACTCCGACGGTGGTCAACGACAATCTCGTCGACCTGCTCGTCACACCCGGGGAGCCCGGCGACCCGGCGACGCTCGACTGGCGTCCGAAGACGGCCGCGTTCACCGTCGACGCGGATATCACGACCACGCCCGCCGGAA
Source organism: Prescottella sp. D32 (assembly GCF_037287305.1). Taxonomy (NCBI): domain Bacteria; kingdom Bacillati; phylum Actinomycetota; class Actinomycetes; order Mycobacteriales; family Nocardiaceae; genus Rhodococcus; species Prescottella sp. D32. The sequence goes on from NZ_JARBSW010000004.1 coordinate 297,010, forward strand.
CAGCACCGTCCGTGACCACCGACAGCGACGCCGCTGGACACATCCAGGTGTCCGGCACCGTGCCCGCCGACGCCGCGGCGCCGTTCGTCGCGACCTACCAGGTGCCCGATCCGCCGGCATTCGCGCGCACCCTGCTCGTCGAGGCCCTGGCCCGTAACGGGATCACCACCAGCGCCCCCACAGTGGGACCGAACCCGGGCGACGCGCTCCCGACCTCACCCGAGGTGGCCGGACTTCCTGTGTCGGCGACCTACACGTCCCCTCCGTTCCGGGAGTACGCAAAGTTGATAAACAAGGTCAGCCACAACCTCGGCGCCAACCTCCTACCCCCGCTGATGGCCGTCCAGCGCGGACAGCGCACCTACGAGGACGGTATGGCCATCGAACGCGGCGTCCTCGCGAAGGCGGGCATCGACCCGAAATCGTTCACCCTGGTCGACGGGCAGGGGCTTCCGGGCGACAAGGCCGCGCCCATTGCGCAGACCGAGCTGCTTCGAGAGCTCGCTCGGTGGGACGACTTCAGCGTCTTCTACGACTCGATGCCGAGCATGGGGGTCGACGGCTCCCTGGCGAACGTGATCGCGCCTGATGATTCCGCCGTGGGCCACATTCGAGCCAAGACGGGGACGCTGATCGGAACGCTCGACGGACAACTCGCTCTCACCACGAAGGCGCTGGCCGGATACATCGACGCGAAGAGCGGGCGCCGCCTCGTCTTCGCGATCTACCTCAACGACATACCTGTGGCCAGCGGGTCGGTGGCCGACGCCATCGAGATAGCGCTCGATGCCAACGAGCAGCTCGGCGCCATGGCCGCCGCGATCTATCGATCGCACTGACGGCCGACAGTGCCGAGACAGTACAGATGCGCGCACGTCGCCACGATCACGCGACGGCGGCCCCCGGTTCCCACGTACTGTGGCGACATGACCACGCTGAGCGAGATCGGTGCCGCGAAATACGTTCTGCTGACCACGTTCCGGAAGGACGGGTCCGGTGTGCCGACGCCCCTGTGGGCGGCGATGGACGGCGATCGGATGCTGATGTGGACCGAGACGAAGTCGTGGAAGGTCAAGCGGATCAAGAATCGCTCGCGGGTCACGGTGGGCGCGTGCGATGCGCGCGGCAATCCGAAGGGCCCCCAGATCGACGCGACCGCCGCGGTTCTCGACGACGCCGGCACCGAGGAGACGCGGGACGCGATCGCGCGCAAGTACGGCGTGATCGGGTGGATCGCCGTCAAGGGCAGCATCCTGCGGCGCGGTCGCAAGGGCACGGTGGGCCTGGCGGTGACGGCTCCGTCCTGATGTGTCGACAGCTCGCCGAATCGGTCATTCCGTAATTCGTCGACGACGCGAACGGTTGCGGTGCTTCAATTCGCCCATGCGAAAAGCACTGCTGGCAGTTGCCTTGATCGCTTCGTGGTCGATTGCCGGGTCCCTGCCGGCGGCCGCCTCATCTCTGGGGGCGACGCAGCCGTCGTGGTCCGGCGACTACTCGGTGAATCGCTTCGCCGCGACCAAGACTGGCACGAGCCTCGCTGCAAGCCAGTGGGAACCCGATTTCGCCGACACCTACACGTTCGAGACGACGTGCACCGACGGCACATGCGTGGCCACCGTAGTCGGCGGGCCCGCCCCTGCCAATCCCACTCTGCCGCAACCGGCGCAGTACACGTGGGACGGCACCAGTTGGGTGCACCCCTACGACTGGGAGTGGGACTGCTGGATGGGTGAGGGCAACCCCAAGGTTTGGGCGCCGGCGCATTCCGAGGCCTACTACACACCACAACCGGACGGCACCCTCGTCGGATCGTGGCGCACCGACATCGCGAGCGGCCCGTGCGCGGGCTCGGTCATCATGAACGTCGCCGCCTACCCGGTCGACCCGCCTCCCGCGTTCGGCAGCGGCAGCTGACGTAGCTCGCGATCGGTGCGCGTGTGCCGGTCTAGGCTGCGGACGTGTCGCGAACTGTGTGGTGTGCCGCAGCCCTCGCCGCGGTGACGTTCACCGTGTGGTTGGGGACCTCGTGGTCGATGGCCGAGATCTCGCTGGCGTGCGCGAAGATCGGCGAGAGCGGATCCTCTTTCCGGTGCGATGACTCGATTGTCCACGTGCTCGGCGTGTGGCCGTTGGTCGGTCTGGGGCTCTTGCTAGCCACTCCGCCGGTGGTGGCGGCACTGGCAACGCGACGGCACGTCTCCTGGTCGATGGTCGCCGCACTCGTCGGCCTGTCGATCGCCGGGCTGGTGAACTGGACGTCCTTCTGGGGTTCGCTGCTCTTCGCTTTGCCACTCGCGGCTCTCGGGTGGGTCGCCACCATCCTGCAGCGGTCCGGCCCGGGTATGGCGTAGCTGCCGCCCTGCGGCGCAGCCGAGGCCGCAGGGCGGCAGCTACGGGGTCAGCGAGTCCGCGGATCCTGGAGCGACGCCATCGCTTCCATGAGCGAGGAGTGAACAGCGGTCAACTCCGGTGTCGCGAACGACTCCCAGGATTGCTCGCCCGCACCGGCCTCGACGGAATCGGACTGCACCCAGTTGCCTTCGCCGGTTCCGTCCGCCGATCCTTCATCCCAGGACGCGTTACCCGGATTGTGCTTGTACACCCACCACAGGTGGCCGAACGGGTCGGCGAACCGGGACAGTACGTCGCCCCAGAAATCCGTCGGCTCGGTGACGATCCGCGCACCACGCGCGGCGGCTCGCTTCAGCGTGGCGGCCGGATCGTCGACGTAGACGCGAACGAAGGACGGCGTATACGGCCAGTCCGGTTTGCGATCGGCGATCGTCAGCGTCGAATCGCCTATTCGCAGTTCGGAATGCAGAATCAGGTCGTCGGTGTCGGCGGTCCGCGCCTCGGTGACCTCGATCGCCCCGAACACATCAACCAGGAAGTCGAGCAGACCTGCCGCGTCGTCGGTCCAGATGAAGGGGTCGACCGTTGCGGACCCTGCGGGCGCCGGGGGGACTGCGGGAGTGGTGGACATACTGTCTCCTTTCGGTTGGTGCCCCCAGATTCGCCTCAGTTGCGGACAGTATGTGGCCACAAGTGCGCCTAGCCTCGGGGTGTGTCCACCAGTACTCGAACCCTTGCGCTTCTCGGTCTACTGCAGAGCCGTCGCCACTGGTCCGGTGCCGACCTGGCCCGCCGGCTCGACGTCAGTGAGCGAACCGTCCGCCGCGATGTACTCGGTCTCCAGGAGATCGGCTATCCGATCGTCACGACGCGCGGCACCGGCGGCGGCTACCAGCTCAGTCCGGGTGCCTGCCTGCCGCCACTGGTGCTGGGTGAGGAGGAGGCCGCCGCGACGGTGCTGGGGTTGAAGGAGATCGCCACCGGTGTCCATCCCGCCTCTGCGGAAGCCGCGGTGAGCGCCATGGCCAAGATCGTCCAGGTCCTCCCCGTTCGTATCCGTCGCCGGATCGACAGTCTGCGGACCGTCGTGACCCCCGCCGGCGAGAGGTACAACCGGGCCAGGATCGACGATGTCACCGCATTGACCACGCTCGCGCTGGCGTGCCGGGACGCCGAGACCGTCTCGTTCTCCTACCGCGGCAGCGGCGCGGCCATTTCGCATCGCACCGTTCAATCGCATCAGATCGTCAATGTCGAAAGCCGCCTCTACCTGGTGGCCTGGGATCTCGATCGCACCGATTGGCGTACCTTCCGGATCGACCGGATCGCGCAACCACGCCGTACCGGCGCACGATTCGCGCCGCGCAGCCTGCCCGGCGGCGATCCGGTGGAATATGTCCGCGACCGAATCAGGTCGATGCCGTCGAGGTACCGGGTGCACGCCACCATCCATGTCTCCGCCGAACGTGTCAGAGCCGAAATCGTCCACTACGGCACGGTCACCGCCATCGACCCCGGATCGTGTGAGGTCCATATCGCCGCCGAATCCCTGGACTGGGCAGCTTTCTGCCTCGTTTCGATCGGCGCACCGTTCGTCGTGCACGGACCACCCGAAGCCACCGACCTCATGAAGGACTGGGGATCCAGGCTCCTCACCGCCACACGAGCGACCTGAAACGAACTCGTCTCCGCATGCGGCGGTGATCGCCGCGGTTTCCCAGGACAAGGGCCGCACCTCGGTGGTGCCTGGTCAGGAAGGTCGTTCGGGTGTGAACGTTCACAACGCTCCGACCGCGCTTCTCAACTGGACAGCGTCCGATCGACGGTCGATCAGATCTCGAAGCCGGCGACCGCGTTCCCCGTGAGCGGATTGTGTTCGCGGGCATAGATTTCCAGGGTGGCGGGATTCTTGTGCCCGGTCTGCCGCATCACTTCGTGGGCCTGCGCGCCGTTCCGGAACGCCTGGGTGACGAACCCGGCACGCAGGGAGTGCCCGCCGAGGTTCGCGATCTTGGCGGGGGAGAGTCCGGCGTCGGCGGCGGCGCGGCGGATCACGCCGTGGATGCCCTGCCCGGTGAGGGCGCTGTCGCCGATGTTCCCGTTCACGCGCAGCGGCCGGAACACCGGCGCGGTCGCGAGTTCGGGGCCGAGGTCGGGGTAGGGGACGTGGCAGACGTGCGTGCGGAACGTGTCGGGGGCGCCCAGCAATTCGGCGATGCCGACGCGGCCACCCCGATGGTGAGCGAGAACGACGTCGAGCCACCGCCGGTAAACGCACGGCGGGCAGGCGCGGTGCCCGACCGCGAACGGGGTGGCCTTGACCATGCCGCCGCCCACCTGGTCGGTCTTCGATCGCCGCACCAGGATGTGCAGCCCGTCCTGGGGGTGCAGGGTGATGTCGCGCAGTTGCAGGCCGGACAGCTCGGCGCGGCGGAAGGCGCCCAGGAAGCCGATCAAGATGACCGCCGAGTCGCGGCGCTCACGCAGTCGGTCCTGCCACGTCTCGGCGTTCTGCCGCATCGCGGCGAGGATGTAGCTGATCTCGTCCCCCAGTAGGGGTGCGACGCGTTTGGTCGGGCGTTCCCCGGCCGCGGCGTAGGTGCGACGCAGGCCGGCCAATGTGTCCTTGACGATCTGGGCCTGCCCGGGCGCGGGGCGGGCGCACGCCCGGTGCCAGTAGTTGATCGACGCCACCCATCGGGTGAGCGTGTTCGTCGCGTACCTGCGTTCGCCGGTGCCGGCGCGCCGATCGGCGTGCTCGGTGAGATAGTCGGCGACGGTGTGCGGGTGCGCCGGCATCGGCACGTGCCCGCGCTCCGCGCACCAGCTGCGGAACTTGTCCCAGTCCGTGCGATAGTTCCGGGCGGTCGACGGGGAGTGCCGCTGCTCGAGAGCGGCCACGATCCGGGCCTCGGCGGACGCGGACAGCACCGGGACGGCGGGCTCGAGTCCGGGCCCGGTCGATGCCGTCGGGCGTTCGGGAACGGCAGGCAGAGCGGGCACGACACGGACCGTGTCGACCTCTTCACTCACACCCGTGCTCCTCTCGTGTCGACGACTGAGCCTACCGAGGGGTACCGACAGTTCCGTATGTCCGGGTGCGGTGCCCCATGCCGTCACAGTGACGTAATGACCTCATGTCCATGGCGGAGCCCTCACCGGAGTGTTGTGGCGATATTGCCCCTCCGACTTCACGATTCGATGATGGCGCTAACTGTCATTAGCGTGAGTTGGGTGCGCGCGGCCGGGAACCCGTTCCTCAACGCGCATCACGCCGCGACACCGGCGGCATGAACTCGCCCTCGAGGGTCCGGTGCCACCACGCACCGGTCTCCCGGCGTTCGGCGGGCGTGGTGAAGCGGTAGCGGTACATCCGCGCCCGGATCACCGCCGGGCGAGCGTCGGGAAACGGATTGTGGTGCAGGAGCTTCAGCACCGCGTCGTCGCCCGCGAGCAGGCGGGTGACGAATCCGCCGAACCACGAGGCCGCGTAACCGGAGGAGATCGCGGCGAACCACATCAGCCAGTCCAGCCGCAGGTGGTAGGGCGCGAACTGGCGGGGACGGCGACGCAATCCGCCGGGTTTGCCCTTGAACTCGTATTCACGCCACTCGGTGTCGGGGGTGATGTGTTCGTCGGTGGTGCCCTCGACGACGATTTCGCGTCGGACACGGGTGATGTGGCCGAACGCTCCGTACGTGTTCACCAGATGCCACGGATCGAACGACGCGTTCATCATCTGATGGCTCGAGAACAGGTTGCGGGCGGGCCGATAGCTCAGCGCCGCAATCGCCAGCGTGAAGGCCACCACGACACTGACGAACCACGGCGGTGACGACGCAATCTCCGACGGCGACGACACCGGGAGCACGAACTCCCAGAACCCGTCGGGCAGCACCGACAGTCCGAGCACGATCGCGAGCCAGTTGAGCCACGCGAAGTTCCCGCTCGCCACCAACCACAATTGGGTGACCACCATGATCGCGGCCGCGCCGCCCGCGACGGGCTGCGGAGCGAAGAGGAAGAACGGCACGATCAGCTGCGTGAAGTGGTTGCCAGCCACCTCGATCTTGTGCAGCGGCCGCGGCAGGTGGTGGAAGTACCAGCTCAGCGGCCCAGGCATCGGCTGGGTCTCGTGGTGGTAGTTCAGGCACGTCAGATCCCGCCAGCACGGGTCGCCGCGGATCTTGATCAGGCCGGCACCGAACTCGAGCCGGAACAGCAACCACCGCAGCAACAACAGCGTCAGCAACGGCGGGGCGGTGTCCCAGTTCCCGACGAACACCGCGAGCAATCCCACCTCGAGCAGCAGCGACTCCCACCCGAACCCGTACCAGAGTTGGCCGACGTTGACAATCGACAGGTACAGCCCCCACAGCAACAGCCAGCCCAGCATCGACAGCGGAAGCGGCAACCGGTCCACCAGCCCGAGCAGCGCGAGCGAAGACAGCACCACCCCGGACCACGCCACGATCGCGTAGAACCGGTCGGAGTAGTGCAGGTGGAAGATGCTCGGCGAACGCTGCCAACGGCTGCCGGCCAGGAACCGTCGGATCGGCAGCATCCCGTCGTCGCCGACGAGAGGTCTGAACTGATTGACCGCCACGAGGAAGGCAGCAAGATAGATGGCGGCGAGCCCCTCCTTGAAGAGCAGCCGCGACAGCCAGTAACCGTCCGCGTCGAACCACACCACAGCAGGCCCCTCTGCTGTGGACGCTACTCGCTCCCGTCAAGCGCTCACATCAGATGCGGCAGCACTTCCTTCTCGAGGAGTTCGAGACCGGACGGGTCGTACGCCGCCTCGGGGACGTAGAAGATCGCGTACTCGAGGCCCTGCTTCTTCAGCGCCGTCAGGTTCTCGACGATCTGCTCCGGCGTGCCGACGGCCGGTAGCCCGCGGAACGCGTTCAGCGACGCCTCGGCCTTCTCGGCACCGACGACCGGTTCGAGCCGCGCCCGCAGCGCCTCGAGGCGGTCCTGTACCTCGGCCTCGGTGCGGCCGATCGCGACGTTGTAGTTCGCCGACCGGGTGATGGCGTCGAAGTCGGTGCCGACCTCCGCGCAGTGGCGCCGCAGGATCTCCGACTTGTGCGCGAACACCTCGGGGGTGCCGTCGAAGTTCGTGTACTGCGCGTACTTCGCCGCGATCTTCAACGTCACCTTCTCGCCACCACCGGCGATCCACAGCGGGATGCCGCCGTCCTGCAGTGGCAGGGGGCGGACGATCGCGCCGTCCACCTGGTAGTGCTTGCCGTCCAGAGTCGCGGCGCCGGTGGACCATGCCTGCCGCATGATCTGGACACCCTCGTCGAGCCGGCCGAGTCGCTCGCCCGCCGACGGGAAGCCGTAGCCGTAGGCGCGCCACTCGTGCTCGTACCAGCCGCCGCCGATGCCCATCTCGACCCGTCCGCCGGAGATCAGATCGGTCGTCGCCGCCACTTTCGCCAGGTAGGCGGGGTTGCGGTAGCTCATCGCGGTGCACATCTGTCCCAGCCGTACCCGCTCGGTGACCGCCGCGAACGCCGCCATCAGCGACCACGCCTCGTGCGTCGCCTCGTCGGTGGGCTCCGGGACGGTGTGGAAGTGGTCGTACACCCAGATCGACTCCCACGGACCGTTGTCGGCGCGCAGCGCGACATCGCGCATCACGCCCCACTGGTCGGCGGGATCGATGCCGACGAGGTCCAGTCGCCAACCCTGGGGCACGAAGAGTCCGAAACGCATGACAGGATCCTGTTCTCTAGAGGTCTACTGCACGGCGTCCACGTACAGCCATCGTCCGTCCTCGCGGACGAACGTGCTGTGTTCGCGCATCGATCCGCGTGTCCCGTGGTCCACATAGTGCGCGACGAACTCGACGGTGCCGGTGCTGTCGAGGAGACCGCCGCCCGACGTGGTCAGCACGTCCAGTCGGCGCCACACCTGCTCCGGGTCGAGGTCCAGCCGTTTCGGCCTGGTGTCCGGGTGCCACGTGCGCAGCAGATAGGCCTCGTCGCCGACGGCGAACGCGCTGTAACGCGACCGCATCAGCTGTTCGGCGGTGGGCGCCTCGGCCGTCCCGGAATGGAAGCGGCCACAACACCGGCCGTACTGCTCACCGGACAGGCAGGGACAGCGGTCGTCGTCGGAGATCGTCGGCATCGGGACCCTCACTGTGCCTGGCTGACGGAGGACATGTGGAAGTCGGGAATCCGCATCGGCGGCATCGCGGTTCGCGTGAACCAGTCCTTCCACTCCCGGGGCAGTGTCGGCTCGGTCGCGCCCACCTCGGTGACCCGCCGCAGCAGATCCAGTGGGCTCTCGTTGAACCGGAAGTTGTTGACCGCGGCGGTCACCGCGCCGTCCTCGATCAGGTACACACCGTCGCGGGTGAGACCGGTGAGCAGTGCGGTGGCGGGGTCGACCTCCCGGATGTACCACAGCGTCGTCAGCAGCAGGCCGCGTTCGGTCCGCGCCACCATGTCGTCGAGCGTGGCCGCCGATCCGCCGGTCAGCAGCAGGTTGTCACCCGGAACGGCGGCGGGCGCATCGAACTCGGCGGCCGCCGCACGCGGGTAGGCGAGCGCGTTGATCACGCCGTCCCGGATCCAGTCGACCCGTCCGGCGTCCATCCCGTTGTCGAACACCGACAGCGTGTCGGACGAGGAGGTGGTCGCGACGAACGGGGTGTAGCCCAACCGGTCGGCGTGTGGATCCGAATAGAGCGTCAGCGGAATGTCGGTGAGTCGCTCACCGACCCGGGTGCCACCCCGGCGGGAGAACGCGGTGTGCCCCTCCTGTGCGCCGCGGCCCTCCATCGCCCACATCAGCGGGATCATCAGGTCGGACACCGCCGACGGTGGCAGCACCGTCTCGTACCTGCCGGCCGGCAGCGCCACCGTTCGGTCCGACCAGCCCAGCCGGGTGTCGAGGTCGGCCAGCAGCTTCGGCACGGACACGTCGGTGAAGTCGAGGCTCGCCGAACCCACCCAGGCGCTGGCGTCGCCGCGCTTGCCGTTGATCTCGATCGACCCGGTGGGCTGGGTGTACCGGCGGCGCACCCCCGCCGATGTCCCGAGCCACGTGGAGTGGACCTGGTGGTGCGCGAAGCCGTAGAGCCGGTCGGCCCCCGCGAAACCGTCTGCGAGACCGGGCACCAGACCTTCGAACACCTCGACGCCCGGGCTCGCCGGACCGTCGGCCCAGTCCACGCCGCCGACGCCGTCCCCGGCCGGGAGGTCCATGGCGTCCTCGGCGGGCTGCGCCGAGCGGGCCGCGTCCTCGCTGGCGCGCACGACGTCGGCGATCGCACCGGCGTCGACCGTCGACGACGTCACCGCACCGACGCGTGCGGACCCGTCGGCGGAGCGGATCACGGACAGCACGGTCCACGACCTGGATGTCGAGACCCCGTTGGTGGTCATCGAATTGCCGGCCCAGCGCAGCGACGCCTCTGCGGCGTCGGTGACCAGCACCATCGCCTCGTCGACCGTCGAGAGCGCGAGGGCCCGCTCGACCAGTTCCTGCGCGGGGATCATCGGCCGCCCTCCGGCTGAGTCATGGTCACTGCCCGCCCTCCACCCGCGTGTTGAGTACGTTGACGCCGCGGAAGAGCGCCGACGGGCAGCCGTGGCTCACCGCCGCGACCTGCCCGGGTTGCGCCTTGCCGCAGTTGAACGCGCCGCCGAGCCGCCACGTCGACGGGCCGCCGACCGCCTCCATCGACCCCCAGAAGTCGGTGGTGGTGGCCTGATAGGCGACGTCGCGCAGTTGGCCGTCGAGTCGGCCGTTCCGGATCCGGAAGAACCGCTGGCCGGTGAACTGGAAGTTGTAGCGCTGCATGTCGATCGACCAGCTCTTGTCGCCGACGACGTAGATCCCGTTCTCGACACGGGAGATCAGGTCGGCGGTGCTCGGGTCGGATCCCGGGTCCGGCTGCAGCGACACGTTCGCCATCCGCTGGATCGGCACGTGGTGCGCGGAGTCGGCGTACGAGCAACCGTTGGATCGGTCCAGCCCCAGCCGCGGCGCGAATACCCGGTCGAGCTGGTAGCCGACGAGCACGCCGTCGCGCACCAGGTCCCAGCGCTGCGCGGCGACCGCGTCGTCGTCGTATCCGACGCTCGCGAGCCCGTGCCGTTCGGTCCGGTCGGCGGTCACGTGCATCAGCGGGGTGCCGTACTGCAGGGTGCCCAACAGGTCCGGCGTCGCGAAGGAGGTTCCCGCGTACGCCGCCTCGTACCCGATGGCGCGGTCGTACTCGGTTGCGTGCCCGACGGATTCGTGGATGGTCAGCCACAGATTGGTGGGGTCGATGACGAGGTCGGTCGGGCCGGCCTCGACGCTCGGGGCCGCGACCTTCTCCACCAGCAGGCCGGGGATCTCGGCCAGTTCGGCGTCCCACTCCCACCCCGCACCGGTGAGGTACTCCCAGCCCCGGCCGACCGGCGGCGCGAGTGTGCGCATCGTCTCGAAGGTTCCGGCATCGGAGTCGACGGATGTGGCCTCGAGTTCCGGATGCAACCGCACGCGTTGCTGGGTGATCGTCGACCCGGCGAGGTCGGCGTAGAACGTCTGCTCCTTGACCTGCAGGCAACTCGCGGTGACGTGGTCGACGCCGTCCGCATCCAGCAGACGGCGCGACCAGTCACCGAGTAGCGCCACCTTGTCGGCCGTCGCCACGGTGAACGGGTCCGTCACGTAGTCCGAGACCCACACCGCGCCCGGGTAGACCGGTTCCGGCGCGAGCTCCACCCGTTCGCGGTTGAGAGCGCGGAGCGCACGAGCGACCCGGACCGCTTCCGCCGCCACGGCGGCCGCAGTGTCCGACGTCAACTGCGCGTGGGAAGCGAATCCCCACGTGCCGTCCACGATCACGCGGACCGCGAAGCCGGTCTCGGTGCCGTCCTCGACCGCCTGTACCCGCCCGTCCCGCAGGCGCAGCGACTGCGTGACGGTGCGGTGCACCCGAAGATCCGCGTGCTCCGCTCCGGCTGCTCGAGCCACTGCGAGCGCTGCGTCGGCGAGGGCGCGCAGGGGGAGCGCGGTGAATTCGTCGTCGACCGCGTGCGGGGCGCGGTCCGAGTGGCGGGCACCGCCATGCGTCACGATCACCGGGTCAGTCTAGAGCGCGGCAGCGCGACGAAGGTCCGCCCCGGCACCCTCGCCGCGCCTGGGCCGACTAGCCCCCGGACCGGACGATGCGCGGCATCGCATACCCGCCGTCGATCAGCCCCGCGGTGGGCCCGTAGAACCGGGCCGCCAACTGGAATCCGTCCGACGGTGCGGTCGGCAGCCAGTTGCGGGCCTGCTCGGGATCGGTGGGCCTCTCCGGCTGCAGATAGAACGTGAGCTTGCCGTCGACCACGGCGTAGTCGCCGGCCTTCAGCAGTTCACTTGTCGCGCTGTACCGGTTCACCGGGTTGTCGATGAAGTAGCCGGCCGAGTCGTACACCGGCAACTCCCAGAACTCGGTGGTCGGCGGCAGATCGTTCACGTCGAAGGTGAGCGTGTAGTCGTACTTGCCCTCGAGCGGACGGCCCTCGCTGTCGTCGAAGACGTAGGCGATCGTGTGCGACTCGTACGGGACGGGGGTGCCCCAGGCGACGTCGTCGGCGCCGGCCTTGGCGACGTAGTCGAGGTCGTCGAAGAACAGGCTCGACTGCAGGCGCCAACCGTTCATGTCGACCTGCGAGGACTCGAAGGCGTCCTTGGCCTCGCGGCGGGCACGGGTGAAACCGTCCTCGATGGCGGCCTTCTGCTCGGCCGAAACCTCCTCGGGCTCGAAGATGGTGCCTTCGCGCAGCCCCAACTTCGCGAGCCGGTCGAGCGTGTCGGTCTCCTTGACCGAGTCGGTGCGCCTGGTCAGCGACGGATCGTTGATCGACAGGCTCAGCAGTTGCAGGTAGTCGATGGGAGTCATCGACTTGCCGATGTCGGAGATCTGATCCATCCGCGGGAAGGTTCGGTAGGCGCCCTTGACGACCGGCTGCTGGTCGAGCGGGGGAACCCTGCCGCCGTTCGCCTCCCACTGCGCGAGCGGCGCGGCGAGCACCCCGGTCACCGTCTGCCGGGCCGCGGCCATGTCCTGTTCGTCGCGGGTCGTCACCGCCACCCGGACCGCCAGCGTGAACGAGTTCGACGACGCGCGGATGATCTCGGTGCCGCGGAAACCGCTGGGCAGCTTCCCTTTCCAGTCGGGTCCGACGATCAGATACCGCTGCGGCGCATTTCCGGTGAACTGCGAGCCGGCCTTGAAGAAACATTCGACGTTCTGGTCGGTGGCCTGCACGCTCCAGTACCGGCCGTCCGTGACCGCCGGGGTCTCGACCACGATCAGGTCGTCGGAGATGTCGAAGGCGCCGCCGGAGTACAGCGTAGATGCGTTCACCGTGGTGGCGTAGCGGGTCTTCGCGTCGAACAGGTTCAACTGTGGCTGGACCCGGTTGATACCGCGGTATGCCGGTTGCCCCTCGAGTTCGGTGAAGACGTGCCGCAGTTCGTAGTAGCCGGCGATGTTGAGGCCCCAGTAGAAGGCTTCCTCGGACAGGTCGGCGATCTGTTCGGTGGACAGCGCGGGGTCGATCAGGGCGTGCTCGGTCGACTGCGCGGCGGACGGTCCACCGCACGCGGTGAGCAGCAGCAGTGCCGAGGCGCCGGCAGCGGCGAGAGCCGTCGAACGGGAGTGGGGGCGAAGCTTCATCGAAACTCCTCTCACGGTGTAAGACAGAGTGACTTAACTTGCGGGCAGCGGGAGACCGCACGCGGTGGCGCGGTCGAAAGACGGGGGAGAAGGGGTAGGCCGACCGGGTCAGGGCGCCCGCAGGTAGGCGGCGGCTCCCGCGACGAGGGTGTCCACCGCGACCGTGGCCTGGGCGCCGGTGATCTGACGATGTTCGAGACGTCGTTCCACGTCGGCGAGAACAGCGGTCACCAACCGCTTGAACTGCTGGATTCGTTCCATCCGGTACGACTCGTCGAGGTCGCCGAGTCGCACGAGCAGCTCGGCGGTGATGGCCTTGACGCCACTGTTGTGCCGGTCGTCGAACGGTTCGAAGTCGCCGGCGCCCTCGCCGAGGTAGCGGTGCACGAAGCGGGCGTACGAGCTGCCTCCGCCGGTCTCGACGACCGCGTCACCCAGCGGCCGGATGTACGCCTCGACCAGTTCTTCGAAGGTGTGCTCGTCGCGGGCGGCGAGCATCTCGAGGCGGCGTCGGTTCAGCGGGACGAGACGGAAGTCGTACAGCGCCTGGATGAGTGCCGCCTTCGTCTTGAAGTGGTACTGGACCGCCGAATGGTTGCGCTGCTGCGCGCCCGCGCCGATCTCGCGCAGCGACACGTTCGCGACACCTCGCTCCGCGAAGAGGCGTTCGGCCGCGACGAGCAGCCTGCGCTGGACGTCGGACAGGACCGACTCGACGTCCGTGCCGGATGCCGTCGACGTCATGCCCACTCCTCTCGGGTCCGACGCCCCTGCGGCGCGGTTAAGTCACCTTGTCTCACCGATGCGACGCTTCCCAGGGAGGCTCCCACTGAGAGGGATGCCGGGCATGCCCGAATCGTTCGGTTACGTTGGGATACATGGTGGGGAGGCGGAAACACGCTCGACGGATGCTCGCCGCGACCGTGGCGGTCCTGGTGCCGGCGGCCCTGGTTCCACGGGGTGCTCGAGCAGCGACGACGGCGAACGCACTTCGTCCGAGGCGGGATTCACTCGGCAGGAGGGCGGTAGGGCGCTCGACCTGCCGGATCCGGACACGGCCACGGCCAGTCGGCTGGAACTCGGGATCTCGTGGACGGGCGGCGCGGTTCTGCCCGCCGAGGGTGCCACGACGTGCCGTCACGTCACGTACTCGCGGGGCAGCGAAGAGTACTGGGAGTACGAGGTGGAGTCGAGCGACTTCGCCGACTACGACGGCGGGGGAGAGTTACCGGGACGGGACTTCGCGGTGCGCGCGGCCCTGGGGATCCGATCCGCGGAGGCCGATCGAACAGACGCGGTCGACATCGTGTTCTCGGGTCCCGGTGGCAGTCACCACCGCCTCGGCGGTACCCGGGAGGACGGACTCTCGCTTGCGGTGAGCGCCGACCACATGACGCTCACCTTCATGATCAACAGCCTGGCGACGAGCATCGACCGCGAGCCGCGGTGGACGGCGGCCGCGCGAACGATCCGCTGCGACGAGGTGGAGGAAGTGACGTCGGGCACCTGAGTCGGTGCGGCCGAAACGAGAAGTCCCCCGCCGAATCACCGATTCGACGGGGGACTCCGACTCCGAGACGCTACGCGGTGAACTGCCCCACCGTGCCGAGCGCGGTGCAGGTGACGCCGGACTCGTACCCCACCTGCCCGAACATCGCGGCCAGCACGTTGCCCTCACCGGTCTCGACGGTCTTCGACAACGTCGGCACGTTCACGATCGAGTCGTCGAGCGGTACCACGCCGCCCTTCAGGGTCGTCGTGTTGAACCACGCGACCTGCAGATCCGACTTCTTCGGGATCCCGAGATGCGCCGGCAGTGCCTGGAAACGCAGCTGGCCGCGTTCGACCCACGGGGGCAGGGGGAAGTTCGGCCCGGACTGCGCGCTCGCGACCGTCACCGTCATCGGATTGTCGGCGACACCGCAACCGAACGTCGGGGCGGGGAACAGGAAGTCCTTCGCGGTGGTGGTGCCCACCTCCTGGCCCGTCACTCCCTCGATGACCTCGGTGACGCCGGGCGTGGCGAGCAGCCCTCCCAACAGATCCTGGGGTAGCGGGACGTTCTTGGTCAGATCGCCGAGGAGCGTCTGCAGCGACGGCGGCGCGGCCGGTGCAGGCGCGGCATTCGCCACGCCCGAGAACACGACGGCTCCCGCGGCGGCGGCCGCAACGGTGGCGGTGACACGGACGGCCAGACGGCGTGCGGCGGTGCGCCCGAAGCGTCGTGACATGTGAACTCCTCCCTGAGTGACCAGCCCTCCCAGCCGATCTGTCCTGGTACTGCACCACGCCGGAAGTCTCTACGTCAACTTTAGGGTTAGACCGTTACCGCATCGACTCCGATGCCGGCGAGCGGACGTGGGAGCATTTTCGGGTCGCCGATCGTTGAGCAGACAGAGCATTCCGCCGCCCCCGGCGGTCCGCGCCACCGAAAGGATCAACCGATGATCGCCGCACTGTTCGTTCTCTACGTCGTCGTGGAGGTCGGTGTGCTGATCTGGGTGGGCAGCACGATCGGCGTCCTGTGGACCGTGCTGCTGCTCATCGCCGGATCCGCTGTCGGCATGGTGCTGGTGAAGTCGCAGTGGCGCGCCGTCATGGCCGGCTTCCGCCGAGCCACCCGAGGGGAGACGTCGCCGACCGGAGCGGTCGCCGACGGCGCGATGGTTGCGGCCGGCTCCGTGTTGATGTTCGTGCCGGGGCTGGTGACCTCAGTGTTGGGGCTGCTCATGCTGCTGCCGCCCACCCGATGGGCGCTGCGCCCGGTCGCGGTCTTGCTCGCCGGCAAGCGCGCCAACGTGACCTTGGCAGGCGTCGAGTTCGCATCCCGCACGGCAGGTGCACGGCGTGGAACCGTCATCGACGGCGAAGTCGTGGACGCGGACCCGGACTTCGGCTCCGACACCCCGACCCAGGGACCCCGCGCCCTGCCGTAGCAGGCAGACTGGATGCTCGTGAGTACCCAACTGTTGGTCGGCGGCCGCATCTACAGTCCCAGTGCCCCCGACGCCACCGCGATGGCCGTCACCGACGGCACGGTCGTCTGGACCGGCGAGGACCGTCCGGGCCGTGCCCTGCACCCGGACGCCGAGGTGATCGACCTCGACGGCGCGTTCGTCACTCCCGGCTTCGTCGACACCCATGTCCACGTCACCGCGCTCGGCCTGCAGTTGACGGGCCTCGACCTCGGGGGAGCCCGCAACCGGTCCGAATGCCTGGAGCTGCTGCGGCGCTTCGCGAGCGAGCACGACGACGCGGTCGTCTGGGGCCAGGGCTGGGACGACAGCACGTGGCCCGACACCGCCCCGACCACTGCAGATCTGGACGCCGCCGCACCCGGCCGGGCGGTGTACCTCAGCCGCGTCGACGCGCATTCCGCGCTGTGCTCGACGCCGTTGCGTGCCGCGACGCCGGACCTGACCGCGGCCACCGGGTTCACGCCGGACGGTGCGCTCTCCGCCGACGCCCACCACCTGGTCCGCGACCGGGCCCGGGCACTGTTGACCGAGACGCAGCGCGCGAGCGCCCGCCGTGCGGCCCTCGACCACTGTGCGGCCCGGGGCGTCGTCGCCGTCCACGAGTGCGGCGGTCCCGCGATCGGCGGCCTCACCGACTTCCGCGAACTGCTCGCGCTCACGCACGGGGTCGAGGTCCGCGGCTACTGGGGTGAGGCGGTCACCACTGCGGAGGAGGCCACCGAGCTACTGGCCCACGCCGGCGCGGACGCCCTCGGCGGCGACCTGTTCGTCGACGGCGCGCTCGGGTCCCACACGGCCGCACTGGTCGAGCCGTACCACGATTGCGCCGGCCGTCACGGGAACCGCTACCTCGACGTCGACGCGGTGGCGGCGCACGTGCGCGCCTGCACCCTTGCCGGGATCCAGGCGGGCTTCCACGTGATCGGCGACGCCGCGATCCGCACCGCCGTCGCGGCGTTCGAGACCGTCGCGAACGAACTGGGCGGACCTGCCGTCGCCGCGCGCGGCCACCGGCTCGAGCACCTCGAGATGGTGACCCCCGAGCAGGCCGCCCTGCTCGGCAGCTGGGGCGTGATCGCCAGCATGCAACCCGTGTTCGACGCCCTGTGGGGCGGCACCGAGGGCATGTACGCGCAGCGCCTCGGCGCCGAGCGGGCCGCGCGCATGAACGCGTTCGCCCCCATCGCGTCGACGGGCATGTCGCTGGCCTTCGGCTCCGACGCGCCGGTGACTCCCGTCGAACCGTGGGCGATGCTCCGCGCCGCCGTCAACCACCGCACTCCGGGCAGCGGGGTGTCGCCGCGCGCGGCGTTTTCCGCGGCGACGCGCGGCGCGTGGCGGGCGGGCGGTGTCCGCGACGGTATGGCGGGCACCCTGAACCCGGGGGCTCCCGCGTCCTACGTGGTGTGGGACGCCGACGAACTGGTCGTGTCCGCTCCCCAGGACTCCGTCCAGCGCTGGTCGACGGATCCCCGCTCCCGGGTGCCGGCGCTGCCTCGCCTCGAGGACGACGCCCCGGTGCCGGTGTGCCTGCGTTCGGTGCATCGCGGAGTCACCGTCCATGAAGCGTGACCGGTCTGCCCTGACGGCGACCGCACGCGACGCCGCACTCGCCGTCGCTTCGGGCCTGCTGCTGTTCGCGAGCTTCCCGCCGCGACCACTGTGGTTCCTCGCCCCGGTCGGCATCGCCCTGCTCACCGCTGTCCTCACCGGTTACGGCTGCGGCGGGCGCACGCTGCGTGCCGGGTTCGGCTACGGCTATCTAGCCGGTCTCGGTTTCCTCGTCCCGCTGCTGCCGTGGATCGGCGTCTACGTCGGCCCGCTGCCGTGGCTCGCGCTCGCGGCGGCCGAGTCGGTCTTCATCGGTTTGTTCGGCCTCGCCGCGGTCCTCGTCACGCGCCTACGGGCACCGATCTGGGTCCTGGCCGTCGCGGTCGCGGCGGTGTGGAGCCTCACCGAATGGCTCCGATCGTCGCTGCCGTTCGGTGGATTCCCTTGGGGCCGGCTGGCATTCGGCCAGCCGGAGGGCTGGTTGCTTCCGCTGGCCGCGCTCGGCGGTGCGCCGCTGCTCAGCTTCGGGGTGGCCGTCACGGGGACGGGCCTGGCGGCCGTCGCCTTCACGGCGTGGCGCCGCCGGCCGTTGCGGGCCCTCGCAGGTCCGGTCCTCGTCGCGTGCGGCGCCTCGATCGTGGCCGTGGCCACCGTGCCCTACGTGCACGCCGATGCGGACGGCGACCGAACCGTCACCGTCGCCGCGATCCAGGGCAGCGTGCCCCGGCTCGGCCTCGACTTCAACGCGCAGCGTCGCGCGGTGCTCGACAACCACGTGCGGCGCACCTTCGAGCTGGCCGACGACGTCGCCGCCGGCCGGCAGCCGCAGCCGGACCTGGTGGTGTGGCCCGAGAACGCGTCGGACATCGACCCGTTCCGGAACGCCGACGCGGCCGAGGAGATCACCGCTGCGTCCGAGGCGGTGGGCGCGCCGATCCTGGTCGGCGCCGTGCTCGTCAACTCCGACCGCACCACCACCAACTCCGTCATCGTGTGGGACGGGTCCGCCGGTGCGGGCGAGCGGCACGACAAGCGGATCATCCAGCCCTTCGGCGAGTACCTGCCGTACCGCGACTTCTTCCGGTTCTTCTCGGAGTATGCCGACAAGGCCGGCAACTTCGTGCCCGGCGACGGCAACGGTGTCGTCCACGCCGACGGCATTCCGGTGGGTGTCGCCACGTGCTACGAGGTCGCGTTCGACCGCGCCCTCACCGAATCGGTGCGGGACGGCGCGGAACTGATCGCCGTGCCCACCAACAACGCCACCTTCGGTGACACCGAGATGACCTATCAGCAGTTGGCGATGTCGCAGGTACGGGCCGTCGAACACCGGCGCGACGTCGTCGTGGCGGCCACCAGCGGAGTCAGCGCGATCATCGGTTCCGACGGCTCGGTGCTGCAGCAGTCGGAGCTCTTCGTGCCGGCGGCCCTGGTGTCGGAGGTGTCGCTGCGCACCGAGACCACCCTCGCCACCCGACTCGGACCGATCCCCGAGTACCTCCTGAGCCTGGGTGCGCTCGTCGCGCTCGCCCTGGCGGTCGTCGGCGGGCGTCGCTCGAGGAGCACGTCGGGCGGCCACGCGGATCCAGAGACCGACCGGACGGTGACGGAAACCGCCCGGCGGGGTCCGGGCGAAGCTTGATCCACCCGGCGGATTCACCGAAAACGCCCCTGCACCGTCTCGATGTCGGTGCAGGGGCGTTTTCGCGCGCCTAACATGGTGTAACAGCCAGCGTCCGGCGGTCGAACTAAAGAATGGTGTGCATCACATTTCGTCGACAACGATCGAGAGGTGAGACGGTGACCAATCCGTTCGACGACGCCGATGCCGAATACCTGGTGCTGGTCAACGAGGAGAACCAGCATTCACTCTGGCCCGCCTTCGCGGACGTTCCGTCCGGCTGGGCCGTAGTGCACGACCGGGACACGCGCCGCGCCTGCGTCGCCTACATCGATGCGCACTGGACCGATCTGCGGCCGCCGGCAACGGTCGTCGCATCGGAGCATGATTCGTCGCTCGGCTAGGCGCGGGACGAGCGCCGCGACCCCCATCGGACCGACCCCGGACCACCGCCCGGGACCAACCGGACCGAAGGGTCAAATACCACTATCTACCAGGCCATATGAGCAACCTTCACGGGTCCGGAAACCGTCCGTGCGTGTTGTGGATCTTGATATGGTGTGGTCCCGATGCAACCAGGGCATTCTGCTCGCAGGGGGCGTGTAAATGACGATGTCAGGATCTCGGGAACCGGTCGGTCACGGTTCCCGCACACCAGCTCTTCCCGCGGAAGCGTTTCCGCTCTCCGCGGTGCAGCGAAGTATGTGGTTCGCCCAGCAACTCACGCCGGCGGTCCCCATCTTCATCGCGCAGTACGTCACGCTCCAGGGCGACTTGGACGTCGACCTGCTGAGCCGCTGCGCGGTCACCGCTGCGGAGGAGTTCCAGTCGCCGTTCCTGCACCTGATCGACGTCGACGGTGAGCCTTACCAGTTCATCGACCCCGACACCGACACATCCATCGAACAGGTCGATCTACGCGATCACCCGGATCCGACGGCCGCCGCGCACGCCTGGATGGAACACGACTACTCGGTCCCGATCGATCTCACCCGCGATCGCCTCATCGACATGACCATCCTGCAGGTCGGTGATCGAGAGTATCTGTGGTACACGAGGATTCATCACGTCGCCCTCGACGGGTACAGCGGCATGACGGTAGCGAACCGGATCGCCGCGCTCTACACCGCCGCGCTCGAGCACCGGGATCCGGAACCGAACCGGGCGCTCGATCTGCGCGAGCTCCTCGCGATCGACCAGAAGTATCGCGCGTCCGGTCGCTTCCAGGCCGATCGTGAGTACTGGGCCGACCACATCGCCGGAATCGAGGCCGGGTCCACGCTGGCCGAGACGGACGCACCGGTCTCCGCGGTGAGCCGGCTCGAGAGCGCACCGCTGCCCGAGGCCGTCATCACCGCACTCGACTCCACCGATCGGACACTCGAGGCCACGCCGGCCGCCGTGCTGATCGCGGCCTTCGCGTGCTACCTCGCCCGCATGACCGGGCGCACCGACGTGCTGGTCAACATGCCCGTCTCGGCCCGCACCACGGCGCCGCTGCAGCGGTCCGGCGGCATGCTCGTCAACGTGGCACCGCTGCGTGCGACGGTCCTGCCCAACGACACCGTCGCCGACCTCGTGGGCCGGATCCAGCTGGAACTGATGGGCGCCCTGCGGCATCAGCGGTGCAGCATCGAGGACATCCGCCGCGATGCCGGTCTCACCGGGACCGCCCGCGGGTTGGCCGGACCGATGGTCAACGTCATGCTCTTCCACCAGAAGATGACCCTCGGCGACATCGAGGGCGAATACCACATCGTCACCTCCGGCCCGGTCGAGGACCTGCTCGTCAACTTCTTCCAGAGCGGCAGTCCGACAAGAACATTCGTGGAGTTCCGGGCGAATCCCGGACGCTACTCGCAGGAAGCGTTGCACACCCACCACCGCCGGTTCCTCGAACTGGTGGAGGAGTTCGTGCAGGCCTCCGCCGACACGCGGGTCGCCGACATCCACGCCGAGAGTTCGGTGGTGGGCGCCCAATTGTTGCGCACCGCGGCGCAACTCGAGTTCTGGTCGCGGGAGCTGGCCGGCCTGCCCGACATCCTGTCGCTGCCGTCGGACCGGCCCCGCCCGGCACGGCGCGCCCTCGCCAGCGACCGGGTGGACTTCGAGATCCCCGCGGCGGTGCACCGGGCCGTCGTCGCGCAGTCCGAGGCCCGGGGCTGCACGGTGTTCGCCGCCGTCCATGCGGCGCTGGTGGTGCTGCTGGCACGCCTGGCCGACGTCGACGACGTCGCGATCGGCACGCCGGTGACGGGCCGCAGCCCGGCAGGAGAGTTCGTCAACACCCTCACGTTGCGGACCCGGTTGTCGCCGGGCCTGACGTTCGACGACCTGCTCACCGACGTGTGCCGCGCCGACACCGCTGCATTCCGGCACGCCGAGACACCGTTCGCGCAGCTGGTCGAGTCGCTGGACCGGACGCGGGAGAACGCGCACTCGCCGCTGTTCCAGGTGATGCTCGAGTTCCTCGACGGCCGCACCCCGCATCTCGACGAGGACGGCCTGGTGGTGCGCGGCGTCGACACCGGACCGGACATCTCCGCCCTCGATCTGCGGCTGACGGTGGAGGAACGCTTCGCCGGCAACGCTGCCGGGGACGCGGTCCCGGACGGTGTCCACGCGTCGTTCGCGTTCGCGACCGACATGTTCGATCCGGAGACCATCGAGACGTTGTCGGCGCGGTTCCTGCGCGTGCTCGACGCGGTGCTCGAGGATCCGTCGACGGTCGTCGCCGACATCGATCTGCTCTCCGAGGAGGAGCGCCGACAGCTGTCCGGGGTGTGGGGCGGCGACGGCGTGGAGCCGCGCACGCTCGCCGAGATCCTCGCCGCGGCCGCGCACACCGACCCCACGCGGACGGCGCTGACGTACGAGGGCCGACAGCTGAGTTACCGCGCCCTCGACGAGGACTCGAATCGGCTGGCCCGGCTGCTCGTCTCCCGGGGTGTCGGCCCGGAATCGGTGGTGGCGCTGTCGATGCCCCGCTCCATCGAGTCGGTGGCGTCGGTGTGGGCGGTCGCCAAGACCGGTGCCGCGTTCGTACCGGTGGATCCGAACTATCCGGCCGATCGCATCGAGCACATGCTCACCGATTCCGGTGCGACGCTGGCACTGACCGTCGCCGCGCATGCGGCCGCGGTTGCGGACATCGTGCCGGCCCTGGTCGTCGACGATCCGGGATTCGGCGCACAGGTGCACCAGTGGTCGCCCGACTCGATCACCGACGCCGACCGTTCGGCCCCGGTTCGCATCGACAACCCGGCCTACCTGATCTACACCTCCGGGTCGACCGGAACCCCCAAGGGCGTCACCGTCACTCATCGCGGGTTGGCGAACTTCGCCGAGGACGAACGTCGGCGCTACGGGGTGCGGCCCGATTCGCGCACGCTGCACTTCTCGTCGCCGAGCTTCGACGCGTCGGTGCTCGAACTGATGCTCGCGTTCGGCGCGGGCGCGACCATGGTGATCGCACCACCGACCGTCTACGGCGGCGCCGAGTTGACCGCGCTGCTGCGCGACGAACGGGTCACCCATGCGTTCGTCACCCCGGCCGCGCTGGGATCGGTCGACGCGGACGCGTTGCCCGAGCTCGAGTGCGTGGTGACCGGCGGCGAGGCCTGCCCTCCCTATCTCGTGGAACAGTGGGCGCCGCGGCACCGGATGTTCAACGCGTACGGCCCCACGGAGGCGACCGTCGTGTCGAGTGTGTCCGACCCGTTGGTGGTGGGGCAGGACGTCACGATCGGCTGCCCGCCCATCGGCACCGGGGTACTGGTGCTCGACGCTCGGCTGCGGCCGGTGCCGCCGGGTGTCGCCGGCGAGTTGTACGTGTACGGGGAGGGGCTGGCCCGCGGTTACCACGCGCGGGCGGGGACCACTGCCGAACGCTTCGTGGCGAACCCGTTCGACGGCACCCGGATGTACCGCACCGGGGACCTGGTGCGCTGGCGCCGGTTCGGTCGGCGGCACTCGCTCGAGTACGTGGGTCGCACCGACTTCCAGATCAAGATCCGCGGCTACCGGATCGAACTCGGTGAGGTCGAGGCCGCCCTCCGGTCGCACCCCGACGTCGGGTTCGCGCTCGCCACCGGGTTCGTCGGACCGTCGGGGGACACGCTGCTGGTGGCGTACGTGCAGGCGGAGAGCAACCGGGAGACCGGCGTCGGGGAGCATCTGGCGTCCGAGGTCACCGCGCACGCCGCGGACGTGCTGCCGCCGCACATGGTGCCCGCGAGCGTCGTCGTGCTCGATTCGCTCCCGCTGACCCCGGCCGGGAAACTCGATCGCCGGGCCCTGCCCGAGCCCCGGTTCGACGTGGGCACCGGCGAGTTCCACGCGCCGGCCACCCTGGACGAGAAGAAGATCGCCGGGGTGTTCTCCGAACTGCTCGGCGTGGAGCGCATCGGCACCACCGACAGCTTCTTCGATCTCGGCGGCAACTCGCTGACCGCGACCCGGATCGTGGCCCGCATCAATGCGACCCTCGGGACCGAACTCTCGGTCCTCGACCTGTTCGAGGCACCGACCGTGGGGGCGCTCGCCGCACGCGTCGAGGCCGCCGGACCGGGCCACGGCGCACGCCCGCCACTGGTGCCGCGCGACCACACCGGACCGGTGCCGGTCTCTCTCGCGCAGCAGCGGATGTGGTTCGTCAATCAGCTCGCCCCGGGATCGGCCGCGTACAACATCCCGATCGCGGTCCGGCTGAGCGGCCCGTTGGACGTTGCCGCACTCCGCGGCGCGCTCGCCGACGTAGTCGAACGCCACCAGACGCTGCGCACGGTGTTTCCGAACACCTCCGACGGCCCGGTGCAACAGGTGCGTTCGGTCGCCGACGCGGCGCTCGACCTCGAGCCCGAGGACGTCACCGAGACGCAGCTGCCACAGCGCCTCCAGGGCGTCGCGACCGCACCCTTCGACGTCTCCGTGCAGCTGCCCGTACGGGCACATCTGTGGCGGCTCGGCCCCACCGAGCACGTGCTCGCCCTGGTTGCGCATCACGTGGCGGCGGACGGACTGTCGATGGCGCCGCTCGCGCGCGACGTCATGGTCGCCTACGGGGCCCGCGCGGCCGGCACCGAACCGGCGTGGCCGCCGCTCGCGGTGCAGTACGCCGACTACGCGGTGTGGCAGCGGGAACTGCTCGGCGCGGAGGACGACCCGCGCAGCCTCGCTGCCCGTCAGATCGCCTTCTGGCGCGACGAATTGACCGGGGCACCCGATCTGCTGGAACTGCCCACCGACCGCCCCCGGCCGCCGCAGCAGTCGATGCGCGGCGGCACGGTGAGCTGCACCATCGCCCCGCACCTGCACCGCCGTCTCCTGGAGGTGGCCGGCGAGTACGAGGCGAGCCTGTTCATGGTCCTGCACGCGGCCCTGGCCGTGCTGCTGGCCCGCGCCAGCGGCGCGACCGACGTCACGATCGGCTCACCGGTGTCCGGTCGCGGGGAGGCCGAACTCGACGACCTGGTCGGCATGTTCGTCAACACCCTCGTGCTGCGCAGCCGGGTGGACCACGGCGGGACGTTCAGCGATCTGCTGGCGCACACCCGCACCACCGACCTGGCGGCCCTCGGCAACACCGACGTGCCGTTCGAGCGTCTGGTCGAGGTGCTCGACCCGCCCCGCTCGGAGGCGTACTCGCCGCTGTTCCAGGTGATGCTGGTGTTGCAGGGATCCGAGCGTAATCGGCTCGAACTGCCCGGGCTCGCCGTCGAGGTAGACGAGATCGACACCGGCACAGCTAAATTCGATCTCCAGGTGATCCTGACCGAACAATCGGACGAGGAGGGCCGCCCGGGCCCGATCGAGGCCACGCTGTCCTACGCGACAGACCTGTTCGATCCCGACACGGTCGCCGCCCTCGCGGAACGCTACCTGCGGATCCTCGAGGCGGTCAGCGTCGATCCGGCGGTCCGGGTCGGCGACATCGACGTCCTCGTCGACGGCGAGCGCGAACTCGTCCTCGACGAGTGGAACGCCACCGCGCACTCGGTGCCGGACGCGACGCTGACCGATCTGTTCGACGCCCAGGCCCGACGCACCCCGCACGCGGTCGCCCTCACGTTCGGCGACGAACAGCTCACCTACGCGGAGTTCGCCTCCCGCGCCCGACGCCTCGCGCGTGAGCTGATCGCACGCGGCGTGGGTCCGGAGAGCCGGGTGGCACTGTCGATGCGGCGGTCGTTCGACCTGCTGATCGGGATGTACGCGGTGACCGAGGCGGGCGGCGCGTACGTCCCCCTCGACCCGGACCACCCCGCCGCCCGTACCGAGTACGTCCTCGCGAGCGCCGCCCCGGCGTGCGTGTTGACCACCCGCCGCGACCGTGCCGGTCTGCAGACCGACATCGACGTGCTCGAGATCGACAGTCTCGACCTCGCCGGCCGCGGCGACGGCCCGATCCGTCCCGAGGAGCGGGTAGGCGCCCTCCGCCCGGACCACGTCGCGTACGTGATCTACACGTCGGGCTCGACGGGCCGGCCCAAAGGCGTCGCCGTCAGCCACCGCGCGATCGTGAACCGGCTGGCCTGGATGCAGGACCGGTACCACCTCACCGGCACCGATGTCGTCGTGCAGAAGACCCCCGCCACCTTCGACGTCTCGGTGTGGGAGTTCTTCTGGCCGCTGCAGAACGGCGCGAGCCTGGCCATCGCGCTGCCCGAGGGGCACCGCGACCCGGCTTATCTGTCGCAGCTGATCCACGACCGGGGTGTCACCGTCGCCCACTTCGTGCCGTCGATGCTCGCCGCGTTCGTCGTCGGCGCCGACCCGGTGCAGTGCCGGTCACTTCGCACCGTGTTCTGCAGTGGTGAAGCGCTCCCACCCAGCACCGCGGAGGCGTTCGCCGAGTTCGTCGGTCCGGCGGGCGCCGAACTCCACAACCTGTACGGCCCCACCGAGGCCGCCGTCGACGTCACCTACCGGCAGTACACCGCCGCCGACACCGTTTCCGTCCCGATCGGCACGCCCGTCTGGAACACCCAGGTGTACGTGCTCGACGCCCGCCTGCATCCGGCGCCGGTCGGGGTGCCGGGCGAGCTGTTCCTGGCCGGTGTCCAGCTGGCCCGCGGCTACGTGGGACGTCCGGACCTGACCGCGGAACGCTTCGTCGCGAACCCGTTCGGCGCTCCGGGCACCCGGTTGTACCGCACCGGCGACCTGGTCCGCTGGCGCAAGGCCGGACACCTCGACTACTCCCTCGACTACCTGGGGCGCACCGACTTCCAGGTGAAGCTGCGCGGGCTGCGGATCGAACTC
The DNA here is from genome assembly GCF_037287305.1 of Prescottella sp. D32. Lineage (NCBI taxonomy): Bacteria > Bacillati > Actinomycetota > Actinomycetes > Mycobacteriales > Nocardiaceae > Rhodococcus > Prescottella sp. D32. The sequence continues at coordinate 323,459 of NZ_JARBSW010000004.1, forward strand.
GGCGAAGTGGAGGCCACACTGCTCTCCCGACCGGGTGTGGCACAGGCGGTCGTCGTGGTGCGCCGCGACGAGCTCGTGGGGGAGGCGCTCGTCGGGTACGTCATCGCCGATCCGGGCGTCGAACTCGAGCCGGCGGCACTGCGGGAGTCCCTCGCCGAGTCGTTGCCCGCGTACATGGTGCCGTCGCAGATCCTGGTGCTCGACGAGTTCCCGCTCGGCTCGACCGGCAAGCTGGACCGCCGGGCGTTGCCGGCTCCCGAATTCGGTTCCGTCGAGGCCGAGTTCGTGGCACCTCGTGGCCCGGTCGAGGAAATCCTCGCACTGATCTTCGGCGAACTCGTCGGCACCACGCGGATCGGTGTGTACGACAGCTTCTTCGACCTCGGCGGCAACTCGCTGACCGCGACGCGGCTGGTGGCGCGCGTCAACGACGCGCTCGACGCGCACATCGGGGTGCGGGACGTGTTCGACGCCCCCACCGTGGCCGCTCTCGCGCTGCGCATCGAGTCCGGTGGGATGCGCGGGTCCGAGCGGGCACCGCTCGCGCCCGCCGAACGGCCCGCGGCCGTCCCGGTGTCGCTGGCGCAGAAGCGGATGTGGTTCATCAACCAGTTCGACACCAGCTCCGCCGCGTACAACGTGGTGCTGCCCGTCCGCCTCGACGGCGACCTCGATCGCGGAGCGCTCCGCGCGGCCGTCGCCGATGTCCTCGACCGGCACGAGTCGCTGCGCACCCGGTTCCCCATGATCGACGGCGAACCGGTCCAGGTGATCGTTCCGACCGCGGCCGTCGCACCGGACCTGGAGCCGGAGTCGGTGGCCGAACAGGACGTCGCGGAACGGGTCGCCGAGTTCGCCGGACGCGGGTTCGACGTCACGGTCGCCCCGCCGGTGCGGTCGCTGCTTCTGCGCGTGGGCCCGCAGACCCACGTACTGGTGATCGTCGTGCACCACATCTGCGCCGACGGGTTCTCGCTGGCACCGCTCGCGCGGGACGTGATGAGCGCCTACATCGCCCGCACCGAGGACCGGGCCCCGCACTGGACACCGCTCGCGGTCCAGTACGCGGACTACGCACTGTGGCAGCAGAAGGTGCTGGGCGGCACCGACGATCCGGACAGCGTGCTGTCCAGGCAACTCGAGTACTGGGCGCGCACCCTCGACGGACTGCCGGAGGTCCTCGATCTGCCCACCGACCGGCCGCGGCCGTCGGAACGTACGCTCCGCGGCGCGGTCCACGGGTTCCGGCTCGGACCCGACGTGCACCGTCGGCTCACCGCCGTCGCCCGTACCCACAACGCGACCGTGTTCATGGCGGTACACGCGGCGCTGGCAGCCCTGCTGGCCCGATTGGGCGACACCGACGACGTCGCGATCGGCACACCGATCGCGGGCCGCGGTGCGGCCGCCCTCGACGACATGGTCGGCATGTTCGTCAACACACTGGTGCTGCGGAGCCACTTCGATCCCGCCGCCACCTACTCGGAGTTGCTCGCCGCGGTCCGCGACGGCGACCTCGATGCGTTCCACAACGCCGACGTGCCGTTCGAGCGCCTCGTGGATGCGCTGGCACCGGAGCGTTCCACCGCGCACTCGCCGTTGTTCCAGGTGATGCTCGAGTTCCGCAACAACGAGCAGCCACGACTGGAGCTGCCGGGCCTGACGGTCACCGTCGTCGACACCGGCACCGATTCCACCAACTTCGATCTGCAACTCACTCTCACCGAGGAGTTCACCGAGTCCGGTGAACCGGCCGGGGTGGCAGCCGGATTCACCTACGCGACCGACCTGTTCGATCCGGCGACCGTGACCCGCCTCGCCGAACGGTTCGGTGCCGTCCTGCGCGCCGTCACCGCCGATCCCGCCGTCCGGGTGGGTGACGTCGACCTGCTGACGGCGGACGAGCGGGCCGCGATCGCCCCGGTGAGCGGCGGCGCGGGGGTGCCCGCACGGACTCTGCCCGAGCTGTTGGCGACGGCCGGGGTCGTCGATCCCGACGCCACCGCGGTGGTGTTCGAGGGACGCGAACTCAGCTACCGGCAGCTCGACGCGGACTCGGACCGGCTGGCGCGGTTGCTGATCGCCCGCGGCCTCGGGCCCGAGTCGGTGGTCGCACTGGCACTGGCCAGGTCCCTCGAGTCGGTGACCGCGACGTGGGCGGTCGCCAAGACCGGTGCGGCGTTCGTCCCGGTGGACCCCAACTATCCGGCGGACCGCATCGAACACATGCTCACCGACTCCGGGGCCGTCGTCGGGCTCACCGTGCACGGGCACCGCGACGCGTTGCCGCCCGTCACGGAGTGGCTCGTGCTCGACGACAGTGCCGTCCGGGATCGGATGCAGCGCCAGCCCGGTGGGCCGGTCACCGACACCGACCGGGTGCGACCGGTCCGGCTCGACGACCCCGCGTACCTGATCTACACGTCCGGTTCCACCGGCATTCCCAAGGGTGTCGTGGTCTCGCACCGCGGCCTCGCGAACTTCGCGGCCGAGGAGCGGACCCGGTTCGGCATCACACCGCGCTCGCGGACCCTGCACTTCTCGTCGCCCAGCTTCGACGCTTCGATCCTCGAGTTGCTACTCGCGGTGGGCTCGGGCGCCACGATGGTCGTCGCGCCGCCCACGGTCCTCGGCGGCGACGAGCTGCGGGACCTGTTGCGCGAGAACCGCGTCACGCACGCGTTCGTCACGCCGGCCGCGCTCGCCTCGGTGGACCCCGCCGGTCTGACGGCGCTCGAGTGCGTCGCCACCGGAGGCGAGGCGTGCCCGCCCGAACTGGTGGCTCAGTGGGCGCCGGGCCGTCGGATGTTCAACGCGTACGGGCCGACCGAGGCCACCGTCGTCGCGAGCATCAGCGAACCGCTCGCGGTGGGCGTCCCGGTCACGATCGGACGTCCCCCGCTGGGCACGTCGCTCGTGGTGCTCGATGCGCGGCTGCATCCGGTGCCTGCCGGGGTGCCGGGGGAGCTGTACGTTCTCGGCAGCGGCCTGGCGCGTGGCTATCACGCCCGTCCCGGTACCACCGGGGAACGCTTCGTCGCGAACCCGTTCGGGGACCCGGGCAGTCGCATGTACCGCACCGGCGACCTGGTCCGTTGGAACGGCTCCGGACAGCTGGAGTACCTGGGCCGCACCGACTTCCAGGTCAAGGTCCGCGGCTTCCGCATCGAGCTCGGCGAGATCGAGTCCGCCCTGCGCCGGTTCCCGGGGGTGGCGCGTGCCGTCGTCACGGTCGACGGATCCGGGCCGGCGAGTCGACTCGTCGGGTACGTGGTGCCCGAAGCCGGCGCCGCGGTCGACCCCGCCGACGTCACCGAGTTCGTCGGCACGTTCCTCGCGTCGTACATGGTTCCGTCCGCGGTGATGGTGCTCGACGCGCTCCCGCTCGGTCCGGCGGGCAAGCTGGACCGGCGGGCACTGCCCGCGCCCGACTTCGGCGCCCGCACGGCGGGACGCGCTCCGCGGTCCGAACGCGAACGACAGCTGGCCGACCTCTTCGCCGAGGTCCTGGGGCTGGACTCGGTGGGCGTCGACGACTCGTTCTTCGGGCTGGGCGGCGATTCGATCATGTCGATCCAACTGGTGTCGCGGGCGAAGGCTGCGGGACTGCACTTCACACCCCGGGACGTGTTCGAACACAAGACGGTCGAGGCGCTCGCCCGGGTGGCGCAGAGCGGGGCGGACACCGCCACCCTGGCCGAACTCGACGGCGGCGGCGTCGGGGACGTGCCACTGCTGCCCGTCGCCCATTGGCTGCTCGACCGCGGCGGACACCACGACCGGTTCTCGCAGGCGGCGCTGCTGACCGCGCCGGAGGGGCTCGACGACGCCTCGCTCACCGGTGCAGTGCAGGCGGTCCTGGATCGGCACGACATGCTCCGGGCCCGGATCCGTCCCGGCGAGCACCGCATGATCGTGCCGCCGGCAGGTTCGGTGTACGCCGAGTGGCTGATCCGGCGCATCCGGGTCGACGCGGCGCCCGGCACAGACGCCTTCGCCGACACCGTCCGCGCCGAGCTCGACGCGGCCGAGGATCGTCTCGACCCGTCCGCGGGCGAGATGATGCAGGTGGTGTGGCTCGAATCCGCGTCGGGCGGTGGGCGGCTGCTGATCGTCGTGCACCACCTCGTGGTCGACGGTGTCTCGTGGCGCATCCTGGTGCCGGATCTGGCGACCGCGTGGGCGCAGATCGTTGCCGGTGAACGGCCCGACCCGGCACCGGTCGGCACGTCGATGCGGCGGTGGGCGCACGGTCTCGTCGACGCCGCCGCGGACCGCCGCGACGAGCTCGAGCTGTGGCGCGCGATGCTGTCCGGGGACGACCCGCTGCTGGGAGCGCGCCCGCTCGATCCGGCGGTGGACGTGGCCTCCACCGCCCGGACCGTCACCGTCGAGGTCTCACCCGACGTGACCGACGCGTTGCTGACGACGGTGCCGGACGCGTTCCGCGGCAGCGTCAACGACGGCCTGCTCACCGCGCTGGCGATGGCCCTGGTCCGCTGGCGCCGGGACCACGGCGTCGACGCCGACACCGCGCTGGTGACGCTCGAGGGTCACGGGCGCGAGGACCACGTGCTGCCCGGCGCGGACCTCGCGCGGACCGTCGGGTGGTTCACCACCCTGTTTCCGATCCGGTTGGACCTGACCGGAATCGACATCGACGACGCCTTCACGGGCGGGCGCGGCGCCGGCGCGGCGGTCAAGGCCGTCAAGGAACAGTTGCTGGCGGTGCCCGACCACGGCATCGGATACGGGATGTTGCGGTACCTCGACGACGAGGGCGGACGCGCGCTGCGCGGCCTGGCGTCGGCGCAGGTGAGCTTCAACTACCTGGGCCGGCTCACCGCGGCGGTCCCTGAGGACCAGCGGGCCGCCGGCTGGGTACCGACCGACGATGCCGACCTGAGCGTCCTGCAGGACGCCGACCTGCCGGTCGCGTCGGTCCTCGACATCAACGCGGTCACCACCGACGGGGCCGACGGATCCCGGCTCCGCGCCACGTGGGGCTTCCCGGCCGGCGTTCTGACCGCCGCGGACGTCACCGAGCTGGCCGGGCTGTGGACCGAGGCCCTGGTCGCGCTGGCCCGGCACGTGTCCCGGCCGGGGGCGGGCGGACTGAGCCCGTCGGATCTGGATCTGGTCGACCTCGGGCAGCCGGAGATCGAGACGCTCGAGCAGCGCTTCCCGAACCTCGCCGACGTGTGGTCGCTCTCGCCCCTGCAGTCGGGTCTGCTGTTCCACGCCCAGCTGGCCGACCGCTCGGTCGACGCCTACCTGGTGCAGATGATGCTCGACGTGCGCGGCGCCGACCCCGCCCGGCTGCGGCGGGCCGGGCAGGCGATGCTCGACCGCCATCCCAACCTGCGGGCCGCGTTCGTGCACGGGCCCGACGGCACCCCCGTCCAGGTGGTGCAGGAGCGGGTGCCGTTGCCGTGGAACGAGATCGACCTGTCCGAGCACGACGAGCCGGTGCGGGAGGCCGAACTGGCGCGGCTGATCGCCGACGACCGGACCCGACGCTTCGATATGGCGGAGGCCCCGCTGATCCGGTTCCTGCTGGTGCGGACCGGCCCGGACGAGCACCGGCTGATCCTGACCAACCACCACATCCTGCTCGACGGCTGGTCGACACCGCTGATGATGCAGGAGCTGCTCACCCTGTACGCCACGGACGGCGACACCACCGTGCTGCCGCGGGTGCACGCCTACCGGGACTACCTGGCATGGATCGCCGCACAGGATCCGGAGGCCGGGGTGCGGGCGTGGACCCGGTCGCTCGCCGGTCTCGACGAACCGACACTGCTGGCGCCGCTCGACCGCGGCCGCGAACAGGCCACCGTGCCCGCCGAGATCGACATCTCGCTCGACGTCACCCGCACCGCCCGGCTGCAGTCGATCGGCCGGCAGTGGGGCGTCACGTTGAACACGATGGTGCAGGCCGCGTGGGCGATCGTGCTGGGCGCCTCCACCGGCCGCGACGACGTCGTGTTCGGCGGCACCGTGTCGGGTCGCCCGCCGCACATCCCCGGCATCGAATCCATGATCGGGCTGTTCATCAACACGCTGCCCGTCCGGGTGCGGCTCGACGCGCGGGAATCGGTGGGGGAGTTGCTGCGCCGGATCCAGTCCGAACAGGCCGGACTCCTCGACCATCACCACGTGAGCCTCACCGACATCCAGGACGCCGTCGGACCGGCGCTGGCGTTCGACACCCTCACGGTGTTCGAGTCCTATCCGGTGGACCGGTCGGCGATCACCGACGCGGACATCTCCGGGCTGCGCCTGGTGCGCGTGCACGAAGGCTCCGACGCCGCACACTATCCGCTCACCCTCGTCGCCAACGCCGACGACCGGCTCCGGATGAAGCTCAAGTTCCTGCCCGACCTGTTCGACCGCGGGCAGGCCCGGTCGCTGGCGGAGCGGGTCCAGCGCGTCCTCGTCGAGGTGTCGGAGGATCCGCAGTGCCCGCTGGCGCGCCTGCGGCTGCTGTCCGATGCGGAATGGGCCGAATTGGTGCCGCTGCGTGGCCGTCCCGGCCGGTCCGTGCGCACCCTGCCGCAGTTGTTCACCGATGCGGCCGCGGCCGATCCGGACGCGATCGCACTGGTGGCGGGCACCACCGAGGTCACCTACCGCGAACTCGACGAACGATCCAACCGATTGGCCCGCGTCCTCCTCGACGACGGGGTGGGTCCGGAGTCGTTCGTGGCGTTGGGGATTCCCCGGTCGATCGATTCGGTCGTCGCGGTGTGGGCGGTCGCCAAGACGGGTGCCGCGTTCCTGCCCGTCGACCCGAACTATCCGGCGGAGCGGATCGCGTTCATGCTCGAGGACTCCGGCGCGACGGCGCGCCTGACGGTGACCGGGGCGCGCGACCGGCTGCCCGCTACCGTGCCGTGGACCGTCCTGGACGATCCCGCGTTCGAAAGCCGCCGCGCCGCGCAGTCCGCCGCGCCCGTCGGCGACGACGAGCGGCCGGTGCCGCTGCGGCTGACGCACCCGGCGTACGTGATCTACACCTCCGGCACCACCGGGACCCCGAAGGGTGTGGTCGTCACGCACGAGGGCCTCGACAACCTCTCCGAGGAGTACCTCACGCACTTCGCGACCCGGCCCTCGTCGCGGACCCTGCACTTCTCGACTCCGAGCTTCGATGCCGCGGTGCTGGACTACCTGCTGGCGTTCGGTCCGGCCGCGACCATGGTCATCGCTCCCACCAGCGTGTACGGCGGCAGCGAACTCGCGGACCTGATCCGCGACCAGCACGTCACGCACGCTTTCATCACCACCGCGGCGGCGGCGACCGTCGACCCCGCCGGTCTCGACGAGTTCACCGAGGTGATGGTGGGCGGCGAGGCCGTCCCACCCGAACTGGTGGCGCGGTGGGCGCACGGGAGGCGCTTCTACAACGGTTACGGGCCCACCGAGGCCACCGTCATGGCGAATGTCAGCGCGCCGTTGGTCACCGGCGAAACCGTCACGATCGGCGCGCCGCTGCGCGGGGTGTCCGAGCTGGTGCTCGACACCAACCTGCGGCCGGTGCCGGCGGGGGTTCCCGGCGAGCTGTACATCGCCGGACCGAACCTGGCGCGCGGCTACCATCGGCGTCCGGGCCTCACGGCGGAACGGTTCGTTGCGAACCCGCACGGGGTCCCCGGCGAACGCATGTACCGCACCGGCGACGTGGTGCGTGTGCTCGCGGACCGCACGATCGAGTACGTCGGACGATCCGATTTCCAGGTGAAGATCCGCGGCTTCCGGATCGAACTCGGCGACATCGACAACGCGTTCGGCGACCACCCCGACATCCGGTTCGCGGTCACGCTGGGACGGCCCGGACCGACCGGGGAGACGTCGCTGGTCACGTACGTGCTGCCGGTCGCCGGCGCGCAGCCCGAGCCGGGTGCGCTGCGGGAGTACGTCGCCGAGCACCTGCCCGCGCAGATGGTGCCCGCGAGCATCATGATCCTCGACGAGATCCCCCTGACCCCGATCGGCAAACTGGATCGCGCCGCACTCCCGGCACCGGAGTTCCTGCCCGCCGCCACCACGTTCCGGGCCCCGACCGATCCCACCGAGCAGACCATCGTCGACACGTTCACCGCGGTCCTCGGGCTCGAGCGCATCGGCGTCGACGACAGCTTCTTCGACCTCGGCGGCAACTCGCTCATCGCCACCCGGGTGATCGCCCGACTCGGCGCGGCTCTCGGCGTCGACCTCGGGGTGCGGGCGCTGTTCGAGGCGCCGACCGCGCACGAACTCGCGCGCTGGGTCTCGCGGGCGCACCTCGACGCGGCGGCCCGTCCACCGTTGCGGCCCCAGGACCGGCCCGACCCGCTTCCGCTGTCGCTGGCCCAGAAGCGGATGTGGTTCATCAACCAGTTCGACACCGAATCCGCCGCCTACAACATCCCGCTCGCGGTCCGCCTCACCGGCGACCTCGACGTCGACGCTCTCACCGCGGCGGTCGCGGACGTGCAGGAGCGCCACGAGACGCTGCGCACCCTGTTCCCGTCGCGGGACGGCGAACCGGTCCAGCTGGTGGTGCCGGCCGCCGAGGCCGCGCCGAGCCTCGACGCCGTCGACGTACCACCGGACCGCGTTCCGGAGCGGATCGCGGCGCTGATCTCCCGTGGGTTCGACGTCACCACCGCCGTGCCGGTGCGCGCCGAACTGCTGCGGCTCGGCCCGCGGGAGCACGTCCTGACGATCGTGGTCCACCACATCTGCGCCGACGGCTTCTCGATGGCACCCCTCGCGCGGGACGTCATGGCGGCCTACGTCGCCCGCACGGGCGGCCACGTCCCACAGTGGGCGCCGCTGCCGGTGCAGTACGCGGACTTCGCGCTGTGGCAGCACCAGGTGCTCGGCTCCGAGGACGACCCGGATTCGCCGGGGCGTCGACAGCTGGCGTTCTGGACGGAGGCGCTGGCCGGGCTCCCTGAGGCGATCACGCTGCCCACCGACCGACCCCGCCCCACCCGGCAGAGCTTCGACGGCGCCCGCGTCGAGTTCGAGATCCCCGCGGAGGTGCACCGGGCGCTGGCCGAGTCGGCACGGCGGCACGGCGCGACGATGTTCATGGCCACGCACGCCGCCCTGGCGGTGTTGCTGGCCAAGCTCAGCGGCACCGACGACATCGCGATCGGCACCCCGATCGCCGGCCGCGGCGAGGCCGAACTCGACGACCTGGTCGGCATGTTCGTCAACACCCTGGTGCTGCGGTCCGACGTCGACCCGGCGGGCGGTTTCGCGGACCTGCTCGCCCGCACCCGCGAATTCGACCTCGCGGCGTTCGGGCACGCGGATCTGCCGTTCGAGCGCCTCGTCGACGTGCTGGCCCCGGAACGCTCCACCGCGCACTCGCCGCTGTTCCAGGTGATGCTCGAGTTCCAGAACAACGAGCTGCCCCGGCTCGAGCTGCCCGGCCTCGTCGCGGACCCGGTCGCCGCCGATCTGGCGGTGGCGAAGTTCGACCTGCAACTGACCCTCGCCGAGCGTCACGACGACGCGGGCGTCCCGGACGGTATCGCCGCGGTCTTCACCTACGCGACGGATCTGTTCGACCCGGGCACGGTGCGCGAGCTGGGGGAGCGGTTCACCCGACTGCTCGACGCTCTCGTGGCGGAGCCCGAACGGGCGATCGGCGACATCACGATCACCACCGCGACCGAACTCGACACGATGCTGCACCGGTGGAACGCGGAGGGGGTCCGCGCGGCAGACGAGACGCTGGCCGACCGGTTCGCGCTCGCCGCGGCCCGCTTCCCGGACCGTCCGGCGCTCACCTACGAGGCGTCGACGCTCGGGTACGCCGAACTCGACGCCCGCGCCAACCGCCTCGCGCGGCATCTCGTCTCGCTCGGGGTGGGCCCGGAGACGCTGGTAGCGGTGGCGCTGCCGCGGTCGGCGGACCTCGTCGTCGCGCTCCTCGCCGTCATCAAGTCCGGTGCCGGCTACCTGCCGCTGGACGTCACCTATCCGGCCGAACGGCTCTCCTACATGCTCACCGACGCCGCGCCGGTGTGTGTGCTGACCACCGGCGCCGACGCCGACGCCATCCCGTCGACCGACGTTCCCCTGATCCGTCTCGACACCGACGAGACCGCCGCGGCGCTCGCGGCGGCGCCGGACCGGGCGGTCACCGACGCCGACCGGCTCACGCCCCTGCGCCCCGACGACGTGGCGTACGTCATCTACACCTCCGGTTCCACCGGCCGCCCCAAGGGCGTGCAGGTCACCCACCGCAACGTGCTGACCCTGTTCGCGAACACCACCGGCGCCTTCGGGTTCGACGAACACGACGTGTGGACGATGTTCCATTCCTACGCCTTCGACTTCTCGGTCTGGGAGCTGTGGGGCCCGCTGCTGCACGGCGGGCGGCTGGTCGTGGTCGACTTCTACACCGCACGCTCGCCGGAGATGTTCCTCGACCTGTTGCGCACCGAGCAGGTCACGGTGCTCAACCAGACGCCGACCGCGTTCTACCAACTCGCGGAGGCCGACCGCCTCGCGAGCGAACAGGGCACGACGGCAACCGATCTGGCGTTGCGGTATGTCGTGTTCGGTGGCGAGGCCCTCGACCTCGGCCAGCTCGGCCGCTGGTACGCGCGGCATCCGGACAGCGCGCCGCGGCTGGTGAACATGTACGGCATCACCGAGACCACCGTGCACGTCACCCATCTCGAACTCGACCGCGCGTTCGCCGAGGCCGCCGACGCCAGCGTCATCGGCCGCGCGATCCCCGGCCTGCGGGTGGTCGTCCTCGACGAACGCCTGCACCCGGTCCCGCCGGGCGTCGTCGGCGAGATGTACGTCGCGGGAGAGCAGTTGACCCGCGGCTACCTGGGTCGGAGCGCCCTGACGTCGAGCCGGTTCGTCGCCGACCCGGTCGGTGCGCCGGGATCCCGGATGTACCGCACCGGCGACCTCGCCCGCTGGAACCGCGACGGGCGGCTCGAATACCTGGGCCGCAGCGACTTCCAGGTGAAGATCCGCGGCTTCCGGATCGAGCTCGGCGAGATCGAGGCCGCGCTGTTGCGGTACCCCGGCATCGCACAGGCCGTGGTGGCCGTGCACCGGGACGGCACCGGACCAGCGCGGCTGGTCGGCTACGCGGTGCCCGAACAGGGACTCGACGTCGACCCGCAGGACGTGCTCGGTCACGTGGGCCGGGAACTGACGTCGTACATGGTTCCCGCGACCCTGATGCTGCTCGACGAGCTTCCGCTCACCGCGAACGGCAAGCTGGACCGCAAGGCGCTGCCGCAACCGGAGTTCGGCACCGGAGCCGCCCGCGGCCGCGCTCCCGAGACCGACGTCGAACGCACCCTCGCCGGCCTGTTCGCGGAGGTGCTGGGTCTGGATTCGGTCGGTGTGGACGATTCGTTCTTCGGGCTGGGTGGCGATTCGATCATGTCGATCCAGCTGGTGTCGCGGGCGAAGGACGCGGGGTTGCGTTTCACGCCGCGTGACGTGTTCGAACACCGCAGTGTCGCGGGCCTCGCGGCCGTCGCCGCGGCCGATTCCGGGGAAACCCCGGTGCACCTCGACGAACTCCCCGGCGGCGGGGTCGGTGAGTTCCCGCTCACCCCGATCATGCACTGGCTCCTCGAGCGCAGCGACGACGTGCGTCGGTACACGCAGACCGCCCTCCTGGCGCTGCCGAGCCGCACCGACCGGGATCGTCTCGCGCGCACGTTGCAGGCCGTCGTCGACCGGCACGACATGCTGCGCGCGCAACTACACACCGGCCCGGACCCGCACATGCTGGTCCGGCCGGTCGGGGCGGTCGACGCCGACGACCTGATCACCCGGATCCCCGTCGACGCACTGTCCGGACCCGACTTCACCGCCGTGGCGGGTGCGGCGCTCGACGACGCCGCCGGCCGCTTGGATCCCGCTGCCGGAGCCGTGCTGCAGGCGGTGTGGTTCGACGCCGGCGAGACCGGGGGTCGGTTGCTCCTGGTGATCCACCACCTCGCCGTGGACGGCGTCTCCTGGCGCATCCTGGTTCCGGACCTGGCCGCCGCGTGGACGCGGATCGCCGCGGGGGAGCTGCCCGACCTGGCACCGACCGGCACCTCCATGCGGCGCTGGGCGCACGGTCTGGCCGATGCGACCGCAGGCCGGGACCGCGAGCTCGAGCTGTGGCAGGGCACCCTCGACACCCCGGACCAGGTGATCGGGTCGCGTCCGCTCGACCCGGCAGTCGACGTGTACGGGACGGTCGACAAGGTGTCCGTGGAACTGCCGTCCGCGGTCACCGAGGCACTGCTCACGACGGTGCCGGAGGTGTTCCGCGGCAACGTCAACGACGCCCTGCTCACCGCGCTGGCGATGGCACTGACCCGGTGGCGGCGCACCCGCGGGGCCGACACCGACGCCGCACTGGTCAACCTCGAGGGCCACGGCCGCGAGGATCAGGTGGTGCCCGGGGCCGACCTGGGACGAACCGTCGGATGGTTCACGACGATCTTCCCGGTCCGCCTGGATCTGACCGGAATCGACGTCGACGACGCGTTCGCCGCGGGGCCGGCCGCCGGGGCAGCCCTCAAGGCCGTCAAGGAACAGTTGCTGGCGATCCCCGATCACGGCATCGGGTTCGGGATGCTCCGGTACCTCGATCCGCGCACGGGGCCGGTGCTGGCGGAACTGCCGGTGCCGCAGGTCGGGTTCAACTACCTCGGCCGGCTCGGGGGAACCTCGACCGGCACCGACGTGCCGTGGGTTCCGGTGTCCGACACCGAACTCGACGACGCCCCGAGCGCCACGATGCCGGTCGCGTCCGCCCTCGACGTCAATGCCGTCGTCGGCGACACCCCCGACGGGCCGCGGCTGCGCGCCACGTGGGCGTTCCCCAGCGGGGTCCTCGCGACCGTCGACGTCGGGGAACTCGCCGACCTGTGGGTGCGGGCGCTGTCCGCGCTCGCACGGCACGCCGCGCATCCCGGAGCGGGCGGGCTCACCCCGTCCGATCTGGACCTGGTCCGGCTCGACCAGGACGCGATCGAGGCACTCGAGCACCGGTACCCGGGCCTGGACGACGTGTGGTCGCTGTCGCCGCTGCAGGCGGGCCTGCACTTCCACGCGATGCTCGCCGACGACTCCGTGGACGCGTATCTGGTGCAGCTGACGCTGTCGCTGGGCGGCACGGTCGACACCGACCGGCTGTGGCGGGCGGGGCAGGCGCTGCTCGACCGGCACCCGAATCTGCGGGCGGCGTTCGTCCGGGTCGAGGGTGCCGCGTCGGACAGCGGCGCGGTGCAGGTGATCCCCGACCGCGTGGAACTGCCGTGGACCGAGGTGGACCTCTCGCGCCTCGATCCGGGCACCCGCGCCCGCCGCTTCGACGAACTGACCGCCGCCGATCGCGGGACCCGATTCGATCTGACGGCGGCGCCCGCGATCCGGATGACGCTGGTGAAGTTCGGTGCCGGCGACTACCGCCTGGTCGTCACCAACCACCACATCCTGCTCGACGGCTGGTCCACACCCCTGGTGATCCGCGATCTGCTGACTTTGTACGCGACCGACGCCGATGCGTCCGTGCTGCCGCGAGTGCACCCGTACCGCGACTACCTGGCGTGGATGGCGACGCAGGACCCGGCCGAGTCCACCGACGCGTGGCGCAAGGCGCTCGCCGGGCTCGAGGAGCCGACCCTGCTGGCCCCCGCCGTCCCCAGTGCCGGCGGCGGGACCGCCGAACTGGAGGTGGCCCTGACCGCGGAGCACACCGACACACTGCGGTCCCTCGTCCGGGAGCGCGGGCTGACCCTCAACACCGTCGTGCAGGCCGCGTGGGGCATCGTGCTCGGCGCGCTGACGGCGCGCACGGATGTCCTGTTCGGCGGCACCGTGTCCGGTCGGCCCCCGCAGATTCCCGGCATCGAGTCGATGGTCGGTCTGTTCATCAACACACTGCCGGTGCGGGTCACCCTCGACGCCGGCGAAACCCTCGGTGAACTGCTCGATCGCGTCCAACGCGAGCAGGCCGCGCTCCTCGACCACCACTACCTCGGGCTCGCCGACATCCAGCGCGCCACCGGCCCCGCCGCCACCTTCGACACTCTCACGGTGTTCGAGTCGTACCCGGTGGACCGCAACGCTCTGACCGCGGACACCGACATCGCCGGCCTCAAGGTCACCGGTATCGACGGCCGCGACGCCGCGCACTACCCGCTGTCGCTGGTGGCGTCGGTGAACGGCAGCCTGAACCTCAAGTTCGAGTACTTCCCCGAGGTCTTCGACCCCGCCGTGGTCGAGTCGATCGCGACACGCGTCACCGTCGTCCTCGAACACATCGCGACCGACCCGGACCGTCCGCTCGCCCGCCTGGACCTGCTCACCGACACCGAGCGCCACGATCTGGCGCCGGTCGAGGGCCCGGTCGGCGGATCGATCCGCACCCTGCCCGACATCTTCACCGACGCCGCGGCCCTGGACCCCGACGCGATCGCGTTGTCGTTCTCCGGTCGCGAGGTCACCTACCGCGAACTCGACACCCGGTCGTCGCGGATCGCCCGCGTCCTCATCGACCAGGGTGTGGGACCGGAGTCGTACGTCGCGCTGGGGATACCCCGGTCCGTGGAGTCGGTGCTCGCGGTGTGGGCGGTCACCAAGACCGGTGCCGCCTTCGTCCCGATCGACCCCAACTATCCGCCCGAACGGATCGAACACATGCTCGCCGATTCCGGTGCAGGCCTCGGTCTGACCGTCGCGGCGCATCGACACCGGCTGCCCGACACCGTCACCTGGCTCACCCTCGAGGACCCGGACGTCGCGGCGGCCTGCGCGGCCCACTCCGACGCCCCGGTCACCGACGCGGACCGCACCGCGCCGCTCGGGCTCGAACACGCCGCGTACGTCGTCTACACCTCCGGGTCGACGGGCCGGCCCAAGGGCGTCGTCGTCGCGCACCGCGGCCTCGACAACTTCGCCCTCGACCAGCAGGCCCGCTTCGGGGCCACCGCCACATCCCGGACCCTGCACTTCGCCACCCCCAGCTTCGACGGCGCGGTCTTCGAGTACCTGCAGGCGTTCGGTGTGGGCGCGACGATGGTGATCGCCGAACCCACGGTGTTCGGCGGAGCCGACCTGGCCCGCGTCCTCGCCGACGGTCACGTCACCCACGCGTTCGTGACCACCGCCGCCCTCGCGACCGTCGATCCGACCGGGCTCGACGAGTTCACCCACGTCGCGGTCGGCGGCGAGGCCTGCCCGCCGGAACTGGTCGCGCGCTGGGCCCCGGGCCGGGACCTGCACAACGCGTACGGGCCGACCGAGACGACGATCATGTCGAACATCAGCGCGCCCATGACCGTCGGCGAACAGATCACCATCGGTGGCCCCATCCGCGGTGTCCACGAGGTGGTTCTCGACGGGCGCCTGCAACCGGTGCCGGTCGGGGTGCCCGGCGAGCTGTACATCGCCGGCCTCGGACTGGCCCGCGGCTACCACCGGCGTCCGGGACTGTCCGCGGAACGCTTCGTGGCGAACCCGTTCGGTAAGCCGGGCGAACGGATGTACCGCACCGGCGACATCGTGCGCTGGCGCCCCGACCTGACGATCGAATACGTCGGCCGCTCGGACTTCCAGGTGAAGGTCCGCGGGTTCCGCATCGAACTCGGCGAGATCGACGCCGCGTTGGCCGCCGATCCCACGGTCGGGTTCGCGGTCACCCTCGGCGTGCCCGGACCGGCCGGCGACACCGTGCTCGCGTCGTACGTGGTCGCCACGACCGGGGCCACCGTCGAGACGGGCGCCCTGCTCGACCGGCTGTCGGAACAGTTGCCGTCCCACATGGTGCCCGCCGCGGTGACCGTGCTCGACGAGATCCCGCTGACCCCGGTCGGCAAGCTCGATCGCGCCGCGTTGCCCGAACCCGAGTTCGCGTTCACCAGCGGCGAGTTCCGCGCCCCGACCAACCCCCTCGAATACACGCTGTCCGACGTGTTCACCGAGGTGCTCGGCATCGACCGGATCGGCATCGACGACAGCTTCTTCGATCTCGGCGGTAACTCGCTCATCGCCACCCGCGTCACCGCCCGGCTCAGCGGCCTGCTCGACGCCGACATCCCGGTGCGGGCACTGTTCGAGGCGCCGACGATCCACGCGCTCGCACAGTGGGTCGCGCGCGAACGCGGCGCCGGCACCGGGCACACCCGGCCGGACCTCGGCCGTCGCGAACGGCCGGACCGTATCCCGCTGTCGCTCGCGCAGCAGCGCATGTGGTTCATCAACCAGTTCGACACCGCGTCCGCCGCCTACAACATCCCGATGGCGGTGAACCTCACCGGGGCACTCGACACCGACGCACTGCGCGACGCGGTCGGCGACGTCCTCGAACGGCACGAGTCGCTGCGCACCGCCTACCCGATCGTCGACCAGGAGCCGACGCAGGAGGTCTGGCCGGTCGGCGACGTGCTCACCGACCTGACGCCCGTCCCGGTCGACGACGACGCCGAGCTGCGCCGGCAGATCACCGCCTTCGCCTCGCACGGGTTCGACGTCACCGCCGCACCGCCGGTGCGCGCCGAACTCCTCGAGATCGACGACGAGCACCACGTCCTGGTCATCGTCGTGCACCACATCTGCGCCGACGGCTACTCGATGGCGCCGCTCGGCCGGGACCTGATGGCCGCGTACACCGCTCGGGCCGCGGGGACGAGTCCCCAGTGGGCGCCGCTGCCGGTGCAGTACGCCGACTACACCCTCTGGCAGCACGAGATGCTGGGGACCGACACCGATCCCGACTCGCTGATCTCGCGGCAGCTGCGGTTCTGGACCGAGGAGCTCGCGGGCCTGCCCGACGTCATCCAGTTGCCCACCGACCGCCCCCGTCCCGTGCAGCAGACGTTCCGCGGTGGCCGGGTCGAGTTCCGGGTACCTGCCGAACTGCACACCCGCATCACCGAACTCGCGCACCGGCACGGCGCGAGCATGTTCATGGCGATGCATGCCGCACTCGCCACCGTGTTGGCGCGGCTGGCCGACACGGACGACATCGCGATCGGCACCCCGATCGCCGGCCGCGGCGAGATGGCCCTCGACGAGCTCGTCGGCATGTTCGTCAACACGCTGGTGCTGCGGACCCGGATCGACCACGACACCTCCTTCGACGCGCTGCTGCAACAGGTCCGCGAGTCGGATCTGGCCGCGTTCGGGCACGCCGAGGTGCCGTTCGAGCGCCTGGTGGAGGAGATCAATCCGCCCCGGTCCACGTCCTACTCGCCGCTGTTCCAGGTGTCGATCGAGTTCCAGAACAACGAGCGACCGCGACTCGAGCTGCCCGGCCTGACCGTCGAGGGAGTCGGGATCGACGCCCAGGTCGCCAAGGAAGACCTCGAGTTGGTGCTCGCCGAGGAGTTCACCGACACCGGCGATCCGGCCGGGGTCCTGGCGTCGCTGGACTTCGCCACCGACCTGTTCGACGAATCCACCGTGCGCGGCATCGCCCACCGGTTCATCCGCGTCCTCGAGGCGGTCGTCGCCGACCCGGCACGCGCCGTGGGCGACATCGAGATCCTCGACTCCGGTGAACTCGCGGCCCTGGCACCCGCGCACGGTGGCAACGACGTCTCACCCCACGTGTGGCCGGAACTGCTCGAGTCGGCGGCGGCCGTGGACCCGGACGCGGTGGCCCTGTCCTACCTCGGCCGCACCCTCACCTACCGGCAGCTCGACGAACGGTCCAACCGGCTCGCCCGTGTCCTCGCCGGACGCGGCGTCGGCCCGGAGACGTTCGTCGCCCTCGGGATGCCCCGCTCGATCGACGAGATCGTGTCCATCTGGGCGGTCGCGAAATCGGGTGCGGCATTCGTTCCGGTCGATCCGAACTACCCGGCCGAACGCATCGCGCACATGCTCACCGATTCGGGTGCGCGCCTCGGGCTCACGACGTCGGCACTGCGCGAACGACTTCCGGACACGGTGCCGTGGCTGGTCCTCGACGACGATGCGATCGCGGCTCGGCTCGCGGACGCCTCACCCGCGCCGGTGACCGACGCCGACCGGACGGCGCCGCTGCACCTCACACATCCGGCGTACCTCATCTACACGTCGGGATCGACGGGCCGACCCAAGGGCGTCATCGTCACGCACCTGGGCATCGCGAACCTCACCGAGGAGGAACGCCAGAGGTTCTCGGTCACCCCCGACGCCCGGGTATCGCACCTGGCCTCGCCGAGCTTCGACGCCTCCGTGTTCGAGATGATGATGGCGTTCAGCGCCGGCGCACGCCTGGTGATCGTGCCGCCCACCGTCTACGGCGGCGCCGAACTGACCGACCTGCTCTCACGGGAAGGTGTGACGCACGGCTTCATCACCCCCACCGCCCTGGCCTCGATCGAGGACGAGGGACTCGAGTCGCTGCGGATCCTCGCGGTGGCGGGGGAGGCGTGCCCACCCGAACTCGTCGCCAAGTGGGCGCCCGGCCGCCGAATGTTCAACGGGTACGGTCCCACCGAGACCACCATCCAGGCCAGTGTCAGCGCCCCGATGCAGCCCGGCGAGACCGTCAACATCGGTGGACCGGCGATCGGATTCGAGGAGGCCGTCCTCGACGGCCGCCTGCGCCCGGTCCCCGTCGGAGTGCCCGGCGAGCTGTACATCTCCGGCCCCGGCCTGGCCCGCGGCTACCACAACCGGCCCGGACTGACCGCCGAACGGTTCGTCGCGAACCCCTTCGGCCCGCCCGGATCCCGGATGTACCGCACGGGCGACGTGGTCCGGTGGCGCCACGACGACACGATCGAGTACATCGGCCGGTCGGACTTCCAGGTGAAGGTCCGCGGCTTCCGCATCGAGCTCGGCGAGATCGACGCCGTCCTCACCCGGCATCCCGCGATCACGTTCGCGGCGACGCTGGGCCACACGGGGCCGTCCGGGGACACCCTGCTCGCGTCGTACGTCCGGCCGGTGGAGGGGCACTCCGTCGAAGCCCGTGAGCTGCGAGCGCACGTCGCGGCGCAACTGCCCGCGCACATGGTGCCGTCCGCGGTGGTGGTACTCGACGAGATCCCGCTGACGCCGGTCGGCAAGCTCGACCGCCGGGCCCTGCCGACACCGGAATTCACGTCGCTGACCACCGAGTTCCGGCCACCGTCGACCGCCACCGAGCGTGCGGTGACGGAGGTGTTCGCCGACGTCCTCGGAGTCGACCACGTCGGCATCGACGACAGCTTCTTCGATCTCGGCGGCAACTCGATCATCGCCACGCGCATCATGTCGGAGCTGCAGGCCCGCCTCGGCCGGCAGCTGCCGCTGCAGACGATGTTCCTGGATCCGACCCCGTCGGGCCTGGCCAAGCGGATCGACCTGCCGGTGGGATACCTGGGACGCAGCGATTCCCCGGTCGACGACGCCCTGGGTGTGGTGATCCCGCTGCGCCCCAACGGCGAACGACCACCGCTGTTCTGCATCCATCCCGGCATCGGCCTGTCCTGGGGCTACGCCGGCCTCGTGCAGTACCTCGCGAAGGACCGTCCGGCGTTCGGTCTGCAATTGCCGTTGCTGAGCGGCGGTCCGGACTTCGGGTCGGTGCAGCAGCTCGCGCACCGGTACGTCGAGGAGATCCGGACGGTGCAGCCGCACGGGCCGTACCACCTGCTCGGCTGGTCGCTCGGCGGTGTGATCGCCCACGCGATGGCCGTCGAACTGCGGGGCGCCGGTGAGGAGGTCGCCACCCTGGCGATCATGGACAGCTACCTCACCGAGGGGGAGGAGGAACCAGGGCATCTGACCGTGGTCGAACTGCTCGAGGGATTGGGCCTCGATCTCGCCCCGTACGGCGACGTCCGGGACCTGACGTACGCGCAGGCGGTCGATCTGCTCAACGAATCCCTCGGTCAGGACACGGGTCTCACCCCTGCGCACCTCGAACGCATCAACGAGGGGTTCACCACCTCGGCCCGGATCATGAACCGCTACGCACCCGATGTGTTCGACGGCGACCTGCTGTTCTTCACCGCCGGACGCGGTGACGGCAGTGCGCAGTCCACCCCCCGGCATTCGCCGCAGGTGTGGCAGCCCGCGATCACCGGACGCATCCGTGAGTTCACGATCGACTGCGAGCACAACCAGATGATCGAGCCCGAGGCACTGTCCGCGATCGGACCGCTCCTCGAAGAGTATCTGGCTTCGCACTGAAATCGGTCCTGCCGCAACAATCTTCACATAGATGACCGTCCACCCGGATCCACTGCGAAGGCGGGGTGCAAGGACTAGCGTCGGAACGACTGGACTGCGATCTTCCACACCGTTTGGAGAGCGTCATGAACCTTTCGAAGGCATCGAAGGCCGCTGCTGCATCCGTTCTCGCCGTTGCGGCGCTCGGAACGGGAGCCGGCACCGCGTACGCGGGAACCGCCCCCGGCGACGTCTCCGCGCCCCTCGTCCAACCCGTCGTCGACAAGCAGACGGCACAGGACAATCTGATACGCGAGATCGGAATCGGGTGGGAACGCGGGGGTCCCGCCGCGATGGCGACCGGCGCCGGCGTCGGGCTCGCGATCGGCTGTGTGTCGATCTTCCCGAACTTCATCGCCGGCTGCATCCTCGGCACCGGCATCGGTGCCGGTATCGGCGCCTACAACGGCATCACCGGGGCCAACCCGAACGTCCAGCCGGCGTTCTACGAATGGCTCAACGCCACACCGTGACATCGGGCCGGGTCCCAGGCGAGCGGTTTCACGACCACTCGTAGGGGACCTCCTCGGTGACCCCGAGGTCGTCGCACAGCCGCCGGATCGCGGTGCAGTCCTGCACCAGGTTCCGTCGACCGGAGTCGTGGGCGGCGTCGGCCACGATCCGGTGCGCGCCGCGCACCTGTTCGTGGTCCAGCACCGCCGACCAGGTGGAGAAGTCGTTGGACCGGAACGCCTCGAGCCCGTCCGCGAGGCCGGCGAGCAGGAGTCGCCGGTCGTCTCCGTCCAGACGCTCGAACACGATCTTCAGGAGTTCGCCGGCGATCGACGAGTGGCAGTACTCGTCCCGACGGTGCAGCACCACCGTGGCCCGGTTCACCGGCTGCAGATCCTCGTCGTCGGTCATCAGTCCCAGGTACGAACTGATCGAGGTCTCGGCCACGGTCGTGAACGCGAGCGACACCAGTGCCGACTCGCGCGGCGTCTCGGCCGCGTCCACGGCCTGCTGATGGCGGCGGACCGTGGGCCCGTAGGGGAGCCGGCGCTCGGGCAGGTCCCACCCCCGTCGACGCCGGGTCAGCGCGCTCGCGTTCAGGTGCATGAGCGTGTGGTACTGCTCGTCGACCATGGCCTGCATCGTCGCGACGGTGAGCGTGTCGCCCAGGCCGGTACCGAACGCGTCCTGTGACAGCAGTCGGAAGCCCGGGTTGACCACGTACTGTTCGACGTCCATCACGTTCTTGTTGTAGGCGATCCACGCCCACGCCAGGATCCGACGCCGTACCGGTTCGTCGAGCCGGGTGAAGACGTCGTGGTCGCGGAACGGAATCAGCGACTCGGGATAGTCCGCCTTCTCCGCGTCGAACAGGTCGTCGAGGTCGGGCTCGGGACGCTTGACCACGGCGCGGCGCGGCCAACTGCCGGCGAGGCTGCTGATGATCGCGCTCTCCACGGGATCGGCCGGATCGAACGGCGGTAGCGACGGCAACCGCAGCAACTCCTCGTGCACCGCGGCCTCGTCTCCGAATGCGTTGTCGGTCAAGGCGTTCCTCCTCCCGATCGTCGTTCCGGTGCGAGGGGCCCCGTGAACAGGTCCGCACACAGGGCCCGGTACCGGTCGAGGTGGTCACCGAGCGGTGCGCGCGCCGCCGCCATCACGTCCCCGAATTCGCGTGGACCGCCGTGTTCGACGGCCTCGGACAGCCGCCGCAGCGCGGCGGCGAGGGCAGCGCGGGCCGCCGCGGCCTGCGGGTTGCCGGCCTGGATGTCGTGATAGACCTCCGCCTGCCCCGCGGCGACCCGCCCGAGCAGCGCCAGCAGCGTCGTGTGCGGCGGGGTCGCGGCATCGACGAGGGTGTCCGCGTCGATGCCGAGATCACCGAGCGCCAGCCCGAACGCGAGGATCGCGGCGTGGGTGAGCGCCTGCGTCGCCGCGGCGGTCCGATCGTGCTCGTCCGCGCTCATCGCGACCACCCGCGCGCCCCAACCGGTCACGGCACCGAGGAATCGTCCGACGGCGGGGGAGTCGTGGTGGATCACCGCCGCGACGGGGCGCCCGGCCATCCCGAGGCCCGGCGCGAACAGCGGGTTGATCCCCACGGCGGGCCGGGTCGACGCGCGGTCCCGCAGCACGCGATGGATCTCGGACTTCACCGACAGCGTCTCCACCAGTACCGCGCCGGGTTTCATCGCTCCGTCGACGACGGGGACCGCCGCCACCGCGACCGCCTCCGGGACCGCGAGGATCACCACATCCGCCTCGGCGAGCAGCGCCCGCACCTGCGGGTCGGGGTCGGTGACGTCACCGCACACACCGTCGACGCCCGGGACGGGCGCTGCCGCCGGGTCCACCACGGTCACCGAGTCGCCCTCGGCGCGAGCAGATTCCGCGAGCATGGCGCCCACCGCACCGGCCCCGCCGACGATCACCAGCGCGCACGTCGTCGTGTCGGGGGGCGTGGTCATCGATCACCCGCCCCGTCCCCGGTCGGGTCGTCCGGCTCGCCTTCGGCGTCGTCCGCGGAGGTCACCGACAGGCAACGCCGCATCGTGACCGCCTTGACCATCGTCTCCTCGAGTTCCTCTTCGGGGTCCGACAGCGCGACGATCGCCCCGCCCACACCGAAAGTCACCCGATCGGCGGTCGCCACCATCGTGCGGATCACGATGGAGAAGTCGGCAGTCCCGTTGATCGAGAAGTAACCGATCGCCCCCGAGTACACGCCGCGAGGCCCCTCCTCGAGCTTGTCGATGATCTCCATCGTCCTCAGCTTCGGCGCACCCGTCATCGACCCGCCCGGGAACGCCGCCCGCACGCATTCGACGGACGACACGTCGTCCCGGAGCGTGCCACGCACCGTCGACACCAGTTGATGGACGGGAGCGTACGTCTCGACGTCGAACAGCTTGGGGACGTGTACCGAACCGGGGACGCACACCCGCGACAGGTCGTTGCGCACCAGATCGACGATCATCAGGTTCTCGGCCCGGTCCTTCTCGCTGTCGAGCAGGTCCTGGCGGAGCGCGGCGTCCTGCTCCGGCGACGCGTGCCGGGGGCGGGTGCCCTTGATCGGTTTCGAGTCGACCACCCGGTCCGCGCCGATCCGCAGGAATCGCTCCGGTGAGGCACTCAGCACCGATACTCCCGAGAACTGCAGCAGCGCACTGTACGGGGTGGGACTGATCTCCCGGAGCGTCTCGTAGCTCTGCAGTGGATCGATCACCCGGTCGACGGTCGCGGCATTGGTCAGGCACACCTCGTACGACTCGCCGGAACGGATCTCGTCGAGGCACTGGCCGACCAGTGCCAGGTACTCGGCGCGGCCATGTCGCAGATGGGGTTTGGTGTCGTCCTCGAGCTTCACCAGTGGGTGCGGCGGCGGCGGCTCAACGGCCTCGTCCAACTGCCGGATGCGGGTCTCGGTGTCCGCGAACCATTTCGCGACTCCGGGATCGTCCGGCTCCTCACTCAACGCGAGCAGGTGGCAGGCGCCACCGACGTGGTCGATCACCACCGCGCGGTCCGCGAACACGAACGCAGCGTCCGCAGTCGGGGAGGTGTGGACCAGCTGGCTGCCGGCGTCAGCCTTGAGTTCGTACCCGAGGTAGCCGACGTAGCCGAGCCCGAAGGCGAACGGCAACTCCGGGTTCGGCGGCACCGCGCGGATGCGGAGCTGCTCGTCGATGTAGTCGAAGAACCGCCGATGCAACAGCTCGTCCGGCCGGCCCTGCCGCTGCACACGCACCGTGGTCTCGGCGACCCGGTAGGTGATGTACTCGGCGAGCGGTCCCGAACAGTCGCCCATCACCGAGAACTGCGACTCGGGCTCCAGCGCGGCGCTGCCGTCGAGCCAGAAGCTGTTCGGTCCGTCCGCGAACAGGCTCCCGTACACCGCGTGCGGATCGACCGCCCGGTCGATCCGGGTGCTCGACACGTGATAGCGCGGCTGCGGCCCGGCGGCCTCCGACGGCGTGTCCGCCGCGGCAGGTGTCGCCGGTCGGGTCGGCCGACGCCCGGATCGCGACGGGGTCAGATCCCGGAAGTTGCCGAGCAGTTCCCGTCCGTACCGGGTGCAGATCGACTCGGGGTGGAACTGCACCCCCCACAACGGGTGCGTCCGGTGCCCGGCGGCCATGACCAGCCCGTCCTCTGTCCACGCCTGCTCCTCCAACTCCGGAGGCATGGAATCGACGATGAGCGAGTGGTAGCGCACCGCCGGGAAGGGCGACGGAATACCTTCGAAGATGCCGGTCCCGGTATGCCGGATCGACGAGATCCTGCCGTGCATCGGTACCGGCGCCAGACCGACGCTGCCACCGAACAGGTGACACAAGCCCTGGTGCCCCAGGCACACCCCGAGCACCGGGATCTCGCGGTTCGCGATCGCCCGCGCGCTGATCCCGAAGTCCCGTTTGCGGTCCGGCCGGCCCGGGCCGGGCGAGATGACGATGTTGTCGAAGTCGACGAGCGGCACCGACGCCCAGTCGGCGTCGTTGTGCACCACGACCGGCGGTTCCCCGTTGACCTCGGACAGCAGGCTGTAGAGGTTGTAGGTGAACGAGTCGTAGTTGTCGATCAGGAGCGTGCGGGTGCCCATGACGCCATCAGCCCGTCGCGCGATTCGTGTCGTCGGCCGTCCCGATGACCAGGTCCTCGACCCGGCAGGTCTCGCCGATCATCACCTCGTACAGCCTGCGCAGAAAGTCCGGTGACAGTCCGTGGGAGCGAGCGAACTCCTCCGCCCGGTCCTGCACCAGATTCACCCGCTGGGGCTGCATCATCGGGATGCTCCGATGGCGCTTGACCTCCGCGATCCGGACACACACGTCGATCCGTGCACGGATGTCCTCGAGGAACCGACGGTCGATCTCGTCGAGTTCGGCGCGAAGCCGAACGAGCTCCGGCTCGTCGACCGGAAAGGTTCCCGTGGATTCTTCTGAGGTGTCGGCCGTGATCGGGCCGCTGGTGTCGTCCATACGCCACCTCGCCTTACGTCTACTGGACCTTCGCGGTAGTTCTGCGAGCCATCGCGTCAGCCGGATCCGCTAGCTGCGTGCGTTCCCTTCATGATTGCACGGGGGCTGGGGCGTGGCGAATCTTCGCCGATATTCCGAGGGCCCCGAACCGGGCCCGCGAACGGTTCGGTTTCGATGCGGTCACGAACCTCGTGATGTGTCCGGATTCGATTGCAGCGCACGCGATCGCAAGGTATCCGCCAACGAATCAGTGGGCGCCTCAGCGTGGTTCACCCGAACCCCCGCGACCGCACACCGACGTCGCATATGCTGGGTCGCCGTTCGGCCGAATCGCACCCGTCATCGGATTCTCGGGGCGATCTGAAAAGCGTGGTTTCGGCGGACATGAACCATTTGTGGTGCCGTGCTTTTCGAGGGGGAGCTTCGATGTCGTCAACTCCACTCCTGCCGCCGGGACGCGTCGGGCCCGCCGGTCGCGTGGCGGCGGCAGCCGCAATCGCGATCGGTGTGCTCGTCGCGCCCGTCACGGCAGCTGCGCCGGTCACCGCCGCACCCGCCCCGGTGGCGGCCGATCCCGACCCCTTCTACGGCCAACCGACCGACGTCGGCGACCACGCGCCCGGAGACGTGCTGGCGGCACGCCGCATGCCGGCTCTCCCGCAGTTCCCGGGCACCACGGTCTGGCAGGTCCAGTTCCGGTCGACGGGCTCGGAGGGTCGCCCGATCGCCGCGGTGACCACGATCCTCGTCCCCGACGTGCGTGCACCGTCCGGTCCGCTGCTGTCCTACCAGCACATCATCAACGCGCTCGGCACCCACTGCGCCCCGTCCCGGACGCTCTACACCGCCGACCCCGACCTCACGATCCGGGAGGCGCCGGCGCTCAACATCGCCCTCGCCCGCGGATGGACGGTCGCCCTGCCCGATCACCTCGGCCCGTCCAGTGCCTACGGCGCGGCCAGGCTCGGCGGTCAGATCACCCTCGACGGCATCCGGGCCGCGCAACGCGTCCCGGAACTGGGGCTGGCGACGAGCCCGATCGGCATGGCCGGGTACTCCGGCGGCGGAATGGCCACGGCGTTCGCGGCGGCGCTCGCTCCGTCGTACGCCCCGGAACTGGACATCGTCGGTGCCGCGGCGGGCGGGGTGCCGATGAATCTCGGCAAGATGGCACGAGGACTCGGGACGGCGCCGCACCCCGCGTTCGGTCTCGCGCTCGCCGCGGCCCTCGGCCTCGAACGCGAGTACCCGGACCGCCTGCCGGTGAGCGAGCAGTTGAACGCGCAGGGACTCGCCATGCGGGACGCGGTCGCGGACGCCTGCACCAACGGCATCCTGCTCACCGGTGCCGGGCACAGCGCGTCGGAGATCGCCACCACCACCGATCTGCTGTCCAGCCCGACGGCCCAGGATGTCCTGTCCGACAACAGCATCGAGGACTATCCGGGAGTGCCGACCGCGCCGCTGTTCGAGTGGCACAGTCCGACGGACGCCCTCATCCCGGTCGACTCGATCGACGCCACGCTGCAGCGGTACTGCCGGGCCGGGGCGCGGGTCGAGTCGGAACTGTTCCCGAGCCCGGACCACCTCACCACCGCGGTCCTCGGCGCGCCGCGGGCGCTGGACTACCTCGACGCCCGCTTCCGCGGCGAACCGGCGCCGAGCACCTGCTGACACGCGACGGCGCCGCCACGACAGGTCGTGGCGGCGCCGAGACGATCAGTGTGGAGAGGGAGCCGACTACGCTCCGCGGCGCTTGGCCTTGAGCAGGTCCAGCCGCTCCTTCAGCAGGTCCTCGAGCTCCTCGACGGAACGACGCTCGAGCAGCATGTCCCAGTGCGTACGCGGGGGCTTGACCTTCTTGACTTCGGGCGCAGCGCCCTCGACCAGAGTGCCCTCGAGACCGTTCTTGCACAGCCACGTGCCGGGGATCTCGGCCTCGTCGGCGAAGGGGACGTCGAACTCCTCGCCGTTGTCGCACCGGTAGCGTGCGATGCGGCGGGGCGCCAGGTCGTGGTCACGATCGGTCTCGTAGCTCACCGCTCCGAGTCGACTACCTCGAAGTACGCGATCTGCCATGGTGTGTCCTCTCTTCGTTCGTCACCGCGCCAGTTCGCCGGGGGGCGCACCGAGCGTTCACAACCATCTACAACGTCCCGGACTCCCGGATCGTTCCCGAGACTCCCGTGGATGCGGCCGCACCATCTTACCGGGCAGCCGTCCCGCGACCCGCAGTAAGGTGTGCGTTCATGGCCGCAGCGTCCCGGAGACCCGAATCGTGTGTGTGGTGCGGTCGGGAGGTCGCCCCGGCCGGCATCGGACGGCGCCGCCGCTACTGCCGCCAGTCCTGCCGCCAGCGCGCGTACGAGCAGCGCAACGCGGTCAAGGGCACGTCGATTCCCGCCGACGCCGTGGTGCTCAGCGTGGAGGAGGCCTCCGCACTGTCCGATCGGCTGTTCGAGCTGCGCTGCGCCGCCGAGGACGTCGCCACCGCCGTCGCGGAGGGCGCCGAGGGGCGTGAGCTGTCCGCTGTCACCGAGCGCCTGGTCGCGATGGCCCGCGACGCCGAACGGTTCCGCTGAACCCGACCGTCCCGGCACGCGCGCCCGGAAACGCGTCCGCGCTTACCGAACCGCACTACCGTGGGAGATGTCAGCCCGGAACCGACCGGAGGGAAGAATCATGACGACCCCCGAGCATCACCCGCACGATCCGGCCGATCATCCCCACGTCCACGGCAAGGACTGTGGACACGAGACGGTCCAGCACGGCGACCATGTCGACTACCTGCACGACGGGCACCGCCATGCCGAGCACGAGGGCCACTACGACGAGCACGGCGAAGCCGACTGAGTCCGCAGCGTCGTTGACCGCACAACCGGACCAGCCGTTCGCCGGGCTGCACGAGACCCACTCCGGAGTGGTGATCCTCCTCGGCGACCGCGTCTACAAGATCAAGAAGCCGATCCGTACGGAGTTCCTCGACTTCCGCAGCCGTGAGGCGCGCCTCGCGGCGTGCCGGAACGAAGTCGAGCTCAACCGCCGCCTGGCGCCCGACGTGTATCTCGGGGCGGGGGAGCTCGGCGACCCGGAGGGCGGCGACGGGGAACCGACGGTCGTGATGCGGCGGATGCCGGAATCAGCGCGGCTGTCGACCCTGGCCCGCGCGTCGTCGACCCAATGCCCGTCCGCGGTCGATGCGATCGCCCGGATCGTCGCCGACTTCCACCGCCGCGCGGCCCGCGGACCCCGGATCGACCGGGAGGGGACCGCCGACGCGGTACGTCGGCGCTGGCACGACAACATCCGCGAGACCCGAGAGCTGCCCCGCGCCGTGGTCGCCGAGGACCGCCTGGCCGCGATCGAGCGGACCGTCGACCGCTACCTCGACGGACGCGGCCCGCTCTTCGCGCAGCGGATCACCGACGGCTGCATCGTCGACGGTCACGCCGACCTGCTCAGCGACGACATCTTCTGCCTCGAGGACGGCCCCCGCATCCTCGACTGCCTCGAGTTCGACGCCCGACTCCGCTACCTCGACCGGATCGACGACATCGCCTGCCTGGCTATGGATCTCGAGTTCCAGGGCAGGCCCGACCTCGCCCAGCGACTGGTGCTCCGCTACCGCGACGCCCTCACCGAGACCACTCCCGACTCGCTCGTGCACCACTACATCGCCTACCGCGCGTTCATGCGCGCCAAGGTCGACTGCGTCCGGCATCTGCAGGGCCGTGCGGCGTCCGCGGACGACGCGGCGCGCCACACCGCCCTCGCCGAACAGCACCTCGATCGCGCGCGCTGCCGCCTGGTCCTCGTCGGCGGTTTGCCGGCCACGGGCAAGTCCACCGTCGCGGCGCGACTGGCCGAGACCGTCGGCGCGGAACTGATCTCGAGCGACCACGTCCGACGCCGCTTGTTCGCCGCCGACCGCACCGCGACGCCCGATCCCGGCTACCGCAGCGGCCGGTACTCGCCCGACTCCACCGGCCGCGTCTACGACTCGATGCTCGACCGGGCCCGAGAGTTGCTCGCCGGGGGCCGCTCCGTGGTCCTCGACGCGTCCTGGACCCATCGGGAACACCGACTGCGCGCCGCCGAGACGGCCGTGGCGGTGTGCGTCGACCTGGTGCAACTCCAGTGCACAGCGCCCGCCGAGCTGACCGAGCACCGACTGCGGGAGCGGGCCGCTTCCCGCCGGGACCACGACTCCGAGGCGACGCCCGCGGTGGCGGTCGCGATGGCCCACGACGCCGACTCCTGGCCCGCCGCCACACGGGTCGACACCTCCGGACCGCTCGATGCGTCGCTCTCCGTCGCCGCGGCGGAATGGGACCGCGCCCCGGGCTAGATTCCGGCGTCCCGCCACACGTCGTCGACCCGGCGCCGACCCGTCCGCGGCACCTCGTACTCGTCGGCCGACGGCGTCCCCAACCGCACCACGACCTGCGGGAACCTACCGCGAGCTCCGGACGCCGTCGCAGCCTCGCGCACCATCTCCCGGCTGGTCGCTATCTCCGTGACGTGGGTGAGCGGGCACGTCGCCAGTCCCCGGGCCGTCGCCTCGAGCAGCAACTCCGACAGCGCCTCGCCGCATCGCAGCCAGTCCAGCCGGGTGTCGGTGTCGGTGCTCAGGACCGCCAGCGCAGCGCGATCCGCCGCACCGGGGGGCTCCAAGGCTCCCCGCGGGAACTCCCGGCCGACCGGCACCGTGCCACCGTCCGGCAACACACTCGCGGGGACTCCCGTCTCGTCACAGGAATGCCCTGTCCACCAGAACAACTCGGCCCGGTACGCGGCGTCGTGGCGGCGCACGTCGGCACCGCTTCGGGTGGCTTCGGCCAGCCGAGACGGACCGTCCGCCCCGAGGAACGTGATCGCGACGTCGTGGCGACCGAGCACATCAGCGAGGCCCGCGAGTGCATCCGGAGTGGGCGGACCGAACGCCCGGCGGTCCGTCCACCGGCCCGGGATCGCTCGCCGTAGCGACCGGGTGCGCACCGAATCGGTGCCCGAGACGAACCCGACGGATGCCAGCAACATCGGATTCCCCGGATCGGGCAGCCGATCGATCACCACGCCGAGCCCGTGCTCGGCGACCGCGACCTCGAGATGATGCAGAGCCGTGCCGCAACTGATCACCATCTGCCGAGCCAACGGATCGACGACCGGCAGCGCCCGCATCCGGTCGGCATGCAGTTCCAGGCTCCCGCAACTGAACACCCACGACCACGGCTGGCTGTTGTGCACCGACGGAGCCCGACAGGCGACGGAAACCGCCGCCCGGATCGGCTCGGGAGCCGTTCGGGTGCCCATGCATCGAGTGTGGTCCCACCGGCGTGTCGCGGCAAGATCTGCGCGGCGCAACAGTCCGTCAAGGAATCGGCCGGTACTGGCCCTGCTCCAGCACGAAACCGCGACCGGACCGGTCGGCACACACGATGCCCGCGGACCGACTCGCGCAATCGATCATGCCGAGCGTGACGGTCTCCCCGGGTCGGAGGACCCGACCTCCGCTCGCGGTCGGCGAACCGTCACAGCGCACCTCCGGTCCCCACCCCGTCCACGTGGTCACCTCCATCGAGGACCCGGCCGGGCAGGGTTCGGCGAATCCGCCGGAGTCGAGACCGGCCGCGGTCGTGGTGCATGTCGCCCGCGGGGCGGAGGAGCCGTCGCCCGGATCGACCATCTCGCAACTCACTTCGCCCGAAGTGGACGAGAAGCGCTCGGTGCTCGCCTCGGTGGTGCCCGCCGTCACCAACGCCAGCACGACACCCGCCAGCCACAACATCCCGAAGGCGAGTCCGAACCACTTCAGGATTCGCAGCGCGAGCCGTGTCGGTGGCCTTCGTCGGCGACGTTGCGGCGATTTCCAGGTGGCTGGAGCAGCGGGTGGGGGCAAGGCGGGCCCTGCGGCACGCGCAGCCAGCGCCGACGCCACCATGGACGAGGGCATGGACCTCGGTCGCATCTGCTCCACGCCCGGAAGCGACATCAGGTCGGGCACGCGCAGAAGGTCGTCGGGGAATCCCTCGCGCACGAGTTCGTCCACGGTCGGGACGTCGGGCAGGCCGAGCGCCTCGAACGCCGACACCATGGCCGACGCGCTCCACCGAGCCGTCCGGCGCGGACCCCCGACACCGTCGAGAAACTGTCGCAGACGTGCGTCGCTACCCACGACGACGTGGATGCCACTTCGCAACTCCACACGGTCGCCCACGTCACCGACGGGATTGCGCGGTCCGACGCGCGCCAGCGCGATCTCGGCAGGCGACGACGGCATCACCACGACCGCACCGTGGACGAACAAGCGATCGGGACCCGCGGCGCCGATCCCGTTCTTCACGGCGTAGCAGTTCGTCTCCAGCTGATCGAGGGGGTTGGTGCTCGATCGGCTGGTGTAGAGATCGGCGGGACGCCCGCCCACCGTCCATGGGGCATTGACCGGCACGCGCAGTGTCCCCGACTGGGGAGAGCGGAACCCCTTGATCTCGAGAACCACACACCCGTACGGCGTCCACACGATCGCGTCCACCTGCCGATATCCGGTCCGCGTCGGAACCCGACAGTTGACCACCGCGAGACCGGGCAGCGCGGCTGTCTCCTGCCACGACCGTATCCAGCCGACGACTCCATCCAGGTCACCGACTGCTGCCGTGACTTCGCGGGATCGTAGCCAGATCGTCGGCCGCAGCGTCACGGAATCGGGAAAGGAACTATCGGTCGATTTCGGCACCGATGGGCATGACCCGCCACGCGATGCCGGAAACCGCTGTGGGGACCCCGTCCCGGGTGTTTCCTAGGAGGAGTCGACCGAAAAGTCTTCGTCGAGGGGGTCCGCATGGGAACTGCACCGATCGTCGTCGGCGTCGACGGCTCCGCGAGTGCCCGTGACGCGGTGCGCTGGGCCGCGTCCGAGGCGTCCGTGCGTGGTGATCCGCTGCTGCTGGTCACGAGCGTCACCACCGGCGGCATCGGGATGTCGTCGCCGTTCACCGACGACCTGCGCATCGGTGGCGAACACGCGCTCGCGGAGGCCGTGAGTCTGGCCGCGGCCGTCGGGCAGACCGCGACGTCGACGGAGATGGTGACGCTCACCCCCGTCCACGCCTTGATGAACCACGAGGGCACCGCCCGCATGATCGTTCTCGGTACCCGTGGCCTGGGGGAGTTCACCGGCGGACTGATCGGGTCGGTCACCTCCGCGATCGTCCACCACGCCGCCTGCCCTGTCGTCGTGGCGGGGTGGCCGCGGCCGGGCGAGCCGGACTTCGACGGCCCGGTCGTCGTCGGGGTGGACGGCACCGAGACCAGCGAACCCGCGATCGAAGCCGCGTTCACCGAAGCGGCGCTGCACGGAGCCGAGCTGGTGGCCCTGCACGCATGGTCCGATCGTGCGGTCCCCGAGGGAACGCTCGCCGGCTCCTGGTCCGACATCGCCGCCACCGAACAGAGCCGGCTCACCGAGCGGTTGGCACCGTGGCGGGACAAGTATCCGGAGGTGCGCGTCAAACAGGTGATCGTGCAAGACCGTCCGGCGCGGAACCTGCTGACGCGCGGCGCCGGTGCGAGACTGATCGTCGTCGGCAGTCGCGGCCGCGGCGGTTTCCACGGCATGACCCTCGGATCCACCAGCGCGGCACTGCTGCGCACCGTCACCATCCCGTTGATGGTGGTGCGCTCACACTGAGTCGCCGGTCCAGACTTCGCCGTCGCTCACACCGTCGGAGCTGCTCCGCTCGCCGCGACAGATCATCACCGGGCATGGCGCGTGGTGTAACAGATTCTGACTGGTCGAACCGAGCAGCGCCCCGGTGATCCGGCTCCGGCCCCGGCTGCCCACCACCACGAATCGCGCGCGACCGGCGTACTCGAGCAGCGTTCGCCCCGCACTGTTCTGCTCGAGGACCGTCTCCACCGGGACGTCCGGCCACGCCGCCGAGTGGCCGGACAGACTCTCCGCCACGAGCGCGCGTTCCTCTGCCTCGACAGCCGACCAGTCGACGAGCCGAAAAGCCCCGTACCGCTGGACCGTCCGTGCCGGACCCCACGCGTGTACGGCCACCAGCCGCGCACCCAGCACCGCCGCGTACTCGTACGCCACGCCCACCGCGCGGATGCTCAACTCGCTGCCGTCCACACCGACGACGATCGGACGGTCGTCGGTTGCCGCCGGCGCCCCGCCCCGGCACACCAACACCGGGCACCGGGCGTGGTTGGCTACGCGCTGGCCCGTCGAACCCACCAGCATCGCGCCCACCGTGCCCGCTCCCGTCGCCCCCAGGACCAGCAGACCGGCGCGCGCGCTCAGATCGAGAAGCGTCGCGGCCGGTGGGCCCGGATACTGCGCGAACGTCGAATCGACGTCGGCGAACTCGGCGCTCACCACCTCACGGGCGCGACGCAGCATGCCCTCCGAGTCCGATTCGAGTTTCTCGGTGAACTGCGCCTGGATCAGCACTGCCGCTTCACTCAGATACACCCCTGGGCTGGGGAGCACGTGCACGACGTGCAGGGGAGCGGTTCGGCGTCGAGCCAATTGCGCCGCCCACCGC
Source organism: Prescottella sp. D32 (assembly GCF_037287305.1). NCBI lineage: Bacteria > Bacillati > Actinomycetota > Actinomycetes > Mycobacteriales > Nocardiaceae > Rhodococcus > Prescottella sp. D32. The sequence goes on from NZ_JARBSW010000004.1 coordinate 357,132, forward strand.
AGCGCATCGAACGACGACGGCGACCCGTCGACCGCGGCCACCACCGCACCCTCGGCGAAGTCCGTCTCCGGATCGATCTCCATCGAACCTCCTCACGCGTCCGGTGTGGGCTCCAGCGTGCCATCGACGACGGCGTCGGTGCGGGACCTTCCGTCCGGTCCGCGCGGCACCCGCACCCGGGTGCCCGACGCGAGGACGTGTTCGGTGCCGTCGATGTCGAGTCGGATCGGCGCAGCCTGACTGCGGCGCGTCGAAACCGTCACCGACGCGTGGTCGCACCGCACGTCGATCCAGTGCCCGCGATAGCGGATGTCGAAGTCGAGGGTTCGCAGCTCGTCGGGCAGTTGCGGATGCAGCCGCAGAACTCCGCCACGGATCTCGAAACCGGAATAGCAGCGCTGCAGGATGTCGATGCTGCCCGCCATCGCGCCCAGATGGATGCCCTCGCGGGTCGTGCCGCCCTGTGTGTCGGACAGATCCGATTCGAGTGCCTCACCGAGCATCTGCCACGACCCGCGCCGATCACCCCGAACCAGCACCCACGCGTGCGTCACCCGGCTGAGCGTCGACCCGTGCGACGTCCGCGCCAGATAGAACTCGACGGTGGCCGGGATCGACCCCGGATCGAACCGATAGCCCATGTCGCGCACCAGCGCCGCCAGTTCCTCGGCCGAGAACAGGTACAGCAGCATCAACACGTCCGCCTGCTTGGAAGCGCGGTACCGCCGACAGGTGTCGCCCTCGGCCTCGAGGATCAGATCCAGCCGGCCGATGTTCCCGTACCGGGCCCGGTAGCCCGCCCAGTCCAGTTCGCGCAGCGACTCGTACCCCTCGAACTGGGCCGGTAACCCGTTGTCGAGGAAACACAACCGCAGCCGCCGTCGCAGATAGTCCCAGTGTTCGATCTCCTCGGTCGTCACACACAGCCGCTCCCACACGCCGGCAGCCTCGTTCTCACCGAGGATCCGGTAGGCGTCGAGCGCCCGGGCCAGGGCCCACGACGTCATGACGTTGACGTACGCGCTGTTGTCGATGCCGCCGCCCGGCCGATCCGGATAGCCGTCGTGGAACTCGTCCGGACCCATCACCCCGCGGATGTCGAACCGATCGTCGGTGGGGTCGTACACCGCCAGACTCGCCCACAGCCGCGCGTTCTCCACCAGCATCTCGGCGCCGAAACTCGCGAGGAAGCCCAGGTCCGCGGACGCCTCCCAGTAGTGCCACACGTTGTAGGCGACCGCGAGCCCCACGTGGTACTGCCGCCGCGAATGGTCCGCCATCCAGCGGCCGGAACGAGGGTTGAAGAACAGTCGCGGTGTCTCCTCCCGGCCGTCGCTCCCGCTCTGCCACGGGAACAACGCTCCCCGCAGGCCCTGAGCCTGGGCCAACCTCCGGGCCTGCGGCAGTCGCCGGAACCGGTAGAGCAGCAGCGCCCGGGTCAGCTCCGGCAACCGAAGATTCAGGAACCCGAACACGAAGATCTCGTCCCAGAAGATGTGCCCGCGATATCCCTCACCGTGCAGTCCTCGGGCCGGCACCCCGACGTCGAGATCCGCGGTGTGCGGCGAAAGCGTCTGCAGCACATGGAAAATCTGTACGTTCGCCGCCAGCCGGGTGCGCACATCGGCGTCGACGGCCACCTCGAACCGCCGCCACAGCGACGCCCAGGCCGCCACGTGATCGGCCAGGATGCGCTCGAACGCGCACGCACCCTGCGCGGCCTCCCGCGCCGCCAGCCCCGGCTCCGAGATCGCCCGATCGTGCGAGGTGAACATCGCGACCGTCTTCTCGATCTCGATACTCCGGCCCGCCTCGACGGTCAGGGAGATCTCGTCGGCAACGGCGTCCGCTTCGAAACAGCGGCGCCGGTCGACCTCGACGAACATCCCGTCCACCCGCACCCGCGTGCGGGCCGCCTGCGCGATGCGGAGACGGGACTGGCTGGTCTCCGCATGCAGCCACACCACATCCGTGCCCGACGGCCCCGTCGTCACCTCGGTCAGATGCCGATCCGCGAACCGGGCCAGATCCGGGACGTTCGTGTTCCGGACGGTCCCGTCCAGCGTCGACCGGATGGTCAGCCGGCCGGACCAGTTCTCCGGCCGCAGCAGCGTGTCGACCACCCCGAGATGCGGGTCCGCCATCGACACCAGGCGACGCTGCCGCAACCGCGTCCGGCGTCCCGCCGCGTCGACCAGCACCGTCTCCCGCAGCAACAGGCCGCCCCGGACGTCCAAACCCACATGGTGGTGAGCGACGGCGTCGCCGCCCCCGGGGGAGAACCACGCCCCGTCGTCGATCCGGAACGTCACGCCCACCCAGTTCGGCAGATTGACGATGCTCTCGTCCTCGTGCCGGACGTCGTCGATCATCGAGTCGAGACGGTTGTAGCAGCCGGCGACGTACGCGCCGGGGTAGTGCACCCCGTCGGCGTGGGACTCCGACAGCGCACCCCGGACGCCCTGGTAACCGTTCGCGAGCGTGAGCAGCGCCTCGCGCCGGCCCTCCACGAGGGGATCGAACCCGAGATACGTAAGCAGCCACGCCCCGCTGTCCCCGTCCGACGCCGTGAGCGAACACAGGTCGCACCCGGGATCGGGTCGTGCACCGACGGCGGACACGGCGTCATTCTCCCACGCGAACCCGCGCCCGGCCGGATGTGCGGAGCCCTGGGCAAGCCGCGACCCGACGTGGCAGCATCACGCACGTGGCCAGCAGACCCGTCGCAGAACAACAACTGCGCGACCTCGCGCAGCTACGCCGTGTCCGGGATCGGATCGACCGGGAGTACGCGCAACCGCTGGACGTCGAGGCGCTGGCGCGCGGCGTCAACATGTCCGCCGGGCACCTCAGCCGCCAGTTCAAACGCGCATACGGCGAACCGCCGTACGCCTACCTGATGACCCGCCGCATCGAACGCGCGATGGCACTGCTGCGCCGCGGCGACCTGAGCGTCACCGAGGTGTGCTTCGAGGTCGGATGCTCGTCCCTGGGCACCTTCAGCACCCGCTTCACCGAACTCGTCGGCATCTCGCCCAGCGCGTATCGCGACCAGGTGCGCGCCGACGAGGAGATGCCGTCGTGCGTGGCCAAGCACGTCACCAGACCGATCAGGAATCGAGAAGCGCAGACCTCACGCCCCGCCTAGCGTGATCGTCATGAACATCACCATTCACTCCGCCTTCCTCCCGCACACCGACCGCGACGCGGCCCTCGCCTTCTACCGCGACCTCCTCGGGTTCGAGGTCCGGAAGGAAGTGGGATACAACGACATGTACTGGATCACCGTCGGCCACCCCGACCAGCCCGACACCTCGCTGGTACTGCATCCGCCGGCCGCCGACCCCGGCATCACCGACGACGAGCGCCGCACCATCACCGAGATGATGGCGAAGGGCACCTACGCGATCCTCACGCTCGCCACCCCCGACCTCGACGGCACCTTCGAGAAGCTCGCGGCCGGCGGCGCCGAAATCGTCCAGGAACCGATCGAGCAGCCCTACGGCATCCGCGACTTCGCCGTCCGCGACCCCGCAGGCAACCTGCTCCGCATCAACGAGGAGGTGCGCTGACATGGTGGCCATCGGATCCGTCACCCTCGACGTACCGGACACGTCGGCCGCGAAGTCCTTCTACAACCAACTCGGGGTCGACGCCCACGTGTCCGTCGCCGAGGCGCCGACGCCCGGCACCGGGTTCCGCGGCTACACCCTCTCGCTCGTGGTGTCCCAGCCGAACATCGTGGACGCGTTCGTCGAGGCCGCACTCGGCGGCGGCGCCACCGTTCTGAAACCGGTGAAGAAGAGCCTGTGGGGGTACGGCGGCGTCGTACAGGCCCCCGACGGGTCGATCTGGAAGGTCGCGACGTCGTCGAAGAAGAACACCGGGCCCGCCGAACGACGGTTCGACGACATAGTCCTGCTGCTCGGCGTCGACGACGTCAAGGCGAGCAAGCAGTTCTACGTCGACCGGGGGCTGGAGGTAGCGAAGAGCTACGGACGCAAGTACGTCGAGTTCACCACCGAACCAGGCACCGTCAAACTGGCGCTGTACGGACGTCGCGCCCTCGCCAAGGACGCCGGCGTCGCGGAGGCCGGAACCGGCGCCCACGGGATCGCCATCGGCAGCGACCTCCCGGCCTTCACCGACCTGGACGGCTTCACGTGGGAGACCACCGCGCGATGACGGCACCCTCCGGTAGACATGGAGGCCGCACACCACAGAGGGAGACACGATGACCACGACCGCCCGGCCGGCCACGCAGTCACCGACGCGGCACACAGCCGACAGCCACGACCTGATCCGCGTCCACGGAGCGCGGGAGAACAACCTCAAGAACGTCAGCGTGGAGCTGCCGAAGCGTCGGCTGACCGTGTTCACCGGAGTGTCCGGCTCGGGTAAGAGCTCCCTGGTCTTCGCCACGATCGCCGCCGAATCGCAGCGGATGATCAACGAGACATACAGCGCCTTCGTCCAGGGCTTCATGCCGACCCTGGCGAGGCCGGACGTCGACGTCCTCGAGGGCCTGACCACCGCGATCATCGTCGATCAGGAACGGATGGGCGCCAACCCGCGCTCCACCGTCGGCACCGCAACCGACGCCAACGCAATGCTGCGCATCCTGTTCAGCCGTCTCGGGCAACCGCACATCGGCTCGCAGCAGGCGTTCTCGTTCAACGTCGCCTCGATCAGCGGCGCCGGGGCGGTCACCGTCGAGAAGTCCGGGCGCACCGTCAAGGAGCGGCGCAGCTTCTCGATCACCGGCGGCATGTGCCCGCGCTGCGAGGGCATGGGCAAGGTCTCGGACTTCGACCTCACCGCGCTGTACGACGACAGCAAGTCCCTCGAAGAGGGCGCGCTGACCATCCCCGGCTACAGCATGGAGGGCTGGTACGGACGGATCTTCCGCGGCTGCGGCTTCTTCGACCCCGACAAGCCGATCGCCAAGTTCACCAAGAAGCAGTTGAACGACCTGCTGTACAAGGAACCCACCAAGGTCAAGGTCGACGGGGTCAACGTCACGTACGAGGGCCTGATCCCGAAGATCCAGAAGTCGTTCCTGTCCAAGGACCGGGAGGCGATGCAGCCCCACATCCGGGCATTCGTGGACCGCGCGATCACCTTCCAGACCTGCCCCGACTGCGAGGGCACCCGCCTGAGCGCGGAGGCACGGTCCTCCAAGATCGCCGGGCTCAGCATCGCCGACGTCTGCGCCATGCAGATCAGCGACCTCGCCGAGTGGGTCCGTGGCCTCGACGAACCGTCGATGGCCCCACTGCTGAAATCGCTGGGGGAGACACTCGACTCGTTCGTCGAGATCGGGCTCGGCTACCTCAGCCTCGACCGACCCGCCGGCACGCTGTCCGGCGGAGAAGCGCAGCGCACCAAGCTGATCCGACATCTCGGCTCGTCACTCACGGACGTCACCTACGTGTTCGACGAACCCACCATCGGCCTGCACCCACACGACATCGCGCGGATGAACGACCTGCTGCTGCAGTTGCGCGACAAGGGCAACACAGTCCTGGTCGTCGAGCACAAGCCGGAGGCCATCGCGATCGCCGACCACGTCGTGGACCTCGGGCCGCGCGCCGGGACCGAGGGCGGTGAAATCGTGTTCGAAGGTTCCGTCGACGAACTGCGCACGTCCGGCACCCTCACCGGCAAACACCTCGACGACCGCGCGTCGGTCAAGACCTCGGCCCGGACAGCGTCGGGCGCCCTCGAGGTGCGAGGCGCCGACACCCACAACCTCAGGGACATCGACGTCGACATTCCGCTGGGGGTGCTCACGGTGGTCACCGGCGTCGCCGGATCCGGAAAGAGCTCGCTCATCGGCGGCTCCGTGGTGGGCCGGGACGGTGTGGTCTCGATCGATCAGGGCGCGATCAAAGGCTCACGCCGCAGCAACCCGGCGACGTACACGGGCCTGCTCGAGCCGATCCGCAAGGCATTCGCGAAGGCCAACGGCGTCAAGCCGGGCCTGTTCAGCGCCAACTCCGAGGGCGCCTGCCCCAACTGCAACGGCGCCGGCGTCGTGTACTCGGACCTGGCGATGATGGCCGGGGTGTCCACGCCGTGCGAGGTGTGCGAGGGCAAGCGGTTCCAGGCCGAAGTGCTCGACTACAAGTTCGGCGGCAAGGACATCAACGAGGTCCTCACCATGTCGGTGGCCCAGGCCGAGGAATTCTTCGGCGCCGGGGACGCGAAACTACCTGCCGCCCACAAGATCCTGGCACGTCTGGTGGACGTCGGGCTCGGCTACATCAAGATCGGTCAGCCGCTCACCACGCTGTCCGGCGGCGAGCGCCAACGCCTCAAGCTCGCGACACACATGGGGGAGAAGGGCGACGTCTACATCCTCGACGAGCCGACGACCGGTCTGCATCTCGCCGACGTCGAGAATCTGCTCGGCCTGTTGGACCGGCTCGTCGACTCCGGTAAGACGGTCATCGTCATCGAACATCACCAGGCTGTCATGGCCCACGCCGACTGGATCATCGATCTGGGTCCCGGCGCCGGCCACGACGGCGGCCGCATCGTCTTCGAGGGCACGCCCGCGGACCTGATCGCCGACCGTTCGACCCTCACCGGCAAGCATCTCGCGGAGTACGTCGGTAGTTGAGCATCCACGTCCTACCCATCAATACGTCACTGTGACGTATTGATGGGTAGCTACCGGGACGGCAGGAGAGCGCCCAGCGGACGGGGTCGACCACCGGACGGCCCGCCGATGGCTGCGAACTCAAAACGGACGGCGCCGACATGGCAATGGACGGCGAGGTCGAATCAGCCGTCCCGAAGGATCGGCGGATCTCGACAGCCGGGCAGCATTGGCTACCCGGTGCGGCCACCCGGTGACGATGCCGGCTGCGCACGGTGCGTGCCTGCGATCCGGTCGGGCGTGCGTGCCGGACACCTGCAGCGCGCGGCCGACCACACGGCGGCACGGTTCACGCAGTTGCTTCAGGTCGATCCGGCTGCGCAGGCAGAATCGTGAAGCCCGGCGGACTCATCCGCGATATGCGCGCCGCGTTATCCCAGCTTCCCGTTTCGCCGATAATCCACATTATGTCAAGTAATCGAGATCTGGGGCTCCCCACGGGAGCCGGGTGGATCCTGATCGGCAACCGGTGCGGTCCAGCTTGCGCACGCAGCGCCGGCCCACACACGCGGTCCGACGGACCCCGCGCGGATCCTGGCCTCCCGCGTGCACAACTGCGCGGGCGGGACGTCAACCTGCGCGCGGCGGCCCACCCACCGCGGTTCGGTACCACTCACAGGCGGCCCCGACGCCGGACGGCCACCGACGCTCATGGCCCGATATCGTGCATCCGAGTCGGCGGCGTCGCCCAGACGCCTGCGCTCTGCGACGACACCCGGTGAGAACGCGCCCGCGCATAAGCCGACATCGCGTACGCAATCCGCGCAGCGCACCCGCACCGGTCGCTGTACTGTGTCATGAGATCCGACCACGCTGCCCCGCCGGTTCCGGCGGACACCTCCACCACCGTCATGGATAATGACGAATATCCATGTCCGCGAGAAGGTTTCGCGATCCCCGACGTTCTGCGCCGGTTCACCCCGAGCGACCCGGATATCCACCGTCCCGCTGGGCTGCGTCGCCGTGATGACGCCGCATCCCGCTGCCTGCACGAACCCGCCCAAGCCCGGGCGGCCGCCGCCGATCCAGAAGTCGGCAGTGCACGTCCGCGGCCGAGTCCTCGGTCACTCCCCTCCCCGCTCGGCGCATACCCGGGGCGCCCCATGCCTCTCGTCAGGCGCGGTCGACGAGTTGCTCGTGGCCGGCGGTTCGCGCGCAGTTCGCACAGCAGAAGATGCGGCTCTCGTCCTCCACGCCGTGCCCGAGGATCCGGCAGCCGCAGTGGGCGCACACCGGCGCCATCGCGTGGGCGGCGCATTCGAAACTGTCGAACACTCCACGCCGGTCCCCCATCACCACCGTGAAGGTCTTGTCATAGTCGTTGCCGCACGTCTCACATTTCGCCATCACACGCCTCCACCCGGGCCGCGCCCGATTGGCACCGTGCCGCCGGGGGCCCTGCACTTGGCGGGCTACCCGCAACCACCGCGCTCCATGCATCGGCGACACCGGCCGAGAACGACGGAACCCCCGCCGCGATGAGTCTGCGGCGGGGGTTCCGGAAGTAGATGGTCAGGCACACGTCGGGGGGTGCGCCTGACCTCCTTCAAAATATCCATACCGCGCGGTCAGGAAAAGGCGCAATGGGGTGAAATCGAGGGTGAAGCCTGTCCGTCCCGCGATCCGTCGTGCGCGAATTGTTCGCCGGGAAGCGAAGTTACGTCGTCCCCCGGCGCCGCCGCTCGTTGTCGTAGCCTGCCGATAAGCTTGTTCGGACGCGAGCCCGCCCCGGCTCCGCGCACGACGCAGCCGCGGAAGGACATTGGAGCAGGCCCACGTGAGCGACGATCGACGACTACTCGAGGCCTGGTTCGCCGAATTCCTGCTGCATCGCAGCACGGCGAAGCCGTCCCCGCACACCCTCAAGGCGTACCGCCAGGATTTCGCGGCGATCAGCGGGTTCCTCTCCGAACAGACCGGGGTGCCCGTATCCGCGTTGTCCGTGGAAGCGATCACCAAACCCTCCATGCAGCAGGCTTTCGCGTCGTTCGCCGCCACGCACGAGGTCGCGTCGATCCGCCGCTGCTGGTCCACTTGGAACACGCTGTGCGACTACCTGTTCTCGATCGACACCATCGTGGCCAACCCGATGTCTGCGGTGCTGCGCCCGAAAGCCCCCAAACGCATCCCCAAGGCGTTGCCGGCGGACGCCGTCACGCGGCTCATCCAGACCTTGCAGGAAGACGACACCGACGGGGTCCGGCCGTGGGGCGAGCGGGACTTCGCCATCATCCTCACGGCTCTGCTGACGGGAATGCGGTCGTCGGAGCTGATCGCGGTCGATCTCGGCGACGTGCGCAGCGCTCCTGATCCGAGCGGTGGCTCGGCGCGCGTCATCCGGGTGCGAGGCAAGGGCAGCAAGGACCGTGTGGCAACCGCGGAGCCCGCCCTGGTGGCGACGCTCACCGGCTATCTGGAGTCGCGCATCGCGCGGTTCCCGGAGACCACGAAGCGCCGCGTGCCCTCGGGCGCCACGCCGTGGCAGCATTTCCGTTCCACCGATCCCCTGTTCGTCGGTGCGGACGGGACCCGGATCACTCGGGGCACACTGCAATACCGGGTGCTGCGCGCCTACCGCAGGGCCGGGATCAACGGTGAGCGCGCCAAGGGTGCGCTGACGCACCAGTTCCGGCACACGTTCGCCACCAACATGGCCGACGAGAACGTCAGCATCTTCACGCTCATGCGGATGCTCGGGCACGAGTCCATGAACACGACGCAGGTGTACACCGAGGGGGCGGGCACCGGCGTGCGCGAGGCCGCCGCCCGCAATCCCCTGTACCGGTTCCTCGATGGGGCCTGACTTTGTTTTCACCGATTTCAGCTGTTCCGCCCTCATCGGGTGCTTTTCCCTGAGACACTCGGACCGATCGTCCGGTTGCGGAATCCGCTACGCACGAGACGACCCGGACCGGACAGGGCGTCCCGTTGAACGGGACCACGCCGCCGTGTCGGCCAGCTGCTGCTCAGGCCCGCTACCAGGCAGTTTCACCGTTTCCCCAGGTCGGCTGTGTTGCGCCGGTCACCCATCGGTCCCACTCAGTGCACATCACTCCGATGCCCCCTCAGTGACGCGCCACACTCTGTGACCAACGGAACAGGACCAGCCCACCCACGGCCGCCGGAATCCGTGTAAACGCGACGATCTCGCGGATTTTCGAATTCACGCAGCACAGCCCGGCATTCGGGCGAGTCAAGAGTCTGGACAACTACTTCAGTGACAGCTACTGCAGATACCCGCGGTCCGTCCGCGGTCCCCGCCGCCACGGGCCGTGGGCGGTACAACCGGCAGCGACCGGCTTGGGTGATCATCACCGTCCTCGTGTTGGTCGAGATCATCAGCGCATTCGAGACGTCGATGGTGTACGCCGCCATCCCGACGTTCATCCGGGAGTTCCACAGCGACGCGGCCACGGTCGGCTGGGCCGTCACGGCGTTCCTCCTCGTCGCAGCCGCCTCGGCAGCGGTCTGCGGCCGCCTCGGCGACATGTACGGACGTGAGCGGGTCCTGGTCGTGCTCCTCGGCGCCGCCGCGATCGGCTCGTTCATCAGCGCGATCGGTGACAGCATCGGCAGCATCATCGTCGGCCGCGCCATCCAGGGCGTGGCGGGTGCGATCCTGCCGCTGTGCATCGGGCTCGCCCGCGAACACCTGCCGGCGAAGAAGGTTCCCGTCGCGATCGCGATCATCTCCGGTTCCGCGGTCGCGGCCGGATCGGCGTCCCTGCTCGTGGCCGGCGTCATGCTCGACCACGCCAGCTGGCACATGATCTTCGTCGTCGCCGCCGTGTACGCGGTGCTGGCGCTGCTCCTGGTGCTGTTCGTCCTGCCGTGGCGTCCGCCGACGGGCACCACGCAGAAGGTGGACTACCTCGGCACGATCGCGTTCGCGCCGGCCATCGCGGCGGTGCTGCTGGGTATCAACAAGTCCGGCGCGTGGGGTTGGACCGACATCAAGACCCTGGGTCTGATCATCGGTGGTCTCGTCGTCCTGGCGCTGTGGGTGCTGTGGGAGCTGCGGGTGACGGATCCGATCGTCAACGTGCGCCTGTTCACCGACCGCAAGGTCGCCCTGACGATGGTCGCGACCATGGCGATCGCGGTGGGCCCGATGGGTATCAGCACCATGATCATCCCGATGATCCTGCAGTCGCCCACCACGGCGCCGTTCGGTCTCGGTATCTCGGCCACGAACGCCGGCTGGCTGTCGTTCATCGGCTCGATGTTCGGTTTCGTCTGCACCCCGCTCAGCGGACGCATCTCGCGGGCCGTGGGAGCTCGGGCCTCGATGCTGCTCGGCACGGCACTGTTCACGCTCGGCAGCGCGATGCTCATCGTCTTCCACGACTCGGTGGTCGGCATGGTAGCGATGATCATCACGGTCTCGGTCGCCACGGCGTTCGCCTACACGGCGCTGCCGAACCTGATCGTCGAAGCCGTCCCGGAGAGCAACACCAGCGAGGCGACCGGAACCAACTCGGTGTTGCGCACCGGTGGTCAGGGCATCGGCACCTCGATCGCGACGATGCTGCTGGCGTCGTCCGCGACTGCGGCCGGGGGCGTGGCGCCGACTGTCAGCGGCCTCAACACGGTGGCGACGATGATGGTCGTCCTGGGCCTGGTGACGTTCGGCTTCACCTTCCTGATCCGCCGCGGCAGCGTCTTCAAGGACGCATGACGCACGGGCTGTGACATTCCGCGATGGGCGGTGGGTTCTCCCACCGCCCATCGTCGTATCCGGAGGTCCGCCGAGTTGGCAGGACGATGGACCGGGTGGCGGCTACGGTGACAAGAGACAGCACGTTTCGACGAGCTTCGAGGAGCGTGGGATGAGCAACCCCTCGGCACGACCCGGACGGCACCGAGTCGTCGTCATCGGATCCGGTTTCGGCGGCCTGTTCGCCACGCAGGCGCTCAAACGCGCGGACGTGGACATCACCCTGGTCGCCAGAACCACCCATCATCTGTTCCAGCCCCTGCTGTACCAGGTGGCCACCGGCATCCTGTCGGTCGGCGACATCGCGCCGGCGACCCGGATGGTGTTGCGGAAGCAGAAGAACGTCGAGGTACTGCTCGGCGACGTGGAGTCGATCGACCTCGCTGCAGGCAAGGTCACCTCCCGCCTGCTCGAACGCGAAACCGTCACCGAGTTCGATTCGCTCATCGTGGCGGCGGGCGCCGGGCAGTCGTACTTCGGCAACGACCATTTCGCCGAGTTCGCACCTGGTATGAAGACGATCGACGACGCGCTGGAGTTGCGCGGCCGCATCCTCGGCGCCTTCGAGCAGGCCGAGCTGTCCGACGATCCGGAGGAACGGCGCCGCCTGCTCACGTTCGTCGTGGTCGGTGCGGGGCCCACGGGCGTGGAGATGGCCGGCCAGATCGCCGAACTCGCGAACCGCACGCTGGCCGGAGCGTTCCGGCGGATCGATCCGCGTGACGCCCGGGTGATCCTCGTCGACGGCGCGCCGGCCGTGCTCCCCGTGTACGGCGGCAAGCTCAGCCGCAAGGCCGCCGAGCGACTCGAGAAGCTCGGCGTGGAGATCCAGCTGAACGCGATGGTGACCAACGTCGACGTGAACGGGTTGGTCGTCAAGGACAAGGACGGCAACGAGACGCGGATCGAGGCCCAGTGCAAGGTGTGGTCGGCCGGCGTGCAGGCCAGTCCGCTGGGCCGACAGCTGGGCGAGCAGACGGGCGCGGAGGTCGATCGGGCCGGTCGCGTCCACGTCAATCCGGACCTGACGCTGCCGGGCTACCCGAACGTGTTCGTGATCGGCGACATGATGTCGCTCGACAAGCTGCCCGGCCTCGCCCAGGTCGCGATGCAGGGTGGCAAGTACGCGGCCAAGGAGATCCGGGCGGGGCTCGACGGAGCGCAACCGCAGGATCGACAGCCGTTCAAGTACTTCGACAAGGGGTCGATGGCGACGATCTCGCGGCACAGCGCCGTCGCCAAGGTCGGCAAGCTCGAGATCAGTGGCTTCATCGGCTGGATCATGTGGCTCGTGATCCATCTGATGTACCTGATCGGTTTCCGGAGCCGGTTGTCGACGGTGATCTCGTGGACGGTGAGTTTCCTCGGGCGCGGGCGCGCCCAGATGGCCTCGACCGAGCAGCAGGTGTTCGCGCGCAACGCGATCGACGTCCTGCAGGAGCAGAATCGAACGCGTCACGCGACCGAATCACGCGAAGCGGGCTGAATCCGCTCGGGTCACTTGCCGCCGAGCGCCGACGTCTCGGTGATGTTCTGCAGGCGCACCTGTCCGCGCGCGACGAGACGGTCCTGCTCGTCGGTGACGGTGACGGCCCAGAGCTGCTGGGTCCGACCGCGGTGCACGGGGTTCGCCTCGGCGTAGAGCGTGCCCTCGCGTGACGCGCGCAGGAAGTCGGTGTTGTTGTTGACACCGACGACGTGGCCCTTGTCGCCGAGCCAGAGGCTGGCGGCGATGCTGGCGACGGATTCGATCACCGCGCAGTGGACGCCGCCGTGCATGATGCCCCACGGCTGGTACAGCGCCGGGGTCACCTTCCACTGGGCGCGGACGCGGTCCGCGGTCAGTTCGGTGAATTCGAGCCCGAGTGCCTCGCCGAAGCCCTTGTTCAGGAAGGCGTTCACCTCGGCGGGGTCGGATCCGTCGCTCAACCCCAGTGCCCGCTCTGCATCGCTCGCCATGACCTGCTCCATCGCTTCACACGGACGGCCCGGATACGGGCCGTCGACCGAATATGTACCTCGTCATAGTGATCCACCCGTGTCGACGCCGCACGCGCGACCCACCGGAGTCGGTGGCGAGCCCCGGTCGGGGGCCTGCCCGCGGACAAAAAAATCGGCGGGTTCCGCGCGTTGTGCGCGGAACCCGCCGAGGAAGGGACCGGGAGTCACTGCAGCCCTCAGGACTCCGGCACGGTCCAGCGTTTCGATGTCTCGATCATAGGAAAGGCTGCCCTAATCTCGCAACCCCTTCAGCAGGCCATCGCCAGGGCCGTGCGGGTGCGCACCGGAATGCCCGCGGCCTCGAACGCGTCCAGCAGACCCTGACCGCGGCGTACCGCCACCGCATTCGACATCCCGGTCGCCAACGGGATCCGCGTCACCGCACTCAGCACTGCATCCGCCACCAGCATCGCGAAGCGCGACGTGTCGACCGGAGCACACAGCTCGAGCGCGCGGCGCACCGCGGTGAGTGAGGTAAGGCATCGATGCGCGGTCCAGACGTGGAGCGCACGCTCGCACGGGAGCGTCACGACTCCCCGCGTGTGCGCCAGCTCGTCGTCGGGAAGCACCCGCAGCGTGGTGTCGACGACAGCGGCCCAGTCGATGCCGTTGTCGCTGTCCATGTGGACCCACAGGTTGTCGACTCCGGGATCCCACGCCCTCCCCTCGGTCACGACCAGGGCGGCGACGCGTCCGACGATCGCGTGCACCAGCGCAGCGGCCACCTGAAGGGCGGCGGCATCGGGCGAATGCAGATCCTCCAGCACGCGCGCGAACATGCGGTCCACGCGATGCGCCGGCTGATGGTCGGAGCCGGCGACACAGGACGCGATCGGCCACCAGCGCCGCTTGCCTTGATGGGCCATGGTCGCGACGGCGTAGACGCGGGGGTAGTCGGGAGAGATCTCCCGTAGGCGGCAACACGAGGCGTCGAGCGCTGTCGTCTCCGAACTGAACTGGATATGCGCAGTCGCGGCCATCGTGCCTCCATCGAGAGTTCGAGTTGATCAACAGAAGCGTAGGCTATCCTTACCTAGGATGCGACCGAGGGGTCCACATGTGCCGCACAGCGGATACCGCCCTCGCGCGTTCGGTTAGGCTTCCGTAACCTGACGCTCGATAGCGTTACCTCTCATAGGAGCACCCTGCACGTGTCGACGACCCGCCTCCCGGACGTGACCTCGGATGCGTCGAAGCACCGTGTGCCGAGCGCATACGGCAAGGAAGTGATTCCGGAAGGCCCGGCGCCCCGGTCCCGTCGACTGCTGGCCGACCTGCTCGATCTCGGCGTCGTGGCCATCCCGATCGTCATCGGTTGGTACCTCGTCGACTCCCTCGGCGACGCGAAGGGCGGCGGCCAGGCCGACCGAGTCGTGTTCGGAGGCGCCGCACTGCTGATCGCGGTGGCCCTGCTGGTGTGGAATCGCGGCTTCCGGGAGGGCAATGCCGGCACCACCGTCGGCAAGGGCTGGTGCAGTCTCGTCACCCGGGACGCCGCGACGGGTGCTCCGATCGGAGTGCGGCGCGCGCTGCGCCGACGGCCATGGCGCTCGTCCGGCGCCGAGGTGGTCCACGACGCGACCGCCCGCGCCGATGGGTTCACGCCGGTCGTGCCGGACTCCTCGCTCGCGGCGGTCCGCCGCCGCAGACTCCTCGGCCTGGCAGTGCTCGCCGCCCTGCTGGTGCTCGTGTTGTTCGCGAGTGTCGCCGTCGGCGCGCGGCCACTGTCGTTCGCCGAGGTGTTCCACGCGCTGTTCTCGTCCACCGACAGCGAGACCGACATCATCGTCCACACGTTGCGGATTCCGCGGACGCTGCTCGGGCTCGTCGTCGGCATCGCCCTCGGAGTCGCGGGTGCCCTCATCCAGGGACATACCCGCAACCCGCTCGCCGACGCCGGACTGCTCGGCCTCAACGCCGGTGCGGCCTTCCTCGTCGTCATCGCGATCTACGCATTCGGCCTCACCGCGCCGAGCCAGTACCTGTGGTTCGCTTTCGCGGGATCGGCGCTCGCCTCGATCACCGTGTTCGGGCTGTCGTCGATCGGCAACGGCAAAGCCAGTCCGCTGAGCCTGGCGCTCGCCGGTGCCGCCGTCGCGTTCTTCCTCCAGGCCATGACCAACGCCGTCGTCATCCTCGATCAGACCACGCTCGACGGCTACCGGTTCTGGGTCGTCGGCTCGGTCGCGGGCCGCGGCTTCGACATCTTCTGGCAGGTGCTGCCGTTCCTGATCGTCGGCCTGGTGATCGCGATCGCGAGCACGCCCAGCCTCAACGTGATCAGCCTCGGCGAGGACGTCGCCCGGTCGCTCGGCACCAACATCGCAATGTCCCGCACGATCGGCATCGTCGCGATCACGTTGCTGACCGGCGCGGCGACCGCGGCCTGCGGTCCGATCGCGTTTATCGGCCTGGTCGTCCCGCACGTGGCCCGGGCCATCACCGGTCCCGACTACCGCTGGCTGGTGCCGTACGCCGGACTGCTCGGCGGCTTGATGCTGGTGATGTCCGATGTCATCGGCCGCGTCGTGGTCCGTCCCGGCGAACTGCAGGTCGGCATCGTGCTGGCCGTGGTCGGCGCCCCGTTCTTCATCGCGCTCGTGCGGCGCAGGAAGCTGGCCAGCCTGTGAGCGTCCTGAATTCTCTGCCCCAATCCGCGGCCGGCGACAGCGCCAAGGTGCCGTCCCGCCCGGCGCTGCGCATCGGTCCCCTGTCCCTGGTACTGCGACCGTTCATGATCGTCGTGAACGTGGCCCTGCTGGTGCTGCTCTTCCTGCTCGTGTGCATCGGCATCGGCCGCGGCGACTTCCCGCTGTCGATCGCGGAGGTCACCAACGTCCTCTTCGGCGGCGGCTCCAAGGTGCAGCGGTTCATCGTCATGGATCTGCGCCTCCCGCGAGCGTTGGTCGCGGTCCTGATCGGCATCGCGCTCGGCATCTCCGGAGCCATCACCCAGTCGATCGCCCGCAACGCGCTCGCGAGCCCCGACATCCTGGGCATCACTTCGGGCGCCAGCGCGGCGGCTGTCGCGCTGATCGTGCTCGGCGGCGGGGGCTCGTTCGTGGGTCTGCTCGCGACACTCGGCATCCCGCTGGCGGCACTGGCCGGTGGCCTGCTGACCGCCGCGGTGATCTATCTGCTGGCATGGCGGAACGGTGTCGAGGGTTACCGCCTGATCCTGATCGGTATCGGGATCAACGCCATGCTCATCGCCGTCACCGGGTGGCTGCTCATCTCCGCCGACATCAACGACGTCTCCCGCGCCAAGGTCTGGCTCAACGGTTCCATCAACGGCGCCGGGTGGGGTCAGGTGTGGCCGGTGGCGATCGCACTCGCGATCATCGGCGGCTGGGCGATCATCGCGACGTTCACCCTCGGAGCACTGCGCCTCGGCGACGACAACGCCCGCTCGCTCGGCGTCCGGCAGCAGTCCGCACAGGCGAAGCTGCTACTCGCGTCGGTGATCCTCGCGGCCGTGGCCACCGCTGCCGCCGGCCCGGTCGGTTTCGTCGCGCTCGCCGCGCCGCAGGTCGCGATGCGCCTGGTCCGCTCCCCCGGCCCGCCGATCATCGCATCGGCGCTCACCGGCGCGGTGCTGGTCGTCGGCAGCGACATCATCGCCCGCACGATCCTGCCCGTCGAACTGCCCGTCGGCATCGTGACGTCGGCGCTCGGCGGCCCGTTCCTCCTGTATCTGCTCGTCCGCAACAACCGGAAGGTCTCGGCATGACCACCACGGCTCACCCCGCTCCCGCGCCGCGCCTCGTCGCCGAGAACCTCACCCTCGGCTACGGCGACCGGGTGATCGTCGAGGGACTCGATGTCGAGATCCCCAGCGGCGTCATCACGACCGTCATCGGCCCCAACGGCTGCGGCAAGTCGACGATGCTCCGCGCGCTCGGCCGCCTCCTCAAGCCGCGCTCGGGCACGGTCCTGCTCGACGGCAAGGCCATCACGACCATGCGCACCAAGGACGTGGCCCGCACGCTCGGCATGCTGCCGCAGGCCCCCGTCGCCCCCGAGGGGCTCACCGTCGCCGACCTCGTCGCCCGGGGCCGGCACCCGCACCAGTCGTGGATCCGGCAGTGGTCGTCCGACGACGAGACCGAGGTCGCGCACGCGCTGGCCCTCACCGGCGTCGCCGACCTCGCGGACCGTCCCGTCGACCAACTGTCCGGCGGCCAGCGCCAGCGGGCCTGGATCTCGATGGCGCTCGCGCAGGGCACCGACATCCTGCTGCTCGACGAGCCCACCACCTACCTCGATCTGTCGCATTCGGTGGAGGTACTCGACCTCGTCGACCGGATGCACGAGGAGATGGGCCGCACCGTGATCATGGTGCTCCACGATCTCAACCTCGCCGTCCGCTACAGCGATCATCTGATCGTCATGTCCGAAGGCCGGATCGTCGCGTCCGGCAAGCCGCAGGACGTCATCTCCGCCGAACTCCTCGCGGACGTCTTCGGGCTCGAGGCCACCGTCATCGACGACCCGGTCTCGGATCGTCCGCTGATCGTCCCGATCGGTACCCGGCACGTGTACGGCGCGGTCGGCGGCCCGCACCGCGAACGGTGATTCTCGTCAGGGCGTGACGATCGCGAAATCCGGATCCGGGGCGTCGAGGTAGCCGATCAGCTCGGTGAGCTTCGCGGCGTCGCCCTCGACCCCGATCCGGCCGGCGCCGACCATGCCGGCAACGTCGCCGCCCCCGACGACGGCGGCGATCAGGTCCGGGCGGGACAGCGACAGTCGGATGTCGGGCTCGGACGCTTCACCGTCGAGGTCGTAGTGCACGAGCAACCCGTTCCGGAGGTGGGTGCGGTGGTCGATGCCCTCGTCGGTGATCCGCCAGTCGATGGTGATGTCGGCGTCCCATGCGCGGGGCCCGTCGATGCGCAGCGCGATCGCGTCGAAGACCTGCTCCACCGACAGGGCCGCCGCGATGTCCGGGGCGTCCGTCCGCGTGGGCGTGCCCACCGGCCCGTTGCGCAGCTCGTAGGCGCCCATGAGGAAGAAGTTCCGCCACGTCCCGTTCTCCGAGCCGAAGCCCAACTGTTCCAGGGTGTCCGCCTGCAGCGTCCGCGCCTCGGCATGATCCGGCTGGGCGAAGATCACGTAGTTGAGGACCTGCGCGACCCAGCGGAAGTCGCCCTCCGCGTACGACTTCCGGGCCTTCGCCACCACCTCGTCGGCGCCGCCCATGAACTCGACGTGCCGTCTCGCCGCATCGACGGGCGGATGCTCCCACAGGGTGGCCGGGTTGCCGTCGAACCAGCCCATGTAGCGCTGGTAGACGGCCTTGACGTTGTGGCTGACCGATCCGTAGTAGCCGTGCGTGTGCCAGGCCCGCGCCACCGCCGGTGGCAGCTCCAAGTTCTCGGCAATCTCGATACCGGTGGCGCCCTGGTTGAGGGCCCGCAGCGTCTGATCGTGCAGATACCCGTACAGGTCGCGTTGCAGCGACAGGAACTCGGTGAGCCGCTCGGTACCCCACGTCGGCCAGTGGTGCGACGCGAACAGCACGTCCGAGTGCGCCGCATACCGGTTGATCGACTCGGTGAGGTACTTCGACCACACGTGCGGGTCACGCACGAGTGCGCCGCGCAACGTGAGCAGGTTGTGCAGCGTGTGGGTGGCGTTCTCCGCCATGCACAGTGCCCGGCGGTCCGGGAAGTAGAAGTTCATCTCCGACGGCGCCTCGGTGCCGGGCGTCATCTGGAACTCGATGCGGACCCCGTCGATGGTCGCGGTCTGTCCCGTGTGGTCGATGTCCACGGTCGGAGTGAGGAGGGTCGGTGTCCCGGTGGAGGTGGTGGGGCCCAGACCCGCGCCGACGGCGCCGAGCGGCCCGCGCGGTAGAGCGGCCCCGTACATGTAGGCCGCCCGCCGCCCCATCGCCGTGCCCGCGTAGACGTTCTCGGCCACCGCGTGCTCGACGAACCCGACCGGGGCCAGGATCGGGCACCGGCCCGCCGCGACGTCCTCGGCGGTCGTGACGCCCTTGACGCCGCCGAAGTGGTCGATGTGCGAATGCGAGAAGATCACCCCCACCACGGCACGGTCGCCGCGGTGCGAGCGGTACAGGGCCAGACCCGCGGCCGCGGTCTCCTCGGAGATCAGCGGATCGATCACGATCACCCCGGTGTCGCCCTCCACCAGCGTCATGTTCGACAGGTCCAGGCCCCGGACCTGATAGATCCCGTCGGTGACCTCGTACAGGCCCTGCATCGCGCAGAGCCGGGACTGACGCCACAGACTCGGATGAACCGTCTCGGGGCAGTCCTCGTCGAGGAAGGCGAACGAGCCACTGTCCCAGACCACCGCACCGTCGGCGTTCTTCACGACTCCCGGCTCCAGCGCGGCAACGAAGCCGCGCTGCGCGTCGGCGAAGTCCTGGTCCTCGTCGAACGGCATCACCTTCAGCGACTCCGCGTGCCGGGCCTGCACGGTCGCCGTGGCCTGTCCCTGATCGGTCATGAGTTCCCTTCCGCCGCACCGCTGTATCCGAACGCAGTCGCAGCGTGACATCTCGGGCGCGGTCGACGCCTCACCCGGCACGGGTGAACAGGCGCAGTCCGACGCTCGGCAGCCCGTCTCACAACCTGACGTGTCGGATCCCGACCGCCGCCCGGCGCAACTGATAGCGCACCGGATGCAGGCGAGGGCGTTCGAGCTGCAGATTCAGCCTGTCGCCCAGGTGCTCCACGATCTCGTCGACGGTTCGGGTGTCGGTGTCGACGTGCTCTGCGAATCGGTCGGCGGCGAGTGCGGTCACACACCGGTCTATCTGCTGCATGGCCCAGGTTTCGTCTCGGCCGACTGCGCGCTCGAGCCAGTGCCCGCCGCGCGTCCGGAGCCGACGCCGGAGCGTTTCGGGCGACGCGACGAGCGTGAAGTGCCGCACGTCCACCTCTTCTGCCGCCAGGCCGGTCGTGATCTCGTCGAAGTAGTCGGAGTTCACCAACGTCATCGGCACGATCACCGGACCGGCGTGCGCGGTCACCGCGTCGGCGAGGGTGGCAATGACCGCCGACCGCCACTGGGCTCGGTCCTGGAAGTCGTCCCGCGCGGCCGCCGGCAGCATCTTGTGAATCGCGAATCCGATGAGTTCGGGATCGGCCACGTGCGAGCCCGGGATCCGACGGTGCAACTCGAACGCGGTCTGCGTCTTACCCGCACCGAAGGCGCCGTTGATCCACACCAGCATGGGCCGAGCGTAGCGGTGGACGTTCGGGGAGCCACCCACCGAGACGACCGCCGCAGAACCGCGTATGCGATGGGCCGCCTGAGATCAGTCGACCGGTGACGTCGCTGCTGCGGCGACGATGCGGGCGAGGTCGCCGGGCCGGCTCCACATGGGCCAATGCCCGGTCGGGAGGTCGACGACATCGACGTGGTCGAGTTTCGACACCTCGGCGAACATGGGGTGGCCCGCGTCGGCCCACTCCAGCACCTGCGCGCTCGGGATCGAGCAGCACACCAGGGTGGTCGGGACAGCGAGACGCGCATCGTTGGTGAGCGTCACTTCTCGGCGCAGCACTGGGCCCGGTTCCGGAACGGCCCTGTCGCGAAAGCGCTCGAGTGCCGCGGCGCTCAGGCCCTCGAGGCTGGCCTGCCGGCCAAGCTCCTCGAACGGCGGCAGTGGGAACTCGGTCAGGTCTTCGGGCGTATCCGGGGCGAAGACACTGCCGTCGGCGACGGGGCCGCTGTCGACCCACACCACTCGGCGGACGAGTTCGGGATGCCGATCGAGGACGAGACTCACCGGCGCGTTGGCTCCGCTGTGCGCCACGATGACCACCGGCCGGGCCGTGGAGGCCGAAACCTGGGTCAGAACCCGTTCGATCGCGGCAACCTGGTCGTCGAGCGTCCTGGATGCACGGTGGGGGTCCTGTCCGTCGAGCCCGGGAAGCGTCATCGGGAGGGCGCGCCAGCCATCGGCAGTGAGGTGTTCCAGCACCTCGTCCCACGCCCAGGCGCCCAGCCAGTGGCCGCCGATCAGAATGAGGGTCGGGTTACTCGCGTTTGTCGTCACACGACGATGCTCTCAGGCCTGCTGGACAACGGTATGTCACCATTTTGGCATGATTTTTCGTCGGGCTGAGCAGTGAAGAGGGCCGAGCGGCTCCACGCCCTGTCCGAGATGCTGCGCCGCAGCGGACCACGGGGATGCACCGCCGAACGACTCGCCACCGAGTTCGGTGTGTCCGTGCGGACGGTCAAGAGAGACCTCGCCGCGCTCGAGAACAGTGGCGCGCTGCTCTGGTCACGCCCGGGCCCCGGCGGCGGCTACGGGCTGGTTGCCCGAAGCACCCTGCCACCGGTGAGCCTGTCCCCCGCGCAGGCGGTGGCGCTGCTGACGGCGGTCTCCGCCGCACCCGATGCCCCCTACGCCGATCTCGCCGCGGCCGGCGTCCGAAAGATCATGGACGTACTCGATCCGCGGACCCGGGCGAAGGCCGACGAGCTCGCCGGTCGAATCTGGGTCGACGCCCCTCCTACGCCGCGCACGATCAAGTCGGCGCTGGAGGAAGCGATGTCCGAGCAGCGTGTGGTGCGCATCCGCTACACCTCCCGCGACGGCGACACGACCACCCGGGACGTCGAACCGGTGACGTTCGCCGCCAGGAACGGTCAGTGGTACCTGATCGGGTGGTGCCGACTGCGCAGTGAGATGCGGTGGTTCCTGGTGCCCCGGATCGAGCACGCCACCGCAACCCGCATCCCGTGCAGCGGCCACGGCATCGACGAGATCGGCACGCCTCCCCCGACAGCACGCCCCGTGAACGGCCACGGTGAGTGAGGCGCTCGATCGGCGTCTGCGACCGGCCCGCCGGACGGTCGGTCAACCCGGCGGCTGCACGATCCGTACGGTGCGCGGCACCGACCCGACGGCGAACCCGCAGCGGCGCGCGGCGGCCACGAACGGCTCCGGGGCGTCGTCCACAGCCCAGGCTTCCCGCGCGCCCGCATCGTCGAACAGCGCGGCCGCGTTCGCGGCCGTGCCGGTGGTGAACCGGGACTGGTAGCGCAGGCCGTCGCACGATCGCGCGAGCGCGACAGCCCACCGCTGCGGGATCGTGTACGGAGTGACGGTGCACAATTCGCGGGTGAGTCCGTAGTCCGCGGCCGCCTCGGCGCAGGTGTCGGCCAGGGTCCGGCGGGCGGGGATGCGCAGGCGGGACAGCACCCGCTCGTCGGCGAACTCGCGGGAGATGATGCCGGCGGTCGCGAGCACCTCGCCGACCGTCTCCCGGATCGCGGTGCGCTCGTCGAACGCGACGTAGCAGGTGCCGCGCGGTTCGACGAGATCGAAGCGGCCCCGCCCCGACGACGCGAACCACCACGGACCGTTGCCGGCCTTGTGTCCACGCCACAGCTGCCGGCGGGTAGTCAACGACCAGGTGGGGAATCCTGTGAGGGAACGGTTTTCGGGCGAGCCGAGCGCGATTACCTCACGGGTCATGCAGCCCACCGCTGCGCGTCGGCGCGGGCGACGGCCCGGACCGGGTCGATCGGCCCGCCCCCGGTGAGCCATTCGGCCGCGGACCGGCCGTCCAACCCATCCTGCGGGGTGCACAGCCACATCGCGGCCGTCCACGGGTCCGCGGCGGCGCGCAGGATGCGCCACACCTCGACGAGTGCCGGGTGCACGGCGCCGCCATCGGTGAACTGCCATGTCGGGTACACCCATTGGCCGTCGTCCAATCGGCACGCGATGACCGCGTTGGTCGCGACCTTCTTGCTGACCGCCTGCCGACTCACCCGCCACCACCGGGTCAGTCCCGCGGTGTCGTAGAAGGGACCCACGATCTGGTCGTACACGTGACTGGCGGGCAACGCCGCGGACATGGCGTCGGCGATCGCCTCGACATCGGCGAACGTCTCGGCGGGGACTCCGGCCTCGGCGGCCGCGGCGAACGTGTCGTGTACCCGCTGCTTCAACAGCGCCATCAACTCGTGCTCCTGCTCGATCAGCGATGCCCGTGTCGTCATGGCCCAGCCCTCTCGCGCGTCAACCTTGTCAACCTCACCCTGCCACCAGCAAGTCAACCACGTCAACCACCGATCGGGGGTACGTCAGCGCTTGATCAGCGTCCGCACCAGGCGCACGCTCTGCCCCAGCGACACGTCCGGCAAGTAGGCGCGGCCGATCGCATTGCCGATGCTCGGCAGGGCGACAGGGTCCGGGAAACACATGTACATCGGCTCGTACCGCGGCTGGAACTTCGACTTGAACGCCAGCAGCGACCGGAACCCGTACACCGGTTCGAGAGTCTGGCCGAGCACGTCGAGCAACGAGTCCATCGCCTCCGACAGCCCGGGCCGCACCTCGCTCGGCACGTCCGCCTGCTCGCCGTCGCGCACGGTCGCCAACGGGGCCCCGGACAGGCTCACGAACTCGGCGCCCTCCTGCTCGAGGAGCAACGCCGCCGACGCGATGAGGAACTCCATCGCCGGGCGGAAGGCCTCGGGGGTGCCGCGCCGACGCATGAAGTCCAGCGTCCATCCGACCACCCGGCCGTCCCGGTACACCGGCAGCCACGACGTCACCCCGTGCACGGTGCGCTGCTCGTCGACCGCGATGAGGCAACGCACCTCGGGGTCGTCCATTTCCTGCAGGCCGCCGAGCGTGAACCCCATCTCGGGCATGCCCTTGTCGGCCACCCATTCCTCGGAGATCGCGGTGATCTGGTCGGTGATCGCGAGCGGCGCCGTGGGGAAGCTCACCCATTCGGCGGTGATCCCCGACTTCGCCGCCTTGTTCAGTGCGGTGCGCACGTCCTGGAACTTCTTGCCGGTGAACGCGATCGAGCCGAGATCGAGGACCGTCTCCTCGGCCACCTGCACGCCCACCCAGCCCTGTGCGGTCGCCGCGTCCCGTACGTCCCCGGTCACCGAGTAGAAGCACGGCACCCAGCCGTTCGACGCCGCGAACTCCGCGAACCCGACGACGTCGTCACGCACCCGATCCGGTCGGCCCACCGGCCCGCCCGTCGTGAGCGCCGCACCGCCGATCACCCGGTAGGCGACGTAGCTGTCTGCTCCGGCGCCGAACCAGTAGGAGTTGCCGCGCCACGTCGTCATCCAGGCCAGCGCACTACCCGATCCGTGCACGAGGATCTCCCGTGCCCGTTCGGCGGCGCCGGTGTCGGCGCCGTGCGCGGGCCGCAGGAACGTGGCGCCGACGAGCACGCACACCACGACCCAGAACACGACGCCGGTCCACTCGTAGAGCAGTGTCGACGCCCAGTCGTCGGGCAGCAGACGCGGGTCGAGCATCTGCAGGTACACCGGCGGCACCAGCCGCTCCGGGAAGTCCGCGAGCAGCGTCCAGGCGGTGGGGCGACGGTCGAAACCGTTGCGCGCCCACAGGCCCCCGAGTACGTACAGCACACCGAGACCCGCGATCAGCACGGCGAGTTTGCCGGCGAGCCTGCGATAGGTCTTCGACGGCGCCTGCACGTCGAACAGTTTGCGGGTCGCCAACAGCAGCACCACCAGCGCGAGCGGCGTCAGGAAAGGCGTCAGTGTCCGGTACACGTTGGGGGCGTCGAGGCCGTAGAAGAGCGACTCCTCGTCGGCGACGTCGATGTAGCGGACCGCGAAGTTCAGCAGCGACAGCGCCAGCAGCAGCAACTGCGCGACGAGCGAGGCGATCCACGCGAACCGGCGGCCGCGGCGCAGCCCGTCGCACAGCACCAGTAGGAACACCGACGGCATCAGGCTGAGCAGGGTCGGGCCGAGCCCGGACAGGCGCAGGTCGAGTTCACCCCGCCGACAGTCGAGGGACGACGAGGACTCCGCGCAGATCTCGCGGACCTCGGCGGTCGTCCAGGGCACCCCGCGGAACAGGTCACGCAACACCGACAGCGGCCCGACCGCGTGCGGCGACAGCGCCGCGAGCATCGTGCCGATCGAGGTGGCGGCCACGACGATCGCGACCAGGACCCGGCCCTCGCGCCGGGTCCCGGAGATCCGCGCGCCACGGGCGGACCGGTGGACGATCCACGGACCGATACACAGGCCCACGATCACCGCGCCGAGTCGGATCACGTCCTGCAACTGTCCGGCGAACAACACCAGCGTGATCGTGAGAGCCAGCAGGCTCACGCGGATCCGTCTGCGCCACAGCGTGTCCATCGAGGCGCTCGCCGCCATCGCGGCGCCCGCGATCCATGTCGTCGGGCCTACCGCGGTCCCGATGTGCAGCCGGAAGCCCCAGTCCGCGTCGAGCAGTTTCACCGCCGACGCGACGGCCAGGCCCACCAGCGCGCCGGCTACCTGGGTGATCAGCGCCGCGAGTGCGAAGCGCCCCGACCCCATCCGGCGCTCGAGCGGGGCGGCGACCAGGAAGACGAGCACGGTGGCGCCGAGGTAGCCGGCGAGCCCGGGTGCCCACAGACCCGCACTGAGACTGGTCCACAACCGCCAGTGCTCGACGGGACCGATCCCGACGGCGAGATGCCGGTCGACGAACTGACCGGGACCGTGGACGATGGAGTCGGTCGCGAAGCCGAGTACCCACATGACGGCGAGCAGGGTGATGCTGACCGGTGCTCCGGCAGCTCCGTAGCGGAGCAGCTCGTATGTCCGGCGCGCGTAACGGCGGAGCGTTGTCACGAGATCAGTCCCATCCTCTCGGCCAGCCAATCCATCTCCTGCCGTAGCCCCGCCGACCACACCGCGAAACTGTGGCTGCCCGGCACCTCCACGTACTGCACGTCCATGCCCGCGTCCCGCGCTGCCGCGAAGACCTTCTGGGCGCCGCCGCGATAGGCGTCGTCGCGCGTGCCCACGACGATGATCCCCGCCGTGTCCGGATAGCGTCGCGACTTCATCAGATCCAACGGATTCACCGCGACGAACGCAGCCTCGTCACCGCCGAACGCCTGGTCGACGGTCCGTCGGCGGTCGCCGAGCGTCGGTTCCTCCTGACCGGACAGGTCGAGGAACGTCGGGTACACCTCGGGATGGT
This sequence comes from Prescottella sp. D32, assembly GCF_037287305.1. Classification (NCBI taxonomy): domain Bacteria; kingdom Bacillati; phylum Actinomycetota; class Actinomycetes; order Mycobacteriales; family Nocardiaceae; genus Rhodococcus; species Prescottella sp. D32. The sequence goes on from NZ_JARBSW010000004.1 coordinate 383,493, forward strand.
TGGTCGCCAACTGCAGCGAACACGTTCCGCCGTAGGACAATCCGCCGACCGCCCAGGACCGCGGATCGGGGTCGACCTGCAGGTGCGTCGTGATCCAGGTCGGTACATCCACTGCGAGGTAGCTGGCGACCTTCCCCAGCTGCGAGTCGAGACACAACGGGTTGGCCAGCTGCGAACCCGTGCCGTCCGGAACGACGACCACCGGGGCGAGTCCGTGGTGTTCGCGCGCGAACGCGTCCATCGTCATCGCGAGCTTGCCGCCGTTGAGCCAGTCCTCCGGGGACCCGGGTTGCCCGGCGAGCATCACCAGCACCGGCAGCAGGGGCCGCGGGTTCGCGAAGTAGGCGGGTGGCAGATAGACGACGGCGTCGCGCGCGGCGAACCCCGACGTCGCGCCGGGGATGGCCACGGTCGTGTAGCGGCCGCTGGCCGGAAGATCGGTGGGAGCCTGCGGCGCCCACGCATCCTCGAGGGGCCTACCGGTGACGACGGGGTCCGTCGGCGGAGGTACCTCGGCGAAGTCGATCCGGTCCGGGTCCGGCAGCCCCAGCGCGGTCCCCACCGTGGGATAGGCGTAGAACACCAGGTTGATCTGCACGGCGACCGCGAGCACGACGGCCCCCGCCGCGAGCACCGTGATCGGCACCCACCACTTGCGAGTGGTGAAGGCGCGCGGGAGCGCCAGCAGCGCCGCCCACAGCCCGATGCCGATCCACACGTACACCGACGTCTCGATCGGGTCGGGGAACGGCTTCCACACCTTCTCGACGATCACCCACAGCAGCAGCGTCGCGGCGACCGCTCCAACCACCGACGCGGGCAGCGCCCAGCGCAGGAACCAGCGTCGCCGACTCGCGAGCAACCAGCCGGCACCGGCGATTCCGCAGACCGCGAGGACGACCGGCAACGGCCCGGAGACCAGCGACAGTCGATCGAGCCACCCGAACATCGGACCTCCGCGCTGTCGTTTCCCCACCGGTATACCGCCCGGCGCCGCGGTGAGACCGATACCACACCGAACTTCCCGAAGTTACTACCGCCAGTAGTAACCATTCCGGGAGGGCGGTCCGTAGAATCGGAGCATGGCTGGACTCGGCGAGCTCGAACGTGCGGTGATGGACCATCTGTGGTCGGTGACGGAGCCTCAGACTGTGCGACAGGTACACGAGGCGCTGGCGACCCGGCGCGAACTCGCGTACACCACGGTGATGACAGTGCTGCAGCGACTTGCCAAGAAGCACCTGGTGATCCAGCAGCGCGACGACCGCGCGCACCGCTACCTCCCGATGCACGGCCGCGACGAACTGGTCGCGAGCCTCATGGTCGACGCCCTGCAGCAGGCCGACGCGTCCGGTGAGCGTGCTGCCGCGCTGGTCCATTTCGTGGGCCAGGTCGGCGCCGACGAGGCGGCCGCACTGCGTGAGGCCCTCGCCGCACTCGAGGCTGCCGAAGCCGCGAAGTCCGAGCCGGTGACTCAGGTCGGGGATCCCGTTCGTCCCACCGGGTTGCGCCCGGGCACCGGACGAGCGAGCTGAGGCCCCCGCTGCCATGACCTGTCGACGATGAACGCCACCACGGCGCTGGCCTTCGGGCTGCTCGCGCTCGCTCTCACCGGTCCCGTACCGGCGCTGCTCAGTCGCGCGCGGTGGCCGTTCCGCGCCCCTCGGGCCGCTCTCGTGCTCTGGCAGGCGATTGCGCTCGCAGCGGTGTTGTCCGCGTTCAGCTCGGGCCTCGCGATCGCGAGCCAGCTACTGGTGCCCGGCCCCGACGGCCGCCCCACGACGGAGCCGACCGCCGAGATCGACGCGCTCGGGCTCCCCCTGTGGATCCTGTACGTCGTCGTGTTCGGTCTCACCCTCCTGATCGGCGCCAAGCTGATCTTCTCGATGGTGCGGGTGGGGGTGCACACCCGCCGCCGGCGTGCCCGCCACCGCATGCTGGTCGACCTTCTCGACCGCGGCGACATCTCGACCGCGCTCGGAACCTTCCCGGGCGTTCGGGTGCTCGACGCCGCGGAGCCGATCGCCTACTGCCTTCCGGGTCTCCGTCAACGGGTGGTGCTCAGCGAGGGCACGCTGAATTCGCTCAACGACGCCGAGGTCACTGCGATCCTCACCCACGAGCGTTCGCACCTGCGGGCCCGGCACGATCTGGTGCTCGAAGCATTCACCGCCGTCCACCACGCCTTCCCGCGGGTGGTGCGCTCGAAGTCCGCGCTCGGCTCGGTGCAGTTGCTCGTCGAACTCCTCGCCGACGACTCGGCCGTCAAGGTCACCGGCCCCGGCCCACTCGCCCGCGCGCTGGTCGCGTGTGCCGGCTCCACCGCGCCCCGCGGGGCGATGGCGGCCGGCGGGCCCAGCACACTGGTGCGGGTCCAGCGCCTCACCGACTCGGTCGGCGACATCCGGATCGCCGCGGCCGCGTACGTCTGCGCGGCCGCCATCCTCGTGGTACCGACCATCGCCGTCGCGGTGCCCTGGTTGGTGGAGCTCAGCCGGCTGTTCTCGGCCGCGCAACCCTGAGCCACCGAAGTAGCACTGGTCACACCTGCCGCCGCGGATCGTCCACTGCCGACGTCGTCGCGTACACTCGAATGCGGCCGCTGTCGCGGCCCGATCAACTAATTGTGCGGCACACAGCCCCATCTCTCCCGCAAGACGCGTTTCGGATGGCCAAGGTGACATGTGCCCTGGCTCGTCTCTTCGTGCGGCTGCATGACAGCCCGCTCCGCGACGCGCCCTACGTCCGGAGAGGTAATTCCGCGTGACCACTGCTGCCCAAGATTCGTCGGTACAGGAGAGCCAGGACGACATCGTCGTCCCGGCCTCCGTCGAAACCGTATCCCCCGAGGTCGACGAGTCTTCTGAAACCATCGAGACCGAAGGCGCCACCGCCGAGGTGACGTTCGCCGAGATCGGCCTGCCCGAACCCGTCGTCGCCGCGCTGGCCCGCAACTCGATCACGGTGCCGTCCCCGATCCAGGCGATGGCCATCCCGGATGCCATCGCCGGCAAGAACATCCTCGGTCGCGCGCAGACCGGTTCGGGTAAGACGCTCGCGTTCGGTCTGCCCATGCTGGCACGCCTGGCTCGCCACGAGGACCGCCCGGCGCCCAAGCGTCCGCGCGCGCTGGTTCTCGTGCCGACCCGCGAACTCGCATTCCAGGTCGTCGATTCGCTCACCCCGTACGCCGGTTCGCTCGGACTCAACGTGCGCGCCGCCGTCGGCGGCACCCCGTTCACCAAGCAGGTCGACCAGCTGCGCCGCGGCGTCGACATCCTCGTTGCCACCCCCGGCCGCCTCGGCGACCACCTGCGGCAGAACACGTGCGTCCTCGGCGAGATCGAGATGACCGCGCTCGACGAGGCCGATCAGATGGCCGACATGGGCTTCCTGCCCGAGGTCCGCACGCTGCTCGCCGACACGCCGAACGACAGCCAGCGCCTGCTGTTCTCGGCGACGCTCGACAACGACGTCAAGACGCTGGTGCGGGAGTTCCTGCCCGAGCACGAATTGCATTCGACGCAGGACGGCCGCGCCTCGGTCACCACGATGGACCACTACGTGCTGCTCGTCGACCGCGGCGACAAGGACGCGGTGCTCGCCGAGATCGCCTCCCGCGAGGGCGGCCGCACGATCATGTTCGCGCGCACCAAGCTGGGCGCCGAGGGCATCACCGAGCGCCTGCGTGAGAAGGGTGTCGCGGCCGAGGCCCTGCACGGCGGCAAAGCCCAGAACCAGCGCACCCGCGTGCTCGAGCGCTTCAAGACGGGCCGCACCCCGGTACTCGTGGCCACCGACGTCGCGGCGCGCGGCATCCACGTCGACGGTATCGACCTCGTCGTGCATGTCGATCCGCCGCAGGATCACAAGGACTACCTGCACCGCGCCGGCCGCACCGCCCGCGCGGGCGAGGCGGGCGTCGTCGCGGCGATCGTGCTCCCGAACCAGCGACGCATGTTCCGGCGTTTGACGGGCATGGCCGGCGTGAACGCGACCGCCGTCCCGGTGTTCCCCGGCTCGGAGGAACTGGCGACCATCACGGGCGCGCAGGCGCCGAGCGGTGAGCCGGTGCGCGACAGCTACTTCCGCAGCGAGCGCGACAGCCGTGGCGATCGCCGTGAGCGCTCCTTCGGTGATCGCGGTCCCCGCCGCGAGGGCGGCTTCCGGGGCAACCGGGACGACCGGGGTCCGCGCCGCGACTTCGGGGACCGTGGCCCGCGCCGGGACGGCGACGGTGGTGGTTTCCGCGGCAATCGCGACGACCGTGGTCCGCGTCGCGACTTCGGGGACCGTGGCCGGGGTGAGCGCAGCTTCGGCGACCGCGACAACCGCTCGTTCGGCAACCGCGACGACCGCGGCCCGCGCCGCGACTTCGGCGACCGGGACAACCGCGCTCCCCGCCGCGACGGCGACGGTGGCGGTTTCCGCGGTAACCGCGACGACCGCGGGCCCCGTCGTGATTTCGGCGACCGGGACAACCGCGCGTTCGGCAACCGCGACGACCGCGGCCCGCGCCGCGACTTCGGCGACCGGGACAATCGCGCTCCCCGCCGCGACGGCGACGGTGGCGGTTTCCGCGGCAATCGCGACGACCGTAACGACCGTGGCCCGCGTCGGGACTTCGGCGACCGGGACAACCGCTCGTTCGGCAACCGCGACGACCGCGGCTCGCGCCGCGATTCCGGCGACCGTCGCAGCGAGGGCGGCTTCCGCGGAAACGATTCTCGTGGAGGCGATTCGCGCAGCAACGGGTTCCGCGGCGACCGCGACAACCGTTCCTTCGGCAACCGTGACGACCGCGGCCCCCGCCGGGACGGCGACAACCGTGGCCCCCGCCGGGACTTCGACAACCGTGGCCCCCGCCGGGACGGCGACGGTGGCGGTTTCCGCGGGAACCGCGACGACCGTAACGACCGCGGCCCGCGTCGGGACTTCGGCGACCGGGACAGCCGCTCGTTCGGTGACCGACGCAACTCCTCGGGTCCGTCCGAGCAGCGCAGCAACGGTTTCCGTAGCCGCACCGAGCGTCGCAGCTACGACGGCTTCGACGGTCCGCACCGCAACCGCAACGCATAGTGCACGGGTCGAGGTGATCGACCGCCCGTGAACCGCATTCGGCCCCGGCCGCCCTACGCAGGGCATCCGGGGCCGAATGCGTGTCCGGTGTCACGCCCCGAACAGCGGGGCCGGTTCGCGTCACGGTGGGGTCTCGGGGGAAGCTGTAACCATGACCTCAGAGACTTCTGCCAGCACCGAGGCTGCCCGCGCCCAGATCGGCGTCACCGGGCTCGCCGTCATGGGATCCAACATCGCCCGCAACTTCGCCCGCCACGGACACACGGTGGCCCTGCACAACCGCAGCATCGCGAAGACTGACGCGCTACTGGCCGAGCACGGCGACGAGGGCGACTTCGTCCGCACCGAGACCATCGAGGAGTTCGTCGGCGCGCTGCAGAAGCCGCGACGCGTGCTGATCATGGTCAAGGCGGGCGACGCGACCGACGCGGTCATCGAGGAGCTCGCCGACGCGATGGAGCCCGGCGACATCATCATCGACGGTGGCAACGCGCTCTACACCGACACCATCCGCCGCGAGGCGGCGCTGCGTGAGCGCGGATTGCACTTCGTCGGCGCCGGCATCTCCGGCGGCGAGGAGGGCGCGCTCAACGGCCCCTCGATCATGCCGGGTGGCCCCAAGGAGTCGTACGCGGCGCTCGGCCCGCTGCTCGAGTCGATCTCGGCGCACGTCGACGGCACCCCGTGCTGCACGCACATCGGACCGGACGGCTCCGGTCACTTCGTGAAGATGGTGCACAACGGCATCGAGTACGCCGACATGCAGCTCATCGGCGAGGCCTACAACCTGTTCCGTGACGCGCTCGGCTTCGACGCCGAGCAGGTCGCCGACGTGTTCACCGAGTGGAACGGCGGCGATCTCGAGAGCTACCTGGTGGAGATCACCGCCGAGGTGCTGCGCCAGAAGGACGCCAAGACCGGCAAGGCGCTCGTCGACGTGATCGTCGACGCCGCCGAGCAGAAGGGCACCGGCCGCTGGACGGTCAAGTCCGCACTGGATCTGGGTGTGCCGGTCACCGGCATCGCCGAGGCCGTCTTCGCCCGTGCGCTGTCCGGGTCGCGCGAGCAGCGCAAGGCCGCGCAGGGACTGGCGTCCGGTGAGCTGGGCGCCAAGCCGACCGATGTCGCGCAGTTCACCGAGGACATCCGCCGCGCGCTGTACGCGTCGAAGATCGTCGCGTACGCGCAGGGCTTCGACCAGATCCGTGCCGGCAGCGACGAGTACGGCTGGGACTTGACGCCCGGCGACATGGCCACGATCTGGCGCGGTGGCTGCATCATCCGCGCCCGCTTCCTCAACCGGATCAAGGAGGCGTACGACACCAATCCGGAGCTGACGTCGCTGATCGTCGAGCCCTATTTCCGTGAGGCCATCGAGAACGCGATCGACAGCTGGCGTCGGGTCGTCGTCACGGCGACCACGCTGGGTATCCCGGTGCCGGCGTTCGCATCGTCGCTGTCGTACTACGACGGTCTGCGCGCCGAGCGTCTGCCGGCCGCACTGACCCAGGGCCAGCGCGACTTCTTCGGCGCCCACACGTACGAGCGCGTCGACATGCCGGGCAAGTTCCACACCCTCTGGAGCGGCGACCGCTCCGAGATCGAGGCCTGAGCAGCCCTGCCTACAGACGGATCGGGGCGGACGCTGCGGCGTCCGCCCCGATCCGTCTGTGACGACTAGCCCTGGTGGAGCCGGCGGTGCAGCAGATGCACGTCGTCGACCAGTTCCGGGATCGGTCCGACGACGGTCACCCCGGGCGCGATGTCCTGGATCGGCAGCGGACGGACGGGCGCCGGCGGCACTCCCATCTCACCGAGCCACGACACCAGTTGCGCGGTGGAGGCGACGTAGACGATGCGGCCCAGGCCCACCCAGGCGTGCGCGGCCGCGCACATCGGGCAGTGCTCCCCCGACGTGTACACCGTCGCGCCGGCCCGTTCCTCGGCGCTCAGGTTCTCGGCAGCCCAACGGGCCAGTTCGAACTCGGGATGCCGCGTGCTGTCACCGTCGGCGATGCGGTTGCGATCCTCCGCCACCGCGGTGCCGTCGGCGGTCGCGAGCACCGACCCGAACGGCTCGTCACCGGCCAGCAACGCCTCCGCCGCGAGCTCGACGCAGCGCTGCAGATGCCGGAACTCGACCTCGCTGACCAGTTCGGAACTTCCCGTTTCGGACACCAGTACCTCCTCTTTCACACGGAACCGCGATTGTCCCACCCCGCGGTAGCCTGTGACTTCACGACCGGAAGGCCCGCGCCACCCATGTCCGACCGTCCCCTCCCCACCTTCGCGCAGCTCGGTCTGCCCCCGATACTGGTGCACGCCCTCGGCCGCGCGGGTGTTTCGGCGCCGTTCCCGATCCAGGCTGCCACCATTCCCGACATCCTCGCCGGACGTGACGTTCTCGGTCGCGGCCCCACCGGGTCGGGCAAGACCCTGGCGTTCGGTCTGCCGCTGCTGGTGCGCCTCAAGGGCGGGGCGAGTCGGCCATCGCGTCCGCGCGCGGTGGTCCTGGCCCCCACCCGCGAGCTGGCCGCACAGATCGAGAAAGCGCTCGACGACCCGGCCCTCGCGCTGGGTCTGCGGACGGCCACGATCGTCGGCGGCGTTCCGTTCAAGGCGCAGGCTGTCAAGCTCTCACGCACCGTCGACGTCGTGATCGCGACACCGGGCCGGCTCGCCGACCACGTGTCCCAGGGGACGATCACGCTCGACGACGTCCGCATCACCACCGTCGACGAGGCCGACCACATGGCCGAGCTGGGGTTCCTGCCGCAGGTCACCGAGATCCTGGACCGCACCCCGGAAACCGCGCAGCGGCTGCTGTTCTCGGCGACCCTCGACGGCGAGGTGGACACGCTCGTCGCGCGCTACCTGCACGACCCGGTCACGCACGCGACCGCGGAGGCCGTCGCCGCCGTCGACTCGATGGAACACCACGTGCTGCACGTGCCGCGAGAGATGAAGTACCCCACCGTCGCCCGCATCGCGGCCCGTAAGGGCCGGACGCTGCTGTTCGTCCGAACCAAGGCGGGCGTGGACCGCCTCACCGACGAGTTGCGGGCGGTCGGGATCGCGGCGGGCGGCCTGCACGGCGACAAGCCGCAGGGCCACCGCACCCGGGTGCTTGCCGAGTTCGCCGGCGGGACCCTGCCGGTGCTGGTGGCGACCGATGTCGCAGCGCGGGGCATCCACGTCGACGACGTCTCGCTCGTCGTGCACGTCGACCCGCCCACCGAACCCAAGGCGTACCTGCACCGCGCGGGCCGCACCGCCCGCGCCGGGGAGTCGGGTGTCGTGGTGACGGTGGTGACCGAGGACGAGCGCGGTCCCGCCGCGAAGGTGATGCGTGCCGCCGGGGTGGACGTCGACCCACTCACCGTGGGCGGCCGCGACCGCCGCTGGGAGGCGGTGACCGGCGCCCGCGAGCCCAGCGGAACCCCGGTGCCCGAGCCCGAGACCGCATCCGCGCCACCGAAGAAGGAGGCCCCCGCGGACCGGCGGGGCCCGGGTCCGCAGCGCGGCTTCCGCGGACGCGGCGGGCCACGCCGCGACGGGACCGGCCGTCCCGAGTCCGGGCAGAGCCGCCGTCGGCGCGGCGGGAGCTGACCGATGTCCGGGCTGCCCGCCGCCTCGATCCTGTGCGCGCTCATCGCCGCGTTCCTGTTCGCGTGCGCGTCGGTGGCCCAGCAGACCGCGGCGGCGCAGGTTCCCGAGGACCGATCGCTCATCGCGGCTCTGGTGCGCAGCCCACGCTGGTGGGCGGGCATCGTCGGGGACGGCGGAGGCTACCTGTTCCAGGTGATCGCGCTCGCACTCGGCTCGGTGCTGGTGGTGCAGCCACTGCTGGTGTCGATGCTGCTGTTCGCGCTGCCGCTGTCGGCAAAGTTCTCCGGGCACCGGCTCACCCGACGTTCGTGGGCGCTGGCGATCGCACTGACGGCCGCGCTCGCGGTGTTCCTCGTCGTCGGCAATCCCACGGAGGGCGGCACCGACGCACCGTGGGCGCAGTGGTCGGTGCCGCTGATCACGGTGGTGGTGCTCGTCGCCGGCGCGACCGCGCTCGGGTTGTCGCCGCGGATGGATCCGGGGTGGCGGGCGCTGCTGCTCGGCACGGCGAGCGGCGCGCTTTACGGAGTCGCGGTGGCCTTCACCAAGTACGTCACCGACCTTCTCGAGCACGGGGTAGGACACCTGCTCGGCGCGTGGCAGACCTACGCCCTGCTCGCCGCCGGGATCGTCGGCGTGTACCTCCAGCAGCGCGCGTTCCAGGTGGGGCCGCTGTCGGCATCGCTGCCCGCCATGACGATCGGCGAGCCGGTGGTCGCGATCTTCCTCGGCATGACCGTGCTCGACGAGCGCCTGCAGGTCTCCGGGACCGGTCTGGCCGTCGTCGCCGCGGCGATCGTCGTGATGCTGGCGACCACGATCGCGCTCTCGCGCGACCAGGCCACGCTGCAACCAGAGGCGGAGTCCGTCGCGAACTGAAGGGGAATGCCTGCCCGCCGCCCGGACGTTGAGATCATGAGAAATGTAACTTTCAACTATCTTTCTCCTGGAGGCACCGTGAGCACCCCCGCCCGCACGGCACAGGTCTTTCGTCTCGGCACCCCGTGGCCCGCGCTGGACCCGTTCCTGTTCGCCGTGCACCACGTCGACCACTACCCGCAGGGGACCGCGGATCTCACTCCCGCCGTCGACGTCTCCGACCGCCCGCTCGGCCAGGACTTCGGCAACCCGTCGGGCTGGAACATGTACCACGGCACCACGGTCCCCGGATTCCCCGCACACCCGCACCGCGGCTTCGAGACGATCACCGTCGTCCGGCGCGGTTTCGTCGACCACGCCGACTCCACCGGCGCGTCCGCCCGCTACGGCGGTGGCGACGTGCAATGGGTGACCGCCGGCGGCGGCGTCAGCCACTCCGAGATGTTTCCGCTGCTGAATCAGGACGGCGACAACGACTTCGAGCTGTACCAGATCTGGCTGAACCTGCCTGCGCGCGACAAGTCCGCACCGGCCGAGTTCACGATGCAGTGGAACGAGGACATCCCCGACGTGGCCCTCGACGGTGCGCGGGTGCGGGTGATCGCGGGACGCTTCGCGGGCGAGGATGCGCCGGCGCCGCCGGCCAACTCGTGGGCGTCCGACGTCACCTCGGACGTCGCGATCTGGCTCGTGGACCTCGAGCCCGGCGCCGTCGTCGAGCTGCCCGCGGCCACGTCGCCGGATGCGCGCCGGGTGCTCTACGTCCACGGCGACGGAGCCCGCGTCCATGTCGACGGCACCGACGTCGAGTCCGGCTGGGGGTACGCCCCCGACGACGGCGCCGCGCTCACCGTGCGCGCCGAGACGGCGGCCACCGTGCTGGTGCTGCAGGGCGTCCCGATCGGCGAGCCCGTCGCGGCCCGCGGCCCGTTCGTGATGAACACCGAACGCGAGATCCTCGAGGCGTACGACGACTACCGGCGCACCGGCTTCGGAGGCTGGCCGTGGCCCGACGACGCGCCCGTGCACGACCGGGACGCCGGGCGCTTCGCCCGCTACGGCGACGGGCGGGTCGAACGCCCGGACCCGGCACACGCCGGATAGCGGGCGCACTCCCCGTCCGGGCAGTACGCTCGGCGACTGTGCAGTTCCTCGAAGGGCAGCGCCCGCCGTACGACCTCACCTACGACGACGTGTTCCTGGTCCCGAACCGGACCGACGTGGCGTCACGCTTCGACGTGAACCTGGCGACGTCGGACGGGTCGGGCACCACGATCCCGATCGTCGTCGCCAACATGACCGCCGTCGCGGGCCGTCGGATGGCCGAGACCGTCGCCCGGCGCGGCGGGCTCGTCGTCATCCCGCAGGACGTTCCGTCGTCCGCGGTCGCCGAAACCGTCGAGTTCGTCAAGAGCCGGCACCTGGTCGCGGACACCCCGATCACCCTCGACCCCGAGGACGCCGTCTCCGACGCACTGACCCTGCTGCACAAGCGGGCGCACCGCGCGGCGGTCGTCGTCGACGGCGGCAAGCCGATCGGGGTGCTCACCGAGTCGTCCTGCGCGGACGTCGACCGGTTCACCCGGGTCGGCGCGGTGGCGGTGCGTGACTTCGCGACCGCTCCGGTCACCGCGACCCCGCGCGAGGTGTTCGGGCTGCTCGAGTCGCGGCACGATCCGCTCGCGGTGATCGTCGACGACGACGGCATGCTGGCCGGTGTCCTCACCCGTACCGGTGCGATCCGGGCCGGCATCTACTCCCCCGCCGTCGACGAGCGGGGCCGGCTGCGGATCGCGGCGGCCGTCGGGGTCAACGGGGACGTGGCCGCGAAGGCGAAGGCCCTCGCCGACGCCGGCGCCGACCTGCTGGTGCTCGACACCGCGCACGGCCACCAGCAGCGAATGCTCGACGCCCTGCGTGCGGTCGCCGCGCTCGGTCTCGGGGTACCGCTCGTGGCGGGCAACGTGGTCTCGGCGCGCGGCACCCGGGATCTGATCGACGCGGGAGCGAACATCGTCAAGGTCGGCGTCGGCCCGGGCGCGATGTGCACTACCCGCATGATGACCGGCGTCGGCCGGCCCCAGTTCTCCGCCGTCGCCGAGTGCGCGGCCGCGGCGCGCGAACTGGGCGCGCACGTGTGGGCGGACGGGGGTGTGCGGCACCCGCGTGACGTGGCGCTCGCGCTCGCAGCCGGGGCGTCGAACGTGATGGTCGGGTCGTGGTTCGCCGGCACCTACGAGTCGCCGGGCGAGCTCCGGATCGACCGGGACGGCAATCGCTACAAGGAGAGCTTCGGGATGGCGTCGAAGCGCGCCGTCGCGGCCCGCACGGTCGAGGATTCCGCTTTCGACCGCGCCCGCAAGGGCCTTTTCGAGGAGGGCATCTCGAGTTCCCGGATGCGCCTCGACCCCCACCGTCCCGGCGTCGAGGATCTACTCGACCACATCTGCTCGGGTGTCCGCAGCACCTGCACGTATGCGGGTGCTCGCACGCTCGACGAACTGCACGAGAAGGCCGTGCTGGGAGTGCAGTCGGCGGCCGGGTTCGCCGAGGGCCGTCCCCTGCCGTCCGGGTGGTGACCCAGCACTGAGCGGGATGTCTGTTTCATCCCGTTCGATTCGCGCCCGATATAGTGGTGGCTTCGTTTCCTGAAATATCGTCGGCGCTGCTTCGGTTGAAACCGACGACATGTGCCGCCCGACAGAGAGGACGCCGGTGCCCGAGGCACCCATACACACGCCCCCCGACGCACAGCCCGTCGCGACCGCTTCGGGCCCGGACGCCGAGTCCGAGGGCTCCTCTAGCGAGCCGGGTGACAAACCCGGCGCCCCCAGCAACTCCCCCTCCCCGGGTCGGGTGGTGCTGACGTGAACGTCGCACTGACCGTCCTCAGCCTGGTCGGCTTCATCGCCTTGACCGCAGGCACCGCCCTCTTCGTGGCGGCCGAATTCTCCCTGACCGCGCTCGAGCGCAGCACCGTCGACGCCCACGCGCGCGGCGGCGATCGGCGTGCCCGGCAGGTCCAGCACGCGCATCGCACGCTGTCGTTCCAGCTGTCCGGCGCCCAGTTGGGCATCACCATCACGACACTGATCACCGGTTACCTGGCCGAGCCCGTGCTCGCGCGGTTCATCACCCCGCTGCTCACCGGCGTCGGGCTGTCCGATGCCACGGCCGGCGGCATCTCGCTGGCCCTTGCGCTGATCATCGCGACGTCGTTCTCGATGATCTTCGGTGAGCTGGTGCCCAAGAACCTGGCGATTTCGAGGCCGCTGCCGACCGCCCGCGCCACCGCGGGGCTGCAGGCCGGCTTCTCGCTGATCTTCAAGTGGGCGATCAACGGGCTCAACGGCACCGCCAACTGGGTGGTCCGCCGTCTCGGCATCGAGCCCGCTGAGGAACTGCGATCGGCCCGGTCGCCACAGGAACTCGGCTCCCTCGTCCGCACCTCCGCCGAGCGCGGATCGCTCGACGCCGGCACCGCGCTGCTGGTGAACCGATCGCTGCGCTTCGGCGAACTGAGCGCCGAGGAGTTGATGACACCCCGCGTGAAGATCGAGACACTCGATACCGACGCCACGGTGACCGATCTGCTCGAGGCCGCCTCGCGCACCGGATTCTCGCGATTCCCGGTCGTCGACGGCGATCTGGACAACACGATCGGTGTCGTTCACATCAAGCACGCGTTCACCGTGCCCGCCGCCCGCCGTTCCACCACCCGGCTGGATTCGCTCGCGCAGGCCGTACCGGTGGTGCCGTCGACGCTCGACGGCGACGCGGTGATGGAACAGGTCCGCGCGGACGGCATGCAGGTCGCCCTCGTGGTCGACGAGTACGGCGGCACCGCCGGCGTCGTGACGATGGAGGACCTCATCGAGGAGATCCTCGGGGACGTCCGCGACGAGCACGACGAACCCGAGATCGACGTCCAGCGGGTGGGCCACAGCTGGGCCTGCTCCGGACTGCTGCGCACCGACGAGGTCAGCCGTGCCACCGGCTACCTCGCTCCCGAGGGCGAGTACGACACGCTCGGCGGCCTGGTGCTCACGTCGCTCGGCCGCATCCCGGTCGAGGGCGACGAGGTGGCACTGCCGGACGCGAACGGCCTGCCCGCCGGCCCCGACGGCCGCGGCTGGATCGCCCGGGTCCTGACGATGGACGGTCGCCGCATCGACCGGGTGTTGCTCACCCCGGTGCCGGCGATCGAGCCGGCGCGGGAGGTGACGCACCATGGGTGACCTGTTCGGTGTTCTGCTCACCGTCGTCCTGCTGGCCGGCAACGCGTTCTTCGTGGGCGCCGAGTTCGCGCTCATCACCGCCCGCAGGGACCGGCTCGACGCGCTGCACGCGCAGGGCAAGAAGCGTGCGGCCACCGTCATCAAGGCCGGCGAGAACCTGTCGCTGATGCTCGCCGGGGCCCAATTGGGCATCACGATCTGCTCGATCCTGCTCGGTAAGGTCGGCGAACCCGCCATCGCGCACCTCATCGAGGCCCCGATGGACGCGCTCGGCGTACCCGACGCCCTGCTCCACCCGATCGCGTTCACGATCGCGCTGGGTCTGGTCGTCGTGTTGCACATCCTGCTCGGCGAGATGGTCCCCAAGAACATCGCGATCGCCGGACCGGAGAAGACCGCGATGCTGCTGGTGCCCGCGCACCTGGCGTTCATCAAGCTCGCCAGGCCGCTCATCGCGTTCTACAACATCAGCGCCAACGGCATCCTGAAGATGCTGCGCGTGGAACCGAAGGACGAACTCGACGCCACGGTGTCCACGATGGAGCTGTCCGAGATGATCGGCGAATCCCACACCGAGGGCCTGATCGACGAGGAGGAGCACCGCCGGCTGACGCAGGCGCTCGAGACCGAGGGCCGCACCGTCGCCGACGTCATGATCCCGTCGGCCAAGATGCGCACCGTCCCCTTCCGGGACGGCGGCACCACGCTGGGAGCGGTGGAGGAAGCGGTCGTGCAGACCGGCTACTCGCGCTACCCGGTGCGCGGCGCCGACGGTGCCCTGATCGGCTACCTGCACCTCAAGGACGTGCTCGATCGGATCGCCGACGAGGCCGCCGGACCCGAGACGGTGATCCCGCGCTCGGACATCCGCCGGCTGCCGCTGATCTCGGTGACGCTGCCGCTCGACGACGCGCTCGCCCGGCTGCGCCGCACCAACTCGCACCTCGGTGCGGTGGTCGACGCGTCGGGTGCGGTGATCGGTATCGTCGCGCTCGAGGATCTGGTCGAGGAGTTCGTCGGCACGGTGCGGGACGGCACCCACCGGATCGTCGACGTCGTACCCGGTCAGAAGGCGGTCTGAGAGTAGTGAGTTCGGCAGTTCTGCCGGAAGAGGTGTGGACTGCCCGGCGGGACCGCCACCGAGAGGTGGTGGCGGATCTCGTCGGGCCGCACCTGCAGCGCAAGGCCGCGGGCGTCAAGCATCCCGTGCACGACTTCCTGTTCACCTACTACAGCGTCAAACCGAACCAACTGCGCCGCTGGCATCCCGGGTACGGCACCGCCCTCGCCGGGCCGTCGGCGCGCGACTACCTCATCTACGCCGGCTACGAGACCGCCGACGATCTGGTGGCCCTGTCCCCCGACGTCCTGGCACGGCGTCGAGAGACGGTCGAATTCGTCGCCGAGCTGCTGTCCGCCACCGCCGCCCGGCGCCCCCAGCTGAGCTGCTTCGGTCTGCACGAGTGGGCGATGGTGTACCGCGGCGGCGAGGAGGCGGTGCGGCACGCGCAGGTCCCGCTGCGGCTGGGGCACGCCGGCACCGACGAGGTGGTCGAGTCGATGCAACTGCGCTGCACGCACTTCGACGCGTTCCGCTTCTTCACCGCCGACGCGGTCCCCCGCAACGAGGCCGCGCTCACGCGGGACACGCAGGTCGCCCGGGAACAGCCCGGCTGCCTGCACGCGGGCATGGACCTGTACAAGTGGGCGACCAAGCTCGGGCCGCTCGTCGAATCCGAACTCGTCATCGACTGTTTCCGTTTGGCAACGGACGCGCGGGAGTTGGACATGAAGGCCAGCCCCTACGACCTGACCGAGTACGGGTACGAACCCGTCCGCATCGAGACCCCCCAGGGGCGCGCCGACTACGTCCGCGAGCAGGTGTCGCTGGCGGAAAGGGCCGGGCGACTGCGGACGCACCTGGTCGAACGGTGCCGGGCACTGCTGGTCACGGCGCACAGTTAGCCATATCCAGCCGTCACGGCCGATGCCCCAGCAGCGCATCGCCGACTACACCGGCACCGGCCGGTTCGTGCGCGGCGCCTCCACCCGGCCCGGCGAGTAGTCTCGGTTGTGTTGATCTGACGGAAACGTAGGTGGCGGAATGGCCGACGTCGACACCCTCGGGCCCCACCAGGCGTCCGGTCCGTCGCCCGGTCACGGCCGACTCCCGGCCGATCTCACCAGTTTCGTCGGTCGCCGCCACGAACTCACTGCGGTTCGTGGCGCGCTCACCGAATGCCGTCTCGTGACGCTCACCGGCATCGGCGGTGTCGGCAAGACCAGGCTCGCTCTGCGCGTCGCGACCTCGGTCCGGCGGAACTTCCCCGACGGCGTGTGGCTCATCGAACTCGCCGATGTCCACGACCCGGACTTCGTCGTCGACGTCGTCGCCACCACGCTGGGGGTGCGCGACTACACCGGCCGCCCACCCCGGGATTCGCTCGTCGAAGCCATGGCCGAGGGGGCCAGGCTCCTCGTTCTCGACAATTGCGAACAGGTCGTCGACGCGGTCGCGGAGCTGGTCCAGACGTTGCTGGAGCGGTGCGCCGGCCTGCATGTCCTCACCACGAGCCGGGAACTGCTCGGACTCGGCTGCGAGACCGTCATTCCGGTGTCCCCGCTGACCACGCCGAGCCGGGACCGGAGCCAACCGGTGATCAAGGTGTCCCGGTTCGACGCCGTCGCCCTGTTCGCCGAACGGGCCGCCTCCGCGGTGCCGGGGTTCGCACTGACGGACGACAACACCGCGACGATCGCCAAGATCTGCGCCCGGCTCGACGGGTTGCCGCTGGCAATCGAACTGGCTGCGGCCCGCACCCGCGCCCTGTCACCCGAGCAGATCCTGCAGCGCCTGATCGAGCGTCGCGGCCTGCTGACGTGGAGCAGTCGAGGTGTGCCGCCCCGACAGCAGACGCTGAAGTGGAGCATCGGGTGGAGCTACGACCTGTGCACCCCCGAGGAACAGCAGCTGTGGCGCCGGCTGTCGCTGTTCACCGGGAGCTTCGACATCGACGACGTCGAGCACATCTGCGGGGAGGACTGTGCCGGCGACCTGCTCGACATCCTGGCGTCGTTGGTGGACAAGTCGATCATCGTCCGCGAGGACGCCCGCGGCCGGGCTCGCTACCGGATGCTCGACACGGTCCGTGGTTTCGGCCGCGAACAGCTGGACGAGACCGCGGGCGATGTGAATCTGCGGTTGCGGTTCCGCGACTGGTACACCCGGATGGCGCTGGACGCGGAGGCCGACTGGATCAGTCCCCGGCAGCTCGACTGGAGCGATCGGCTTCGCGGGGAACTGCCGAACCTGCGGGAGGCATTCGACTTCGCGATCGCCGAGAACGACGGAAGCGCGCTGCCCCTCGCGGCCGCCCTCTACCCGTTCTGGATCGCACGCGGCCTGTTCGCCGAGGGCCGGCGCTGGCTCCATCGCGCACTCGACCAAACCCACCGGCAACCGACCACCCTCCAGGCCAAATCGCTCTTCGCGGCCGCGATCCTGGCCGCCTTCCAAGGTGACCTCACGGTCGCCGCTGCCCGAGCCGAGGACGCGCTTGCACTGGAGTCGCCGGCGGCGGATTCGATTGCCCGCGCCTACGTCGCGATGGCCGCCGGGATCACAGCCTTCTGCAGCGGCGACCTCGAACAGGCTCGGGTACGCCTGCGGTTCGCGGCGGACACCCCCGGCGTCGACGCGTATCCGCAACTCCAGCTCGAGGCGCTCAGTCTGCTCGGCTGGGCCCACGTCGGTGACCACACCTCGCAGGCTCTGACCTTCCAGGGCCGCGCTCTCGCCATCGCGCAGGGCCACGGCGAATACATCCATCGCGGCTATTCACTGTGGGCCAACGGAGTCGACACCTGGCGCTCGGGCGATCGCGAGCACGCAACCGAACTTCTCGAAGCGGGACTGCGCCTGACCCGGCAGACTCGCGATCCACTGATGGTCTTCACGTGCCTGCAGGCGCTGGCCTGGCTCGACGCGGAGAACGGTCAGGTGCGACGCGCGGCCGTCGTCATGGGAGCGGCCGACGCCCACCGCCGGCTCGTCGGTAGCAACCCGGTCTTCTTCCCCAATCTGCTCGTTCACCAGAACGACTACGAAGAGACGGTCCGCGAGGCGCTGGACGCGAAGACGCTCGACGCCGCGCACCGTGAGGGTGCATCGATGACCACCGCGGACGCGATCGCGTACACACTCGGTGAACAGTCCCGCGAGCCGATGCCGGACACGCCCGGTCAGGAGCGGACGGTGCTGACCAAGCGGGAGCACGAGGTTGCCGAACTCGTCGCGGAAGGCCTGACCAACAAGGAGATCGCACAGAGGCTCACGATCTCGCGCCGCACCGTCGACGGCCACGTCGACCACATCCTGACGAAGCTGGGCTTCACCTCACGCGTGCAGGTCGCCAGCTGGATCACAGAGTCGGCGCCGACGGACTGACACCCCGGTCACGGCACCCGATACGTCCACTCCGGGTTGGCGAACTTGGTGGCGACCAGTTGCTGCGCGGCCGCCAACTCGGCGTCGGTGTAGGCGCTGGTGGTCGTGTCGTAGCGGGCGCGGAAGTGCGCGAGGAAGGCGGCGATGATCGCATCGCGCGCCATCCCGGTCTGCGAGCGCATCGGGTCGACCCGTTTGCCGGAGCTGGTGATGCCCTTGTCGGATATCTTCTCCCGGCCGATGCGCAGCACGTCGGTCATCTTGTCGGCGTCGATGTCGTAGGCCATGGTCACGTGGTGGACGACCGCACCGGCCGCGAAGCGTTTCTGCGCGGCGCCACCGATCTTGCCCTGTTCGGATGCGATGTCGTTGAGCGGGACGTACCGGGCCTTGATGCCGACGTCGGCGAGCGCGCCCATCACCCACTGGTCGAGGAACTCGTACGAGCGTTCGAAACTCAGCCCGTCGACCAGGGACGTGGGCACCGACAGCGAGTAGGTGATGCAGTTGCCCGGTTCCATGAACATCGCCCCGCCACCGGAGATGCGTCGCACGATGCCGATACCGTGCCGGGCCGCGGCCTCCTCGTCCACCTCGTTGCGCACCGACTGGAACGAGCCGAGCACCACCAGCGGAGAATCCCAGTCCCAGAATCGCAGCGTCGGGCGGCGCTCACCGGTGGCCACCTCCCGGGTGATCACCTCGTCGAGCGCGACGTGCATCGCCGGGTCCAGCACCACCGGTTCGATGACGTCGAAGGTGTGGTCGTGCCAGCTGGTCGCGTGGCCGAGCGCTCGGCGGATCGCGATACCGACCGATTCGGGGGTGAATCCGATCAGAGCCACGTCGTCGCCGATCTTCTCGGCGATCGCCTGGCCCATTCGGGTGGCGTCGGCGGTGGTCGGCAGCCCGGTGACCGCGGCGACGATGTCCTCGAGTGCGTCGTCCGGCTCGAGGAAGAAGTCGCCGGACAGCGCCACCCGGGACAGCTGCCCGTCCTCCACATCGACGTCGACGATCACGAGCTTGCCACCGGGAACCTTGTATTCACCACGCACGAAAAGAAGCGTATCGGTGAGTGCGACAGGGCGGTGGCGCGGGAACCGGCGACACCTACGGTGTGAGCGACGGCGCAGGCGCCGCGTCACCCGCGGCGGGCTGTCCGCAAGTCACTTGCGCGCGAGCGGGCTGTAGAAGACCAGGCCGTTGCCGTTGTTGTCGTAGACCACCGCGCGGCGCTCGTGGGCGTCGTCGTACGGACCCTTCACGATGGCGCCGCCGCCGTCCTCGATGGCTGTCGCGGCCGCATCGACGTCGGCGGTCTTGATGCCGACGACGACCTTGCCCGGGATCGGGTGGTCGACGGCGGTCGCGAGCGCGATCGTCACCGATCCCCCGTCGAGCGCGGCGAAGTGCGCGCCGTCGCGGAACTTCAGGGTCATCCCGAGGGTCCCGGTGTAGAACTCGAGGGCCTCGTCCAGGTTTTCCACCGACAGCATGATCATCTTGGCGTCGTAGTCGCTCACTTGTGCCTCCGGTACTCGATCGAAACTTCGGCGCGTGCGCCGGAACGGACCCGTCCGGGTCCGCCACGGCCCGCCGCGTGCTCGCTGATCCTCACCCACGACCGGCTCCCGCTCATCCCGACCCGCCGCGGATGCTGCGCACGGGGGACCTGGGGCCCTACCGGACCGGGTCCTCGGGCCCGGCGGACGTGTCGCAACGACGTGTCGTAGCTGAGTCGCTCGTGGCATTCCGCTCACCGCGCACTACGGACCGTTCGTCGCGGGTCGGGCCCGACCGGCCGCGCCCCGTAGCGCGAGCGAAGTGACCAGCCAGTATCATCTGTGCACGATCGGCCAACTCGCCGTTCTTGATCGAGTCTGCATCCGGACGCGAACCGTTCGTCCCACCGCAGTCGGCGCCCACCTCACGCGCCTCAGCTCCCCGAGCTGTATTCGTCGATGCCCTGGCCGCCGCACCGGACTGATCTACTCCGGAAGCTACCGCCGGGTAACATTGTTGTCGTCCCGTTCGGCGTCCGAACCATGTGCCCTGACAGCGGCCGTGTTCCGGGCGCTGCTGGTACCGGAAAAGTGAGGCAGTTCCATGACTGAACGCGTGCAGGTCGGTGGTCTTCAGGTCGCCAAGGTTCTCTACGACTTCGTGAACGATGAGGCTCTTCCGGGCACCGGCGTTTCCGCCGAGGCGTTCTGGGAGGGTGCGGGCAAGGTGTTCGCCGACCTGGCCCCCAAGAACAAGGCACTGCTCGCCAAGCGCGACGACCTGCAGGCGCAGATCGACGCGTGGCATCGCGAGCGGGCGGGCAAGCCGCTCGACGCCGCCGAGTACAAGGCGTTCCTGCAGGAGATCGGCTACCTGCTGCCCGAGCCCGAGCCGTTCCAGGTCGCGACCGAGAACGTCGACGCCGAGATCGCCACGACCGCCGGCCCGCAGCTCGTCGTCCCGGTCCTCAATGCCCGCTTCGCGCTCAACGCGTCCAACGCCCGCTGGGGTTCGCTGTACGACGCGCTCTACGGCACCGACGCGATCTCCGAGGACGGTGGCGCGGAGAAGGGTAAGGGCTACAACAAGGTTCGCGGCGACAAGGTCATCGCGTGGGCCCGCAATTTCCTGGACACGGCAGCACCCCTGGCGAAGGGCTCGCACACCGAGGCCACCCGCTACTTCGTGGTCGACGGCAAGCTGGCCGTCGAACTGGGCGGCGAGGTCGTGACGACTCTGGCCGAGCCGGAGAAGTTCGTCGGCTACCTCGGCGACGGTGACCACCCCACCTCGGTGCTGCTGCGCAACAACGGCCTGCACGTCGAGATCGAGATCGACCCGACGTCCCCGATCGGCAAGACCGACGGTGCCGGCGTCAAGGACGTCGTGCTCGAGTCGGCGATCACCACGATCATGGACTTCGAGGACTCGGTGGCCGCGGTCGACGCCGACGACAAGGTCGTCGGCTACCGGAACTGGCTGGGGCTCAACCGCGGCGACCTGTCGGAGTCGTTCGACAAGGGCGGCAAGACCGTCACCCGCACGCTCAACGGCGACCGCACCTACACCACGCCGGACGGTGAGGAGCTGACCCTGCACGGGCGCTCGCTGCTGTTCGTCCGCAACGTCGGACACCTGATGACGAACCCCGCGATCCTCGACGCCGACGGCAACGAACTGCCCGAGGGCATCCTCGACGCGCTGATCACCAGCGCGTGCGCGATCCACGGCCTGAGCATCGACGACGACCACGGCCCGCTGAACAACTCGCGCACCGGCTCGATCTACATCGTCAAGCCCAAGCAGCACGGCCCCGAGGAGGTGGCCTTCACCACCGAGCTGTTCGGCCGCGTCGAAGAGGTCCTGGGTCTGCCGGCGAACACCCTCAAGGTCGGCATCATGGACGAGGAGCGGCGCACCACCGTCAACCTCGCGGCCTGCATCAAGGAAGCGGACCAGCGGGTGGTGTTCATCAACACCGGCTTCCTCGACCGCACCGGAGACGAGATCCACACCTCGATGGAGGCCGGCGCGATGGTGCGCAAGGCCGACATGAAGAAGCAGACGTGGATCGCCGCGTACGAGGACTGGAACGTCGACACCGGCCTCGCGACCGGTCTGCAGGGCAAGGCTCAGATCGGTAAGGGCATGTGGGCCATGACCGATCTGATGGCCGACATGCTCGAGCAGAAGATCGGTCACCCCCGCTCCGGCGCCAACACCGCGTGGGTGCCGTCGCCGACCGGCGCGACACTGCACGCCACGCACTACCACCAGGTGGACGTGTTCGCGGTCCAGGACCAGCTGAAGGGCAAGCCCCGCGCGACGGTCGACGAGATCCTCACGATCCCGCTCGCCCCGTCCACCGACTGGTCCGACGCCGAGAAGCAGCAGGAGCTCGACAACAACTGCCAGTCGATCCTCGGCTACGTGGTGCGCTGGATCGACGCCGGCGTCGGCTGCTCCAAGGTGCCCGACATCCACGACGTCGCACTCATGGAGGACCGGGCGACGCTGCGCATCTCGAGCCAGCTGCTGGCCAACTGGCTGCGGCACGGCATCGTCACCGAGGCCGACGTCGTCGCGAGCCTCGAGCGGATGGCGCCGGTCGTCGACCGCCAGAACGAGGGCGACGCGTCGTACCGTCCGATGGCCCCGGACTTCGACTCCAACATCGCCTTCCAGGCGGCCAAGGAACTGATCCTCGAGGGCGGCAAGCAGCCCAGCGGCTACACCGAGCCGATCCTGCACCGCCGTCGTCGCGAGTACAAGGCCGCCAACGCCTGATCCTCGCGCGCGCCACCCGCGGCCCCGGCACCGTCACAGGTGCCGGGGCCGCGGGCGGTCGGGACGTCCGTATTCGTCACTAGACTGCGTTCGTCGGGACCGGTCGGGCGCCGGTCCGACGCGGTAGAGAGCAAGGCGGTTTTCCACGTGGGGCAGCATCGCAGTGATCGACGCACCCGCGGCGTCAGCAAGGGACCGGTCATCGCGTTGGTGTCGGTGGTCGTGATCGTGCTCGGCGTCGTCGGCTGGTTCCAGCTCAGGGACCGCGCGAGCAGTCAGGGGACGGCGGCGGCGGGCGCATGCGTCGAGGGCGATATCCGACTCGACGTCGCCGCGGACCCGAGCATCGCCGCCCCGGTCCGCGATCTCGCCGCCCGGTTCACCGACACCCTGCCGGTGGTCCGGGACCACTGCGTGTCGGTGACCGTGTACGACGCTCCGACCGCAGCGGTGACCGAGGCACTCGCCGCGGCGCCGGACGGTCCGTGGCAGGAAGATCTCGGTCCAGCTCCGGCGCTGTGGATCCCGGCGAGCGGCACCGCGATCGACCGCCTCGCAGGGGCCGGCGTGGTGGACGGCAGCCCCAAGCCACTTGCCTCGAGTCCGGTGGTCGTCGTCGCGCCCGAGGACCTCGCGGCGGCGCTGACGGCGTCCGGGACCGGGTGGCAGAACCTCCCCGCCCTGCAGAGCGGCAAGGACTCGCTCGACGGGATCGGCCTGCGCGGCTGGGGCGGCCTGAAGCTCGCCCTGCCGGCCGGACCGGATTCCGCCGCCGCGCTCGACGCCGTGGCCGCCGCGACGGCGAACGCCGGAACCGGCCCCCTCGACGAGACACAGGCAGCGTCCCCCCAGGTGGTCGCCGCGGTCGGCGCTCTCGCCAACGGCAGCAAGGCCATCGACGCCGCACCCGCCACCACCGCCGATGCCGTCGAGCTCCTCGCGGGCCGGTCGGATCCCGCGTCCGCCCCGGTCCACGCAGTGCCCGCCACCGAGCAGCAGCTGTACGCCGCCGGCGACGACGCGCGCGGCCTCGTCGCCTACGCACCGGCGGGCGCGACTCCGGTCCTCGACCACCCCGCCACGATCCTCGCCACGCCGTGGGTCGACGAGACGCGCGGCCGTGCAGCCGCACAGTTCGTCGACTTCATGCGGCAGCCGGAATCGGTACAACAGTTCGTGGACGCGGGGTTCCGCGTCGGGGACCGCACGCCTGCGGCCACCGACCGCACACCGATGCCCGAGCTGGGACAGGTGCTCACCCCCGCCACGGGGCCTGCTGCCACGCGGCTCGCGCAGACGTTCGCGAATCCGGCCGTCCCGCAGGCAACCACGATCCTGCTCGACGTCTCCGGGTCGATGGGCTACACCGACGGAGACGGCACCCGGCTGAGCAACACCGTCGACGCGCTGTCCGCTCGGATCGCGGCACTGCCCGCATCGTCCGACGTGGGGTTGTGGGTGTACAGCCGCGGCCTCGACGGTGCCAAACCGTACCTGGTGAAGGTGCCGACCGGGCCGCTGTCGGACGGCGACCGCAGGCAGCGGATCGAGGCGGCGCTGCGGTCGCTGCGTCCGGCCACCGCGACATCGACCTACGCGTCGGTGATTGCCGCGCACGACAGTGCGGTGGACGGGTTCGTCGACGGTCGCCCCAACTCGGTGCTGCTCGTCACCGACGGACCCAACGACGACACCTCGGTGGGAACTCAGAAGCTCATGCAGTCGCTGACCGGCGCGGCACACCCCGTGCGGGTCGACGTCGTCTCGATCGGCGAGAACAGCGATCAGGCGACGCTCCGGTCGATGGCGGACCGCACCGGCGGCACGCTGATCGCCGTACCGTCCACGCAGGGTCCCGCCCTCGGGGACGCGTTCGCGAAGACGCTGTCGTAGCCGTGATCCGCATCGCGATCTTCGGGGCCTTCCTCGCGCTGGTGAGCTACTGGGTGCACCGCCGTCTGGTACGCGCGACCGGGCTGACCGGACGGCCGGCCCGCGCCGTCGACGTCACGCTGATCGTGCTGTGGGTGCTGGCGCTCGTCGGGGTCGGTAGCGGTGAGGTGTTCGACCCGGCCTGGGCGCGGATCCCCGGCTTCGTCGGCTGGGTATGGCTTGCGGCTCTGCTCTACCTCGTGCTCGGGTTGATACTGGTCGGCGCCGGGTCTGGTGTCGCACGCCTCGCCGGACGCCCGCAGCCCACCGACCCGTCCCGCCGCCGGGTGTTGCGCGGTGCGACGGCCGCGGTGACGGTCGCCGCGATCGGTGCCACGGGCTACGGCGTCGTCGAGGCCCACACTCCCCGGATCCAGCGGGTCCGGGTACCGCTGCGGCGCCTGCCGAGCGAGTTCGCCGGCATGCGCATCGCCCTCGTGACGGACCTGCACGTCGGTCCGTCACGAGGGATCGGGTTCACGCGCAAGGTCGTCGATCTCGTCAACGCCCAGAAGCCCGAGCTGGTCCTGCTCGGCGGCGACCTCGTCGACGGCACCGTCGCGAAGGTCGGCCGCGACCTCGAGCCGTTGCGGGATCTGCGCGCCCCGCTGGGCGTGTTCGGGGTCAGCGGCAACCACGAGTTCTACGCGGGCGACGGTGGCCGCTGGCTGGATCTGTGGGACACGCTCGGTATCCGCACGCTGCGCAACGAGCGCGTCGAGATCCACCGCGGCGGCGGGGTCATCGACCTGGTTGGCATCCATGACCGCACCTCCCCCGCGCCCTACGAACCGGATCTTCCGGCCGCGCTCGCCGGACGCGACCCCGACCGTTTCGTGCTGCTTCTCGCACACCAGCCGAAGCAGGCGGTCGAGGCGTCCGAACTCGGGGTGGACCTGCAACTGTCGGGTCACACACACGGTGGCCAGATGTGGCCGCTGGGGTATCTCGTCCCCCTGCAGCAGCCGTCGGTGACCGGCCTCGATCAGGTGGGCGACACCGTGCTGTACACGACGCGCGGGGCAGGCGCGTGGGGACCGCCCGTTCGGGTCGGTGTGCCACCGGAGATCACCATCCTCGAACTCGCGAGCCGCCCGCAACCGTCCCGCTGACCGGGCGTGCAGTGCGGGCACGGGTGAAGTCGCGGGTGACAAACGACGTGACACGCGCCCACCACTGGTCGGTTCGCCCGATATGTGCGTGGATGAGAGTTCTGCCGATCGTCCATGCCCCCACCTTCTCTGCGGATGCGGTCGGTCGCCGAAACCGAAGGACACCCATGACCCAGGAGTTCACCAGCAACCGGATCGCCGTTTGGGCGCCGACGAGGTTGCTGCACCGACTCCGCCGGACTTCGGGACTCACCGTCGTCCGGGCGCCCCACGGGTTCGGGAAGTCGGCGCTGGCGTCGGCGTGGCTCACGACATCGCCGGCCGCGGGACGCCGCACACTCCACATCCCACCGCCCCAGCCGACGACGTCCGTCGACGACTACTGGACACAGGTCTACCGCGCACCGACCGGCGCCGGGGACCCGCTGGACATCGTCCTCGAACGCGTGGACCTGCTCGGTGATCCGATCGTCGAACGCCGGATCCACGAGTTCGTCGACGAGCACCTCGCGGTCGACGTCCTGGCGACGGTGGTCGGGCGGTCGACCTTCGAGGATCCGCTGACCTTCACGCCCGACCACGACTCGCTCCGCGCAGACGACCTTCTGTACACGCCCGACGACTTGCGGGAACTGTTCGGCTGCGCCGGGCACGAACCGTCCGACGCAGTTCTGGACGGTCTCCACCGCCGGACCGGCGGACTACCCCGGCTCTGCACGGCGGTGCTGGCATCGACGACATCGGCAGGCGTACCGGCGGGCGAGGTGCTCGAACAGGCCTGCGCCGACGTGGTCACGACGTACGTCCACCACGACATCCTCTCCGCGGTCGACACCGAACTGCAACGCTTCCTGGTCCGTACCGCGACCGCACGCGTGGTCACCGTGGAGCTCGCGCAGTACCTCGGTGGTGGCCCCGACTCGGCGCGCCATCTGCACGCCCTCGAATCCAGGGGAATCCTGGACTACCGGGACACCGTCGACGGCGACGCCTGGATGCTGCCACCCGCGGTACGGACGGAACTGGTCAGCGTGCAGCGCGCGGAGGGCCTCGAACCCGCGGCGCGGTCTCGGCTGCTGGCTCTCCATCATCGGGACCGCGGCGATCACGGCGCGGCGCTGCGCTGTGCCGCCGAGGCCGAGGACTGGGACCTCGCCGTCGATCTGTTGAACCGACAGGCCGCAACTCTGGTCAACACGCACATCGACGTCCTCCGCGAAGCGCTCCTCGCGCTCCCGGCCGAAGTGCTGGACGCCCAGCCCGGTCTCACGATGCTGCGCAACCTCGTGCGACAGCTGTCGGGCGATCCCTCGAACGACGAGGCCCGCTACGACACCGCCGACCTCCTCGACCTCACAGTGGTCGAGGACCCCCGCGAAGCTCTCACGATCGTCGGGAACCGGATTCTCTCGCAGCGCCTCGGTGGCGACTACGAAACCGCGGCCGATCAGACACGCAGGCTGCACGTTTCGGTGGGACGGCTGCTGGACACGGACCCCGACGCGATCACCGACCTACTGCCGTTCCTCCGGATGCAGAGCGGCCTCACGTATCAGTTGGCGGGCGACTTCGCGGACTCCACCGTCGAGCTGCGGCTCGCACACCGACTCGGTGCGGCACGTCGCATGGACTACATCTCGCGGAATGCGGCCGGCAACTCGGCCCTCAACTGGGCCTTCGCCGGCGAACTGCAGCGAGCACACGACTGGCTCGCCGCCGAGGCGCGGATCCCGCCGCCCGACGAATGGATCGAAGCCCTCGTCCGCATCGGCGGTGCTGTCGCCCGCGTGCTCACCGCGATCGACGAACTCGACCTCACATCTGCGGAACGCGCGGTCGAAAGCTTGCGCGTTCTCCCGGAAGTCGTGGAACTGTGGCCGTTCGTGACGTACGCCCGCTGCAGGTACGCCATCGCGACGGGCGAACCGGCGGACGGACTCGCGGCGCTCGGTGTGTTCGCCGACGCGCGGACGACTGCAAACGGCGCCTTCGTGCAGTCGCTGCTCTCCGCTGTCGAGATCGAGGTGTGTCTCGCGCTCGGCGACATCGCGCGGGCCCGGGTGATCGCCGGTTCGCTGACGTCCGACACGCCGTGGGGCGTCGTTGCTGCCGCACGGGCGCACCTTCTCACCGGAGATCACCAGTCCGCCATCACCATGTGCCGCCGGTACGACTGGCTGGGTTCGCCGTACGCGCGATCACAGCTGGAAGCACTCGTGATCGAGGCGGCCGCCGCGTGCCGACTCGGCCGCGACGAGGACGCCCTCCGTGCCTGGACCCACGCCTGCGCGATCGCCGACCGCACCGGTATACGGAGCGCCTTCGCGAGCGTCGACCGTGACACCGTCGTCCTTCTCTCCCAGCGTGCGGCGCGACCCTCGCCGGCGGTGACCGCGTTCCTCGAGGCGCCGTCCCGCGAGCACTACCCGTCGACGCTGGCCTTCCCGCAGCTCACCGACCGTGAAGCGACGGTGCTCGAGGGTGTCGTGCAGGGCCTGACCGTCGGACAGATCGCGAGCCGCATGTTCCTGTCGACCTCGACCGTCAAGACCCACAAGCGCACGCTCTATCGAAAGTTGACTGCGCACTCGCGCACCGAGGCGATCGATCGTGCCCGCTCCCTCGGCTTCCTCGACGACTGACCCTCCCCGGTCGTGGCTGCTCGAGAACTGGTGGTGAACCCGCGTGAGATTGCAGCGAGTCGCAAGATTCCGGTTTTCCTCCGATTCCGTCACATACAGAGTTCAACCATCGCACCGAGCGGGAGGGACTGGATGCTGCGGCTAGCCTGCGGGACAGAGAATCCGCCGGGCCTGATCCCAGAACGGGTACAGCTGCGATGTGTTCGCGTCGGGATGGTCGGCCCGCGCGACGCGTTCGAACTCGAGATAGGTCTGCCCCGGTATCGACGACAGGTTGCACGCCTGTAGACCGAGCTTCGCGGCCGAGGCGTCCGACACGCCCCGGCCCCACGGCCCGAGATCGGATGCCAGGTAGGCGTTCACGCCGTCACCCCAACGATCGAACGCGAACTGCATATCGAAGGAACAGCTGTCCGGCAGCAGTTCGACGCAGGTCGCCGTCCGCCCCCGTACGGTCGCCACATCGTCGGCCAGAGGCCGTTCCGTC
The DNA here is from genome assembly GCF_037287305.1 of Prescottella sp. D32. Classification (NCBI taxonomy): domain Bacteria; kingdom Bacillati; phylum Actinomycetota; class Actinomycetes; order Mycobacteriales; family Nocardiaceae; genus Rhodococcus; species Prescottella sp. D32. The sequence goes on from NZ_JARBSW010000004.1 coordinate 412,211, forward strand.
GACGTCTGGGCGACGTCCGACAACGCGCGATAGAAGGCGAAACCCGTCCCGAGAAGCGCCGCGACCACCAGCACGGCAACGATTATCCTCGACACCCCTCCCCCTCTCCCCCGGTCCCGGGCGCCCGAACATCAGGGACGCTGCGCGAGCGTCAACCGGATCTTGTGCCGGGTGACCACCCGGCCGTCGTCGTCACGCCAGCCCTCCACCCGCTCGAGCGCGGCGTCCCGAACGTGGTCGCGTTCATCCTCCGGAATCGAATCCCACAGCATGCGCTGCCCGTGGGAGCGCGTCCACGAATACCACTGTGCGGGGTCGTCGAATTCCAGTTCGAGATCGAAGGACGTAGTCCTCTCGTGGACGAGCCCGGCGGTCCGCATCAGTGCCTCGACTGCGGCATCGGCGCCGAACGGCCCATCCGGATCGCGAGGATCCACGGGGAAGAAGCGCGTGTCACGGTACGGCGCGAACAGATCGTCGAGTTCCTCCCAGCGCGGATCCCACGCGCCGAACGTCGACACGCCCACCGTCCCGTGTGGAACGAGGAGCGATCGCCACGCGGTCAGCGCGGCCGCCGGATCCGGCAGGAAGAAGAGCATGAACGACGCGGTGACGACGTCGTACCGGCCGTGTGGAAGCGACGGCCGCATGGCGTCCATCACCTGGACGTGCACGTTGGTCAACCCTCGGGTCCGCGCCTCGCGCCCTGTCACGGCCACCATCCGCGGCGCGAGATCGATTCCGGTCACCTCCCCCGACGGGCCGACGGCGTCGGCGAGGCGGAACAGCACCGCGCCCCTACCGCATCCGACGTCGAGCGCTCGGGCACCGGGCCGAGGCGCGACGGCACGCACGAGACGATCCGCGATGGGCCCGAAGAACGGCACGCCCAGACTGTCGTAGCTGTCCGCGACCAGATCGAACAGATCCGCGATCCGTGCGGTGTGTACCTCGTCCGGCACCTCGACCATCCATCGATCATGTGCCGGGCGCACCGCCAGGTCAACGACGATCAGGTATCGGAAGGCGCAGACCGGACCAGTAGATTCGGTATTTCACTGACTTCCGTCTCGTCCGGATGTCCACAACCGCGCCCAACGTCGGCAGACGGTGAGGGCGGGTCCACGATCCGAGGGCCCGCCCTCACCTCTGGGACGTCAGCCGGAGTACGCCTCGATAGGCGGGCACGAGCACACGAGGTTGCGGTCGCCGTGGGCACCGTCGATCCGGCGTACCGCCGGCCACACCTTCGGCCGCGCGGTGCCGCGCGGGAACACCGCAATCTCCCGTGAGTAGGGGTGATTCCACTCGGAAACAAGACATTCGGCGGTGTGCGGAGCACCGCGCAGCGGATTGTCGTCGACCGGCCACTCCCCTGCCGCGACCCGATCGATCTCGCCACGAATCGAGATCATGGCGTCGCAGAACTCGTCGATCTCGGCCAGGTTCTCGCTCTCCGTCGGCTCCACCATGAGCGTGCCGGCGACCGGGAAGCTCATCGTCGGTGCGTGGAAGCCGTAGTCCGCCAGTCGCTTGGCGACGTCGTCGACCGTCACACCGGTCTCCTTCGTGAGCGGACGCAGATCGAGGATGCACTCGTGCGCCACCATGCCGTTCTCGCCCGTGTAGAGGACCGGGAAGTACTCGTCGAGGCGGCGGGCGATGTAGTTGGCCGAGGCGATCGCGGTCAGCGATGCCCGGCGCAGCCCCTGGGCGCCCATCATCTTGATGTACGTCCAGGTGATGGGCAGAATCGACGCACTACCGTAGGGTGCCGCCGACACCGGTCCGCAGTCACCCAGTTCGGGCGCCAGGGGGTGCCCGGGCAGGAACGGGGCCAGGTGCGAACGGACCCCGATCGGCCCCACGCCCGGACCGCCGCCGCCGTGCGGGATGCAGAACGTCTTGTGCAGGTTCAAGTGGCTGACGTCGCCGCCGAAGCGGCCCGGACGCGCGAGTCCGACGAGCGCGTTCAGGTTCGCACCGTCGACGTACACCTGACCACCGGCGTCGTGGACGGCCGCGCAGATCTCGCCGACCTCCTCCTCGTAGACGCCGTGCGTCGACGGATAGGTGATCATGATCGCGGCCAGGCGCTCGGCGTGGTCGGCGATCTTCGACCGCAGGTCGTCGAGGTCGACGTCACCGTTCCCGCGGCACGCCACGACCTCTACCCGCATACCAGCCATGACCGCGGACGCGGCGTTGGTGCCGTGCGCACTGGAAGGGATAAGGCAGGTGTCGCGGTGGTCGTCACCACGGCTGAGGTGGTAGTTGCGGATCGCGAGCAGACCCGCGTACTCGCCCTGGCTGCCGGCATTCGGCTGGAGGCTCACCGCGTCGTAGCCGGTGATCGCGGCCAACCATTCCTGCAGGTCCTCGACGACCTTCAGCATGCCGGGGGCGTCCTCGGGCGCAAACGGGTGCAGCTTCGAGAAGCCGGGCCACGTGATGGGCTCCATCTCGGCAGTCGCGTTGAGCTTCATGGTGCACGAGCCGAGCGGGATCATGCTGCGGTCGAGTGCGATGTCCTTGTCCGACAGTGCGCGCAGGTAGCGCAGCATCGCGGTCTCGGTCCGGTACTTCGTGAACGACTCGTGCTGCAAATACGCCGACGTGCGGTCGCCGAACGATGCCGGGGTGTAGGCGATCTCGGCATCGGCGGGCTTCCCGAACGCCGCGAGCACGGACTGCACGTGGGCCTCGGTGGTCGCCTCGTCGCACGCGACAGCCACGTGGTCGGCGTCGACCAGCCGCAGGTTCACGCCCCACGCCTTGGCGTTCGCGACGATCTCGTCGGCACGACCGGGCACCCGGGCCAGGACGGTGTCGAAGAATTCGTCGTGGACGACCTCGATGCCGGCCACTTGCAGGCCGGCGGCCAGGTAGGCGGCGCGCTGGTGGACCCGCTGCGCGATCGCCTTCAGCCCCTCCGCACCGTGATAGCTGGCGTACATCGCCGCGATGATCGCGAGCAGCACCTGCGCGGTGCAGATGTTGCTGGTCGCCTTCTCCCGGCGGATGTGCTGCTCACGCGTCTGCAGCGCCAGTCGGTATGCCTTGTTTCCGTCCGCGTCCACCGAGATGCCGACCAGGCGTCCGGGAAGCTGGCGGGCGTGCTTGCTGTGGACCGCGAGGTAACCCGCATGCGGGCCGCCGAAGCCCATCGGGACACCGAAGCGCTGGGTGGTGCCGAAGCACGCATCGGCACCCTGCTCGCCCGGCGGGGTCAGCAGCGTCATCGCCAGCAGATCTGCACCGACCGCCACCAGGGCGCCACGCTCGTGCGCTTCCACGATCATCGCGGCATGGTCGACGACCCGGCCCGACGCGCCCGGAAGCTGGGCGAGGACACCGAAGAACTCGCCGTCCGGCAGCCCCTGCGTCAGGTCCGCCTCGACGATCTCGATGCCGAGCGGCTCGGCGCGGGTGATCACCACGGCGCGGGTCTGCGGGAAGAGATCGGTGTCGAGGACGAACCTCGGCGACTTGCTCCGCGACGCCCGGCGCAGCAGCGTCATGGCTTCGGCCGCGGCCGTGCCCTCGTCGAGCATCGACGAGTTCGCGATCTCCATACCGGTGAGGTCGCCGACCATCGTCTGGAAGTTCAGCAGCGCCTCGAGCCGACCCTGGCTGATCTCGGGCTGGTACGGGGTGTACGCCGTGTACCAGGCGGGGTTCTCGAGGATGTTCCGCACCAGCACGGGCGGGGTGAGCGTGTCGTAGTAGCCGAGACCGATCATCGAGGTGGCGACGGTGTTCCGCGCTGCCTGCTCGGCGAGGGCCGCGAGGGCCTCGTGCTCGGAAAGAGGCGCATCCAACGCGTCCAGGCCCGCCGCGACACCGTCGGAGGCGGGATCGAGGATGCTGTCCGGAACGGCGCGCGCTGCGAGTTCATCGAGAGAGTCGACGCCGACGACGTCGAGGATGCGTGCCAGTTCGGCCGAATCGGGGCCGACGTGACGGTCGGCGAACGAATGGCTACGAGCGTCGATCAAGTGAACTCCCAGGCGGTTCGACGGGTACAGGATGCGTTCCGGCGGAACGGTCCTCCCCCTCTGTCGCCTGCTCGATCTTCCGAGCGCCTGAGAGATTCGGCTGCCACACCGGCCGGGCGGAGACTCGGACGGCGTACGCCTTTCCCCGTGGGCGGGTGGGTGCTCCCACCGCTTTCCAGAGGCGTCGGAGCCCGCACGGTCCTGGGTGCCTGAGAGATTAACGGGGAGGTGCTGCTCCTTCGGCGCCCGGGCAGCACATACAGATCTGCCCGGAACTCTCCCGCGCGACGGCGACGCACCGTCAGTCTATGTCACGACCGCGCGCCTACCGAACAGGCTGAGCGGCGGTGATCGCCTAGCCGGTCTTGCGTGCGCCGCGGTTCTTCCGGCGCGACGCCAACTCGTCCTCGGGGCTCTGGGTGGCCTCGCCACCGTCCGCGCGCTCGGCCGGGAAATCGGCGATCGTTCCGGTCAGCTCCCGCATCGCGCCACTGACCGCGATCCCGAACACGCCCTGACCACCCTGCAGCAGGTCGACTACCTCCTCCGGAGACGTGCACTCGTAGACGGTGGTGCCGTCGGAGAAGAGGGTGATGCGCGCCAGATCGCCGACACCGCGCTGGCGCAGGTGGTCCACCGCGACGCGAATGTTCTGCAGTGAGATGCCGGTGTCGAGGAGACGCTTCACGATCTTCAGGACGAGGATGTCCTTGAAGGAGTACAGCCGCTGACTGCCGGAGCCGGCGGCCCCGCGAATCGACGGGACCACGAGGTTGGTGCGGGCCCAATAGTCGAGCTGCCGGTAGGTGATGCCGGCGATCTGACATGCCGTGGGCACCCGGTAGCCGACGAGCTCGTCGGGAACGGTGTCGTCGGGGAACAGTCCGGGCTGCACGTCGTCGACGGTCGACGTCTCGATCGATGCCTGGCCGGTTGCCTCGTCGGCGAGGTCCAACTGCTGCTCCTGCGGCCGATCTCCCACGGACTACTCCCTCTCGTGTGTTCAGTGGCGGTGACGGTACTGCCGAACTTCTGCAACCCGTCGATCACACACTCGTGACATCGAGTAAACCCGAACTGTGGATCCACTCAGCGTACGCCCCGGATTCACAGCGTGGCGCGCGTTCGCATGCAAGACGCTAGGGACCCGCGGGGGCCGGGTCAACGCGACGCGCCCAAGAGTCTCAACCTGAACTTGAGGTTGAGGAGTCAGCCGTCGGTGGCCTTGAAATCGTCCGGAGAGACCGACTCGAGAAATTCCTTGAACTTCTCCACCTCGTCCTCGCGCTCGTCCGGCATCACCAGCCCGGCTTCTGCGAGCACCGCCTCCTCGACGAAGATCGGCACGCCGATCCGAAGCGCGATGGCCACGGAGTCCGAAGGACGGGCCGAGACCCGCACATCCCCGTCGAACACGAGATCCGCGTAGAAGGTGCCGGCCTGCAGATCCACGATCCGCACTTCGCGCAGCGTGTGCCCGAACGCATCGAGCAGATCCTTGATGAGGTCGTGCGTGAGTGGGCGCGCGGGTTCCACTCCCTGCTGCTCCAGCGCGATCGCCGTCGCTTCCGTCTGGCCGATCCAGATCGGCAGATAGCGATCACCGTTGCTCTCCCGCAGCAACAGCACCGGCTGGTTCTGCGGCTGCTCGACACGGATCCCGATCACACGCATCTCACTCATCGCGTCCTCCACCTCGTACCGGTGACCGGATCCACCGCGGACGGCGGACGAGCCCCGCTTGACGTACTGCCCCGATTCTATTCGAACCTGCTGTGGTCGTCAGCGATCGAGCGCTCCACGAACCGCAGCCTTGACGAGGCACGTGTGCAGAGTCAGTGACAGCGCCGCGAGTTCGCGGACCATCTCCTCCGCGCGATCGCGCGCACCTGCATCGCGTCCCTTCGCGACCGGACCGGCGATCTGGGCGACGAGGCCTGCTTCGCGGTCGGCGGCGAGCTTGAAGGCCCGCAGATGCCGCACCTCGAGCCCGAACTCGGACATCGCCTTCGCGGTCCGCGCCAGGATGACCGCGTCCTCGTCGAAGAAACCGGCGGCTCCGGGCACCACCAGTCCGCTGCGCAGGAGTTCGTTCAGGAACTTGACGTCGATGCCGGAACGTTCGATCAGGTCGTCTCGGCTGATCCGCACCTCACGGTCGGACCGGAACTCCTCGGGGGACACCTCCCCCGGGGCTACCGCGAGGGGGCGTGGGCGCCGGGGAGCCGAATCGACGGCGCCCACGGTGGCCGCGCCCTTGTCGATCGCCTCCAACTGTTCCTTGATCACCTTCAGCGGCAGGTACTGGTCCCGCTGTGCCGTGAGCACGTAGCGAAGCCGCTCGCAGTCCGCGATCGAGAACCGCCGATAGCCCGACGGCGTCCGTTCGGGGCTGATGAGCCCCTCGGCCTCCAGGAACCGAATCTTGGAGATCGTGACGTCCGGGAAATCCGGACGCAGTCGATCGAGCACCGTGCCGATCGACATGCCCGTGGCGGCGTCCTGCCGAACGGCGGTCATCAGCTACCTGCACCCGCCGCGGATTCGCCGATCTGGGGGCCGCCGCTGTTGCCGCGCGGGCCGGTGAGGAAGACCAGTCGGAACTTGCCGATCTGGACCTCGTCGCCGTTCGCCAGCACCGCCGAATCGACGGGCTCGCGGTTGACGTAGGTGCCGTTGAGGCTTCCCACGTCGACCACCTGGAACTCGTCGTCGTCCTGGCGGAACTCGGCGTGCCGACGACTGACCGTCACGTCGTCGAGGAAGATGTCGCTGTCGGGATGCCGGCCGGCCGACGTGGTCGGCTGGTCGAGCAGGAACCGCGAGCCCGCGTTGGGGCCTCTCTTCACGACGAGCAGCGCGGACCCGGCAGGCAGACCCTCGACCCCGGACACCGGAGCCTCGGCCGTCTGCGACGACTGGGTGTCCATCTCGCTGAGAAAATCCGCACGGAAAACCGATGTGGTCTCGGCCGGCGTTTCTCCGTAAACCGCATCGTTGCCGTTCTCGCTCACCGTTTCTCCTCCTCAATCCGACGAACCGGGAGCGCTCGCGGCGCTCCCGGGTTCACGCGGTCCAACTCGGCCCCGACGACGTCGTGTGACGACGCCGCGGCCACGATCACATTCCGATGCGGATGTGCGCACCGAGACGGCCTTGCGCTCACCTCGACCGTACCCTGAGAGTGCCGGTGCGTGTAGGTGGACAGGCCGCGCGGCGACCCGCGAAATCAGCTCCCGGACAGCGCGAGGTAGGCCTCGGCGTCCAGGGTTGCGGCGAGCACCGAGTCGAGGCCCGCCTCGTCCTCGACCTCGAGGTCCACGAGCCAGCCGTTTCCGTACGGCTCGGAGTTCACCAGCTCGGGGCTGCCGTCCAGATCCTCGTTCACGGCAACCACTTTCGCGGTCAGCGGCGCATAGATGTCGGACACGCTCTTCGTGGACTCGACCTCGCCGAACGAGTCGCCGGAGGTCACGTCCTCCCCCACTGCGGGGAGCTGGACGAACACGACGTCACCGAGCTGCGACTGGGCGAAGTCGGTGATGCCGACTCGTACCGTCGTCGGACCCGTCCGCCGCACCCATTCGTGCTCTGCTGTGTAGCGCAGATCGTCGGGGGTAGCGAGCTCACTCACGGTGGCGTCCTTTCGAGGAGGTCCGACGAGCGGACCGCAGAAGATCAGTTTCCGGGATGAGCGTATTGGCGCGGTGAGATCTCCCGCAAGGCGGTCACGGTGACCTGCGGCGATTGTTCGATCCGCAATTGTCCGCCGCTCCGCGCGACGGTGTCGACCACGCCGCCGGGGATGTTCAGGGCCGCAGCCAGCGTCGGCGGATCACCGATCGCGACGACGCGGAACGGCGCGGACACGTTGCGCCCGTCGACCGTGATGTCGCCCCCGCCGCCGCTGACCCACGAGTCCACCCCGATCCGGATCGGGTCCGCACCGGCACCCTGCATCTCGATCGCCTCCGCTCCCGCGGCCCGCAGTTCCTGCAGTAGGTCGAGGATCACCTCGGAGCCGACCGACCTGCCGGGATCCTGGATCGTCAGCGTCACCCCGGGCCCGGTCGCGGCCACCGTGCCGACCTGGATGGAGAGCGCCGACAGGCGGGCCTTCGCCTCGTCGAGCGCGGCGCCCGAACCGCCCCCACCGGCTTCGAGTTTCGACAGGGTCTGTTCGAGTCCGGCGATCTCCTGCCGCAGCGCCGCCTCGCGCTGGTTGAGGTTGCCGAGAACGACGAGCAGGTCCGCGGGGCGGGCAGAGTCGAGGTTGTCGCCCGAGCCGGTACTGGTCACCTGCGTCGCGATCGCCACACCCAGCGCTGCCATGAGCAGGACCGCGAGCAGTCCGAACCCGAAACGCGCGCGGGATCGTGCCGGTCCCTTCGACGGCATCTCGTGCCGCCCGTCGGTCCGTGGCCCGGTGGGAGTCCCGTTGTCCTGCATGCCGATCACGCTCCGAACAGGCGCCGCCGCAGTGCGGCCGCGTTCCCGAAGATGCGGATGCCGAGCACGACGATGATCGCGGTGGACAGCTGTGTTCCGACGCCCAGTTGGTCACCGAGCCAGACGATCAGCGCGGCGACGAGAACGTTGAACACAAAGGACACGACGAAGACCTTCGAGTCGAAGATCTCGTCGAGGTAGGCACGCAGGCCGCCGAAGACGGCGTCGAGGGCGGCGACCACGGCGATCGGCAGATAGGGCTGGACGGCGTCGGGCACCTGCGGGCTGAACACGACCCCGACGACGATGCCGACGACGAGTGCGAGCACTCCGTAGAGCGCGTATCCACCCTTCACTTTCACGGGGCCCCCGTTTCCTTTGCGTACCGCACTTCACGACCTGCCGCAGCGGGCAGCTGCAGGTCGTCCGACTCGGCGATGGTGAAGCCCACGCCGTAGAAATCGCGGACCGCCGCCATCCGAAGGTAGGCGTCGCTCACGACGAAACTCGTCTGCAACTTGGCGGGCGGTCCGATGGCCGAGACCCGGTAGGGCGACGGCACGGGCTGATTGTCGACGAGCATCGCCCCGCCCGCTTGGCGGATCGTGACGCCCGGACCGATCCGGACGTCGCCGACGGCGACGGCTTCCGCTCCGCTGGCCCAGAGCGCATTGACGACGGACTGCAGATCCCGGTCGAGCACACCGGACTGCGGCGAGCCCGGCACCCGCTGTGACGAGTCCGACAGGTCGGGGCGGGCGGCAGGGTCGGTCAACGTCACGACGATGCCGGGTCCGTGCACGGGTTCCGCCGCGGCGGCGGACTCGAGGGTTCGCAGTTCGGTGAGCAGCTGGGCGCCCTCCGCGTCGCCGGCGAGCACCTTGGCCCGCAGGTCGTCGACGCGTGCGGTCAGATCGTCGCGTGTGGTGGCGAGGCTGCGGCCGCGGTCCTCGGCGTCACGCACCTTCGTCAGCATCTCGGCTCGGGTCGCGTCCGCGTCGGAGGCCGACGACGACGCCTGCGCGTACGCGATGCCGAACACCATTCCCACCAGCAGCGCCCCGAGCGCGATCCACGCGCCGGCCGCGATGCGGGGCGGCTTCGAGTGCCCCTGTTCCCGATCCGCAGCCGCCCCGGCGTATCCGGGGTCGAGGTGATCGTTCATGAGGGACTTCAGCAGCGACGGGACCGGATTCCGTCGCACCGACCGGGGCGCGTCGCTCACGGGCCGCTCCGGGCCACCGCGCGCGCCACGCCGACCGCTTTCGCGATGTAGATGACCGCGGTCCAGACGTAGAGCACCGTTCCCCACACGAGCAGTGCGTAGCCCCAGGCGTTCGCGATCGCCGCTCCTGCCCAGTCGCTCTGGGCGGCCAGCAGGATCGGGAGTGCGAACATCAACGCGAACGTCGCGGCCTTGCCGAGGTAGATCACGTCCGGCGGGGGAAGACCCCGACGGCGGTACACCGGGAGCGTGAGCGCGAGGATCAAATCGCGCCCGATCAGGATCGCGGCGAGCCACCACGGGATGATGTCGCGCAGGACGAACGCGACGAGCGTCGAGATGACGTACAGACGGTCGACGAACGGATCGAGCAGGGCCCCGAGGCGCGACATCTGGTTCAGCAGGCGGGCCAGTTTGCCGTCCGCCCAGTCCGTGAATCCACTGAGCATCAGCACTGCCAACGCCCAGCCGTCGGCCTGCGGTCCCAGCAGCAGATACAGGAACAGCGGCACGCCCGCTAACCGGATCATGCTCAGAACGTTGGGGATCGTGAGAATGCGGTCGGCGCCGGGACTGGAGCTCACGTTCTGCTGTCCTACCGCGTCCACCAACGATCCTCTCGGCTCCCGTGCTGTGTCGGTACGCCACCCTTCCACATGCGGTGTCGCATTTCAGCGACCGACCGGGCAGGGCCGCGGCGCTCAGATGCCGAGCGTGTTGCGGGGCACGCGGGCGATCGCTCCGGCGGTGAGGCTGCCGAGGTACAGCCATTCGGGGGTTTCGCGGACGCCCGTGACCGGCGAGTAGCTGCCCTTCCCGCCCTGCAGGCTGTGGACGATGCGCCCGGCCGCATCGAGGCCGAGGACCCACGCGCGGTGTTCCGGGTCCGGTTGGACGAACGCCGGCAGGTTCGCTGTCACGACGCGCAGGGTCGGGTGCGGGGCCACTCGGTCGAGCAGTGGCATTCGCGGGCTGTACAGCGCCACCCAGAAGATGCCGTCGGCGGTCTGCGACGCGACATTGTCGGGAATACCCGGCAGGTTGTCCGCCCAGACCGACACCGCGCCCGTGCGCGGACCGGTCAGCTCGACCCGCTGGATCCGGTAGGACCCGGTCTCGGCGACCACCACGAACGACTCGTCACGCGCGAGCCCCACCCCGTTCGCGAACTGCAGCCCACTCGCGAGCAAGTCGATCTCACCGGTGCCCGGATCGAAGCGGAGCAGTCTGCCGGTACCCGAATGCTCGAGCAGATCCAGGCGGTGGTTCGGCACGGTGAACCTCGACGACGAGTCGGTGAAGTACACGACACCGTCCCGCGCGACGGCCGAGTTGTTGCATGCGAGCAGCGGAGTACCGAGAGCGGTGTCCGCGAGCAACTCCACGCGTCCGGTCTCGTCGACGCGCAGCAGTCCCCGTTCGCTGTCGCAGACCAGGTATCGGCCGTCGCCCAGCACCTCGACGCCGAGTGGCCGGCCTCCGGTGTGGGCGAGTTCGGTGGGTCTGCCGTCGGCGTCGAAACGCCACAGCCGTCCGTCCTCGCCCCCGGTGATCACGCGTCCCTCACCGTCGACGGCGACGTCCTCGGGTCCTCGGCCCGTAGGGAGCTTCCATTGTTCGGTCGCGTCGAGCTGGCGACCTGGCGCGAGCACGCCGGTGAGCGCGGGCGCGGCGGGCGGCTGCCAGGCCACCGGCTCGATCCCGGTGCGGTCGAGTGCGCGCAACGCCGATCGCAGGAGGGTCACCGCGCTGACGCTAGTCCGGACGGCTGTCGTTCAGGCCGATTTCAGCGCCACGCGAAGCTGGGCTGCGCGAACGCGGACACCCGGGTGTGCCTGCCGTGCAGCACGACCTCGCAGAACTGGTGGATCACGGCCCCGGTGGGCGCATGGATGTGCTCGCCTCGGAACGGCCAGCACGCCACCGGCTCGCCCGATCCCGGTATGTCGGTCAGCTGTGTCGGCACGTCGAGTTCGTCCAGCGGAACCGCGAACACGTGGGCCACCTCGGCCGGACTGGGCACCACCGAGTCGACGGACCGGTCCGACCACACCACGAACGGGGTCATGACGTAGCCGGACCGCGTCACGTAGTCGTCGAGACGGCCGAGCACGTTCTCGGGATCGACGTCGACGCCGAGTTCCTCGGCCAGCTCGCGCAGCGCGGCATCCTGCGCGGTCTCACCGGCGTCGAGGCGCCCGCCGGGCAGTGCGAACTGGCCCGCGTGCGCCCGCATCTTCGCGGGCCGCAACGTCAGAGGAAAGACCGGAATGCCGTCCTCGCCCTGCATCACGGCGATCACGACGGCTGCGGCACGCCGCTCCCCCAGCGGTACCGTCATCGCGTCGAAGTCGTCGAGCCTCGCCCGGATCTCGTTCTTCGACAGCCGCTTCGCCTCCGCCATGTCCACCTCCCGCACCCCGCACCGCTGTTCGATCGATCATGCCCCATGCAGCCAGGTCCCCCGATATCGTGAGTGCCTGCGATTGGGGTTCGGATGAACATGTCGTCGCGCTTTCTCTCCCACCGGTTCCGGTGCGGCCTCCGCGGCCCCGAGTGCCGCCGCCGCGCCACCCGATCCGATGCCCGGTGTGCGGCAGGCTTCGAGGGCTTTCCCGCGGGAGACGAATCGTGAGCTACGACATCCGGTTTCAGGACCGCGACGAGCAGCCTGCGGGAGTCGTGGCAGGCGACGTCACCGTCGACCGGATCGCCGACTTCATCGGGGCAGCGTTCCGTGAGGTCGTCGCGGCCGCGGAGCGTTCCGGGACAGCGCTCGCGGGTCCGCCGTTCGCTCGGTACCGCCCGCTTCCGGGCGGCGTGTGGAACGTCGAGGCGGGCTTCCCGCTCGACCGCGAGATCGCTCCGGACGGAGAGGTGGAGCCGACCGCGCTGCCTGCGGGACCGGTCGTCACCACCGTCCATGTGGGCGGCTACGACACGGTCGAACCCGCGTACATCGCGTTGACGTCATGGATCGCCGAACACGGTTACCTCACCGTCGGGGAGGCGTGGGAGTGCTACCTCGACGGCCCGAACGTGCCCGATCCACGCACCGAGATCGTCATGCCCGTCACCCGGCCCGATGCCCGACTGAACTGACGGTTCATTCGATGCCGCCCCCGGCAGCGCGCCTGTCGGACAGGTAAGGAAAGATCGCGCATCGTGATTCGCTCGGCTCGGCTCGGCCTCTTCTCCGCCCTCTCCACCTCTGCTTTGATTCTCACGGGGTGCAGCGGCACCCCGACCGACGGAGAGCCGGTCGTCATCTCGCGTGCGGCCCCGGCACCGGCCGCGGTGACGACCCCCGTCGACGCCCTGCCGCGCATCCAGACCACCCCGGCCGTCACACCGGCGACCGAGCAGGGCACCACCGCGCGCGTCCCCGCGCCCGAAGCGGATTCGGCACGCGTCCTCGAACCGACCACGGAACTGAGCACCGAGGATCTGCTGTTCCTGTCGTACATCACCGAGTTCACGTTGATGGAGAAGTCGGAGAGCGACCAGATCCGTCTCGGGCTGTCGATGTGCAACTCGCTCTACCGGGGCCGCAGCAAGGCCGCCGTCACCACCGACTACGTGGGCGACGGCCGCTACACGACGCCCGAGATCACGAACGTCCTGGGAGCAGCGACGGTCTCCTACTGCCCCGAGTTCGCGTGACATCCCGATGACCGACGCGATCCCGTACGAGGAGATGCGACGCATCCTCGGCCTCCCCGTCCGCCGTACCCGGATCTCGGCGCCGTGGGCGATTCGCAAGCTCGACGCCGGTGCCCATGTCGGGCACTGGGGTGTCTGGAAGGTCTCCGGCGGAACCCGTGAACTGATCGACGCCCACCGCACGTGGACCGACGCGATCACGGACGTGAGCAGCCGTTCGGACCACCGCTGACGTCGACGTCCGCGGGCCGACCCGGGAGCCGCCGTCGGAACGACAAAAGTCCCAGGTGAATGATCACCTGGGACTTTTTCGGTCGGGCTGACAGGATTTGAACCTGCGACCACTTGACCCCCAGTCAAGTGCGCTACCAAGCTGCGCCACAGCCCGTCCACGCCCTCGTTCGGGCGCCTCAGAAGATTACAACAGTGTCGCTCCGGAAAGCGAATCGCCAGGTCAGAGGCAACTTTCGGGCTTCCGCTGCCCCCGCCGCACGAGTCCGGTGCCGGTTGGCCACCGAAACCCGTGCGACGTTGGACGATCAGCGCCTCTTGTTGCCGCGGTCCCGCTTCTCCCGGACCCGCACGGAGATGCGGACGGGACTGCCGTCGAAGCCGAACTCCTCCCGCAGGCGACGCTCCAGGAAGCGGCGGTAGCCGGCCTCGAGGAAGCCCGTGGTGAACAGCACGAAGGTCGGCGGGCGGGTGCCCGCCTGCGTCGCGAACATGATCCGCGGCAGGCGTCCGCCACGCATCGGCGGCGGCGTGGCCGCCACGACCTCCTTGAGCCAGTTGTTGAGGCGTCCGGTCGGAATGCGCTTGTCCCACGACTCCAACGCCGTGTCGAGCGCGGGGACGAGCTTCTGGACGGCCCGGCCGGTGTGCGCGGAGATGTTGACCCGCTGCGCCCACGGCACGCGGACCAGTTCGCGATCGATCTCCTTCTCGAGCATCAGACGCCGGTCCTCGTCGACCAGGTCCCACTTGTTGAAGGCGAGCACCAGTGCCCGGCCCGTGTCCGCCACCATGCTCAGGACGCGCAGGTCCTGCTCGGTGATCGGCTTCGACGCGTCGATCAGCAGGATCGCGACCTCGGCGGCCTCGATCGCCGACTTGGTGCGCAGTGACGCGTAGAACTCGTGGCCACTGGCGTGGCTGACCTTCTTGCGCAGGCCGGCGGTGTCGACGAACTTCCACACCTTGCCACCCAGCTCGACGAGCGAGTCGACGGGGTCGACGGTGGTGCCGGCGACGTCGTGCACCACCGAACGCTCGTCACCGGACAGCTTGTTGAGCAGGCTCGACTTGCCGACGTTCGGTTTGCCGACGAGCGCGACACGCCGCGGCCCGCCGCCGCCGGTGCCCTCGCGCGGAGTCTCCGGCAGCACCCGCAGAACCTCGTCGAGCAGATCGCCGGTGCCGCGGCCGTGCGTGGCGCTCACCATGTGCGGTTCGCCCAGACCGAGCGACCACAGTGCAGCGGCCTCGGCCTCGGTGCGGGCGTCGTCGACCTTGTTCGCGACGAGGATGACCGGGGTCTTGGACCGGCGCAGCACGCGCACCGCGGCCTCGTCCGTCGCGGTCGCGCCGACGACGGCGTCGACCACGAGCAGGATCGCGTCGGCGGTGTTCATGGCCAACTCGGCCTGACGGGCGACCGACTGCTGCAGCCCCTTCGCGTCGGGCTCCCAGCCACCGGTGTCCTGCACCATGAATCGGCGTCCGGCCCAGTTGGCGTCGTACGAGACGCGGTCACGCGTGACGCCGGGGATGTCCTCGACGACGGCCTCACGACGGCCGATGATGCGGTTGACGAGCGTGGACTTGCCCACGTTCGGCCGTCCGACCACTGCGAGTGTCGGTACGGCGACGTGCTCCTCGCCGTCCTCGCCGTCGAGGAAGTCGGCGAGGTCCCAGTCGGATTCCTCGCTCCAGATTCCGTCGCCGGCGTACTCGGTCGCCGAATCTGCTGAATAATCGTCGGTCACTGCACTGCTCCAGTTCTGTCGCCTACCACCAGCAGCAACCTGCCGATCACGTCTTCGATGCCCAGTTCGCTGGTGTCCACCGTCACCGAATCCTCCGCCGGGCGCAACGGAGATACCGCGCGGGTGGAATCGAGGTGGTCGCGACGCTGCACGTCGGCGAGGACGGCGGCGAAGTCGTCACCGCGCCCCTCGGCGATGTTCTGGGCGTTGCGCCGCGTCGCCCGCGCCTCCGCGGAGGCCGTCAGGAAGATCTTCACGTCCGCGTCCGGCAGGACCACCGTGCCGATGTCGCGGCCTTCGACGACGATCCGCCCCGCCTGCGCCACGATGCGGCGCTGCAGATCCACCAGGAACGTCCGGACCTCGGGTACCGCGGACACCGCGGACACGGCCTGAGTGACGGCCGCGCTCCGAATCTCGGCGGTGACGTCCTCGCCGGCCAGTTGCACACCGTCAGCCTCGGGATCGGTGCCGATCGACAGCGGCAGCGACGCCGTGGCCTTCGCGATCGCGGCCGGGTCACCGAGGTCGACGCCGTGACGCAGTACGTGCAGCGTCGCGATGCGGTACATCGCCCCGGTGTCGAGGTAGCGCGCGCCGAGGGCGATCGCGACCCTGCGCGACACACTGGACTTGCCGGTGCCGGACGGGCCGTCGATCGCGACGACCAGCGCGGTCCCGTCCGTCACAGACCCACCGCCCCGTACAGGCCGCCGACCTCGCCGCGACCGAGAACCCGCAGGGTGCCGGGACGACCGTCGCCGAGCGCGACATTGCCGATGTCGGTGCGGACCAACCGCACCACCGGGTGCCCGACGGCTTCGAGGAGGCGGCGCACGATGTGCTTGCGGCCCTCGTGCAGCACGACGCGGACCAGCGACTTGCCACCGTTGACGTCGAGGAGCGTGAACGCGTCGACCTTCGCGGGCCCGTCGTCGAGTTCGACGCCGGCCTTGAGGGTCTTTCCGACGTTGCGGTCGACGACGCCCTGGACGGTGGCCAGGTAGGTCTTCGGCACCTCGTACGACGGGTGCATCAGCCGGTGCGCGAGGTCCCCGTCGTTGGTGAGCAGGATCAGGCCTTCGGTGTCGGCGTCGAGACGGCCGACGTGGAACAGGCGCTGACCGGCCGAGACGCGCTCGGAGACGATGTCACCGATGCAGGGACGGCCGAGGTCGTCGGACATCGTCGACTGCCAGCCACGCGGCTTGTTCAGCGCGATGTGGACGAGGTCCTTCTTCACGACGACGCGGATGCCGTCGACGCGGACGATGGCGTTCTCGGGATCGACGCGCAGGCCCTGTTCGAGGACGATGCGACCGTCGACCTCGACCCGGCCCTGGTCGATGAGTTCCTCCGCGGCGCGCCGGGAGGCGACGCCGGCCTGCGCGAGCACCTTCTGCAAGCGCACACCGTCGCCCTTCATCGGCGCACGCTCGCGGTCGACGTCGGCGTACTGGTGCTTCGCGGGCTTCGCGTTGCTGATCGTGGGAGTGTGCGACTGCGCCTGGGCGCGCTGGGGCTTGGCCGACTTCGGCTTGCCCCGCTTGTTCGTCTGCTGCTTGTTCGCAGCGGTGGATCGGGCGGCGCCCTTGGCGGGCTGCCTCTTCTTACGGTCCGGTGTGCCATCACGGCGAGCGGGCTTGTTCACTTTTGATCCCTGTCAGTTTTCGATGTCGATCCCGGGGTCCGGCGCGGTCGCCGTCGACCCCGATGACGACGTAGACCTGTCCATTCTCGCAAATCGTGGATCGGCTTCCAGACTCTCGGTGATGTCATCGATCACATCGACGTCCGGAAGCAGCGGCGCGAGCGGTGGCAGATCCGCCAAAGACGCCAGCCCGAGGCGCTCGAGGAACAGTTCCGTCGTCGCGTAGGTGGTCGCTCCGGAGTCCGTGTCCACACCCGCCTCCGTGATCAGACCGCGCGCCAACAGCGAGCGGATCACGCCGTCCACGTTGACGCCACGCACCGCGCTGATCCGCGCGCGGGTCAGCGGCTGCCGGTAGGCGATGACGGCCAGGGTCTCGAGGGCCGCCCGGGTGAGCTTGGAGCGGGCGCCGTCGAGTAGCAGTCGCTCGACGTACGGCGCGTACTCGGTACGGGTGTAGAAGCGCCACCCGTCACCCGCGTAGCGCAGGTCGATGCCACTGCCCCGCTCGGTGAAGTCCGCCGCCATCGTCCGCAGCATCGTCTCGACCCGTGCCTCGGGAACACCGACGACGTCGGCGAGCATCGCCGACGAGGCCGGGGTGTCGACCACGAGGAGCATCGATTCGAGTGCCGCGGCGAGTTCGGAGTCGGGCAGCTCCGTGAACTCGTCCTCGAACGATCGCGCGTCGTCCGTTCCCACGTCGTCGCTGCCGACGGACGTCATCCGTAGTCCTCCTCGGTCGCGGGAGCCGTCCGGTCCTCACCGGTCCAGCTCACCATCAGCTCACCCAGCGGTTCGGGCTGCTCGAACAGCACCGCTTGCTCTCGGTACAGCTCGAGCAGCGCCAGGAACCGGGCGACGATCTGTACCTGGACGTCGCACTCCGCGATCAGCGCCCCGAACGGTGTCCACACGCCGGCGCCGCGTTCCCGCAGCAGTTCCAGGACCCGGGCGGCCTGCTCCGGAACCGACACTGTCGGTGCGTGCAGATGGTCGAGGCCCACCGTCGGAACCGGGCGTGGACGGAACGCGGTGGCCGCGATCTCCGCGAATTGGAGGGGGTCGACCCCGAGAAGCACCTCGGGGAGCAGACCGACGTAGCGCTCCTCCACCGACACCGACCTCGGGTAGCGGCGCAGCGCGGCCGACTCGAGTTCACCGAACAGTTGCGCCACCTGCTTGTACGCGCGGTACTGCAGAAGCCGGGCGAACAGCAGATCTCGCGCCTCGAGGAGCGCCAGGTCCTCGTCGTCGTCCACCTCACCGGCGGGCAGCAGACGCGCGGCCTTCAGGTCGAGCAGCGTCGCGGCGACCACCAGGAACTCCGTCGTCTGGTCCAGCTCCAGTTCGCTGCCGAGACTGCGTGTGTACGAGATGAACTCGTCGGTGACCTCCGCGAGCGCCACCTCCGTGACGTCGAGTTGGTGCTGGCTGATCAGCGTCAGCAGTAGATCGAAGGGCCCTTCGAAGTTGCGCAGCCGCAGCCGGAACCCCAAGGGTCCGTCTTCGGCGGGAGCCTCCGTGACGACGTCGGTGGCCACGACCACTACCGGCCGCTGCGATGGATGACCTCACGGGCCAGTGCCCGGTAGGCCTCGGCGCCGCCGGACTTGGGGGCCCACGTGACGATGGGCTCTCCGGCCACGCTGGTTTCCGGGAAGCGCACGGTGCGGTTGATCACGGTGTCGTAGACGAGGTCACCGAACACCTCGACGACGCGCGACATCACCTCGCGGGCGTGCAGCGTGCGGGCGTCGAACATCGTGACGACGATGCCCTCGAGCGACAGGCGCGGATTGAGCCGGTCACGGACCTTGTCGACGGTGTCGTTGAGCAGCGCGAGACCGCGCAGCGAGAAGTACTCGCACTCCATCGGGATGATCACACTGTCGGCGCACGCGAGCGCGTTGACGGTGAGCAGACCGAGCGACGGCTGGCAGTCGATCAGCACGTAGTCGTAGCGGTCCAGAACCGGATGGAGCACGCGGCCGAGTGTCTGCTCACGACCGACTTCGGTGACCAACTGGATCTCGGCTGCCGACAGGTCGATGTTGCTGGGCAGCAGGTCCAGTCCGTCGATCCGGGTGCGCATCAGCACGTCGTCGATCGACGTGCGCTCCACCAGCAGGTTGTGGACCGTCAGCTCCAGATCGTGGTGCGCGACGCCGAGGCCTGCGGACAGCGCGCCCTGCGGATCCAGGTCGACGAGCAACACTCGCCGACCGTACTGTGCCAGCGAGGCGCCCAGGTTGATCGTCGACGTGGTCTTGCCGACGCCGCCCTTCTGGTTGCACATCGCGATGATCCGAGCGGGCCCGTGCGCGGTGACCGGTCCCGGCTCGGGTATCTCCCGCAACGGACGCCCGGTGGGGCCGAGCGGCGCGTCCGGTACCGGTTCGACATTCTCTGCGTACGACAGCGCGCCCCTGGAATGCGGGTGCGCTGGCTCCGCCTCCGGCGGCTGCGGTGTCACCACGGTCCGATGCTCCCCTGTCCTGTAGGTCCCATCCTGTCGCTGACTGATGCCGTAACGCTACCGCTTCGTGATCTCGAACGACGCCCAACACGCAACTGCGTCAGCGCGCTCTGGGATGCGCCTGCGCCCACACCTCGCGGAGCGCACCCACCGTGACCAGGGTGTAGATCTGCGTCGTCGTCACCGAGGCGTGGCCGAGGAGTTCCTGCACGACACGCACGTCAGCGCCGCCGTCGAGCAGGTGTGTCGCGAACGAGTGGCGCAGCGTGTGCGGCGACACCGCGACCGCGATGCCGGCCTTCTCGGCCGCGGTGTGCAGGACCTGCCACGCGCTCTGCCGGGACAGCCGCCCGCCACGGACGTTGAGGAACAGCGCCGGACCACCCCGCACCGACAACGCCGGCCGCCCGCGGACCAGATAGTTGTCGATCGCGGTGATCGCGGGCCGTCCCACCGGGACCACGCGCTCCTTGCCGCCTTTGCCGCGCAGCAGCACCGAACGCGACTGTGTGTCCAGGTCGTCGACATCGAGACCGACGGCTTCCGAGATGCGGGCGCCGGTCGAGTAGAGCAGTTCGAGCAGCGCCCGGTCACGCAGCGTGCGCGGGTTGTCCGCGGAACCGTCGCCGCCGGACGCTTCGAGGATCGCGAGGACGTCGTCGAGCGGGAGCGACTTGGGCAGCCGGCGTCCCGGGGTCGGGGGTTTCACCGCCCGCGCGACGTCCCCGCTGGTCACGCCTTCTGCCGCCGCGAACCGGTGCAGTCCGCGGACCGCGATGAGCGCCCGTGCCGCCGAACTGGGCGCCAGTGCGACCACTCCCTCCGCCGGATCGCCCTTGCGCAGAGCGACGACGAACTCGCTGACGTCCGTCTCGGTGACCGACCGGATGTCATCCGTTCCCCGCGCTTCGAGGAACCGTGCGTAGCGATCCAGGTCGCGGCGGTACGACGTGAGGGTGTTGCGTGCGGCACCCCGCTCGACGGCCAGGTGGTCCAGATACGAGTCGATCAGACCGCCCAGCTCCGTCATGCGGATCCGTGCCCGGCCCGACCGTGCTTGCGGCGGGCGAAGGCGTCCGGCCGGTCCACCCATGCCGCATCGGCAGACCGCAGATCCTCCCCCCGTGCGCGTGCCGCGGCGAGCGCGAGAATTCCCGACACCGCGGTCGCGTTCACGATCTCGCCCCGCAGCGCCATGGACACGGCATCGTCGAGCGGCACCCTTGCTATCTCGAGGTCGGCTTCCTCGTCGTGGGCGTCCGGCCGTTCGACGTCGTGCAGGCCGGTCGCCAGGAACACGCGAACACTCTCGTCCGTGAATCCGGGTGAGAGCGCCACATCGACGAGGATCGACCAGTCGTCGGCAGCGAGGCCCGTCTCCTCGGCCAGCTCCCTGCGGGCCGCGTCGAGCGGCGCTTCCCCGGGCTCGTCGAGCAACCCGGCCGGCAACTCCCACAGTCGCCGGCCCAGCGGATGCCGGTACTGCCGGATCAGCACCAGCCGATCGAGGTCGTCGAGCACCGCCACGGCAACAGCCCCGTGGTGCTCGACGACCTCACGATCGGCTTCCCGCCCGCCGGGCATGGCAACCCGGTCCACCCGCAGGGCCACGATCGCCCCGCTGTACACGTCGCGTGAGGCGACGGTGTCGAACTCGTGTTCCCCCGGCAGGCTCATGGGGGGTTATCCGACGCTGTCCGCGGTAGCCGCCTCGGCAGCGTCCGCCGGCGACGATGCGCTGACGTCGGTGACCTCGACGGGAAGCTGCTCGGCAGCCTTGTAGTCGAGAGCCGCGCCGATGAACGCCGAGAACAGCGGGTGCGGGCGGGTCGGACGGCTCTTGAGCTCCGGATGTGCCTGCGTGGCAACGAAGAACGGGTGCTTGTCCGCGGGCAGCTCGACGAACTCGACGAGGTGACCGTCGGGCGAGGTGCCCGAGAACACGAGGCCGCTCTTGGCGATCCGGCTCCGGTACGCGTTGTTGACCTCGTAGCGGTGACGGTGGCGCTCGGAGACGTTCTCGCTGCCGTACGCCGCGGCGACGACGGAGCCCTTCTCCAGCACGGCCGGGTACGCGCCGAGACGCATCGTGCCACCCAGATCGGCCTCACCGGCGACGATCTGTTCCTGATCGGCCATCGTCGAGATGACGGGATGCTTGGTGTCGGGATCGAACTCCTCCGAGTTCGCGTCCTCGAGACCCACCGAGCGGGCCGCCTCGATGACCACGGCCTGCAGGCCCAGGCACAGGCCGAGCAGCGGGATCTTGTGGGTGCGGGCGAAACGGATCGCGCCGAGCTTGCCCTCGATGCCACGGATACCGAACCCGCCCGGGATCAGGACGGCGTCGACTCCGCCGATCGCGGCCCGGGCACCTTCCTCGGTCTCGCACTCGTCGGACGGCACCCACGAGATCTCGACCTTCGAACGGTGCGCGAAGCCACCGGCCCGCAGCGCCTCGGTCACCGACAGGTAGGCGTCCGGCAGGTCCACGTACTTGCCGACCAGGGCGACCTTGACGGTCTCGCGCGGGTTGTGGACACGATCGAGCAGGTCACCCCACACGGTCCAGTCCACGTCGCGGAACGGCAGACCGAGCTGGCGGACGACGTACGCGTCGAGGCCCTCGCGGTGCAGCACCTTGGGGATGTCGTAGATCGACGGCGCGTCGGGTGTGGAGATGCACGCGTCGACGTCGACGTCGCACATCAGCGCGATCTTCGACTTGAGTGCCTGCGGCACGTCGCGGTCGCAGCGCAGGATCAGCGCGTCGGGCTGGATACCGATGTTGCGCAGGGCCGCGACCGAGTGCTGCGTCGGCTTGGTCTTGAGCTCGCCGGACGGGCCGAGGTACGGAACGAGCGACACGTGCAGGAAGAAGACGTTCTCGCGGCCCACGTCGTGGCGGACCTGGCGCGCGGCCTCGAGGAAGGGCTGCGACTCGATGTCGCCGACGGTGCCACCGATCTCGGTGATCACGACGTCCGGCACATGGCCCTGGGCGTCGGCACCCGCCATGGCGAGGATGCGGCTCTTGATCTCGTCGGTGATGTGCGGGATCACCTGGACGGTGTCGCCCAGGTACTCGCCGCGGCGCTCCTTGGCGATGACCGCCGAGTACACCTGGCCGGTGGTGACGTTCGCGAAGGCGTTGAGGTCGCGGTCGAGGAAGCGCTCGTAGTGCCCGACGTCGAGGTCGGTCTCGGCGCCGTCCTCGGTGACGAAGACCTCACCGTGCTGGAACGGGTTCATCGTTCCGGGGTCGACGTTGAGGTAAGGGTCGAGCTTTTGCATGGTCACGCGCAGCCCGCGCGCGGTGAGCAGCTCACCGAGGCTGGAAGCGGTCAATCCCTTACCGAGGGAGGAGGCGACACCCCCGCTCACGAAGATGTGCTTGGTGGCGCTACGCGACTGGATGCGTGACTGTGGCAAAGGGGCTCCCGTGACGACTGTGCAGGACTTGGTCTGAGTTGAAGCTGCTGGGGGCCTGCCGACCCACGGGACTTCACGGTAACACCTTCTCGCGCAGTCGCCGCGCGCGGCGTACGTGTTGCGGAGCGACAGGCGTCACAGTCGCCCGATCGCAGCCGCTACTGCGCCGGCGCCCCGACCGTCACCGAGGTCGCTCCCGGCCCGGTTCCGTAGCGACCGGCGCCGCCGCCGAGCTGCTCCTGCAGTGCGAGCACCGTGGTGATCCGGCCCGATTCCCGATCGACGTTGTCGACCGTCGAGAGGGTCGCCGAGACCCCTGCGTCGGCACGCGCGACGGCGATCGGGCCACTGCCCTCCGCTGCCGCCGGCGGCCCGACGAGCACCGCACCGGCGCCGCGGCCGTCCATCGCCGCCGCGAAGCGCGCGATCACGGCGCCACGATTGCCACTGGTGTTCTCGGGGTCACCGTCGCCGGTGAGGACGATTGCGAACTGGGCGGGCGCGACGTTGCCGTCGAAGTCGACGAAGCCTCCGCCCCGCAGCGCATCGAGGGCGAGGGCCCGTTCTTCGGGGGTGGTCTGTGGCTGCGCGGTCTGCGGATCGAGCAGCAGCACCGATCCCAGCAGGTCACCGGCGAGGCTGCCCTGGTCGACGGCGCCGGTTCGCAGCTGGATCCCGGCGGGGATGACGTTCGTCACAGTAGTGCGCAGCTGGTCGCCGTTCACCGAATCCACGAACGACTTCGTGAGGGCGACGCGGCCGGTCACATTCCCGCCGGCCTGGCCGATCAACCGGTTGATTCCCTCGGCCTCACCCGGATCGGCATCGGGCGTGGTCACGACGACGACGGACCGTTGCGCGAGGGTGTCCCGCACGATGCGGTCGGACACCACTGAGTCGAATCCGTCCGCGGCGGTCAGTTGTTCGTTCAACTGGTTGTTGGTCGTGTTGAGGTCCTCGATCCGGCTCTGCAGATCGGCCTTGTCGTCGCGCAGGCCCGAGAGCATCCCGTTCGAGAGCAAACCCGAACCCAGCACCACACCGATGGCCAGTGCCAGGAAGATCGCCGCTATCGAGATGGCATGTTGACGCATCGAAATCACTTGAAGAGCCCCTGAACCCACAGCGCGAAGCTGTTCCACGTGTCGATCGCCCAGTCCATCGCGTCACCGCCGATGTTGGACACCACCAGAGCGACGATCACGGCGGTGAGCGCCGCGAGAACCAGCAGCGCTACTGCCGCGCCCGACACCCGGCTGCTGTACAGCGTCGAAACCGCCTTGGCGTCGACGAGTTTCGGCCCCACCTTCAGCCGCGTCATGAACGCGGCCGGGTTGGTGTCCCGGCGACCGCGGTCGAAGAACTCGTCGAGGGACACCGTGGTGCCGACCGTGACGATGAGGGACGCACCGTGATGATCGGCGAGTAGCAGCGCCAGATCCGACGGCGACGCGGAGGCCGGAAACGTCATCGCGCCGATGCCGAGGTCCTGGATGCGCGAGAGTCCCTGCGCGTGGCCGTCCGGGTCGGCGGGTAGCACCACCTCCGCGCCGCACTTGAGCGTTTCGGCGGTGATGCCGTCGGGGTCGCCGACGATCAGATCGGGACGGTAGCCGGCCTTGGCCAACGAGTCGGCTCCTGCTCCGACGCCGATGAGGATCGGCGAGTACTCCTTGATGAACGGCTTGAGACTCTTGAGGTCGGCGAGGTGGTCGGGGCCGTCTGCGACCACCACCACGTGCCGATCCTTCAGATCCACATCGATGTCCGGCACGCCGACCCCGTCAATCAGCAAGGGGCTCTCGGAGCGGATGAACTCGATCGTGTTGCCGGAGAACGCTTCCAGGTGATCGACGAGACCGGTCTTCGCTTCGATCATCCGATCGGAGATCTCGGCCTCGACCTGTTCCTCGCCCTGGACCAGCAGGCGCTCGCCGGCGTAGACGGCGCCCTCGTGCAGTCGGATCTTGGAGCCGTCCTTGACGACCTTCATCAGGTCGGTGCCCGGCGCGTCGATCAGCGTGATGCCGTTCGCGACGAGGACCTCCGGGCCCAGATTCGGGTAGCGCCCGGAAATCGACATCGAGGCGTTGACGACAGCCAGGACGCCGGCCCCCACCAGCGCGTCCGCGGTGACGCGATCGAGGTCGATCTCGTCCAACACGACGATGTCGCCGTGCCCGACGCGGCGCAGCAGCTTGCCGGTGTCGCGGTCGACGCGGGCAATGCCACTGATTCCGGGCAGCGTTTCGGTCTTACGGGAGAGCAGCGCCGGCATCTTCATGCCGTCGATCATCACCCGTCACTCGGCGATCACACGGGAGGCGCGCCGTATCAAATACCACACCAGTCACACAATGCCAACTGAAAAGTCTGTTTCGACTCAGGCGAACGCGGCGCTGCGCTCCTGCCCGGCGATCGTCAGCAGTTCCTCGGCGTGGGCGCGTCCGGTCTCGGTGTCGTCGAGGCCCGCCAACATGCGCGCCAGTTCCACGACACGCTCGTCCTCGGTGAGGGTGCGCACTCCGCTGTCGACTCCGCTCCGGACGTCGTCGGTCTTGTCGACCACGAGGTGTGTGTCGGCGAAAGCCGCGACCTGTGGAAGATGGGTCACGACGATCACCTGGTGGGTCCTCGCGAGACGGGCGAGCCGACGCCCGATCTCCACCGCAGCGCGCCCGCCGACGCCGGCGTCGACCTCGTCGA
The DNA here is from genome assembly GCF_037287305.1 of Prescottella sp. D32. Lineage (NCBI taxonomy): Bacteria > Bacillati > Actinomycetota > Actinomycetes > Mycobacteriales > Nocardiaceae > Rhodococcus > Prescottella sp. D32. The sequence continues at coordinate 437,799 of NZ_JARBSW010000004.1, forward strand.
ACACCATCGTCGCGCCGCGGTCCGAACCGGCGAGTACCACCTCGAGCGCCAACATCACCCGGGACAGCTCGCCGCCGGACGCGCTCTTGCTGATCGGTAGCGACTGCGCCCCGCTGTGCGCCGCGAGCCGGAACTCCACCTCGTCGACGCCGGACACTCCGGCATGCAGTTCCCGGCCGTCGACCAGCAGCGGGGCGGAATCCGCCGGTCCGGCCTCCCGGGCACGCACCGACACCTCGAGCGCGGCCCGCCCCATCGCCAGTCCCGCCAGTTCGTTGCTGACGGCCTTCGCGAGCTTCACGGCGGCCTTCGTCCGGGCGGCGGTGAGTTTGACGGCCGCCTCCGCGGTGGCGGCGGCGGTCTTCTCGACCCGCCCGGACAGTTCCGCCAGCGCATCGGCAGACACATCGATGCGGGCGAGCCGATCGCGCGCCGTCTCGGCCCATTCGAGCACGCCGTCGATGTCGGCTGCGTACTTCCGGGTGAGTGTCTTGAGTTCCGCCTGACGGGTCAGCAACGTATCGAGAGCCCCGGGGTCGCTCGGCAGACCCGAGAGATAGCCGGACAGCTCGCCCGCGACATCGGCGACGACAGCCATCGCCTCGCCCAGTCGTGGCCCGAGTCCCGCCAGTGCGGGATCATCGGACGCCTCGATCCGCGACCGTGCCTCACCGAGCAGGTCGAGCGCGCCGGTGCCACCGTCCATGACGTCCTCGACTCCGGCGAGCGCGGCCTGCGCGCCCTCGGCTGCCGAGCGCAGCGAGTCGAGGTCGCCGAGACGGCGGACCTCGTCGACGATCTCCCGATCCTCGCCCGGAGTGGGCGCGATGCGGTCGATCTCTTCGAGCGCAAACGTCAGCCGATCGGCCTCCTGCGCGAGTTCGCGTGTGCGGCTGGTTCGTTCGAGCAGTTCGTTGCGTGCCTCCACCCACTCCGAGCGCAGCTTGCCGTAGCGGGCGAGCAGAGGGCCCACAGTCTTGTCCGCGAACCGATCGAGCGCTGCAAGTTGCTGATCCGGCCGCAGCAGGCGCAACTGGTCGTTCTGACCGTGCACGGTGAGCAGCGGGTCCGTGAACTCGGACAGCACGCCGGCGGGAATGCTGCGGCCACCGAGATGCGCCCGCGAACGCCCGTCGCCGCCGACGGTGCGGACCGCGATGATGCTGCCGTCCTCGTCCCGTTCGGCGCCGCACGATTCGAGCAGTCGGGTCACTTCACGGTCGATCTGCTGAGAGCTGCCGTCGACACTGAAGCGACCCTCGACCACCGCTCGGGCCGCTCCGACGCGTACCCGACCGGCATCGGCGCGGGCACCGCTGAGCAGATGGAGGCTCGTGACCACCATCGTCTTGCCGGCACCGGTCTCCCCGGTGAGCACGGTCAGCCCTTCGTGGAACTGGGCCGAGGCCGAGGAGATGGCCCCGAGGTTGTCGATCCGAATCTCCGAGAGCACAGCTACCGTTTCCTCCCTCGCCACCCGGTGACCGGTAGTTCGAACTTGCGCACCATCCGGTCTGCGAACGGCGCCGAATCGAGTCGCACCCAGCGAATGGGGTCCTTGCCCCGCACCACCTCGACACGTGCGCCCGCCGGAAGTTCCAGGGTTCGGCGTCCGTCGCAGAAGACCAAGCCGTCGTGGCTGTCGGCGACCGTCTCGACCGCGACGATCGACTCCGGACTCGTGACGAGGGGACGCGCGAACAGTGCGTGCGCATTGCTCGGGATCACCAGCAGCGCTTCGAGTTCGGGCCACACGATGGGTCCGCCGGCCGAGAACGCGTAGGCGGTGGACCCGGTGGGTGTAGCGATCAGCACCCCGTCGCACCCGAATGCCGAGACCGGACGGCCGTCGACCTCCAGTACGACTTCGAGAACGCCCAGACGCGAACGGTTCTCGATGCTTGCCTCGTTCAAGGCCCAGCCGCGCTGGACGATCCTGTCCTCGATCCGGACCAGGACGTCGAGCGTCATCCGATGCTCGATCCGATACTCGCGGCGGACCACCTGAGCCATCGCCGCCTCGAGGTGCTCGGCTTCCGCCTCGGCGAGGAACCCGATCCGGCCGAGATTGATACCGAGCACGGGCACATCCGCCGACTGAGCGAGTTCGGCGGCACGCAGGAAGCTGCCGTCGCCACCGAGGACGATGACCATCTCGCAATCCGCGGCGGCACCCGGCCCCTCCGGCACGACGGTGACGACAGGAACGTCCGGATCGTCGACGCCGTTCTCCACCCAGGAGAGGTCGACCTCGTTGTCCAGCAGGCGCAGCGCGATCCCCGCGTGCGCGCAGATTGCCGCAACCCTGCGGGCGGTGTCGGTGATGTCGGGTCGCCCGGAGTGCGCCACCAGCAGTATCTGGCGGCCCGCCTCGCCGCGCGAGACCCCGTGCGTCACTGCGGACCTTCCTCGACTGCGCGACGAACCAGCGCCTCGACGTCCCGAATCTCGCCGCCCTCACCTTCCGGCAAGTCGGCGTCCGGGGTCGGGTCGCCCTTCCGGAGCCACAGGAAGTACTCGACGTTGCCCGACGGCCCGGGCAGCGGACTCGCCACCGCGCCGAGGGTCTGCAGCCCGAGCGCAGCCGCAGCTTCCGCGACCTCGAGGACCGCACCGACTCGCAGTTCGGGATCGCGCACCACGCCGCCGGCTCCGACCCGATCCTTGCCCACCTCGAACTGCGGCTTCACCATCGGGACGAGATCCGCGCCCTCGTTCACACACGCGACGAGGGCCGGGAGGACCAGTTTGAGGGAGATGAAAGAGAGATCGGAGACGACGAGATCGACCGGACCTCCGATCGTCTCGGCATCGATGGACCGGACGTTGGTGCGATCGTGGACGTGCACGCGGTCGTCGGTCTGGAGCTTCCACACGAGCTGGCCGTAACCCACATCCACCGCCACGACCTCACGAGCACCGTTGTGCAGCAGCACATCGGTGAACCCGCCGGTAGACGCGCCGGCGTCGAGGCATCGACGCCCCTCGACCGCGAGTCCGTGTGGCATGAACGCCTCGAGCGCCCCGATCAGCTTGTGGGCACCGCGCGACGCCCAGGACACCTCCTCGGCCACCTCGGTCACGAGGAGCGGCGTACCCGCTTCGATCGCCGTGGCCGGCTTGGTCGCGACAGTTCCAGAGATGAGGACGCGGCCCGCGGCGATCAACTCCACCGCTTGCTCGCGGGAGCGCGCGAGACCGCGTCGCACCAGCTCCGCATCGACCCTTGCTCGACGTGCCACCTCAGACCTTGTCCACTGCTGCCAGGGACTCGACGAGTACATCGTGAGCCCGTTCGAGAATCTGTGCCTGCCGGGAAAGTCTGGTCTCAGTGTCCGTATCGGCAGCGGTACCGTCCAACCGCGCGAGCAACTCGTCTACCTGCGAGTGGATACCCGCCGGGTCGACACCGCTGCCCGTACCCGGGAGGTGCTGGCCTGGAAGTGGTACTGGCGTGCTCATCGATGCAAACCTAGCCCATCGGCCCGACAACGGACCACCTGCGATCCCGGCCGACAAGCCGTCACAATCCGCCGAGCAGGGCGGAGACCGCGGCGCGTGCCTCGGCGTCGGCAGCCCTGATTCGAACGAACTCCGGATGGGCCCACGCCGCGGCGAGCACGGTGAGGAAGGCGCCGGCGGTCGTATGCCCAGCCCCGCCGTCGCCCGTATCGACACTCCGCACGACGACGTCCCCTGCCTCGAAGTTCGCCTGCCAGCCAGGATGCGCCGTTACCGCCGACTCCTCCGCCGGCCGGTTCAGCGCCTCCAACGACGCAGCAACGTACGTCGGTCGGTGCTCGACGTCGGCACGCAGGAGGTCCGCGGTGGTGCTCACGCCGGTGAGTACGAGCAACGACTCGACGTCGACGGCATTCGCCCCCGCGATGTCCGTGTCGAGTCGGTCACCGACGACCAGCGGCCGGCTTGCACGGGCCCTGTCGAGCGCGTCGTGCATGAGCGGCGCCGCCGGCTTCCCGGCCACGACCGGCTCCCGACCGGTCGCGGTACGCAGAGCCGCGACCATCGAGCCGTTGCCCAGGACGAGCCCGCGCTCGGTGGGCAGCGTGGAGTCGACGTTGGCCGCGATCCACAGCGCGCCGGCCCGGATCGCGAGAGTCGCCTCCGCGAGAATCGCCCAGTCGGTCGTCGGGGAATGCCCCTGCACCACCGCGACGGGGGCGTCGACGAACCGTCGAACCACGCGCAGCCCGACCTTCTCGACCTCGTCGCACAGTGCCTCGGTACCGACGACCAACACCGCCGAACCCGTATCCAGATGCTCCGCCAGCAGCCGCGCAGCGGATTGTGAGCTGGTCACAACGTCGTCGTCGGCAGCGTCGAAGCCGAGCTCGCGCAGGTGTTCCGCCACGTCGGCAGGGCTTCGGCTGGCGTTGTTCGTCACGTAGAGCTGCCGCTCGTTGCCCGCTTCGAGCGCCTCCCGGGCACCGGGGATCACCTCGCGGCCCTGGTAGACCGTGCCGTCGAGGTCGAGCAGGAGGACATCATGACCGGCGCGAAGCGACGGGCGATTCGTCGCACCCTCCGCAGACGTCACTGACCTTCTCCGGTCAGTTCGGCCACACGCTCCTCTGCATCGGTTTCACCGTCGAGGTCGGCCGCAGCCGCGTTCAGGAACCACTTGAGACCGTCGGGGATTCGTCCGGCGGCGACGAGCGCGTCCGCATACGCGTAGAACAATCGAGCCGCAGCCGACCCGGAACGCGACGCGTCGAGATCGGCGGTCTGCAGCGTCACGACGGCCTGGTCGTACTGACCGAGGTCCATGCGCGCGCCCGCGACGACCATGCGAAGCTCGCTGGCATCCTCGCCCGTGAGCGCACGCGCTTCGTCACTTCGGCCGAGTTCGATCGCCCGCTCGGGACGACCGAGGCCCCGCTCGCAATCTGCCATGACGGCGAGGAAGCCCGGCCCACCCGACATGCGCCGGGCAGCCCGCAGCTCGGACAACGCCTCGGCCCACTCGCCCGCGTGGTAGGCGGTGATACCTGCGGTCTCACGGACGACGGCGATTCGGCCGGCGCGCTGACGTGCGGCGCGGGCGTGAGCAAGCGCGAGACGTGGGTCGTCTTCGATCAACCGACTAGCCATCACGAGGTGACGGGCGACGGCGTTCGCGTTGTTCTTGTCGAGACTCAGCAGATCGCGGCGCACGGCCGGATCGAGCTCCGACGCTTCCACCTCGTCCGGGATGTCCGGCTCGTCGGGACGCGCGTCACGACGCTGCGGACCGACTGCCTCGCGACCGCGTGCCGGCCCGAAGCCACCTTCCCCACCACGACGACGTGGACCGCCACCGGATCGACGATCGTCGCCGCGTCCCTGGAAGGAGCGCCGGTCATCGGACCGGCGCTCGCCGCGGTCGTCGCGTCGGTCGTCGCGACCCCGGTATCCACCGCGCTCGTCGCGACCCTGGCTTCCACGGCGATCGTCGGACCCGTCGTTACGGCGATCGTCGCGATCGCGCCACTGACCTGAACCCCGACCCGGGCGGCCGGCGCGATCCTGTCCACTCGGGGGAGACTGACGGCGATCGTCCCGATCACCGCGTCGATCCGACGGTCGACCGTCGCGTTGTCCTTCGGAACGGTGGGGGCCGTCTCCGCGGAAGTTCCGACGATCACCACTGCTTTCCGACACAGCCATTCCTTTCATGCAAAACACGAAAGGGGACCCAGTGTGTTGGGTCCCCTTTCGGTAACGGATGTTCGGCGGTGTCCTACTCTCCCACACCCTGTCGAGTGCAGTACCATCGGCGCTGGAGGGCTTAGCTTCCGGGTTCGGAATGGGACCGGGCGTTTCCCCTCCGCTATGGCCGCCGTAACTCTATGA
>NZ_JARBSW010000005.1:0-381944 GCF_037287305.1 Prescottella sp. D32
GTACCAAAAATTGGCACTGACATTCATCGACACACTGTTGAGTTCTCAAAGAACACGCACACACCATCACTCGAAACACACAGTTTCTCGTTCCGGGGCAACCGTTCCAGCCTAACCCGCACCCGACACCGACGCAAATCGGCGACCGGAAGGAGTATCGGCAACCGCCAGGCGCTCCCCGTACAACCTCGTTTTCCCTCGCTGACCAGTGAAGGTCGCGGCCGGGTCGGTGTCCGTGTCGCTCTGACCTGGAATAAGTTACGCGAACCGTTCGGCGATTGCCAAATCGCCTGATCAGGCCGTCGAAAGCACGGTCATGTACGCCGCGTGGCCGTCCGGACCGGCTGGGTCAGGGAACCCAGTACTTGGTGGCCAACTCCTCCACGAGGGGATCGTCCTCGGAGACCTCGTCGAGAGCGGCCAGGTCGGAGTCGATCGCGACAAGACGCGGATCGTCGCTCTCCACCTCCTCCACCGGGTGACCCCCGTTCTCGGAGAGTTGGCGCAGGAGTTTCTCGCGAACGCGGGTCTTCAGCGAATCACTCACCTCCCGAGCATGCCGCCTCGCTCGCAGCCCTGTCGAGACCTGCCGTCACGAATCGTGGTGATCCCGGTCGTCGTCGGATCGACGGAACACCTGTCGTGCGATCGGTATCAACATGACCAGGGCGCCGACCATGAGGATGAGCCAGAAGATCTCCATCCACACGATGAGTCACCTTCTCCCATGGAGTGCCGGCGGGACCGCCCGTCCCACGGTTCATCGTCCTCCCCGCGGGGCCGTACCGCGAGGTTTCGGCGACCGCGCCGGATCGGCCACCGAGTCGCCGAAACCAGAAGGGCCCCTCACCTGGTGGTGAGGGGCCCTCTCGGAGCTGCCTGCGAGAATCGAACTCGCGACCTTTTCATTACGAGTGAAATGCTCTACCGACTGAGCTAAGGCAGCGTGCCTTTCGGCGCACGCGAGTCTATCCCGTCCCCCCGGCCCAAATGCAAATCGGGCTCGTTCTACCTGAACTCGGCGCCCAGGCGGGCGACGAGTGCGTCGGCGGCGAACTTGGGTTTGACGTTCTGATCGAGTGCCTCCCGGCAGTCCAGGATCGCCTCGATGCACCGCAACAGGCCCTCTCGCGACGTGCGACCCGCGAGGTCCGCCGCCTGTTCCGCCATGTCGGGATGATTTGGAGTGGCGGACGACCCGAACGAGTAGGCCAACGCGTCGCGGTACAGACCGGCGAGATCCATGAGCGCGCGATCGAGTGAGTCGCGCCCGGTTCGGGTGGCGCGAGACTTCTGACGACGTTCGAGTTCCTTGAGCACGCCGGCCGAGCCCCGCAGGGCTCCGGCGGCGCCCTTGCCGGTGCCGCCCGCGCCGAGCGCGGTCCGCATCTCCTCGGTCTCCCGCTCGTCGCGTTCGGCGGTCAGTTCTCGGGCCTCGAGTTCCGCTGACTGCACCAGCTCCTCGGCGGCGGCGTAGGCGGTGCCCGGCCGAAGCGCCGCGCCCGCCAGAGCCAGGGCACGCTTGCGTCGGCTGCGCGCGTCCTCGTCCCGCGCGAGGCGCCGGGCCCGCCCGACATGCCCGCCACAGATGGAGGCCGCCCAGTCCGAGGTCTCGGCGTCGAGGTGATCCCGCTCCCGCAGCACCTGCGCGATCGCGTCCACACTCGGCGTCACCAAGGGAATGTGCCGGCACCGGGAACGGAGCGTCACCGAGATGTCCTGCGGGTCCACCGACGGCGCACACAGCAGGAACACCGTCCGCTCCGGCGGTTCTTCGACGACCTTGAGCAGCGCGTTCGCCGCGCCCTCGGTGAGACGGTCGGCGTCCTCGACGACGACGACCTGCCAGCGGCCCGTGCTGGGTCGACGCGAGGCGGTCTGCACGATGCCGCGCATCTCGCTGACGCTGATACTCAGCCCCTCGGGCACGACCCGACGGACGTCACCGTGCGTGCCGGCCATCGTCGTCGTGCAGGCCTGACATTCGCCGCAGCCCGGGACTCCGTCGGACGTGCACTGCAGTGCCGCGGCGAAGCACACCGCGGCAACCGACCGGCCCGACCCGGGCGGACCGGTGAACAGCCACGAGTGCGTCATCCGCGAACCGGCGTCGCCGCCGCGCGCCGCCGTCGCAGCAGCCGTCAACTCTGCCTCGACCTGCTCCTGGCCGACCAGTCGATCGAAAACACCCGCCACGCGCCGAGCCTAACTGTCCCTGCCGACGGCGACGGCGCGGCTGGTCACGACTTCTTCGCCGCGGCCTTCTTGGCCGGCGCCTTCTTGGCTGCAGTCTTCTTCGCCGCCGCCTTCTTGACCGGTGCCTTCTTCGCGGCGGCCTTCTTCTTGACCGGGCCGCGAGCGCGACGATCGGCGAGAAGTTCGGACGCGCGTTCGTCGGTTATCGACTCGACCTCGTCGCCCTTGCGCAGGCTGGCGTTGGTCTCGCCGTCGGTGACGTACGGGCCGAAGCGGCCGTCCTTGATGACCATCGGCTTGCCGGTGGCCGCGTCGTTGCCGAGTTCCCGCAGCGGAGCAGCCGCCGAAGCCTGACGCCCGCGCCGCTTCGGCTCGGCGTAGATCTTCAGTGCCTCCTCGAGCGTCACCGTGAACATCTGATCCTCGTTCTCCAGAGAACGGGAATCGGTGCCCTTCTTCAGATACGGCCCGTAACGGCCGTTCTGCGCGGTGATCTCTTCCTTCGATTCGGGGTCGACACCCACCACGCGCGGCAGCGACAGCAGTTTGAGGGCATCCTCGAGCGTGACGGTGGCCAGGTCCATCGACTTGAGCAGCGATCCGGTGCGCGGCTTGGGGCCGGCCACCTTCTTCGCGGCCTTCTTCGCCGGCGCCTTCTTGACGGCCTTCGTCTTGGTGGTGCCGTCGGCCGCCGCCTCGACGGGCACGATGTCCGGCTCCGGTTCGGGTGCCGGCTCGGGGAGGATCTCGGTGACGTACGGGCCGAAGCGGCCTTCCTTCGCGACGATCTCGTGGCCGGTCAGCGGGTCGACGCCCAGCTTCCGTCCCTCCTGCGGCGTCGAGAACAGCTTCTCGGCGTACTCGGGAGTGAGTTCGTCCGGCGGCAGGTCGTCGGGCAGGTTCGCACGCTGCGAGACCGGGTCGCCGTCCGGATCGTCCGGGTTCTGGACCATCCGCTCGAGGTAGGGACCGAAGCGTCCGACCCGCACATGGACCTCGCGGCCCTCGGCATCGTCGAACAGGCGGATCGAGTTGATCTCGCGGGCGTCGATGTCCTCGAGATTCTGACCGACCATCTTCTTGAGGCCACCGGCCCGCGCGATCGAGTCGTCCGCGGCCGCCGCGTCACCGAAGTAGAAGCTCGACAGCCAGTTGCCGCGCTGTTCGCGGCCGCCGGCGATCTCGTCGAGGTCGTCCTCCATCGCCGCGGTGAAGTCGAAGTCGACGAGCCGGCCGAAGTGCGTCTCGAGCAGCCCGATCACCGCGAACGCGACCCACGACGGAACGAGCGCGCTGCCGCGCTTGTAGACGTAACCGCGGTCGAGGATGGTCTTGATGATCGAGGAGTACGTCGACGGACGACCGATGCCGAGCTCTTCGAGAGCCTTGATGAGGCTCGCCTCGGTGTAGCGCGCCGGCGGATTGGTGGAGTGACCGTCCGGGTCGAGCTTGGTAGCGGTCACCTCCTGGCCCTGCGTCAGGACCGGAAGGCGCGACTCGGCGTCGTCGGACTGGCCGCCGGCCTCCTCGTCGACACTCTCCACGTACGCCTTCAGGAAGCCCGGGAACGTGATGGTGCGGCCGGACGCCGAGAACGTGCACTCCTCGCCGGTGCCGGCGGTGCCGGTGATCCGCAGCGTCAGGGTGGTGCCGCGGGCATCGGCCATCTGGGAGGCGACGGTGCGCTGCCAGATCAGCTCGTACAGGCGGTACTCGTCGTTCTCGAGACGAGAGTGCAGCTGACCCGGCGTCTGGAAGACGTCACCGGCCGGACGGATCGCCTCGTGTGCCTCCTGCGCGTTCTTCACCTTGCGGGTGTACTGGCGCGGAGTGGCGTGTACGTACTCGGCGCCGTACAGCTCGGTGGCCTGGGCCCGCGCCGCGGAGATCGCCGACTGCGACAGCGTGGTCGAGTCGGTTCGCATGTAGGTGATGTAGCCGTTCTCGTACAGACGCTGCGCTACCCGCATGGTGCGCTCCGACGAGAAGCGCAGCTTGCGCGCAGCCTCCTGCTGCAGCGTCGACGTCATGAACGGCGCGTACGGCTTGCGCGTGTACGGCTTGTCCTCGGCCGAGGAGACGACCAGGTCGACGCCTTCGAGGGCCTCCGCGAGCCGACGGGCGTACGCCTCGTCGATCACCGTCACGCCGGTGGACTTGAGCTTGCCGTCGGGCCCGAAGTCCCGTCCCGCGGCGACGCGGGAGCCGTCGACCGAGACGAGGCGCGCACCGAACGCGCGGGGGCTGGCGTCGGCACCGGCGTCGAGCGTCGCCGAGATGTCCCAGTACTCCGCGGAGCGGAACGCCATGCGCTCGCGCTCGCGCTGCACGATGACGCGCGTCGCGACGGACTGCACGCGGCCCGCCGACAGCTTCGGCATGACCTTCTTCCACAGCACCGGGCTGACCTCGTAGCCGTAGAGACGGTCGAGGATGCGTCGGGTCTCCTGTGCGTCGACCAGGTCGTTGTCGAGGTCGCGGGTGTCCTCGGCGGCGGCGCGGATGGCCGGCTCGGTGATCTCGTGGAACACCATTCGGCGGACCGGGATCTTGGGCTTGAGCGTCTCGAGGAGATGCCAGGCGATGGCCTCGCCCTCACGGTCGGGGTCGGTGGCGAGGTACAGCTCGTCGGCATCCTTGAGCAGGCTCTTGAGCTCGGTGACCTTCGACTTCTTCTCCGGGCTGACGACGTACAGCGGCTCGAAGTCGTGGTCGACGTTCACACCGAGGCGCGCCCACGGCTCACCCTTGTACTTCGCGGGCACGTCCGCAGCGCCTCGCGGGAGGTCGCGAATGTGGCCGACCGACGCCTCCACCACGTAATTCTTCCCGAGGTAGGGCGCGATCTTCTTGGCCTTCGTCGGTGACTCGACGATGACGAGGCGGCGCGTGCCGGACGCTCCGTCCGCCGTGCTCTTCTCCCGTGATGCCACCTGTTGTCCGCACCTTCCTGCTCGATCAGTGCCACCGTGTGCACCTGATGCGAATCTCGCCTTCGACCCCGTTATACCGGGTCCGGTCAGTAACAGGGTGTCACACCGGTAAGCCGATCACGTAGATCCGTCCCGGTCCGTTCGCTCAAATGTGCGGCCAGTTGCGGCGAGCGTCCGGATCGTCGGGGGCTTCGCCGATATTCTCCGCGAGGTGCATCAGGCGCCTTCTCCCGGAAATGCGCAATCCAGGAGTGGACCCCCTGATTCCGACAATTGTCGGTGCGACGCCGGCCCGCATGAGCGACTGGGCCAGGACGACGTGGGTGTCCGGTGCATGCGGGTCCAGGCCGAGAAGATAGCGCTGGCCGTCGGCCTCGACGCGTCCGGCGGCCAGGACCCACGCCCGTTGTTCACGCGCGCCCGGAATCCAACCCGGGGGCACGGACTTGACCGCCCCCCGCGTCCATCGAGCGGCGAGATCGATCAGATGCGGAACCGAGGCCGTCCGAACGAGCGGCCGTCCTTCCTCCGAAGTACCGATCTCCGGCTCGAGATCCGCCTCGGCCATCAACGTGGCGATCGCTTCGGCCCGCCACAGACTGTCGACGACGACGGACACCCGAGCACCGTCCTTCGAGACGGCCACCTGCCCCTGCGCCGCGAGCAGCCCACCGAGGTCGGTCACCGCAGGGGGCATCGACTCGGCGGAGAAGAACGACAGCTGGGCCACAAGTGGACACTAGGCCACGGATTCGCGTTGTTCGCGCTCTTCGTGCATCTGCACCGCGGAGCCCGGCGGGATCACCCCTCAACGCAGTCGTCCCCCACTGCCGAATCGGCAGTGGGGGACGACGTCAGGCACCGGTCGTGACGGCCGGCTCTGCCTGTCGTTCAGTTCTGACGTTCAGCTGGTGAACGAATCAGATGGCGCGAACGCCGGTGGCCTGCGGGCCCTTGGTGCCCTGGCCGACCTCGAACTCGACGCGCTGGTTCTCTTCCAGGGTGCGGAAGCCGCTGCCCTGAATCTCGGAGTAGTGGACGAAGACGTCAGCGGAGCCGTCCTCGGGAGCGATGAAGCCGAAGCCCTTTTCCGCGTTGAACCACTTCACAGTGCCCTGTGCCATGCTTTTCCTTCTCTTTCTTACACCGGATTCGATGGACAGCACTTCCGGTCCACCGGGCCGGTTCCGACCGCTGTACTTTCTCGATTCCCCCTCAGGAACGCACAAGCACCGCGCTCGCAACATCGATCCTGCGGGCGTGTAAACGAACACAGAAGCTGCGACCAGGTCATAGTCAACCACGTCCGACCCGCGCGCAACAGTCGAAAGACGAACAAAAACTGCAAATAGTTGATCTTGCACGCAGTGCCACTCCGGCTACTCTCCGGTACACCCCACGCGGATAATTCCGACAGGCCGTCGATAGGATGAAAAGCCCAGGTCCGACGCGTAGCAGTCACCCAGAACGCAACACCGACGAGTTTCCGGAGAGGCCCCCGTGAATCCCCCGCCCCATCCCGGTCGACCCGACGGAAACGGCGACGACTCATTCGGCCGGATGCTTCTGGACCGGATTCTGGCGGGCACTCCTCCGGGCGAGCACCCCCTGACCTTCACCGCGGATCTACCGCCCCGCGTGTCCAGTTACTCGGAATGGCCGGAATGGGCGGACCCGGCCGCGGTCCGGGCCCTTCGCGCAGCCGGCATCCCTCAGCCGTGGAGCCACCAGGCCGAGGCCGCTTCCATCGCGGCCGCCGGTGAGCACGTGGTGGTCGCGACCGGGACGGCGTCGGGCAAGTCGCTGGCGTACCAGCTTCCCGTGCTGACCGCGCTCGCCGGCGAATCCCGCGGCACCGCTCTGTATCTGTCACCGACCAAGGCGCTCGGCGCCGATCAACTGCGCGCCACGGCGGCACTCACCGAGTCCGAGCCGGATCTGCGGTCGATCCATCCCTGCCTGTTCGACGGCGACACCTCCATCGAACTTCGGCAGTGGGCGCGCGCGAACTCGCGCTGGATCTTCACCAACCCCGACATGCTGCACCTCGGGATCCTGCGATCGCACCAACGGTGGTCGCACCTGCTGCGCAACCTCCGCTACGTCGTGGTCGACGAGTGCCACTCGTACCGCGGCGTGTTCGGATCGAACGTCGCGCTGGTCCTGCGACGACTCCGCCGCATCGCGGCCCGGTACGGAGCCCATCCGACATTCGTCCTGGCCAGCGCCACCACCGCCGAACCCGGAGCGGCCGCGTCGCGGCTGATCGGAGCGCCGTGCGCGCAGGTCACCGAGGACGGATCACCACACGGCCCCCGCACGATCGCGCTGTGGGAGCCCCCGCTACTGGCGTCGGTCACCGGCGAGAACGGCGCCCCGGTGCGGCGGGCGGCCGGGTCCGAAGCGTCGCGCATCATGGCGGACCTGCTGGTCGAGGGCGCCAGGACGTTGACGTTCGTCCGGTCCAGGCGCGGCGCCGAACTGACCGCGATCGGCGCGCGGCGGGCCCTCGCCGACGTGGACCCCGACCTCGCCGATCGTGTCGCCGCTTACCGTGCCGGATATCTCGCCGAGGATCGCCGCGACCTCGAGTCCGCCCTCGCGGACGGCCGGCTTCTCGGCGTCGCAACGACCAACGCCCTGGAGCTGGGGGTGGACATCGCCGGGCTCGACGCGGTGGTGGTGGCCGGGTTCCCGGGAACCGTCGCATCGTTCTGGCAGCAGGCCGGGCGCTCCGGACGCCGCGGTCAAGGCTCCCTCGTGGTGCTCGTCGCGCGCGACGACCCACTCGACACCTATCTCGTGCATCACCCGTCCGCGCTGCTCGACCGCCCGGTCGAGGCGACCGTCACCGACCCCACGAACCCGTACGTGCTCGGACCTCAGTTGCTGTGCGCGGCACTGGAGCTGCCACTGTCCGACGCCGAGGTGGCGGACTTCGGCGCCACCGAAGTCCTGACCGAACTCGCGGCGCAGGGCCTGATCCGACGTCGTGCACACGGATGGTTCGTCACGGCCGAATCCGATCCGCACAGTGCGCTCGACATCCGGGGCGGCATCGGCGCCCAGATCGCGATCGTCGACAGCGAGTCCGGTCGGCTCCTCGGGACCGTCGACGCCGGGCGGGCCCCGGCCACCGCGCACCCGGGCGCGGTGCACATCCATCAGGGCGAGTCGTTCGTCGTCGACCACCTGGACCTCGACGAGGGTCTCGCGCTGGTCCACCCGGAGGAACCGGACTGGACCACCTCGGCCCGGGAGGTCACCGACATCGCGATCGCCGACGTCGCCGAACACAAGCGGTACGGCGAGGTCGGCGTCGCGCTGGTGCAGGTGGAGGTGACCCATCAGGTGGTGGGATACCTGCGCCGGTTGTCGTCGGGCGAAGTACTCGACTCGGTGGAACTCGACATGCCCGCGCAGACGCTGCACACCCGCGCGGTGATGTACACGGTCACGCCGGAACTGCTCGAGGAACACGGCATCGGAGCGGACCGGGTCCCGGGTGCGCTGCACGCCGCCGAACACGCCGCCATCGGCCTGCTTCCGCTGGTGGCGACGTGCGACCGCGGTGACATCGGCGGCGTGTCGACCGCGCTGCACCCGGACACCGGTCTACCCACCGTGTTCGTCTACGACGGCCACCCGGGCGGCGCCGGCTTCGCCGACCGCGGCCACGACGAACTCGTCCGCTGGCTCGGCGCGACTCGGGAGGCGATCGACGCGTGCGAGTGCGTGGCCGGGTGCCCGTCGTGCGTGCACTCCCCCAAATGCGGCAACGGCAACCATCCGCTCGACAAGGACGGCGCCGTGCGGGTGCTGGCCGCGATCCTCGGCGCCGTGACCCCGTCGGATCCCGCGGTGTGACGGCATCATTCGAGGGGTCCGGCCCGAGCGACGGCACGGGCCGGACCGATCGGCAGCACACCCGAACCCGCAGCCGACACTGTCGTCGCCACCACGACCTGCCAGCCGTCGACCGAACAATCCGCGAGTTCGACCCGCATCCGATCCGCGATCGACGACGCGGCAGCGCAGGCTGATTCACCTCCACCGTCGAGCGCGTAGGCGGCGGCGAGCGCCGCGAGGTCGGCCGCGGACTGCGCCCGGTGCCTGCTGACGACCACCCCGCCCACGTGCACGAGGGCAGCCGTGACCACGACGAGCGCGGCCAGCGTGAAACAGGCGAGCACTGTCGCACCGCCGGACTCGTCACGCGCCAGTGCTCGTATCCTCCTCCTCATCCGCTGTCCTGCTCCGGTTCCTTCACTGCCACTGCCTCCGCGGACAGTTCGACCACCGGCAGAAGTGTCGCCCGCGCCCGAACCGTCGCGACGACGAACGCACCGTCGTCCCGGATCTCGATCTCCGCCCCGTGCGGGGCCACCCGACCCGCCGCGACGGCTGCGTTGGGGCGGTCGCCGCGTGCGGCGAGGCGGGCGGCTTCCCGGGCTGCGTCGATGCATCGCACCTGCGTGGACACGGCCACGATCGCCCCGATGCACAGCACCACCACGGTGACGATGGAAGCGATTGCGATGGCCGCCTCCACCGTGACCGCACCGGTGTCGCCGCGCGGGCCGGGACGCCCGGTCACACCGACGTGGCGAGTGCCTTGTCGATGATCCCGGTGAGCGCGGAGACGATCGAATCGCCGGTGACCACCGTGTACAGCACCGCGCCGAACGCCGCGGCCGCAATGGTGCCGATGGCGTACTCGGCGGTGGACATGCCGTCGTCCCCCGTCGCAGCCGTCATGATCCGGGCCTGAACCCCTCGAAACATCCTCGACCACATTGCTTTCCCCCTTCATAGATGCCGGCGCGGCGTACCCGCGCCGGGGTCCTTCGGATTCGGTCAGAGCAGCCCACCCTCGAGCACCCGACCGGCCAGCCCGATCACCACCGGGACGATGCCCAGGCACACGAACGCCGGCAGGAAGCACAGCCCCAGCGGTCCGCCGATGAGCACGCCGGCCTTCTCCACAGCGGCGATCGCACGGTCCTCGGCCTCCGTCCGCTGTTGTGTCGCCAGGTCCGCCATCGCCGACGACAGCGCGGCGCCCGATCGAGCCGACCGTCGGGCCATCCGGGCCAACGCCTCGGTCGCGGGCTCCGACGCCACGACGTCCCACGCAGTGGCCGGGTCCGCACCGAGCGCGAGCCGGTCCGCGGTGCGCCGCAACGACTCCCCCAGCGGATCCGGCGCCGACGCAGCCACCGCGGCGACGGCGTCCGGCACCGGCAGGCCAGCTTTCAGACACGCTGCCAGGAGGTCGAAGGTGCCCGCGACAGCGAGCGGGTCCGGCCGCGTCGACGGCGCGTCGTTGGTGGCACGGTCGGCGCCCGCGGTCGTGTCGGCGGCCTCGGCCGAAGCACGCAGCCGTCTTCGGAGGCGGTCCGTGCCGGGGACGACCAGCACCGCGGCGGCCAGCATGAGCGCCGACGTCCACATCACGGCACCGCCCGGTCGACGATTCGGTCGGTCCACGCCAGCCCGAGTGCGCCCAGCACGGTTCCCGCCACCAGTAGCGCGCTGCCGAGGCCGCCCCCTGCGAGTACCCGCACGGGCGCGGCTCCCATGAGCTGTCCCAACCCGATCCCGAGGACGGGCAGGCCAGCGAGAACCGCAGCCGTGGCCCGGGCGCCGGCCAGTCCGGCATCAGCTCTGGCACGGAACCGGCTGCGCCCCTGCAGGTCCGTGCGCGCCGCCTGCAGCAGCTCGGCGAGCGGGAGTCCACGGGACTCGGCCACCGACCACGCCTCCGCCAGCCGGGAGAGTTCGTCGGCGACGACACTGCCCGGCAGAACGAGTCCACCGGCCGCAGACCCACCCAGGCGCGCTCGCCCCGCTGCGGTGCGCAGCGCCGCCGAGGCGTCGCCGCGGCACTCCTGCGCGGCCACATCGCACGCCGCCGCCGGGTGCGCGCCGACCCCCAGTTCGCCGATCACGGCTTCGAGCCCGGCCAGCACCTGCGCACGCTCCCGGTGACGCCGCTCGACTTCGGCGCGCCGTCGGTGCCGCCGGCGCGCGGTGGCGAGGACTACCGCCGCGGCGAGCGCCGGGCCGATCGCACCGACGACCACGAGCGGAACGCACGCCGCGAAGGCGGCATCGTACGGCGACACTCGACGCCACCGCGGCCGACACGGCGGCGCACCCCCGCCGCGAGGAGGCGCGGCGGACCGCAGACGGGCCGGCGCACCCCTGCGGGGCACCATCAGGAGGGCCGCCGCGAGCGCCAGGGCGACCGCGCTCACGATTCACCCCGTCGAAGCAGCATGTCCTGCAGCACTTTCCCTGCCGCATGAACTCCCCCACCGAATGTCCAGGCCGGTACCACCTCCACCGTCCCTGCGGGGTCGCGGCGCAGCACCGCGATCTCCGCGAGGCGCCGGCGCCCCGAGGTGTCCCGCTCGACGTGCAGCACCACCTGGACCGCGGCCGCCAATTGGCTGTGCAGTGCAGCCCGGTCGAGCCCACCGAGTGCGGCGAGCGCCTCGAGCCGCGCCGGGAGCTCGCGGGGCGAGTTGGCGTGCACGGTGCCCGCACCGCCGTCGTGACCGGTGTTGAGTGCCGTCAGCAGATCGACCACCTCGGCGCCCCGCACCTCGCCGACCACGATGCGGTCCGGACGCATACGCAGGGACTGGCGAACGAGGTCACGCACCGTCACCGCACCGACGCCCTCGACGTTGGCCACTCGCGCGACCAGACGCACGACGTGCGGGTGGGCCGGGGCGAGTTCGGCGGCGTCCTCGACGCACACGATGCGCTCGCCCGGATCGACTCGCCCGAGCAGGGCCGCCAGCATCGTGGTCTTCCCAGCCCCGGTACCGCCCGTCACCAGGAACGCGAGCCGTGCGCGCACAATGCGCTCCAGCAGCGAGCGCGCGTCACCGGGCAGGGCACCGGACGCGGCCAGATCGTCGAACCCCTGCGTCGCCTGCCGCAGCACCCGCAGCGACAGGCAGGTCCCGGCCTGGGCGACCGGGGCGAGTACCGCGTGTAGTCGGACACCCAGGTCCCCGCCGCCCGCCGCTGGGAGTCGGCCGTCGACCCACGGCTGCGCGTCGTCCAGTCGCCTGCCCGCGGACAACGCCAACCGCTGCGCCAGCCTGCGCACTGCCGCTTCGTCCGCGAACGTCACGTCGACTCGTTCGAGCCCGGCACCGCGATCGACCCAGACCGCGTCGGGGGCGGTGACCAGTACGTCGGTGACGCCCGGCTGGGCAAGCAGCGCCTCGAGCGGGCCGGCGCCGGTCAGTTCGGTCTGCAACACGCGCAGCGCCGCCAGCAGATCCGTGTCGCCGAGTACGCCACCCGACTCGGAGCGGATGGCGGCGGCGACGGTCGCCGGGGTCGGGTCACCGTCGGCGGTCGCGAGCCGCTCGCGCACCCGGTCGAGCAGGTCGGTGGAGAACAACGCGCTCATGCCGCCCACCGCCCCGAGCGGGGGCGGGCTGCGAGGACGTCGAGCACCGACCGTGCCGCCGCCGCGAGCGGCGAGCGCTCCCCCGGATCGAGCCCGCCGCGTTCGAGCATCGCGTCGAGGCGAGGCGCCGGCCGCATCACGGCGATCACCGGCGCGTCCAGGGTTTCCGCGAGGTCCGTCCCCCGCAGCCCGCCCGGGGCGGGTCCGCGAACCACGATGCCCCGGTGCGGGTTCCGCTGCGTGATCCACGACAGCACCCGCCCGGACGCCACGCCACCGCGCACGGTGGCGGGGACGACCACGACGACGAGATCGGAAAGTTCGACGACGCTCTCGCCGACCTCGCCGGGATGTCGGGCGACATCGCACACCACGAGGCACCCCGCCCGTCGGCCGGCCTCCACCACGGCCGTGGCCGCCGCCGGTGTGAGCCCGCCCGTACGACTGTCTCGATCGCAGGCCAGCACGCTGACCCCGGCCTGCGCGGGCAACGCGGCATGCAGCGCGTCGGCGAGCACCCGCCCACCCTCGACAGCGAGGCCGGACCACCGTAGCCCCGGCGCTCTCTCCACTCCCAGCAGTAGGTCGAGTCCACTTCCGAGAGGGTCCGCGTCGAGCAGCAACACCCCGGGTGCGCGATCCGTCTTCCGCGCCCGCGCGCCGGCGAGGGCGATCGCGGCCGCCATCGTCGAGGCGCCCGCGCCACCGCTGCCCGCGACGACGGATACGACCGCGCCACCCGCCTCGCGTCGGGTGTTGCGGTCGGCGAACACCGCGACCAGGACGTCCTCGTCCGCCGGCAGACCCAATACCCGGTCGGCGCCCACCTCTGCGGCGGCCTGCCAATCGGCGATGCCCGGAACGCCTGAGCACACGATCACCACTCGGTCGCGGCGCGGCAGTCCCGCGGCGCACTCGCGCGCCGCGGCGGCGTCGAGCACCACCAGGTCCGCCGACATCCACACGCTGCGGCCGACCGGCGCGGCCGACTCGGCAAACGATTGATCGGTCGCCGCGGCGACGGAGCGCAGGATCTCGAGCACGGCACGCTCGCCGACGGCGGCGACTACCCCGCGGCTGCCGAGAGCGGGGGTGGCACGGGATGCGGTGGTCATGTCAGCCAGCCTGCGGCACCGGGACGCGCCGCCGGCACGTCGATACGTCGAATGTGCACAGATCCGCGGGGTGTGGATGAATTTTCGTACGTTCGTACCAGTTCGGCGGAACGAAGCTGTCCCGGCAGCTCTACCACGGGAAATGAGGGGCACCGGGGCCATCCGGGCCGAGATATGGGACGACCCCCGCCAGGGGGGGAGGAGGCGGGGGTCGTCAGAGTTCAGCCCCGGGGGGTCGGGCTGAACACGCCTGGATCGCGTCCAGGTAGAAGCAATACTACACCCAGGTGCAGGAATAATTGCAAGTTCAGCGATCGCCAGAATCCGCCCGGATCGTCGGGAACGTCCGGTACCCGGTACCGGGCCGAAGACGAGGCCTCTCCCCTATTCTTGGTCGGGTGACCGCCGACCCGAGCGACCTCACCCGCCGCGGACGCACCGCCGCGTTCTTCGACCTGGACAAGACGATCATCGCCAAGTCCAGCGCGCTGGCCTTCAGCAAGCCGTTCTTCGCCCAAGGGCTGATCACGCGGCGATCGGTCCTGCAGAGCAGCTACGCACAGTTCCTCTTCATCCTCTCCGGCGCCGACCACGACCAGATGGAGCGGATGCGGAGCCACCTGACCAGCATGACGGCCGGGTGGGATGTCGAACAGATCCGCGCGATCGTCGCCGAGACCCTGCACGACATCGTCGATCCACTCGTCTACGCGGAGGCCGCGGACCTCATCGCCGACCACAAGCTGCGCGGGCACGACGTCGTCATCGTGTCGGCTTCCGGCGAGGAGGTCGTCACACCCATCGCCGACGCGCTCGGCGCCTCCCACAGTTGCGCAACGCGAATGGTGGTCGAGGACGGCCGGTACGCCGGTGACGTGGAGTTCTACTGCTACGGCGACGGCAAGGTCCAGGCGATGCGCGAGCTCGCCGAGCGCGAGGGCTACGACCTCGCCCAGTGCTACGCCTACTCGGATTCGGTGACGGATCTGCCGATGCTCGAGGCAGTGGGCCACCCCACCGCAGTCAATCCCGATCGCGGACTGCGCCGCGCTGCCGCCGAAAATGGTTGGCCCGTATTGTCTTTCTCCAACCCCGTTTCACTGCGTGCACGACTGCAGTCCCCCTCCCGCTCGACGGTCACCGCGGCGGCCGCCGTGTTGTCGAGCGCCGCAGTGGCCGGCGCCTTCACCTACGGGATGCGTCGCCGCAAACGCTGAACCTGCATCTGCCACAAAGGAAAATTGCCACTTGAAGTGGGTGGGGGCACAGGGTACAAAGGAGTTACGGAAGGCCGGAAAGCCAGGATCGATCCGGAAGAGAAGGACCGATTCCCCGACCGGACTTCCCAGCACGGGCACCAGGTACCCACGCGGAGCACAAGCCACTATAAGGGCAGAAGCGTTGTGGGCTTGCGTGACTCGGATGACTGACGGCAAGGACCCTGCACACGTTGCACGGGACGAACCGGCACCGCCCGAGACCACGCCGAGGCCGTTGACACACAACCCACCTTGCACGCTTGGTAACCCGGAATCCGTGCTAGCGGGTGGCGGCGCCGATCACGGTCGGTGACACCACCCGCTTCGCATGTGCGGGCACCCGCGACTTCCGGGAACGCGAGATCCGGAACGCGCGCTTCGTCAGCCCGCCGCTGCGGCATCGGCGATCGACATCGCCTCGCGGGCACCGGCTTCCAGGGCGCCGCAGCACAGGATCACCCAACTGCCCACGCCCTCGGCCGTGCCGGACGCGAACCCGGCGATGCCGTCACGGTAGGCTGGCGCGCGACGCATCCAGCTCACCTCGGGCACGCCCAGGTTGTGCGGATCGAGACCCGTCGACGTGGCAACCAGTCGGGATGCGGCACGGGCCACGATGCCGTCGGCCACCCCGAACGGTCGCAGCGCGAGCAGCTCACCGTGCACGACCGCCGCGAGCACCGGTGCGGGCGCGTTCGTGCCCCCCGTCACCAACTGCGCGAGCATGTCGAGACGTTCGCCGACCCCGGGATCGGTCCGCGGCCGCCCCAAGGTGGCGGCGTCGTCGACCAGGTCCGCCGCGGCCAGCAGGTGTAACCGGGCGAGTGCCTGGAGCGGCGCTCGCTGCCACGTCGGCAGGATGATCGTGAGCGCTTCTCCGTCGAGCGCCTGCGCCACACGCAACGCACCGGACAGCACCGGGTCGCCGACCGTTCCCGGCACCGGCAGCTCGGTCGATCCGCCGTCGATGGACGCCGACGCGCGCGCAGCGCGAACCGACGCCTCGGTGGCAGTCTTGGGCCAGTCCCGGCGGTTGGTCCGGTGTCGGTGCACCTCGCCCAACGCGTCGCGTGCGCGATCCGCGGCGTCGACGACACCCGGGAGGTCCAGCAGCGGCTGCAAGGGATCAGTCACGCTGTCAGACGCTACCCGCCTCTGCGGCGCCGGCGCCCGGCCGGTACGGCGTCGAGCAGGCGCCGGGTGTACTCGTGTCCGGGGTGCTCGAACACGTCCTCCGCGGCCGCTTCCTCCACCACTCGGCCGCCGTGCATCACCACGACGCGGTCGGCGATCCGCCGGACCACGGCCAGGTCGTGGCTGACGAAGACGTACGTCAGCCCCAGGTCGCGCTGCAGTTCGTCGAGCAGACGCAGGATCTGGTCCTGTACGACGACGTCGAGAGCGGAGACCGCCTCGTCGCACACCAGCAGTTCGGGTGCCAGAGCGAGCGCCCGGGCGATCGCCACCCGCTGCCGCTGCCCGCCGGACAACTCGGCCGGGAAGCGACGGGACAGATCGGCGGGCAGTGCGACGCGCTCGAGAAGTTCACGCACCCGCCTCGCACGCTCGCCGCGATCACCGATCCGATGCACCCGCATCGGTTCCTCGACGATCCGGAACACCGAGTACGTCGGGTCGAGGCTGCCGTAAGGGTCCTGGAACACGGGTTGGACGCGGCGTCGGAACTCCTTCTCGCGGCGTCCGAGTGCCGCCGGATCGGTGCCGTCGAACAGGACCGAGCCGCCGTCGGGAGGCAGCAACCCCAGGATCATCCGCGACACCGTCGTCTTACCCGAACCCGATTCGCCGACGATCGCGGTGGTGGTGCCGCGGTCGACGGTGAACGAGACGTCGTCGACGGCGATGACCTCGGCGCGTCTGCTGTGGAACAGCTTTCGCAGGCCGTCGACGACGAGGAGTGGATGCGCGCCGGCCGGCGCGTTCGGAGGTTGCCGGGTCCGGGCGGCCCCGAGCGACGGCGCCGCCGCGACGAGCCGGCGAGTGTACGGATGTTCGGGCGCGGTGAGAATCTGCGCCGGCGAGCCGGATTCGACGACGGCACCGGCGTGCATCACGACGACGTGTTCGGCACGCTCGGCAGCGACCCCGAGATCGTGCGTGATGAGCAGCAGTGCAGTCCCGAGTTCGTCGGTCAGGCGTTCGAGATGGTCGAGTACGCGCTGCTGGACGGTCACGTCCAGCGCCGACGTCGGTTCGTCGGCGATCAGCAGTCGTGGCCGGGCGGCCAACCCGATCGCGATGAGGACCCGCTGACGCATACCACCCGAGAATTCGTGTGGGTAGCGCCCGGCGCGGGCCTCGGCGTCGTCCAGACCCGCCTGCGCGAGCAGTTCGGCCGCGCGGCGGTGGGCCGCCCGCCCCTTCGCGATCCCGTTGGCGGCGAGCGTCTCGCGCACCTGGAACCCGATCTTCCAGACGGGGTCGAGATTGGTCGCGGGGTCCTGCGGCACGAACCCGATTCCGCTCCCCCGGATTCCGACGAAGATTCGCTCCGACGCGTGTGCCAGGTCGCGCCCTTCGAACGTGATGCGGCCGCCCGTCACCCGGCCTGCGCCCGGCAGCAGCCCGACGAGCGCGTGCGCGAGGGTCGACTTGCCCGAACCGGACTCGCCGACGATCGCGACGGTCTGGCCACGCTGCACCGTGAGATCCACGCCGCGAAGCGCACGCACCGCGCCGGTACCGGTGCCGAAGGTCACCTCGAGCCCGTCCAACTCGAGCAGCGGCGCGGTCACCGGTGTCTCGCTCGCGTCGGATCCAGCGCGTCGCGCAGGGCGTCGCCGAGCAGGACGAACCCGAGCACGGTGATCGCGAGCGCGCCGGCCGGATAGAACAGGATCGTCGACCCGCGGCGCAGGGTGACCTGCGCGGTGCTGATGTCGCCGCCCCACGAGACCGTGGTGGACGGTAGCCCGATCCCCAGGAACGACAGCGTCGCCTCGGTGACGATGAAGGTCCCCAGCGACATCGTCGCCACCACGATGATCGGTGCGAGCGCGTTGGGCAGCACGTGCCGGACGAGGATCGACGGCCCCGACATGCCCACGGCGCGGGCAGCGAGGACGAAGTCGCGTGACTTGGCCGAGATGACCGCTCCGCGAGCAATTCTCGCCATCTGCGGCCAGCCGAACAGCGCAAGGACCGCCACCACCGTCCAGATGGTCCGCTGCGCGAACAGTTGCATGAGCACGATCGCCGCCAGGATCAGTGGGATCCCGAAGAAGATGTCGGTGACACGGGACAGCAGCGAATCGGCCCAGCCGCCGTAGTAGCCGGAGAGCGCGCCGAACAGCACACCGATCGCCAGCACGGACGCGGTCACGCACACCCCGACGGTGACGGACGGGCGAGCGCCGTAGACGGTGCGCGCGTACACGTCGCAGCCCTGGCGGTCGAAGCCGAACCAGTGCCCCGACCGCGGCGGTGCGAGGCTGTCGGCGATGTTGCAGTAACGCGGGTCGACACTCGTGAACACCGACGGGAACAGCGCGACCGCGGCCACGACGGCCAGGATGACGCACGCGACGAGGAACATCGGGCGCCGCCGCAGCCGTCGCCACGCCGATCCCCACATCCCGCGCGCCTCAGGCATAACGAATCCTCGGATCCAGGACGGCATACAGCAGGTCGACGAACAGATTCGCGATCAGGTAGACCACGACGAGGACACTGACGAACGACACGACCGTGGGCGCCTCGCCGCGGATGACCGCCTGATAGATCGTGCCGCCGACCCCGTTGATGTTGAAGATGCCCTCGGTGACCACCGCACCCCCCATCAGCGCTGCGAGGTCGGCGCCCAGGAAGGTCACGACCGGGATCAGAGAGTTGCGGAGCACGTGCACCCACACGACCCGCGGCCGGGACAGACCCTTTGCGGTCGCGGTCCGCACGAAATCGGCGGAGAGCGTCGTCGCGACCGACGTGCGCGTCAGCCGCAGCACGTACGCGAACGAGACCGCGGCGAGCACACACGCCGGCAGCAGCAGGCGCGACAGACTGGTGTCGGCGCCGACGGTGGGCGGCGCCAGCCCCCAACGGATTCCGACGAAGAACTGTGCCAGGAAGCCGAGCACGAACACCGGTATCGCGATGAGAACCAGGCTCAGGACCAGGACGGTGCCGTCGAACACCCCGCCCTGCCGGAGGCCGGCGATCAGTCCGGCCCCGATCCCGAGGACCGTCTCGATGACGATCGCCGTGAAAGCGAGCTTCAACGTGATCGGAAAAGCCTGCGCCAGAACCTCTCCGACGGGGCGTCCGGAGAACGACGTGCCGAAGTCGAGCGTCAGGAGCCCCTTCAGGTACAGCAGGTACTGCACCAGGAACGGCTGATCCAGGTGGTACCGGGCACGCAGTTGCTCGGTCACCGCCGGGGTGAGTGCCCGATCCCCGGCCAGTGCCGCGACCGGGTCTCCGGGGAGGAGGAACACCAACGCGTAGATGAGGAAAGTGGTTCCGATGAACACCGGAATCATCTGCAGCACACGGCGCCCGGTGTACCGCAACACGGCTAGTCCTTCTCGACCAGGTAGTAGAGCGGCACACCGTCCCACCCGATCCGGACGTTCGTCACGTATTCGGACCAGCCGCCCGACGCGTTGCGGTTCCAGTTCGGCACCGCCGGCAGGTCGCGCAACAGGATCTGTTGTGCGTCGTCGATCAGCCGCTGCGATTCGACCGGATCGGTCGCCCCCGCCGACGCGCGCAGCAGAGCGTCGAACTCGGGATCGGAGTACTCGCCGTCGTTGGAACTACCTCCCGTCTGGTAGTTCTGCGCCAGGAACCCGTACTGCTGCGGGTAGTCGGCCTGCCAACCGGAACGGAACGCGGTCC
Organism: Prescottella sp. D32; assembly: GCF_037287305.1. Taxonomy (NCBI): domain Bacteria; kingdom Bacillati; phylum Actinomycetota; class Actinomycetes; order Mycobacteriales; family Nocardiaceae; genus Rhodococcus; species Prescottella sp. D32. The sequence continues at coordinate 19,796 of NZ_JARBSW010000005.1, forward strand.
GGATCGTCCGTTCGGTGGCCTCGGTGCGCAACTGCGCAAAGGTCGGGTACGGCGCACCGTGCGCGTCGATGCCGAGCGTGTTGCGAATGCTGTTGCAGACGGCGTCCACCCAGTCCTGATGGCCACCGTCGGAGTTGTAGGCGATCGCGAACGTCCCGCTCCACGGCGCGATGGCGTCGGCCTGCGCCCACAACGCCCGCGCGCGGTCGGGGGCGAAACTCAGGTTCGCGGATCCGGGCAGGTCCGGCGACCAACCGGGCACGGCGGGACTCGTGAAGTCGCGGGCCGGTGTGCGCGTACTCGCGAACAGTCGCTCGGTGATCCGGTCGCGGTCGATCGCCTGCGAGATCGCCTGCCGCCGCAGCCGCCCCTCCTCGCCGCCGAAGTGCGGCAGCCGCTCCGGGATGGTGAACGTCTCGATCGTCGCCGACGGCTGATTCACGGTCCGCCCGGGCAGGTCGTCCTCGAACGTGTCCAGTGCGCTGGCCGGGACGCCGTCGAGGACGTCGAGATTGTTCGACAGCAGGTCGGTGTACGCGGTGTCGAGACTGCTGTACATCACGAAGGTCACCCCTTCGTTCCGCGGCGTCCGCGGGCCCCGGTAGTCGGCGTTCACCGTGAGGTCGATGCGCACGTTGTGCTGCCACGCGTCGTCGCCCGCGAACCGGTACGGGCCGTTGCCGATCGGGTGCTGCCCGAACGCGGCCATGTCGGCGTACGCGGACCGCGGCAACGGGTAGTACGCGGCGAATCCCAGGCGTTTCGGGAACGCCGCCTCCGGTTGTTTCAGCGTGATCGTGAAGGTCTTGTCGCCGAGTACCTCGAGTCCGGACATCGTCGTCGCGGTCGGGTTCGACGCGGCCACCTCGTCGTAGCCCTCTATGGGGTCGAAGAACGAGGACTGCAGTTGGGCGTTGGTGGACAGCGCGCCGTAGTTCCATGCGTCGACGAACGAGTGCGCGGTGACGGGCGTGCCGTCGGTGAACGTCCAGCCGTTCTCGAGCGTCACGGTGTACCGCCGGCCGTCGACCGTCTCGATCGACTGCGCGACCTCGTTCTCCACGTCGCCGGCCGCGGTGTACGACACCAGGCCCGCGAAGATTGCGTCGAGCACCCGGCCGCCGGTGTTCTCGCCCGTGTCGGTGGGGATCAACGGGTTCTGCGGCTCACCACTCCACGCATAGACCGTGTGCGCGCTCGGGGCCGTCGCTCCGGCGCAGGCCGCGAGCAGCGCCGACACCAGCACCACGACAAGCGTCGACGCCACCGCAGCCGCCCAGCTCCGCCGAACAGTCACCGCCACCTCCCGAAACACTCGGTTGGTTCCTGCGACGATAAACAGCGCCGGCGCCGGCCGCCGCAGTCCCGCGCTCCCCGACCGGATCGGCACCTGTTCGAGGCCCGATCGCAACGTCCCCGCCGTGCGGCGACCGCCTGTCGCACCGTTTCGACCGATCGCCGCACACAGCGACCACTCCACGGGAGCGAATCGTGCAGCCACGGCCGCGTGTGACTACCCTCACACGTGCGACAACCGTCGATTTCGACCCGGAAAGAAGGCAAGCCGAGATGACGAGCAGTGCAACCGACGCACCCCAGGTGTACCCACCGAGCGCGGCCTTCGCGGCGGCAGCGAACGCAGGGCCCGAGTTGCAGGCCGAGGCGGACCGCGACCGGCTGGCTTTCTGGGACGTCCAGGCCCGGCGCCTGGATTGGGCCACCCCGTGGACCGAGGTCCTGGACTGGTCGGACGCCCCCGTCGCGAAGTGGTTCGTCGGCGGCAGCCTCAACGTCGCGTACAACTGCGTCGACCGGCACGTGCTGGCGGGCAACGGCGACCGCGTCGCGATCCACTTCGAGGGTGAGCCGGGCGACAGCCGCGACATCACCTACAACGACCTGCTTGCCGAAGTGAGCCGCGCGGCAAACACTTTCACCGAGCTGGGCCTCGTCGCCGGTGACCGCGTCGCCATCTACATGCCGATGATCCCCGAGGCGATCGTGACGATGCTCGCGTGCGCCCGGCTCGGCCTGACCCATTCGGTCGTCTTCGCCGGATTCTCGGCGACCGCGCTGCGCTCGCGCATCGACGACGCCGCCGCCAAGCTCGTCGTCACCGTCGACGGACAGTGGCGCCGCGGCCAGGCGGCCCCGATCAAACCCGCCGTCGACGAGGCCGTCGCGGATGCCGATTCCGTCCGGAACGTCTTGGTGGTCAAGCGGACCGGCATCGACGTCGACATCACCGACGGCCGTGACCTGTGGTGGCACGACACCGTCGAGAAGGCGTCGGACACGCACGAGGCGCAGGCGTTCGATGCCGAGCATCCCCTGTTCATCCTCTACACGTCCGGCACCACCGGTAAGCCGAAGGGCATCATCCACACCTCCGGCGGCTACCTGACGCAGGCGTCGTACACGCATCACAACGTGTTCGACCACAAGGCCGGACAGGACGTGTACTGGTGCACCGCCGACATCGGCTGGGTCACCGGACACAGCTACATCGTGTACGGCCCGCTGAGCAACGGCGTCACGCAGGTGGTCTACGAGGGCACCCCCAACTCCCCCGACGAGCACCGGCACTTCCAGATCATCGAGAAGTACGGCGTCACGATCTACTACACCGCGCCGACGCTGGTGCGCACGTTCATGAAGTGGGGCCGGGAGATCCCCGACGCCCACGACCTGTCGTCGATCCGGCTCCTCGGTTCGGTGGGTGAGCCCATCAATCCGGAGGCGTGGCGCTGGTTCCGCGACGTTATCGGCGGCGGCACGGCCCCGATCGTCGACACGTGGTGGCAGACCGAGACCGGCGCGATCATGATCTCGCCGCTGCCCGGCGTCACCGCCACCAAGCCCGGATCCGCCATGGCGCCGTTGCCCGGCATCTCCGCGAAGATCGTCGACGACGACGCCCACGAACTCGGCCCCGGTGGCAGTGGCTACCTGGTCCTCGACCAGCCGTGGCCGGCGATGCTGCGCGGCATCTGGGGCGACATGGAGCGCTACAAGGACACCTACTGGTCCCGATACGCCGAGGAGGGCTGGTACTTCGCCGGTGACGGCGCCAAGTACGACGAGGACGGCGCCCTGTGGGTGCTCGGCCGCGTCGACGACGTCATGAACGTCTCCGGGCACCGTATCTCCACGTCCGAGGTGGAGTCGGCGCTGGTGGGCCACCCGTCCATCGCCGAGGCCGCCGTCGTCGGAGCCGCCGACGAGACCACCGGTCAGGGCATCGTCGCGTTCGTGATCCTCCGCGAAGGCGCCGAGAACACGGGTGACACTCTGATCGCCGAGCTGCGCTCGCAGGTCTCCACCGACATCTCCCCGATCGCCAAGCCACGCCAGATCACCGTCGTCCCCGAGCTGCCCAAGACCCGCTCCGGCAAGATCATGCGCCGCCTGCTGCGCGATGTCGCCGAGGGCCGCGATCTCGGCGACACCTCGACCCTCGTCGATCCCAAGGTGTTCGACGCGATTCGCGGTAGGTAGATCCGCGGCGCAGGCACGAGAAGGGCTGTGGCCCCGAGGATCGATCCTCGGGGCCACAGCCCTTCTCGGCGCGTTCGCACTCCGGTCACGGAATGCGTGCGGACTCCTCTCGATACGCGAAGAAGTCGGGGGTCAGATCCACCCGCAGGCGGGTCAACCGGCGACGACTGATCAGCCAGTCGTCGCCGACCTTGCGGTACTCCTCGTGGTAGTGCCCGTAGCCGTGCAGATGCTCCTCGCTCGCGCCGTTGGTCCACCACAGCATGTCCTCCATGGCCCAGACACCCACGGCAGTCGTCTCCGATGTCAACGTGATCTCCGGAGTATGACCGTGATGAACGGACGTGACCGAGACGTTGCCGTCGAGCACGGCCCGAATCGCGTCGGTGAGCGCCTGCCGGCCGATCACCGGATTGTCCGGATCGAAGGTCTCGCTGACGACGTCCTCGGTGTGCACGCTGCCGTAGAGATCCCACTGCTTGGTGTCCATGATGCGGAGGCGGGAGGAGAAGACGCGTCGGATCGCTTCGATCGCCGCTGCCTGCTCGGCCGGCGGCATCCCGTCCGTCCCCACCACGACCCCCTCTGACTTGGTATCCATCCGTTCCGTCCTCCACTGTCTCGTCGTCGGCGAATTCACGCGCGAGGATTGCCGAACTGGCCGTTGAGCACCTTCGTGGGTGCGATGAACCGCATTTCGTCCTGATCCGGGTTGGGCCCGTGGTCGTCCGCGGTGAAGTGGTACCGCGAGAAGAACGCCGTAGACGCGTTCGTCTGGACCTCCTCGGTCTCGAGTGCCTCGGCAAGCTTCGCGGCATCGGTCGTGGTTCCCGCGTACTCGGCCGCGGCCGCGACGAGTGGGAAGGCGTCGTACTGGCCGGCGATCACCAGCGTCGACGAGATCGTGCCGAGCGACGCCATCGTGTCGACCATCCGGTTCACCGTCTCGGCGTCCGTGTCGTGAACCGTGCTGCCGAACACCTGGACCACGAGGTTCTCGCTCGCCGGGGTGCCGAGGACGCCTGCCGGTGGTTCGTTCGCGACCAGGTTCGTCGCGCCGACGGAGATGTTCCCGATCAACGGCACGTCCCAGTCGAGCCGCTGCATACTCTGCAGTACGTAGCCGAGCGGCGCGCCGTACGCATCCAACGCGATCGCCTTCGCACCGGCGTTCTTCAGGGCCTGCAGCTGCGCGGTCATGTCGAGGGCGGTCGCCTCGTACTCCTCGTTACCGGCCTGTTCGAGACCCGCATCCTTCAGCGCGCTCGTCATCTCCTTGCCGAACGACTCTCCGTACGCGGTGCTGCCGTGCACCACACCGATGTCATCGTAACCCTTCTCCTTCGCGAAACCGACGATCCCCCGCGCACTTTCGGTGGGGCCCACACCGACGTCGAAGTTGAGCGGGAACTTCGACGGGTCGGTCGAATCCGAGGTCGGTGCCACCCCGAACGAAAGGATGTCGTTCTGCTTCAGGATCGGCAGAACCGCGGCACTCACCGCGGACGGGCCCGAACTCAGGTACAGATCCGGCTTCTGCGCGGTGATCGCCTTGCGCAGTTCGGTGACGGCCTTCGTCGGATCCCCTCCGTCGTCGACGACGGTCAGCTCGATCCGGCGGCCACCGATGCCGCCGGCCTCGTTCTGCACCTGCGCACCGGCCTTCGCCGCGAGAATCGACGTCTGCGCGTTGGCTGCGAGCGCCCCCTGCGCGCTGATCCCGCCGGTGACGAGCACACGGTACGGCTCGTCCGCCCCGTCCGACTCGGCGGGATCCGCAGTGCCGCAGCTCACGAGGAGAAGGGTGGACACAGCAGCTGCCACCAGCGCCGGAGCGTGCCGCGCGGTCAGTCGTCCCGCGCGCGAAGCTGCAACCGGTGCCATTACGCACTCACCTCGATCCCCATCCGTGTGAGCATCTCCCGAGGATCCGGTGGCGGTGTCAGTCCGACCAACTGGCCGGCCCTCTGCGCCGCGACCGCGGCACACTTCTCGTCGTCGGAGAACACCCAGAAATCTCCACGCGCGATGGCCTCCGTCATGTGTGCGGCCGCTTCGACCGGGTCGAGCCCCGATTCGACGTTGTCGCGCTGCATCGCCTCGAAGACGGCGTTGGCGGTGTCGTTCTCGCACGGAGAAGCCTCCTGAGCAGCCAGGAAGATCTGGCTCCGAATGGAGTGCGGCAGCACCGCCGACACCTGGATCGGCGCGTCCACGAGGGACAATTCCTGATGGAGACATTCGGTCATCGCCAGCACGGCGTGCTTACTGGTGATGTACGGAGCTTGGACCGCAACGCTTTTCAGGCCGCCCACCGAAGACAGGTTGGCGATGCACGCCGGAGCGTCGGCCGCGATCATGCGTGGAACGAAGGATCTCAGACAGTAGAAGACACCGTCCACATTGATCTCCATGACGCGCTTCCAGCGTTCGACCCCGACTTCCCACAGGAGCCCGGCATTCTCCACTCCCGCGTTGTTCACGAGCAGTTCGACGGTGCCGTGCCGCGCGAAGACGTCCGCCGCCATCGCGTCGACGGCGGCCGGATCCGTCACGTCGAGTCGGTAGTGTTCCGCGACGCCTCCCGATCTCTCGACGTCCGCCGCGACAGCTGCCGCGCGACTCTCGTCGATGTCGGCGATGACGACCGTCATGCCGAGACCGGCAAGGTGTCGGACGAACCCCTCGCCGATCCCCGCGGCGCCACCCGTGACGACTGCTGTGCCCGTCGAGAATCTGACCTGGGCTATGGACACTGCCCCTCCTAGTTCTTGTGCTCCGACAGGCGGTACCGGCCGGGGTTTGCTTGCAATCGACCGGTCACGTCCCGGCGCGCGGACTCGCCAGGATCGGGGCAAGGAATGCCACCGTGCGGTCGAAGACGTTGCGCGCCTGAGGAAGAGCCCCGAGCATGGTCGCGAAGCCGTGCATCACACCCTCGTAGCGCATCAGGTTCACGTCGACACCTGCGGCGGCGAGCCGCTGCGCATACGCCTCCGTCGCGTCTCTGGTCGGATCGACCTCCGCGGTGACGACGAAGGTGGGCGGCAGACCCGTGAGATCGCGGGCGAGACCCGGACTGACGTCCGGAAACTGTCGCGATTGCGGGTCCGGCGCGTACAGGTCCCAGAACCATTCGCAGTCTTCCGGGGACGCGATCAGGCACCGTTGCTCCGGGTTCGACACACGCATCTCGGCTGCGCCGTAGAAACTCACCTGCGCGACGGGCAGCGAACCCGCCGAGTCACGCAACTGTTGGGTCAGGGCGAAGGTGAGTGTGCCGCCGGCACTCTCACCCGCAACCACCGCACGTGTCACATCGGCGGGCACCTCCGGAGGCCCGGACACCAGCCAATCCCAGACGATCCGGCAGTCCTCGAGTGCGGCCGGGTGCGGATGCTCGGGTGCCAATCGGTAGTCGACCGAAACGACGACCACGCCCGCCGCCAGGCTCAGCTTCCGCAGGTATTCGGAGTTCTGATCCAGACCACCGAACACACATCCCCCGCTGTGCAGCCACATGACGACCGGCAGCGACTCCTCGTCCGTCGGTCGATAGACGCGCACCGGCACCCCACCGGCCGCTGAGGGAACGACCACGTCACGCACGGAATGGATCTCGGTCGTCGGTGCGGTCATCCGGGCCGCATAGGAAGCCCGCAGTTCTCCCACGGAGGAGGTGTGCATCGGCAACTTCATGTCGGCCGCGATGCCGTCGATCAAGCGCTGAGCATCAGCCGTGAGCGCCATGATCGTCTCCCACCCCCACCGAAGCTCCTGCGGACAGATCCGCATAGCGGACGGAGTCACGCGTATCGAGTACCACCTCGAGCTCGCTGAGTCGCGGCGCACCGTCGACACCCGCACGTATCGCTCCTCGGACGATGCCGCTCGACAAGTTGAAGGGCTTGCCGTCAACGATCTTGGTGACGAAGATGTAGGAGGAGAAGGTGGTCTCCGTGCCGTCGGAGCCGGTGACGAAGACGTTCGTTCCGTTGTGCCGCAGAGGATACGGACTGTCCTTGCGGTGCGCCTCCTGCCAGGCCATGACCGCGTCCACACCGTTCAGGTCCGCGCGGATGAAGTCCTCGTAGTCGGTGGCGCCCGTATCGCTTCGACACACGAAGTGGAAGTCGTCGGTCGCCATGGCGCGAAGCACGTCGGGGGTCCACTCGTCGTAGTGGAACCACCACTTGGCCACTGTCTGCGCCACGGCCTCGGGCGCAATCTCCAGCTGACTCATGTGTCCTCTTTCGTCGTCGATCAAAGGCCTGCCGGCAGGATGTTCGGGTTGGCCCACTCCGGCGGTTCCCGGCGGGGTAGTTCGGTTCGGCCGTCGAGCGTCATCACGGGAAGGTTCTGGCTCCACGGGTAGTGGAGACTGAAGGCGACGTGGCCGGTTCGCTCCGCAGCAGGCAACGTGCACATCGCCAACACCGTCTGGGCCAGGTATTCGACGGGCTCCGTCTCGTAGCCCTCCGGGATCAGGGACGCCGCACCCGGCGTCATGATCGCCGTGGACGGGCCCACCGCGTTGACCGCGATGCCGGCGTCGAGGACCTCGGCTGCGAGCCCCTGGGTGAAGCGGTGGACAGCCGCCTTCATCGAGCCGTAGATCACGTCACCCGAGATCTTGTTGTACTCCCGGAACGGGCGGACAGGGGCCAGCCCGGTCACGGATCCGATGTTGACGATCCAGCCCGCCCCCTGCTTTCGCATGTGTGGGATGGCGGCACGCGACAGCGCGAAAGGCACACGAAGGTAATGGTCGACCGTGCGATCGAACGTCGCCGTTTCCATCTCCTCGACCAACGAGTAGTCGGCGAATCCCGCGTTGTTCACCAATATGTCGATGCTGCCGACACTGTCGACAACCTTGTCCACCAATTGATCCCGCGCCTGTGCGTCCTCGAGATCCGCGGGAATGGCGACGGCCCGACCGCCGGCCTCCTCGATGAGGGACACCGTCTCGTCGAGACTACCCGCGACAGCCGCCTTGCGGCCTGCCCGGACCGACTCCGACACCCCCCGGGATCGCGCGGTCACCACCACGGTCGCGCCCTCCGCCGCCAAGCGCTGAGCCACCGCACGTCCGATTCCCCTGCTGCTGCCCGTGACCAGGGCAGTCCTACCTGTCAACGACGGCGCCATGCTTCCTCCACACCAATAGATCGCTCTCCACGTGACGCGAGTCGACGCCCGAGCAGTTCCACAATCTGTTGAGCGACAGCATCGTCCGCGGCCCGGGGAGGCGCCCAGTACTGCTGTCCACTCAGCGGACGAGATTCCTCCGGGTCACACCGGCACCCTCGCCACGGGGGCTTTTGTTCGACACCAGCGTGTGGCAGACTCTGCCACCTAGACAGAAGCTGCCAAGGAGATGCGACCTCGTCTCCAGCGCCCTTCTCCTGTCGCCGAGCAGGCCCACCGTTCACGTTGCGCGGATCGGAGCAGCATGAAGAACCCGCACACCTCCCGTTCGACCACTGTCGCCCGAACGACGTTGCTCGACAGGATCGGGACGGTCCTCGACGCATTCGGATCGAACAGCCCCCTGACCGGCTGCGACATCATGGACTCCACCCGCCTTCCACGCACCTCGACCTATCGGATCCTCGAACAACTCGTAGCGATCGGATGGCTCGAGCGGGAGGGTAATACGCACCGCCTGGGAACCCGTCTGGTGGAACTCGGCTCGCTGGCCCTCGATCAGGACCCCCTCGCGCAGGCAGCCGAGCCGCACCTGCTTCGCCTCCATCGGAGGACCGGGCTGGTGGTCCACCTCGCCGTCCTCGACGGCACCGATGTCGTCTACCTCCGCAAGGTCGGAGACACCCTCGACCGACTGTCGCCGACACGCACGGGTTTACGGGTGCCCGCCGCAGGAAGCGTGCTGGGGGAGGCACTGCTCGGCTGCGCCGACGCCGGGGCCCACCACCCTGTCAAGACAACATCGGAGATCGACGGCGGTGACGGCGAACTGGCACACATCGTCGCCCGGGTCGCTCCCCGAGGTGGCACGACGGCCGCAGTGTCCGTCTGTGGCCCGTCCCGTCTCTCCCCCCTCGCCACCCAGGCCCGCGCCGCAGTCCGGGAAACGGCCGTAGCGATACTCCGCGACCTGCACCGCCCGGGCCTGCGACGCAGAGGTCCGCGGCCGCCCGGGCCGGGCGCGAATTCGGGCGACGCCGACCTGTCCATCCACTGAACACATGCCCTTCACACCGGAGGGCCACCGGCCGGATCATGCGGATCAACAGCCGTGTCACCGGCGCATACATGCAAACGGAGGAACGATGACCACAGACGCGACAGATGTGCCGCAGACCGAAGAGGTCCGGATGATCGAGGCCGCCGCGGCGCCCACCCGCTTCGCGCGCGGCTGGCACTGCCTCGGTCTCATCCGGGACTTCAAGGACGGCAAGCCGCACTCGATCGAGGCGTTCGGCACCAAGCTGGTCGTGTTCGCCGACAGCAAGGGCGAGCTCAACGTCCTCGACGCCTACTGCCGCCACATGGGCGGCGACCTGAGCCAGGGCGAGATCAAGGGCGACACCATCGCCTGTCCGTTCCACGACTGGCGCTGGAACGGCAAGGGCAAGTGCACCGACATCCCCTACGCCCGACGCGTTCCCCCGGTCGCCAAGACCCGCGCGTGGACCACGCTCGAGCGCAACGGCCAGCTGTACGTCTGGAACGACCCGCAGGGCAACCCGCCGCCGGCCGACGTCACGATCCCCGAGATCGCGGAGTACGGCACCGACGAGTGGACCGACTGGACCTGGAACTCGATCCGCATCGAGGGTTCACACTGTCGGGAGATCGTCGACAACGTCGTCGACATGGCGCACTTCTTCTACGTCCACTACGCCTTCCCGAAGTACTTCAAGAACGTCTTCGAAGGACACATCGCGACGCAGTACATGCGCTCACAGCCGCGCGGCGACGTCATGCTCGGCACCAACTACGACGGGAACCCGGACGCCGAAGGGCGTTCGGAAGCATCCTATTTCGGTCCTTCGTACATGATCGACTGGCTCGAGAACGACTCCGCCGGACACACGATGAGGACGATCCTCATCAACTGCCACTACCCCGTGACCGACAACTCGTTCGTCCTCCAGTACGGCGTCATCGTGGAGAAGATCCCCGGACTGTCCGACGCGGAAACCGCCGCCGTGGCCGCGGAGTTCGCCAAGGGCGTCGAAATCGGATTCGAGCAGGACGTCGAGATCTGGAAGAACAAGGCGCCCATCGACAACCCGCTGCTGTCGGAGGAGGACGGGCCGGTCTACCAGCTGCGCCGCTGGTACCAGCAGTTCTACGTCGATGTCGAAGACATCACGGAAGACATGACCAAGCGCTTCGAGTTCGAGATCGACACCACCCGGGCGGTCGAGAGCTGGAAGAAGGAAGTCGCCGAGAACATCGCGCTGCGTACCGGCAGCGCCGCCGAGTAGAACGACATTCGAGAAGAGACCTGAAGACATGACGTACGAAGTACTTTCGCGGGTCGAGGCCATGGCCGACGACCTGTTCGCCGAAGGCGTCGAAGCGGATCGGCTGGGCAGACTCGCGGACGAATCCGCGAAGAAGATGAAGGAAGCCGGGTTGATCCGGATGCTCCAGCCGAAGGAGCACGGAGGCCTCGAGGTCCATCCGCGCGAATTCGCGGAGACCGTCATGCGCACGGCGTCGCTGAATCCGTCGGCCGGCTGGGTCCACGGCATCGTCGGCGTGCACCCGTGGCAGCTGGCCTTCGCCGACCCCAAGGTCCAGCAGGAGGTCTGGGGCAAGGATCAGGACACGTGGCTCGCGTCGCCGTACATGCCCGGCGGCATGTGCGTGCCGGTCGACGGCGGATACAGGCTCTCGGGCCGCTGGTCGTTCTCCTCCGGCACCGATCACTGCGACTGGGCCTTTCTCGGCGCCTGGCTCGCCGACGACGAGGGCCGGATGGTGATGCCCCCGACCGGCCTGCACGTGATCATCCCGCGCACCGACTACGAGATCATCGAGGACTCCTGGGACGTCGTGGGTCTGCGCGGCACCGGCTCGAAGGATCTGGTCATCGAGGACGCGTTCGTGCCGGATTACCGCGTCATGAACGCCGCCGAGGTCATGGACGGCACCGCGGTGCGCAAGTACGGCCGCACCGAGACGCTCTACCTGATGCCGTGGTCCAACATGTTCCCGCTCGGCATCACGTCGGCCACGATCGGCATCTGCGAGGGCCTGCTTCACCATGCCAACGAGTATCAGCGCGAACGAATCAGCCCGACCGGGGCCCCGATGAAGGACGACCCGTACACGATGTATGCGGTCGGTGAGGCCACCGCCCAGCTGCGTGCGGCCCGGGACTCGCTGCTGGCCAACGTCGATCGCATGTGGGATCTGGTGGAAGCCGGCAGGACCCCGACGTTCGAGCAGCGCGCGCAGGGGAGGCTTACCCAGGTCAACGCGGCCTGGCAGGCCGTCACGGCGATGGACCAGGTCTACGCCCGCTGCGGCGGAAACGCGCTGCGCATGGACAAGCCGATGCAGCGCTTCTGGCGTGACGCCCATGCGGGCCTGCATCACGGCATTCACGTGCCCGGAACCACCTTCCACGCAGCCTCGCTGGCGAACCTCGGAGTGGACCCGCAGGGCCCGCTCCGAATGATGATCTGACAGAGATTCCGAAACATCAACGGAGACAATCCATGACAAACCCCATCGTCGGGGGCTTCGGCACCGACATCCGCGCCCTGGGCTACGTGACCGTCCAGACCGACGACATCGAGCGCTGGCGCACCTTCGCGTTCGACGTCCTCGGCTTCGCGGAGGGCTCCGGGCCGGACCCCGAGGCCCTCTACCTGCGCATGGACGAGCGCGCCGCCCGCATCGTGGTCGTACCCGGAGCGGACGACCGCGTCGTCACCGTCGGCTGGGAGGTCCGCGACCACGCCGCCCTCACCCGAGTGCGGACCGCAGTCGAGGCGGCCGGGATCGCGGTCAAGCCCCTTTCAGTCGAGGAGGCCGACGCCCGCCGCGTCGAGGAGGTCATCACCTTCCAGGATCCCGGCGGGGCCACGCTCGAGATCTTCCACGGCGCGGTTCTCGACCACAGTCCGGTCGTCACCCCGTTCGGCGCCAAGTTCGTCACCGGCGCACAAGGTCTCGGCCACGTCGTACTACCGGTGACCGATCTGCAGGGCACCTTCGACTTCTACACCGAGGTCCTCGGCTTCCTGCCGCGCGGCGCCTTCCGCCTGCCTGCCCCACCCGAGTACGGGCCGATCCGCGTTCGATTCCTCGGGGTCAACCAGCGGCACCACAGCCTCGCGTTGATCCCGGCGCCGAGGGAAGGGGCGCCCGGTCTCATCCACGTCATGGTCGAGGTCGACTCGCTCGACGCCGTCGGCCAGGCCCTCGACCGCGTCGTGAAGGGCGGATTCCCGGTGTCCTCGACGCTGGGCCGCCACACCAACGACAAGATGGTGTCCTTCTACGTCCGTGCGCCCGGCGGCTGGGACGTCGAGTTCGGCACCGACGGGCACCTGGTGGACGAGACGTTCTACACGTCCGAGGAGATCACCGCCGACAGCTACTGGGGCCACGATCTGTCGGGTGGCGAGCTACCCGCGGCTCTGCTGTAGGCACGTTCGCGTCACCGACGCGCATCACCGAAAGGAGGGGCCCCGTCCGAACCGGACGTGGCCCCTCCTTTCGCGTCCCCACATCAGTGGCCGCAGTGACTGCGCCATCCCCCGGCGATCGCCTCGAGCGCCCTGATGTGGAGCCTGCGCAACTCGTCGACCCCCGTGTCCGGCTGGGCGAGAATCCACTCGGTGTACGCCGATCGCGACGCCGTCAGGATCAGGATGGCGGTCGTCCTGCGGGTGAAGTCGTCGCCGGGATGAACCGACCTCTCGCGAAGCCAGTCGGCGAGTACCGAGACGACACAGTCGTCGACACTCTCCCACCGCAGGCGGTACTCGGGCGTCCGAATGAGCAGTTCGAGCAGTTCTCGCCGATCTTCGAGATCGGTCGCGAGTTCCTCGGTCAGAGCGTCCACCAGCGCGTCCACGACGCCGGTGCTCGCCCCTGCCGACTCGGCGAGAGCACCGAGGAGACGGTCCATAGACCGTTCCAGCAGCGGCATGACGATGTCCGCCTTGGTGGGGAAGTGGCGATAGAAGGTGCGTTCGGAAACCCCTGCTCGCTGCGCGATCGCCTCCACGGTCACGGACGTCGAGTGATTCTCGACGAACAGATCCCGTGCCGCCGTCGCGACGGCCAAGCGGACGTCGGCATGCCGACGTTCGACGAGTGTCGCGGCCCGGCCACCCTGCATTGTCATTCCTTCCGCCCTCGTTTCCGCCGGAGGACCGTGAGCCGGCGATCCCGGGTGGGATGCCCGGTTCGACATGTCGGCCGAAACCCGCCGACGAACGTCGCCCATTCTAGGGTGCAACGAGGAACCCGCGGAACCGCTGGTGATCATCGGAACTCCTTGCTGCAGTTGGAAGCGCGCCGACATCAGGCTCGGCTCCCCTTCACCGGCCCACGGGCTGTCCCGGCGCGGCACCGGACTCGCCGACGGGACGAGAGACCGAGTTCCGGCGTTCCCATCGGGGGCCCTGCTGTGCCGCGGTCCAGATGGCACGGGAGGCCTGCCGCAGGTGTACGACGAGTTCGGCTTGACGCATCCGCTCGACGGGCCCCCACAGCGACAACGCGGTGGTGGCGTGATCGGCAGGGCCGACCTGTACCGCCATCGACATCGATCCGAGGTAGTACTCCTCGCGGGTCGTGGCGATACCGGTTTCCCGAATCCGCTGGAGTTCGCGATCGAGACCCTGTTGAGAGGTGATGCTGTACCGGGTTTTCGGGGTCACCCCGGTGAAATCGATGCCCGGCCGTGCCTCCGCCGGAAGACATGCCAGGAGCATCTTCCCCGACGCGGTCTGGTGGGCGGGATGCGCGATTCCCCGACGCAACGGGGCGGCCCAGTCGGTCCACACCTCGTCGATGAACACCACGTCGGGACCCGACAGAGTGGCCAGATAGACGCTCATCCCGGTCGCGCGGCTGAGCCTCGACATGTAGGGCATCGCGATCTGATGGACCTCGTGTTGGGCGAGAGCGACACTGCCGAGCTCGAAGAGCTTGAGCCCCACCCGGTAGTCGAACCCGTCCCGCCTGATCACGCCCAACTCCACCAGCCGTTGCAGCAGCCGATGCACGGACGACCGAGGCAGACCCGTCCGATGCGCGATCCGCGACGAGGTCAGCGCCTCGGATCCGGAGAACGCACTCAGGACCGAGATCACTCGGTCGACGACGGCGTGGGGGGAATCATCGCGGCTGATCACAGTCAACACGACCTCCAAGGCAGTTCCTGTCTGTTTGGCAGATCCTGCCATACGGTGACGCGCATCACAACAACCGGGTGGCGGGGACGCCTCGAACTGCCGCCTCGCTCGCGCCGTACCTGGTCCGATCCCGCGATCTCCACACCGGATCGGTCGAACGCCAGATGCTGTTCGCGGCAGCCCGAAGAGGTGCGACATGTCGAGAGTCGAAGTGCACGTGCGCGCGAGGACCGGAGATCCCGACCGCGGCGACCGCACCGGGAGGCCCCACCGGGACGGCGATGGCGCCGTATCCCCTCCGGTCGTCCCATTCGTAGGCCGCGCCGGCGCGGCGGATCCCTTCGTACTCGCGCTCCCCACCGAGCGTGTTCGCCAGAAGGGCGCGCCCGATCGCGTTGTCGCGGGCCGGACATCGCCCTCCGACACGGGTCGGCACCGGTTCTGCCGGGCATCGCCCGAGCTTCTCCAGGCAAACGACGTCGCGACCTGCGAGAACCGCGAGATGAACCACCAGTCGCGTCGACCGGTGCAGCTCGTGCAGGAAGGGAAGCGCAGCGGCACGGAGCCTGTCCTGGTGCAGAGCCAGCGAACCGAGCTCGATCAACCCGAGTCCCAGCGAATACCGTCGGCCGTCCCGGCGGAGCCACCGCATCCGCACGAGACGCACGATCATCCGATGGGCTGACGAGCGTGGGAGTCCCGTGCGCCTCACGACGTCCGTCAGAGTCAACTGCCCGCCCCTGTCGAATGCTCCGAGCACGAGCACGGCCCGGTCCAGAACGGCGCCGGGAACGCCGTCCCCGTCGTCCGGACCCGGACTCGCTCCCCCGGGCGTCTCCCTCACACCGCCCCGACCGACTCGGGGGTGGCCCCTCCCGGGTGATCCGCTGGAGTGACGGCCCAGGCCCGGCCCAGGACGCCGACGAACTGCGGCGGCACACGAGGTGTCGTGGGATGGCAGGCGGATGCCGTCATGCGCGTTCCTTTCGGGCGTTCGGACCGGTGCGGCCGCTCGATCTGTCACCACCGGAGGTCGATTCGCCGCTCTTGCGAAGGATCGCCGCTGACCCGGCCGTTGATGAAGAGCGTTTTCCCACTGTGCGGACGCTCGTCACGTAGATGTCGTCGACGGGAAGTGGCAGGCCACGAAATGCCCCGGTCGCACCTCCCGGATCTGGGGCTCACTCTCCGCGCACAGCGCGGCGGCGCGCGGGCACCGGGTCCGGAAGTGGCAGCCCGACGGAGGATCGAGGGGCGAGGGCAGGTCCCCGGACAGGCTCGACTCCGACGGCGCGACCTCGGGATCCGGCTCGGGGACGGCCGAGAGCAGTGCCTCGGTGTACGGGTGCAACGGCGCGACATACATCTCGTTCGGATCTGCGACCTCGCAGATCTTGCCGAGGTACATCACGACCACCCGATCGCTGATGTTCTTGACGACCGCCAGATCGTGCGCGATGAAGAGCAGCGTCAGTCCGTACCGTTCCTTCATGTCTTCGAGCAGGTTCAGGATCTGAGCCTGGACCGAGACGTCGAGCGCCGAGACGGGCTCGTCGCAGATCATGAGGTCCGGCTCCACGACCATCGCCCGAGCGATCGAGATCCGTTGGCACTGTCCCCCGGAGAACTCGTGAGGCCGACGGTCGCCGGCCGTCTCCGGGTCGAGCCCGACCACTTCGAGCATGTCGTCGACAAGCGCATCCCGCTCTCGACGGCTACGCCCTCCGACGACGTCGAGACCCTCCCCGACGATGTCCCGGACCTTGCGCAGCGGGTTCAGCGACGAGATCGGATCCTGGAAGATCATCTGCACCGGGCGGCGCACCGAACGCAACTCGCGAGGTGCGAGTGTCGTGAGGTCACGACCTTCGAACATCACGACCCCGGATGTCGGCCGGGGTAGCTGCATGATGGCCTTCGCGAGTGTCGACTTCCCGCAGCCGGATTCGCCGACCAGGCCGAGCGTCTCCCCGCGCCGGATGTCGAGACTGACGTTCGACACCGCGTGCACCTTGCCCGCGCCTGCGGTGTCGTACTCGACGACGAGATCGCGCACGCTGAGCACGACCTCGTCGTCGCGTAGATGCGCCGTTCCTGTTCCGGCCATCTCAGATCACGCTCCTCGGGTCGACGGGAAGACCGGCGGCGGTGACGCCGACGGCGACGTTGGCAGCTGATGCGGACTCGCCTGCGACGGTGCCCACGGGGTAGAAGCACGCGATCCGGTGCCGGTCGCCCGCGGTGGGATCGTCGGTCAGCACCGGCGTCTGCTCGAGGCATCGCGACTGCGCATGTGGACATCGCGGCGCGAACGAGCAGCCGGGCGGTGGATCGATCACGGTGGGCGGACGGCCCGGAACAGCCGCCAAGCGAGTATGGCTCGGATCGGAGATCCGTGGGATCGACCGCAACAGCGCCCGCGTGTAGGGGTGCCGGGTAGCCCCGAACAGAGCCTTGGTGGGCGCCTGCTCGACGACCCGGCCGGCATACATCACCGCGATCTCGTCCGTTCGTCCCGCCACGACACCGAGGTCGTGGGTGATCAGGATCAGCGCCATCCCCGACTCTTCCTGCAGGCGCGCCAGCAGATTCAGGATCTGGTGTTGCACCGTCACGTCCAGCGCTGTCGTGGGCTCGTCGGCGATCAACAGCCGCGGCGAACAGGCGAGAGCCAGGGCGATGACGACCCGCTGGCGCATGCCCCCGGAGAGACTGTGCGGATACTGGCCCAGACGCTTCCGCGGTTCGGGAATACCCACCCACCCGAGCAGTTCCTCGGCCCTGGCCGACGCCTGGGCCCTCGTCAACGGCAGGTGCCGCCGCAGTGTCTCGGTGAGCTGGTGTCCGATGGTCAGGACCGGGGTCAGTGACGTCATCGGATCCTGGAACACCATGGCGATGCGCGAACCCCACAGCGACTTCGCTTCGCCTCGGGTGAGCGTCGCGACGTCGCGGCCCTCCACCTCGACACGCGACCCGGGCCGCACCATGGCGTTCGGCGGCAGGATGTTCATCACTGCTCTGGACAGAACGGACTTGCCCGAGCCGGATTCGCCGACGATTCCCAGCGTGCGTCCCGGCTTCACGTCCAGGGTCACCCCGTCGACTGCCCGGACCGGTCCACGAGGCGTGTCGAACCACACCCGCAGGTCGGCGACGGACAGTGCCGGAGGATCTGTCGTGACGCCGGCGGTCAGCGATTGTTCCGGGCGGACAGCGGTATTCACAGCGAGGACTCCCGTCCGACTCGATCTCGCGCCCAGTCTCCGATGAGATTGAGCGACAGCACCGTCAAGAAGAAGAACAACCCGGGCACCAGGACGAGGTGCGGGTGGTCGTACAGGCTCTCCCGACCCGCCGCGATCATTCCGCCCCAGCTCGGGGTGGGTGGCGGAATACCGAGTCCGAGGAAACTCAACGATCCTTCCGCGACGACGAGTGACGCGGCCACGACGGTCGCGAAGGAGAAGACCGGCAAGAGGATGTTCGGCAGGATTTCCCGACGGAGAATCCTGAACGTACTCGAGCCCAACGATTTCGATGCCGTGACGAACTCACGACCGGAGAACGAGATGGCGTTCGCGCGCGCGATGCGTGCGAACGTCGGGGCCCCGACGATTCCCAGACCGAGGGTCAACGTCGTCACGCTCGGCTGCATCACGGCGACGAGCGCGACCAACAGGATCAACGGAGGGAAGGCCAACGTCGTGTTGGTCGTGATGTCGAAGACCACATCCGTCACGCCGCGGAAGTATCCGGCGGCGAGTCCGACGGCCGTACCGACCGTGAGGGCGAGAAGCGTCGCCCCGACCGCGACGGCGAGCGATACCTGAGCACCGAACACGACCCGGCTGAGCTGGTCCCGGCCCAGCTGGTCGGTGCCGAGCAGATGGGTCATCGTCCGGAAGGGCGCCAGGGAATACTGGTCGCCCACGTGGTCCGGCGCCGGCAACGGCAACACCGGCGCGAGGACGGCGGCACCGGAGATCAGGACGAGCCACGCCGCCCCGAGGGCCGCTACGACGTTGCGCCCGCGCCGACGACGGCGAGATTTCGTCGCACGGACCGACGATCCGGCCGGGACAGAAGGTGGATCACCCTTCCCGGCGTCCGGACCGCGAAGCGACACGTCGGTCGTCGTACTCATGCGGATCTCACTCTCGGGTCCAGCAACGGATAGGCCAGGTCGACCAGGGAATTGAGCAGCACGTACGCGACCGCGACGACCAGCACGATTCCCTGCACCAGGAGGTAGTCGCGGCCGTTGATGGCGGTGACCACGAGCGATCCCAACCCTGGTAGAGAGAAGAGGGTTTCGACGATGACGGTGCCTCCGATGAGTCTGCCCAACGACACACCCAGCACCGTCACGAGCGAGAAGGCCGACGGTCGGAGGGCGTGGACGACGAGGATCCGAGGCGTCGAGATACCCCGGGCCCGGGCAGAGAGGACGAAGTCCTGCTGCAGGGTCGCCGCCATGTCGTTACGCAGAAGCCGGATGAAGGCCACGGCCTCGATCGCCGCCAGCGTCGCGACCGGAAGAACCAGACTCCGCAGGTGCGGAACCAGGCCGGCCGACAACGGAGTCCATCCGGTCACAGGCAACGCGTGCAACGTCACGGCGAACACGAACACCAGCAGAACGCCGAGCAGGAAGCTCGGAATGGACAGCGTCACCGAACACACGAGTGTGACGATGCGGTCGGCGATTCCGCCCGGGCGGTAGCCCGAGTACACGCCCAACGGGAGGGCGATCAGCAACGCGACCAGAATCGACAGTCCCGCGAGTTCCAGAGTGACCGGGAGCCTTTCGACTATCGCATCGGTCACCGGGACCTGTGTCTGCATCGACCTGCCCAGATCCCCTTGCAGGGCGTTGCCGACCCATTCGAGATAACGCTGCACCAATGGACCGTCGAGGCCGAAGCGTTCCGCGGCCGCCGCCCGCATCTCCGGCGACGCCCCTTCCGGGAGCATCGCCGCAAGGGGGTCACCGGGAATCATCTCGAGAAGGAGGAACGTGACGACGCTGACGAGCGTCAGCACCGCGATCAGCTTGGCAGCAGCCACCGAAACCCTTCTCGTCCTCACCCTGGCGGCGTTCGATCGACGAATCGACGACGTCGTCGCTGCCACGGCTACCGGATCCAGGCGAGTTCGGGGCGGAACCAGTACTGGTAGGCCGGTTGAACATCCTGCACCGAGGCCGCCGACAGGAGGGTGGACTCACTGGGACGCCAGAATCGGTACGCCGAATCGGCGACGATCTGCCGAATGGCCGTCTTGTAGGCCTCGTTCACGACCGCAGGATCGCTCGAGCTGTGGGTGATCTCGAACGCTTGGTCCACGACCGGGTTGGAGTACCCGGAGTTGTTGCCCGCGGCTCCGGTGCGGAAGACCTTGTAGAGGTTCTCGGGGTGAGCCCCGCCGAGGGAGCTGATGATGAGGTCGTAGTTCCCCGACGTCATTGCCGACGCGAAACCGGCGCCGTCGAGCGACTTGATGTCCAGCTTCAGTCCGTCCACCTGCTGGATCTGCGACTGCAGGAGTTCGGCGACACGGTTGAGAACGGGGCTGCCGGCGGTAGTCACATAGGTGAGCGTGATGTCGGCGCCGCCGTGGGCGGCCCGGTACTCGTCGACGAGCTTTCGGGCTCCGTCGACATCCTTGTCCGGCCATACCGCCTGCTCGTCGTAGAGCGGGCTGTCGTCGGGCATGAAGTGCGTAGCTCCCGGATCGTCCGGGAAGGCGGCCGCCATGATCTGGTCGTTGTCGATCAGCTTGCCGACCGCCGTGCGCAATCCGGCGTCCGCGAGCGGTCCACGGAAGTTCAGGCGCACGCCGTTTCCGCCGAGCTGCTGGGACTGGACGATATTCATCCCGGCCCCGCGGGCCCGCTCGACATACTTGTCCCCGACGACCGTCATCACATTGATCTCGCCGGCCTGCAGAGCATTGAAGCGCTGGTCGTCGGCGGCGATCGTCTTCATCACGAGCTTGTCCGCGTACGGTCGTGGGGCGTCCCAGTAGCCGGGGTTGCGGTCGAACTCGATCTGCGTGCCACGAGCCCACGAAGTGAGCTGGAACGGTCCCGCGCCGACCGGCGCGTTGGCGAAATCCGCGCCCTTCTGCGCTATCGCGGTGGGTGAGGCCACGAACGCGAGGGACTCGGTGAGCTGGAACGGCAGTTGGTGGTTGACTTCGTTCGACGTGACCGTCAGCGTGGTCTCGTCGACGACGTTCCACGTGATCGTCTGGGCCGCAGCCCTACTCGGCGACAGCAGCGCAGGGTCGAGGATGCGGTCCCAGTTGAAGGCGACCGCAGCGGCGTCGAACGGCGTTCCGTCCGTGAACGTCAGGCCCGGACGCAGTTTCAGGGTCCACACCTTGCCGTCGTCCGACGTGAAGGACTCGGCCATGCCGGGCGTGATCTCACCGGTCTCGAAGTCGTAGTAGAGAAGCGCGCCGTAGACCGCCTGGCACGGGGCGACACCGATTCCGATCGCGCACGTCGCGGGATCCACGGACTGCGCATCCGTGTTGTAGGCCTGGACGAGGGTGCCGCCTCGCTGCGGTTCCCCGGCGGGACCGCTCGTGGTCGCGGTCGACGCGCCTGAACAACCGGCGATCAGCAGTGCGAAGGCGGCGCCGGTGACAACGGTTGCGGTCGTGCGGATTCGGGCTGTCAATGAAGACTCCTCGATTGGGTGAAGCTTCCGAATGGGAGAGGTGCGGTCAGAGGGTCTGGACGACCTCGATCAGGTGACCCTCGGGGTCGGTCACGAAGCCGACGAGGACGCCGTGTTCCGGTATGCCCTTGACGGATTCGACGACGGCACCACCGGCGTGCTCGACCCGTCGAATCGTTTCGTGCGCATCGCGGACGTCGAATCCGAGGGTCGCCTCGCCCGGAGCAGGTGCGGGTCGGTCGCGGTAGCACCACAGGCCGAGCGTCGAATCGTCACCGCGCCCCGTGGTGAGCAGGACCTCCTCGACGGCGTCCGCGCCGACCCTCCCCACTATCCGAGCCTTCTCGCTCAGTTCGAACACGGACTTGTAGAAGGACGCCTGCGCGTCCAGATCGGTCACGAACACCTTCGTGAAGGCGAACCGGGTGGCGTTGGTCATCTGAATCCTCGAAGTTCGAACTGGCACATCGGCAATCGAGCCGGGAAGGCTGCGCCGAGGGAGGGTGTGGTCCGGATCACCCCGGCACCGGATTAGCCCACTTTCGAACTCGGCGCGACAACAGGCATTTCCCGCTGGGTGGACAGCGGCTACCATCCGTAGGGCTAGCAGGAGCTTCGCGGACGGAAGTGTCCATCGAGTGAGACAATCGCTTGGCCTGCACCGGTCCCCGCACCAGCATCTGACCATGCGACACGGGATTGTCTTGTCCACCGGCGGCCGTGGCCCGTCGTACACGCAGGCCCCACCGTTCGGGGAAGTCACGGTCGGCGGCTCCCGGACCTTGCGTCGCGGAACCAGCGCTTCGCGTGCCTGAGCACGAAACCCCGACACGCCGGCTGCTCTCGCCGGTCGCCGAACGTCCTCCCGTCCCACCGAGCCGCACCGGCTTCTCGAATCGGGTGATCGCGGTCCTCGCGATCTGCGGCACCGTGATGACCCTCCAGCAGACGATGATCCTGCCGGTGCTGCCGGCACTTCCCGGGCTGTTGGGGGTGTCCGCCGGCAGCGCTTCATGGCTGGTCACCGCCACACTCGTGACCGGAGCGGTGGTGACCCCGCTGATCGGCCGTCTCGCCGACATGTTCGGCAAGAAGCGGATGATCATGCTCACGCTGGTGGTCGTCGTCGTGGGCTCGGCGATGGGCGGCCTCTTCACCGCCCTCCCGGCCCTCGTCATCGCCCGCATCCTGCAGGGCTGCGGGCTGGCCCTGGTTCCCGTGGCGATCGCGACGATGCGAGACGTGCTACCAGCGGAACGCGTCCCCGGGGGCGTGTCCGCGATGGGCGCCTCGCTGGCGATCGGCTCGGCGGCCGGCCTCCCCCTGGCGGGTGTACTCGTCAACTACCTGGATTGGCGCGGGATCTTCTGGGTGACGGCCGGATGCGGCGTGTTGCTGACCGCTGCGGTGGCACGCATCGTGCCGGAGACCTCACTCCGCTCGCGGGCGCGCTTCGACTGTGCGGGAGCGCTCCTTTTGGCGGGCGCGTTGACATCGCTGCTGCTGGCGCTGTCCAAGGGCGCGCAGTGGGGGTGGCCGGCGACGACGGCGCTGGTCGGCACCGGGGGCCTCCTCATCGCGCTGTGGGTGCCGCTCCAACTACGGTCGCGTTCGCCACTGGTCGACTTGAGGGTTGCCGCACGGCCCAGGGTCCTGCTGGTCAACGTGTCGTCCGCGCTCGTCGGATTCGCGCTGTTCAGCAACGTCCTCGTGTCCATCCAGCTGCTGCAGACGCCCCGCGCGGCCGGCTTCGGCTTCGGCCTCGGCATCCTCGAAGCCGGGTTGTGGATGATTCCGCCCACGCTCGTCGGGGTCGCGATGGCTCCGGTCGCGGCCCGGGCGATCACCCGGTACGGCGCGTGGACGACACTGCTGATCGCGACCGTGGAGATGGCGATCGTCTTCGTCGCGCGGGTCTACCTCAGCACCGAACTGTGGCAGGTGCTGGTGGGCGCCGCGGCAGTCGGGATCGGGCTCTCGCTGGCTCAGGCCGCGATACCGATTCTCATCATGCGATCCGTACCGCCGTCGGAAACCGCTTCGGCGAACGGGCTCAGTTCCCTGCTGCGCTCGATCGGGACGTCCACCGCCAGTGCCACCATGGCGGCTGTCGCCACCGCGTGGGCGGTGCGCACCGTCGACGGAGTTCTCCCGACTTTCGACGCGTTCGCCGCGATGTTCTGGATATCCGGAGCCGCTACACTGGCCGCGGCCTGCCTGGTGGCACTGGCCGCCACGACGTCGGATCCGGAAGCGAAGTGATGTGAAGACTCCCGCAGCGTCTTCGTCCGGGCGCGCGACCGCACAGGTGCTCGACGAACTCAAGCGCATGATCTTCTCGGGCGAGTTGCTGCCCGGGCAGCAGATCCGGCAGGAGACGATGGCGGAACGCCTCGGTGTGAGCCGTCTCCCCATCAGGGAAAGCCTGCGCCAACTCACGTCCGACGGCCTGGTCCAGCACGTGCCCAACGTCGGATACTCCGTCGCGCGCCTCGACCAGTCCGAACTCGAACAGATCTACCTCATGCGATCGGTACTCGAGCGTGAGACGCTCCGCGCTCTGCCCACGATCGACGCCGAAGCCGTCGACCGCATCGAGGAATTGGGCGAGAAGGTCAAGGCAGCGGCCGAGGTGCGGGACTTCCTCGGGATGCGGCTGTGCAACCAGGACTTCCATTTCGCGATCTTCGAGCAGTCCGGACTCGACCTCGTCGTGCAGGAGTTGCGTCGCCTGTGGACGCTCGCGATGCCGTACCACGCGGTGTATCTGTACGAAGCCGAAGGACGAGCACGAGTGGTCCGGGAACACGACGAGATGCTCGACGCCCTTCGCGCCCACGACAACGAACGGCTCGTCGAGTTGATGGAGCACCATCGCGAGGGCGGACAGCAGACCGCGAATCTCGTCCTCGGCCTCCGGGGGCCTGCACCGGACGACCGATAGCCAGCCGAATTCTGTTCCCGTGCAACGGAAATATCGACTTCTCAAGCGAGACCGCCGACACTAGCTTCTCGTTACATGTCAGGAAAAGCATTCGTTGTCGACCGCGTCGTCACGGCGCCGGGCCGTGGTCGCGAGTTCGTCGACAGATACACGACCGCCTACGTACCCGGCGGGCGGTCCCGGGGCATGACGCTCGAGCACATCCTCGTCAGTCCGCCGATCTGGGAGGGTGCGACGTCCAACGTCGTCACGATCGTATGGTCGCTCGAGGACGTCGCAGCCTGGTGGAACATGACCAGACTCGGCCGGCCCGACGTCACGCTCGCACAGTGGTGGGACAGCGTGGACGTATTGATCGTCGAACGCTCGCGCTCGATGGCCGGCGAGGCCGCCGACGTCGAGGAGCTCTGCAATGTTTAACCTCACGCGAATCGTCCATCTGGTCGCAGGCGCGAACCCGGACGACTTCGAGACCCGTCTGCGCACAACCGTCGACGCGATCGGCACGGCCGTCACCGTCGTGGGGCGTACCCTTCCGGGAGCGATCAACGGCGGAGACCTCATCGCTCATATGCAGTTCGCCGACCGCGACGAATGGTTGCGTGTCCGCACGAGTGTGGACGAAATCCTCGCGTCGCCCTCCGTCGAGAAGGTGTACGGCGTCGAGTACCACTGCGGCACCACCGGTCGTGCGCCCGGCGCCGACCCGGGCACCCTCTACCGCGCACTGCTGGTTCGCGTCGACCCGTCAGCGACCCCGGAATCCCTGGAACAATTCGAGAGCGACATCCTCTCCATGCCTCGGCACATCTCGTCGATGCGGGCGTGGAGGCTGTCTCCCGTCGAGACATCCACGGGTCCAGTTTCATGGACGCACGTGTGGGAGCAGGAGTTTCGCGAGGTCGGTGACGTGACGGGCCAGTACCTCGACCACCCGGTCCACTGGGCCGTCGTCGATCGTTGGTTCGACCCCGAGTGTCCCGAGGTAGTGGTTCGCGACCGGGTGTGCCACACCTTCTGTGCCGTCGACCGGGTGGTGATCGGCCAGTGACCGGTCGGTGGGCTCACCCCGGAGGCGAGCCCACCGACCCATCGGGTCACTCGGCGCTGTGCGCCGGCTCCGGTACGAAGTGGAAGTTCTCGACGGCCGGCTGACGCAACATGGTCCAGTAGTCCACGAGTCGCCACGGACACGACACGACGACGCGGCCCTTCTTGTTGCGGTAGTAGCCGGTCGCGGTTTCACCCGGATGCGCCCACACGGTGAGATCGAGCGCTTCGTCGACCCTCCGGTTGTAGTCCTCCTGGACCTCGGGCAACACGTCCATCGACGCATTCCCGCTCTCGACGAGATGCTGCAGGCACTCGACGATGTAGTGAACCTGCTCTTCACTGAGGATGTTGTGCCCGGCACCATGATTCGGTGCACTGTTGGGGCCGGCCGTGACGAACAGATTCGGAAACCCCGACACCTGGATACCCAGGTAGGCACGCGGGTCGTCACCGCCGTCCCACACGTCGGCCAGCTTGTGCCCGCCGCGGCCCGTGATGTCGATGTAGGAGGCGAACTGCAGTTTGAATCCGGTTGCGAAGATGATGACGTCCGCCTCGATGAACTCCCCCTCCGTGGTGGTGACACCGTTGGGGTGGACACGTGCGAACGAGGCCCGGTGCAGGGCCACATGCTCTCGATTGAGTGCGGCGAAGAATCCCGGATCCTTGACGATGCGCTTCGCGTACGGACGGAAGTCCGGGGTGAGCTTGTCGATGAGATCCGGTCGATCCGGGAAGGAGTTTCGCAGGTGCGCGAGCGCAGTCTGCAGGACGCGGTCGTTCGACTGCGACGCGGACAGATGCGTGGCCGCCCATTCCGGGTCGATGCGCGGCATCGGGTACAGATTGTCGGATGCCAGCCAGTAGGCCTTGAGCCGGAACCATTCCTGGTAGTAGGGCAGGTGGCGCATCGCCCACCGCTCACCCTCCGGAACGTCGTTCACGACGGCCTTCTCCGGCACGATCCAGTGGGGGCTGCGCACCACGGCGTCGAGGCTCTCGACCTGGTCGACGATGTTCGCAACCACCTGCACCGCAGTGCATCCCGTGCCGAGGATCACCACACGCTTGCCGGTCAGGTCCAGTTGCGGATCCCATTCGGCGGTGTGCACGATCTCGCCCTCGAAGGTGGCCAGGCCCTCGACATCGGGAATGTTCGGCGCATTGAGCATCCCGAGAGCGGTGACCACGGCCCTGGCCCGATGCCGCTCGACCGTCCCGTCGGCCGAGCGGGTTACCACGGTCCAACGCTGGTCGTCCTCGTTCCAGCCGGCCGACAGCACCGACGTGGACAGTCTTATGTTCCGGTAGAGCTCGTACTTCTCGGCGACGCCGCGCATGTACTCGAGATACTCGGGACCCGGTGGGTAGTACTTGGTCCAGTTCGGATTCAACTCGAAGGAGTACGAGTAATAGTGGCTGGGGGTGTCGACGGCCGCGCCGGGATAGGTGTTGCGCCACCACGTTCCGCCGATTCCCTCGGCGGCTTCGAACACCGTGTACGCGAAACCTGCTTCCTCGAGCTTGATCGCGGCGTTGAGGCCGACCATCCCGGCACCGATGACGATGACATCGAAGTCCGCCGGCGGCCGCGTCGTGACCGGAACACAGCGGCGGGACTTCTCGAACCCGGCCTGTTCCAACAGGAGGGGGACGAACTCCTCGTCGACCGCGCTCGCCGTGCACAGCGCAGCCATCCGTCGGAAGATCTCCGGATCCAGCGACCCCAACCGGACCGGTAGGTCCGCAGTGAGCACAGTCCTGGCACGCGCTCGGACCTCTTCCGAGATCTCCGGCGGGAACTGCCCCGGTGGCACCGCGTCGGCACCGGACTGAGCCCCGTAATGGGTCTGCGATGCGGCGCTGTCCGCACCGCGCGCACGCTTGGCGTCGTCCAGTTTCGCCTCGAACTCGTCCAGCAACGACAGGTCGCCGGTGACATGCACGATCGTCATCAGCAGGGCACCCGTGTCGGCGACATCGATCGCCGCGCCCAGGTCCGCCTCCGTCACACGCTCCTGCGCACCGGCAGAACCGCCGGACGTCCAGGTCAAAGTCATGATCAAATCCCTTCATTGCCCGAGAGCGGGGGGCGCTTCCGGGCCGCCGCCTACGATCCGCGGCATCTTCGAGTCGATACGGCCGACCACATCGGCCGGTCTAGCGGCCGACGACCTCGAGCGGCGCCTCAGCGGGATACCGGCTCGGCGCCATCGCGTAGAACTCGGTCAACTGCCCGATGAACGCCGGATCGGCCATGGGGTCGCCCGGCATTTCGACGGTGGCGCCCTTCGCGCGCATGTCGGAGACCAGCATTCCGATCGCCCGCTCTGCGTCGATGTCGTCCGTATGGTTCTGGTACCGACGAACGTCGTCGATGTCGTCGAACAGGAGCGCCGTGTAGTGCACCAGCATTCGCATGTCGGCTTCGCCGAATCGGGCGATCTCCTTGTCACCGTTGCGGACCGACCACGATCCGTCGGGGAGGCTGTGCAGCAGCGACGTCATCTCCAGTTCGGGGCAATCCCGCCGTTCGACCGGACCGTTGGATTCACGGCGGTGATACATCCGCGAGTTGTCGGTCAGTGTCGCGGTGTTCCAGAAGGGCGGGCGCAGGCGCTGCGGGTCCCCGTCGGGCCCGTCGGGCCAGTACGTGAAGCCGCCTGCGAAGTCCGACTTGTAGAAGTAGGTGATCACCTGCGCGGTCTTCACTTCCCACGCATCGAACAGACCCGATTTGGCCATCACCGACATCAGCCAGAGCGGTGTGTTGTGGAGCCCCATGCCGCGGAAGCTTCCGGTATCGAAATGGCCGGCATCGAAGCTGTGTGACGGTCCACCCAGATTGAACAGAAGATTGTGCGCCATGCCGTACTTCGCGCCGTGGAGGCTGAGCGCGGTGTCGAGGAGCTTGCGTCCGAAGTAGATGTCGTTCAATTCGGGGTGGAACACGACCCCGTCGTTGGCGAGGAACCCCCGGAAGACCGGAGAAGTGAAGTCGGACAGGCGCGCGTCGGCCTTACGGTCCTTGCCGCCCGACACCGCCAGGTACTCCTCCGTCGACGCGAAGTGATGCGCGAGAATCAGGCGCCAGGGTCCGTTGTCGCGGATCACTCCGAAGATGGTGTCCAGCTCTTCCGGCGTGTAGAAGTCCTGGATCACCGAGGGAGGCGCGACGGGTGTCATCGGATGCCGCTCGAGTGTGGTCATGGATGCTCCTTCAGAAGAATAGGCCGATCGATCGGCCTGACAGTGACCCCAGCGACGCTAGGGCCGCCCCTTTCCGGGATCGAGTCCAAACGTCCGGCTGGCGGGAAACGAACCACAGCCGGATCTCGCTCACCCGTGGTTCCGACCCCTCAACGGCCCGAGTAGGAGCCGCCGTTTAGGTGAATCGTCTGGCCCGACACGAATTCACCGGCACCGGAACACAACCAGAGACAGGCCGCCCCCACGTCGTCACCGGTACCGATTCGTTGCATGACGTTGCCCTCCCAGATCGCGTTCAGCATCGGCGAGGACTTGGATTCGATCGCGTCCCGCAGCTTCTCCATCAGACCGAGGGCGAGGGTGTTGACGGTGACGCCCCTCGGACCGACCTCGGTGGCGATATGGCGTACCGCTCCTTCGATACCGGCCTTGCTCGCGCCGTAGAAGGTGCCGCCCAACCCGCGGCTCGCGACCGATCCCGACCCCGAGGAGATCTGGACGACGCGACCCCACCCCTGCTCGACCATTGCGGGCAGCAGCGCATGCATCATGTGCAACGAGCCGAAGATGTTGATGTCGATGTACGGGTTCCACTCGTGTCGCGGGGTTTCGAGGAACGGCAACATCTGAGCGCCGGCAGGCAGGCCGGCATTGTTGACGAGGATGTCGACGACGCCGATCTCTTCACCGATCTTCTTCGTCGCAGCGGACACTTCCTCGTACGAGGTGATGTCGAATGCGGCGGGCGTCGCAGCACCTCCCGCTTCCCGGACGGCGGCGGCACCCGCCTCGGCCCGCTCGGCGGTGATGTCGTTGACGATCACGTGTGCCCCGGCCTCCGCGAGCGTCCGGGCGATTCCCAGACCGGTGTTCTGGCCCCCACCCGTGACGAGGGCGGTCCGGCCGTCGAGCGCGAAGCTTGTCATCGTGTTCCCTCCCGGGATCGGTATTCGGTCGCGGCGAGGGTGTTCCGCACCCTCGCCCAGATGGGCTCACGCACAGACGCGGTGAACACCGGCGTCGGAGACGCCGGGTTGTCGTGGACTTCCCGCGTCGGGTGCGCGCTCACGCGAGACGCCCCCGGGAACTCGAGGCAAGGGACGCGGCTTGCCGGACCTGACCGTCCGCACCGTCCGCACCGTCCGCACGCGCCAGCGTGAACCCCCGGTAGTCGTCGGCGGCAACATCTTCGAGAACTCGGCCGTAGACGGCGAAGCCGCCGATGTACGGCATGAAGACCCGCGGCTTCCCCGGTATGTTGGCGCCGAGATACCACGAGTTCGCCTGCAGGAAGAGCGTCTTCTCGGCCAGAGCGTTGCACTCGCGAACCCAGCTCTCGACCGCGTCGGCGTTCGCCTCGATCGTGACTACACCGTCCGCCTCCGCGCGGTCCAGCAGACCGGTGAGCCAGTCGACGTGCTGTTCCGCACCGAGCACCATGTTCGCGAGTGGCCCGGGGCTGCCGGGCCCCGTGAGGATGAACATGTTCGGGAAGCCGTCGACTCCCAGGCCGAGGTAGGTGCGCGGCCCCCCGGCCCATTCGGCTCGGAGCTCGCGGCCACCGCGGCCACGGATGTCGATGCGGCTCAACGATCCCGTCATCGCATCGAATCCCGTGGCGTAGACGATCATGTCGAGCGGGTAGTCGCGATCGGTGGTCCGGATCCCGGTCTCGGTGATCGACACGATCGGCGTCTCGCGCAGATCGACGAGCGTCACGTTCTCTCGGTTGAAGACCTCGTAGTATCCGCTGTCCGTGACGATTCGCTTCGTTCCGATGGGATGGTCCTTCGGTGTCAGCTTGTCGACCAGCTCCGGATCCTCGATGACTTCGCTGATCCGACTCTCCCAGTATTCCCGGGCGGTGTCGTTCGCCTCCGGATTCGACAACTGATCCGGGAACGCCTTGCTGAACAGCACACCACCGCGCTGCCACCACTCGTCGTAGACGCGGGTACGTTCCTCGGCAGAGACCTCGAGCGCACCCTTGGAGTAGGCGGTGAACGGTGATCCGCCTCCGCTCGACCAGGCCTGACGGCGCCGGTCCGCGTAGTTCGCCTTGATCTCGCGCATCTCGTCCTCGGGGAACGGTCGATTGCCTGCGGGGATCGAGTAGTTGGCGGTGCGCTGCAGGACGTAGACATGATCGGCCGACTGCGCGATAATCGGGATCGACTGCATGCCGGACGAGCCGGTACCGATCACCGCGATGCGCTTGCCCGCGAACTCGACCGGGGTGTGCGGCCATTCTCCGGTGTGGTAGGACTCACCGGCGAACGCGTCGCGTCCCGGGATGTCCGGGACGTTGGTTGCGGAGAGAACCCCGGTCGCGAACACGCAGTAGCGCGCCCTGACCCGGTCGCCACCGTCGGTGGTGACGTGCCACAGCGATTCGGTCTCGTCGAAGATCGCCGACCCCGCACGCGTGGAGAATCGGAACGCGCTGCGCAGATCGAAGCGGTCGGCGACGTGTTCGAGGTACGCGAGGATCTCGGGCTGAGTGGCGAACCGTTCGCTCCACGTCCAGTCCTGCTGCAGGTCGTCGTCGAACGAGAACGAGTAGTCCACGCTCTCCACGTCGCACCGCGCCCCGGGATAGCGGTTGTGGTACCAGGTTCCACCCACTCCGGCAGCCGATTCGAACCCGCACACCGTCAGTCCTCGCTGCCGCAGACGGTGCACCGCGTACATACCTGCGACGCCGGCACCTACGACGACGACGTCGAAATGAGCTTCTGTCGGATTCACGAAACCACGTCCTTCTCCACTACTGCACGACACTGCCCCGGACCTGCCGGGCACCGAACACGTTAGGAGTGCCGGTTCCATTGGGGGATAGCGCTTTCCCGTCCAGTGGCCACATACGTCACCCGGCGGGACCTTCGTCCCCGGGCGCACCGGCCGTATGTCAGAACACGATCATTCCGCGAACCGACTCGGCCCGGCGCATGTCCTCGAATCCGACGTTGATGTCGTCCAACGTGTACGTCCGGGTGATCATCTCGTCCAGAAGTAGCTTGCCCTCCATGTACATACGCAACAGGAGCGGGATATCCGACCGGGGGTTGGCGTTGCCGTACCAGGACCCGGTGATCGTCTTCCGCATCGACGTCAGATCGATGAGGCTCAGTTCCACTGCGGTCTCTGCCGGGTCGCCGACGGAGACCTGGACACAGGTTCCGCCCTTGCCGAGCAGCGACATCGCAGGAGCGAGCAGTCCACCGGTCATCACCCCGACCGTGATGACGACGACATCGGCCATAGCCCCCCAGGTCAACTCACGGACGAGAGCTCCGGCCTCCTCGACGGTCTCCGCGGTGTGCGTGGCGCCGAACCTCTTCGCCTCCGCCCGCTTGAACGGAGAGGGATCGACCACCACCACGTGCCGTGCCCCGGACAGAGCGGCGCCCTGCACCGCGCCACAACCGACTCCACCCATGCCGAGAACGACCACCGAGTCACCGGACGTGACCTTCCCGACGTATACGGACGATCCCCAGCCCGTGGGGATTCCGCAGCCCACCAGGGCCGCCTTGTCCAGCGGCACGTCGGGTGTGATCTTCACGCACGACGCCTGATTCACCACCGTGTGCTCGGCGAACGTTCCGACGACGCACATCAAGCGCGCATCCTCACCGCGTACACGGTGACGAGAGGTGCCGTCGGAGATCTGGGTTCCTACTCCGATGTGCGCACCCATGTCGCACACGCTCGACATTCCCCGGGCACACGAACGGCACCTCCCACACGCAGGGATGAAGCTGAAGACGACATGATCCCCGGGCTCCAGCTCGGTGACCCCGGGACCGATCCGCCGAACGATCCCGGACCCCTCGTGACCACCGATGAACGGGTACCCGATCACGCTCGTCCCGTCCCGGAAGTGCTCGTCCGAATGACACAGACCGCTGGCGGTCAGTTCGACGAGCACTTCACCGGCGGCGGGTTCGTCCAGCTCGATCTCCTCGACCGACCAAGGCTCTCCGGGCGCCCACAGCACCGCAGCGCGAGTTTTCATACTCCGACCTTCCGTTCCGAGGTGCCGACATAGATCGACTGGTATTCGACGAACGCATCGAGTCCTTCGGGACCGAGTTCGCGGCCGAGGCCACTCGCCTTGGTTCCACCGAACGGCGCTCCGAGGTCCATCTGGTAGTAGTTCACTCCGAAAGTGCCCGTCCGGATTCGACGGGCAATTTCCACGCCGCGCTCCTCGTCGCGGGTCCAGACCGCTCCGGCCAACCCGTAGGGGCTGTCGTTCGCGATCGCGACCGCATCGTCGTCGTCCTCGTAGCGGATCACCGCGACGACAGGCCCGAAAACTTCTTCCTGGGCCAGGCGGCTACGCGGATCGACGTCGGCGAAGACGGTCGGTTCGACGAACCAACCCGGCCCGTCCAGCGCACGACCGCCGGCGACCAGTCGCGCATCCGATGCGCGGGCCGCCTCGATATGCCCCATGACGCGGTCGCGATGCTCCTGCGAGACCATCGGTCCGCAAGTGACGCCGGGGTCCAGGGGGTCGCCCACCACGAGTGAGCGTGCTTGCTCGGCAACGATACTCACGATCTCCTCGTATCGCGACCGCGGAGCCAGGATGCGCGAGTGCAGCACGCATGCCTGTCCGTTGTTGATGAAGGAGGTCGCTGCCAGCTGCGCAGCGAACACGTCCGGATCGGCGTCGTCGAGGACGATGGAAGCCGACTTGCCGCCCAGCTCGAGCGTCACCGGGCGGAGCAGCCGCCCGCACACCTCACCGATATGACGACCCGCGGCCGTCCCGCCGGTGAAGGACACCTTGTCGACGTCGGGATGAGCCACCAGGGCGGCACTTGAATCCCGCTCGGCCGGAACGATGTTGAGCACGCCGCCGGGGAGACCCACCGCCTCGGCCGCGTCGGCGAGGACATAGGCGTCCAACGCGGTCTCCGGAGACGGTTTCACCACCACGGTGCATCCGGCCGCGAGTGCGGGCGCGATCTTCGCCATCGCGATCAGCTGTGGGAAGTTCCAGGGCACGATCGCCGCCACGACACCCACCGGAGCCCTGCGGACGATGGTTGCTCCGCGCGGGCTCGACCGCACCTCCTCGAGCCCGCCGGTCTCGATGAGATCGGCGTATCGGTGCAGAAGTGCGACCGGAACCGCGACGTTGGCGCCTCGGGACATCACGGACGGCATACCGTTCTCGCGGCTCACCAGTTCTGCGGTGAAGTCACCGCGCCTGTCCAGTTCCGCGGCCAGTGCCCGCAACGCCGCGCCGCGCTCGGACACCGACATCCGCGGCCACGGACCCTTGTCGAATGCGGCACGCGCCGCCGCCACCGCGGCGTCGATGTCGTCGGGACCGGCCAGAGGCGCGGTGCCCAACAGTGCCCCGGTAGCGGCCTCGCGCACGGGCCGGAAGTCCGTGGATCGCGGCGTGTGCCACCGACCACCGATGAACAGACTCTTGCGGGTGTAGTCCGGCACAGTCACGAATGCACCTCCGACGTGGTGGCATGCGTTTCGGCGAAAGCAGGTGGACGAGAGAACCGCGCACGCACGAGGGCCCCGATCTCGGCGACCGCGGTATCGGCGCGGGCGAAGGATCCGACCTGCACGAGAAAGCCGTGCCCCACACCGGGATAGCGCAGAAGCGCGGTGGCGACCCCGGCATCGCGCAACCGTACGCCGAACTCCTCGACACCGTCGCGCAGCGGGTCGAACCGAGCGGACACGACGATTGCGGCCGGCAGACCCGACAGATCGTCGGCCAGCGCCGGGACGCCGTACTGATCGTCGGCCGTGGGGTCGTCGCCCAGGTAGAGGGATTTCATCCAATCCACATCGGTCGCGCAGAGGAAGGGACTGTCCGCGAACTCGACCATCGACTGCCGCGGCGACCGGCGCTCGATACCGGGATACACCAAGACCTGCTGAACCAGCGTCGGCCCCCCGGCGTCGCGCGCACGCAGGGCTGTCGCGGCGGCGAGCGATCCACCCGCACTGTCGCCGCCGACCGCGATGCGCGCGGGATCCACGCCGAGAGAGGCATGCTGCGCGGCAACCCATTCCAAGGCGGCATACGCCTCGTCGTTGGCTACCGGATACCGGTGTTCCGGCGCGAGGCGGTACCCGACGTTGACCACCACGGCCTCCGACGCGACGGCCAGCGCCCGAGCGAGGTGATCCCACGACTCGAGGGAGCCCATGATCATGCCGCCGCCGTGGAACCAGACCAGCGCCGGCGCGGGGGAAACAGAGCCCTCGGGGGTGTAGATCCGGACGGGCACGCGACCGTGCAGCCCGTCGAACTCCGTCGACCGCACGCTGCGCATCTCGGGCCCGCCGGGCCGGGGGGCTTGTTCGAGCATGGTGCGGGACCGCTCGACACCGAGGTCCTGCAACGTCGGCCTCGCGCGTCGAGCCGCGAGCACCGCCCGCACGTCCTCGTCCCACTGCAGCACCGTCGTCTCCTCCCGGTCGTCCGTGTCCGCGGCGAGCTCCGCTGTCATGTCAGCCTTGCTCGCCACTACCGACCCGCCAATCGATTCGTCCATCTCCCGGACGAATCTGTGCCGTTCCTGTCACCAACCCCCACAGATCGCCGTCGGACTCGCGCACCAGATCGGCGATTCGGCTCCACCAGTGGAGTTCGTTTCCGTACTCCTCGCGCCACGCCCACAGGCGAGTCGTGAACGCGCCGAGCGAGTGCTCCATCGTGAACCCGAGTGCGCCGTGTGCCTGGTGCGCCACGGACGCGATCGACCCGGCGAGCGAGGACGCCTCGGACTTGGCAGCACAGACGAGCACGGCAGCGTGCGGATCGTCGTCGACGAGCGCGATGACGGCGGCATCCGAGGACACCTCGACCGTCACGACATCCGCGGCCAGACGCGCCAACTGGTGCTGGACGGCCTGGAAGGCAACCAGCGGCCGACCGAACTGGTGTCGCACGTGGACGTATTCACGGGTCGCGGCGAGGACCGCGCCGGCAGCGCCGGCCATCTGGGCGGCCCGCGCGGCGGCGCCGAGCATCTCGAACCTCCGGAACCAGTCGGTCTCCCCCAGGTCTTCGATTGCGGCGACCCGGACCCGTTCCAGCAGGACGGTCCCGCGCGGTTCCCCGGCGAGGTTGCGGCCCTCGACCACCGTGAACCCGGCTTCCCCGGTCGGGACGAGGGCGACCGCGCCGCGCCCGCCACGCCGCACCAGCAGCACGACGTGGTCGGCTCCCGGGATCCAGGGCACCGCGCGCACCGCACCCGACAGGTGCCACCCGTCGCCGTCTCGACCGAGCTCCACGTTCTCGGCGGCCGCGGCCGTTATCGGCCCCCGCGGGAGCGGCAGGCCGGCGGCCGCGAGCAGCGGGCCGGCCAGGAAGAGCGCCTCCGCCAATGGCACTGCAGCCGTTGCGGACTCCCGCAGGATCACGGCGGCGTCGAGGAGATCTCCCCCGGATCCACCCAGCTCGGGCGGCACGGTCAGCGATGTGAAACCGAGCTGTTCGAGGTCGTTCCACAGCGAAAGGTCCACCTCGTCGACCGGCCGGGAGTCGGTTCGGCGGCGAGTGCCCAGGACCGCCCGCACGGCGTCCCCGAGTTCGGCATGATGTTCGCGCATCGCTGTCACAGTCCCTTCGCCACGATCGAGCGCAGCACCTCGTTCGTTCCGCCGCGCAGGGTGAAAGCCGGCGAGTGCAGTACGGACTGGGTCGAGAGCCTGGTCAGGGTGTCGCCGGTGGCGTCCGGCCCCTGGGGGACGTGTCGCCGGACGACATTCACGACGTCGCCCTCGTAC
Source organism: Prescottella sp. D32 (assembly GCF_037287305.1). Lineage (NCBI taxonomy): Bacteria > Bacillati > Actinomycetota > Actinomycetes > Mycobacteriales > Nocardiaceae > Rhodococcus > Prescottella sp. D32. Next base: position 56,329 of record NZ_JARBSW010000005.1, read on the forward strand.
TGGGTGCCGAGATCCTTGACCAAGGCCGCTTCCGCCACCGGGTTCTCCCCCGCGCGTAAGCGGTCGGCAACTGCGAGCGAGAGTTGACGCAACACCGTCATACGGCCGACCAGGCGGCCCATCTCGAGCCGTTCGACCGGCGACGCCTCGGTCGATTCCCGGCTCGCCCACGCCGTCAGCAGCGGGAGTGTGCTCAGGATCCTCTCGGGACCCGAGCGTTCGTTCGACAGTTCCGTGGTCACTTGGCGCCAGCCGTCGCCACGCCTGCCGAGCAGACTGGTTGCGGGTATCACTGCATCGTCGAACACGACCTCGTTGAAGTGATGCTCACCGTCGATCGTGACGATCGGCCGGATGTGAATGTCCGGGTGCGGCAGATCGACCAGGAACTGCGACAGACCCTCGTGTCGGGACTCACCGCAATCCGTTCGGGCCAGGACGACGATGTCGGTCGCGACGTGCGCCGCACTCGTCCAGACCTTGGTGCCAGACAGCTTCCAGCCGCCCTCCACCTCTACCGCCCGGGTTCGGATGGACGCCAGGTCCGAGCCGGAATCGGGCTCGCTCATTCCGATCGCGAAGAACCTCTCCCCCTTGGCAATTCCCGGTAGGCACGAGCGCTTCTGCGCTTCCGTTCCGTTCCGCAGGATTCCCGGCGCCATCTGCCGGTCGGCGATCCAGTGCGCGGCCACCGGTGCACCCGCGGCCAGCAGTTCCTCTGTGACGACGTAGCGCTCCAGGGCCGTCAGCCCGTGACCTCCGTACTCGACCGGGATGGTCATGCCGACCCACCCGCGGGCAGCGAGCCGCCCGCTGAATTCGATGTCGATTCCCGACATCCACGCGTCGGCCTCGGTCCGGATACGACCGGACTCGATCTCCTCCCGTAGGAACTCGCGAACCTCGAGACGCAGCGCGACGAGTTCGTCGGCGACGCCACCTACTGCTGCCAATGTGAGCAATGAACTACCTTCCGACAACGCACCGTGCCCGCCCGCTCCGATCAGCCGTCCTGGGCTGCGCAGCGTGCGCGCGGCCTCCGGCACCGGCCCCGGCCGCCGCGTTGGCGGCGTGGGATCCGGGAAGGTAAGTCGGCGAACATCGTTCGCCCTACCGAGCCTTCATTCAAGAGGGACCCTGCCACTTTGTCAACAGATTGGATCCAATCTTGTAATCCAATCTTTGGTGCTGCATTCTGATCGAACCCGGGCGTTCCGATCGCGCGGGAGCCACCGAATCGACGTCTGCGAGGTTGCCCATGACCGAGTCCCCAGCCACCCCTCGAGTGCTGTTCGCCGTCGAGGGCTCCATTGCGCGGATCACCCTCGACAACCCGGACCGGAAAGGCGCGATCACGCTCGAGATGGCCGCACAGATCGGCGAATGCTGCGACCGAGTGGAACAGGACGAGTCGATCGGCGCGGTTGTCGTCGCCTCCGTCGGCCCGTACTTCTGCAGCGGCGCGGACACCCGCGATCTTGCCGTCTCATCCGCCGCGCCGGCCTCGTCCGAGGCGGTGGCGCGTGTTTCAGCCGTATACGGCGCCTTCGTGCGTATCGGCAATCTGCCGGTGCCGACGGTGTCCGCGGTCGTCGGCGGGGCGGTGGGAGCCGGCCTGAACCTGGCGCTCGCGACCGACGTCATGCTCGTCACCCCCGACGCAGTGCTCGACAGCGGCTTCCTCGCGCGGCGCATTCATCCCGGCGGCGGCCACCTGGCGCTGCTCGGACGGGCCGTCGGGCGCCAACAGGCACTCGCGATGGGCGTGCTCGGCGCGGCACTCTCAGGCACCGATGCCGTGCGCCGCGGCCTCGCCTGGGACACCGCCGAACCGGACGAAATCCTCGCCGAGGCAGAGGCACTGGTGGCGATCGCGGCCCGCGACCCCCTCCTCGCCCGGCGGATCAAGAACAGCGCTCGGCTCGAGCTCGATCAGCCCGGCGTGCCGTGGAGCGCGGCCGTCGAGATCGAACGCGGCGTGCAGATGTGGTCGATGGGACGCAAGGGCGAAGCCGCCTGGGACACCAAGCCGAGCAAGCCGATCGTTTCGGGCGACCCGCGATGAGTGGTGGCACCGGCCCACTGGGCGGCATCCGCGTACTGGACTTCACCACGACGTTCTCGGGGCCGTACTGCACACAGCTGCTCGCCGAGATGGGGGCGGACGTCATCAAGGTCGAGGCGCCGGGGGGTGACATCACCCGTAGCCTCGGGACGACAAGGACCCCTGGCATGGCGAGCGTCTTCGTGGCGAGCAACCGGAACAAGTCCAGCATCGAACTGGACCTCAAGTCCGACGAGGCGCGCGCGACCATCCGCGCCCTGATCGGAAGGGCCGACTGCCTGGTGCACAACATGCGCCCCACGGCTGCCCGCCGACTCGGCATCGGGCCCGACACCGCTCTGGAGATCAACCCCCGGCTGATCCACGCAGCCGTCACCGGGTACGGCAGCGACGGTCCGTACGCCGGACGTCCCGCCTACGACGACTGCATCCAGGCGGCGTCAGGGCTGGCATGGTTGCAAACCCTTGTCGCGCAGCAACCTTCGTACATGTCGTCCCCGATCGCAGACAAGGTCGCCGGGCTCGCCACGGCGAACGCGATCACCGCGGCGCTGTTCTGGCGGGAGCGCTCCGGCTCGGGTCAGGCGATCGAGGTCCCGATGTTCGAAACCCTCGTCGGATTCACCCTGATGGAGCAGTGGGGTGGACGCGCATTCGTCCCACCCGAAGGCCCCACCGGTTACGCGCGGATGCGATCGCCGCATCGTCGGCCGTATCGGACGTCGGACGGGTTGATCTCCGTGGTCGTCTACCACGAGGGTCACTGGCGCCGGTTCCTCGAGTTCGTGGGCAGGTCCGAGCTGCTCGACCAGGACCGTTACCGGACCGTCGAGGCACGGAACCGCAACATCGACGAGTTGTACGTCCTCCTCGAAGAACTGCTCGAGAAGCGGTCCACCGAGGACTGGCTGAAGATCCTCGACGAGCTCGACGTCCCCGCGATGCCGATCTCCAGTGTCGACGACCTGTTCGACGACGAGCATCTCACCGCGGTGGACTTCTTCCACGAGGTTCTGGACTCCGAGAACGAGACCTACCTGGCCCCGCGGGCGGCCACACGGTTCAGCGCCTCGCCGTTGGAATCGCCCCGCCGGGCGGCGAGCCTCGACCGACTCGGCGCCGGGACCGCCGCCGTCGAGCGATGGCTGGCCGACGAGTGACGGCGGCGGCCTCGTGAGCAGGCGTACCGTGACCTGAGGAGACCGAAAGAAGGTCACGGATGGCACCCGCCGTGCGAGGCAAGGTCGGCAACCTGCCTCTCGATCTGACCAGTTTCGTCGGCCGGCGCCGCGAGGTCGCCGAGACGAGGCGGGCGCTGGGCGCGTCCCGGCTGGTGACGCTGACCGGCATCGGAGGGGTGGGCAAGACCCGGCTGGCGCTGCGCGTGGCAGCCGACTCGCAGCGATCGTTCGCGGACGGCGTCTGGCTGGTCGAATTCGGGGAACGCCGCGATCCGCAGCTCGTCGCGGAGTCCGTGGCCGCGGCATTGGGTCTTCGCGAGCAGTCGGCGGTGCCGACCACGCGGGTCCTCACCGACTACCTGGCCTCCCGGAACCTGCTCCTCGTGCTGGACAACTGCGAGCACCTCATCGACGACGTCGCGAAGCTCGCCGAGACGTTGCTGCGGTCGAGCCCCGACCTGCGGATCCTCGCGACCAGCCGCGAACCCCTCGCGATCGGTGGCGAGATGGTGCTGCGGGTGCCGCCGATGACCGTCCCGATTCCCGACGAGTCGACGCCGCTACGGGCGCTCGCCCAGTACGAGGCGGTGAACCTGTTCGCCGAGCGCGCGGCCGCCGCCGTACCAGGTTTCGAACTGACCGACGAGAACCGCAACTCGGTCGTCGCGATCTGCACCGAACTCGACGGCCTGCCGTTGCCCATCGAACTCGCCGCGGCGCGGCTGCGGGCGATGTCGGTCGATCAGGTCCTCGAACGGTTGACCGACCGGTTCCGGCTGCTCACGGGCGGCAGTCGATCGGCGCCCGACCGCCAGCAGACGCTGCGGATGAGCATCGACTGGAGCCACGACCTGTGCAATCCGGACGAGCGGGAGCTGTGGCGTCGGCTGTCGGTGTTCACCCACGGGTTCGAACTCGACGCCGCCGAGGCAGTCGCCGCGCAGGAGCACACGTCGCACGACCTGCTCGACGTCGTGGCGTCCCTCGTCGACAAGTCGATCCTCATCCGTGAGGAGCATCCGGGCGTGGTGCGTTACCGGTTGCTCGACAACCTGCGGGAGTACGGACTCGAGCGGTTGCACGAGGCAGGCGAGTTCCCCGAGCTGAGAAGACGCCATCGGGACTGGTACCTGATGCTGTTGGACCGGGCGGAGACGGAATGGATCGGTCCGGACCAGTCGTCGTGGATCACGAGGATCGAGCGCGAACGCCCCAACCTGGCGGCGGCGCTGGAGTACTGCCTCACCGAACCCGGTGAGGCGGAGAACGGTCTGCGGATCGCGAATGTTCTGTACATTTTCTGGATCTCGCGCGGACTGCTCAACGAAGGCCGCCTCTGGCTCGCACGAGTGCTCGCCGCTCAGGGTGGGGAGCCGACCCGCGAGCGCGTGAAGGCTTTGGCTGCGTCGGCGATTCTGGCCGCGAACCAGGGCGACGTCCCGATGGGCCAGGCGCTCGTCCGCGAGGCACGCGACGAGGCCGCCCTGCTCGACGATCGCCTGGCCGAGATCATCGCAACCCATGCGGCCGGACACGTCCAGATCTACGCAGACGATCCTGCCGAAGCGATCCGCCTGCTCGACAGCATCGTCGACGCCGTCCGCTCCGGACACAACATTCTGCGATACATCTCCACCGTGCTCGGCCTCGCAACCGCAACCGCGGTCCTGCGGCGGCGTGAGGAGACCGCCCGGTACACCGACGAGGTCCTCGAGATCACCCGCGCCCGCGGCGAGTCGATCTACCGCTCGTACGCGCTGTGCATGCGGGGCCTCGCCGAATGGCACGACGACCCGGCCGCAGCCCGCCCGGACTTCGCGCAGGCGGCGGCGCTGAGCGGCGACGTCGACGACCTGCTCGGGACGGCGATCGCCGTCGAGGCCCTTGCGTGGACCGCCGCGGCGGCGGGCCAGTTCGAGCGGTCGGCGATCCTGTTGGGATCGGCGGACGCCCTGTGGTCCGCCGCCGGCAATCCGGGTGTGGTGATCCCCGCGCTCCGGTCCAACCGTGACGAGGCCCGGACGCTGTGCGAGGGTGCCCTCGGCGCCCGCGCCTTCGATACCGCGGTCCGCCGCGGCTGCGAGCTGACGCTCGACGAGGTGGTCGACTTCGCGGTCGCCGACCGGCTACCCGAGGCAGCCCCGACCGAGCGCGCGGCGTCGGATCTGACGCCGCGCGAACAGGAGGTTGCCGAACTGGTGGCACAGGGCCTGACCAACAAGGTGATCGCCGAGAAGCTGGTCATCTCCCAGCGCACCGTTCAGGGCCACGTCGAACACGTCCTCGCGAAACTCGGGTTCAACTCGCGGACCCAGATCGCCGCGTGGGTCGTCGAACGGGGTCACGAGACCTAGGACGCGTCGGCCTGACCTGGGACTTCGCCGCACGCGGGTACCTATCCACGGGAAACAGGTATGCCTACGCGTACTTCTACCGTCGTGGCCTTGCGTCCGTCTTGGAACTGTGGGAGCCGGACAACCCAAGCTTCACGAAGTCGAGGTCTCCCGATGCACGCTCAACTCACCCGCACCACCGCCGATGTGGACACCTTCACCATCGGCCGCTGCGACAACTGCGACGCCCTGCTCGCACCCGACGCGGCGATCTGTTCGTCGTGCCGCGGCACCGACATCAGCCGGGCACCCTCCGCCGGCAGCGGATCGATCGTCTCGTGGACTGTCATCGAGGTCTCGCCCAGCCGGAACTGCACCGACTTCACGCCGTACACGATCGCGATCGTCGCCCTCGACGAAGGGCCGTGGACGTACGCCTGGATCGCGGGGGCCCTCGACGAGAGCGAGAAGCGCGCCCGCGTCCGTTACGACCGCATGATTGCCGGCGAGCGGTATCCGCTGTTCGTCCGCCAGTGAGAACGAGACCTCGACGCGGACGAGTGGCCCGGGACTGCGCGTCCCGAGCCACTCGCCTGTCTCGAGCCTCTCGAATCGGCCCTTCGATCAGGGGCCCTCGGGGTTCCGACCGCCGTTCTGCTCACCCGGGCACGGCGACGTCAGCCCCGGCACGTACGGGAACGGCACGTTCTGGAAAGGCGGGTTCAGGCACTGGGCGGCAGGGGCCGGTTGGTACGGCGTGGTGAGCGCCACCCCGATCAGGCCACCGAGCGCACCCAACGAGCCCAGCGACCCCACACCCAACGACCCCAGAGCCAGCGGGGCGAGGATGCCCAGTGACCCGGCGTCCGCAGACCCCAGTGCCGCGGGCAGGATCGCGCTTCCGGTCAGGTCGCCCGCGCAGTCCGTGACGACTCGCGCGGCGTCCGGCGCCGATCTGACGGGCGTTCCCTCTGCGTCGCCGGTCGCCACGGCCGTGTTGGTGACGAGACACACGGCCTGATCCGCGTCCGTCACCTCGTAGTCGGCGGTGCACGTCACCGACTGCCCCGGGTCCACCGTGTCCGACTCGCACGTGACACCGGGCGCCCCGCCCGAACCGGTGAAGGCAGTCTCCTCCACGGCGATTCCGGAGACCGCCGTCGTCCCGTTGTTGGTCACGACGAATGTGTAGGTGACGGTGTCGCCCGATGCGAGTCCCAACTCCGGCGACGCCGACTTCGCGAGCGTGAGGACGCCGGCGGGAGGCTGGGCGATGCTCGGCGGGCCGGTGACCACCGTCGTCAGGGCGACCAGGGCGGTGAGCACGCCGACGGCCGAAATCCGGAGAACTGGATTACGCACTCTGGAAACTCCTTTTCGTCACACGAGGACAAAACGGGTTCGAACTCAGATGCCGCGCATTACAAGCGTTTCGGAACATACTGGATATCCGCACTCGACGCGCGCGAATGAAATCGGCTCACAGTTTTCCAATTCCCGGAAAAACACCCACACACGACGAAAACGGGCACGCCCCCGCAGTGCGGAAGCGTGCCCGTCCGACCTCCGGCGTCAGGCGACGTCGTCGAGCGATTCGTCCTTGGTCTCGCGCATGACCAGCAGCGACACGAACGTCAGGGCCGACGCGATCAACAGGTAGATGCCGACCCAGCCGACGCCGTAGCTCTCGGCGAGCCACGTCGCAATGAACGGTGCAACCGCCGCACCGAGAATGCTCGCGGTGTTGTACGCGATACCCGAACCCGTGTAGCGGACATTCGTGGGGAACAGTTCCGGCAGCACCGCGCTCATGGGGCCGAACGTCAGACCCATCAGCACCATGCCGATGATCAGGAACACCAGCATCCGGGCGTCGGTCATGCCCTCGGCCGCGAGCAGGACTCCGAAGGTCAGACCGAAGACCATCATGGCGGCAGTGATGACCAGCAGGGTGATGCGTCGGCCGTAGCGGTCGGCGAGCCAGCCGGCGACCGGGATCGTCGCCGCGAAGAACAGCACCGCCACCAGCTGCAGCACCAGGAAGTCCCGGTACTGGAAGCCCGCGCCGTACCCACCGTCGGCGGCGGTCTTGCCGGTGCCGTAGCTGAGCACCCACGTCGTCATGATGTAGAAGAGCGTGTACGTCGCGAGCATCACGAACGTGCCGATGATCAGCTGACGCCAGCTGGTCTTGAAGACCTGCTTGAGCGGAGTCTTGACCTTCTCGCCGTTCGCGACCGCGCGGGCGAACACCGGCGTCTCCTCGAGCTTGAGACGCACGTAGAGACCGATCATCACCATCAGCGCGCTGAGCAGGAACGGGATACGCCAGCCCCACGTGAGGAATGCGCTGTCGAGGTCCGGGTTCGAACTGCTGGTGTAACCGAGTGCCAACGTGATCAGCAGGAACAGGCCGTTGGCGAAGAAGAAGCCGATGGGGGCACCCAACTGCGGCCACATCGCGGCCCACGCACGCTTGCCGCTCTTCGCGGTCTCCGTCGCGAGCAGCGCGGCACCGGACCACTCTCCGCCGAGGCCGAGACCCTGACAGAAGCGCATCAGCGCCAGCAGCGCAGGCGCCCACAGTCCCACCGCGTGGTAGGTGGGCAGCAGGCCGATCAGGAACGTCGCGATACCCATCGTGAGCAGCGAGCCGACGAGTGTGGCCTTACGGCCGATCCGGTCACCGAAATGGCCGAACAGGATCGAGCCGAGCGGACGGGCGACGAACGCGAGTCCGAAGGTCGCGAACGACGCGAGCAGTGCCGTCGTGTCGTTGCCCTTGGGGAAGAACAGGTGCGGGAAGACCGATACCGCGGCCGTCGCATAGATGTAGAAGTCGTAGAACTCGATCGACGTACCGACCATGCTGGCCACGACGATGCGACTGCGCGGCACACCGGCCACCGTCCCGTCGTCGGGCGACGCCGACAACTCGTCCTGCCCGCGTTCGGCGGACTCCACACCCTTGCTCACGCGACTTTCTCCTGCACCACTGTCCCCCACGGGCCCCGACGGCGGCTTCCACTCAGTGGAAGCCCATCCCAAACCGTAGGATTTGAACACGTCGCGCGGACACGTCGCAACCACGGACGACGGACTGATCGGTTGCAAAGAGCGCGTTAAGATCTATGGAGGTGTGCCGGGAAGTCTGGTCGGCGATGTTCTGCCGTACCCGTCGAAACTCCTGGTGAGAGGCTTTCCTTGATTTCTGCCGCACGCTCCGAACTCGGCCGCTATCTCCGCACGGAGACGGTCGGCGGATCAATTCTCCTGATCGCCGCCGCGGTTGCGGTCCTGTGGGCAAACTCTCCCCTCTCGGACGCCTACACCACGCTTCGGGACTGGCAGATCGGGCCCAGCGCGATCCACCTGAACCTGTCGCTCGGCACGTGGGCGCAGGACGGTCTGCTCGCGATCTTCTTCTTCGTCGCGGGCCTCGAACTCAAACGTGAACTCGTCGTGGGTGAACTCGCCGACCGCAAGAAGGCGCTGTTGCCGATCATCGCGGCGTGCGGCGGCGTACTGCTGCCCGCGATCATCGCCGCCGTCGTCGGCGCCGGTGCGCCCGGCATGGACCGCGGCTGGGCGATCCCCGTCGCCACCGACATCGCATTCGCGCTCGGCGTCCTCGCCCTCACCGGTTCACGCATCCCGGCCAGCGCCCGCGTCTTCCTTCTCAGCCTCGCCGTGGTCGACGACCTTCTCGCGATCATCCTCATCGCGGTCCTGTTCACCGCGTCGATCGCGATGCTGTGGATCCTCACAGCGGTCGTGTGCCTGGTCGTCTACTGGTATGCGCAGCACCGCCGGATCACGACGCCGTTCCTGTACGTCCCGCTCGCGCTGCTGACCTGGTACAGCGTCCACGAGGCCGGCATCCACGCGACGCTCGCGGGCGTCGCACTGGGCCTGCTCACCCGGGTCCGCACCGATCCCGACGAGGAGTACTCCCCCGCCGCCCGGCTCGAGCATCGCCTGCAGCCGTGGTCCGCGGCCGTGTGCGTGCCGCTGTTCGCGCTGTTCGCCTCCGGTGTCCCCATCAACGGGGAGGTCCTCGGCGCGCTGTTCACCGACCGGATCTCGCTCGCGATCATCCTCGGCCTGCTGGTCGGCAAGACCGTCGGAATCTTCGGGATCTCGTGGCTGGCGATCCGGCTCGGGATCGCCACCAAGCCGCGCTCGCTCGGTTTCCGCGACATGTTCGCCCTGTCGGTGCTCGGCGCCATCGGGTTCACGGTTAGCCTTCTGGTGGCCGATCTCGCTCTCGCGGGTGTCGGCGACGGCAGCGAAGCGGACATCGCGAAGGCCGCGGTGCTCATGACGTCGTTGGCTGCGTCACTGATCGGATCGGCGCTACTGTTGCGACGCGGACGGGTCCATCAGGCCCGCGCCGCTGCCACCGATGTGTGAGGCCCACTCGCACGTCACAGCTACCCGCGCGTCAGAGCTACCTGGAGGGGTCGAGAAGTGAGTGTCACCAACGGCAGTGGAGTCACCGGAAACGGCAGCCGGGCGATGGGCGACGGGGTCCCGACGACGATCTCCTCGATCCCCCTGACCGATCCCCACAACCCCGAGACCGCCTCGATCGGCACCCTCGTGCGCGACGCGACCGCCCAGGTCTCGACGCTGTTCCGCGCCGAGGTGGAACTCGCGAAGGCCGAGGTGACCAGTGAGGTCAAGAAGGGCCTGCAGGGCAGCCTCTTCTTCATCCTCGCGCTGTCCGTGCTGGTCTTCAGCGCGTTCTTCTTCTTCTTCTTCCTCGCCGAACTGCTCAGCGTGTGGCTGGACCGGTGGGCGTCGTTCCTCATCGTCTTCGCGCTGATGCTGGTCGTGACCGGGGTGCTCGCGCTGCTCGGCTACCTGCGGGTCCGCAAGCTCCGCGCACCGAACAAGACGATCGATTCCCTCAAGCAGGCCGCCACGGTGCTGCCCGGCCAGCGTCCGGAGGCAGGCTCCCCGCTCGGCACCGGAACGGGCACCGCCGGCTGATCGTTGCCGAGGCCCGATCAGTGACCCAACCAGATCCGTCCACGGTCCGTTTCGACGGACCGTGGACCCATCGGGACATCCACGCCAACGGCATCCGTATCCACATCGCCGAGGCCGGCCCGTCCCACCCCGACGCCCCGCTCGTCGTGCTCCTGCACGGCTTCGCCGACTTCTGGTGGACGTGGCGCCACCAGCTGACCCCGCTGGCCGACGCAGGCTTCCGGACCGTCGCGGTCGACCTGCGCGGCTACGGCGACACCGACACCCCGCCCCGCGGCTACGACGGCTGGACCCTCGCCGGCGACATCGCCGGCCTGATCCGCGCGATGGGCCACACCGACGCGACCCTCGTCGGCCACGCCGACGGTGGCCTCGTCTGCTGGGCCACCGCTCTCCTGCACCCCCGGCTGGTGCGCTCCATCGGCCTGGTCAGTTCGCCGCACCCGATCGCGCTCAAGGACGCCGTGCTGCGCGACCGCCGTCAGCGACGGGCCCTGCTGCCGACGTTCCTTCGCTACCAGGTGCCGTGGCGTCCCGAGCGGCGGCTGCTGCAGGACCAGGGCGCCGAGGTGGAGCGTCTGTTGCGCGCCCGATCAGGGCCGGCCTGGGTGCAGTCCGACGAGTTCCCGGAGGTCGTGCGCCGACTGCGGTCCGCGATCCGCATCCCACGCGTCGCCCACTCGGCGCTGGAGTACCAGCGGTGGGCGTTCCGCAGCCAGTTCCGCCCCGACGGCCACCGCTTCATGACGGCGATGGATCACACGTTGCGGATACCTGTCCTGCAGATCCACGGCGACCTGGACCCGTACGTGTCGAAGCCGACCGTCGAGCGGTCCACCCGGCTCGCGCCCGGCCAGCAACTGCACTCGATCCCGGAGGTCGGCCATTTCGCGCACCAGGAGGCGCCCGCCGAGGTGACCGCGGAACTACTGCGTTTCGCCCTCGCGTCACGCTGACCACCACCTGACCCGGCCCTGAGCCGGGTCAAGTGATGCAGACGCCCGTGCCCACGGCGGCGCGGGACTGCCCGGCCTGCTCGAGCTGGCGCGACACCTCGTCCGCGGTGAGGACGAAACCGGTGTCGCTGTCGTCGACCGCGGCACCGAAGACGACGCCCAGGACGCGTCCCTGCTCGTCGACGAGCGGTCCACCCGAATTGCCCTGACGGATCGACCCGCGCACCGTGTACACCTCGCGCTCGACGTTGCCGGAGCGGTAGATGTCCGGTCCGCGCAGGTCGAGGACCTCACGGATCCGGGCGGCGCTGGCCGTGTAGGGGCCACCGCCGGGGTATCCGAGCACGATCGCACTGTCGCCGGTGCGTGCCTTCTCGGGGGCGAACTGCAACACCTCCGCGGTGAGCCCGGGTACGTCGAGCACCGCGACGTCCACCGCCGGATCGAACAGCACGACGTACGCATCGAGGGGGCCCGCGGCCGTATCGACGGTCACCGACGACGTACCCGCCACGACGTGCGCGTTGGTCATCACCCGTTCGGGGCCGACGACGAAGCCGGATCCCTCGAGCGCCTTCTGGCAGCTCGGCGCGGCGCCGCGGATCCGCAGGACACTCGACTGCAGCTGCTGCGCCACCGGGCTCGCGAGCACGCTGGCGTCGGGCGGCTCGACGTTGGTGATGGGCGTCCGGCCGAACGGCCCGATGACGTCGGGCAGACCGGACGTGTCGAGCAGCGCCGAGAACTCGCTCGGCACGTTGCGCAGCCAGTCCGGTGCCACGTCGTCGACGGTGCTGAGCACCTTCGATCCGCGTACCGCGGTGGCCACGTTGGCCTGGGTCGAGGTGGCCAGCGGGATGGCGAGCAGCCACGCGGCGACGAGGACGGCCGTGAGCTGAAGTCCGGCGCCGACGACGCTGTCCACCGACCGCGCGACCGGGCTGTGCATGCCGCTGCGGGCCGCGCGGCCCAGCACCATGCCGGCGACCTCGCCGATCACCACGAGCACGACGATCAGCGCGATGCCGGCGAGCACCCGGGCGCGCCCCTCGTCGACGTGGACCAGCACGTGCGGCGCGATGAGGATGCCGGCGACCGCGCCCAGCACGACGCCGAGGAACGCGAGTGCCGACGCGACCGCACCCTGCCGCCAGCCCGACGACGCGGCCAGCAGCGCAATCAGGATCACCGCCAGGTCGATCCATGCGGATCCGCTCACCGCTCCCCCTTCCGGGCCTGGTGTCCGAGGGTTCCGTCGTTGTCGTCCATCCCGGTCGCGACCCTGGTGAGCGTCGCGTCGAGGTCACGGACGTCGCGGTGGTCCCATTCGATCTCCCAACCGGACACCGCGAACAGTCCCGCGAGCACGCCGGCGGTGAAACCCCACACGAGCATTCCGTCCACCTCGAACGCCGGGCCCTGGTAGCCGGCGCGGTGCCGGACCTGGAACCGGTTGTCGGGGTCGATCAGGTCCCGCACGGGCACCCGAACCACGCGTTCGGCCTCGGCCACGTCGACGACGCCGACCGGGCTGGGATCGCGCCAGTAGGCGAGCACCGGCGTGACGTCGAAACCGGACGGCGGGATGAACAGCTGCGGCAGCGTCACGAGCGGCTGCACGCCGCTGCGTTCCAGACCGGTCTCCTCCTCGGCTTCGCGCAGAGCCGTGTCGACCGGGCCGTCGTCCTCCGGGTCGGCCGCGCCGCCGGGGAAGGCCACCTGGCCGCTGTGCTGGCGCATCGTCGACGCCCGCTGTGTCAGCAGCACGTCGGCGTCGGCGGGCAGTCCGCCGACGGCGAGGGGATCGGACTCGGGCGAGCCACCGAACAGCACCAGCACCGCGGCGGGCCGCACGGCGGCGCCGTCGGGGGCGCGCCGGTCGAGCACCGGGTTGACGCGGTTGGGGTCCGCGGGCGGGGTGTGCGTGACACCGCGCAACCACTCGGGTGCGGCCGCGGGGTTCAGCGGCGGATGCGATCGGAAGCTCATGCGGCGACGCCGAGGTACTGCTGGACGACGTCGGCGATCTCGTCGACGCTGCGGAACGGCTGCGGCAGGATCTTCGCCACGGTGCCGTCGGGACGGATCAGCACGGACACCGGCAACACGGCGGGTGATCCGACGGCGGCCTGGACGCGTGCCGACCCGTCCTGGACCCCGGGCAGGTGGACGTCGTACTCGGCGAGGCGTGCGAGGGCGTTCGCCTCGTTTGGATCGGTGTGCACCGTGAGAACGGTAACCGCGCTACCGGCCCGATCGGCGTACTGCTGCAGATACGGCAGTTCCTCCCGGCACGGTCCGCACCAGTAGGCCCACAGGTTGAGCAGGACCGGCTTGCCCGCCAGTGCGGCGGCAAGGTCGACGCGGCTACCGTCGCCGACGCATTCGAGGGTGATGCCCTCGAGCACCGAGCCGTCGGGGGCGGGACCGCCCGGCGCCGGGCACGGTTCCAACTCGGCGTCGGCGCGGGCCGCGGCCAGCGCCTCCGGGGTGTCGGCGCCGCGCCGCTCCTGCTGCGACGCCGATCGGTCCGCACCGGGGTAGCCGCCGACGTCGACGGACTCGTCGTCGCCGCGCGGCCAGATGGCGACGATCAGCCCCACCACCACCACGAGCGCGACGAGGCTCCAGCGCGCACCACTCGACATCCGCATACTGCTCACATACCTGCCAGTTCGAGAAGGTGTTCGGTCTCGGGGCCCTTCACGAGCGCGGCCGCCGCGACCTTGTCGGTGGGGCCGGTGCCGTAGGAGGGGCAGTCCTTGGCGAGCACGCACACCCCGCACGCCGGTTTGCGCGCATGGCAGACCCGTCGTCCGTGGAAGATCACGCGGTGCGACAGATCGGTCCATTCCTTGCGTTCGATGAGCGCGCCGACCGCGTGCTCCACCTTCACCGGATCGGTCTCCTCGGTCCATTTCCAGCGTCGGACGAGCCGCCCGAAGTGGGTGTCGACTGTGATTCCGGGCACGCCGAAAGCGTTACCGAGAACGACGTTGGCGGTCTTGCGGCCGATGCCCGGCAGCGTCACGAGGTCCTTCAGTTTGTTCGGGACCTCGCCGTCGTATCGCTCGAGCAGAGCCTGCCCGAGGCCGATGATCGAGGTCGCCTTGTTCCGGTAGAAACCGGTCGACCGGATGTACTCCTCGAGCTCCACGCGATCGGCCTCGGCGTAGGCGCGGGCGTCCGGGTAGCGGGCGAAGAGGGCGGGAGTTACCTGGTTGACCCGCACATCCGTGCACTGTGCCGACAGGATTGTCGCGACCGTCAACTCGAGGGGCGTGGTGAAGTCCAGCTCGCAGTAGACGTGCGGGAAGGCGTCCTTCAGGCGGCGGTTCATACGCCGGGCCCGGCGCACCAACGCCAGCCTGGACTCACCCGACGAGACAGGTTCTGCGTCCGATTTCGGTCCGCCGGCTGGGGTCGCATGCACCCCGACAACTCTACGGACTCAGCGTCCGATCGGATTCCGGACCGTGTCGCTTCTGAGACCTTCGTTGTGTTTACTTCCGCATATGCAAGGTCTGGCTGTGGTGCTGTTTCCTGTGCTGCTGATGCTGTTCGCACTGGCAATGGAGCGCGTCGAGTTCCGGCTCCGCC
Source organism: Prescottella sp. D32 (assembly GCF_037287305.1). Taxonomy (NCBI): domain Bacteria; kingdom Bacillati; phylum Actinomycetota; class Actinomycetes; order Mycobacteriales; family Nocardiaceae; genus Rhodococcus; species Prescottella sp. D32. The sequence goes on from NZ_JARBSW010000005.1 coordinate 71,459, forward strand.
GACTCACGGTCCGCGAGCAGGAGGTCGAGGAGTTCCTCGACCAGGCGAGCCAGTCGGAGGTGGCGACGCTCGCGTCCGAGGGGTTCCCGCACGCGCTGGCCCGTTTCAACCGCCGGCGTCGGCGCAGCGACGACGGTGACGAGGACCTGCCCGCCCGCCGCGCCAGCTAGACGGGCCTCCGCCTCCGGTCGGCCCATGACGTGCCGACGGTAGGTTTTCCTTCCGACGGGGTATCCGCGGTCTCGTGACCGGAACCAACGCCCCACCGACCACCACCGGGGCACCGTCCCCGCAATTGCGCCGCTCAGTCGGCGGCGTCCTGCTGTTCGTGTTCATCATCGGCGACGTGCTGGGCGCCGGGATCTACGCCCTCGTCGGGGTGATGGCGGGCGAGGTCGGCGGGGCGGTGTGGGTGCCCCTGCTCGTGGCACTCGCGATGGCCCTCACGACCGCGGCGTCGTACGCCGAACTCGTGACGAAGTATCCCGAGGCGGGTGGAGCCGCGGTGTTCGCCCGGCGCGCCTTCGGTTCGGACACGATCTCCTTCCTGGTCGGCTTCGCGATGCTCGCGGCGGGCGTCACGAGCGCTGCCGGACTCGCGCACGCCTTCGCGGGCGAGTACCTGGGGACGTTCGTCGACCTGCCGGTCCTGCTGGCGGCCCTGGGATTCCTCGCCGTCGTCGCGGCGGTCAACGCCCGAGGCATCCGCGAGTCGCTGCGCGCGAACCTGCTGATGACGGTGATCGAGGTAGGCGGGCTCGTCCTCGTCGTGGTGCTGGCGGCGATCGTGCTCGCCCGCGGGGACGGCGAGCCCGGACGTCTGCTCGAGTTCGATGCCGACCGAGCCCCTGCGATGGCAGTGCTTGCCGCCGCGCTGCTGGCGTACTACTCGTTCGTCGGCTTCGAGACCTCGGCGAACATTGCCGAGGAGGTGCGCGACGTCCGCCGCGTGTACCCGCGGGCGCTGTTCGGTGCGCTGCTCACGGCCGGCGCCGTCTACGTGCTGGTGGGGATGGCGGTCTCGATCGTGCTGCCGCCGGAACAGGTGGCCGCGTCGACGGGCCCACTCCTGGAGGTCGTGTCCGCCACGAACCTGGGCGTGCCGGACCGGTTGTTCGGTGCGATCGCACTCGTGGCCGTCGCCAACGGCGCGCTCCTGACGATGATCATGGCCAGCCGCCTGCTGTACGGCATGGCCTCGCACGGTCTGGTGCCGTCGATGTTCGGGCGGGTGCTGCCGCGGCGCCGCACCCCGTGGGTGGCGATCCTCGCGACGACGGCGGTGGCGATGGTGCTGTGCACGACGAGTTCTCTCGACGCCCTGGCGGAGACTGTCGTCCTTCTCCTTCTGTTCGTGTTCGTGAGCACCAACGTCGCGGTTCTGGTCCTGCGCCGCGACCGGGTGGGCGAGCCTCACTTCCGAACACCGACGGTGCTGCCGATCCTCGCGCTGCTGACGTGTGTCGTGCTCCTGACGCAACAGAGCGCCGCCACGTGGCTGCGGGGCGCGGTGTTTCTGGCACTGGGCCTCGGCCTGTATGCCCTGGCCCGGTTCCGGTCGCGGCGCACCGACCCGGAGGTGACGTCGTGATCGTCGGCGTCGTCGCGGATCCCGGTTTCTCGACCCGGCTGGCGCAGATTCTCACCGACCGGCTGCCCGAATTGCTGCGGGCGACGCCACTCGACGCGTCCGCCGAGGTCGACGTCGAGAACGTCGCGCTGACCCTCCCGCCGGCGACCGACGGCTCCCCTGCGCTCGACGAGTGGTTCGACGTTCTTCAGCACAAGTTCGACCTGGTCCTCGTCGTTTCCGAGATGCCCCGGCGACAGGCGTCCCGGGCCGTCGTCGCCGAGGTCTTCCGCGACCGGATGTGCGTGTTCTACACGCCGTCCTTCGGCGTGCTCGGGACCTCGCGTCGGCTGCTGCGCACCGTCGCGGATCTGCTGCCGCACCTTCTCGGGACGGGCGCGTCCGGGCCTGCACCGGCGGGCACCCGTTGGGTCGCCGACGCGGACGGCGGCGGCCGGCTGGTGTCGACGTCTCCGCTCGGCCGGGTGCGGCTGGTGGCCGGGATGGTGCGGGGCAATCGTCCGTGGCGGCTGATCCCGGCGCTGTCGGGAGCCTTCGGCGCGGCGAGCGCGGCATCGGCGTTCGGTGTCTTCTACGCGAGCATCTGGCAGATGGCGGCGTCGATGAGCGTCACCCGGCTGACGCTGGTGACACTGGCCGTCCTGGTGGCGGTCAGCACCTGGCTGATCGTGCCGAACGGACTCTGGGAGCGCCCGAATTTCCGCAGCACCCGCGCCGATCGCGTGCTGTACAACTCCGCCACGCTCGGCACGGTGGTGGCGGGCGCGGTCTGCATGTACGGGCTGCTCCTGCTCGCGGTGATGCTCGCCGCCGTGGTCGTGGTGCCGGACGACTATCTCGCGGAGCAACTCGGCGCGCCGGCGACCCTCGCGACCTACGTCAAACTCGCATGGCTCGCCGCCTCGCTCGGCATCGCCGCGGGTGCGGTGGGTTCGACGACGTCGGACCGCACCGAGATCCTCCGCGCGACGTACGGGCGCAGGGAGGTCGAGCGACGTCAGGCCGCCGACCGAGAAAAGGACGCGGAGACGTGATGGAATGTCCCGGAACCCCGTACGCTCGGTCCGCCGGCTCTTGTCGGCTCCGTGGACGCGACATGGACACCGACTCGCAGAACTCTCCGTGGTGTCCGTGACTCGTCACACAGGCGCGGCAAGTAGACTTTGTGTGCGTACTCGTTGCATGAGACTCCAGTCATGTGCAGCAACTTGCATCGATGAACAGTTTTTCCCAAAGGAGCGCACGTGGACGAGGTCCTGGCCAGAGCCGGCATCTTCCAAGGAGTCGAGCCCTCGGCGGTGGCTGCACTGGTCAAGCAGCTTCAGCCCGTCGATTTCCCGCGCGGGCACGTCATCTTCAACGAGGGTGAGCCCGGTGACCGGCTGTACATCATCGTTTCCGGCAAGGTGAAGCTCGGCCGTCGTTCGCCGGACGGCCGCGAGAACCTGCTGACGATCATGGGCCCGTCCGACATGTTCGGCGAGCTCTCGATCTTCGACCCGGGTCCGCGCACGTCGACCGCGACCACCGTCACCGAGGTCCGCGCCGTGAGCATGGACCGGGACGCCCTCAAGTCGTGGATCGACCAGCGTCCGGAGATCGCGGAGCAGCTGCTGCGCGTCCTCGCGCGCCGCCTGCGTCGCACCAACAACAACCTCGCGGACCTGATCTTCACCGACGTCCCGGGTCGTGTCGCGAAGGCGCTGCTGCAGCTCGCACAGCGCTTCGGTACGCAGGAGGCCGGCTCGCTCCGCGTCACCCACGACCTGACGCAGGAAGAGATCGCCCAGCTCGTCGGCGCTTCGCGCGAGACCGTGAACAAGGCCCTGGCCGACTTCGCGCACCGCGGCTGGCTGCGCCTCGAGGGCAAGAGCGTCCTGATCTCCGACTCGGAGCGGCTGGCGCGCCGCGCCCGCTGATCGCGCGAGCGACAGCACCGAACGACTCGAAGCCGCCCGATCCCACGTGGGGTCGGGCGGCTTCGTCGTTCGCCGGACGCCGCACTATGCGCAATCGGGCATATCTCGACCCGAATTTCGCATTCGACAGGCATTCGGTATGCCCCAGAGGATGAAACGGTGACCGACCCGCAGATCGACGTGGACTACAACGTCCGCAACACCGTCTCCCCCGAATTGTTCGACGCGACCGTCGAGGAGTATCGACAGCGCTCACGGGAGACCGTCGACGGTCTCGACGGCTTCGCCGATGTCCGCTTCGACCCCGACAGCACCGAACGACTCGACGTCTGGGGAGTCGGGGGCGCCCTGCGCCCGGTGTTCGTGGCGATCCACGGCGGGTACTGGCGGGCGCTGTCGCGGCATCACACCGCCTTCATGGCGGGCATGCTCGCCGACGCGGGCATCGCCACGGTCGCCGTCGACTACGGACTGGCACCCCACACACCGCTCGAGGAGATCGTCCGGCAGGTCCGGGCCGCCGTCGCCTGGGTGTACCACCACGGCGCCGAGCACGGTCTCGACCGGAACCGGATCGTCGTCGGCGGCAGTTCCGCCGGCGGTCATCTGACCGCCACCACGATGGTGTCCGGGTGGCAGGCCGAGTTCGGGCTTCCGGACGACGTGGTGCGCGCGGCGATGCCGATCAGCGGACTGTTCGACATCCGACCGCTGGTCGATTCGTTCGCCAACGAGTGGCTGGGTTTGGACGACTCGCGCGCGAGCGCGCTCAGTCCGATGCTGCAGACCGACCGGGTGGGCCCGCGTGCGGTCGTGGCCGTCGCCGAGCACGACGGCGTGGGGTTCCTCGAGCAGAGCCGGAAGTTCCACGAGGCGTGGGCGCGGCGGTCCGAGAGCGAACTGCTGGTCGTCCCGGACCGCAATCACTACGACATCTTCCTCGATCTCGCAGAGCCGGACTCGGCGCTCGGCCGCGCTCTGCTCGGCCTGTTCGCCGGACTCGAGCAGGCATAGTCGGACCCGCGAAATCCACTTCACCGCAATACGGTTGCGCTTTGCAACCACCAAATCGCTGACGGTATACGTGGGATTCGGCCGTCGCTAGGATTCCCCCATGGACATGCCCAAACTGCTGGACGGGCGCCTCAAGCTCCGTCACCTGCTGCTCGTCGACGCACTCACCAGCCAGGGCAGTGTCGTCGCGGCGGCCGCGGCCCTGCATGTCACCCAGCCGGTCGCGACGCGCAGCCTGCACGACATCGAGTCCATTCTCGGTGTCTCCCTGTACGACAGGGGTCCGCGCGGCATCACGCCGACGATCTTCGGGGAGGCGTTCACAGCGCACGCCCGGGCGGTGATCGCGCAGCTGACGCAGGCCGGTCGACACGTGGTCGAACTCGCCGACGCCGACCGCGGAACCGTTGTCGTGGGAACACATCTCGCCGGTTCCAACGTCCTGCTGCCCGGTGCGATCGCGCGGCTGAAGAGGGAACGTCCACTGCTCACCGTGGTGGTCCGGGAAGGCACCCCGGAGGTGCTGCTGACCGAACTGCATTCGGGGCGTATCGATCTCATCGTCGGCCGGCTCACCTCACCCACCGACGAGATGGCGGTGCGGCGCACGCTGTACGCCGAATCGGTGGAACTCGTGACGCGACGGGGGCACCCGCTGGCCGGGCGGAGCGGCATCGAGCTGGGTGATCTGACGCAGTACCCGTGGATCCTGCCGGGTGTCGAGACGGCACTGCGCCGCGAACTCGAAGAGTTCTTCGCCCGCAACAGTCTCGCGCTCCCCGAGAATCGGGTGGAGGCCACGTCGTTCCTCACCGTGCGTCAGCTGCTCATCGAGACCGACATGGTGGCGGTCCTACCCAGCCTCATTCCCCGCGACGACGTCCGTCTCACCACGCTGCCGATCACGCTGGACCCGATCGGCCACAGCGTCGGCATCACGCTCTCGGCCGGACGCACCCTCAGCCCGTCGGCGTCCGCGCTGGTGGACTTCCTCGCCGAGTTCGCGGCCGAGATCGCGCCCGCCCGCAACTGACACGCCCAACGAGTCGGAGCCGCCCACCGGGTGGTGGACGGCTCCGGTTCCCCCGACAGCGATCAGGCGGGGACGGCTGCGGGTTCTTCGTGCTGCAGGCCGCGCGACGAGTCCGGCACGACCCGGAACAGGGCGATCGCGCCCACCAGGCTGATGGCGCAGACGGTTGCGAGGTACCACGTGACGCCGACGGACGATCCGGTCGCGTCGAGCAGCGCGGTGGCGATCATGGGCGCCAGGCCGCCGCCCAGGATGGCGCCGCTCTGCAGGATCAGCGACGACCCCGAGTAGCGCACCTTCGCGGGGAAGGTGTCGGCGATGATGCTGCCCTGCACGCAGTGCGTGACCGGGACGATCAGGCCCATGCCGAGGAACGCGATGACAGCGATCACCGAGTTCTCGGTGTTCAGCAGCGGGAAGAACACGATGCACCATGCCAGGATCGCGGCGGAGCCGGCGATGAACATCGTGCGGCGTCCGTGCTTGTCGGCGACCTTGGTCCACACCGGAATCGACGCGAACCACAGCACCGCGGCGGCCGTCACGCACAGGATCAGGAACTGCTTGTCGTAGCCGAGGTGCTGACTGCCGTAGGACAGCGAGAACACCATGAAGGCGTACGCGACGGCGGAGTTGGCGAGGACCGCGAGGAGGGTGAGCGACAGGCGGGGGAAACCGACCTTCAGCGACTCACGGAGCGGGAACTTCGACACCGCGTTGTTCTCGACGATCCCGGTGAACGACGGCGACTCGGTGACCCGCAGGCGGATGACGAGACCGATCGCGACGAGAACGAAGCTGAGCACGAACGGGATCCGCCAACCCCACGACGCGAACGCACTGTCCGACATCACCGAACTGATGGTGAGGAAGATGCCGTTCGCCAGCACGAGCCCGGCCGGGGTACCCATCTGGGGGAAGCCGGCGTAGAGGTTCTTCTTCCCGGCGGGGGCGTGTTCCATCGACATCAACGTCGCCCCGGCACCCTCACCGCCGAGCCCGATGCCCTGTACGACGCGCATCGCCACGAGCAGGATCGGCGCCCACACTCCGATCGCGTCGTAGTTGGGGATGAGGCCGATCAGGGTCGAGCCGATGCCCATCATCACGAGCGAGACCACGAGCGTCGCCTTACGGCCGATGCGGTCGCCGAAGTGGCCGAACACCAGGCCGCCGAGCGGGCGGGCGATGAATCCGACCGCGAACGTGCTGAACGCGGCGAGGGTGCCGGCCGTGGGGCTCAGGCTCGGGAAGAACTGCTTGTTGAAGATCAGTGCGGCGGCGGTGCCGTAGAGGAAGAAGTCGTACCACTCGAGCGTGGTGCCGGCCAGGGTCGCCATGGCGACACGGCTGCGCGCGGCCGCTGCGGGGGCAGGGCCCCGGCCTCGTGTCGTGCTGTCGGTCATCGCAGATACCTATCGGTGTCGGGGGAGGCGGTCGGATATCCGAGATCCGTTCTTCGCCAGGAGAATCCGGCGGCCTTGTCGGCCTCGTACGGAAGATTCTGTACCCGTGAGACATGACTCACAAATGCCGAATCGGCCGCCGGGTATCTCAATTCGGCTATGCCTCGGGCGTTACGAGAGCCCGAGGAAGCGCTCCGCGTTGCCGCGCTGGATCAAATCCCGCGAGGCCTCGTCCAGGAACTCGCTCTTGCGCACGACCTCCCCCACCGGCCGCTCCCCCAGCGGGTACGGGTAGTCGCTGCCCACCATCACCCGGTCCACACCGACGGTGTCGACGAGCAGACGCAACGCGCGGTCGTCGAACACGACGGAGTCCACGTAGAAGCGGCCGAGGTAGTGCGACGGCGGCATCTCGGACGTGCCGATCACGTCGTTGCGGCGATGCCAGGCGTTTTCCATCCGGCCGAGCCAGAAGGCGAACGACCCACCGCCGTGGGCGAACCCGATCTTCAACCGGTCGTCGATGCGATCGAAGACGCCGCCGAGGATCAGCGCGAGGATCGACAGGTGCGTCTCGGCGGGCATCGCGGTGAGCCACTGCGCCATCCAGCGGTTCAGGCGCGGCGACGAATCCATGTCCCAGGGATGGACGAACACCGGGACGTCCAGCGACGCACAGTGCTGCAGGAAGGTCACCACGCCCTCGCTGTCGAGGTCACGGTCACCGACGTGGTTGCCGATCTCGACTCCGCGGTGTCCGTTGGCGACGCAGCGCTCCACCTCACGGCAGGCGGCGTCGGCGTCCTGCAACGGCACCTGGCAGAACGGGATCAACCGGTCCGGGGCGGGGGCGACGATGTCGAGCGCGAGGTCGTTGAAGATGCGTGCGATCCGTTCGGCCTGCGCGCCGGTGCGGCCGTAGTTGAAGAAGGCCGGTGTCGGCGAGACCACCTGGGTGCGGACGCCGTCGGCGTCCATGTCGTGCAGTCGGGTCTGCGCATCCCAGGCGTCGGCCTGGATCCGGCGGAACTCCTTCGAGCCCATCATGATGACGGCCTCGGCCTCGCTCTCGACCCGCAGCCACGGGGCGTCGGGTCCGGCGTCGGCGGTCAGGTCCGGCCACCCCTTGGGGACGTAGTGGGTGTGGACGTCGATGATGCCGCTCACGTCAGCCCTTCCCGGGGTGCAGGGTGCCGCAGTTGTCGCACGTGCGGGCCTGCTCGTCCTCGTAGAACTGCACGAACACCGGCGGCAGGTCGGCGACGATGTCGCGCACCTGCAGTTCGATCTCGTGGATCAGGTTGTTGCACTCGAGGCAGTACCACTGGAACTTCTCGAGGGTGCCCTCGCGGCGCACGCGCTCGATGACCAGTCCGATCGAGCCTGCGGTGGGGCGCTGCGGCGAATGCGGCAGATTGCCGGGGAGCAGCCAGGTCTCACCCTCCCGGATGTGCACGCGCTGCGGGCCGTCCTCGGTCATCACGTCCACGTGGATGTCGCCCTCGATCTGGTAGAACCACTCCTCGTACGGGTCGAGGTGATAGTCGGTGCGCTGGTTGGGTCCGCCGACGACCTGCACGATGAAGTCGTCGCCCAGCGCCATCGTCTGGTTGTTGACCGGCGGCGCGAGCAGGTGCCGATTCTCGGCGATCCACTTCTGGAAGTCGATGACGGGCGGGATGACGGTCATGAGCGGTCCTCCGAGTCGGCGGTGTGGGTACGGCGGTGGGCGGGCACGTATGCCACGCCCTGGATCTCGATGAGCAGGTGCGGATGCGGAAGCTGGTGCACCGCAACCGTGGTGCGGGTGGGACCGGTCTCGTCGAACAGCTCGGCGTACACCTCGTTGTATCCGCCGAAGTCGTTCATCGACACGAGGTACGACGTGACCTGCACGAGATCGCTCAGATCCGCGCCGACCTCGGCGAGGATCGACCGGATGTTCTCGATCACCGCACGCGTCTGGGCGCGGATGTCGAGGTTCGTCGTACCCATCTCGTCGACCTCGACGCCGACGAACGTGTTGTCCGGCCGGCGCGAGCTGGTCCCGGAGACGTAGACGAAGTCGCCCGCGACCTTGACGTGCGGGAAGCGCCCACGCGGTGTCGCGAGGCGTTCGATGACCTTGGCTGCGTTGTCGCTCATGCGATTCCCTCCACGGTGACGCTGCCCAGCGCCGCGATCTCGCAACGCGCGACACCGGCAGACAACGGGATGGCGGCGGTCGCGGCGCCCGCAAGGACGACGTCGCCGGCACGCAACGGGATACGCCGACGTCGGCACATGTCGAGCAGCGCGTGCAGCGCGTTGACCGGATCGTCGAGGATCGCGGCGGTCGAGCCGTCGACGGCCTGCCCTCCGGCCTCGAGGTGCACCGCGAGGTCCCCGGCGGACCGCATGGACTGCCACGGTCCGATCACGTACGCCGCTGCGGACGTGTTGTCGGCGACCACGTCGGTGTAGGTGAACCGGAAGTCCCGGTAGCGGGAGTCGATGATCTCCATCGCGGGAGCGACCGCGTCGACGCAGGACTCGATGTCGACGGCGGGGTCGTCGAGATCGATGTCCCGCGCCAGTCGGTACGCGACCTCGGGCTCGATCTTCGGGTGGATGAACCGGTGCAGATCGACGCGGCCGCCGTCCTCGACGCACATCGCATCGGTGAGCCGGCCGACGATCACGTCGGACACCCCCATCTGGGCCATCTTCGCTTTGCTCGTGAAGCCGAGCTTGACGCCCACGAGGGTCTCCCCGCGGCCCAGACGTCGAGCGACCAGCGCCTCCTGGATGCGGTAAGCGTCGTCGATGCCGAGTTCGACGTCGTCCGCGAGGCTCAGGGTGTCGTGCACCCCCGCCTGCGCATCGTCGAGACGCTCGGCGAGCGATTCGATCTGGCTGCTGCTCAATACATTCGATGTCACTGTTATCGACTCCTGGGGGTTACAGCGCCACGCACACGTTGGTGGGCTCGGTGTAGAAGTGCAACGACGATTCGCCGCCTTCGCGCCCGATGCCGGAGAGCCCGACACCGCCGAAGGGAGATCGCAGTTCGCGCGTGAACCAGGTGTTGACCCAGGAGATTCCGACGTTCATCTTCTGCGCGACACGGTGTCCGCGGCGCAGGTCGTTGGTCCACACCGACGCGGCCAGTCCGTACTTGGTGTCGTTGGCGAGGGCGATCGCTTCCGCCTCGGTGTCGAAAGGCACCAGCGCGGCGACGGGCCCGAAGATCTCCTCACGCAACACGGGATCCTCGTTTGTCAGCCCGGCCCACAGCGTGGGCTCGACCCACGAGCCGAACGCGAACTCCTGCCCCAGATCCGGGATCCCGCCTCCGGTGAGGACTTCGGCGCCGGCCTGTTCGGCCATCTTGAAGAAGCTCATCACCTTGTCGCGATGCCCCTGTGAGATCAGCGGCCCGGTGGTGGTGCTCTCGTCCTTCGGATCGCCCAGACGCAGCTGCCGGGCCCGCTCGACGAGACCGGACGCGACGTCGTCGAAGATGGAGCGGTGCACGTACACCCGCTCGGTGCACAGGCACACCTGGCCGGTGTTCGTGAAGACGGACTTGGTGAGCCCGGTGAGCGCCTCGTCGAGGTCGACGTCGTCGAAGACGATCGCCGCATTCTTGCCGCCGAGCTCGAAGGACACCGGGCGCACGCGCGGTGCGACGGTCTTCATCACGTGCGAGCCGGTCGCGGAGGATCCGGTGAAGGTGACGCCGTCGATCCCGGTATGGGTCGTGAGGTACTCACCGGCGGAGTTGCCGCCGAAGCCGTGCACCACGTTGTACACGCCGGCAGGCAACCCCACTTCGGCCAGGACCTCCGCGAGCAGCGTCGCGGTGGCGGGAGTCTCCTCGCTGGGCTTGACGACCACGGCGTTGCCACACGCCAGAGCGGGCGCCACCTTCCAGGTGAGCAGGAGCAGCGGCAGATTCCACGGCACGATCACCGCGACCACCCCGAGTGGTTTGCGGACCGCGTAGTTCAGCGCCTGCCGCCCGCCCGCCAGATCGGTCATGAACGATTCCTGGCCGGCGGCGGCCGCGACGTCGGCGAACGTCCGGAAGTTGGTGAGCGCCCGCGCCACGTCCAGCTCCCGCGCCTGGGTGATCGGCTTGCCGGTGTCCGCCATCTCGGCCGCGACGAATTCCTCGAAGCGCTCCTCGATACGGTCTGCGGCGCGGCGCAGCAACGCGGTGCGCTCGCGGACCGGGGTGTCGGCCCAGCCGTTGTCGAGGGCCCGGCGTGCGGCGTTCACGGCGCGATCGACCAGCGCCTGGTCGGCCTCGTGCACCTGGGCGAGGACCCGCCCGGTCGCGGGATCGACCTGGTCGAATCCGCGTCGCGGATCGGGGTCGACGAAGGTGCCGTCGACGAAGTTACGGATCCAGCCGTCGAGGGTTGAAGTCATGGCTCAATCGTCGAGCCCGAATCCATACCGAACAAATGCCAAAACGGCCTTCCGCCATGCCCTCGTCGGCATACGTCCCGGCAGGACGATCGAACAGCAGGCCCTTCAGTGCTCCGACAGCTCACTCATGATCCCGTCCAGCAGTTTCGCGAGCCCGAACTCGAACGCCCCGTCCGGATCCGCGGGCGCCTGGTACAGCTCGCCGACCGCGGAACCCACTCGTGACGACAACGGGAACAGGTCCGGCAGTACCGCCGCGGCGAACATGGGCCCGTGCACCTCCCACCACTGCTCGTCGCTCAACTGCCGGGCGGCGTCGATCGCCGCGACCGCGACGCGGGCGTTGCCGGTCGCGAACTCCGACAGCACCGCGATCACCCGGTCCATCGCGACGTCCGACAGGCCGATGCCCTCGATGGCGGCCAGCTGCAGTTCGTAACGCCGCATGCTCCCGGGTCCGAGAACCAGCCGCCAGGGCGGCACTTCCAGGAGCCACGCGTGCGCGATGATTTCGGCACGGATCCGGCGGGCGATGACGGCCATCCGTTCACGGGGCGGGAGCTCGCCCGGGATCGGGGCGTCCTCGCCCGCGACCGTATCGACCATGAGGACCGTGAGGGCATCCTTGCTGGGAATGTAGGTGTACAGGCTCATCGGTCGCAGCCCCAACTCGGCGGCGACCGCGCGGATGGACACGCTCGCGTAGCCGTCCCGATCCGCGAGGGCGACGGCCGCGTCGACCACCGCGTCGACGCTGACGGCCTGCTTGGGGCCGCGTCTGGTCGGCCGTGGCGGCAGGTGGTGACGCCACAGCAGGTCCACCAGCTGTCTCGCCTGCTCAGCGGCACTCTCTTCGCTCACGGAGGCCCTTCGGAACAAATCCAGTACGGTGTACGTTGTCAGAACTCCGTACACCATACGCCACATGGAGGGGTTCCCCTGCTCAGCACACAGGCCACCTATCTGCCGGATCGACACATGTTCGCGCTCTGGACGTGGGCGGGCCGCGCCGCCGGTCGGGCTCCCGGCGTACCGGGCGACCGCGAAACCCTCACGCTCGCGCTCCCGGTAGGGGTGGGGGGCGCGCTCGAGCCCGCAGAGGTGGATGCCAGGCTCGTGGAGGTTGCTTCCCTCGGTGATCTGACCGTCGAAGCGGCGGGCGAATCGGTGGCGCTCTGGCGGGACGCGGTGCGCGCCACCGAACTCCCGGCCGACGCGGACGGCACGACACCGCCGCTGCCCATCGCGGCCCATGCGGTGCCGAACGCCTCCCGCACCGCGATCGTGTCGGCCGGTCACGCCTACCGCGTGTTGCGCGCGGCCGAAGCCGTCGCCGCGGAGTTGAGTGCGAGCCTGCAGGCACAACTGCGGCCCTATCAGGCCCGGGGCACAGCCTGGCTGCGGGAGACCGTCCGGACGCACGGTGGAGCGGTGCTCGCCGACGAGATGGGACTCGGCAAGACCGTGCAGGCAATCGGCTTCCTGCTCGGCCGGGCGGAGACCGAACCCCAGCTCGTGGTCTGCCCGACGTCTCTGGTGGGCAACTGGACGCACGAAATCGGGCGGTTCGCGCCGGGACTGCACCCGGCGGTGTGGCGCGGCGGGAACATCCCCGACGATCCGGGAACCGTTGTCGTCGTGGGCTACCCGACTCTGCGAACACACGCCGCCACGCTGGCGGGACAGCGCTGGCGCACGGTGGTCTTCGACGAGGCGCAGGCGCTGAAGAACCCGCGCACCCAGATCTCCAAGGCCGCACGGGCGCTGGACAGCGCGGCCAAGGTGGCGCTCACCGGCACGCCGGTGGAGAACCACCTCGACGAGCTGTGGGCGCTGGTGAACCTGGTGTCCCCGGGCGCGCTCGGGCATCGGGCACAGTTCCGGCGACGGTTCGTCCAGCCGGTCCGGGACGGCTCGGTGGCAGCGGCGGCCCGCCTGCGCGACACGATCGAGCCGATCGTGCTGGCACGCAGAAAGGTTCAGGTCGCCGCGTCACTACCGCCCAAGATCCACAACGATCTGCTGTGCGATCTCACAGCCGAGCAGGAGGAGATCTACGACGTGTTGCTCGCGGAGGCGGTCGACGACGGTTTCGGCGCCGGTATCGAACGTCACGGCCGCGTTCTCGCGGTGCTGACCGCACTGAAGCAGGTCTGCAATCATCCCGGACTGATCACCGGCGAAATGGATTCGCTGGCAGGCCGGTCGGGCAAGCTCGACCTGTGTACCGACATCGTGGCCACCAACATGGAAACCAGCAGTCCGACACTGATCTTCACCCAGTACCGCCGGACCGGCGAGATGCTGGTGCGTCATCTCGCCGAGCAGTTCGACGTCGTCGCGCCCTTCCTGCACGGTGGACTGGGACAGCCCGAGCGTGCCGAGATCGTGTCCCGGTTCCAGTCCGAGGACGGGCCACCGGCACTGGTGCTGAGTCTGCGCGCGGCGGGCACCGGGCTGACCCTGACCCGCGCCGCGGACGTCGTGCACTTCGACCGCTGGTGGAATCCCGCCGTCGAGGCGCAGGCGTCCGACCGCGCGCACCGGATCGGTCAGACCCGGACGGTCACCGTCACCACACTCACCTCGACCACCACCGTCGAGGAGCACATCGCGGGCATGCACGGTCGCAAGGCGGCGCTCACGGACCTCGAAGATGCGGCGGGTATCGCGGCACTCGCCGGCCTGGACGACGACCAGTTGATCAGATCCTGCGCCGCAAGAGGGAGAAATGATGGCGAACAACGAGTTCGGTTACACCCTCTGGGGAAGGGACTGGGTGCGGCTTGCCCAACCGCTGCGCCAGAGCGAGTCAGTGCGCCTGCAGCTGCCGCGCGCCCGCAGCCTCGCTCGCAACAACCTCGTGCAGGCCACGGTGGAGGGTCGGGTCGTGCACGCTTCCATCCATCGCGGCGGCGCGGCGTCGGTGACACGACTCGAGGTGGCTCCGCTCGGCAGGGCGTCGATCACTGCGGTGTCGGAGATCGCGCCGGACACCGCGATGCTCACCGACGACACGTATCGCGCGATCGTCTCGGCAGGCATCACCCTCGCGCCGGTTCTCGTCGACACCGACTGCTCGTGTTCGGCGCGCACGGCGACCTGCCTGCACGTGCTCGCGGTCCTCTACGAGATCGCCCGCCGAGTGGACGAGAATCCGCGACTCGCTCTGGATCTGCAGGGTTACGCGACCGCGGCACCGAGCGATTCGGAGAGCGCCGGGCCTCCCGCGCGCTGGACTCCCGTCGCTTCGCTGGATCCGGCCACGTTCTTCGGAGCCCGCTCGTCTGCCTCGCGCTGAGCGGGAGGACACCGCGAGTACGGCGCGCTGACCGTCAGCCGCGCAGGTACTCCAACTGCACGCGCACCGACTGCTCGGCCGCCGGCCACAACGTCTCGTCCACGTCGGTGTAGACGTGCTCGACCACCGCGCGGACGTCGGCATCGGCGCCGAGCGCGTCGAGGGCACCGCGGACCTGGGCGAGACGTTCCTCCCGGTGGGCGAGGTAGTACTTCGCGACCGCTTCGAGGTCGGGCAGTTCCGGGCCGTGCCCGGGCAGGACGGTGCGCCCCGGCCCGAGGTCGATGAGCGTCTGCATCGACGCCAGGTAGTCGCGCAGGTTGCCGTCCGATGCGTCGAGAACCGTGGTGCCGCGGCCGAGGATGGTGTCGGCGGTGAGCACCGATCTCTCCCCCTCGATCACGAACGACACCGAGTCGGCGGTGTGCCCCGGTGTACGCAGCACCCGCAGGGTGAGCCCGGCGGCCTCGATCAGTTCGTCGTGGTCGAGACCGCCGCCACCGCCGCGCCGGAACTCCTCGTGCACGGCACGCACCGGCGCACCGGTCAGTTCGAAGAACCGGTCGATGCCACCGGTGTGGTCGTGATGACGATGCGAGATCAGCGTCAGCACAACGGTCCCGACGCCGGCGACCCGCGCCAGGTGGTCGGGGTCGTCGTCACCGGGGTCGACCACGATGCACTCGTCGCCCCCCGGGGCCCGCAGGATCCAGGTGTTGGTGCCGTCGAGCGAGTACATGCTCGGATTCTGCTCGAGCATGACGGCGGCGACGGGCGTGACCTGGCGCAGCTGGGCGTACGCGGGGTGCTGGAGCGTCATGGGCGCGCCTTTCGTGACGGACCGACAGCGGACCCGGAGAATCCGGGCACTCGAAACCGACATCACTGTACGACTCCGGACCGCTGCCGGTCGCGCCACCCGACACCTGGTGCGGCGCAGGTGCACTCACATATGGGTGCCGCCGTCGATCCGGATCTCGGTGCCGGTGACGAACTTGCCGTCGTCGGAGGCCAGCATCGCGATCACGCCGGCCACGTCCTCCGGCGGCGCGAAGCCCTCGCCGATCCACGGGTACAGCTTGCCGATCAGGCTCGGATCGACACCCTCGGGGAAGCCCGGGTCGCTCGTCATGCCGGACGCGATGCTGCCGGGCTCGACGGCGACGGCGCGCAGACCCTGCTTGGCGTACTCGAGCGCGATCGCGTGCGTGAAGGAGCGGATGCCGCCCTTGGTGGCGGCGTACGCGGCCATGTACGGGTGCGCGAAGTGCGCGGACGTGGAGCTGAAGTTCACCACGACGCCCTTGCCCGACTCGAGCAGCGCGGGCAGCGCCTCGCGGGTGACCAGGAAGGTGCCGGTGAGGTTGACCCCGACGACCTTGTTCCAGAAGTCGAGGGTGGTCTCGTGCGTGTGCGACGAACGCAGGATGCCGGCGGCGTTGATCAGGACGTCGAGTCCGCCGAGCGTCTCGACGGCACCGCCGATGTTCTCCCGCACCGAGTCCTCGTTCGAGATGTCCACGACGGTGGTGGTCAACCGGTCGGCGGTGCCGGCTGCGGCGGCGCGCTCACGCGTCACCTCGAGCCCGGCCTCCGACACGTCGGCGCCGACGACGGTGCCACCTTCCTCGAGGATGCGGGCGACGGTGGCCTGACCGATGCCGGACCCGGCGCCGGTGACGAGTACGCGGCGGCCTTCGAATCGCTTCATTTTCTCTCCTGTTCGCTTACAGTGTGTGGTGCAGCCCACTGGCACAGTAGGCCTTCATGGCACGTCGTGTCACGCAATTGTCCCGAACAGAACCGGTAGTCTGCGATTCGATACGAGCGGAGGACCCGATATGCCCGGCCTGCAGCCCGTGACGTCGTTGACCGAGCGACGCAAGGCGGCGACACAACTCGAGATCTCGCGCCGTGCGGGCGAACTGTTCTCCACACGAGGCGCATCGGCGGTGACCGCGGAAGAGATCGCGGCCGCGGCCGGTATCGGACTGCGCACGTTCTACCGCTACTTCCGCACCAAGGAAGAGGCCGTCGCACCCCTGCTCGCGGGCGGCGTGACCGGCTGGATCGCCTACCTCACCGAGGACTCGGACCCTACTGCCGGGTCGTCGGTGCGCGACGCGATCGAGAGCGCGACCCGACGCGCCCTCACCCCGGCCGACGACGTGGCCGAGGAGATGCTGCACTGGACCCGCGGGCTCCTGCGGACCGTGCACGACGAACCGGGACTGCACGCGGTGTGGCTTCGGGTGCAACACGATTCGGAGGAGGGGTTGGTCGGCGCCCTCGCGACGCGGATGGACCCGGACGCGGACCCCATGGTCGTCCGACTCACCGCCGCGGCCGTGAACGCCGCGATGCGCATCGCGGTCGAGACGTGGGCGGCAACCGACGCACCCACCACCGGACCGGGCGGTCCCGCGGATCTCGCCGAGCGGTGCATGCGCACACTGCTGGACCATCCGGCACTGGCCATCGAAAACAACTGAGCCGCATCCCCTTTCCAGGGATGCGGCTCAGTCGGCGTGGGGCGCGCTCAGCGCACCTCGGCGATGATCTCCACCTCGACGGGCGAGCCGAGCGGCAGTTCCGCCACACCGACGGCCGAGCGGGCGTGGATGCCGGCGTCGCCGAAGACCTCACCGAGGAATTCCGAGGCACCGTTGATCACCGCGGGCTGGCCGGTGAACCCCTCGGCCGAGGCGACGAAGCCGACGACCTTGACGATCCGCACGATCGAGTCGAGTCCCACGAGCGCGTCGATCGCAGCGAGCGCGTTGAGCGCACACGTACGCGCGGCGTTCTTGGCATCGGCGTCGGACACGCCCCCGCCGAGCTTGCCGGTGAGCGGCAGCTTGCCGTCCACGAACGGCAGTTGGCCGGAGGTGTAGACGTGATCTCCGGAACGGACCGCAGGCACGTAGGCCGCGACCGGGGCCGCGACGGGCGGCAGTTCGATGCCCAGCTCGGCCAGTCGCGCGGTCCAGGACTGTGCAGTGTCGGTCACCCGGGTCAGCCCTTCGGACGCTTGAGGTACGCGACGTGCTGCTCGCCCGTCGGGCCGGGCAGGACGGTGACCAGCTCCCAGCCGTCTCCACCCCACTGATCGAGGATCGCCTTCGTCGCGTGCGTCAGCAGCGGCACGGTCGCATACTCCCAGGTAGTCAATTCGCTCATGACGCTGAGCCTATCCCCCGCACATTCCTGCCCTCCGACTTATAGGCTCGTCCCCGTGGCAGCACCGACAGACACAGCCGCGCAGGAGCGGCCCGACGCCGAGGGGCAGGCCTGGCCGCCCGTCGCCGACGCGGCGCGCCTGCATTTCGTCTCCGGTAAGGGCGGGACCGGGAAGTCCACCGTGGCCGCGGCACTGGCGCTCGCGCTGGCCGCCGGGGGCCGACGCGTCCTCCTGGTCGAGGTCGAGGGTCGGCAGGGCATCGCGCAGCTGTTCGACGTGCCCCCGCTGCCGCCGCAGGAGACGAAGATCGCGACCGCCGAGGGCGGCGGCGAGGTGTTCGCGCTCGCGGTGGATCTCGAGACCGCGTTCCTCGAATACCTCGACATGTTCTACAACCTGGGCTTCGCGGGCCGCGCGATGAAGAAGATCGGCGCCGTCGAGTTCGCCACGACGCTCGCGCCGGGCCTGCGCGACGTGCTGCTCACCGGCAAGATCAAGGAGTGCGTAGTTCGCACCGACAAGGCCGGCCGCCCGGTCTACGACGCCGTCGTAGTCGATGCGCCCCCCACCGGCCGGATCGGCAAGTTCCTCGACGTCACCCGCGCGATGTCGGAGCTGGCGAAGGGCGGGCCGATCCACTCGCAGAGCCAGGGTGTGGTGCGGCTGTTGCACTCGGAGCAGACCGTCGTGCACCTGGTGACGCTGCTCGAGGCGCTGCCCGTGCAGGAAACCGCGGATGCGGTGACCGAACTGCGCGCCGCCGACCTCCATCTCGGGACGGTGATCGTCAACCGCAACGACAGCCGGTTCCTGCCGCGGGAGGCACAGGCCGACGCCGCCAAGGGACGGATCGACGCCGACGCGGTCCGATCCGGGCTCGCGACCGCCGGGATCGAGCTGTCCGACGACGACTTCGCGGGTCTGTTGACCGAGACCATCGAGCACGCGGCCACCCTGGCCGCGCAGGACGAGAGCGCAGATCGACTCGACGAGGTGAAGGTGGCCCGCATGCATCTGCCGGCACTGGTGGACGGCGTCGACCTCGGGGGGCTCTACGAGCTGGCCGAGCGGCTGACCGAGCAGGGCGTGCGATGAACCCGCCGCGGAAGGCACCGGCCCTCGATCTGTCCACGGTTCTGACGGACCCGAAGACCCGGATCGTCGTGTGCTGCGGCGCGGGCGGTGTGGGCAAGACGACCACCGCCGCGTCGATGGCTCTGCGGGCGGCCGAGCAGGGTCGACGCGTCGCGGTGCTGACGATCGATCCGGCTCGCCGGCTCGCTCAGGCACTCGGGGTCCAGGACCTCGACAACGAGCCCCAGCTGGTACAGCTCGCCCCCGGCTCCACCGGGGAACTGCACGCGATGATGCTGAACATGCGGCGCACGTTCGACGAGATGGTGCTCGAGCACTCGTCACCCGAGAAGGCGCAGCAGATCCTGGCCAACCCCTTCTACCAGACGGGCCCGGGATTGATCGGACCGCATCCGGCGTACTGGATGTCGGGACCGAAGTAGCTGAAGACCGTGCGTGCGACGAGCGGTCCGTCCGCGGTCGGGCGCTCGATCTCGAGGCCGATGTAGCCGTTTTGCCAGTTCTGGAAACCGAAATGCTGGCCGACGGAGAGGGTTTGCCCCGGACCGGTCACGCCGATCTCGTCGATGGTAACCGGGAAGGCGAACCTGAAGATCCCGCGTTCGCCGCCGTTCGTCGCGAGCCAGTCGATCTGGACGAGCTCACCCGGAACCACCGCGGCCGACGCGGTCGCCGGTGTGGCCACCGCGACGGCAGCGGCCATACCGAACGCCACTACGAGCGAACGTCCTGTCCTCGAACCGATCCACCCCATGCCGATCTCCTCCCCGTGGAGGGCTTGGCAGCCCTCCATCATGAAGTCGATCTTGCACGGGGATTCGGTCGTTACGGACAGAAACGATCGAAAGACGATCCGTCGGCGCTACAGGCGGTCCTTGACGGCCTTGGAGATCCGGGATCCGTCGGCCTTGCCGGCGGCGAGGGCGGTGGCGGCCTTCATGACCTGGCCCATCTGCCGCATGCCGGGGCGCTCCCCGATCTCCTCGGCGATCTGCGCGATCGCGGTGTCCGCGACGTCGGCCAGTTCCGCGTCGGTGAGCGGTGTCGGCAGGTACTCGTCGATGACCTGGGCCTCGGCCCGCTCGTTGGCGGCGAGTTCGCCGCGTCCGGCCTCGGTGTAGACCTCGGCCGCCTCGCCCCGCTTCTTCGATTCCTTGGCCAGCACCTTGATGACCTCGTCGTCGGTGAGTTCGCGGGCCTCCTTACCGGACGTCTCCTCGGTCTGGATCGCGGCCATGATCATGCGCAGCGTGGACAACCGCAGCTGATCCTTGGCCTTCATCGCGGCGGTGAGGTCGGCGCGGAGCGTGGACTTGAGGGTGGGTGCGGTATCGGCCATGCGCCGAACGGTACGCGCCCGACGCGGTGTCCTGCACCTTCATTGCGGACACCCGTATTCTGAAATGGTGTCTGATCTGTCTCGCCGCTTCCCCGCCCGCAGCACCCTGAACCGGTCCGCGCTGGCCACCGCGGGCGCCGCCGCTCTGGGCGTCGGTTACGCCTCGCTCATCGAGCGCAACGCCTTCGCCCTGCGCGAGGCGACGATGCCCGTCCTGGCACCGGGATCAGCGACGCTGCGGGTGCTGCACATCAGCGATCTGCACATGATGCCGAACCAGAAGCTCAAGCAGAACTGGCTGCGTGAGCTGGACCGGCTGGATCCGGACCTGGTCGTCAACACCGGCGACAACCTGTCGCACATGAAGTCCGTTCCGGCGGTCGTGCAGTCGATGGGCGGACTGTTGGCCCGCCCCGGTCTGTTCGTCTTCGGCAGCAACGACTACTTCGCGCCCAAGCCGAAGAACCCGATGAAGTACTTCAAGAAGGAGCACCGCCGCGTGCTCGGCGCGCCGCTGCCCTGGGCGGATCTGCGGGCGGCGTTCACCGAGCGCGGTTGGCTCGACGTCACGCACGTGCACCGCGAACTCGAGGTCGCCGGCGTGCGGATCGACGCGGCCGGCGTCGACGACCCGCACCTGAAGCGTGATCGCTACGACACGATTGCCGGTCCGCCCAACCCGCTGGCGCAGCTCAAGCTGGGGATCACGCACTCCCCCGAGCCGCGGGTCCTCGATCGCTTCGCGGACGACGGTTACGACCTGATCCTGGCCGGCCACACACACGGCGGCCAGCTGTGCCTGCCGTTCTACGGCGCCCTGGTGACCAACTGCCAGCTGGACCGCTCGCGTGTGAAGGGGCCGTCACGGTGGGGAGCGCACACGCGCCTGCACGTGTCCGCCGGCGTCGGCACGTCGCCGTACGCACCGGCGCGGTTCTGCTGCCGCCCGGAGGCGACCCTGCTCACGCTCGTCCCCGCGCCGCGTGAGGAGACCGCGACCGGTCGCGGTTCCGCCGCCGTCGAAAGTGCCGTTTTGCGTCGCTGACCAGCCGATTTAACCCCCGGTGAAACAGTGTTGTAAGCTATCCGAGGTTCAACACCGGGGTGTGGCGCAGCTTGGTAGCGCGCTTCGTTCGGGACGAAGAGGTCGTGGGTTCAAATCCCGCCACCCCGACCAGTGAAGAACAGAAAGACCCCGTCCGGCTCGTGCGGACGGGGTCTTTTCTCGTCAGTTCTCCTCTGCCGCGAGTCGGCACAGCTCGAGGAAGCTCCGCAGCGCGACGTTGGGGTTGTCGCGCCGATATGCGATGCCGACGTCCAGATACTTGGGCGGTCCGGCCACCGTGCACAGGTGCACGCCGCAGACCCGGAAGGCGGCGGCCCGCCCGGCCGGCATCGGCGCGATGCCGACCCCCGCCGCGACCGCGTGCAGCACCTGCTCGTCGTCGGCCTCGTTGCGCACCACGCGGGGTCCGGTCCCGGACCAGAACTGCTCGACGATGGCGTCGTACATTCCGGGACCGTTGACGCGGGGCCAGAACACCACCGGCTGCTCGGCCAGTTGCTCGGGCGCCACCCACGACTGCCGCGCGAACTCGTGCGACGCCGGCACCGCGAGCAGCAACTCCTCCCGATCGATCACCCGCACCACCAGGTCGTGTGCGCCATCGACCGGGGGACGCACGACCGCGACGTCGACCACGCCCTCCGACGCGAGTTCGAGGTTGCGCGCGGTGAACCCCCGGTGCTCGTCGATCGCCACGTCCGGATAGCGGGCCCGGAACTCACGGATGGCGCTCGCGATCGAGCCGCCCGCCCACGACCGGGTGTGGGCGATCCGCAGTTCTCCCGAGTCCCGCGCGGCCGCGCGGATCCGTGCCACCGCCCGGTCGGCGGCCACGATCAGGTACCGCGCCTCCTGCACAGCCACCCGACCGGCTTCCGTGAGGCCGATCCGCGGTCCGCGCCGATCGATGAGGGTCACCCCGATCTCGCGTTCGAGAACCTTGATCTGCTGGCTGAGGGCCGACTGCGCGACGTTGAGGTCGGCGGCCGCGCGGGTGAAGTTCATGTGGTTCGCAACCGACACCAGATATCGGGCCCTGTGGAGGTTCACCCGGTGACTATAAGAAAAAACGATCACACGTTCGCAAATGCGACTTGGACGTGTCGCCGGGGCCCGGGGGAAGCTGACCTCCTCTCCCCCACCCGTTCGTCTGTCACGACGGACTTTCACTACTTCGAGGAGTGAAATGCCCCAGGACACCCCCGTCACCGCGCCGGTGACCGCGCCGACTCCGCAGGCTCCTCCGCGGCCACGCACCCCCCTTCCGGCCTCCGTGCTGGCCGCCGTGGGACTCGCCCTGTCCGTGGCGGCGGGCATCGTCGTCGACGGCCCCACCCAGTGGGGACTGCTCCCCATCGGCCTGTACGCACTGCTCGCGCTCCTCGGCATGGACATCATGGTCGCGACCGTGGTCGCGATCGCCTCCGCGCTGCTGATCCTGATGCCGGCGCCGGCTGCGGCCGCGAACATCCTCGGCGAGTCGGTGGGCGACCAGATCACGATGATCGGACTGATCATCGTGCTGGGCGCAGGCCTGGCCGAGGTGCTGCGCGCGACGGGTGTGGCGGGTCAGATCGTGCGGGCCGTGATGCGTGTGGCGGGCGACCGCAGCCGCGCCGCAGTCACTTTCGGGATGATGATCTCCTGTCTGATCCTGGTTGCGGCCCTCGGCACGCTCGCCGGAGCGCTCGCCATCGCCGCGCCGCTGCTGCTGCCCATCGCCGCCCGGATGGGCTTCACGCGCAGCGCGACCGCATCGACACTGTTCATCGGCGGGTGCGCCGGCCTGGCCCTGGCCCCGTTCGCCGGCTCGAACATCGCCATCATGGACGCCGCCGAGGTCGGCTACCTCCAGTACGTCCTCTACGGCGCCGGGCCGCTGGCGGTGCTGTCCCTCGTCCTCGGTCTGGTCGTGGTGCCGTGGATGCAGCGCCGGACCGAGCGCGACGGTGACGACTTCTACAGCGACGACATGTTCACCGACGACGGCTCGTCCGAGGCGGCCCACTCCGTCCGCGCCACCGCGGTCTTCGCCGTGGCACTCCTGGCGAGCGTCGTCTATGCCACGGTCACGTCCGCGGGCACGGCCTTCCCGTTGCTGGCGCTTCCGGTGCTCGCGATGGTCACCGGTGTCGCCGGCGGATTGACGCCCACCGAGATCGCCGAGCACATCTATCGGGGTGCCGCCACGCTCGTCAACATCTTCCTGATGTTCTGGTTGCTGGCCGTGTTGTTCAACGCGGTGAACCTGATCGACCCGTTCACCGTGGTCATCGAGTCCTACGGAGCGAGCCTGCAGGACATGGGCCCGTTCCCGTTCGCGGTGGCGATCTCGCTGTTGGGCTGGGTCGGAGTGCCCGGCGCCACCGCCGCCCAGGTGGTGTTGCTCGACAAGTTGTTCGGCGACATCGCGACGAGCGTCGGTGTCGGTGCGAGTACCTGGGTGATCGTGCTGCTGTTCGCGTCCAAGGCCGACACGTACGGCCCCTTCCCCAACGCCAACCAGTTCGGCGCACTGGGCCTCGCACAGTCGACGAGTCTGCGGAACATGCTGATCACCGGCTGGTGCCTGCTCGTGCCCGCGACCGTGATGTACGCCGTGATCATGTTCGTCGAAACCCGTTAGGAGACAGCACTCGTGGACTACGACATCACCGTCACGGGCGGACTGGTCGTCGACGGAACGGGTACGCCCGCGCGGCGCGCCGACGTCGCGATCACCGCGGGGCGAATCGCGGCGATCGGCGAGGGGCCGTTCACCGCTCGCACAACCATCGATGCGTCCGGGGCCGTGATCGCCCCCGGATTCGTCGACCTCCACTCGCACGCCGATTTCACGCTTCCGGCCCATCCGGCCGCGGAAACCCAACTGGCACAGGGTGTGACGACGCTGATCGCGGGCAACTGCGGGCACTCCCCGTTCCCGCTCCCGGATCCCACGCAGACCGAGCTCGCCACCGTCTTCACCGAGACCCCCCTCCCCTGCGACTGGACCGACGCGCGCGGATTCGGCACGGCCCTCGAGGCCACCCGCCCGGCCGTCAACGTCGGGCTGCAGCTCGGGCACAACGCGCTCCGCAGCAGTGTCGTCGGCGCCGAGAACCGGCCGCCGACGGCATCCGAGCTGGACGAGATGTGCCGGATCGTCCGGGACTCGGCCGGCGCGCCGGGTGTGGTGGGGTTCTCGACGGGCCTGATCTACATGCCGGGACTGTTCGCCGGCACCGATGAGCTCCGGGCCCTGGTCGCCGCGGCCGCCTCATCCGGACTGCTGTATTCGACGCACATGCGCGACGAGACGTCCGGGATGGTCGCAGCGGTCGAGGAGGCGATCGGTGTCGCGGAGGCCGCGGGCGCCCGCCTCCAGATCTCCCATCTGAAGGCGATGGGACCCGAGAACTGGGGTGCCGTCGACCGTGCACTCGAACTGATCGACGCCGCCCGGGCGCGTGGTGTGGACGTGACCGCGGACGTGTACCCGTACACCGCTTCGAGTACGGACCTCTCGTCGCGACTGGCCCGGTGGGCGGTCGACGGCGGACGCGAGGCGCTCCTGGCTCGGCTCGCCGATCCCGTGCAGCGCACCCGGATCGCCGACGAGCTGCGTGCCCGATTCGGGCGCGACATCGATCCGGACGGTGTGGTGATCGCGGACCTCTCGGCGGGTGAGTTCGATACCTGCATCGGCATGTCGATCTCGCAGATCGGTGCGGAGCGGGGCACAAACGCCGCGGAGGCCGCACTCGACGTGCTTGCCGCCCATCAGGGTTCGGTCGCGATCGTCAACCACGCCATGGACGAGAACGATGTCCGAACCGTGCTGGCACACCCCTGGGTCGCCGTCGCCAGCGACGGGTGGGTGCTCACCCCCACCGGCGCGGGCCGCCCGCACCCACGGAGTTTCGGCACGTTCCCCCGCGTGCTGGGCCGCTACGTGCGCGAGCAGGGCACGCTCCGCCTCGAGGAGGCGATCCGGAAGATGACATCCCTGCCGGCGTCCCGCATCGGACTCGACGATCGCGGGGTCCTGGCAGTGGGTGCGGCAGCCGACGTCGTCGTCTTCGACCCGAGCACCGTCGACGACGCCTCGACGTTCGACGATCCCTGGCAACTCGCGCGCGGCGTGCGGACCGTGCTGGTCAACGGCACGCCCGCCGTCCTCGACGGCAAGGTCACCGGCGCGCGGGCCGGCCGCCTCGTCAGCCGAAGCAAGTAGGAGGAAAGACAGTGCAGACCTTGGAACTCGTGGACGCGCTGGCGACCGTCGTCGGCCGGGCCCACGTGCTCACCGACCCCGACGTCGTCGCCGGGTACGTGATCGACTGGACCGGACACTGGGTCGGCCGGACCCGTGCCGTGGTGCGTCCCGCCGACACCGAGCAGGTGGCCGCCGTGCTGAGGGTGTGCCACCGCGCCGGTGTCGCGGTGGTACCGCAGGGCGGCAACACCGGACTGGTCGGGGGTTCCGTGCCGATGGAGGGCGAAGTGGTGCTCAGCACCGCGCGCCTCACCCGGATCGAACAGGTCGACCCGGTGGGTCTGACGATCGCCGCCGGGGCCGGGGTCACGGTCGCCAGGGCCCAGCAGGCCGCCCGCGAGATCGGCCTGGATCTGGGTATCGACCTCGCATCCCGCGACACGGCAACCCTGGGCGGCATCGTCTCCACGAATGCCGGCGGAATCCGAATGATCAAGAACGGCAACACCCGTCACCAGTTGCTCGGAATCGAAGCAGTCCTGGCGGACGGCCGGATCCTGACTCGGTGGAAGGAACTGACCAAGGACAACGTCGGGTACGACCTGCCGGGACTGCTCGCCGGGGCGGAAGGGACGCTGGCGGTGATCACCCGGGTTCTCATGCGGTTGGTCGTCCCCTCCCGGGAGACGCAGGTGGCTCTCGTCGGTGTCGACGACGTCGGCGCGGCACTCGAGGTGACGGCGGCGGTCCGGCGGGCGGGTCTGACGCTCGAGGCTGCCGAACTCATGACGCGGGCCGGCGTCGACCTGGTCCGCAGCCACTGCGGACTCCGGGCTCCCCTCGACGCCGATGCACCCTTCTACCTGCTGGTCGAGGTGTCGGGTCAGGATTCGGCGCAGGACGTGCTGTTCGGTGTCCTGCAGGAATCCGCGGATTCCGTCCTCGATGCGGTGGTGGAGGAGGGTCCCGCGCACCGGCTCTGGCGGTACCGCGAAGGGCACACGGAGTCGGTCGGTGCCGAATCGACGACGCCCCCACTGAAGCTGGATCTCTCCACGCCTCTGCGGGAGATCGAATCGTTCCTGACGGCGCTGGGCGAGGATCTCGCCGACGCGGCCCCGTCCGTGCGCGCCATCTGCTTCGGTCATCTCGGCGACGGCAACATCCACGTCAACCTCCTGGACGTGGCGGTGGACCAGCGCGAGGCGATCACCGACCTGGTGCTCAGGCGCGTCACCCGACACAACGGCAGCATCAGCGCCGAGCACGGCGTCGGACGCGCGAAGGCGCTGTGGATCGGTCTCGGTCGCACCGAGGTCGACCTCGACGTCATGCGGTCGATCCGGGCAGCGTTGGACCCTGCGCACCTGCTCAATCCCCACATCCTGCCGGCCGGTAGGGCGTAACCCTTTCCACACCGAAGGAGTTCAGAGAACCATGACCAACAGCGCAACGACCGGTACGTGGACCGAACGGCTGCACGCACTCGGCACCGAACTACCTCCGGTCGCCGTGCCCGCGGCCGCGTACCTGCCCGCTGTGCGCACGGGTGATCTCGTCTACACGTCGGGCCAACTCCCCCTCGTCGACGGAACGTGCACCTGCACCGGAAAGGTCGGCGGAACGGTGTCGGTCGCGGACGCGTCTGCGGCGGCCCGCCTGTGCGCTCTCAACGCTCTGGCCGCGGTCGACGATCTGGTCGGCATCGACAACGTCGTGCGGGCCGTCAAGGTGGTCGGCTTCGTGGCGTCCGCGGAGGGCTTCACCCAGCAGCCGGTGGTGATCAACGGCGCCTCGGACTTCCTCGTCGAGGTGTTCGGGGAAGCCGGGCGACATGCCCGGTCGGCGATCGGACTGGCCGAACTCCCCCGCGGGTCGGCGGTCGAGGTGGAATTCGTATTCGAGGTCCGGTGACACCCGAGACGAAGATCACCGAGCCCGCAGGCTAGCCTGGCCTAATGTTCGTTCGATCCTCTCTGCGCAAGCGGACCTCGGTTCGTATCGCGATGGTCGCTTTCGCGACCGTGTTCGCCGCCACCGCGTGCGGCTCCTCCGACACCGCCGCCGACGGCCCGGCCGGCAACACCGAGGTCGCGACCGGCGGCCGCCTGTTCGCGACCGCCGACACCGCGACCGCGGAGTTGGGCAGCGACGCGCAGCCCGGTCAGTTCCCGCGCACCGTCAAGCACGCGCTGGGCGAGACCGTCATCGAGAAGAAGCCCGAGCGCGTCGTCGTGCTCGACGGCGGCGAACTCGACGACGTCCTCTCGCTCGGCATCACGCCGGTCG
This sequence comes from Prescottella sp. D32, assembly GCF_037287305.1. Taxonomy (NCBI): domain Bacteria; kingdom Bacillati; phylum Actinomycetota; class Actinomycetes; order Mycobacteriales; family Nocardiaceae; genus Rhodococcus; species Prescottella sp. D32. The sequence continues at coordinate 99,307 of NZ_JARBSW010000005.1, forward strand.
GGATCGCGAACCCCGAGGGCCTCGCCGGGCAGCCGTCGTATCTCGCGGACAAGCTGGCGGGCGTCCCCGACGTGGGCACCACCAACAACCTCAACCTCGAGGCCATCGTCGCGCTGCAACCGGATCTGATCCTCGGCAGCAAGCTGCGCGCCGACAAGACGTACCCGCGGTTGGCGGAGATCGCTCCGACGGTGTTCAGCATCCGGCCCGGCTTCCCGTGGAAGGAGAACTTCCTACTGGTCGCCGACGCGGTCGGTGAGGAGACGAAGGCCGAGTCGGTGCTCAACGACTACCAGGCCCGCGCAACCGAGGTTCGCGACAGCATCCAGGGCGATCCGTCGATTTCGCTGGTGCGCTTCATGTCCGGCAAGACCCGCCTGTACGGCAACCTGTCGTTCATCGGCGTGATCCTGCAGGACGTCGGACTGCGCCGCCCCGACATCCAGAACATCGAGGAACTGGCCGTCGAGGTCAGCCCCGAGACCATCACGCAGGCCGACGGCGACTGGATCTTCTACTCCACCTACGGCAAGCCCGACACCACCGCCGAGGCGCAGGTGCTCGGCGGTCCGCTGTGGGCCGGCATGAGCGCGGTGAAGAACGGCAAGGCCGTCCCGGTGTCCGACGAGACGTGGTTCCTCGCGCTCGGCCCCACCGGCGCGATGATCGTGCTCGATGATCTGCAGAACCTGTTGGGCAGCAAGCAGTAACCGTTCCATTCACGACGAGGCCCGGCACCGATTTCGGTGCCGGGCCTCGTCGTTGCACATCCTCGGCTCTCCACTAACTGGCCGCATCCTCTTCCAGGAACCGGTCGAGTGCGCGGAGGAACAGCTCCGGTTCGTCCAGCTGCGGAAAGTGACCTGCTCGGGGGAAGATCTCGACGCGGCTCCCGGGGACGACGCGACGGAGGTTGTCGGCGTGCGCGGCGGGAATCATCCGGTCCTTGCCACCCCACACCAGAAGCGATGGAAGCGACTCGAATCTCGCGAAGTGCTGCTTGGCGCTGACCGTCTGCCCGCGCAGTCCCACGACCGCGCGGGTGGACGCGAGGAAGGCGTCCCTCGTCGGCTTGTCGGACACCGTCTTGAACGTTCGCCACGTTTCGGCGGCACTGCGACTCGGCTGCGCCGGAAATCCGAACCGGCCCAGGTGTCTGCCCAGCTGGTCGAGCACGCCCTCGGTGTTGCGCCGCACCCAGTCGGACGCCAGGACCGGCAGCACCAGCTCGCTCCCGGGCAGGGTGGCGGCCTTGAGCAGCAGGCTCACTTCCGTTCCGAGTCCGCCACTGCCCACCAGACACAGGCGATCGACCCGTTCGGGAAACAAGTACGTCAGCTGCATCACGATTCCGCCACCGAGCGAATGGCCGACGAACGACGCCGAGGAGATTCCGAGATGTTCCACCAGGTCCCGGAGGGTGGCCGCGTGGGAACTCAACGAATAGTCACCGGCCGGTTTGTCGGATGCCCCGTGACCGAAGAGGTCCGGTGCCACCACCCGGTACTTCCGGGACAGCTGGCTGATCTGCGGGCCCCACGACTCGTGCGAACCGAGCAGACCGTGTACCAGCACCACCGGAGGCCCGGAACCGACGTCGACGAATCGCAGTACGTCACCGTGCAGGACTACGGACTCGAGCTCGCCAGGCGGCATTGTGCCCTCCATCTCGTCGTTCGACCGGCCCGTCATTCCGCCGCCTGCTGTGCCCGCGCATAGGCGAGCTGGAGGAAGTCCGCACCCGCCAGCGCCGCCAGCGCGTCCGTGACCACTCCGGTGGCCGCCGGGGCGAACACCCGCCCGGCGGTGAGCCCGGAGATCGCCCACACGTCCATGCAGAACGGGCAGGTGAGCAGTTCCCCGATGCTCGACCGCAGCCCCTTCCCGGCGGGCACGTCGGCGACCTCGCCGGGACCGCCGCCGTCCACAGGCTCGGCGAACGGCGCGCGCAACGGCCGCGTCACCGAACTCTTGGTCACGGTGCGCGAGAGCTTCTGTGCGGCCGCGGCAGCCACCACCAGATCCCGCATTCGCATCCGGCCCCGCAGCGGGCGCTTCGTCACGGTGGCCACCCCGACGGTCGCGGCGACCGAGAGCCCGTACAGCGCCAACGTCGAGAGGTGCCCCGCGTGCGACGCGTTGTCTTCGACCATGGACCGACGCATACCCCCCGATCGCGACGACGAACCATGCGACAGGCACGGTTCACCGACCGAGGAACGGGTAAGCGACGCGGTATGACAGCTCCACCGAACGTCCCGCCCACCAGACTCGGACTGGCCAAGCCCACGGCCTCTTCAACACCGTGGGCGGGCTGTGGCCGCTGGTGCATCGGCGCTCGGATCCTCTCCACCTGCGACGTGTGGGGCGCCGGCTCAGGGCGCGACGAAACAGAGGGGGCCCAGTGGAAGCGCGGGATTGACCATGACCTTCTCCACCGGCCCACCCGCCGACGTCTGGTACGCCATGAGCGCGTGTTCGCCGGGCGCCGTCGGGGTCCAGAGCATGAAGGCGTGGTCGAAGATCACCGGGTTCTGCCAGTAGGGCGAGATGTGATCCCACGCAAACTCCTGGAGCGGGAAGGACGAGGCCCGGTTGTAGTCGACTATCCCGACGCCCTCGTCACTCGGCGTCCCGACTGAGTCCGACGTCTCGGCGACGATGAGGTACGTGCACCCGGCGCCGAACGGGGTCGCCGCTCCGACGCTCAGGCCGGGCAGGACCTCGAGATCGGTGACATCCGCCGCGGCCGAGGGGGCACCCCAGACCGCGGCGGCGAGCACGAGGGCCGGCAGCGAGACCATCCGGGCAATTCGGGAAGGTTCCATACCCCTTGGTCTACTACGGCCACGCCGCCGCTGCAGCCGAATAAGCCGCCGAACTACGGCAGCAACCGATCGTGGAAGCTGTTCGCGAAGACACGATGCGGATCGTGCGCATTGAGCGACGCACGGGCAGCTGCGAAATTGCCCGACGCCGGGATGCCCGTCGTGTACGCGGCCGGAAGGGTCTGGCCGAGCCACTCGTCGTCACGGTAGCCGCCCTGATCGGTGAAGCCCCAGCCCTTGGCCCACTCGGACCGGAACGTCGCGTAGTCGCCCGAATAGTGCTGCGCCATCCAGCGTTCCATCTCGCGGAAGTACTCGGCCGCCCCCGGTGTGCCGGGCAGGGTCACGACGTTCATCCAGATGCAGGTGTCCCACTCGGGATGATCGGGACGCGGGCGCACGGCCGAGAGGTTCGGCGGGCCGGCCGACTCGACCAGCACCTCGGCATCGTCGTCGACCTTGCACATCCGCACCTCGAAGGGCCCGTTGATCGGGTACTTCCCCTGCGCCGCGAGCTCCGACATCCGGCTGTTGTGCCAGGTCGTGAACTCGTTGACGACCCGTTGGATGTTCGCGCGCTCGGTGACGACCACACCGCCACCGGCGGTGACCCGCATCGTGGTGTGCCGCAGATAGAACAGCACGTCCTTGGACCAACCCCACAGGTCGTCGGTGTCGGTGAGTGCGAGCCCGGCCTGCACCGCCGCGAGCTGTCCCACTCCGAATGCCGGTGTCGCGGCCTGGATCCCGCCCGCGACCTGGCCCAGCAGGTCGGTGAGCGGTTCGGGGAGGTTGTCGGTGAAGAAGTAGTTGTAGGGGCCGAAGACCTCTCGTGACTCCGGCGGCTTCACCGGCGTCGGCGACCAGATCTTGAGCCACGGCTTGTCGGTGAACGGGAACCAGATGGCCTCGACGCGGCCCGACTCCTCGGCGAACCGCTCGTACGTCCGGCCCGGTGATCCTTTGGGCGCGAACATCTCCTGCCACGGGATGTCCATGATGCTCTGGCAGCGCAGGCGGGTGTTGGCGCCGGCCTGCAGGGTGACCGAGGTGACGAAGCTGCGGCCCAGATGCGTGAGCAGTGCCGTGATCTCCGGATCGGCACGGGTGAAGTCGCGCAACACGTAGCGGTCGGCGGCGGCGTCCCACACCACCGCGGTCATCGCGGTGACGAGGTTCGACAGCGACCCGAACGACTGGCCTGGCGTGACCGTCTCCCCGGCCGCCGGATAGGTGGCGCCGTGCGCGCCGATCGCGAGGACACCGGCGATCGAGAGATCGCCGATCGCCGGCGAGTTCGCCCACCCCAGGCCGTGTCCCTGCAGCGCGGTGAGGATCGCCTCGAGGCTTGCGCCCCCACCGGCCGTCACGGTCGCCGGAGTGCCGTTCGGGTTCACGCTCACCCCGTTCAGGTGGGTCATCGTGTCGACGAGCAACGTCTTCTCGACGTTCTCTCCGGGCACGACGGTGAGCGGGCTCCACCCGTGCATGGTGCCCTTGGCGCGGACCCGGTAGCCGTTGTCTCTGGCCCAGTTCGCGATCCGCACGACGTCGTCGGGGGTGCGGGCGGTGGCGGTCCACACCGCGTCGAAGCGGATGTCCTTGGCCCAGTTCACGTAGCCCTGCTGGGCCAGTGGGATGTCCTGCGGGAAGGCGGGCGGGACCGGAAGGTTGGACACCGGCCCGCCGGCGGAACCGAGGGATCCGGCCGGCGGCAACGCGAACGCCGGGGTCCATCCGATCCCGGCCAGCGCCGCGGCGCCCGCCGCGACACCGGCGGCCCGGCCGAGAAATCCCCTGCGGGACACCTCGTTACGCGGCTTGCTCCCTACGCTCTCGCTCCGCCCAGCTTCCACAGGTTCGACTCCGCTCGTCTCGTCGGGGAGGCGGCCACACCGGCTCGCCGCGCACTCTGGGAGTCAAACTAGAACAAGTTCGATTTCAATGCCAGTGGTTCCGTAATTCTCGTCGACTCGGTGAGACCTGGTCGTTGACGGCGTCACACACGCTCACTACTGTCCGCAGAAAGTGAAACCTGATTCCAGGGAGAAGCAGTGACGGCTGAGCGCACGTTCGTCGAGGCCGGAGGCGTGCTGTGCTGACGCCCTTCGACGACTACCCCATCCACCAGACCCCGCTGCCGGTCGCGCACGCGGGCGACGGGCACCCCAACCACTACGACCGCTACTGGTTCAACGGCTACGCCGAGGACGTCTACTTCGCGGTCGGACTCGGGGTCTACCCCAACCGCGGCATCATCGACGCGTCGTTCAGCGTCGTCCACAACGGGGTGCAGCGCTCGGTATTCGCCTCCGGACTCGCTCCCTTGGACCGCACCGAGACCAAGATCGGGCCGATCAGCATCGAGGTCGTCGAGCCACTGCGCGTGAACCGCGTCAGGGTGGACGCCGAGGAGTTCGGCCTGGTCGCCGACCTCACCTACCGGGCCCGCACGTCGGCCCACGAAGAGCCTCGGCAGACAATGTATTCCGGTTCGTCATTGATGATGGACGTCACCCGCCTCACTCAACTCGGTACCTGGAGCGGCACGCTGCGCAGCGGTGACGAGGACATCTCCCTGGACCGTCCGGTCTCCGGAACCAAGGACCGCTCGTGGGGCATCCGACCGGTCGGCCAGCCCGCACCGGCGGCACCGCAGGCCCGCAAGCACCAGGTGTTCTTCCTCTACGCTCCGCTGCACTTCGAGGACCAGTGCCTGCACTACATGGTGTTCGAGGACGAACGCGGTTCCCGCTGGGCGGAGACGTCGGTGGTGCTGCCGGTGATCGGCGACGACGGTCCGGTCGTCGGCGCGAACCTGCCCGTCACGCACGTGCAGGTCGAGCACGAGATCCGTTGGGCACCCGGCCTTCGACGTTCCGAGGGGGCGACGCTGCAGGTGCGCGGCGGCGACGGGGACGCCGGTCGAATCGAGCTCGAGCCGCTGCTCACCTTCCGACAGCGGGGTGTGGGCTATTCCCACCCGACCTGGGGCCACGGCAACTGGCACGGCGACTTCGCTGTAGGCGGGGAGGAGTTCGCGGTCGAGGACCTCGACAACACGGCCCCGGAGAACATCCACGTCCAGCAGGTCGTGCGGGTGCAGTGGGGCGACCGGCAGGGCCTGGGCGTCCTCGAACAGCTCGCCATCGGCCCCCACGCACCGAGCGGGTTCGAGGGCTACTTCGACGGCGCGCGGGCGTAAGCCCGGACAGCCGATCGCCGGAAGCCACCCTCCGGGGTGGCTACTCGGACGCCTGCACCGAGTTGCGCAGCGCGTCGGTGATCGCCTCCGGCGCACCGTCGACGGACCACAACGCGAGACCGACGGCGACGAGCGTCAACGCCGGCCCGAGGAAGGCTCGTTCGAACCCGCCGCCGGCGCGGATCGCGAGGAACGACGGCAACCGCAACTCCCACCACCGGCGTCCGCCGAGCGGCACGAACGGCGCCAGGAACGGCACGCCCTCCTTGGTGATCATGTCGCCGAGGCAGTGCGTCGCGCATCCGAGCGCGACGGCGACACCGAGGCCCGTCGACCCCACCTGGTCGGGAAACCACTGCCAGGTGAGGACCGACAGGAACGCGGAGACCGCGGTGACGATCAGCCACCCCTTGTCCCGCGCCCAGCTCCCGAACAGCCCTCGCAGCGCGAGTCCCAACGTGAAGAAGAGCGTGACGATGATGGCGGGGCGGCCGAACTGCCCGACCAGCGCCGAGATTCCGGCCCCGAGGCCGATCGCGAACAGCGCGGTGTGGGTGAAGGTGCGGTGCCCGCCGCGCCGGTTCGCGTCCTTGCGGCCCTTCGTCACCCGGTACACGCCGAGCGAGAGTGTGTCGATCCCCGCGGCGAGGGCCTTCGAGATCGGCCCGAACGAGCGTGCGACGGTGGACTGGGTGGTGTCGAGGTCCGGCAGCAGCGCGGCACCCGCGCACACGCCCGCGAATGCGAACGTCTCGGCGGTGGAGGTGGGCCCGCCCCAGTCCGTCGGAAGCAGATCCGCGACGGCGAGACCGACCGCGGCACCGGACATTGCATGGGTTGCACCCATCACCATCTGGGACAGCACCTTTCGAGCACGAACAACACACCATCTATGACTGAGGGGCCCGACGCGGCAGCCTCGGACCCCTCTCAGCAGACGCTAGCAACGCCCACCGACACGCCGCTCGAACCGCCTGCTCAGGCCGGGATACTCACCTAGATTGACGCCATGACGAGCACCTCCGCGCCGCCGGCGACACGGCTGAGCCCTGCGACCATCCGCGGCTACGCACTGGGATCGGTCGGTACCGGCGGCTTCTCGACGCTGCCCGGGCTGGTCCTCGCGTACTACCTCACCGACACGCTCGGCGTGGCGGCCGCGGTCGCCACGTTCGTGGTGTTCGCGCCCAAGGCGCTCGACGTGGTGCTCAATCCGGCGATCGGCACGCTGAGCGATTCGTGGGCCCGCCGGACGGGCAGTCGGCAATTGTTCCTGCGGGTCGGCGCCGCGCTGCTCCCGGTCTTCTTCGCGCTCACCTTCGCGGTGCCCGACGGTGTCGACGCGACGGTGGGCGCGGTGTGGGTGGGCGTGGCGTTCATCGCGTCCGCAGTGGCCTTCAGTCTCTTCCAGGTTCCCTACATCGCGATGCCCGCCGAACTCACCGACGACTATCACGAGCGGGCGCGCTTGATGGCGTGGCGGGTCGCCGTGCTGGGCATCGCGATCCTGCTGTTCGGCGCGGGCGGACCGGAGCTTCGGGAACTCGGCGGCGGGGGACGCTGGGGGTACCTCGTGATGGGTGTCGTCGCGGGCGCGCTCCTGGGACTGGGCATGTTCGCGGCGTCGAGGATCGCTCCCCGCCAGGCTCCCGCGGAGGTCACGACCGGAGAGGAGGCGTCGTTCGCGGCGTCGCTGCGGGTCGTCCGGTCGAGCCGCCCGTTCCGGATGTTGGTGACCGCGTCCGCTCTGCAGGCCTTCGCGACGGGCACGATGCTGGCCTCCGCGCAGTACGCGGCGACCTACGTGCTCGGCAACGAGCGCTCGGTGTCGTTCCTGTTCGCCGCCTTGGTCGGCCCGGCGGTGGCGGTGATGCCGTTGTGGTCGTGGCTCGTCCGGTCCTGGGGCAAACGCCGCGCCTACCTGCTGGCGTCGAGTCTGTTCCTCGCGGCCGGGGTGGCGCTGCTCGGTCTGCTCGTCGGTGTCGGGTGGTGGGTGTACGCGGTGGTGGCGGTGGCCGGCGTCGGATACGCGGGCATGCAGATGCTCGGCATGTCGATGCTGCCGGACGTCATCAGCGATCACGAACGCCGGGAAGGCGGCACCGTGCGCGCGGGCGCATTCAGCGGCGTGTGGACGGCCGTGGAGACGATCGGCCTCGCACTCGGTCCCGCACTGGTGCTGGTGATCCTCGCCGTCACCGGATTCGTCTCGTCCACCGACGACACGCAGGTGACCCAGTCGCAGACCGCGATCGACGGCATAGTCCTGGCCATCTCGGCCGCCCCGGCCGTGCTCACCGCGCTCAGCATCGTCGCGCTGCTGCGCTACCGACTCGAGGCCGAGACGGCCCACGCACAGAACGGAAACCACTGATGCAGTTGCGGAACGAGCCCGCCGAGATCCTGGCCCGGCTGGACGCGCTGCGCGCCTCCGACGCCCCGACGTCGGGTGGGCGCCTCCTGTCGTACGTGTACGACCCGGGCGTCGCCGAACTGACCGATCTCGCGGGCGCGGCCGCCCTGCGGGCGCAGTCGCTCAACGGACTGGATCCCACCACGTTTCCGTCGATCGCGGTGATGGAGCGGGACCTCGTCGCACTCGGCCGGGACGTACTCGCGGGCGGCGATCCCGACGTGGTCGGCAGCGTCACCAGCGGCGGTACCGAAAGCTGCATGCTCGCAGTGAAGTCGGCGCGCGACGTGTGGCGGGCCCGCACCGGCGCAGAGCACCGGCCGACGCTGCTGGTCGGCGCCACCGCGCACGCCGCGTTCCACAAGGCGGCGCACCACCTCGATCTGAAACTGCACGTGCTGCCGGTCGATCCGGTGACCGCGCGGGTGCGCCCCGACGACGTCGCGGCCGCCCTGTCGCCCGACGTCGCCCTGGTGGTCGTGAGCGCGCCGTCGTACGCGCACGGCGCCCTGGATCCGATCGCGCCGATCGCCGAGATGTGTTCCGCCCAAGACGTCGCTCTGCACGTCGACGCCTGCATCGGCGGTTGGGTGCTGCCCTGGTGGCCCGGCCTGGAGGACCGCCGCTGGGATCTCACGGTGCCGGGGGTGTCGAGCCTGTCGGTGGATCTGCACAAGTACGGGTACGCGCCGAAGGGTGTGTCGCTGTTGCTGTTCCGCGACCGTGAGCGGCACCGCGCGCACTGGTTCGCGACCACCCGCTGGCCCGGCTACGCGGTAGTCAATCCCACACTGCTGGGCTCGCGCAGCGCGATGCCGGCCGCGGCAGCATGGGCCGTCGCGCAAGCCCTGGGCGAGTGCGGGTTCCGGGAACTGGTCGCCCCGATGGCCCGCGCCACGCAGCGCCTGCGGGAGGCGATCGACGACCTCGAGGGTCTGCGCGTCGTCGGTGAGCCGGTGGGCCCCCTGCTCTCGGTGGCGACCGACGAGACGGCACCACCCGAGCGGCGCGTCGATCCACACCGCTGGTCCGACGCCGCGGCCGACGACGGATGGGCGCTGCAGCCGCAGCCGCGCCACACCCAGTCCGACGGCACCGTACTGCCACGCACGACGCACCTGACGATCACACCGGTCACCGAGGCGGTAATCGACGATCTGATCACCTCCCTCGCCAAGGCCGCCGATCGTGTCCGAGGCGTCGCCGGGGCGAGCGCCCCGGAAGAGTTCGTCGCGGCGGCCGCGCACATCGATCCGGCCGAGCTGACCAGCGAGATCAGTGCGGGCGTCCTCGCGCTGGCCGGGCTCGATCCGAGGGCGGGGCTCGACGGCCCGAAGGCGGACATCCTCGCGCTCGTCGAGGAGCTTCCGCCCGCGGTCGCCGAGCGCTTCCTGATCGAGTTCCTCGCCCGGTTCCTCGAGCCCTGACGAGCCGGACGCGACGAGGTCGAGCGCCCGGACCGACGTCGCAGACCCGACGTGGACGGCGCATGATGGAGTCAGGCGTCGAGTTCTCGGGAGGCGATCATGGACACCCTGCTCCTGTGGTTGGCAGCGACACTCATCTACTGGTGGGGGCTGCTGCCCTAGCCGGACGGCCCCGCTCAGTCGGGGGCTTCGTCGCCGGTGTCGATGGGCGCGCGCCGGTGCCTGTCGGTGGCGCTGCCCTCGACTCCGCGCTCGTCGCGTTCCTCCTCCACCTTCTTCTCCATGTCGTCGACCAGATGCTCCAGATGCTCACCGGGCTGACCGGACTGACCGGCGGTTGCTCGGCCGGACTGCTCGTCGTGTTCGTCGGACGTCGCCATCTCCGCACTTCCTTCCCGCTCGACGGATGGTCTGCTCGCGCTGCCGCAGCAGCCGACTACTCACTCGCGGGCGGGACCTCGTCCGGGTCGTAGTCCGCGAGTCCTGCCGCGACGCGTTCCTGCTGGACACGATGTTCGAGGTAGTCGTCCTCGTGCCGATCCGGAAACTTCCCGTGTTCCCGTCGGTCCTTGGGGGCGGCGACGGTCGGCTCGATGACATCGTCGAGATCGGGGCGATCAGGTTCTTCCGGCACTGTTCTTCCTCCTCGCTCGGGTTCTGCCGACCGAACTACCCATGCCGGGCAGCACCGAAACAGTGCGGCGATCGGAGGGAAGAACGAAGACCCGGGCCCGTCGAGATTCGACGGGCCCGGGTCTCGTGCGATCGGCCTACTGCTGGCCGGCGCGCACGCCTTCCTCGATCTTCTTGCCGAGTTCGGCGTCCACGTTCTTCCAGTAGTCGAAGACGCGGGAGAGCACGGGCTCCTTCACTCCACCCAGCACGTGTCCGACGACGTTGTTCACCAGCCGCTCGCGGGCCGCGTCGTCGAGCACCTCGCGGACCAGCGTTCCGGCCTGCGTGAAGTCGCCGTCCTCCGGGTGCTCGATGTACCCGGCACGCACGGCCTCACCGTCGAACCCCCACATGCCCTCGTCGCCCGCCACCGTCGGGTCGGCGTGCGGCCCACCGAACGAGTTCGGCGCGTACACGGGGGTGCTCGGCGAGTTGAACGTGTACCGCATGGAGCCGTCCTGCGAGTACGAGTTCACCTCGGCCTTGGGGCGGTTGACCGGCAGTTCGGCGTAGTTGGCGCCGATCCGGTAGCGGTGCGCGTCGGCGTACGAGAAGACGCGACCCAACAGCATCTTGTCGGGGCTGAAGCCGATGCCCGGCACCACGTTCGACGGTTCGAACGATGCCTGCTCGATCTGTGCGAAGAAGTTCTCCGGGTTGCGGTTGAGGGTCCACTTGCCGACCTCGATCAGCGGGTAGTCCTTCTGGGACCACACCTTGGTGAGGTCGAACGGGTTGAAGCGGTAGCCCTCCGCCTCGGCGACCGGCATGATCTGCACCTTCATGGTCCAGCTCGGGAACTCGCCACGCTCGATCGAGTCGTACAGATCGGCCCGGTGGTGATCGGGGTCGGAACCGGCCAGCTCGTCGGCCTCGGCCTGCGTGAGGAACTCGATGCCCTGATCGGTCTTGAAGTGGTACTTCACCCAGAACCGCTCACCGGCCTCGTTCACCCACTGGTAGGTGTGCGAACCGAAACCGTCCATGTGGCGCCACGTCTTCGGGATGCCGCGGTCGCCCATCAGCCACGTCACCTGGTGCGCGGACTCGGGACGCAGCGTCCAGAAATCCCACTGCATGTTGTGGTCGCGCAGACCGGACCCGGGTAGCCGCTTCTGCGAGTGGATGAAGTCCGGGAACTTGATCGGATCCTTGATGAAGAACACCGGCGTGTTGTTGCCGACGAGGTCGTAGTTGCCGTCCTCGGTGTAGAACTTCATCGCGAAGCCGCGCGGGTCGCGCCACGTGTCGGGGCTGCCCTGCTCGCCGGCGACGGTGGAGAAGCGCACCAGCGACTCCGTCTTCTTGCCCGGCTGAAGGAACTTCGCCTTCGTGTACTTACTGACGTCTCCGGTGATGACCAACTCGCCGAATGCGCCGCCACCCTTGGCGTGCACGACACGCTCGGGCACCCGCTCACGGTTGAAGTGCGCGAGCTTCTCGATCAGGTAGTGGTCGTGCAGGAGAATGGGTCCCTGCGTCCCGGCGGTGAGGGATTCGTTGTCGCTGTTGACGGGAATCCCGAAGTCGTTCGTCGTGGGACGTGGCTGAATGGACGTCATTGTGCGAAGCCTCCTTGGCGCTGACGGGCTGTGGCTGTCTTCGAAGTGATCGACCCACCCGATCCGGGCACATCGTCTTGATTCTGTGAGCTGGTAACGGACTGTGCCCCGGTTTTCGCCGAATCGTGTCGGCAATCGGAACACAGGCCCCAGAACACCACCTCGGCCTCGTCGATCTCGAAGCCGTGGTTGCTCGAGGGCTCCAGGCAGGGAGCGTGGCCGACGACGCAGTCGACGTCGACGACCGTGCCGCACGAGCGGCACACCAGGTGGTGGTGGTTGTCCGCGGTGCGGGTCTCGTACCGCGCCGGCGAACCCGCGGGCTCGATGCGGCGCAACAACCCCACGCGGACACAGGCCCCGAGCACGTCGTAGACCGCCTGCGTCGAAACCGACCCGAGCTGACGACGCACCTCGGTGGCGACCTGGTCCGCATCCGAATGCGGATTGGCGGCAACGGTGTTCAAGACCGCAACGCGTGGAGCGGTGACCCGCAGACCAGCGCCGCGCAGCTCGGCGCGGGGGTCGAAGTCGTGCTCTCCTTGTTGCATGATCCCAGTATGCCCCTTTTCTGGAATTAGTCAAGATAACGATTAGATCCAGAAAAGGCCCCGTTCGGGCAGATGCCTGCTAATCTCCGACCTGGTGCCCCCGCGCCCGACGGCGTCGCCCGTCGGTCCTCCCTAGTGCGCGGGGTATGACGGTGACAATCGCATCGGCCCGTCGCACGCTCGCCGTGTTCGTTCCCGGATGGATCCTCGACGACTGTTCCCTCGACCCGCCGGCGGTGGGCGACCTCGTCGAAACCTCCCTGACATTCGGCGAGACGGAGACCCCATCCGCGTCGTACACGCAGACCTTCCGAGCCACCGCACGGCCGACTTACGGGCGCATGCCCGGAAGCAATCCGGCGAGAGGCCTGCGCTGGTTGCACGAGTTGTCCGGCGACGGCTGGTCCTGCTCGTGGTGGGCGGACCGGCCGACCACCGGCCGAGTCGAGGTCCGCGGAACCCTCTTCGCCGACTTGATCATGGGGCCCGACAGTCCTCCGCCGGTGCGCGGACGCGTACGGCGGGTGCGTGTGGTCAGTCAACTGTTCGAACAGACGCCGACCGGCATCCGCCGCATCGGGGGCAGCGAGCGTCTGACCGAGGTCGAGGCGACGCCGCACATCTTCTGGTCGAGCCAGGAGCCCCGGACGGACGACGACCCGTACGTCCCGGTGGGCGTGCTGCTCGATCTGGATCTCGACGACGTCCCCGCGACCGACTCGGAGTTCGTGGCGGGCGCGGTCTCCGTGGACGGGACCGATATCTGGGTGATGGATCGGGCCGATCCCGTTCTGCTGCACATCGACACCGGCATGACACCGCCCCGGATCGTCGAGTACCTACTGCCCATGGCCGCTGAGCGGCCGCGTGAAATCTGGACCCGCGCCGTCCACGCCGACTCGGACGGCTGCTGGATCACGTCCGACCACGATGTGTTCCGCTGCGATCAGGAGGACGACGGGTCGTTGAGCGTCGAGCGCGTGTGCACAGAGGGCGGACGCAGCGTCGTCGTCGACGGAAGCCTGTATCTACTCGGCACGACCGAGCCGCACATGCAACTCGACCGCCGGCACGGAACGGTGCGCGTCGACCCACCACCGCATCCCGTCCGGGTGCTCGACGACGCGCGCCGACTGATCCCGGTCGACGACCCGGCCACCGTCGTTCGGGTGCGGGCCGCCGCCCGTCGGGCCGACATCGATCACGGCCCCGACGGCACAGAATGGATCGCCCACGGCGGGCTCACCGTTCGATCCCTGAGCGGGACAATCGAATCGGTGGACCTCGACGTCCGCATCCGCGGCAACGTCCACTGGATCCCACCGGATCCGTTCGCCGATCCCGCCAACCGGGTCCTCGTGGCGCATCTGCAGTATCCGGGTCCCGCCGCTGACGCACCCCCCGAGTAACAGCTGAAGGGTCCCTTCGTGCGCTGGCAGCGCATGAAGGGACCCTTCAGCTCGTACGTCCGAGCGGATCAGGCGAAGTGCGCCTGCACCGCCTGGAGTCCGGCGACGTAGACGCCGTCGCCGAAGATCTGCTCGACGGTGGCGACCGCGTCGTCCTCGGACTCGTAGGTTGCGCTCCAACGGATCTCGGACTTGTCCCCCTGTGGGATCACCGCGAGGGTGGCGACGTAGTCGCTGATCGGGAGCATCGGGTCGAGCACCTCGTAGCTGTAGCTGTGCCCCTCGGGATCGCGGGCGACGAGTTCCTCGCGGGCGACGACGCGGCCGTCGACCGAGAAGGTACGGATCGAGCCGACCTGCGTCGGATCGCCCTCGATTTCGGCCGGCGGGACGCTGGGGTGCCACGTCCCCAGGCCGTCGAAGGCGCCGATGTGGGACCAGACGCTGTCCGCGTCGGCCGCGACGGCGATGCTGCGTACGAGTGACCGAGCCATGTGTGTCTCCGTTTCCGCTGTAGAGCTTCTTCCGATGGGGGTGGGGTCAAACGTTTCGGGGCGACCGGTCGACGTCCAGGCGGAGCACCGACAGCGCGGACGCCGCCAGCTCACCGACGTCGGCCGGCCCGCCGGGGTCGTTCGGATCGCACGTCACCCAGTACTCGATTGCCACGGTGAGGGCGCCGAGCAGCATGTGCGACAGCAGGCGGGCCTCGATGCCCGCCGGGTCCAGGCCCGCCCGCTCGGCGAGGTGCGGCCGCACGTCGTCGGCGAGGTCGTGCGCCGCCACCATCCACCGGGCGCGGATGCCGGGCACCGACGTCATGATGACGAAGAGGTCGCGCGTGGAGACGAGGGAGGCGTACCGGTCCTGACGCACACACTCGACGAACGCCTCGTGCACGGCGGTCGCCACGGAATCCGTCGACGGGCGGGCGGCGAGGTTCTCCGCGAAGTCTCGAATGCCGGAGGTGAGCACCGCCGTCAGGGTGTCCTCCTTGGCCTCACAGTGCCGGTAGAACGTCCGCACGGAGATTCCGGCACCCTGCGCGATGTCCTCGACCGACGTCGCGTCGAAGCCGTCGGCGATGAACAGTTTCGCGGCGGCCGCCGCAATGTCCATGCGCACGGCGTCGCGTCGCCGTTCGGCCAAACCACGCTGGTCGCGTTTCACCAAGCACCTCCGAATGTGTCTTGACACACAGTAGCAGGGTGGCACAGACTGGCATCCTGGCACAGATTGGCACTCGGAAAGTGGTGCCGATCACCCGACACCGCCTCCCTCGACTCGAAAGGGCAGGACATGCCCCGCACATTCCTCGTCACCGGCAGCGCCTCCGGAATCGGCGCCGCAACCGCTTCGCACCTGCGCGCACAGGGCGACCGCGTGATCGGCGCAGACCTGCGCGACGCGGACATCACCGCCGACCTCGCCACCGACGAGGGCCGCGCTGCCCTCGTGGAGCAGGCCCGCGAGCTCACCGGCGGACGTCTCGACGGCGTCGTCGCGTGCGCCGGTGTGGCGCTGTTCGATCCGCTCACCATCAAGGTCAACTACTTCGGCGCGGTCGCGACGCTCGAGGGCCTGCGCCCGCTCCTGGCGGCCGGGACCGATCCTCGCGCGGTGGTGATCTCGTCGGTCGCGTCGCTGCATCCGTCCGATCCGGCGATCGTCGACGCCGCTCTCGCCGGAGACGAGGCGGCCGCCGTCGCAGCTGCGAGTGCGGCCGTGGCGCAGGGCGACGGGGCGCAGGTCTACGCGTCGTCGAAGGCCGCGATCGCGCGATGGGTGCGCCGCACCGCGATCACGCCCGAGTGGGCGAAGGCCGGCATCCCGCTCAACGCGATCGCCCCGGGCACGATCGTCACGCCGATGATCCAGGCGATGCTCGACACCGAAGCCGGACGCCAGGCGATCGACGGTGCCGTGCCGATGCCACTGAACGGTCACGCCCGCCCGGAGCAGGTGGCGCCGCTGCTGGCGTGGCTCACCTCCCCCGCGAACACGCACGTCACCGGTCAGGTGGTGTTCGTGGACGGCGGCGCCGACGCGGTCCTCCGCGGCGATCAGAGCTGGTAGTCCGCAACATCATTCGGCCGCGGCCAGGAAAGGAGCGATCGTGACGACGTTCGGTCGGCCGACTGACATCTCCCCCACAGACCGCGCGGTGCCGCCGTCGATGGTCGATCGGATGACGGTCATCCTCGACGCCTTCGGCGGTTTCTCCTCACGGGTGCCGCTCGAGGAACTCGCGCGGCGCACCCGGCTGCCGCGGTCGACGGTCCATCGCATTCTCGATTCACTCCTGCGCCTGGGCTGGGTGGAGCATTCCCCCGGCGGTTACCACCTCGGGCCGCGCCTGCACCGGCTCGGCGGCGGCGAGGGGCACCACGGCCAGATCCGCGCGGCCGCGGCGTCGGCGCTCAACGACCTGCACCACCGCACGGGCCTGGTCGTGCACCTCGGAGTACTGGGCGGCACCGACCTGCTGTACCTCGACCGGATCGGTGCCCGGCCGGACTCGCCGTCGAATGTTCGTGTCGGGGGCCGGGTCCCGGCACACGCCACCGCCGCGGGCAAGGCGATCCTCGCAAGCCTGGTCCCCGAGCAGATCGACCAGGAGTACGCCGGCACGCCGATGCGGCGCTGCACCGATCGGACGATCGCGGATCTGCCCGCACTGCACCGCGATCTGGGTCGCGTGCGGACCCGGCGCGGTGTGGCGTTCGCCCGCGACGAGTCGACGACCGGCGTGATGTGCGTGGGGGCACCGATCCGGGTGGACGGCGGGACTGTCGCCGCGGTGTCCCTGTGCGGCGGGTCCACGGACGCCCCGCGGCTCGAGCGATGCGCGCCGCTCGTTCTCGAGACCGGACGGGTCGTGGCCACGGCTCTCGCCGCATCGGTGCAGTTGCTCTCCGCTTGACCTGGCCGGCCCGACCCCATTACTACGCAATGTAGTAAAAACGGCCCGCGGTAGACCGCTCGTCGGATAGGTTGACCCCATGGGGATTACGGGGAGGCCTGATCCATCCGTCGCCGAAGCGCTTTCGGACGAGCGCGTCGATAGCGAAACATATTGGGAAACAGAGGAATCACCGCCCCCGAAACGACGACGCCGGCTGATTCGTGCGGCGGGATGGACTTTCACGGGGCTGGCCGTGCTCATCGTTGCGGCAGTCGCGATTTCGACCGCCTTCCACTGGTGGCAGACGCCGCGCGACAAGCAGGCCATCGAGCAGCTGATCGGCCCCCAACACCGGTACGTCGACGTGGACGGACACCGGATGAGCGTCGCGGTGCAGGGGTCGGGACCACGGACCATCGTCCTGATGCCGGGCCTGGCCACCCCGGAGCCGATCATCGGTTTCGGCCCTCTCGCACAGCGTCTGGCAGAGCAGAACACAGTAGTCACCGTCGAACCCTTCGGCACGGGACTCAGCGACGGCACCGACGCTCCCCGCACCAGCGAGGTGATCGTCGACGAGACTCGTTCCGCGGTAGCAGAATTGGGATTCGACGGCCCGTACGTTCTCATGCCGCACTCCGTTTCCGGGCTGTACGCGATGTGGTGGACCACCCACTACCCGGACGAGGTTGCCGCCGTGGTGGGGCTCGACGACGAGCGTTACACCACCGATGCCGCCCACGGCTCGCCGGACTGGCCGAGTTGGATGTCCATCGTGAACGCCGCAGGAGGGACCCGGGATCTCATCGCGCTGGACAAGAGCACCGATTACCTGGGACTGGTAGCCGACTACAGGGAGAGTCTGGGCGGCGCCGCCGAATTCACCTCCGAGCAACAAGACCTGTACCTGCGGGCGTATTCGTGGGTGTTGAATCCGACCGTACTGGACGAGATGGCTCGTGGCGCACAGAACGTGCAGGCGGCCGAGGGCGCGGTGTTCCCGCCGACGCTGCCGGCCCTGTCGTTCCTCGCCTCCTCCTCACTCGAAGTGGAGCCGGAGTGGGAGTCCGCGCACCGCGCCGCGATCAGCAACCCGTCGATCCAGCGGGTCGCGGTCATGGACGGTCACCACTATCTCTTCCACGCCCACGCGGCGGAGATTGCCGAGTCGACACAGAGGTTCCTCGACGAGCACGTCCCGACGCGCTGACCTGGTCGACGCGTGACCGGAACCGGGCTACGGAGGGGCTAGTCTCCCTCTGCCCCGGCCAGGATTCCCAGCTTGGACTCCTCTGCCGCCGCATCCACACCGCTGTCCTTGGCCGCGATGCGCTCGATCAGTTCCCCGACCGCACGAGCGACCGTCTCGCGCACGAACGCATCGGGGTCCTCCGCCGTCTCGACATCGGCGCGACCGATGTGGATCTGGGCAGTCACGGAGCGCTTCGCGACCGAGACCCGCGGGTTCCGCAGCCCGGTCGGCCCGTCCGTCGACGAGATCGATCCCCCGACGTGCAGCAGCACGTCCAGGTCGTAGGAGAAGTGGAGCCCACCCAGCCGGCGCTTCATGCGGGTGACCGCAGCGATCCACTCACCGGGCACGTCCGGGCCGCCGTACACGGTCCGGAACGTCAGCCGGCCGGTGGGCTCGGAGGCATCTGCTGCGCTGTCCACCCCGCCGAGTATAGGGCGGTTTGCACGCCACAGCGGTCTGCGTGAGCGTCGCGCGGCCGCGAGCTCATTCACCGCGTGGCGCAATGGAACCGGACGTGGGACGAGTCCCGAGACGGCTCGGTGGAACCCCGTCAGGTGGTCGGAAGGACCGGCTGCGGGTCCGGCTCTCGCCGGTCGGTGTCCGGTGCGGGAGGCGGCGGGTCGACCTCCGCCGCAACCGCATCGCTCCGCACGTCCCCTCCGATCAGGACGTTCACCCATCGGCTGGCCGGATCGATGTCGAGAAGCATGGCCTTGACCAGCAGGGTCATCGGAATGGCGAGCAACGCGCCGAGCGGGCCGAGTACCCAGGCCCAGAACACCAACGCCAGGAACGTCACCGTCACACTCATCCCGACGGCATCGCCGACGAACTTCGGCTGGATGATCGACTGGATGACGAAGTTGATCACGCAGTAGACCACGATGACCCACACCATCAGGCCGGGACCGCCGTCGAGCAGTGCGAGCAATGCCGGCGGGATCACGCCGATCACGAATCCGATGTTGGGTATGTAGTTCGTGATGAAAGACAGCAGCGCCCACAGCACCGGAAGTGGCACTCCCATCAGCCACAGCGCCCCGCCGTCGAGCACCGCCACGATGAGGCCGAACACGGTGGACACGATCAGGTACTTACGGGTTCCCGCAGCGAAAGTCGATAGTGCGTAGGCGATCTCGGGCCGACTTCGGGCGACGATCTGCATCTTCCTGCCGATGCTCATCCCGTCGAACGCCATGAACAACAGCAGCGCCAGGATGAAGAAGAGGTTGGAGAACACCCCGAGAAGACCCTGCAGCGCCGATTCGATCAGTCCGACGACCTTACCGACGTCGACGCTGCTGAGCATGTGGTGGATCTGCTCGGAGTTCACACCCGCCCCGGCCAGGAACGATCGGACGTCCTCCAGCAGGTCGTCCACCGTGTCCGAATACTGCGGCAGCTGGGTGGCCAGTTGGGCGGCGGACACCGCCAGGGCCGCGATCAGCCCGATGAGGATCAGGTACACCACGAGCACCGTGGTGATCATTCCGATCCACGCCGGAAGCCCGCGACGCTGCATCCAGGACTGGATCGGCTGCACCGCGACGGTGAGCATGAGCGCCAGGAACACCGGGCCGAGGATCCCCGCGAAGACCTTGATCCCGGCGATCGACACCACGGCGCCCGCGCCGGCGAGGAGCACGATCAGCCCGCGCGGGATCGCCCACGGCGCCGGCGTCAGGGCGGGCACCGGCACCGCGGGCGCGGTCCGGTCGGATCGAGTTCTGGGTGAGCGGGTCATCGTCCCTCCCGGACCGAGAGTGGGTTACCGGTCAGTCCGCGAACACCTCTCGGAGGTGCGCCTCCTGCTCGTGGGACAGATTGGTGGAGATCAGTTCGGCGTGCTGGCCGTGGAACTCGTCGTGCACTCGGTCGAGCGTCGCATCCGAGGTGAGCACGAAGAGCGCCGACGTCCCCGGGGTGATCTGGTCCTTGAGTCGCTTGATGAAGTCGTCGTCGATTCCGACGTCGGTCAGCGCCCCGGTCAGCGCCCCGACGGCCGCCCCGACGGCGACGCCGATCAGGGGGACGAAGAACAGAATGCCGAAGAGCAGTCCCCAGAAGGCGCCACCGAGTGCGCCCGCGCCGGCCAGATTGTGCAGCTGCCGGGTCTTCGGCTTCTTGCGGCCCTCCGGCCAGCTCACCACTGCCGCATCGTGAACGGTGAGCAGTTCCTGCTTGCGCAGGTCTTCCAACGTCGCGACGGCGGTATCGGCTCCGGTGGGGGACGCGAACTTCCAGACAGTCAGTGTTCCTGCCATGATCATCTCCTCGGGATCGAGAGCCGGATCGGCCCTGTCAGCACCGTAGAAGCTGAACCCTCGCGAGAACTCACACCTTTCGGATGAAGTCCCGAGCCACCCGGTCGCTCCGGATGCGTCGAGACGGTGCGACCCACACCCCGGCGCCGCCGATCAACCTGCGACCGGCTCCGTGACGCCCAACGACAGCGCACCCATGATCTTCGGCGCGCCCTTTTCGTAGAAGGTGTCCAGATCACGAACCTCGAAGCCCGCACCGCGCAGGAGCGCCGGGATGTCGCGCGTGAGATGGCAGCCACCGGCGACCGCCTTCTGGATCGGTTCGAAGCGGCGCTGCCAACGCCGGACCTTGTCGTGCGGCGCGAGCCCGTGTTCGACGAAGTGCAGTGTCCCCCCGGGCTTCAGGACACGTCGCACCTCACGCAACGCCGCGTCGACGTCCGGGATGGTGCACATCGTCCAGGTGGACAGCGCGGTGTCGAAGGTGTTGTCGGCGAACGGCAGGGCCTGACCGTCGAGGCCGGACCGTTCGACCGGGACGCGGGACCGGGCCAGGCGCTTCGCGGCGAGCTTCCATGCCTCGTCGGCCGGTTCGACGGCGCTGACGGATTCGACCGCGTCCGGGTAGAAGGGGATGTTGAGGCCCGAGCCGAAACCGATCTCGAGCACGCGACCGTGCAGGCCCGCGCACGCCCGCCTCCGGGACGCTTCCGTCAGCGACATCCCGCACGACACGTCCACCAGGCGCGGGACGATCCGATCCGCGTAGAACCCCACCACAGCCTCCCGTTCCTCACTCCCCCGACCGATCGACGTCCCCACCGTAGGCGAGGGCGAGGAAAGTCCGCACCCCGTCCACGAGGGCACGCTCGTCCAGGTCGAAGTCGGGTGTGTGGAGATCGCGCCGCGGACCGATGCCGTCCCAGACGCCCAGCCGCGCCATGGCACCGGGAACGTGCTCGAGGTACCACGCGAAATCCTCGCCGCCGCTGGACTGCCCGGCCTCGGCCAGATTTTCCAGCCCGACGACGGACTGGATCGCGGAGATCATCTCGGCCGTCGCCTCCGGGTCGTTGACCACCGGCGGCACGCCCTGCACGTACTCGAGTTCGTGCTCGACGCCGTAGGGCGCGAGAAGGTCTGTGACGGCTCGCCGCACCAGCGGCTCCACCGTGGCCCACGTCCGATGCGACGCGCTGCGCAGGGTGCCCACCAGCTCCCCGGACTCGGGTATCGCGTTGTGGACCCGTCCGGCCCGGATCCGGCCCCACGTCAACACGGTGGCGGTGCGGGCGTCGAGGCGGCGGTCGAGCACCGACGCCAGCCCGGTCACCAACACGGCGGCAGCGAAGATCAGATCACCCGTCAGGTGTGGGCGCGCCGAATGGCCTCCGGGAGAGGACAGCCGGACCGTGAGCATGGCACCGGACGAAGTGATCGGGCCGGCCCGTGTGGCCATCTTGCCGGCCTCGAGCTGTGGAGCGCAGTGCAGGGCGAAGATCCGCGAGACGCCCTCGAGCGCACCGGCGGCGACGACTCCGACGGAACCCCCCGGTGTCGTCTCCTCCCCCGGCTGGAAGATCAGGCGCACCCGATGCGGGGGCGGCTCGGCCGCCAGAACGGTCGCGGCCTCGAGCAGCATCGCGGTGTGCGCATCGTGCCCGCAGGCGTGACACACCCCGTCGACTGTGGACGCGTACGGCGCTCCGGTGGCCTCCGTCAACGGGAGCGCGTCGAGGTCGGCCCGCAACGCGAGGCAGGTGGCGGTGTCCGGGCCGACGTCGCACCACAACCCGGTGCCGCTCGGCAGCAGCACCGGATCGAGCCCCACCCGGCGAAGCTGGTCGCGGACGAGCTCGGTAGTCCGGAACTCCTCGAAGGACAGTTCGGGATGGGCGTGCAGATCCCGTCGCCAGGCGACGAGCCGCTCGTGATCGATACCCATGCGCCACCCCGTCACATCGCCGACACCGGGGCGTCGGATCGGGCCAGTCGGCTGGTCAGCCAGGTCACCATCTTCTCGGCGAGCGCGTCCCGATTCTCCCGCTTGACGATGTCGTGGCCCTCGTCGTCGAACAGCAGCAGTTCGGCGACACCACCGCGGGCCCGAACCGATGCCACCACCTGCTCCGACTCGCTGACCGGAACGTTCGTGTCGTGCGCGCCGTGCACCACGAGCACCGGTGCGGTCAGGGCGTCGACACGGTGGATCGGTGAAAGCTCGGCAAGCAGTTCCCGATCGTGTTCCGGATGCCCGTACTTGGGGTACGCCGCGGCCGCGATCCACGGCTCGGTGTTGGCGTAGAACGTCTCGAGATTGCTCATCCCGCAGACCGCGATGCCCGTCGCGAACAGGTCGGGGTGGAACGTCAGGGCCGCCAGCGTCAGATAGCCGCCGTACGAATGCCCGGCGCACGCGATCCGCGCCGGGTCGGCCACACCGTTGTCGACGACGTAACGCACGCAGTCCGCCACGTCGTCGATACCGGCGAACCGGCCGTACCGCTCGTCGGCGTGGACGAAGGTGCGCCCGAATCCGCCCGAACCACGCACGTTGGGCGCGAAAACCGTGATGCCGGCCTGGACGAGGGCCGGGAAGTAGTCGCTGTAGCCGGGGCGCTCCTGCAGTTCCGGTCCGCCGTGGAACCACAGCATCACCGGCCCGGGGCCCTCCCCCGCCGCCCGGTACAGCCATCCACTGAGGGGCAGCCCGTCGCGCGCGGTGAACTCGGCGAGGATCGGGGCGTCGGCCCGGGCGATCCGGGTCCGCGCGGGCTCCACTGGACCCCACTCGCCCGTCCGCGGGTCGACGATCTCCACCGACGGCGGCATCCCGGGCCCTTCGACCGTGACCGCCAGCAGCGACCCGTCGGCGCTGATGCTCAGCTCCGACGCCACCAGTCCGGGCAGCTGGATCGGCGAGTCGAGCGTGCCGTCGGCGAGGTGCAGGATTTGTAACTCACTCAGCCCCTTGTAGTTCCACAGCAACGCCACGGTGGTGTGGTCGTCACTGACGACGAACTCGTCGAGGCCGCAGTAGTCCCGTTCGGCCAGCACTCGGTAGGAGACACCCTCCGCGGAGACCGCGACCCCCAGCAGCCGCGCGAACTCCGCGCCGTTGTCGCTGCGCACCAGCGCCCGGATGTACTGGTCCGGCTCCCCCTCGCTCGACGCCCACGGCGACC
Organism: Prescottella sp. D32; assembly: GCF_037287305.1. NCBI lineage: Bacteria > Bacillati > Actinomycetota > Actinomycetes > Mycobacteriales > Nocardiaceae > Rhodococcus > Prescottella sp. D32. The sequence goes on from NZ_JARBSW010000005.1 coordinate 122,986, forward strand.
GGTACCGGCCGAGTACGCCGAGCAGTCGGTGGTCGTCGAGCAGGACGCCCATGTCGGTGGTGGATCCGAAGTCGGACGGCAGCAGAGGGATACGAGTTCCGTCGTCCCGTTGGAGCAGTAGTTCGCGGTGTCCGCGAGGGCCCACCCGCAACAGTGCCGCTCCGGCCCACGAGTCGACGAGGAAGGAGCCCACGCGGCGGTCGAGCGTGACGGCCTCCTGCGTCTGCGGATCGACCAACCGCGCCTCCGCGACGCCTTCCTCGTCGGTCGCGGTGAGCGCGACCCGGTTCCCGTCCCACCCGATGAGTTCGGCCGAGACAGCGTCCTGCGCCCCGACGCGGCGGGCCGAGCGGTCCAGCGGGTCGGTGCGCACCACCCACACCTGGGTGCGGTTGCCGGCGTGCGGGGCCACCTGGCACGCGAGCCATCCGCTGTCCGCGGAGTGCACGATCTTCGTGACGGGACCAGGGACCGGCAGCTCGACCCGACGGTCCGTGCTGCCGTGCCGCCCCGTCAGGAACCGCTGAACGGCCCAGGGATAGCCGCCATCGTCCACGAGGTGCGCGAAACCTGTCGCGTCCGGCGACACCGACGCACCCGACGTGAAGCGGATGTGCTGTCCGCGCGACGGTTCGGCCGGCCGGTCAGCGGTCACAACCGCTCCATGGCCTGCAACCACATCTCCAGCAGCCCCACCTGCCACATGGTGTTGGCACCGCGGGCGGTCCGGATGTCGTTGGGAGCAGCGAACAACGCCTCGATCAACTCGGGCCGGAACAACCCTCGTTCACGGGCACTGCGACTTCGCAGAGCATCCCGCACCAGATCGAGGACCCCGCCCTCGAGGTGCCGGATGCCCGGGACCGGGAAATACCCCTTGGTCCGGTCGATCACGGCGTCCGGGAGCAGACCGCGGCTGGCCTCCTTGAGCACGCCCTTGCCGCCCCCGTCCAGCTTGAGGTCCGGCGGACACGTGGCGGCCAACTCGACGAACTCGTGGTCGAGGAACGGCACGCGGGCCTCGAGCCCCCACGCCATCGTCATCGTGTCGACCCGCTTGACCGGGTCCTCCACGAGCATCACTGTCGTGTCGAGCCGCAGCGCCGCGTCCACGGCGGTGTCGGCGCCGGGAGCATCGTGGTGCCGGACGACGAACTCCGTACTGACGTCGTGATCGACAAGGTAGTCGGGCCCGAGCATCATCGCGATGTCGTCGTGGGTCCGGTCGAAGTACACCTTGGCGTACGCCTCGGCGGACTGTTCCCGAGCGACCCCGACCAGCGGCGGATACCAGTGGTAGCCGGCGAGGATCTCGTCGGCGCCCTGGCCGGACTGCACCACCTTGACCGACTTGGAAACCTCTTCCGACAGGAGGAAGAAGGCGACGCAATCGTGGCTGAGCATCGGTTCGCTCATCGCCTCGATCGCGCGAGGAACCGCCGCCGGCAGCCGGGCCGGGTCGATGTGGATCTGGTGGTGGTCGGTGGCGAACGTTCGGGCGACCAGGTCGGAGTAGAAGTACTCGTCTCCGGATTCGCCTCCGGCCGAGTCGAATCCGATACTGAAGGTGGCGAGGTCCCGCTGCCCCTGCTCGGCGAGCAGTGCCACGAGCAGACTCGAATCGATACCGCCCGAGAGCAACACCCCGACCGGCACATCGGCGACCATCCGGCGGGAGACGGCGGTGCGCAGCGAGTCCATCAAAGCCGTCTGCCACTGCTGCGGCGTCCACGACGCCCGATCCGGGGCGGGTTCGAAACTCGGCTCCCAGTAACGCCTCTCGGTGGAACTACCGTCCGGTTGCACTACCCGGATCGTCGCCGGCGGCAGCTTGCGGACGCCCTCGAACATGGTGAGCGGGGCGGGCACGGCCGCCGCGAAGCTCAGGTAGTGGTGCAACGCCGCACGATCGATCGTCGTGTCCACGCCGCCGCCGCGCAACAGCGCCTGCAACGTCGAGGCGAACCGCAACCGCTCCGGCGTCTGCGCGAAGTAGAGAGGTTTAATCCCGAGCCGGTCGCGGGCGAACGTCACCACCCCGGAGTCGATCTCGTGCACCGCGAAGGCGAACATGCCCTTGAAGCGGTGGACGCAGTCGGGGCCCCAACGATGGAAGCTCTTGAGCACCACCTCGCTGTCCGCGGTCGAGAAGAACCGGTACCCGGCCTGACGGAGCTCCTCGCGCAACTCCTTGTAGTTGTAGATGCAGCCGTTGAAGACCAGCGACAGGCGGAGCTCGCTGTCGACCATCGGCTGCCCGCCGCGGGCGGAGAGGTCGATGATGCACAGGCGGCGATGACCGAACGCCACCGACTGCTGCGCGTACGCGCCGGACGTGTCCGGTCCGCGCGTCACCATCGCGTCGGACATCCGGGCGACGGCGCCGATGTCGGGCCGCCTCCCGTCGAATCGCACCTCACCGCATATGCCACACATGTTCGGCTACTCCTCCCGGGATGTCGTTCCCGGTCACGGTCCAGGTGTCCCGGCCACCTCGCCGCGACGCGTTCGGGTCGGGAAGACCCGCGTCCAGGTCGAAGCGACCGGCCGTCTCGGCGGCGAGCAGGTCGACGACGTCGGTCAATCGACCCCGCCGTAGCAGGGTCCGGCGCTGCCGCGCGGACGAACTTCCCACCCGCAGGGTGGTCGCCGCCAGCCCGGAGACGACGTCCCAGTCGCCGGAGGACTCGAGCTGGGGGCGCAGGGAACCGATCAGGCCGTCCACCACGTGCGGCGCGGGGCGCGGCGCGATCGCCTCCACGTCGACCAGCTCGCCCTCGAGGCCCGAGCGCGCCGCCCGCCACATGGCCGCCCGCACCAGTGTGGGCGAGACCTGCAGCCCCGGCCTGCCGGCGTCGAGAGCCTCGGCCTCGCGCTCGACGAGCGCGCGGAAGAGGCCGGCAACGAGCGCGATGGTGTCGACCGACGGGCAGCTGTCGCACACCCGCAGCTCGAGCGTCGAGTAGCGGTCGGACGGCCGCAGGTCGAAGTAGACCATCCCGGGTCCGCTGATCACCCCGCTCGCGACGAGGTCGGCGATCAGTCGGTCGTACTCCGCGGCGGACTCCACTGGCGCCGCGGGCCCGGTGGTGGGCCAGCGGCTCCAGACCAGTGACCGCATGCTGGCGTACCCCGTGTCGGTGCCGTCGGCCCAGAACGGCGAGCTCGCGCTCAGCGCCAGGAAGATCGGCAGGTACGGGACCACCCGGTTCGCGATGCGCACGGCCTCGTCGCGGTCCACCACGTCGACGTGCACCTGGGTGCCGCAGATCAGTTGCTCGCGGGCAAGGAGCTGATAGTCGGCCAGCATCCGCCGGTATCTCGGTGTCTCGGTGACGGCCATCTCGGCGGGCACCGAGAGGGGCACCGCCCCCGCGGCGACCACCCCGACACCGAGTTCCGCGGCGGTGTCGACGAGGACCCGACGCCGATGGGTCAGGTCGGCGCGTAGATCGGCCAGATGCAGGAAGACGCCGCTGTTGACCTCGACGACGCAGCGCTGCAGTTCCTCGACGTACACGTCGCCGGGCAGTTGCTCGAGCAGTTCCGGCGCACGCGTGACGAGCCGCCTGGTCTCGGCGTCGATGAGGTGGAACTCCTCCTCGACACCGAGCTTGCGCCCGCTCATCCAGGGTCCTCCCTGTCCGTCGGCCAGTGCTCCGGGAATGCGCAACCTCCGCATACGACCGACTCGTCGATGCTTACCCCGGCCGCCAGGATTTCAACCGGGCGCCCGAATCAGTGTTCGCACCATCGGCCCCGCCGAGACACACCTTGCGGCGTTCGTTGGCATGTTGATATCCGCCCGCAACCTTGCAAAGTGGGGACGAACGGCGCTACCGCGACTCTGCGCAGCAGTTGGGGTCGAGCACGAGCCGCAGGGCGTCCAGTGATTCACCGCGCACCCGGTAGTAGACGTTCATGCCCCGGCGAGTGGACTCGACCATGCCGGCTTTCCGGAGCTGGCCCAGATGATGGCTGACGGTGGACTCCGCGAGCCCGACGCCGACGGCGAGATCGCACGTGCAGACCTCACCGGCATCCGCGGTGAGCAGGAGCGACACGAGCTTGATCCGGACCGGATCCGCGAGCGCCTTCAATCGGAGCGCGACCTGCAGCGCCTCGTCGTCGCCCATGGGAGCGGCGGACACCGGCGCGCAGCAGATCGGCGCACTGACGTCGAGGACCGGCAGGGCTTTCGGCATGACGACGATCCTACGCAGCCCCTTGACTTATGTCGAAGAGGTGGGCAACCTGTAGAGGTAGGCAATTCGACATATATCGCATAGGTGGGAACCGTCATGTCACGCGCTCAACTCGCCCTCAACGTCGACGACCTCGAAGAGGCGGTCACGTTCTACTCGAAACTGTTCGGCACCCGGCCCGCCAAGCTGAAGCCCGGATACGCGAACTTCGCGATCGCGGAACCGCCGCTCAAGCTGGTCCTGCTCGAAAACCCGGGCAAGGGCGGCACGATCAACCACCTCGGCGTGGAGGTCGAATCGTCGGAGAAGGTCCACGCGGAGATCGCGCGGCTCACCGACGAGGGCCTGTTCACCGACGAGGAGATAGGCACCACCTGCTGCTTCGCCACGCAGGACAAGGTGTGGGTCACCGGGCCGGCCGGCGAGAAGTGGGAGGTCTACACCGTGCTCGCCGACTCGGAGACCTTCGGTTCCAGCCCGCAACATCTGGGCGGCCCACGGGAAGCCCAGGGCGACGTGTGCTGCGGAACGGATACAGAGAACGAATCCTTCTGCTGCTGAGCACTCTCCTCCGCCCATTCTCACCCGCACCGTTCGATATAGAGATATCGCCAAATGTGAATACATTCCTATATCGAGTGGTGCGGGACACATTCTCTTGCCATCGATCGCCGAATTCCGGAAGCTGTTCGAGGGATTTCCCCATTCACCACCGATACATAGGAGATCACTGATGGGTTCCGCCGAGTTCATTCCCTACCTCGACTTCATCGCCGACTTCGCCGGCGCTGCTGCCGACCTGTTCGGCGCGTTGAGCTTCTTCTCCGGATCCGCGGAATCTGCCGGCCAACTGCTCGGCTAGGCGATTACTCAACCGGGCCGGGGTGCCACTGCGACTTCATCGAGCCCGCAGTGCCACCCCGGCCCGGCCGCGTTCGACCTGCGACCGCACCGATCGAATGCGAGTACCGAATGAAGATTCGAAATTCCCACCTGGTGCGGCGCAGAGGAAAGGTCTTCGTAATCGATAAAAGAGACCCCCGATGCAAAGCGCGCCAGCGGTAATAACCTTCAGTTGCCCATCCTCCGGCACGGCACCCACCGACTAGGGCAGGAGTTCGGCAATCAGCGCTTTCACCCGGACGAGGATTTCGTCACGGATGGGTCGGACGGTGGCCAACCCCTGCCCGGCCGGGTCGTCCAGCACCCAGTCGCGGTAGGACTTTCCAGGAAAGACCGGGCAGGTGTCGCCGCAGCCCATCGTGATCACGACGTCCGATGCCTGCACCGCGCCGACGTCGAGGATCTTCGGGGACTGCGCCGAGATGCCGATGCCGACCTCGGCCATCGCCTCGACGGCTGCAGGGTTGATCTGGTCGGCCGGTGCACTGCCGGCGGAGCGGACCTCGATCCGATTCCCCGCGAGGTGAGCCAGGAATCCGGCGGCCATCTGGGACCGGCCGGCGTTGTGCACGCAGACGAACAGCACGCTGGGCACGGTCATCTGTTCAGGCCTCCTTCGACGACGCCTGCGCGAACGCGGGGCGCGCGAACCGCTTACGCAACGCCAGGGAGACGTAGACGAGTCCGACGAGCACTGGAACCTCGATCAGCGGGCCCACGACGCCGGCGAGCGCCTGACCGGAGGTGGCGCCGTAGGTGGCGATGGCCACGGCGATGGCGAGTTCGAAGTTGTTGCCCGCCGCGGTGAACGCGAGCGTGGTGGTGCGTTCGTAGCCCAGTCCGGCGACCGCGCCGAGCAGGTAGCCGCCACCCCACATGATCGCGAAGTACGCCAGCAGCGGGATCGCGATCCGCACCACGTCCATTGGCTGCGAGGTGATCTGCTCGCCCTGCAGCGCGAAGAGGATCACGATCGTGAACAGCAACCCGTAGAGCGCCCACGGACCGATTCGCGGCAGGAAGACCGACTCGTACCACGCTCGGCCCCTGGACTTCTCACCGAAGTATCGAGTGAGGAACCCGGCCAGAAGTGGGATTCCGAGGAAGATCAGAACGGATTTCGCGATCTGCCACGGCGAGGTGTCGATCGTGGTCTGCTCCAAGCCGAGCCAGCCGGGCAGCACCGACAGGTAGAACCAGCCGAGCACCGCGAACATGATCACCTGGAACACCGAGTTGAGCGCCACGAGTACCGCGGCTGCCTCCCGGTCGCCACACGCAAGGTCGTTCCAGATGATCACCATGGCGATACAGCGGGCGAGGCCCACGATGATGAGGCCGGTCCGATATTCCGGCAGGTCGGGCAGGAAGATCCATGCGAGCGCGAACATCAGCGCCGGACCGAGAACCCAGTTGAGCAGCAGCGATCCGAGCAGCAACCGCCGGTCACCCGTGACGGTGTCGAGGCGGTCGTAGCGGACCTTCGCCAGTACCGGGTACATCATGATCAGCAGGCCGAGGGCGATCGGCAGCGAGATGCCGTCGAGTTCCACCGACGACAGCGCATCGCCCAGGCCGGGCACCGTCCGCCCCAGCAGCAGGCCTACGACCATCGCGACGCCGATCCACACCGGCAGGAACCGATCGAGCGTCGAGAGCTTGCCGACCACCGCGGTCCGGTTGCTCGTGTCGGTCACCGGACGATCTCCACGACCGGCGGGCAGGCCGAGCCGGCGACGCCACCCCATTCCGCGGACAGCACCGTCGAAAGCTGCTCCAGGGCCGACGGAATCACGCGGTAGTACACCCAGGTTCCGCGCCGCTCCGAGTCGAGCAGACCCGCCTCCCGGAGCACCTTCAGGTGGTGAGAGATCGTCGGCTGGGACAGGTCGAACGCGGGCGAGATGTCGCAGACACAGCTCTCGCCGCCCTCGTGGGCGGCGATCAGACTCAGCATCCGCAGACGTACCGGATCGCCGAGCGCCTTGAACATCCGAGCGAGATCGTTCGCCCGGTCCTCCGCCAGCGGCCGGACCCCGAGCGGGGCGCAGCACGTCCCCGCGGGCTCTTGATTCGACATGTATCTATATTGACACCGATCGAATCACCGCTCCCGACCGGGGTGCCGTCCGCGGGGTCACTCGGCGACGGTGCGGAAACCGAGCATCATGTCGTGGTCCTCGTGGTCGAGCATGTGGCAGTGCCAGACGTACCCCTGCAACGGGCCGGACGCGGCCGGGGCCGCATCGTGCCCGGCGTGGGCGGGCGTGCCGTGGCCGCCGTGCTGCGGCGGCACCGGAGCCGCGAGCTCGCCGACACCGAAGGTCGCGTCGGGGTCGAATCCCAGCCGGCCGGCGGTGGGGAACACCGCGACGATCCGGGTGACGGTTCCCGGATTCGCGACGACGGTGTCCTTGGGACCGGCCTCCCACGGTTCCGGCGGAATCAGCGGTCCGGTGACGAACGCGTCGACGGGCGGGGCCCACTTGGTCCCGACCGGTGGTGCCGGGTTCTCCCGGGTGTACCGCGCCACGTCGAAGTCCTGCCGCCCGAGAACCCGGAAGTTGACCAGGTGCAGATGGATCGGATGCGGCTCGGGTGTGACATTGACGATGTCCCATTGCTCGACCGCACCCTGCCGCGGCATCTCGATGTCGGCGTCACCGAAGCGAAGGTTGTTGAGCGACATCAGCACACTGCCGGTCGACGGATCGGGCAGTTGCATGACGGTGACGGTCCGCTGCACCTGTGGCGCCGGGACCGGCTCGAGGTCCGACGGCTGTCCGGCCCCGCCGCGCAGGGTTTCCGGGACGGCCGCGGTGAATCCGCGCCCGTCGGCCACGCGGAATCGGCAGAACAACGGCATGGCCCGCGCCCCGCGCTGCGACGCCGCCAGCGGCGGCGGTTCGTCGTTGCACAACTCCACGGTGCCGCCGGGCTCCACCGCGCCGAAATCGACGAGCAGGTCGGCGCGCTCACCGGGCGCGAGGCGTATCCGGGTCGTCGGTACCGGAGCGGCGAGCATGCCGCTCTCCATGCCCAGGACCCAGAACCGCATCCGGTTGCCGAAGAAGAGGTTCCACACGCTGAACGACGCCGCGTTGACCAGGCGCAGCCGGTACATCCCGCGCGCCACCTCGAGTTCGGGCCAGATCTTGCCGTTCACGACGCCGACGTCGCCCGGGGTGCCGCCGTCCCAGCGTCCCTGCGGCACCACCGGCGTCGCTCGGATGCTCTGCCGTCCGTCGGCGGTGAAGATCTTCTCCTGCAGAACCAGCGGCAGCTCGAACTCGCCGCACGGCAATCCCCACGCGTTGGAGGTTGTGCCCGTGTCGAATTCGTCGCGCAGCAGAAACATGCCGGCCAGCCCCGCGTACACGTTGAGTCGGGTGATACCCATCGCGTGGTCGTGATACCAGAGCTGGGTGGCCTCGTGCCCGTTCGGATAGTGGTGCACGTGCCCTTGCCCGGGACGCTGCAGGAACGCTGGATGACCGTCGTGTTCGGGCGGCGTGACGGCCCCGTGGAGGTGCATCGACGTCGGTACCGACGTCCGGTCCTGCTCGGTGACGCCGTGCAGTGTCGTGTCGAAGTCCGCCGCCAGCGGGTGCACGCCGATCTCGTTGCGGTAGGCGACGGTCATCGCGTCTCCGGCATGTGCCTCGACGGTGGGGCCGAGGTAGTCCATTCCCCCGTACGCGAGAGCCGGGGACGGTGCGAGGTCGCGGTGGAACCGGTGGCTGGTACTCGCGGCCCGCAGCTCGAGTTGCGAGCCGGTGAGCACCGGGAGCCGGGGTAGCGGATCGACGAACGGTTCGAGCTCGGGCGATGCGAACAGCAGCGGACGCGCGGGATCGATGTTGCCGAGATCGCCGAGATCCTGGGCGCGCACCGCGGCCATTCCCGCAGCACCGGCCCCGATCGCCCCGGCCGTCCACACCAGTCCTCGATTGAACGCGCGTCGCGAGATGCGTCCGCTCATGTCACGTCACACTCCCCCATGGTCGCCCTGCCGGAGCACGCCCGCCCGACGGTACGCCGGAACCGACTGCCGCCCTGGCGCTTTGCGTGGATCAACCGGGATCGACCGGCGGATTTCCGGCGACCCGGGCGAATCGCCCCGCGAAAGGTTTTCACTGCGCGGGAGGTGATGTGGTGCTCGGTGGAGATTCACGACAGGCTGGTGACCCGGATGACATTCGCGACCAACAGAGGCGGACGATGACTACTGAGATCAGTTACGAGGACTCCAAGCGGGAACTGCACACCGATCAGGGTGTGCTCCGGTACCACCAGGCCGGCGACGGTCCGCCGCTGCTGCTGCTGCACGGTTCCGGTCCCGGCGTCACCGGTTGGCGCAACTACCGCGGCGTCCTCGCCGACTTCGCGGAGCACTTCACCTGCTACGTGCTCGAGTTCCCCGGCTTCGGCGTCTCCGACCCGTGCGACGGCCACCCGATGGTCGAGGCAGTCGGCGCCGTGCCGGTCTTCCTCGACGGGCTCGGCCTCGACACCGTCGACATCATCGGCAACTCGATGGGCGGCGGTGTCGGCGCGAACATCGCGATCTCCCACCCCGAGCGGGTGAACAAGCTCGTCTCGATCGGCGGCATCGGCAAGAACGTCGTGTCCCCCTTCCCCGGCGAGGGCATCAAGCTGCTCACCGAGTTCACGGACAATCCCTCCCGCGAGAGTCTGATCCGCTGGCTGCACTCGATGGTCTACAACCCGGCCGTGGTGACCGAGCAGCTCATCGAGGAACGCTGGGCGCTCGCGACCGAGCCCAAGACCCTAGAGATCGCCCGCCGCATGTACAGCAGCACCGCGATGAAGGCGATGGCCGCCGCGGCCGCGCAGGCCGACATCACCCCGTACTGGGCGAAGCTCGGCAAGATCAAGGCCCCGACCCTCATCACGTGGGGACGCGACGACCGCGTCAGCCCCGTCGACATGGGTCTGCTGCCGATGCGCGACATCCCCAACGCCGAGTTCCACGTCTTCCCGAACTGCGGGCACTGGACCATGATCGAGGCCCGCGACGCCTGGCTGGCGTCGGTGCTCTCCTTCCTGTTGCGCGACCGCACGTAATCGACAGCCGTCTCCGCGGGTCACCGATCGTCGGGTGACCCGCGGGGAAGGCGAACGGTCATGGTCGGGCGATTCTTCACCAGCAGCCACACCGGCAGCACGGCGAGGCACAGGATCGGCAGGACCGTCACCGAGCCGACCATCGCCACCGGGACGAAGATCCCGAGCCAGCAACTACGCACCGCGACCACGATCGCGCCGAGTACCCCGCACGCGATCGCGGGCGGCACCGGCACCCCCGGAACGAGCGCGTGCCCGATCATTCCCGCGGTCACGCCGACGGCTGCCGACGCGATGACGCGTCCTCCGCGGAACCCGCTGGAGGCAGCTACCGCGAAGGCCGCGAGACTGCACCCGCCGAGCACGAGTAGCCGGGGAACGGACGTCTCCGGCGCCGACGCCACGACGTCGCGCATCGTCCCGATGTCCCGGAACATCGACTCCCGGCCTCCGAGCGCCCCGAGCAGACCGAGCACGACGCCGCCCAGCCCCGTCATCAGGACCGGGTTCCGAAGGCGGTGGAACGACGCGTGCAGAATGCGGTAGGCGTACACCGCTCCGAGCACTGTCACGGCGGTGACCGTCGCTATCGCGACCCCGCCGAGCACGGCCCACACCGTCACCGTCGCGTAGCCCGGCAGGTCGAGCGCGAGGACGGGCCGGTCGAGGACCGCCATCGTCACGGCCCCCGCCCCGGCTGCGACCAGCGGTGCGAGGATCGCGTCCCACAGGTTGCCCTGTACGCGCCGCCCGGTGAGTTCCAGGTACGCCAGGGGGGCCGCGACGGGGGTACCGAACTGCACGCCGATCGTCGCGGCGGTCGCCAGCGCCGCGACCCGGTCCGACGCGATCGCGGGCCCCACCCGAGCCACCACCCACACGGAGAGGGCGGCGTTGACCGAGATGAGGACGTTCTCGGGGCTGAGACCGACGCCGGCACCGAGCGCGACGACCAGCGCGAGCAGCAGGCTCGGCAGCACCCGCAGCGGGATCGGCGGTCCGATCAGACCCGCGGTCGCCGAGTCTCGGCCGGCGTGCCCGGGCACCAGCCACACGACCAGGCCGACGGTGATGCCGGCGACCGTCAGCACGATCGCGATCCACCAGCGGGCATCGCCGGCGAACCCCAGCGCGCTCGGGAGTGTCTCGTAGAGGAAGTCCGCGACCGCGCGCGCGACGGCGAGGACGGCGACAGGCATCGCGGTCGCCCCGACTCCGACGAACAGGGCGAGCATCGCCTCGCGCGCGATCACGCGGGCGTCCGGGCGTTCCTGGTCGCGCTCCTCGTCCTGCAACGGCGCCTCCGACGACTCGGGATCGGGCGCCTCGTCACCGTACTGCGCCGACGTGGCACCCGGTGCGTCATCCGATTCGCCTGCCCACCAGCCACGCCCGGTTCGCCTACGCTGTCGGAATCCGTCGGGTGGCGACCGCCTCCCCGGCGCTGCTCGTTCCGAAGGGGATGCCGTGCGGTCGTCGAGGTTCAATGTCGCGCTGGCTCGGGAGGCGCTCGCCGCCCGGTCCGAATCCGCACAGGGCTGGTTGCGCGGCACCGCTCCGGGACGGACGGTTCAGCGCATGCTGTCGGGCTTCGTCGACATCGAATGGGCGGACCGGTCCATGACGCTCGCGGCCCAATCGTTCACGTCGGTGCTGCCGGTGGTGATCGTGGCCTCGACGATCGGCAGCCACGACACGTTCACGAAGGGCTTCTTCGACCAGTTCGGCATCGCCATGGACAGCGTCGACGTGAGCACCGACGGCCTCGGCGTCGACGAACCCTCGTTCGCGGCTTTCGGGATCGTCGGTCTGTTGATGGTGCTGCTCGGCGGGACGTCCTTCGCCCGCGCCCTCGGCCGGATGTACGGGCGGGTGTGGCACGTGCCGACGCTGAAGTTCGCGAGCTGGTGGCGGTGGATCGCGGTGCTGCTGTCTGTGGCGTCGTGCGCCGCGCTGATCGGTGCCACACGGGTGCTCCTCGGAGTTCCGTACCTGGGCAGTTCCCTGGTCCTGGTCGCCCAGTTCGCGGTCTGGGCGGGGCTGTGGACCCTGGTGCCGTATCTGCTCACCGAGCGTCGCCTGTCGGCGCGCGTCCTGTGGTCGACCGGAGTGATCACCGCGGCGGGTCTGACTGTGCTGCGGATCGGCGGCAACGTCGTCCTGCCACGGACGGTCGCGACCGCCGAAGCCAAGTTCGGGGATCTCGGCCTGGTCTTCACCGCGATCGGGTGGATGTTCGTCGCGTGCGGCATCGTGGTCGGCGCCTCGGTGATCACGAAGGCACTCGCCCTCGACGAGGGACCGGTCGGGCATTACCTGCGCGGTCCGGGGGAGCCACTCACAGAGACTTCCATGATTCGCTGAAGGAAGACGCCAGCTTCCGCGGGTTACCTGTCGGATGTGAGTTCCACCTTCACTCCTCCTCCGGTCCGTGCCGTCGACCTCGACGCCGTCGCGGCCGCCGCCTGCGCCGGGCACGACGACGCGATGGCGGAGCTGATGGCTCGTGTGCGGCCGATGGTGTTGCGCTTCTGCAGGTCGAGGCTGCGCGGGTCGCGCTGCCTGTCGGCCGAGGACGTCACCCAGGAGGTGTGCATCGCCGTGATGCGTGCACTCCCGGGCTACGAGGACCGCGGCAGATTCACGGCGTTCGTGTTCGGGATCGCCTCGCACAAGATCGTCGATGCGTTACGCGCGTTCGGTCGCGACAAATCGGTTCCGGTCGACATCGTTCCGGAGGTCCCCGTGGAGTTCGATACGCCCGAGGAGCACGCAATGCGGGCCCACGACACGCAACATGCGTGGTCGCTGATCGGTGTCCTCACCGCGCGCGAACGCACCATCCTCCGCCTGCGCATCGTCGAGCATCAGAGCGCGGCCGAGACCGCGCGCGTGCTGAACACGACGGCGGGCGCCGTCCGAGTGGCGCAGCACCGGGCGCTGAACCGGCTACGCGCCCAGCTCGCCTCGCGGTGAGGCGCGAAACCCGAAGCGTGGCAAAGAGCGATCACCCGTCCAGCTCATACCGTTACAGCATCGTTACCGCGGCGACTGACCGCTCGGTTTGCCCTGTTCGCAGCGCTGTCCGCGCGCCTCCGACCTCCGGCCGCGCCTCGATCCCTCGACCGATTCGCCCCGTTCGACCGACTTTGCTGTTGCAGCCCCGTCCCACTGCGTCAATGGTGGAGGGGTGATCTTGGTCTTCGGACTGCGACAGCCTCGATCACGTTCCGATGGTTCACATTTGGAAGGGGATGAACATGCAGTTGCGTAATCGGAAGACTCTCGGTCACGCGTTCGGCGGGGCTGCGATCGTCGCCGCGGCAGCGCTCGCGGCACCCGCCCTGGCCTCGGCCGAACCGGTCGAGCTGGCCAGCCCGACGGTGACGACCGGCGTCGACGGCAACACGCTTTCGGTCACCGTGGCGAACACCAACGAAGATCCCACCACCAGCTGCGGCGCCTTCGCCCTCGACGCCACCAAGCTTCCTGCGCTGCAAGCGGATCCGAGCAAGATCACGGAACCGGGCTTCCTGGCGTGGCAGACGGATGTGGCCGAGCGGGTCGGCGCGGGCGCCGAGGACACGTTCACGACCGATCTCCAGGACGGCGTGTACGCGGTTGTGGGCGAGTGCATCTCGCTGACCAACCCGGAACTGCCCGCCGTGGGCGACCCGCAGATCGTGCCCGTCGGCGGCCTGCTCGGCAGCGTCGACCTCGGCAGCCTGCAGGGCCTGCTGCCGGCCGACCTCGACCTGGGTAGCCTCCAGGATCTGCTCCCCGCCGATCTCGGCGATCTGCTCGCGGGTCTGCCCCTCGGCTCCACGGCCCCGGCTCAGTAACGCAGCCTTTCGCGCTTCCCTGGGCGGCGCCGACACCCGATCGGGTGTCGGCGCCGTTTCCCTCCCCAGGGAGTCCGGTGGTCAGCTGCCGAATGCGAATCCGGAGAAGACGCTCTGGAAGGAGCCCGTGTACTGCGGCACGAGCTGGAAGTCGACACGATTCGCATCGCCCAGATCCAGATCGACCGAGCGGGTCGGGTCGTCGGCCCCGCAGCCGGCCGGCGCGACCACCTCGACGGTGTAATCCGTCTTCGCCTCGAGCCACTGGAAGAAGTAGAAGCCGAAGTCGTCGGTCTCGGTCGTCGCGAGAAGGCCGCTGTCGTCGCTCACGTTCACCGTCACTCCGGGCGCGCCCACTCCCTCGGGCTGCGGGCACCCTGTCACGGCTCCGGTGATGTCGTGAACCGTGGTGACACGGAAATCGACGTCGTAGACCGGTCCGTTGGTGGTGTCCACCGCCCGGGTTCCCGGGAAGGCACCGCAGCCCGCACCGATGTACGGCTTGACGACATAGTTGCCGGGCGCCCGGTCGACGAAGGCATAGTCCCCTTCGGCGTCGGTGGTCACCGAATCGATTCGGCCCGAGTCGTCCCACAGCTCGACCCAGATGCCTCCGGCGTTCCCCATCGGGTCACAGGTGTTGACCAACGTTCCCGCGACCGAGTCGTCCGACCGCGCCGACGCGATTCCCGGAAGAGCCGCAACCAGGCCCACGCCGAGCGCGAGGGAGGCCAGAGCGATGCGCTTCATGTTCACTGTTCTCGATTCGATCGAAACGATGCCACCCACGGTGACAAGCGCGTCCCCGTCGTTCGCGCCGCTGCGAAAGTTTGCACGGGTCACGACTGTCGGGTCAACGGGATCCGGCCAAGAGAGGCAATGATTTTCGATCCCACCCAAACTCTCGAACCGGACAGATTTCACCCTCCGATTTCACCCGTCGGCAACGTTCGGTTCGGTCCGGCCACGATTCTCCCCGAGCCCGCCCGCGAACCGCGGCTCCCGGCATAGCCTGAACAGCACGGCACATCCGGTTCGAGATCCGTAAGGAGCACTCGATGAGCCACTCGACGAGCACGGAATCGACGGTTCGCGTCACCCGCACGGCAGTCAACTGGAAACGACTCTGGGCGGGCGGGGTCGCGACTGCGATCGTCGCGGCGCTGGCCGGAGTGGTGGGGGTGCTGGCCGTACGCGGCCCCATCGATACCCCTGTGATCTCGCCGCCGCACACGCCGTGGGACTCACAGGTCACCACGGTGGCGGTCTACGCCGCGATCGCGGCCCTGATCGCCACCGGACTGCTGCACCTGCTGCTGATCTCGACGCCACGCGCCTCCACCTTCTTCACGTGGATCGGCATCCTGGCGACAGCCGCCTTCGCGTTGTGGCCGTTCAGCGTCGACGCCACCGCCAAGTCGCAGATCGCGAGCGGTGCCATCTACCTCGTAGTCGGCATCGCGATCGTGTCGCTACTGTCGGGGGTCGCGGCGTCCGCGCAGAGCACGTTCACCGCGCGTCCCTGACCGGGACGGCAACCTGCGCCCCGCGGCGGGCGGGGGATCGACTGATCGTCGAGCTAAGTCCCGATCCGGGCCGTCGCCTTGATCTCCACCAAGATGCCCGGCATCCCGAGGGCCGTGACGCCCACCGCGGTCCAGGCGGGTCGGGCACCGTTCTGGAAGCGTGCCTTCGCCGCCATGAACTCCGTCATGTGTTGGGGGAAGTCCACGTGGAAACTCGTGAGTTCCACCAGATCCGACGGCCGGGCGCCGTGTTCGGCGAGCAGCTTCGCGAGCGTCGCGAACGCGAGGTCGTACTGCCGCTCCGGATCGGCCGGCGCACTGCCGTCCGCCTCGAGCCCGACCTGGCCGGAGCAGAACAGCAGGTCTCCGCTGCGCACGGCATTCGAATAGCCGTACTCTTCTTCCCAATTCGTCGACATGTCGTGTTCCTTTCGTTTCGAGGTCAGCGCAGGATTCGAGGTCAGCGCAGGTAGCCGTGGTGTGCCACCGGTTCGGCCGCGCCGCCCCGGACGGCCCCGTCCAGGCCGCGGAGCAGGATGTTCCGCAACTCCCTCGGGTCGATCACGTCGTCGTAGAACAGCGTTTGCGCCAACGCCCACGGCCCTGACGCCTCGTTCTCGACGAGAGCCCGGCGGGTGTCGTCGTCCTCCTTCGCGGTGCGTCCACCGACGTCGGCGGGGATGCCACCGAGCGTGACCGCGGGGAAGGCGAGCGTCATCGTCTGGTTGTCGTAGGGATTGGCGCCCATCACCGAACTGCCGAACCCGAACGCTTTGCGTACCGTCACGTGGAACTTCGGTGTCCGCAACCGGTGCTGCGCGGCGAACATGCGAGCACTCGCCTTGAGGATCCCGGCCTTCTCGGATGCGCTGCCCGCCATCACACCCGGGTTGTCGGCGAGGAACAGCACCGGCAGGTGGAAGGCGCCCACGAGTTGAAGGAAGGCCGCCGCCTTGTCCGCGGCCGCCACCGTCACCGCGCCCGCCGTCACCGTCGGCTGGTTCGCGACGACCGCGACGGCATGCCCACCGATGCGCACCAGCGCGGTGATGATCGACGTCCCGTACGTCGGCTGGATCTCGGTGACGGTGCCCGCGTCCGCGACGGCCGTGAGCATCACCCGCATGTCGTAGGGTCGCTTCTGGTTGACCGGGACCAGGTCGAGCAGTTCCGGTAGAGCCCGCTCCCCCACGTCGTGGTTGCCGCCGTCCGGCCCCACCCACGGTGGCCGCTGCCACGCGCTGCTCGGGAAATACGACAGGTACCGGCGGGCCAGCGCCAGCGCGGCGTCGTCGGACTCCGCGAGGTTGTGCGCCACACCCGACGTGTCGATCGCGACCTGCGGACCGCCGAGCGTCTGTTTGTCGATCTGCTCGCCGGTGGAAGCGGCGACCAGTGGCGGGCCCGCGGTGAACAGCGCGCCGTGCCCACCGACCATGATCACGAAATCCGAGAGCGGCGCAGCGAGCGCGCCGTGTCCGGCCGACGGACCCGTCACGATCGCCACGGTGGGCACCAGCCCCGACAGATCGGCCATCGCCTGAAGGTCGTTGGGCGCGGGACGGTTCCGCTCGAGCGCGTTGGTGGCGCGATGGCCGGCACCCTCGAGCATCATCACGAGCGGCGTCCGGTTGCGCAGCGCGAGCTGCGCGGCTCGAGTGCGCTTGGATGCGGCCGCGGTGCCGATCGACCCGCCGGCGACGGTGAAGTCCTCGGCGCCCACCATCACCGGACGCCCGTCGATCGTCCCGGACCCGGCGACGAATGCGTCCGCGGGAATCGCGGGATCACCAGTGAGCGGCCCCAACTCGACGAAGGATTCCGGATCCACCAGACCGGCGACACGGCTGCGGGCGTCGAGGCGCCCCGTCGCCCGGTACCGCGCGAGTTTGTCGGCGCCGCCCATCGCCCGGGCCGCCGCCCTCCGCTCGGCCAGTTGCTCGAGCAGCGGCGCCCAGTCGGCGCCGTTTCCCGCATTCACCCTCGACCCTCCTCGACACCGAGTGAGCCGGGTCACGTCGACGACCGGCGAGGTGAATGTACGAAGGAACGCGGGGGCCTGCAACAGACGCCCCCACTCACCGGAAACGGCGGACGACCAACCCCCGAGGGGCTACGCCGGGCGCCGCCGCGCGAGCGCACGCGGCGGCACTCACTGCGGCAGCGGGTCCCGCACGGCGTCGGCCTCCGCGTGGTGCAGGCGACCGGTGTCGGGGTCCACTTCGACGGCGTGCGACGGCAGTTCGTGGACCGCGACGACGAAATGCTGTTCGGGCGCCGGTCCCGCGCCGGCCCGGGACGACCGCGGCAACCCGGCGAGCGTCGCGGACACCCCGGCGGGCCGACGACGGGACGCACCGTCCGCGTTCGGCGCCGCGAGCACGTGCTCACCGTCCGCACCGGCGCGAGTCGACACCCGCAGATACCTTGGAGTGGTGGCCAATTCGTAGCGGAACGCCTTGAGCATCGACACACACGCGAGCACCATGACGATCGAGAACGGCACCGCGGTGGCGATCGAGGCGGTCTGCAGGGCGGTCAACGATCCGGCGCCCCCGACCAGCAGCAGCACCGCGGCCGCGACGCCTTCCAGCACCGACCAGTACACGCGGGTCACCTTCGGGGTCTCGAGATCCCCACCGGTGGCGAGGATGTCGATGACCAGCGAGCCCGAGTCGGCGGACGTGACGAAGAAGAACACGACCACGGCGATCGCCAGCACACTGGTGATCGTCCCCAACGGCAGGCCGTCGAGGAGATGGAACAGCGTGGTGTTGGTGTCGACCGAGCCGTCGGCCGCGAGCATGTCGCCGTCGTTGCGCTGGCGGAGGATCCCCGAGTCGCCGAACACCGTGAACCACAGGGACCCGATCAGTGTCGGCGCCAGCAGGACGCCGAAGACGAATTCGCGGACGGTGCGGCCCCGCGAGATGCGGGCGATGAACATGCCGACGAACGGCGCCCAGCTCATCCACCAGCCCCAGTAGAAGATCGTCCAGGTTCCGGCCCACCCGTCGTCCGCGAACGGTGACGTGCGAAGCATCATCTTCGGGAAGGCCTGGGTGTAGCCGCCGAGGTTCTGCACCCACGACTGCAGCAGGAACAGCGTCGGACCGAGCAGCAGGACGAACAACGCCAGGCCGGCGGCGAGGACCATGTTGATGTTCGAGAGCCACCGCAGCCCCTTGGTCACGCCGGTGACGACCGAGAAGGTGGCAAGTCCGGTGACGATCACGATGAGCCCGACGACGAACCAGTTGTCGGGATCGACCCAGCCCAGATACTCGAGGCCTGCCGAGATCTGCTGCACCCCGAAGCCCAGCGACGTCGCGACACCGAACAGGGTGCCCACGATCGCGATCGCGTCGATGGCGTGCCCGATCGGCCCCTCGACGCGCTTGCGTCCCAGCAGCGGCTCGAGCAGCCAGCGGATCGACAGCGGCCGCCCCTTGCGGTAGGTCATGTAGGCCAGGCCGAGGCCGACCACCACGTAGATCGCCCACGCGTGCAGACCCCAATGGAACAGCGTCAGTTCCATCGCTTGGTTGGCGGCCGCATCGGTGGAGCCGGGAACACGCCCCGCCTCGGGCGGATCGACATAGTGCGAGAGCGGTTCGGCGACCCCGTAGAAGACGAGACCGATTCCCATGCCGGCGCTGAACAGCATCGCGAACCACGACAGCATGCCGAACTCGGGCTTCTCGTCGTCGTCACCGAGCCGGATGTTGCCGATCCGGGAGAGCCCGCAGTAGAGGGCGAACAGCACGAATCCGGTCGCCGCCAGCACGTACCACCATCCGACGCCGTCGGTGATGGCGGTGTTCAGGCTGCCGAACGCGTCGCTCGCGGTGCCCGAGTAGACGACCGCGAAGGCGATCATCGCGAAAATCACCAGGGAGGCCGGCACGAACACCGGCTTCTTCAACCCTCGCCAGGCTTCTCGTATCGCTGCCACGTCGGTCCCTTCAGCGTGTGCGTCGAGCCGGGCCTGCACACGAGTCGGCGGCCTCGGCGAACTTTGTCACCGAGGCAAACACAGATGACGGCAAGGTGCTGGGCACCGGTCCCACGCGATCGTTCCGACCTGCGATTTCGTTCCACGTCAGTGACGATTCGAACAATCGTCGGCAAACCGAGAGCCGGATCGCGTCCCCGCCCGTCCGGGTGCCGAGACGCCGCGTGCGCGCCCGTCCCGGCCGGAAGGCCGGTGCGAGCGCGCACGCAGGAAGGGACCGGGCGAGCTAGACGAGCAGCTCGGCGATCTGAATAGTGTTGAGCGCAGCGCCCTTTCGCAGGTTGTCACCCGAGACGAACAGCGCCAGGCCGCGGCCCTCGGGTGCACCCGGGTCCTGACGGATCCGGCCGACGAGGGACACGTCGCCGCCGGCGGCCGCGAGCGGGGTCGGCACGTCCACCAGCTCGACACCGGGGGCGCCGGCGAGCAGTTCCTCGGCGCGCTCCACCGACAGCGGACGCTCGAACTCGGCGTTGATCGCCAGCGAGTGACCGGTGACGACCGGGACGCGCACGCACGTACCCGACACCAGCAGGTCCGGCAGGCCGAGGATCTTGCGGCTCTCGTTGCGGAGCTTCTGGTCCTCGTCGGTCTCGCCGCTACCGTCGTCGACGAGCGCACCGGCGAGCGGCACCACGTTGAACGCGATGGGGGCGACGTACTTGTCCGGCGCGGGGAAGTCGGCGGCCGCACCGGAGTGCACCAGCTTCTCGGCGTCGTCGGCGACGGCGCGCACCTGGCCGACGAGCTCCTCGACACCGGCGATGCCACTGCCCGAGACCGCCTGGTAGCTGCTGACGATCAGGCGCTGCAGGCCGGCCTCGTCGTGCAGCACCTTGAGGACCGGCATCGCGGCCATCGTGGTGCAGTTCGGGTTGGCGATGATGCCCTTCGGCGGGTTCTGCAGCGCTTCCGGGTTCACCTCGCTGACGACGAGGGGGACCTCGGGGTCCTTGCGCCACGCCGACGAGTTGTCGACGACGATCGCACCGGCCGCGGCGAAGCGCGGGGCCTGTGCCCGGGACAGCGTCGCACCGGCCGAGAACAGCGCGATGTCGATGCCCTTCAGATCCTCGTCGGACGTCGCGGCGACGTCCTCGACCACGATCTCCTCGCCGCGGAACGGCAGCTTCTTACCGGCCGAACGAGCGGAGGCGAAGAACCGGACCTTGTCGGCCGGGAAGTTCCGCTCCTCGAGTAGGGTGCGCATGACGATGCCGACCTGCCCGGTGGCACCGACGACAGCAATGGTGGTCATTCGAATTACCGTCCCGTTCCTGCGTGTACGACGGCCGCTTCCTCGCCGCCGAGGTCGAAAGCTGCGTGGATGGCGCGCACGGCGTCGTCCAGATCGGTGTCCTTGACCAGCACCGAGATGCGGATCTCCGACGTCGAGATGAGGTCGATGTTGACGTCCGCCTCGGCGAGGGCCTCGCAGAACTTGGCGGTGACGCCCGGGTGGCTCTTCATCCCGGCGCCGACGAGCGACACCTTGCCGATGAGGTCGTCGAACAGGATCTGCGTGAAATCGATCTCCGACTGCAGGGCCGTCAGCTTCTCCACGGCGCGCGGGCCGTCCGCCTTGGGCAGCGTGAAGGTGATGTCGGTCTTGCCGGTCTCGACCTTGGAGATGTTCTGCAGAACCATGTCGATGTTGATCTCGGCCTCGGCGATGGCGCGGAAGACCTTGGCGGCGTGACCCGGCGTATCGGGCAGGCCGACGACGGTGACCTTGGCCTCGCCGCGGTCGTGTGCGACACCGGTGATCAGGGCTTCTTCCACGGGGATGTCCTCCATCGATCCGGACACGATCGTTCCGGGCTTGGTCGTGTATGACGAGCGGACGTGCACGGGCACGTTGTAGCGGCGGGCGTACTCGACGCAGCGCAGCATGAGCACCTTGGCACCGCAGGCGGCCATCTCGAGCATCTCCTCGAAGGAGACGGTGTCGAGGCGCTGGGCGTCGGGGACGATGCGCGGGTCGGCGGTGAAGACACCGTCGACGTCGGTGTAGATCTCGCAGACGTCGGCCTTCAGCGCCGCGGCCAACGCGACGGCGGTGGTGTCCGAACCACCACGGCCGAGGGTGGTGACGTCCTTGCTGTCCTGGCTGACGCCCTGGAATCCGGCGACCAGCACGATCGAACCCTCGTCGAGCGCGGCACGGACACGGCCCGGCGTGACGTCGATGATCTTGGCGTTGCCGTGGCTGCCGGTCGTGATGACGCCGGCCTGCGAACCGGTGAAGGACCGGGCCTGCGCGCCGAGCGAGTGGATCGCCATCGCGACGAGTGCGTTCGAGATGCGCTCACCCGAGGTGAGTAGCATGTCCATCTCGCGGGCCGGCGGCACCGGGCACACCTGCTGCGCCAGATCGAGCAGCTCGTCGGTGGTGTCGCCCATCGCCGAGACGACCACGACGACGTCGTTGCCCGCCTTCTTGGTCTCGACGATCCGTTCAGCGACGCGTCGGATGCGCTCGGCGCTCGCGACCGAGGATCCCCCGTACTTCTGGACGACGAGAGCCACGCGTGTGTACCTCCGGTTAGATGGATTGATGCAGTCCAGTTGTCGAGCTTACCGAGGGGTGTCCGCGTCAGTGCAGGGCGTCCTCACCAAGCGTTCGCACGACGACTGCCGCGGACAGGTGGCAGCATCGCCGCCGTGGACATCACCCGCCGCTTGACCACGCGCCCCACCGAGGAGCGCGCATCCGTCTCACCTCTCGAGCTCTTCTTCGACCTGGTGTTCGTCTTCGCGATCACCAGAGTCACCGATCTCATGGCCGACGATCCCACAGGCATCAATTTCCTGCACGGCATCCTCGTGATGGCGGTCCTGTGGTGGAGCTGGGTCGGCTACTCCTGGGTGGCCAATCTCGTGCGTGCCGACGAGGGCGTCGTCCGCCTGGTCATGCTCGCGGCGATGTCGGCGGTGTTCGTCGTCGCGCTCACCATTCCGGAGGCCTTCGACGACCTGCCCGGCGGACTCGACGGCCCGATGGTCTTCGCGCTCGGCTACTTCGCGGTCCGCCTGCTGCACATCCTGGTGTTCCTGGTGATCAGCAAGGACGATGCGCAGCTGCGCGGGCAGGTCAAACGGTTCGTGCCGTCGATGCTGACCGGCACGACGTTCCTGCTGATCGCGTCGCAGGTCACGGGACCGTGGCAGACGGTGTTGTGGTTCCTCGCGCTGGCCGGCGACTATTTGGGCACGCTCGTCGGCGGGCTCGACTGGCGGCTGCGTTCGGTGAGCCACTTCGCGGAACGCCACGGCCTGTTCGTCATCATCGCGCTGGGCGAGTCGATCGTCTCGATCGGCATCGGCGTGGCGACCCTGCCGATCACCTGGGCGATCATCGTCGCGTCACTGCTCGGGCTCGCGGTGTCGTCACTGCTGTGGTGGGCGTACTTCGACGTGATGTCGCTGATGGTCGAGCACGCGTTCGAGGAGGCTCGAGGCCGACGCCGCATCCAGATCGCGCAGCGTTGCTACAGCTACGCCCACCTGCCGATGGTGATCGGCGTCGTGATGCTCTCCCTCGGGCTCAAGAAGATCCTCTACTACGTCGGCGACGGCAACCACCACCGGCTCACCGACCCGCTGCAGGGCTGGCCGCTCGTGGCCCTGTTCGGCGGTGCAGCGCTGTACCTCGCGGCGCTGGTCGTCTTCAAGCTGTACGGGGTGGGCGCGTTCAGCGTTCCGCGGACCGTCACCGTCGTCGTCCTGGTGGCGCTGATCCCGGTGGTGTGGCACCTACCGGCCCTCGTCACGCTCGGCATCCTCACCGCGGTGCTGCTACTCCTCATCGCCTACGAGACGCGCGCGTTCGCGGAGAGTCGACGCACCATCCGAGCCTGAGCGTCAGATCAGCGCCACCACGTTCCGCACCACGAACAACGCGCCGAAACCGAAGAAGACAGTGAGCGTGAGCGGCCGCTCGTGCGCGATCATCCACTCCTTGACCGCGGAGAGCGCGCTCTTCGCACGGTCTCCGAACGCCAGGTAGACGCCGATCGGGACGAGGAAGTCGAGGCCCGCCGCGAGGAGTAGAAGCACCGTCCCGAAAACCGCCGTCCCGGGCGTGGTGTCGGCGGCGGCGATCACGGTAGTTCCGGAGATCATGATGGCCAGATTCGGGTTCACGATCGACAGGGCGGCGCCCATGATGAACGCTCCGCGCGGCTTCGCGTTGGAGAGTTGCTGCATCCATTCCGGCCCGATGTCCGACGGCGACCGTCGCCGGACCAGTTGTCCCACAACGAAGGCGACGAAGATCAGACCGACGCCAGACCCGCCCAGTGACTGACGTCTCCGGAGCGCGACGTGTCGTGGGTCGCGCCCCCGAGCAATGCCGCGCCGCCGATCGCGGTGTACGCGACCACTGTCGTTCTGAGGTTCCGTGGGCCGTCGCACCCCTCGTGCCACCGCGACGGTTTCCAGGAACGCCATCACCGAGATCGCCAGCGCCCCCGGCAGGAGATCCACGACATCGTGCAGTGAGGGTACCCCAGGAAGCGGGATCCCTTGTGGAACTTCGGCAATGAGCGCGACACCTCGATCACGGAGGCCAGTGAAAGCGATCAGCGCGATACCGGCCGCCACCACGATGAGCGGACCCGGAACGCGCGGCACCAGCCGCCCCATCGCGAGCAGCGCCGCGACGGACACGATCGACAGCACCACCGTCGCACCGTTGGCGTCGCCGACCTGCCGCAGCACCCCGTTCAGCACGTGGAAGAAGCCGGTGGCATCCGGATCACCGGGTACCCCGAGCAGTTTCGGCAGCTGACTCGCCGCGACGGTCGACCCGACTCCGGCCTTGATTCCGGACATCGTTGCCTCGCTGATGTTCTCGATGATCGCGCCCAGTCGCAGCACGCGAGCTGCGACTGAGGATCAGACCGACCATCAGCGTCAGCGTCATCAGGGCGGCACCAAGCAGGTGTAGAGGCCGATCTGCACCGGCATGTCGGCGATCGTCGCGTACGCCATGGCCTGCGGGATCACCACCGCGCCGGCGCTGAGGCCCGCGACGAGGTCCGCGCGGAGCCACGTCCTCCGATAACCGACGAGCGTGGGCGCGAGCACCGTCTCCCGAGTTGCCGTCACGGGCTCTCGCCCACTGCGCTGTCGGCCAGCGCGTCGGCGACGGTCGCGTAGACGCCGACCGAGCCACTTCGCCGGAGCGTGTCACGGAACTGGCCGATGTCCCTGGCGACCCGGAGGTCGATCCCCCTCTGCGACAGGGTGTTACGCAGCTGCACCAGCATCTCGGCGGCGGTGACGTCCACGTAGGGCGATGTCTCGGCGTCCAGCACCACCAAACGCGTCCGCTCGGTGCACAGGTCCTCGATCCGGTCCTTGACGTGATCGCAGTTCGCGAAGAACAGTCCGGCCTCCACACGCACGACGAGCACGTCGGGGCGGGTCGGCAACTCCGGGTGCCTCTCCGTGTCGACCCACAGGGTGCCCAGCTTGGCGAGGCGCGCGACGTGCGGCCGGGAGGCGCGGTACAGCAGGAGCAGCATCGACACCCCGATGCCGATCACCAGTCCGGGCAGGGTGTCGAAGAACAGCACTCCGGCCATCGCCGCGATCGCCGCCGCGAAGTCCGCCCTGGCCGCGTGGCCGTAGATCCGGCCCAGGCGCGCCGTCCACACCCCGTACAGCCGGCGCAGTGCGGCAATGTCGACGAGTTCGATCACGGCCGCGATCACGACGGCCGCGAGAGTCGCCTCGGGTAGCTTCTCGAACAGTCCGGTGAGGAACAGCAAGGTCAGGATCGTCAGCACCGACACCACGAGGCCGCTCACCTGCGACTTCGCTCCGGCACCACCGTTGACGGCAGTCTTGGAGAGGCTGCCGTTGACCACCATGCCCGACGCCAGCCCGGCGCCCACGTTGGATGCGCCCAGACCGAGGAGTTCACGGTTGGCGTCCACCTCGTAGCCGGCCTTCGCCGCGTACGTCTTGGCGGCCCCGAGGCCTTCCGCGAACCCGATCAGCAGCACGCCCACCGCCGGACCGAGCAGGTCGACGTAGTCGTCGAACCCGATACCGTCCGGCAGGCCCACGGCCGGCAGGCCGGCGTCGATGTGACCGACGATGTCGACGTCCTGGTCGTCGAGGCCGAGCAGGGACACGGCCCCGATTCCCACCAGTACGGCGAGCAGGGAGCCGGGCACGAGAGGTAGCCAGCGCTTGAAACCGAGCACCACCGCCAGGCTGAGGACACCGATGAGGAGGGTGCGCCACTGGGTGTCCCCGAGTCGGGTGATGACGCCCCCCGCCTGTTCGAAGAAGTTGCCGCCGGACTTCTCGACCCCGAAGAGCTTGGGCACCTGGCCGATCACGATCGTGAGCGCCAGGCCGACGATGAATCCCTTGAGCACCGGTTCGGAGATGAAGGAGGCGACGAAGCCCAGCCGGATCAAGCCGGCGAGCAGGCCGACCAGGCCGGTCGCAATCGCCAGGACGGCCGACAGCGCGATGTACCTGCCGCCGTCCGCGCCGGCCAGCGGCGTAACGATCGCCGCCGACAGCGCCGCGGTCGCCGACATCGGCCCCACGACGAGATATCGTGAACTACCCACGGCCGCATAGAGAATCAAGGAAGGAACGGCAGCGTAGAGACCGACGAAGGGTGGTACACCGGCGATCGACGCGTAGGCGAGCGCCTCGGGGACGAGCACGGCCCACACCGTCAGTCCCGCCACCACGTCCGGCCTGATCCAGCCTCGCCGATAGTGCTGCAGCGAGGTGAACACAGGCCAGTTCCGGGTCGGGGGCGTCACGTCGCCATCGTGTCCGGTTCCGGCCCGCCGTTCTTCACACGCGGTGGGTGAAGCGCGGACGGTCGCAGATTCCGACGATGAGGTCGTCACGCTTCGCGCAGGGAACGGAGGATGGGGAATGGCCAAGGAATTCGACGGCACCATCAACCTGGACGTACGGGATTCGGTCTCGGACTGGGACGCCTTTCTCCCGGACAAGGCGCCGCAGGGCGCCCCCAACGTTCGCGTCGTGCTGTACGACGACACCGGGATGGCAGCGTGAACCCCGTACGGGGGACGCATCTCGATGCCGACGATGGACCGCCTCGCCGAGAACGGCCTGACGTACACCCAGTGGCACACCACCGCGTTGTGTTCGCCGACGCGCTCGACGTTCCTGACCGGACGAAATCACCATCTCAACGGTTTCGCGTCGATTTCCGAATCGTCCACCGGCTTCCCCGGATACAACTCGCACATCCCACCGTCGAACGTCACGATGGCGAATCTGTTGCGCGACGCCGGATGGGCGACGTTCTGGGTCGGCAAGAACCACAACGTCCCGATCGACGAGTGGACCGCGGGCGCGTCCAAGAAGAACTGGCCGCTCGCGCAGGGCTACGACCGCTTCTACGGATTCATAGGCGGTGAGACCAACAACTGGTACCCGTCCCTCGCCGAGGACAACCGCTACATCGAGCAGCCCTACACCCCCGAGGAGGGCTACCACCTGTCGAAGGACCTGGCAGACCAGGCACTGAAGATGATTCGCGACGTCAAGCAGACCGAGCCGGAGAAGCCCTGGTACCTGTGGTTCTGCCCCGGCGCGAATCACGCCCCGCACCACGCTCCGCAGGAGTACATCGCCAGGTGCGAGGGCATGTTCGACGACGGCTACGAGGCCTACCGCGAGTGGGTCCTCGCCCCCATGATCGAGCGCGGCGTCCTCCCCGCGGACACCGACCTGACGGCACTGAACCCGATGCCGGACGGCACGTTCTCCCCCACGGACGAGGTACGCCCGTGGGACGACCTGAACGACGACGAGAAGCACATGTTCAGCCGCATGGCGGAGGTTTTCGCCGGCTTCTCCGAGTACACCGACGCGCAGGTCGGCCGCATCGTCGACTACCTCGAGGAGTCCGGTCAGCTCGACAACACCCTCATCATCTACTGCGCCGACAACGGGGCGTCCGGTGAGGGCAGCCCCAACGGTTCGGTGAACGAGGGCAAGATCTTCGGCGGCTACCCCGACGACGAGGCCCAGAACCTCACGATGGTCGACAAGCTCGGGAGCCCGGACACCTACAACCACTACCCCACCGGGTGGGCGGCGGCCTTCTCGACGCCGTACAAGATGTTCAAGCGGTACACCTACCAGGGTGGTGTCTGCGACCCCCTGGTCATCCACTGGCCGGCGGGGATGAAGGCTCGGGGTGAGATACGGCACCAGTACCACCACTCGACGGACATCGTGCCGACGATCCTCGAGGCCTGTGGCGTCACTGTGCCGGAGACGTACAACGGCGTGGAACAGACCCCGCTGTCCGGCGTGTCGATGAGGTACTCGTTCGACGCGCCCGCGGACGGGCCGACGGCGAAGCAGACGCAGTACTACGAGATGTTCGGCCAGCGAGGTCTGTGGCATCGGGGCTGGAAGGCCGTCTCGGTGCACGGCCCGGTTTCGGGAATCGGCAACTTCGACGACGACGTCTGGGAGCTGTACCACGCGGACGTCGACCGCGCCGAAGCGCACGACCTGGCGGCACAGCATCCCGAGAAGCTCGAGGAGTTGAAGGCGCTGTGGATGGAGGAGGCGAAGGCCAACAAGGTCCTGCCGCTCAACGACCTGCAGGTCATCGGCAATCCGAAGGACTTCGAAACGTTCATCGGGATGGAGTTCCATCAGCCGGTGCCACCGAGCGGTCAGTACGTCTACTACCCGGGAACCAGTGAAGTGCCGGAACGGTCCGCGGCCAACGTACACGGCGTGTCGTACAAGATTCTGGCCGAGGTCGACCTCACTCCCGACACCCAGGGCGTGATCTTCGCGCACGGCTCACGATTCGGTGGGCACTGCCTGTTCGTCAAGGACGGGACCGTCACGTACGCGTACAACTTCCTCGGCATCCCGCCGGAGGACCGCATCTCGGCGCCCGTCCCCACGTCGGGCAAGCACGTCATCGGGGTGGAGTTCACGAAGGAGGGCATGGGCCCCAACCGTGAGGGCATCGGCCCGCTGCGGTTGTACATCGACGACAAGCAGGTGGGCGAGCAGAAGATCCGCACGGTGCTGGGACACTTCTCGCTGTGCGGTGAGGGCCTGTGCATCGGATACGACAGTGCGGACCCGGTCTCGAGCGCTTACCCGGAGCCGCGTTTCGAGTTCCGGGGAGGCGAAATAGCAAAGGTGGTATTCGATATCGCCGACGACGCGTACATCGATGTCGAGAAGCACATGCAAGCGGCCATGGCGCGCGACTGACGCGATACAGCCGACACGAACCGCCTGCGCGGGTTAGACTTTCCCCGCTGCAGGCGGTTCGTCCATTTGTCCCGGATGATTACTCGTTTATGTGGGAGGCATGTCGGGTGTCTATCGCGCAGGGCGGGAGTTTCGCTGCGAGCACCGAGATTCCGGTGTTACGCAGTGACCGTGTCGTGTCCCGTCCCCGCCTGTTCGAGGCGCTCCGTTCGGCCTTCGCCGATCCGAACGACACCATGTCCGTCGTACTGGTCTGTGCGCCAGCGGGTTCGGGAAAGACGACGTTTCTCGCGGACTGGGCGCATCGGACCCGCGAAGAAGCCGGCGCCCCTGTCGTCGCGTGGGCCTCGGTCGACGAGGAACACAACGCACCGCATGCCCTCCGCACGGAACTGGCTCGCGCTTTGGCCGGCGCGGGTCACCCCCGCCTGCGTGAAAACTGTGAGAACGCGGTGGATCATGCTCGTGCACAGGACTTCACGCTCGAATCCGCACTCGACGGCGTGGACGAGCCGGTCTGGCTCGTCGTCGACGACGCACACCTGCTCCACGAGCGGAACGCGCTGACCCAGCTGGAAATGCTGCTTCGGGCGCCACCCGAACGGCTGCGGGTCGTGGTGTGCTGCAGGTTCGAACCACCGCTCGCCTTCCAGAAGCTGCGGCTCGACGGCCGGGTTCTCGACGTGACGTTCGGCGACCTCGCCTTCACTCCCGACGAGGCCACGGCCATACTCGCCGAGCACGACGTGGAACTCGACGACCACGACCTCGCAGCCCTGATGGAGCGCACCGAGGGTTGGGCGGCCGGAATCCGACTGGCCGGCATGTCGCTGGCGGGCCACCCCGCCCCGAGCACCCTCATCGAGAACTTCAGTGGGTGCCGCCGGGCGGTGGCCGACTACCTGATCGAGCAGGTCCTGGCAGGACAGAGCGACGAGATCCGACAATTCCTCGTCAAGACGTCGGTTCCCGAGACGTTCTCCGCCGCCCTGGCCGAGGAACTCACCGGATGCGCCGACGCCCATGCCGTAATAGACCTGCTCGAGCACCGGAACTTCCTGATCAGCCGGATCGAGGGCGTCCCCACCCACTTCCGCTACCACCCGCTGCTGCGCAGCTATCTTCGTGCGGAGATCAGCCTGCTCGGCCGCCGCGCCGTGGCCGAACTCGAGCACGTGACCGCGCGCTGGTACGCCCGGTTCGGCGACGCGCTGCTCTCCCTCGAACACAGCGTGACCGCGGGCGATCCGTCCGACGTCGAGGACGTACTGTCCGAATCCGGCCTCGCGCTGGTCCTGGACGGCCACGGGGAGACCATCGAGCGCCTGCTCGCGGCAAGTCCTCCTCCGATCCGGAGCAGCCCCATCGCCGGCCTGGTGCGCGCGGCGGCGTACCTGCACGCCGGCCATCCGACACTCGCCGACGGACTCCTGGGAGGGACCGAACTACACTTGCGCGACGACGGAAACAACACGCGCACTGCACTTCTCGAGCGGGCATTGCGCCTCCAACTCGCGGTACGCACCGGCGATTCCGACACACTGCTCACATATCGGACCGAGCCCGCGACGCCTTCGGGTGATCTTCTCCTCGATGCATTCGCTGCCCTGCACAGTGGGTTCCGCGACCTGCATCTCGGATACCTCGACCGCGCCGTCGAGAATCTGGGCCGTGCTCGGGCGCACGCCCGCGAACTCGACACCGCGAGACTTGCAGCCCAGGCGTCCGCGGGTCTGGGCGTGGTCGCGGTCGCGAGGGGTCTACTCGGCGACGCGCACAGCCTGGCCGTCGAGAGCCGTGCGGCGTCGACCGCTGCCGACGCCTCCCCCTCCGCGGGCAACCGATCCGCGACCATGCTCGAGGCGCTGTGCCACTATCTCCGCAACGACACCTCTCGGGCCGTCGAACTGGCGACGACGACTGTCGACGCCGACTCTCCGTTGCCCACGGCCAGCGCCGTTGCCGCAGCCCTGTTCGGCATCGACACTGCGCCGGACCACCGCGCCGCGGTGGCGACGCTGCACGCCGCTACGACGGCGGGACGTCCCGCTCCGCATCCTCCGGGGCTGGTCGCGGTGTGCCTGCCGTCGATCCAGTTCGCGTACCTGCACATCGGGGAGACGACCTGGGCTCGCGAACTGGTCACCAATGCGTCGTCGGCACTGGGGCCGGTCGGCGACGTGTGCATTCTCGAGGCCGTCCTGCACCTGTGCAGTAATCAACTGGAGCGGGCGCGGACCATCCTGCAACCGGTACTCGACGGCGAAACAACCTGCGTCGCAGCGACGAACACTGTCACGGCGTGGCTCGTCGAGGCCGAAATCGCTCGCCGTCGCGCGCACGAGGCCCGGGCGCACGACGCGCTGGGCGAGGCGCTGCGCCTCGCCGAGCCCGAGCGTGTGCTGCGGCCGTTCCACGACATGGCTCCAGCGAGTCTGGAGCTACTCACCGCCAGTCGCGGACGCTTCGGATCCCGGGACCGGTTCGCGGACGAAGTCTGGGCGTCGCTGCCGCGGACCGTGGTGGCTACCGCAGAGAAGCTCACCAGGCGCGAGCTGCAACTACTCGCGGAGCTGCCCACGTGGCGTACTGCCGAGGAGATCGCGGCGGACCTGTGCGTGTCGGTGAACACCGTCAAGACCCATCTGCGCGGCATCTACCGCAAGCTGGGGGTCACCACCCGGCGGGACGCCGTCACGGCCGCGCACACCCACGGGTTGCTGTGAAATCCTGATTCACCATCGACGGGTGAGGCACGTTCCACCCACGGGCGGCATCCTCGACAGATCACGTGGGCACGCGATCGACTGAGGGGAGACGTCATGGCCACATCCGACCCGGCCTGGCCCGCCACCGTGCGATACGCGTTCCTCGTCGGCGGCGAACTGTCCGATCGGGTCCTCGCAGCCTTCCCCGAGCTTCAGGTCTCGGAGACGGCGCACGCCCACACAACTCTGTACGGTCCGGTCCGCAGCCCCACCGAACTGCGCGGCATGCTCGCGCGCTTCGACGCCCTCGGCCTCACCCTGGTCGAGATGCGGCGGCTCCCGGACTGACTCGCCTCCGGTGCGGCGCCGCTACCTTCCGACCAGTCCGATCTTCGCCTCGATCCGGTGGATGCGGGGGTCGTCGGCAGGAATGAGGAACGTCTCGTGAACACGCGCAGTGACCAGCGTCCGGCCGAACAGGCCGGCGTCGATGAGGTAGTCGGCAATCACCCGGTCGCCCTCGACCCGGTAACTCTCGTCGCGGATCGCCCGGATCATCCGGAACTGGGGTCCCCGCGAAAGGCTGCGGCGCAAGTGATTTCCCGAGAACCCGGTCTTCAGGCCCACCTCGTAGCGCACTGCGCCGGGGGCGTAGGGCACGGAGTCGCCGTCGTGGCTGAGCAGGGCGGCCACGTAGGTACGGGCCGCGTCGAGCTGTGCTGTCATGCGCACAGTCGACCACGCCACGCCCACCCCGAGTGTGAATTTGCTCCCCACTTCTCACCGGCCGAGAGGGGGCAGGGGTACAGTGCTTTCTATGCAGCGCGCGCTCCTTCTTGGGTGCCGCGGCGGGGTCTGATCCAGACTGGCCACCCGTCGCGGGTCCTCTCCGTGCGCCGGTCGCCTCAGCTGTCGGGCTCTCTACAGTCCACAACCAACCTGGAGATCGATTCCCATGTCCCCCGCTGACGCCTTCACTTCCGGTTCGCGCACCATCACGCCGCCGTCCAAGCCGGCGCCTGCCGACCAGCCGTCCTGGAACACCCAGAAGAACTCCTCCATGCCGACCTTCCGCTACCGCCCGTTCGGTGAAGAGGTCGAGACGGTGTCGCTGCCGGACCGCACGTGGCCCGACAAGGTCATCGACCGCGCCCCCCAGTGGTGTGCCGTGGATCTGCGCGACGGCAACCAGGCCCTGATCGACCCGATGAGCCCCGCGCGCAAGCGCCGCATGTTCGAGCTGCTGGTGCGGATGGGTTACAAGGAGATCGAGGTCGGCTTCCCGTCGGCGAGCCAGACGGACTTCGACTTCGTCCGCGAGATCATCGAGGACAACGCGATCCCGGACGACGTCACGATCCAGGTGCTGACGCAGTCCCGCCCCGAGCTGATCAAGCGCACGTTCGAGGCCTGCGACGGCGCGAAGAACGTGATCGTGCACTTCTACAACTCGACGTCCATCCTGCAGCGTCGTGTCGTCTTCCGCGCCGACAAGGACGCCATCAAGAAGATCGCCACCGACGCCGCCGCGCTGGTGCTCGAGGAGGCGAAGAACCACCCCGACACCAACTGGCGCTGGGAGTACTCGCCCGAGTCGTACACCGGCACCGAGCTGTCGTACGCCAAGGAGGTGTGCGACGCGGTCGTCGAGACCCTGGGCGCCACCCCCGACAACCGGGTCATCATCAACCTGCCCGCCACCGTCGAGATGGCCACGCCCAACGTGTACGCCGACTCGATCGAGTGGATGCACCGCAACCTGGCCCAACGCGAGAGCATCATCCTGTCGCTGCACCCGCACAACGACCGCGGCACCGGCGTCGCGGCCGCCGAGCTGGGCTACCAGGCCGGTGCCGACCGCATCGAGGGCTGCCTGTTCGGCAACGGTGAGCGCACCGGCAACGTGTGCCTGGTGACGCTGGGTCTGAACATGTTCACTCGCGGCGTCGACCCGCAGATCGACTTCTCGAACATCGACGAGATCCGTCGCACCGTCGAGTACTGCAACCAGCTGCCGGTACACGAGCGCCACCCGTACGGCGGCGACCTGGTCTACACGGCGTTCTCGGGCAGCCACCAGGACGCGATCAACAAGGGCCTGGACGCGATGAAGGTCGCGGCGGACCAGCAGGACGCCGACGTCGACGACATCGTGTGGGAAGTCCCCTACCTGCCGATCGACCCCAAGGACGTGGGCCGCACGTACGAGGCCGTCATCCGGGTCAACTCGCAGTCCGGCAAGGGCGGCGTCGCCTACATCATGAAGGCCGACCACGGGCTGGTGCTGCCGCGCCGCCTGCAGATCGAGTTCTCGCAGGCCGTCCAGAAGATCACCGACGGTGAGGGCGGCGAGGTCTCCCCCAAGGAGATCTGGGACGTCTTCGCCGAGGAGTACCTGTCCCCGGTCAGCCCGCTCGAGCGCATGCGTCAGAAGGTCACGGCGGCGGAGGAGGACGGCGGCACCGACGCGATCACCGCGGTCGTCAAGGTCAACGGCGTCGAGCAGGAGATCTCGGGTGCCGGCAACGGTCCGCTGGCGGCGTTCGTCGACGCGCTGGGCACCGTCGGCTTCGACGTCCGGGTCCTGGACTACTCCGAGCACGCGATGTCCGCCGGTGACGACGCGCAGGCCGCCGCGTACGTCGAGTGTGCTGTCACGCTGCCGGACGGCACCAGCAAGGTCGTGTGGGGTGTGGGCATCGCCACCTCCATCACCACCGCGTCGCTGCGCGCCGTCGTCTCGGCGGTGAATCGGGCGCACTGAGTTTCGGGCGCCCCTGGTTCGGGCGCACCGAGTTCCGACGCCCCAGGGCCCGCATCCGTACGGATGCGGGCCCTTCTGCTCGGTGCATGTCGCACCCGACTCACGTTGCGCCGGGCACCCGGTCGGTTAGGCTGGATCGAAGCGGCCGACGAAGCCGCGATGAACGACGCGGATCAGAGATCCGTCTGCACGGCGCCGGGCCCCGTTCCCTCGGGTTCCAGCAGGTTTTTCGTCCTGTGGGTTCGAGCGCGACGACACCGGGAACAGCGGAAGTTTTCGTTCCCGGAGCAGAAAGAGAGCGCGATGAGCGCATCGAAGAGCACCGACCCTGTCCACGACCGCCGATTCGACGACGCGGTCCACGCCCTGTCCATCCTCACGCACCGCCCGACGAAAATCGTTTGCTTCCAGTCGGAATCGGCAGTGCGCGTGGACTTCGCCTTCCGGCGACACGTACTTGCCACGCACAGCTTCGACGCCGCCGGCGAGGATTCCTGGCAGGTCCAGTTTCGTGACCATCGACACGACCCCGAGTGCGTCCTCGCCCGCGCCCAGCGGTTCTGGCTGATCGACGCGTTCGACGCGGTCATCACCGAACTCGACCGCACCGATCAGTGGGTCGAGAGCGCCGCCCGTCTGGCCGGGCTGAGGGCCGGCGCAGCCTGACTGCCACCACCGACGGACGGGAGCGACGATGACAGGCAGCCACACCTCACACCCGATCCGCGGACGCCTGCGCAGATCGCTGGGCCGCACCGGCGCGTTCACGGCGGGGACCGCGCTGGTGGGCTCGGCCGCCACCCGTCGCCCTGCGGAGGACGACTGGTTCACGGACCTGCGCAAGCCGTCGTTCCAGCCTCCACCGGTCGCGTTCCCACTGGTGTGGACCGCGCTGTACGCCGACATCGCCGTCACGTCGGCAACCGCCCTGGCCCGGCTGCGGGAGGAGGACCCCCGGTCCGCGGCGGCCTACCAGCGTGCGCTCGCGGCGAATCTCGCCATCAATGCGAGCTGGAGTTGGGTGTTCTTCCGGGCACACCGACTGTGGGCCGCGCCCGTGGTCGCGGGGGTGCTGACCGCGAGCAGCACCGACCTCGTCCGGCGCACCGCACGCACCAGCCCGGCCGCCGGCGCTGCGCTCGCCCCGTACGCGGTGTGGTGCGCCTTCGCGACCGTGTTGTCGGGCAGCATCTGGTGGATCAACCGCGGCCGCTCCACGCGCTGACCTGGACGTTTCCCGCGTGCGCCGCCTTCCGCGCGGCGCACGGTCGCGCGTGTCCGACCCCGGCCGGAAGTCCCGCTCAGCGGGAAGGCGTCCCAAGCGACGAGCGTTGCGAAATAGCTTCGGCTCGTGACGATCCGACAGCAGACGACGTTCCCCCGACTCCTTTCGCCCGGAAAGATCGGGCCGATCACGCTGGACAACCGGGTCGTGCTCCCGGCGATGGACATGAACCTCTGCGAGGACGGCGAGATCCACCAGGGCGACATCGACCACTTCGCCAGCCGCGCCGAGGGCGGGACCGGCATGATCATCACCGGTTGCTGCGCGGTCGCGTACCCGGCCGGCTGCACCAGCCGCAAGGAACCCGGCCTGTCCGAGGACCGCTTCATCCCCGGCCTGAAGGCACTCGCCGACGCCGTCCACGCCGCCGGCAGCAAGCTGTGCGTGCAGATGACGCACCACGGCAAGGTCGCCCGGATCGACACCCTCGACGGCCGCCCGCAGCTGGTGCCGTCCATCCCGAAGCCCCCCGGCGACATGAGCGCGATGATCGACTGCACTCCCGAGGAGCTCGGGAAGATGGCCGCCATCCAGGAGGGTAAGAAGGCCACCTACCACGAGGCCACCCACGAGGACCTCGAGTGGCTCGTGCGGATGTTCGCCGAGGCGGCGGGCCGGGTCAAGGCCGCCGGTGGCGACGCCGTCGAGATCCATGCCGCCCACAACTACGTGCTCGGCGGCTTCCTGAGCCGCTACTCGAACCAGCGCACCGACGAGTACGGCGGATCGCTCGAGAACCGGGCGCGGCTGTCGTGCGAGGTGATCCGCGCGGTCAAGGCCGAGGTCGGTGACAGCCTCGCCGTCATCGTGCGTTTGGCCGGCCAGGAGTACGGCGAGTCCGAAGGCCTGACCCCCGACGAGGCCGCCCGCGCCGCCGCGATGTTCGAGGAGGCCGGTGCCGACGCCATCCACGTCACCGGCACCGCGCTCAACGCGTTCGCGAACTTCACCGACGGCCCGCTGCCCAACAAGGTCGGCTACTACACCGAGAACGCCGCCGTCGTGAAGCGGGCTGTGTCGATTCCGGTCATCACCGTCGGCCGCATGCTGCCCGAGGTCGGTGAGCAGATGATCACCGAGGGCCACACCGACTTCGTCGCGATGGGCCGCCAGCTTCTCGCCGATCCCGCGCTGGTCGACAAGCTGAAGGCCGGCCACAGCGAGCAGGTCCGCCCCTGCATCAACTGCTACGTGTGCGTGCAGGAGAACTTCTGGGACGACACCCCGCTGTGCGCGGTCAACCCGGCACTGGGCAACGAGAAGCTGCTGCCGTTCCCAACCGCCACCAAGCGCAAGCACGTCGTCGTGGTCGGCGCCGGCCCCGGCGGCATGGAGGCGGCGCGCGTCGCCACCGAACGCGGTCACCGCGTCACGCTGCTGGACAAGACCGACCGGCTCGGCGGCACGCTGTGGTTCTCCACGCTCACCACCCCGGACAACGAGCGGCTGCTGAACTGGCTGAGCAACGAGATCCGGCGCGCCGGGGTCGACGTCCGGCTGAAGACCGACGCCACCGCTGCGACGATCAAGGCCCTCGCGCCCGACACCGTCGTCGTCGCCACGGGCGCGGTGCGGGCGCGACCGAGCGTGCCGGGCGGCAACCTGCCGCACGTGCACACCGGTGACAGCCTGCGTGGCCTGATGACCGGCACCGGTGACGTCTCCGATCAGGCGCTGTTCCTGCGGATCGCCGGCAAGCTGGGCGGCCTCGTCGGCATCACCAAGAGTCCCGAGAAGATCCGCACGCTCAGCCGCAAGTTCCTCAAGTTCCTGCCGATGAGCAAGAACGTGGTCGTGATCGGCGGGTCGCTGGTCGGTCTCGAGCTCGCGGAATTCCTCGCCGAACGCGGCAGCCGGGTCACGCTGATCGAGGAGGGCCAGCAGCTCGGTGTCCCGATGGCGATGCCGCGTCGCTGGACCGCCGTCAAGCACGCCAAGGAGCTGGGCATCGACATCCACCGCAACGCGACCGTCGAGCGCATCACCAAGAAGACCGTCGAGTTCGCCTCCGGCGGCAAGTCGCTGTCCGCGCCGGCGAGCATGGTCGTGGTCGCCTCGGGCGTCTCGGCGGCGGCGCCGCTCGCCGACGAGCTGGCCCGCGCCGGTGTCGACGTCCGCGTCGTCGGTGACGCCGGCGAGGTCGACTACATCGAGGGCGCGATGCACTCGGCGTGGAAGGTTGCCACCGAGATCTGATCTCGCAGTCGACGGCCGGCCCCGCAGTTCACTCGGGGCCGGCCGTCGTCTTTGTCGAATACTGCTCAGCGCGTGGTGAACCCACCGTCGATCGCGAGGGCGGCGCCGGTGATGAACGAAGCTTCGTCGCTCAGCAGGAACGCCACGAACGGGGCGATCTCGTCGGGCTGTGCGATGCGCTTCACCGGGTGCAACGACTCGATGTAGGCCAGCGCCTCCGGTGTGGTGGCCATCGACCCCCGCGCCAAGGGCGTGTCGACGCCGCCGGTGGTGATCGCGTTCACCCGCACGCCGCGGTCGGCCACCTCGAGCGCCACCGACCGCGTCAGGCCCACGACCGCGTGCTTGGCCGCGACGTACGGGGCCGCCTCGGGCAGAGCGACGACACCCATGTTCGACGCGTTGTTCACGATCGCGCCGCCTGTCTCCAGGACGGCCGGGATCTGGTACTTGAGGCAGTGGAAGACGCTGGTGACGTTCTGCGTCAGCTCCGCATTCCACGTGTCCGCGTCGACGGTCGAGATCGGGCCGGACGCGTTGACTCCGCCCGCATTGTTGAACGCACCGTCCAGACGCCCGAACTCTGCGACTGCAGCGGTGACCAGTCGGGCGGCGTCGTCCTCGATCGTGACGTCGGCCGGTACGAAGATCGCTGTGCCACCGGCGGTGCGGAGGCTCTCGGCCGCCGCACCGCCCACATCCTTGCGGCGGCTGCCGATGACCACCGCGGCGCCCTCGGCGGTGAGACGGCGAGCCACCGCGAACCCGATGCCGGACGATCCGCCGGTGACGATGAAGGCCTTGTTTTCCAGACGTGCAGACATGCGTGAGTCCTTTTCGAGAGGTGCAGGAAGGAGCCGGCCGGGCCGTGCTCCACACTTCTCGGTGCCCGGGCGTGACGCTGGCGGGTTTCGGACGCGGCGCTCGCTCAGGTCGACGCCGGACGCGCCTCGGCCGTCAGGTGCCGCCCGGACCCGACGAGCAGGATCAGACACACCACGACGGCCGGCCACACCAGGATTTCACCGATCGGACGCAACCAGTCGGCGTCGGACGACACCGCGACCGTGAGCGACGCCGCCGACGTCATGCCCATCGGGAAGGCGGTGGACCAGCGGCGCACGTCGTATTGCAGTCGCGGCCATCTGATCTCGGAGACCACCAGCACCACGTAGTCGATCAGTACGATGCACACGATCACCACCCCGGCCACGCGGATCGCGTCGTGGAGACCCTCGGGCCACCCTGCCGCGACTGCCGCGGGCGCCAGCTTCCCCGCGGCCAGAGCACTGATCGCGAGGCCACCCGCGAACACCCACTGGTCGCCGGCGCCGACCCGGAACTGGTCGAACGAGAACCGGATGAGGACCATCAGGTAGAAGAACAGCCCCAGCAGGAACGCGACGAACGCGGGTCCGACGATCCAGTGCGCCGGCGCCGATACCGCCAGCGAGGCGCCCAGCACCGCCAGCCCCTGGGTCGAGACACAGAGCAGGAAGTGCACACCGACGGTGGGCGAGGTCCAGTGCCGCACCACGGCCGGGATCAGCACCAGCCACGCGACGAACGCGATGCCGAGCGCCACGGCGCCCATATGGTTCCAGCCGAGCAGCACGCATCGGGCGCCGAGCACGCACGTCGCCGCTACTCCGGTGAGCGCCGGCGGGGTGTCGGCTTCGTTCACCCAGCGCGCGCGGTCGTCGAACAACCGACCGACGAAGACCACCACGAGCAGTGCCCAGATCAGCGCTCCGACAATCAACCAGAACCGGGAAAACCACTCGAATCCAACGAGATGCAGGGCCACCGACACGATGCCCGTCGACATCGCCGCAGCGCCTGCCCCGGCCGGGATGGCGGTCAGCGCGCGGCCGGTTCTCGTCCTCACACCCGGGCCGTCGGACACCTCCCCATGATGCGCGTGTCGGGCGGCGGCCGGTCCCGATTCGACGGTTCCGCTCGGGTTTCGCTGCGCGCCTCGGCCGTATGCGCCATCCTCGACAGAGGGAGGCAGCCATGTCGCGTGCAACCGACGAACCCGATCGCTCCGCCCCGCCACCACCCGCACCGATCGAAAGTCCGTTCGGCGCGGCCCTGCTCGAGACGGGGCGTTTCTTCACCCGCTCCACCGTGTCCGCAGACCTGCGCGCGGTGTACCGGACGGGCGGGCGGGACGGGGACGCCTTCTACCGGGACCGGTGGAGTCACGACAAAGTGGTCCGGTCGACGCACGGCGTGAACTGCACCGGATCCTGCTCGTGGAAGGTGTACGTCAAGGACGGCGTCATCACCTGGGAGACGCAGGCGACAGACTATCCCTCGGTGGGTCCGGACCGTCCCGAATACGAACCTCGTGGCTGCCCCCGTGGTGCCGCCTTCTCCTGGTACACCTACTCCCCCACCAGGGTTCGCTACCCGTACGTGCGCGGACTGCTGCTGGAGATGTTCCAGGAGGCCCGTGAGCGGTTGGGCGACCCCGTGCTGGCGTGGTCCGACGTCGTCGGCGATCCCGGCCGGCGGGCCCGCTACCAGCGCGCCCGCGGCAAGGGCGGGCTGGTCCGGGCGTCGTGGGAGGACGCGGTGGAGATGATCGCCGCCGCACACGTACACACGATCGCGAAGTACGGCCCCGACCGGGTGGCGGGATTCTCGCCGATCCCTGCGTTCTCGATGGTGTCGTTCTCGGCGGGGTCCCGCTTCATCGAGTTGCTCGGCGGGGTGATGACGTCGTTCTACGACTGGTACGCAGACCTTCCGGTGGCGTCACCGCAGGTGTTCGGCGACCAGACCGACGTGCCCGAGTCGGGCGACTGGTGGGATGCCGCCTATCTGATCATGTGGGGCTCCAACGTCCCGGTCACCCGCACCCCGGACGCCCACTGGATGGCGGAGGCACGTTATCGCGGCCAGAAGGTGGTGGTGGTCTCCCCCGACTATGCGGACGCCACCAAGTTCGCCGACGCGTGGCTGCCCGCACAGCCCGGCACCGACGGCGCCCTCGCGATGGCGATGGGCCACGTGATCCTGCAGGAGAACTACGCCGACCGACGAGTCCCGATGTTCGCCGACTTCGCTTCGCGCTACACGGATCTGCCGTTCCTCGTCACACTCACCGAACGCGACGGCGCGTATGTACCGGGACGGTTCCTGCGCGCGTCGGATCTCGGTGACGACGGTGAGGGCGCCGAGTGGAAGACCGTGCTCCTGGACTCCGGGGACGGGTCGGCCGTCGTCCCTCGGGGCAGCATGGGATTTCGGCACACCGAGTCCGGTGTGGGGCAGTGGAACCTGGACCTCGGCGACACCGTCCCGGCGCTGAGTGTGCGGGATGCACCGGGCGACGCCGAGAGTGCCGAGGTCCTGCTGCCGCGCTTCGATGTCGGCGAGGGCACGACGATGCGCCGAGGCGTACCGGTCCGCGAAGTGGGCGGCCACCTGGTAACGACCGCGTTGGACCTGATGCTCGCGCAGTACGGGGTGCGGCGCGACGGCCTACCGGGAACGTGGCCCGCCGGGTTCGACGATCCAGACGAGCCCTACACCCCGGCGTGGCAGGAATCGGTGACGTCGGTGCCGGCCGGATCGGTGTTGCGGATCGCGCGCGAATTCGCCCGCTCCGCCGAGAGATCCGGTGGACGTTCGATGATCATCATGGGTGCCGGCATCTGCCAGTGGTTCCACGGCGACGCCACCTACCGCGCGGTGCTGGCCCTGCTGATGCTGACCGGCAGCATGGGCAGGAACGGCGGCGGCTGGGCGCACTACGTGGGACAGGAGAAGGTGCGGCCGATCACCGGGTGGGCGACGATGGCGATGGCCACCGATTGGTCCCGGCCGCCGCGACAGGCCATCGGCACCGCCTTCTGGTACATGCACGCCGACCAGTGGCGCTACGACGGCTACCGAGCCGACGCGCTCGCCTCCCCGCTCGCGGAGGGACGTCTCGCCGGGCAGCACACGGCGGACACCATCGCGCAGTCCGCACGGATGGGCTGGATGCCGTCGTATCCGCAATTCGACCGCAACCCCCTCGACCTCGCCGACGACGCGGCGGCGTCGGGCGTCGACGTGGGCGACTACGTGGTGGACCAACTCCGCAGTGGGAAACTGCACTTCGCGGTCGAAGATGTCGACGCCGAGGAGAACTGGCCGCGCGTACTGACGCTGTGGCGGGCGAACCTGCTCGGCGCGTCGGCGAAAGGCAACGAGTACTTCCTCGAACATCTCCTCGGTGCGGGCTCGAGTCTGCGCGCCGACGAGACGCCGGCCGAGACCCGCCCGACGTCGGTGCGGTGGCGGGACGAGGCACC
Source organism: Prescottella sp. D32 (assembly GCF_037287305.1). NCBI lineage: Bacteria > Bacillati > Actinomycetota > Actinomycetes > Mycobacteriales > Nocardiaceae > Rhodococcus > Prescottella sp. D32. The sequence continues at coordinate 165,089 of NZ_JARBSW010000005.1, forward strand.
CCGCGGCAAGCTGGATCTGATGGTGTCGCTGGACTTCCGGATGACCAGCTCGACGCTGTTGTCGGACATCGTGTTGCCGGCCGCGACGTGGTACGAGAAGTACGACCTGTCGAGCACCGACATGCACCCCTTCGTGCATGCGTTCACGCCGGCCGTCGATCCGCCCTGGGAGGCCCGCAGCGACTTCGATGCGTTCACCGAGATCGCGCGCCGCTTCAGCGAACTCGCGAAGACTCATCTCGGCACCCGCCACGATCTGGTGGCGACCGCTCTCGGGCACGACACACCCGGCGAGACCGCGCAGCCGTTCGGCGAGGTACGCGACTGGCGAGCCGGCGAGGTCGATCCGCTCCCGGGCAGGACGATGCCGGGACTGCAGGTGGTCGAACGGGACTACACCGCGATCGCCGAGAAGATGTCCACCCTCGGTCCACTGGCGGAGAAGGCGGGGCTGAACACCAAGGGCGTCACGTTCCACCCGGACGAGGAGGTCGCGGAACTGGCACGAACGTGCGGCGTGATGTCGTCCGGTGCGGGCGCCGGACGCCCCGCGCTGGACACCGACGCGAAGATGGCCGAGGCCATCCTGGCGCTGTCCGGGACCACGAACGGCCGGCTGGCGCTCGCCGGCTTCGAGGAACTGTCCCGGCGGGTCGGCCGGCCGCTGACCCATCTGGCGGCAGGAAACGAGGAAAGCAGGATCCGGTTCGCCGACACACAGGCTCGGCCGGTGCCCACACTGGCCAGTCCCGAGTGGTCCGGCAGCGAAGCGGGGGGCCGGCGGTACGCGCCGTTCAGCATCAACGTCGAGGAACTCAAGCCCTGGCACACCCTCACGGGCCGAATGCATTTCGTGCTCGACCACGAATGGATGCGCGAGTTCGGCGAGGTGCTGCCGATCTACCGGCCCCCGCTCGACATCACACGGTTGTTCGGGGAGACGCGTCTCGGCGAGTCCGACGGCAAGGCCCTGTCGGTGCGCTATCTGACCCCGCACTCCAAGTGGTCCATCCACTCCGAGTACCAGGACAACCTGCTGATGCTGTCACTGTCGCGGGGCGGGCCGAACGTGTGGATGAACGTCGACGACGCCGCCGCGATCGGGGTGGCGGACAACGACTGGGTGGAGGCCGTCAACCGCAACGGGATCCTGGTGGCCCGGGCGGTCGTCACGCACCGGATGCCACCGGGCACGGTGTTCGTCCACCACGCCCAGGAACGGCTGATCAACGTGCCCAAGTCGGAGACCGACGGCCGGCGCGGCGGCATCCACAACTCGCTCACCCGCGTGCTGGTGAAGCCGACCCACCTGATCGGCGGGTACGCGCAGCTGTCGTTCGCGTGGAACTATCTCGGCCCCACCGGCAACCAACGCGACGAGGTCACGGTGATCCGCCGCCGCAGCCAGGAGGTGCAGTACTGATGCAGGTCGCAGCGCAGATGGCGATGGTGATGAACCTCGACAAGTGCATCGGTTGCCACACGTGTTCGGTGACGTGCAAACAGACGTGGACCAACCGCGGGGGCACCGAGTATGTGTGGTTCAACAACGTGGAAACCCGCCCGGGGCAGGGATACCCACGCAAGTACGAGAACCAGGACCTGTGGAAGGGCGGCTGGACACTGAACCGGCGCGGACGCTTGACGCTGCGCGCCGGCGGACGGGTCAAGAAGCTGCTGTCGATCTTCGCGAACCCGTTGCTACCCAACATCCGCGACTACTACGAGCCGTGGACCTACGACTACGACACCCTCACCAAAGCCCCGCTCGGCGCCGACTTCCCGGTGGCGCAACCCATCTCGCTCCTGTCCGGCAAACCCATGCCGATCGAGTGGAGCGCCAACTGGGACGACGACCTGGGCGGCACCGCCGCCACCGAGGCACACGATCCGATCCTCGAACAGATGCGGGAGGAGGCCACCGAGAAGGTCCGGCTCGAGTACGAGAAGACCTTCATGTTCTTCCTCCCCCGGATCTGCGAGCACTGCCTCAACCCGTCGTGTGTGGCATCGTGCCCGTCCGGCGCGATGTACAAGCGCGCCGAGGACGGCATCGTGCTGGTCGACCAGGACCAGTGTCGCGGTTGGCGCATGTGCGTCACCGGATGTCCCTACAAGAAGGTGTATTTCAATCACCGCACCGGCAAGGCGGAGAAGTGCACGTTCTGCTATCCGCGCGTCGAGGTGGGGCTGCCCACGGTCTGCTCGGAGACGTGCGTCGGGCGTCTGCGGTACATCGGGATCGTGCTGTACGACCTCGACCGCGTGGGCGAGGTGGCGTCCACACCCGACGAACGCGATCTCTACGACGCCCAACGCGGCCTGCTGCTCGATCCGGAGGACCCGGCAGTGATCGAGGGCGCCCGCGCCGCGGGAATCCCCGAGGACTGGATGGACGCCGCCCGCCGATCGCCGGTATACGCACTCATCGAGAAGTACCGGGTGGCGCTGCCGCTGCATCCGGAATTCCGCACGCTGCCGATGGTCTGGTATGTCCCGCCGCTGTCCCCCGTCGTCGACGTCCTGAGCGAAACGGGCCACGACGGAGAGGATCTCGACAATCTCTTCGGGGCGATCGATACCCTGCGTATCCCGGTCGACTATCTCGCGAGGTTGTTCAGTGCGGGCGACCCCGAGCCCGTCACCGCGGTGCTGCACCGGCTGGCGGCGATGCGCTCGTACATGCGCGACCTCAACCTGGCCGACGAACCGGACGAGTCGACAGCGACCGCGGTCGGGATGACCGGCGAACAGGTCTACGAGATGTACCGCCTACTCGCGATCGCGAAGCACGAGGAGCGGTACGTCATCCCCACCGCCCACGCCGAACAGGCCCATCAACTCGAGGAACTCGGCTGCAGTCTCGACTTCGAAGGCGGCCCCGGCATGCTGGACAGCGGACCGTTCGGGGAGGCGTCGGGCCGCCCCGTCCCCGTCGCGGTCGAGACGTTCCACGCCCTCAAACACCGGCAGACCGCCGACGACGTCGCGGACGCGCAGGACCGGTCGGCGCGCGTCAACCTCCTCAACTGGGACGGGAAGGGTGTCGTGGACGGCATGTTCCCGAAGCGCGACGGAGACGACCGGAAAGGCGGCCGGCGATGAGGGCCGCGGACCTGCGCGTCCTCGACCAGGCGTCGTCCCTGCTCCTCGACTACCCCACCCCTGCCCTGTCGGGACGGCTGCCCGCCGTCGAGCAGGCACTGTCGGAGTTGCCGCGCACCGCCGCAACGCGATCGCTCACCGGATTCGTCGGCCACCTGCGGACACAGCCGCTCCCGGATCTCACCCGGCACTACGTCGAAACCTTCGACCTGCGGCGCAAGAGTTGCCTGTACCTGACCTACTACGCCGACGGCGACACGCGCAGACGCGGGGTGACCCTGGTCCGGCTCAAGCAGTACTACCGGCGGGCCGGTGTGGAGTTCGCCGCCGCCGACCTGCCCGACTTCCTGCCCGTCGTCCTCGAGTTCGCGGCTGCCACCGGTGACCGTTCGCTGCTCGTCAGGCACGTGCTGGGACTGCAGTTGATCAGGCTCGGTCTCATCGAGGTGGACAGCCCGTATCTCGCGGTGCTCGATGCGCTGCTGTCGACACTGCCGGGGCCCACCGCCGAGGACCGGGACGCGGTACTCGCGCTGGCGCGCAGCGGTCCCCCGCAGGAAGACGTGGGACTGGAACCGTTCCCGACCGGAGGTGCCCGATGACCGACAGCAGCCTCACCGACATCCTGCTGTGGGCGGTGCTCCCCTACGTGATGGTCGGGATCTTCGTGACCGGAGTCGCGTGGCGGTATCGGTACGACCAGTTCGGTTGGACCACGAGGTCGTCGGAACTGTACGAGTCCCGGCTGCTGCGGATCGGCAGCCCGCTGTTCCACTTCGGTCTGGTGTTCGTCGTCGCCGGCCACGTCCTCGGCCTGATCATCCCCGACGAGTGGACCGCCGCGCTCGGGGTGACCGAGACGCGGTACCACTACGTGGCCTACGTCCTCGGCGGCCTCGCCGGCTTCTGCACCCTCGTGGGGATCGCGATCCTGCTGTACCGCAGACGCACCAAGGGCCCGGTGTTCATGGCCACCACCCGCAACGACAAGATGATGTATCTCGTCCTCGTCGCCACAATCTGCGCGGGGCTGTGGACCACGGTCGCCGCCAATTCGTTGCACCAGGGCTACAACTACCGCGAGACCATCGGGCCCTGGTTCCGCAGCCTGTTCATCCTGCAGCCGGAGATTCACCTGATCGCATCGGCGCCACTCACGTACCAGGTGCACGCTTTGATCGGCATCGTGCTGTTCATCCTGTGGCCTTTCACCCGACTCGTCCATGCCTTCAGCGCGCCGGTGAAATACCTCTTCCGGCCCTACATCGTCTATCGCAGCCGCGACGTCGGCGGGGCTCCTCGTACCGAAACGCCCGGAAGAGGATGGGACGTCGGCGCCACACGCCCGCCCCGCACCCCGCGCCAAGTGCGCAAAACGCGGGCCTGAGCCCTCCCGGAGCGCGATAAGTGCGCAAAACGCGGTGCGCGGAGGCGGGAACGCGCGATAAGTGCGCAAAACGCGGGAGAGAGTGACGTGAATTTCATCCGCGGCGAATGAGCCAATTGTGGCGTCCGATGTGTCAAAGTCAGGTGCACTTTCGTCAGGACACGTGAATGGAGCTCTACCGATGGACTCTTTCTGGGATTTTCTCTGGGTGATTCTCGTCAGCTTCGCGTTCGTCGCGTACCTGATGCTGCTGTTCTCGATCATCACGGACCTGTTCCGAGACCACAAGACGTCCGGCTGGGTCAAGGCGATCTGGGTGGTCTTCCTGATCATCCTGCCGTTCATCACCGCGCTGATCTATCTCATCGTCAACGGCGACAACATGACGAAGCGCTCGATTCGTGCCGCCCACGACATGCAGAGCGCGCAGGACGCCTACATCCGCCAGGTCGCGGGCAAGTCGGGCCCCGAACAGATCGCCGACGCGAAGGCGCTCCTCGACGCGGGCACCATCACGCAACAGGAGTTCGAGTCGCTCAAGGCCAAAGCGCTGGCGGGCTGACCCGGTCACACGCTCCGCTCTTCACGACGCCGCGCTCCCGATCGGGGGCGCGGCGTCGTCATTCACAGAGCGGCACCGCAGCGCCGGGCGACGGCCCGCTCGGGCCTGTGGAAAACTCGTCACGTGGGAACCAGCACTCGAATCAACCTGCGTGGACGCCTCGCCATGCGCGCCGCCGCCGCTGCGGCCTGGGCGTCACAGAAGGCCGGACGCGGCAAGGGGTCGATGATCGGTGGCCTCATCGCGCTGAAGATCGATCCGACGCTCATGCAGCAGCTCGGTCGCGGACGGCGCAGCGTGGTCATCACCGGCACCAACGGCAAGTCCACCACGACCCGGATGACGGCCGCCGCGCTGGCGACGCTCGACGAGGTCGCCACCCAGGCGGACGGCGCCAACATGGACGCGGGCATCGTCGCTGCGCTCACCGCCCGCCCGGACGCGCCGCTGGCGGCGCTCGAGGTCGACGAGCTGCACGTACCGCACGTGTCCGACGCCGTGAACCCCGAGGTCGTGGTCCTGCTGAACCTCAGCCGCGACCAGCTCGACAGGGTCGGTGAGATAAACATGATCGAGCGCGCGCTGCGCGCCGGACTCCAGAGGCACCCCGACGCCGTCGTGGTCGCGAACTGCGACGACGTTCTCGTCACCTCCGTCGCGTACGACTGCAAGAACGTCGTGTGGGTCGCCGCCGGCGGGGGGTGGGCCAACGACTCGGTGAGCTGCCCACGCACCGGCGAACCGATCGTGTGGGACGGGCCGCACTGGCGCAGTACCGGGTCCGACTTCGCGCGCCCCACGCCGGACTGGTGGCTCGACGACGACAATCTGTACGGCCCGGACGGGCTCGTGATCCCGATGAAGCTGACACTGCCCGGCAAGGCGAACCGCGGCAACGCGGCACAGGCCGTCGCGGCAGCGGTCGCGATGGGGGCGAGAGCCGAGGACGCGGTCGCCGCCGCATCGATCGTCGACGAGGTCGCCGGCCGGTACAGCACCGTCCAGGTGGGCGCGCACTCCGTGCACATGCTGCTCGCGAAGAACCCGGCCGGCTGGCAGGAAGCGCTGTCGATGATCGACCACAGCGTCGACGGCCTCGTCATCGCCGTCAACGGCCAGGTCCCCGACGGCGAGGACCTGTCCTGGCTGTGGGACGTGCGTTTCGAGCACTTCGAGGGCGTCAAGGTGGTCGCCGCGGGCGAACGCGGCACCGACCTCGCGGTCCGGCTCACCTACGCGGGCGTGGAGCACACGCTCGAGCACGACCCGATGCGTGCGATCGCGTCGTGCCCGCCCGGACGGGTCGAGGTGCTGGCGAACTACACGGCGTTCCGTGACCTCAACACCGCGATCGCGAAGGAGAACAGCCGCGATGTCTGAGTCGACGGTCCGCATCGGCCTGGTCCTGCCCGACGTCATGGGCACCTACGGCGACGGCGGAAACGCCCTCATCCTGCGCCAGCGCCTGCGCATGCGCGGCTACGACGCCGAGGTCGTCGAGATCACGCTCGGCGATCCCGTCCCCGAATCGCTCGACGTCTACACCCTCGGTGGCGCCGAGGACTCGGCGCAGCGCCTCGCGACGCGGCACCTCACCACCTACCCGGGACTGCAGAAGGCCGCCGAACGCGGCGCCCCTGTGCTCGCGATCTGCGCGGCCATCCAGGTTCTCGGGCACTGGTACGAGACGTCGTCGGGCGAGCGGGTCGAGGGCGTGTCGATGCTCGACGCCACCACGTCCCCGCAGGCGACGCGCTCGATCGGCGAGGTCGTCACGACACCGCTGATAGACGGCCTCACCGCACCACTGTCCGGGTTCGAGAACCACAGAGGGGGAACGACACTCGGCCCCGACGCCAAGCCGGTGGGGCGGGTGACCCGCGGTGTCGGCAACGGCGTCGGCGACGGACTCGAGGGTGTCACGCAGGGCTCGGTGATCGGCACGTACATGCACGGACCGGTGCTCGCCCGGAACCCGGAACTCGCCGACCTGCTGCTGAAGCGCGCCCTGGGTGTGGACGAACTCGCGCCGCTCGATCTACCCGAAGTGGATCTGCTGCGCCGCGAGCGGTTGCGGGTGCGCTGAGTCGGAGCAGTCGCGCGCGATCCCTGCCGAGTCGACTCGGGCCTTCTCGCGGACGCGAAAGTGCCCCGAACAGGGGTGTGGCCGGGAATGCTTTCACATCCTCGGCCGCATCTCTGTTTCACGAGACTTTCACCGTTTCCGATTACTTACTCGATCCGCACTACTGAAACTACGCCCGCCGGTAGCGCCCTGCAATGCTTCCGGCGCCAGTTTTCCGAGTTGTGACCGCGCCCCGGATTTCGCGTCCTGTGCGTTACACGAGCCGCTTCCCGGAGCGGATCCGGCGTTGCAGATCCCGCATGAGCACCCGACTCGGCAAGTGCCGGACGAATCGGGGCACGAACCGGTTCACGAAAGACACGAAGACGAAGAGGTGCTCGAAGCGGCGGCGATCGTCCTCGTTCCACTCCATCCCGAGTTGCTCGCGGAACAGCGGCGGCAGGAAGCCCGTCGTGAGGAACCTCAGCAGGTCACCGAACACGAGACGCAGAGGCGGGCGAACCATGCGCAACGCGATCAGATCGTTCAGGTAGTCCCGGACGGTCTCGTCGATCGCGACGCGCTCGCAGGCGATGTTCCAGTACCGGTCGAAATCGGCCCGCGTCGCCGGCCACATGTCCTCGGTGACCTGCAACGTCGTGCCGAGCGTCGACGACGACCGGTAGAACTCCTCGGCCTGCTCGGGTGTCATCCTGCCGTGCAGCAGCTGGTGTGTGTCCTCGAACCCGATGAACAGGCACGCCGCCACCCACAACTGCAACTCTCGGTTGAACGCGTTGTAAGACACCGGGCTGTTCTCGTCGGAGCGGACGTACCGGTGGGCTCCGTTGACCGCCTCCCGGTATGCCCGGCGTTCGTCGTCCGAACCGAGAATCGCCACCGACAGGTAGGTGAACGTGGTGCGAGCACGCTTCCATGGATGCTTGGCCAGGCTGCCGGACTCGACCTTGCTCTCCGCTACGCCGTGGCCCACCTCCGGCCACGACAGTTGCATCACCACGTTCGCCGCGCCGCCCGCGAACGACCAGAAGTCGAGCGCGTCGGCGATCCGCGCCGGCCGTCCGCCGCGGCGAGGAGTGGTCGCGATGCGGATCCGGGTGCGCTCGTTCGTCAGGCGCGGTTCGGCGCCGGGGAGGTCGAGGTAGCGGGTCGGCATGAATCCCCTCCGTCGTCCGCGGTCACTTGGTCTCGACGTTGTCGACGATCCAACGGTCACCGTCTCGTTCGAGGGTGACGACCATTCGGTACTTCTGCGACTTACCCTCGGGGGCAACCACATTCTTCGCCTCCTGGTCGACGAAGGCCAGGACGACCGCACTGGATTCGTCCACGCTCTCGACACCGATGTTCGAGACGGTTGCCGTCGCCTGCCCCTGCCCGTCGGTGACAAGGCTCCGCAGCGCGTCGACCATCTTGTTGTACTGGCCGGTGAACTCGGAGGTGGACATCCCGGCGATCTTGTCGCGGTTGGCATCGAGGTTCTGGTAGTCGAACGACGCCACGGTCTGCGCGTAGTCGCGGGTGGTCTCGACGGCCTGGTCGCGCAGCGTGTCGAGCTGCCGCTGCTCCCACCACTGCCAGCCGGCGAGTGCGCCGAACACGACGGCGAGCACGCAGAGCACTGCAACCGGCACCGGGCCGAAGCTTCGGGCGGCCTTCGCTGCAGGTCGCTTTTCGCGCGGCTCCGTGGCGACGCCTTCCGGCGCGGGTTCCGGCAGCGTGGTGACCGGTGCGGCGGCGTTGGCGGCGTCCCGCTTCTGTTCCGTCATCTTCCGAGCTCCTCCAGGAGGTGATTCCATTGGTCGAGCGCCTCGGCCCCGGTGGGAACGAGGATCGGGTCCGCCGCCATCGGCGGACCGATGACCGTTCCCGGAGTGGTCGCGTTCTGCAACCCGAGATCGTCGGGGCGCGGAGCCGTTCGCGATCCGCGCTGGGCGATGTTCTCTCCGGGCGGGCAGTACAACGTGAGGTTCGGCTCGGCGGGAGTGAGGTCGCCTACCGCACGCCGGGCGGTGTCGTAGTTGCACACCGGTCCCTGCGTCGCGACGAGCGCGAACTGCGCACGATCCCCCTTGACGATCGACTCGAGTTTGCCGAGTCCCTCAGGGATCTCGTCGAGTCCGGCCGCGAGAGCGTTACTTCGGTCGGATATGACCGGAGTGACCGTGGCGAGGTTCGCGAGCAGCGCACCGAAGGAATCGTGATAGCGATCGAACAGGTCCCGGGTCCGGTTCAGCGCGGCGGGCGACTGGTCGAGGAGGTAGACCAGCACGGGACCGCTGGTGTCCAACTGTTCGGTGAACGTGCGGGCCGCGCCGGTCCCGCGCACGAACGAATCCCCGGTGGCGGACATCGTGCCCAGCAGGTTCGCACTGCGTACGAGCAGCGACCGCAACTGTGGGGCCTGCTCGCCCAGCAGCGTGCTGATCCGGTCTCCGTCCTCGATCAATCCGGAGAGGGTCGGGCCGAGACCCTCGAACGACGCCCCCAGCTCGGTGCCCAGCGTGCCGACCGCGTCGGGGGCGATGCCGTCGAGCAGCTTCGCGGCATCGCCCATCAATCGGTCCATCTGGACCGGCTGCAGATCCTGCGGCGCCGCGAGTTCGTCGCCGTCCGCGAGAAACGGTCCGGTGTCGGTGTTCGGGAAGATGTCCACGCTCTGGATGCCGGCGACGGTCCCCATTCCGACCTTCGCGATGCTGTCCCGCGGAATCCGGGTACCCGCATCGAGATCGAACTCGATCCGGGCGCCGCCCCGATCGGGCACCAACACCACCGAGGCCACTTTCCCCACCTGTACGCCGCGATAGGTGACGCTCGTTGCCGCGGTGAGCCCGAGAGCATTGGACATGTTCGCGTGCAACCGGATCGGATCCCGGAATGCGCCCGGGCCCGCGACGTAGGCGATGCCGAAGGGCACGACCACGGCGGCGGTGATCGCGAAGAGCACCAACTGGACCAGGACGACTCGCCTCATCGGATTCCTCCCGACAGCAGGGACTCCAGCGACCCGGCCTCGGCCGGCAGGGGCGCCGTACTGCCCGTCAGCAGGTTCTCGATGGAACCTGGGATGTCGAGGGTGCCGTCGAACATCAGGTAGTCACCCTCGACGGCCCCGCCGAAGTTGTCGAGGAAACCGTTCATGGTGGTGAGGGTTTCGCCGATACTCGCGTTGAACGAACTCAGCGACGCCAACACCGTGGCGGTGTCGCCGAGCATCGCGTCCAGCCCCGTCGACGCCTGTGACAGCACGAAGTCGAGGTGACCGGCGAGCGCCGCACTCGAGTCGAGCAGAGTCGAGATTCGCTCCCGCTGCCCCACAAGCACGTTCGTCACCTCCGGCGCGATGTCGAGGAACTGGTCGATCGTCTGCTGCTGGGCCGCGAATCGGCGTGAGATGTCCGCGGCCAACTCCATCGCGGTGTCGAACTCCTGCCGATGTGACATCGCAGTCCCCGTGAGCGTGGTGACGGTGCCGAGGAGGTCCCGCACCTGTCGGGGACGGCCGGCGAACGCGACGTTCAGCTCGTCCAGCACGGTCTGCAACTGATCGAAGCCGCTGCCGGTGAGGATCGTGCCGAGTGCCGCGAGCGCGCTCTCGATCTGTGGCCCGACCTCGGTGCGCGACTCGGCGATCACGTCGCCGTCGGCGAGCATCTCGGTGGACGGCTGCTCGGGCGCACGCAGGCGGATGAACGGACTTCCGAGAGCCGACGGGAGTTCGACCGCCACCTCGACGTTCTCCGGAAGTGCGACCGACGATGACAGATTCAGATCCACGATTGCACCGACAGTGTCGGTCGACAGGTCGGAGACCCGTCCGACGACGCGTTGACCGTTCCGCACGTCGGCACCAGTCAGGAGGCCGTCCGCGTGCGCGAGTTGCACGTGGACCGTGTAGGTGTCCCCCGGCACGGTGCGACCCAGTGGCAGGTCCTGGATCCCCGCACCACACCCCGCGACCAGCACCGCGCCGACCAGCGCTCCCCCGACGACCACTGCTGCGCGCCGCATCAGTTCCCTCCGGCCGGGGCCATCCCGCCCGAGAGCAGCGTCGCCAACCCGAGCGGGTCGGAGGCACTGATCGGGAAGGAGATCGGGTTGGTGAATCCGGCGCCCGTACACAGCGGCATCGGGTACTGCTCGCACAGGGGCTGAGCCACCGCGAACTGCGTGAGCGCAGTGGAGACGTTGAGCCGGATGCGACCGCGATCGTCCGGCCCGACGGTCTGCGACAGGTTCTGCATCAACAGCGGCACCAGATCCATGAACTCGGCGAGGCCCGACCTGTTCGCGACGAGTGTGCCGCCGAGTGCCGTCAGGTTCTGCGCGACGGCCCCCACATCGTCCCCGTGCTCCGCGGTGAACCGGTCGATCTGGTCGAAGACCGTCGCCAGGTCCTGCAGCGGCTCGGACAGATCGAGATCCTGTGTGGACCACTCGTCGCCGAGCGCAGCGAGATCGGACACGAGCGCGTCGAGGCTGACCTGGCGGTCGTCGAGCTGCGCCATCAGGGTGTTCAGGTTCTCGACGACGGCACCGATGTCCTCGCTCCGAGCTCCCACGACACCGGTCGCGGCACCGAGGTCCCGTACGGCGCGATTGAAGTCGTGGCCGCGCCCTTGCAGGCCGGACGCGGCACGCGACAGCAGGTCGCCGGCGTTCCCGCCTTCCGGCCCCAGCGCCTCGGCGAGGGTGGCGAGGCTGCCGATGAGGCCGTCGAAGTCGATCGGAGCGTGACTGCGGCCGAGCGGGACGACGTCTCCGTCCTGCAGCCTCGGACCGCCCTGGTACGCCGGGTCGAACTCGAGGTGCCGGTCGCTGATCACGGACGGGTTGAGCACATACGCGTGCACATCCGCCGGTAGCTCCACCGACGCAGGCACCGACGCGATCACGCGCACGAACGTGCCCATCGGTTCCACCTTCTCCACGGTGCCGACCGGGACGCCGAGCACCGTCACATTGCTGCCGGCGTAGAGACCGTTGACGTAGGCGAAGTCGACCCGGACGGTCGTGGTGCGGTCTGTTCGAGCGAAGACGTACCAGGCACCCGCCGCGACGGCCGCCACCAGGACGAACGCCAGCACGGTTCTGCCGATTCTGCGGGGAGTCCTCGGGGCGGTCATCGGCACCCCTGCATGACACCGAGTGCGCACAGCAGGTTGTCCGGCACGACTGCGGCCGGGGCGGTGACGTCCGTCCACGCCCCGTTGCCCGTCGCGTCGGTAGCCGCTCGCAGGGCCCGAGGGAGCCGGTCGAGTATCTGTCCGATGTGATCGGCGTTGCGCTGCAACGTGTCCGTCACGTCGACGAGGTTCGTCGTCATCTGCCCGAACTCCTCCTCGTGCTCGGTGTAGGTGGACGCGAGAGACGACAGCACCGAACGCAGATTCTCGACCAGTTCGGTGAGGACTTCCCTGCGCACCGCGAGCGTGCGGACGATCGTCTGCGCATTGGCGACCGTAGTCGACAGCGAATCTCCCTGTCGAACAGCCAGATCCGACACCGATCTGGACATCTCCAGGAGCTGGTCGATCTGCTCGGCGTTCCGGGAGACCACGGCAGACGCCCCACTGACACCGGCGAGAACCCGGCCGAGCTGCTCGGGGTCGTCCGGCATCACCTCCGACAGCGTCCTCATCATCGCTTCCAGCGATGCGGTGTCGATCTCGGTGGCCGCGTCGGTCGCATCACGGCTCATGTCGTCGAGACTGTAGGGCACCGTGGTACGCGCGAGCGGAATGACGTTCGCCGCGGTCGCATCGGCATTCTCGGCGGTGACGACGCCGGCCGGGACCACCTCGAGGTAGCGCTTGCCGAGCACGGTTTCGAGACGCACCGAGGCGGTGGTCCGGTTACCGAGGGGCTGCCCGTCGTCGAGCCGGAAGTCCACCCGCACGTGGTTCCCCGCAATGTCGATTCCCTCGACCCGACCAGCGGGGACACCGGCGACGTAGACGGGGTCGCCGTCGGACAGCCCACTGGCGTTCGCCAATTCGGCCGAGTACGGACTGGTTCGGGACAGGTACCAGAGCTTCGGGATTCCGATCGCCGCGGCGAGACCGGCCACGAGCAACACGATGCCGACGGTTCCGAGTGCGAGCGGGGCGCCGGATCCGGGGCGACGCTCGCCACGGAACAGGAACAGCCACGCGCCGACGACGACGTCGATCACTTTGACCACGAACATCATCGGCACACCTCCGAGTGGGTGCCGCCGAAGATGTTCGCTTCGACGTCGCCGGCCTTCAGGACGAAATTGCACAGATAGAGACTCACGAAGCCGCCGTAGGCGCTGATGCTGTTCACCCCGTCCGCGAACTGCGGCATCTTCGCGACGAACTGCTCGAAGGCGGGAGTGTCGGCGATCCAGGTGTCGGTCACGGACTTCAGATCGGTGACCGATGCCCCGAAGGCACCCTGCGAGCGGGTCAACGCCGCGGCGAGGGAGGCGACGGCACGATTGCCGTCGTCGAGCAGGACGGCCAGCCTGTCGTTGCTGCCGACCACCGACGTGCTCAGGTCGCGCAGACCGGTGACGAGCTGCTCGAGTTGCGGTTGCCGCCGGTCGACGGAAGTCATCAGGGCGTTCATGTTCGTGAGGAGTTGCTCGTACACTCCGCTCCGGTCCGCGAGATCACCGGCGAGGGTGGCGATCCGGTCGAGCAGGGCCGCCACGGTGGCGCCCTGCCCGTCGAAGGTTTCGACGAAACTTCGGGTCAGCGTGTTGACCTCGGCCGGCCCCAACGCGTCGAACAGCGGCGCGAATCCGTTCATCAGTGCGGTGAGGTCGACCGGCGGAGTGGTGCGGTCGAGGGGGATCACACCCCCGGGCTCGAGGGTGTCCGACGCGACGCCGGCGTCCGGTTGCAGGGCGACATCGTCGGGAGGGCTGAGGGCTACGTACCGGGCACCGAGCATGTCGCCGTAGCGCACGGCCGCAGTGGTGTTCCGGTCGAGCGAGTGGTCGGACGACACCTCGATCCCCACGACCGCCTTGCTGGTCCCGCCGCCCGCATCGGCGAAGGCGATGGAATCGACGCGGCCCACCCGGACCCCGGCCATCGTCACCGGGTTTCCCTCGTGCAGGCCCTCGACGTCGGTGAACTCGACCGTGTACCGCTCGCTGTCCCCACGTACGGGAACCGAGAGGGTGTTGGCGACCAGCGACGCGCACGCCGCTCCCACTGCACAGAAGCCGAACACCTTCGCGATCGGAACCCACCCGAGCTTCATCGGATCCGCACCTCGGTTCCCCGGACGAGCGGACCCAGCATGAAGGTGGAGGCCGGATTCCGTGCCGCCACGGCAGTGTCCCCGAGCAGGCGTTCCTCCAGCAGCCGGAAGGCCTCCTGCTCGTCCGCTCCCCCGGCGACGGACGGAGGACCGCAGTCGCCGGGTTGCCCGCCGTAGGCGGGGCAGTCGGCGGCGGTGTACGGCATGGGGTCGGCAAACGTCGGGACGGCGGTGATGTCGAAGTGACCGGTGGCGAACACACGGGCACCCGCGGCACCGAAGGTGCGCGCGCCCTCGAGCGTGTCGACCAGGCCGGCGGGGTTCGCCGCGGTAGTGGCCAGAATCGTGCCGGCCGAATCGACCACTGTCACCACGCGGTCGCGCTGCTCACCGACGAATCCCGTGAACACCGGCGCGAAACTCGCTGCGGATTCGATGGTTTCGTCGAGCGCCTGCCGATTGTCGACCATGCTCTGCGACACGTTCGTCGACGACGACAGCGTCGCGAGCACGTCGGGGCTGGCGGTGTGCAACGTCTGCAGCACGGATCGGAAGTCGGGAGTCGAGTCGAGGAACGTCCGCACCGCGGGGGCCAACGTCTGCGACGCCCCGTCGAGTCGATCGACGATCCGGCCGACCATGGCTCCGCGACCGTCCAGCGCATGGGAGATCGCGGACAGCGCGACCTGGATGTTCTGGGGCTGCATCCGGTCGAGGATGTCGACCAGACGAGTGTAGACCGCGTACAGGGCCACCGCGTCCGGACCGGTGTCGGCCCGCACCTCGTCGCCGTCGGCCAGGCTCCCTTGCGGCTGTCCCACGGGATCGTCGACGAGCTGGATGTAAATGTCCCCGAAGAAGGTACGGGGAACGACTCGCGCCAGTACGGCGGCGGGGATCAGGTCGATCGAATCCGAGTCGATCCGAAGTCGGACAACCGACGATTCGGTCCCCGAGTCGATCCCGGCGATGCGACCGACATCGACGCCGCTGTAACGGACCGGCGCCTCGCCGTTGACGAGCCCCGCGGAGGCCGGTATCGCGACGAGCACCTCCGGGTCCCGATGTAGTTGGCCGGTTCCCCGCAGCACCATCGCCGTTCCCGCCACCACCGCGACCAGCACGGCCACGGCGCCCCGCAGGACGAAGGCGGTTCGACGCCGCGAGTAGACGTCCATCTCAGACCCCCATCCCGGGGATCGTCGGGACCAGCCCCCACAGCGCGAACGTCATGAGCACGTCCAACACCCCGATCGCGAGAATCGCGGTACGCAGCGCCCGTCCCGCCGCCTGACCCACACCGGCCGGTCCACCCGAGGCGAAGTATCCGTACGAACAGTGCACCAGTGCAACAACTCCCGCGAACACGATGGCCTTGATCGCGGCGTAGACGAGGTCCACCGGCGACAGCGCAAGGTGGAAGAAGTAGTCGTAGGTGCCCGCCGAGGCGCCACCCCACACCACGATCACCAGACGGGTCGACAGATAGCTGGCGAGCAGTCCGATCATGAAGATCGGGAGCACACACACCATTGCCGCCAGCACCCGTGTGCCGGCCAGGAACGGGATCGACCGCACCCCCATCGAGTCGAGTGCGTCGATCTCGTCGGAGATCCTCATCGCCCCGAGTTGCGCGGTGAACCCGGTGCCCACCTTCGCGGCGAGCGCGATCGCGACCACCACCGGCGCGAGTTCCCGCGTGTTGGCGATGGCCGACAACATCCCGGAAAGGGTTGTCATGCCTACCAGTTCGAGTCCGCGCTGCGTCTCGACTCCGAGCATCATCGCGGCGGCGAGTGACATCGCGAACACGATCCCGATGGTTCCGCCGCCGGAGAGCACAGAGTTGGTTCCGAAGCTGACCTCGCTGATCTGCGCCAACACGTGCTTGCGATACCGCGTCGCCGCGTAGGGCAGCGAAACCAGGGTGCGGAAGAAGAACGTGACGTGCCGGCCGACGTCGGCGAGTCCGTCGACCACGGCGGACGCCGGCCGCATCGCCCGGCGCAGGCGCACCCGGGTGTCGAAGGCAACCATCAATACGCTCCCACGGCCGGGACGATCACGGTGTACAGCGCGGACAACGCGGTGTTCACGACGAACACGAGCGCGAAGGCGATCACGACGGCCTCGTTGACGGCGTCGGCGACACCGCGCGGACCACCCTTCGCGTGCAACCCCTTGAACGTCGCGACGAGCGTAGAGGTGAGAGCGAAGATCGCGGCTTTCACGAGCGCCATCACGAAATCCGCTGTCCGGCCGTATTGACCGAATGTCGCCAGGAACGTTCCGGCGGGCAGGTGCTGGACGTAGATGTGGTACAGGTAGCACGCCATCACGCCACCGAAGGTCACCATCGCACACAGCGCCACCGAGACCACCACGGCAGCCAGCAGTCGCGGGGCGACGAGCCGTTCGACCACGTCGATACCCATGACTTCCATGGCGTCGATCTCCTCACGGATCTTCCGTGAGCCCAGATCCGTGCAGATCGCCGAGCCGGCCACCCCCGCCATCATCAGCGCGCAGACCAGCGCGGAGGCCTGCCCGACGATGATGAACGCCACCACCGCACCGGAATAGCCGCCGGCACCGATCCGCCCGGCGAGCTCACCGACCGACACCGCGACGAACACACCGATCGGCACCATCAGCAGCAGAGAAGGACCGGTGCTGACCCTGCCGATGAACAGGGTCTGCTTCACGGTCTCCTCGAGCGACAGCCGACCGCGAAGGAGAGCTCTGGCCAACGACACCATCGCCTGCACGGAAAAGCCGATGAGGTACCCGCCCTGGAGCGCGACGTCCTGCACCGGCCCCTTCGCGGGGGGTAGTTCGTAGGTCATGCGCCGGCCCTCCCCAGTTCCGTTTCGACCCTCGACCTGACGACGCGCCCCTGCCGCGCGGCGCCGGACCCCGCACTCAGCCCTGGACGACGGGCGACGCCCCGCCCCGCAGATCGCCCTTGACGACCTTTCCACTCGCGTTGCGCGGCAACGCTTCCACACAGACAACAGCCTTGGGATGCTTGTACCGGGCCAGTTGCTCGTCCAGGAACGGCTGCAACTCCTCGAGAGTGAGTTCGCCACCCGCATCCGGCCGAAGTGCCACGACGGCCACCGGGATCTCGCCCCACTTGGGGTCGGGGCGCCCGATCACGGCCGCCTCGAGAATCTTCGGGTGCGCGAAGAGCGCGTTCTCCACTTCGGCGCAGTAGATGTTCTCACCACCGGAGATGATCATGTCCTTCTTGCGGTCGACCACGTAGACGAACCCCTCGTCGTCCACTCGAACCAGATCTCCGGAGTGGAACCATCCGCCGTGGAACGCATCCGCGGTCGCGGCGGGGTTCTGCCAGTATTCGAGCATCATCGTCGGGCCGCGATAGACGATCTCACCCACCGCGCCCGGGGCGACGTCGTTCATGTCGTCGTCCACGACCCGGGCCTGGACGGTCGGAATCACCCGACCGACCGAACCCAGCTTGCGCAGCGCGTCGTCACCGTCGAGCACGCAGGTGATCGGCGACATCTCGGTCTGCCCGAACACCGCGACGTTGGACGCGTCGGGGAACGTCTCGGCCATCGCCCGAAGCACGGTGTCCGAGGCGGGCGCCGCACCCCAGGAGATGCCGCGCAACTTCAGCTTTCGCGGTTGCGCCTGCTGCACCGCGCATACCGCCTGCCACTGCACCGGGACGAGGAACAGCGTGGTGACCTGCTCCTCCTCGAGAACGTCGAGGAGTGCGCCGGGATCGAACGCGCCGACTGGGTAGATGACGGTGGTGAGACCCAGCATGAGGCTCGGGGCCATCGACCCCAGCGCCGCGATGTGGAACATCGGCGACGCGCAGAACCCGATGTCGTCGGAGCGGTTGAGCTGGAACGCACGGATACAGGTGAGCGCCTGCGCCTCCATGTTGCTGTGGGTGAGCACCGCACCCTTGGGTCGACCGGTGGTGCCGGAGGTGTACATGACGAGCGCCGGCGTGTCGTCCGGAACATCCAGGGGCACGCGGGGAGTGCCAACCTCCGAGATCAGCTCCTCGTACCCGAGGGTGTCGCCGGTCGTCTCCCCTCCGACCGTGACGGACAGCTCCAGACTGCCGGTCTCGGCCCGGACGGCCGCGGCGAGCGGGGCCAGCGTCGTATCGGCGACGACAGCACGGGCGCCGCTGTCGCGCACCAGGAACGCCACCTCGGGAACGGTCATGCGGAAGTTCACAGGGACCGCGATCGCACCGAGAGCGTTGGCCGCCAGCACGGCCTCGAGGTACTCGGGACGGTTCAACATCAGGATCAGCACCCGGTCGCCGAACTCGACGCCCCGGCGGGAAAGCGCGTCGGCGAGCCGTTCGACCCGCTCGTGCAGCGTCGACCACGTGATCGACGCGCCCTGGAAACGCAGCGCCGGACGATCCGGGATCATGCGAGCGTGCCGGGCCACCTGGTTGTTCCAGTTGGTTCGACGCG
This sequence comes from Prescottella sp. D32, assembly GCF_037287305.1. NCBI lineage: Bacteria > Bacillati > Actinomycetota > Actinomycetes > Mycobacteriales > Nocardiaceae > Rhodococcus > Prescottella sp. D32. The sequence goes on from NZ_JARBSW010000005.1 coordinate 183,940, forward strand.
ATCGCTGCGCCTCGAGCAAGGCGGCAGGCACAGCAGCGGAAGTGACCATCGAGGGTTCCTCTCGTGCGTGGCGGGTCCTCCCGACCTGACCGGACCCATGGTTCGATGTGATGCAGATTACATGGTTTGAGTGGTTTCGAGGCTCGTTTTGTTAATTGCGATTCTCGTGCGGTCGACCGTGCCGGCGATGTGGCGACCGGAACGCCAGGTTCACTCCGACTCGGTTCGCTTCCTGCGCTTTTCGCACGCGCGAGTAGCCTCGTCTCCGCGACGTAGCGGCCGGTCCAGGGGCGGCGGAAGTGGATGCGAATTCCGCTAGCCGCTGTATCGCGGCTTCCGCTTCTGCAGCATCGCTGCGGCACCTTCCGCGAAGTCCGGAGAAGCGAGGAGCTCCGCCTGGCCGATCTTCTCTCGCTCGAGCGCGTCGTCGAGTGCCGCCAGCGTTGCGGCCGCGAGCGCCCGCTTGGTCAGTTCCAGTGCGCGACGCGGGCCCGCGGCAAGCCTGCCGGCCACGTCCCGAGCATGATCGAGCAAGTCGCCGTCCGGCAGCGTCCTCGAGACCAGGCCTGAGCTATCCGCCTCGGCAGCGGACAGCCGCTCCCCGAGCAGCGCCAGCTCTGCTGCCTTCGCCCGTCCGATCGATGCCGACACCAACACGCTCGACCCACCGTCCGGCATGAGGCCGACACCGACGAACGCGAGCAGGAAGTACGCACTTTCGGCCGCGTACGTGAGATCGGCCGCGAGCGCGATCGACACCCCGACCCCGGCGGCCGGACCGTTCACCGCCGCAACAACCGGGACCGGCACCTCGACGATCGCGCGGATCACTTCGTTGGCGACGTCCATGACGACCGTGGGATCGGCGGGATTCACGGCACCGGCAGCCAGGTCGGCGCCCGTGCAGAACGCCGGCCCCGTCCCGGTGATCAGGATGGATCGCACGCTCGGGTCGCACCCTGCCTCACGGATCGCGGCACCGAGCTCCCGCATCGTCGACATGTCGACGGCATTCATCCGTTCCGGTCGTGAGATCGTCAGCTCGAGAACGGAGTCCTTCAATTCCCGCCGCAGGCCGTCGCCCGTCGTCGTGGTCATACCCGAACCCCTTCCTCGATCGCACCGGCGAGGCGGTCGCGGATGATCGCCTCGGCCTCTCCGATCATCCGCCGAACCAGGTCGTCACAACTGGGAATGTCCTCGATCAATCCCTGACTCTGGCCTGCGGTCCAGATGCCCGCGTCCAGCTCACCCCGCTCGAACACCCGCCTGCCCCGCGCTCCGGCGACCAGATCCGCGATGTCGCCGAATTCGCAACCGCGGGATTCGATGTCGATCACCTCGGCGCTCACCGTGTTCGCCGCGACCCGAGCCGTGTTCCCGAGTGTCCGGAAGATCAATCGCGTTTCCAGCTCACTGTTGGCGACGATCCGTTCCTTGACCTCTTGGGCGACCGGCGATTCCGCTGTGCACATGAAGCGGGTACCCATGTTGACGCCGTCGGCGCCGAGCGCGAGTGCCGCGACCAGACCCCGCGCGTCCGCGATACCTCCGGACGCGATGACCGGGATACTCAGCCTGCGGGTGGCGGCAGGGATGAGCACCAACCCGGGTACATCGTCCTCACCGGGATGGCCGGCGCACTCGAAGCCGTCGATGCTGACCGCGTCCACGCCGATCTGCTCGGCTCTGAGTGCGTGCCGCACACTGGTGCACTTGTGGATGACCTTGACGCCCGCGTCCTTGAAATGCGGTAGGTGCTCCACGGGGTTGGACCCGGCCGTCTCCACGATCCCGATCCCGGCGTCGATGATCACCTGCCGGTACTCCGCGTACGGCGGCGGCGAGATCGACGGCAGAAGAGTGAGATTGACACCGAACGGCTCGTCGGTGAGACGCCTCGTGCGCTCGATCTCTTTCGCGAGGGCGTCCGGCGTGGGCTGGGTGAGCGCGGTGAGGAACCCGAGCGCACCGGCCTCGGCCACCGCCGCTACCAACTCGGCACGACCCACCCACATCATTCCGCCCTGGACTATGGGGTGGCGCACTCCGAACATCTCGGTGAAGCGGGTTCTCACATGGACCTCCTCGGATCCCTGGAACAGGTACAAGAGCCTCGAGAGCCTGGTGCAGTGCTGTGGCCGGAGAACAGCCGAGGGGTGAAGCGTCCGGCAACGCGATCGGGCCGGATCAGTACGAGAATCGGCGTTAACTTTCGTGTCGATCGACTCGTTTGTCAACCCCTTACCTACAGGCGAATTGATTTGACCGCCGGTCGAATCCGGAAGCGAAACCGGAGACACCGGCACTCACCTCTCGGCTATGCTTCCGGTACCAGTCCTTACACGTCAGGAGGTTCGGTGACGGAGCGGACGAAGACCGGATCCCGCACTGGGCGCGTTCGCATCGACGTGCAGCATCTGCCCACCAGCGAGATTCGACGCCGGCCGAAGAACCGGAAGGCCCAGATCGCCGCGGTGGCCGCCGAGGCCTTCACCGAGCGCGGCTATCACGGCGTCAGTATCGACGAGATCGCCGCGGCCGTCGGTATCTCGGGTCCTGCCCTGTACCGCCATTTCCCGAACAAGTACGCACTGTTCTCGCAGGCCGCGACCGATCTCGCCGAAGCCCTGGAGAATGCCGTCGCACAGGACGACGCCGACGTGGTCGGCGACCCCGTCGATCGGCTCGATCACCAGATCCTCGCGGCGGTCAGGACCACCGTCGCCCATCGCCGCACGGCCGGGCTCTATAGGTGGGAGAGCCGCTATCTCGAACCGCCGGACAGGGCGGCGGTCCGGGGAGCCGTCGAAGCGGTCAACCGTCGCATCGGCGCGACGCTCGAGGACATCAGGCCCGACATCACCCACCGGGACTCGGTACAGATCTGCGTCGCGATCCTCGGAGCGATCGGAAGCATCACCGTTCATCGGGCCGCCTTGCCGGCGCGGCGACTCGAGCGACTCCTGCTCGGCGCGTGCCGATCGATCGCTCGCGCCGAACTCCCCGCGGAGACGCCATCCACCGGAGTCCACCCGAGGAACGCCGGAATCCCGTTGGCCAACAAGCGCGAAGTCGTGCTCAACGAGGCCATCCTGCTTTTCGAGGCGCGCGGCTACCACGAGGTGAGCATCGAGGACATCGGCCAGGCCGCGGGTATCAACGCCTCCGGGGTGTATCGCTACTTCTCGAGCAAGTCGGATCTGCTGGCAGCGACCTTTCATCGCGCGGCGGAGCGACTCGCCGTCGCGGTGAGCACCGCACTGGGCAATTCCGACACCCCCCGACAGGCTCTCGAGTCGCTGGTCGAGGTCTACGTGCGTCTGTCGTTCGCCCAGTCCGAGCTCATGAGCGTGTACTTCGCGGAGATCGGGAGCCTGCCGGCGCCCGAGCGCACCTCGCTGCGAAACACGCAGCGCCTCAATGTCGAAGAATGGGCTCTGCTACTCGGCGAGGCTCGGCCCGATCTGTCCGTCGCGGAATGTCGCTTCCTCGTCCACGCGGCGCTCAGCCTGGTACTCGACGTCGGGCGGGTGATGCACTTCGAGTCAACCGCAGCCAATGAAGCCCGGGTCCGGCAGCTGATGCTCGCGACGTTGTTCGGTGAGACGAGCGACGCATGAGCGGAGCGGCCGCAGTGGTGCTACGCGCCCACGGCGGACCACTCCGCCTCGAACCCATCCGGGTACCCGAGATACGCGACGACGAGATTCTGGTGCGCATCCAGGGAGTGGGCATCTGCCACACCGACCTGACGGCCGCAGACGGTGGTGTCCCGTTCCCTCTTCCGGCGGTTCTGGGCCACGAGGGTGCCGGGATCGTCGAGGCCGTCGGCGTCGGTGTCGCCGGACTCACGCCGGGAGACCCCGTGGTCCTCGGCTTCGACTCGTGCCGATCCTGCCGCAACTGCGGCCGGGGGCGGGCGGCCTACTGCGAGAACGCAACCGCCCTGAACCACGGTGGAACCCGGCTCGACGGGACCACCACGCTGACCGGCACCGACGGTACTGCGCTACACGGCAACTGGTTCGGTCAATCCTCGATGGCGTCACACGCGGTGGCCTCTGCCCGCAACGCGGTACGCCTTCCCCCAGACGTGCCGGTCGCGCTCGCCGGTCCGCTCGGCTGCGGACTCCAGACTGGGGCCGGGACCGTCTTCAACGTCCTGCGCCCGGATCCCGGATCGGCGATCGCGGTGTTCGGGCTCGGCGCCGTGGGGATGGCGGCGATCATGGCCGCGCGGGTAGCCGGGTGCGGGAACGTCATCGCCGTGGACCCGATCTCGGCCCGCCGAACCCTGGCGCTGGAACTGGGGGCGACGGCGGCGCTGTCGCCCGTCGACGTCGACGACGTCGGGCGGGCGGTTCGCCGCGAGTCCGGTGGCGGTGTGGATTTCGCAGTGGAATCCGTGGGAACCGAACAGGTTGTCCGTCATGCACTGTCCTCGCTACGCCCGCCCGGAGTCTGCGCGACACTGGGGTTACTGCCCGGACGTAATCCCATCACGATCGACCAGAGCCATCTCCTGAACGGGCGCACCCTCACCGGCGTCATCGAGGGCGATGCCGATCCACTGACGTTCCTGCCGATGCTCGTCGACCTGTGGCGTCAGGGTCGCTTTCCGGTCGAGAAGCTGGTACGAACGTTCCCGATCGACCGGATCGACGACGCGATCGCCGCGACACGGTCCGGAGAGGTGGTCAAGGCGGTACTCACGTTCGCGGACAACGACACCGGAGGACGAGCATGAACGTACGAGACGAGGTCGCCGCGCTGCGGGCGCGCACCGACCGGATCGATCCGCGGGAACTCGATTCGATCTGGGACCGCTTGGCCCCGTGTCGGCCCGTGGATCTGATCGGATACCGCTGGCGGGGTTTCGACTTCGACACCGGACATCGCACGAGTGGGCTCCTCCGTCGAGCGCATTGGTACGGCAAGGCATTCGCCAGCGAGTCCGACGTGCAGCCTCTGCTGTGCCGCAGCGAGGACGGACAGCTGTTCTCCGACATCGGAACCGGGCACGGCGAGGCCAGCCTGTGGGAGGTCGTGTTCCGCGGGGAGGTGACCGCGACGATGGTCTACGACGGCATGCCGGTGTCCGACCACTTCAAGAAGGTCGACGACGACACCGTCATCGGCGTCATGAACGGCAAGGGCACGTTGGTGTTCGACGGCGGCGAACACTTCTGGTTCGGGCTGGAGCGAGACGTCGCACTCTGACACCGCAGCGTCCGTGCGCGACGGCGATGCTCAGATCAGATGCCGGTGTGCCGCAAGGCGCCGGCGCATGTCCCACAGGTAGAACGTCGCTGTCACCTGCCGTATCGGTCGCGGCACCCGCCGGTAGACGACGGGCAGGACGGTCATGAGCCGATCGAATCGCCGTTGATCGCGCGGGCTCCACGGCAGGGCGAACTGGTCCCGCACCCGGGGCGGCAGCAGGCCGATCGTGAAGAAGCGCTGCAGCGGCATCGTCAAGCGGACAGGTAGCGGGGCCTTACCGCCGGAGAGCAGTCCGCGCACGTACGCGCGCACCTGGTCGTCGACCTCCGCGCTCTCGATCATCCGGTCCCAGTAGGCGTCGAACTCGGCACGGGTGGCCGGCCACATGTCGTCCCTGACCTGCAGCGCCGTCCCGTACACCGCGGACTGTCGGTACAGCCGATCCGCGTCGGCGTCAGCGAGTTCACCGAAGAATCGGCGGTACATGTCGGAACCGTTGCGGTACAACGTTGCCGCCACCCACAGCTGCAGTTCGGGATCGAATGCGTTGTACCGCTCCGACCGCACCGGGACGTGCGCCTTGTTGACCAGCTGCACCACCGCCTGCTTCTCCTCGGGAGTGCCGAGGGTGACGGCGTACACGTACGTCATGGTCGTCCGCAACCGGTCCAGGGGACGCTCGAGGGTCGAGCTGTGCTCGGCGACTCCACGGCCGACGCCCGGCAGCGCCAACTGCAACAACACGGTGGCTCCGGCGCCGATCAACAGCATGGACTCGCCCACGAAATCGGCGAGGTCCAGTGATCCGGCGGGCGGGTCCAGGGAGTCCGGGAGCGCGCGGCGCGGCCGCGTGGTGGCATCGATCGTCATCGGTCGTCGCTTTCGTCGGGTGATGGACGGTGGTCGGTCATTGCCAGATCCCGCTCCGCTCGAGGTGCGCCACGAGCCGGTCGGCCGCGTCGTCGAACTGGATCCGAGTGTGCCGCACGACCGCGGCACCATCGCGGGCCGCGATCGCCGCGATCAGATCCGCGTGGGCGCGCACGGCGAGGGCACCCCACTCCGGGTCGGCCGCGTACAACTGATGCGGCGTGTACCGGGCCGCGCCGGCCAGGAACCAGGCAAGCTTGGGGCCGCCCGCGATACGGCACAGTTCGCGATGGAACTCGTACTCGGCCTCGGCAATCCGCTCCGCATCGGTCGCGCCGACCGCGTCGTGGAGAACCGCGTTGAGATCGGTGAGCCGCGCCAGGTCGTCGGCGTCCGCCGAACCGGAGGCACGCACCGCCAGTTCCACCGTGATCCGGCCCTGCAGCCAGAAGATGTCGTACACGTCGTCTCGATCCAGCGGCGAGACGACGTATCCACGGTTGGGGACCGATTCGACCATCCCCTCTCCCCGGAGCGTCAGCAACGCCTCCCGCACCGGGGTGACGCTCACCCCGAGTTCGGCCGCGGTCTCGTCGAGGCGGACGAATGCGCCGGGCCGCAGCCGGCCCGACATGACGGCACCACGCAGGTGCGCCGCCACGTCGTCGGAGAGTTGGGTCCGGCGGAGGGGCCGCGTGGGCCGAACCGGCGCAGCCATGGCACCCCCTACAGCCCGTACGTCTTGCCGATGATGTCGCGCTGGATCTCGTTGGTACCACCGTAGATCGACGCGACCAGGGTCTTGCGGACGTGGCCCTCCATGTCGAATTCGGTGGCGTAGCCGTACCCGCCCATCATCTGCATTCCCTCGAGGGCCACCTTCTTCGCGGTCTCCGTGGCCTTGAGCTTCACCATGGACGCCTCGCGCGGGAACATCTTCGTCGGGTTGTCGTCGACCAGTCGCGCGGTGTTGTACACCAGTAGCCGGGTGCACTCGATCTCGGTCGCGAGGTCGGCGATACGGTGCCGCAGCGCCTGGAAGGTTCCGACCGGCCGTCCGAACTGCTTTCGCTGCGTGACGAATTCGAGCGCGTCGTCGAATGCCCGCTGGGCCGTGCCGAGCATCATGGCGCCCAGGATCAGGCGTTCGATGTTGAGGCCGGTCATCAGTTGCGTCCATCCCTGTCCCACCTCGCCGACCACCGCGTCCTCGGGGAGCAGCACGTCAGTGAGATAGAGGTCGTTGACCTCCTTGCCACCCATCGTTGCGATGCCGCTGATCTTCAGTCCCGGCGTGTCGGCCGGCAGATGGAACATCGTCAACCCCTCGTGCTTCGATCCGGTGCGATCGGTTCGGGCCACCAACAGGATGTTCTCGGCGAAATGCGCGTTGGAACACCACGTCTTCTGTCCGTTGATCAGCCAGCCGCCGGACACCTTCTCGGCCTTGCAGCTGAGATTCCCCACATCGGAGCCCGCCTCGGGTTCGGACATCGAGATCGACTCGGATGCACCCCGGACGATGCCACCGAGCACGGTCTCCTTCTGGGCGTCGGTGCCGAACTTGGCGTACGCGGCGCCGGTGATGAGCGTGGGGCCCACCCCGCCGATCGGCGCCATCCCCCGCGCCGCCTGTTCCAGCAGAATGCACATGTCGACTGCGGTGCCGGCAGAACCGCCGTACTCCTCGGGCACCGTGATGCCCAGCCAGCCCAGGTCGGCCATCTTCAGGTAGAGGTCTTGGTTGTGGTTGTGTTCGCCGCGACCGGTGAGGGCGTCACGCTGCTCGCGAGTGCCGCACTCCTTGCGGCAGAACGCCGCCACGGCCTGCGCGAAGGCCTGCTGCTCGGCGGTGAAGTCGATCGTCATCTGATGTGCTCCTGCCTGCGAAGAGTCGAGTGAAGCGAGGGCTCGAACGCCCCGATCGGCCGCGGATACCGCGCGTGGGGTTGTCCCCGTCTGCCGGGACCAATAGTGTGAGCGTCAACACAGTAAATCACATCACATATATGTGATGCGATCCCCGGCACGGAGGAAGCCCGACATGACCCGAGAACTGTCTTCGAGCGACGCTGCACCCGGATCAACCGTCGAACCCGCCGCGCAGGACGCGGCGACGACCTTCGCGAGCCTGGATCCGCGGACGGGGCAAACGCTTGCCGAATACCCGGTCGCCACCGCCGCCGACGTCCGAGGGGCCGTCGAGCGGGCGCGCGGCGCGGCGCGCTGGTGGGACGCCCAGGGCTTCCGCGGCCGTCGCGACTGGCTGCTCGAGTTCAAGAAGGCGATCGCCTCGGACGGCGACGACCTGGCACGGGTGATCTCGGCCGAGACCGGCAAGCCGCACGACGACGCCCTGCTCGAGGTGATGCTCGCCGTCGAGCATCTGGACTGGGCCGCCCGCAACGCGAAGAAGGTACTCAAACCGCGCCGGGTCCCGTCCGGACTGGTGAGCGCCAACCAATCGGCCACCCTCGGCTACAAGCCGCTCGGGGTGGTCGGGGTCATCGGACCGTGGAACTACCCCGTGTACACCCCGATGGGATCGATCTCGTACGCCCTCGCCGCCGGCAACGCGATCGTCTTCAAGCCCAGTGAGCTCACCCCGGGTGTCGGAAAGTGGCTCGAGGCCAAGTGGAACTCGCTCGCCCCCACCCAACCCGTGCTCCAGGTGATCACGGGCCTCGGCGCAACCGGTGCAGACCTGTGTCGCGCCGGCGTCGACAAGATCGCGTTCACCGGATCCGGCCCCACGGCCCGCAAGGTCATGGCGGTCTGCGCCGAAACCCTCACTCCCCTCGTTGCGGAATGCGGCGGCAAGGACGCGATGCTGGTCGCGGAGGACGCCGACCTCGACAAGGCGGTCGAGTTCGCCGCGTTCGGCGCGTTCGGCAACGCCGGCCAGACATGTGCCGGTGTCGAACGCATCTACGTCGCCGAACCGGTGTACCGCCAGTTCCTCGACAAGTTCACGGCCGCGGTCGAGCGGGTCCGACCGGGCGGGTCCGACGCCGACACCTACGGACCGATGACGCTGCCGCGCCAGGTGGACGTCGTCCGCAACCACATCGCCGACGCTCTGGAGAAGGGCGCTCGCGCAGTGACCGGTGGAATCGACTCGGTGCACGAGCGTTTCGTCGAGCCGGTGATCCTCACCGACGTCCCGGAATCGTCGTCGGCGGTGTGCGAGGAGACGTTCGGTCCGACCGTCGTGGTCAACCGGGTGCGCGACATCGAGGAGGGTATCGAGCGCGCGAACGCCACCTCGTACGGCCTCGGAGCATCCGTCTTCACGTCGAACCGCAGTCGCGGCAAGGACATAGCGGACCGTCTGCGCACCGGCATGGTGTCGGTGAACTCGGTTCTCGGTTTCGCCGGAATCCCGTCGTTGCCGTTCGGTGGCATCGGTGAGTCCGGGTTCGGGCGCATCCACGGCGCCGACGGCTTGCGCGAGTTCAGCCGGCCCAAGGCCGTGACCGTCCAGAAGTTCTCGGCGCCACTGAATCTGCTGACGCTCGAGCGATCGGCGCGAGACATGAAGATCTCCGCGTGGATGCTCAAGGCTCGGCACGGGCGGTGACGGCGATGACCCTGACGAACGGACGCCGCGCGGGAAGCTTCCCCGGCCCGGACCGCGATCCGCGACCACGACCGGGGCGGCGGGGGTGGGTGAAGGTCGTCGAGGGCCTCGATCCGGTGACCCGGCACCAGGACATCCTGCGGATCACCTCGGGGTACGAGTTTCCGTGGGACTACCAACGATCGCTCGAGTTCGCCCTGTTCCGCACCTACTGCGTGCCGTCGATCTCCGAACTCCTGGCCCGCACGGGCGAGTTCGAGAAGCGACCGCAGAAGCGCTACGACGACACCGCCCTCCTGATGAGCGAACTGGTCGAGCACGGCTACGACTCGCCCCGCGGCCGGGAGTCCCTGCGCAACATCAACCGCATGCACGGCCGCTACACGATCTCGAACGACGACATGTTGTACGTGCTGTCGACGTTCGTGTACGACCCGATCGACTGGATCGACCGCTACGGCTGGCGCAGACTGCACCCACACGAGCGGCTCGCCTCGTTCCACTTCTACCGTCAGGTGGGAATTCGCATGGGGATCAAGCACATCCCCGACTCCTACCAGGAATTCCATCGGTTCAAGATGGACTACGAGCGGGAGAAGTTCGTCTACAGCGACGACAATCATCGGATCGGCACGTACACGCTCGAGCTGTTCCAGTCGTGGTACCCCGGCTTCCTCGCCAGACCCGTCGCCACAGCCGTGTACGCGTTGATCGACGAACGCATGTCGCTCGCTTTCGGGTTCCCGAAGGGGTCGCCCAGGGTGCGAGCGGTGGCCGAGGCGGGCCTGCGTGCGCGGTCCGCGGTGGTGCGCCTGCTACCCAAACGTCGGACTTCGTCGGCGGCAACCGACCCGGACAATCGCACCTATCCCGGTTATCCGGTGGGTTACTGCCCCCGCGACCTGGGTGTCGAGCACGATCACCCGCAACGGGCGAACTGAGTTCTCCTACGCCGTTCTCCTACGCCCGAACGCGTCCTCCACCGCGTCGATACCCGCGCGCACGGCCGGGCCGGCGTTGTCGGCCCGCCACACCGCGTAGATGTCGCGGTGCAGGCGCGGTTCGGTCGCCACCAGCGCCACCCCCTCTGGCGTCCGGTCCATTGCCAGCCGGGGAACCAGCGCGGCCGCGAGTCCTGCCGCCGCGAACGCGAGGTGTGTCGAGACGTCCGACGCCTCGAAATCGACGCGCGGCTCGAAACCCTGCCGACGCAGGGTGACCACCAGCCACTCGTGGAATGCGGTGCCGGACCCCCAGGCCACCCACGGCATGTCGGCGAGACTCGACAACCGCACCTCGGCGTCCCGCGCACACGGATGATCGACGGACAGCGCGAGATCGGCAGTGTCGCGGTGGATCAGTCGCGACTCCAGGTGCGCCGGAACATCGACCGGCGCCGATTCCCAACTGTCGACGACACCCACATCGATACGGCCGCGGGCGACGGACTCGAGGGTCACCTCGGTCTCGGCCTCGGTCACCGTCACGTGCAGCGGATACCGGGACAGAAGCGTCCCCACCGCCGACGGGAGTACCAGCCGCGACGCGGTCACGAAGGCGCCGAACCGCAGCGGGCCCACCACCTCGCTGGCCATCGCGGCTATCTCCGCCTCCACGCCGGACGCGCGGGCCAACAGCTCGCCGCCGCGGCGCGCCAGTAGTTCTCCCGCGGGCGTCAGACGCACCCCGCGCCCCGCCGGTTCGAGCAGTGCGACCCCGACTTCACGCTCAAGTTTCGCCAACTGCTGCGACACGCCCGACGGCGTCACGTGCAGAACCCGCGCAGCCGCCGCGACGGACCCGGACCGGGCCACCGCACACAATGCCCGGACGCGGTCGAGGTTCAACACGGAAGCAACACTACCGAATCTCGAGAAATACTTCTTAGTTGTTGTTCGTGCAGGTAGACCCAACAATTGAGCCCGTGCAGATCGTCGAAGTTCGCAGCCTTCCCCTCGCCGCCGGCCGCGTCACCGACGCGCGCGCGCTGGCCGTGGCGGGAGCGGCCTGCATCTCCCTGACCGCGGTGTTCATCCGCCTCGCCGACGTCTCCCCCGCGACGTCGGTGTTCTTCCGCTGCGCGCTGGCGCTGCCGCCGCTGGCCGTGCTCGCGTGGCGAGAGCACCGGCGCAGCCGTCGGACGAGCCGTGCGGACGCGGTGCGGTTCGCCGTCGCCGGGGCGCTGCTCGGTATCGACTTCGCGTTGTGGTCGCAGGCCATCATGCTCGTCGGGGCGGGCATCTCCACGGTGCTCGTCAACATTCAGGTGGCAGTGGTGCCGCTGCTGTCGTTCCTGTTCCTGGGCACCAGGATTCCCGCCCGCTTCGTCGCGACGATCCCGGTGCTGTTCGCCGGCATCGCACTCACGGCGGGCGTCGTCGACGACGGTGCGACCAGTCCGGACCTGCTGTGGGGGACGCTTCTGGCCCTCCTGTCCGGGGTGGCGTACGCGGGCTACATCTTCGTCGTCGGCGGGCGCGGCACGGCTGCCACTGCCGGCACCCAGGTACTGGTCTCCACCGCGGCCGCGGGCGTGGTCGGCTCCGCCCTGGGGTCCGTGTGGGGCACCGTCGACCTGGCGCCCGGATGGGCCGCGTTCGGCTGGCTCGCAGCCCTCGCCGTGTCGGCGCAGGTCCTCGGCTGGATGCTGCTCGGCCGGTCGCTCCCCCGACTCGCGCCGGAGGTAGGCGCCACGCTGCTGCTCCTGCAACCGGTGCTCGCGATCGCGGCCGCGATGGCGCTGCTCGGCGAACGCCCGTCGACCCTGCAGCTCGTCGGCTGCGCGACCGTCGTCGCCACCGCGTGGTACGTCGCGTCGCGGCCCGACCGGTCCCGCTGAACGAGATTCTCGTTCCATCGACGCGAGGTCCCGTCCACTGTGACACCGGACACGCGTCGAGTGTCACCGTGCATCCCTGCACCACGACTCAGACACCCAGGAGGCTTCTCGAGATGTACCCGGGCATCCACGCGGCAACCGCGCCCGAGCGACCGGCGGTCGTCTTCACACCCACCGGCGAGGTGGTGACCTACCGCGAGCTGGAGGACCGCTCCAACCAGCTGGCCCAACAATGGTTCGCGCTCGGTCTCCGCAAAGGTGACCACGTGGCGATCCTCGCGGAGAACCATCCACGATTCCTGGAGGTGTACTGGGCCGCCGTGCGGTCCGGCCTGTACATCACGGCCGTCAACTGGCATCTCACGGCGGACGAGGCGGCCTACATCGTCACCGATTGCCAGGCAAAGCTTCTCGTCACCACCTTCCGCCTCGCGGACCTCGCGTCCGCGGTCGTGGACGAACTGACGGAGCGGCCGCACGTGTTCATGATGGACGGTGTCGTCGACGGCTTCGAGTCGTACGAGGAGTCGATGGCCGAGTTCGCCCCGGTGCCGCTCGCCGAGCAGCCCCGCGGCGACATGATGCTGTACTCGTCGGGAACCACCGGACGCCCTAAGGGCATCCGACGCCCGCTCACCGGCATCACGATCGACGACCCGCGCGGGATGAACGTCGGGCACTTCGCGAAGACGCTGCTGGGCATGAGTGACGAGTCGACGTATCTCGTCCCGGCTCCGATGTACCACTCGGCGGCCCTGCAGTGGTCCGCCGGCGCACAGAGCCTCGGCGCCACCGTGGTGCTGATGGACCGCTTCGACGCCCGCGAGTTCCTCGCGAACATCGAGAAGTACTCGGTCACCCACACCCAGGTCGTGCCGACGATGATGGTCCGGCTGCTCAAGCTGCCCGACGACGAGCGCACCTCGTTCGACGTCTCGTCGCTGCAGGACTTCCTGCACTCCGCGGCGCCGTGCCCGCCCGCCGTCAAGCAGGCGACCATCGACTGGCTGGGTCCGATCGTCAGCGAGTTGTACTCGGGCACAGAGGGAATGGGCATGACATTCCTGACCGCCGGCGAGTGGCTCGAGCGCCCCGGATCCGTCGGCCGCCCGGTGCTCGGCACCCCCGTGGTGTGCGACGAGGAGGGGCAGCCGCTGCCCGCCGGTCAGATCGGTGCCGTGTACTTCGAGCGCGACGTCGTGCCGTTCGAGTACCACAACGACGCCGACAAGACCGCCGACTCCCGCCACCCGAGCAATCCACGCCTGTCCACGGTCGGCGACGTCGGCTACGTCGACGAGGACGGCTACCTGTTCCTGACCGACCGCAAGTCGTTCATGATCATCTCCGGCGGCGTCAACATCTACCCGGCCGAGATCGAGTCGTGTCTCGCGGCGCACCCCGACGTCGCCGACGTCGCGGTGTTCGGCCTGCCCGACCCGGAGATGGGCGAGTACGTGCACGCCGTCGTCGAACTCGATCCCGGGGTGCCCGGCGACGACGACACCGCGGAGGCGCTGCGGGCGTACGTCCGCGAACACCTCGCCAAGTACAAGGTGCCGAAGACGATCGAGTTCTGCGACCACCTGCCGCGGCTGGCCACCGGCAAGGTCAAGAAGCACGACCTGCGCGACGCCGCACTGCGCGCTCTCGCATAGCCGAAACGGGCGGTTACTGCGTTCGGCTCTCGGCCGATGGCGCAGTAACCGCCCGTCGTCGGTGAAGCTAGGCGGCGACCTTCGCAGGCTGGTCGTCGTCGGTCACGCGCGCGTCGGGCGCCTGGATCGGCCCGATCTCCTGTGCGTAGTAGAAGTGCGGACGCCGATGGCCGAGGAACGAACCGAACCACGACATCACCGCGACGTAGCGGTTGCGGAAGCCCACCAGGTAGACCATGTGGACGGCGAGCCACAGCACCCACGCGACAAAGCCGGTGAGCTCGATGCTCTTGACCTTGGTGACGGCGCGGAAGCGATTGATGATCGCCATCGAGCCCTTGTCGCGGAACTTGAAAGGCGTGCCACGCTTGGTCTTTCCGAGGATGGTGGCGGCGACGTGGCGGCCGCCCTGCATCGCGACGGGCGACTGGCCGGGCAGTTTGTTCAGCGACGTCATGTCGCCGACCGCGAAGATGTCGGCGCGGCCACCGACGGTGAGGTCGGGGTTGACGAGCAGACGGCCGGCGCGGTCGGTCTCGCAGCCGGTGCGCTCGGCGAGCGCCGCCGCGAAGTCGTTGGCCTGCACGCCGGCCGACCAGATGACGGTCTCGGCGGTGCGACGCTCACCGGTATCGCTACCGTGGGCCTTGAGGGTGGCGCCGTGCTCGTCGATGTCGGTGACGAGCGTGTTGAGGACGACCTCGACACCCGACTTCTCGAGCGACTCCTTGGTGTACTCGCTGAGCTTGCCGCCGTACGCCGGCATCGCGACACCCGCGCCCTCGACGAGGGTGACGGTGACGTCGTCGGCGGTGATGCCGCGGATCGACTGCTCGAAGTAGCGGCCCGCGAGCTCCTTGATCTGACCGGCGAGCTCGACGCCCGTGGCGCCCGCACCGATGACGATGAAGCTCAGCAGGTTCTTGCGTCGCTCGAGGTCGGTGGTGGTGTGGGCCTCCTCGAAGCAGCGCACGATCTGGGCGCGCAGGCGTTCGGCGTCCTCGACGGTCTTGAGCGCGTAGGTGACCTTCGCGAACTCGTCGCGCCCGAAGTAGCTCTGCCGGGCGCCGGTGGCGGCGACGAGCGAGTCGTAGCCGATCGTGTGACGCTCGCCGGCGGCCTCGTAGACGAGTTCCTTCTCCTCGGGGTGCACGTCGACGACGCGGCCGAGGCGGACGTCGGCGTTGGGGTACTTCGCGAGGATCGCGCGCACCGAGGGGGCGATCTCACCGGCGGCGAGAACACCCGTGGCCACCTGGTACAGCAGCGGCTGGAAGAGATGTTCGGTGGTCTCCGAGATGAGGACGAACCGCTTGCCGGCCTTGGCCAGCTTCTTCGCCGTGGCGAGGGCACCGAATCCGGAACCGACGATCACAACTTCGGTCCGATCGATAACTGCTTCGCTCACGGTTGCCTCCTTCTCGAGATTTTCGAGAGACCTTGTCGAGATGTATGAGAGACACCGTAGGAGCGCTAAGGACATTTACGCCAGTAATCAGGGATATTCGGAGAACAGTTATCTCGATCGCTCATAAGTAGGATGGGGTCATGGACTTTCGTCAGCTGCGCTACTTCCTTGCGGTGAGCGAGGAGCTCAGCTTCAGCAGGGCGGCGGAACGCTGCTTCATTTCGCAATCTGCCATCAGCCACCAGATCAACAAGCTCGAACAGGAACTCGGTGCGCCGCTGTTCGAACGTTCGACCCGGGTGGTGAAGCTGAGCCCGGCCGGCTCCCGGCTCGTGCCCATCGCGCAGGAGGTGTTGACCCTCGAGACGAGGGCGTTCGCGGTCGCGAAGGAGCCCCGCAACCGCATCAGGATCACCGCCAGCATGAGCTTCGCGCCGCAGAGCCTCGCCGCGATCGCCGACGTCCGGGAGAAACACCCCGGCCTGGACATCGAGTTCGTGATCAAGAACTTCACCGACCGCATCGACGCGGTGTCGGCCGGTGACGCGGACATCGCACTGATCCGCGGCGAGGTGGACCGGCCCGGGCTCGAGACCGTCGAACTGGGCGTCGAGGACCTGATGATCGCGACGTCCAATCACCACCCGGTGTCGGCGTTCTCCACCGTCGAACTGAGCGAACTGGCCCCCTACCCGCTGCTGCTGCCGCCCCGGCACAGCCAGATCCTGATCCACACCGTGGTCGAGAACGCGTTCGTCGACGTCGGGCGACGGGTCCAGTTGGGCCCGCCGCTCGCCCGCGACCACACCGCGATCCTCGACGTGATCACGAACCCGCGCGCGTGGACGGTGCTGTACGCGAGCACGGTCGCCGAGGTCCCGGGGACCGGCCTGTGCGTGATGCGAGAGCGCAACAACCGCTTGCGGGTGCCGGTGAGCGGCATCGTCCGCAGCGGTGCGGCGTCGTCGCCCGGACTGGCCAGCCTCGTGCAGTCGCTGCGCCACACCGTGACCGCGGACAGCAGTGTGCCCCTGAATCCGCCGCAGCAGATCAGGGGCACACCGGAAGAGCGGTAGCTACAGCGTCCGTCGCCCCGAGAGCGCGCGGCCGAGGGTGAGCTCGTCGGCGAACTCGAGGTCGCCGCCCATCGGCAGGCCCGACGCCAGCCGGGACACCGTCAGTCCCGGGAAGTCGCGGAGCATCCGCACCAGGTAGGTCGCCGTCGCCTCGCCCTCGGTATTGGGATCGGTCGCGATGATCACCTCGCTGACGTCGACGCCGTCCTCCTGGTTTCCGATGCGCGCCAACAGCTCCCGGATCCGCAACTGGTCCGGGCCGATACCGCTGAGCGGGTCGAGTGCGCCGCCCAGCACGTGATATCGCCCCTTGAACTCGCGCGTGCGCTCGATCGCCTGGACGTCCTTGGGCTCCTCCACGACGCACACCATCGTCCGGTCCCGGCGCGGGTCGGAACAGATGCGGCACTTCTCCTCCTCGGAGACCGTGCCGCACACCACGCAGAACTGGACGCCGTCACGCACCTTCTGCAGAACCGCCTGGAGCCGGTCGATCTCCGGCGGCTCGACCGAGAGGAGATGGAACGCGATGCGCTGGGCGCTCTTGGGTCCGATGCCGGGCAGCTTGCCGAGCTCGTCGATCAAGTCCTGGACGGGACCTTCGTACAAGGCGCGCCTCTAGAAGGGGAGTCCGGGCAGGCCGCCGGCGAGCGGGCCGAGCTTGCTCGCCGCGATCTCCTGAGCCTTGTTCGACGCGTCGGCGATCGCACCGATCACGAGATCCTGCAGCGTCTCGATGTCCTCCGGGTCGACGACCTTGGGATCGATCGTGAGACCGACGACCTCACCGGTGCCCTTGACCGTCGCGGTCACCAGACCGCCACCCGCCTGGCCAGTCACCTCGGCCTGCGACATCTCGGCCTGCGCCGCCATCAACTGCTGCTGCATCTGCTGCGCCTGCGCGAGGAGCTGCTGCATGTCGGGCTGTCCACCTGGTTGCACGGGACTGGTCCTTTCTTCGGGTCGGTTCGC
This sequence comes from Prescottella sp. D32, assembly GCF_037287305.1. NCBI lineage: Bacteria > Bacillati > Actinomycetota > Actinomycetes > Mycobacteriales > Nocardiaceae > Rhodococcus > Prescottella sp. D32. The sequence goes on from NZ_JARBSW010000005.1 coordinate 201,569, forward strand.
CAGCGTAGTCCGTCGGCCCTAGGCCAGCTCGCGCTGCAGATTCGCGAGGGTGGCCTCCTGGATCCGGCGCAGCCCCAGCGGAGCGAAGGTGCGCTCGAAGAAGCCGCCGATACCGCCGGCGCCCTTCCACTCGGTGGAGGTGGTGACCGTGGACCCGGCGCCGGACGGAGCGACGGTCCAGGTGGTGACGAGCGACGAGTTCGCGTCGCGCTCGGTGATCGTGTTGCCGGAGACCGTCACGGTCGCCTTGACGTTGCGCGACCGCTTCTCGGTGGCCTGCAACGTCCACTGCGCGACGGTCCCCTCCCCCTGGCCGCCCTCGAGGACCTGGTAGTCGCGGTACTGCTGGGGCAGGATCCGCGGGCGCATCGTCTCGTAGTCCGTGAGCGCACCGAGCGCCTGCTCCGGCGTCGCGGTGAGGGTGATCGAACTGCTCGCGCTGACCTGTGCCACTGATACGTCTCCTTGCTCGGGGTTTCCTCCATCCTGCCTGCTCGACCGGCCCCGCTTCCAGGCCCCGCGGAGTGACCCAACGCACCGTTTTCACTCACTGAGACCTACGCCACAGACATGGGGCATTTGTCCTAATCTCCGCCTCGAAACAACGAAACAGCGAGGTGAGCTTTGAAGAACTTGTGGTTCCGGTCGGGCATCCGACTGGCCGCGCTCGGTGCGGCGGCAGCCGTGCTCGTGGCCGGATGCGCGTCCGCCGACGGCCAGTCGAACGAGGGATCGGCCGTCACGACCGGCCCGGTCAACGTCGCCCAGGACGCCGGAGATCCGGTCCGCGGCGGCACCGTGACGTTCGGTTCGTATTCGTTCCCGAACGCGCTCGATCCGACGAAGACCCAGGCGGCGGGCTCCACCGGCGGCACCGAGATGGCCGCGATCTACGACACCCTGATCCGCACCGACGCCGAATCCGGCACCTTCGAGCCGCAGCTCGCCGAGTCCCTCGAGCACAACGCCGACTACACCCAGTTCACCGTGAAGCTGCGCGAGGGCGCGACGTTCAGCGACGGCTCGCCGGTCGACGCCGACGCCGTCAAGTGGAGCATCGACCGTTTCGTCGCCGCACGTGCCGACGTCTCGCAGGTGTGGGCCAACTCGGTGACCTCGATCGCCACCCCGGACGCGAAGACCGTGACCTTCACGCTCAACGCGCCGTGGAACGACTTCCCCGTGCTGTTGGCGATGGGCCCCGGCATGGTCGTCTCGAAGAACTCCGAGGCGGACGGGAAATTCACCCCGATCGGCGCGGGCCCGTTCACGTTGACGCGTTTCGCGCCCAACGAGGAGATCGTGCTCAGCCCGCGCGAGGACTACTGGAACGGTCGCCCCAACCTCGACAAGCTCCGGTTCGTTCCGACGAACGGCGCTCGCGGACAGTTCGAGTCGCTGCAGAGCGGCCAGCTGGACATGGCCTACATCCTGCGTGACGAGGCGACGATCCGGGACGCCGTGAACGCCGGCTTCAGTGGGTACCTCGACATCCAGGGACTCGGCGCACTCGGCATGATCAACGCCCGCGAAGGCCGCCCGGGCGCCGACGTGCGCGTGCGGCAGGCGGTCGCGTACGGCGTCGACCCGCAGGCGATCAATCAGCGCGCCAACGACGGTCTGGGCATCGCCGCCTCGACGCTCGTGCCGGACAGCTCCCGCTGGTCGTCGGGCGCCGAGGGCGTGGCGTTCGACCCCGACAAGGCGAAGCAGCTCCTGGCCGAGGCCAAGGCCGACGGCTACGACGGCAAGCTGAAGTACCTGGCGACCAGCGAGAAGAGCGCCGAGGCCGCCGCACTGGCAGCCCAGGCATCGCTCAACTCGGTGGGCTTCGACGTTCAGATCGAGTACGTCAACAGCACGACCGACCTGGTGCGCAAGCTGTATGTCGAGCACGACTTCGACCTGACCCGTGCGGCGTTCGCCTTCATGGACGAGGCGCCCTACCTGCGCCTGTACGGCGGCATGGGCAGCGATTCGCGCAACAACGCGGCCGGCTATGCCGACCCGCAGATGGACGCACTGCTCGTCGAGGTGAAGACCGCGACCACCGACGACGCCAAGAAGGCCGCCATCGCCAAGGTGCAGGCGCGCGCGAACGAGACGATCCCGTACGCGGTGTGGGGTCCGAGCAAGGTGCTGACCGCGTGGGACAGCAACGTCCACGGCGTCAAGCGCAACGCGGACAACATCATGCTGCTCGACCAGGCCTGGGTCGGACAGTGATCGACGCGGGGCGTCCCGGGTGCTCCGGGACGCCCCGCGCGGTCGTTAGCATAGCTATATATTTCTGACTCACCGGGATATCGATGGCCGACCGATCCGACTAGCGATAGCGTCAGTGCGTGGCCGACTCAAAGAGTGGTATCCGCGAAATCGGGCTTGCCGCGCACAGTGCGGGGGTCCGACGCCTGCTGTCCAGTTACCGGGCGATCCCGCCGAGCGCGAACGTGCGCCTGGCGAAGAAGACGTCCAACCTGTTCCGCGCGCGGGCGAAAAGCACCGCCCCGGGCCTCGACGTGTCCGGTCTGAGCGGCGTCATCTCGGTGGACCCGGACGCGCGAACCGCCGACGTGCAGGGGATGTGCACGTACGAGGACCTCGTCGACGCGACACTTCCGTACGGGCTGGCGCCGCTGGTGGTGCCGCAGCTCAAGACCATCACTCTCGGCGGCGCCGTGACCGGTCTCGGCATCGAGTCGACGTCGTTCCGCAACGGTCTCCCGCACGAATCGGTCCTCGAGATCGACATCCTCACCGGCAACGGCGAGATCGTCACCGCAACCCCCGACAACGAGTACGCGGACCTGTTCCATGCGTTCCCCAATTCGTATGGCACTCTCGGCTACTCGACGCGCATCCGCATCGAGCTCGAACCGGTGAAGCGGTTCGTCTCGCTGCGGCATCTGCGTTTCACGGACCTGAAGCAGCTCGAGGAGACGATGGCGCGCATCGTCACCGACCGCACATGGGACGGCGTCGACGTCGACTACCTCGACGGCACGGTCTTCACCGCCACCGAGGCCTATCTGACGCTCGGCGCGCAGACCGACGAGCCGGGCCCGGTCAGCGACTACACCGACATGGACATCTACTACCGGTCCATCCAGCACGAATCGATCAACCACCCCAAGACCGACCGGCTGACCATCCGCGACTACCTCTGGCGCTGGGACACCGACTGGTTCTGGTGCTCGCGCGCCTTCGGGACCCAGAACCCGAAGATCCGCCGATTCTGGCCGAAGCGGTACCTGCGCAGCAGCTTCTACTGGAAGCTCATCGGACTCGACCAGAAGTACGACATCGGCGACCGGCTCGAGGCGCGGAAGGGTCGGCCCCCGCGCGAACGGGTCGTGCAGGACATCGAGGTACCGATCGACCGCTGCGAGCAGTTCCTCAGCTGGTTCCTCGACGAGATCCCGATCGAACCGCTGTGGTTGTGCCCGTTGCGGCTCCGCGAACCCGCACAACCCGCATCCGCCACCGATCGGACCGATCACGAGGCCGCACCGCGGCCGAAGCACGAGGCCGCACCGCGGCCGTGGCCCCTGTATCCCCTCGACCCCGGACGCACCTACGTCAACGTGGGCTTCTGGTCCTCGGTGCCGATCGTGCCCGGCGAGCCCGTCGGCGCCGCCAACCGGCGGATCGAGGAGAAGGTCAGCGAGCTCGACGGCCACAAGTCTCTCTACTCCGAGTCGTTCTACACCGAGGACGACTTCGCGCTGCTGTACGGCGGCGACCACTACACCCAGATCAAGAAGCGCTACGACCCCGATTCACGTCTACTGGACCTCTATTCGAAGGCGGTGCAACGAAAGTGACGACCCTCAGGACGAAATCCGACCCGCACAGGCTCACGATCGCGGAGATCGTCGATACCGTCTCCGACGGCCGGATTCCGCTGCGCTTCACCGCCTACGACGGCAGTGCGACGGGCCCGGAGGACGCGCCGTACGGCCTGCACCTGAACTCGACCCGCGGTACCACCTACCTGGCCACCGCACCGGGCGACCTCGGCATGGCCCGCGCCTACGTCTCCGGGGAACTCGAGGCCATCGGTGTCCACCCCGGTGATCCCTACGAGATCCTCAAGGCGATGACCGACCTGCACTTCCACCGCCCGTCGGCGAAGGAACTCGCGGCCATCACCCGCTCGATCGGATGGGACAACCTGCGCCCCATCGCGCCGCCGCCGCAGGAACACCTGCCCCGCTGGCGCCGCTTCGCGGAAGGCCTGCGGCACTCCAAGACTCGCGACGCCGAGGTGATCCACCACCACTACGACGTCTCCAACACCTTCTACGAGTACGTCCTCGGCCCGTCGATGACCTACACGTGTGCCGCCTACGAGTCCGAGGACCAGAGCCTCGAGGACGCGCAGGAGAACAAGTACCGCCTGGTGTTCGACAAGCTGGGGCTGAAGGAGGGCGATCGCCTCCTCGACATCGGCTGCGGCTGGGGCGGCATGGTCCGCTACGCGGCCCGTCGAGGCGTCAAGGTCATCGGTGCGACGCTGTCCCGCGAACAGGCCGAGTGGGCGCAGGCGGCGATCCGCGAGGAGGGCCTGGAAGATCTGGCAGAGGTCCGCTTCTCCGACTACCGCGACGTGCCGGAGACCGGATTCGACGCCATCTCCTCGATCGGCCTCACCGAGCACATCGGTGTGCACAACTACCCGTCGTACTTCGGGTTCATGAAGGACAAGCTGCGGGTCGGCGGCCGGATGCTCAACCACTGCATCACCCGCCCCGGCAACCGCGGCGGCGCGAAAGCCGGCTACTTCATCGACCGCTACATCTTCCCGGACGGCGAGCTCACCGGCTCCGGCCGGATCATCAGTGAGATCCAGAACGTGGGGCTCGAGGTGCGCCACGAGGAGAACCTGCGCGAGCACTATGCGCTCACCCTGGCGGGCTGGTGCCGGAACCTGGTGGACAACTGGGACAAGTGCGTCGCCGAGGTCGGCGAGGGCACCGCGAAGGTGTGGGGCCTGTACATGGCAGGTTCGCGACTGGGCTTCGAGCGCAACGTCGTTCAGCTCCACCAGGTGCTGGCCGTCAAGCTCGGCCCGAACGGCGAGGCGGACGTGCCGCTGCGCCCGTGGTGGAAGGGCTGACCCGACCGAGACCCGGAGGGCCGTCGTCCACTCGGACGGCGGCCCTCCGTCACGTGGTGCGAGAGGCGACGTCGACCTGACGCGCTGCCTTCTCGATCGCCGCAGCCGCCCGCTGGACGGCCTCGATCATGCGCCGGTCCGTCGTGATCCGGTCCACCGGACCGCAGATCGAGATCGCCGCCGGCTTGGGGATCCCCTTCGACACGGCCGCCCCGACGCACCCCAGCGACGGCGACAACGTGCCCCGGTCGTACGTGACACCCTCGGAGACCGCGCGGTCGAGTTCCTCGCGCAGCGCACGGCGGCCGCCGACGATACCGGTCTCGAGATGATCGAACACCGGACCGTCCAGCGCCTCGGGCGGCAGTTGGGTGAGCAGCGCCTTGCCGACCGCCGAGCGGTGCGCCGGGTAGCGTCCGCCGATCCGGGACGGCACGTTGGCCCCGAACGATCCCGACACCTTCTCCCAGTAGACGCCGTCGGCGCCGTCGAGGAACGCGAGGTGGACCACCGACCCCGTACTGCGATGCAGTTCTTGCATGATCGGCAGCGACACCCGGTGGAACCAGTGATTGCGGATCGCCCGTGAACCCAGCTCGAACAGGCGGATCCCCAGCTCGTACCGGGATCCGTCCCGGTTGAGCCACCGCATCGACACCATCTTCTCCAGGAGACGGTGCGCGGACGAGCTGGGGATTCCCGTGAGCCGGGTGGTCTCGCTCAGCGTCAGGTAACCGTTGTCGTCGAGTGCCTCGAGCACCAGTTCGATCCGGTCGAGCATCGACGTGGCCGGAGCCTGTTCACGGTCATCTGACACGGCCGCGTCCTCTCTGCTAGGGCAGCAGGTCAGACACCGAATCCACCTGACACCGAGATTTGCTGCCCCGTAATATAGTTGGCCTGCTCCGAGGCGAGGAACACGGCCGCCGAACCGATGTCGGCGGGCTTGCCCCAGCGCTTCAACGGGACCAGTTCGTGCACCTCAGGCGCCGCTCGGCGGTGCATCCCCTTTCGCGATCGTCGCCAGAAGATCGGCGATCCGCGCCTCGTAGATCTCCCGTTCGGCGTCGGGAATCTCCGACGACTGCAAGATCCCGCTCCCGAACAACGACCAGCCGGAGATCGCAGCCAGCACTGCCATCTGCCGAACCCGATCGTCGACGGAGACGTCCGAGGACCGGGTGAGCGTCTCGAAGGCGTCCATGTCCTCGTTCGGAACGAGATCCGAACGTCCGTGCAGGTTCAACCACGCGACGATTCGCACGTACTCGGGGTCGGCGACGCCCACCATGAACAATGCACGCACGGCCTCGGGGAGCGAGTCGACCCCCGCGACGATCGCCGCCGACTTCTCGTGACTTCGCGCGAGCACCGCCCGAACGACGTCGTCCTTGTTCCCGACGTGTTTGTGGATCAACCCGAGGTTCACGCCGGCGTCGGCCGCGAGCTCACGCATGCTGAAGGACAGCCCTTTCGCGGCGAGCAGCCTGCGAGCCGCCATTCGTACCGCTCTGCGCACTTCGTCTCTGCCCCAGGCCTTGTCGGCCACCTCGCCTTCGCTCACCCCTTGACAGTAGACGGTCGTCTACTGTGAAATCAACCACAGCACGGCGCAGATCCTGCGTCCGGACCGCCACTGGCTGCAGAACCACCCAGTAGGCCCGAACCAGTTCGTACACAGCCTGTTCCCCACCTCCGGGGTATCGCTCGCAGGCACCCCGAAGCCGCGACCCTCGACACGGGGAAGCGATGAACGAGGAGATTCCATGCCAGTACACAGACGCATCCTGACCGCGGGACTGATGGCAGCGGCCGTCACTGTCCTCCTGCCCACGATGTCGGGCGCCGGTCCACTCGGTTCCTCACCGACCGGCAGCCTTTCGACCGGCAGTTCTGCCGGTGGAAGCTCCGACGGCGGATGTGACCGGAGCTTCGCGCCCGGCGCCGCGCTCGACACCCCCGGTCAGCTCGCATTCGAGAGAACGGTCGAGGAGGTGGCGGCGCATCCGCTGGTGCGTGCAGCGAAGGCCGACGTCGCAGCGATGTACCGCGCCGACCCACAGGGCACCACCCGCGCCGGCCAGGCCACCCTGGAAGAGGCCGTCGACTCGATCGCCCGGGCCGGGGCGCAAACAGTGGTCACCGACGATCCGAGTCACCCCAGGTTCTCGTGGATGGTGACGGCTCCGCACTGCTGGCACGGATTCGAGGTGCACCGTTCCGGCTACGGAATCGACAACCCCGACAACGTGTATCGCCACACAGCCGTCGACGGCCAGTCGTCGTTCGTCATTCACGGTCGCATGCCGGAACGGCGCCCCGCTCAGCTGTCCTTCGTCCTCTACGGCCAGCTCCCCGGAACCGGAGCGGTGACGAAGGAGGGCGCGCCCGTCCTGGGCTCGCTCACCTCCGATCGGATGCAGATCGATCCAGACGGATCGTTCACGATCACCGTCGACTCGGAGCCCGCGGACGGACGCCCCAACCACATCCGCACCACCGCCGCGGCCAGACTCCTCATCGCACGGGACTCGCTGAACAACTGGGCCGAGGAGCAGCCGTCGCGGCTCGAGATCGAGCGCACGGCCGGCCCCACGGCCCACGCCTCCCGCACGCCCGAGCAGTTGGCGAAACAAACCGCAGATCTGCTCCGCACGATCGGTCGGTACTGGCTCGACTGGGACAACACATTCATCTATTCCAAGGCGGCCAACGACATTCAGGCTCCTGCAGTCCGCGGTTCGGGCTTCGGATTCGCGACCAGCGGGCACTTCGCGCTCGGCCCCGATCAGGCGCTGGTCGTGACGCTCGATCCGGTCGGTGCGCGCTACCTCGGATTCCAGCTGACCGATCCGTGGGGCGTCGCGCGCGAGTACGTCGATCGGCCAGGGAGCCTCAACCAGGCCCAGGCCCGGCCCAACCCGGACGGGACGATCACCTACGTCATTTCCGCCGGGGATCCGGGAGTCTGGAACTGGTTGGACACGAACGGGATCGACGGAGGGATGTACGCGATCCGCTGGCAGTCGGCCCCTGCAGACGTCGAACTGTCACGTACGGTACGGTCCGCCCGCCTCGTCGACCTCGCCGATCTCGATGCGGCGCTCCCGGCTGAGACCACGCGAGTGACACCGGCCCAGCGTGTGACACAACTCGAGGAGCGGGCAGCGGCCTACACCGAACGACTTCTCGGCTAATGCCCGTGGCGATCTCGACAGGTCGTCATCGTCAGGTCGACGGCGACCTGTCGAGGTCCCCGAGGAAATCGAGCAGCACCTTGTTCACCTCGGTCGGGTTCTCCATTGCGAGCAGATGCCCGCCGCCCGGGACTGTGCGGACCGCACGAACGTCGGCGTGATGCTCTTGCAGCTTGTCGATCGGGTCGTCACCGTGCCAGTTCAGGAGGTCGACGTCCGACGCGCTGCACAGGAAGTAGAAGGGCGTTCGGGTGATGTTGTCGGGGCGGGACCTGCGGTACGTCCAGTTCATGTCCGCGGCGAGGTACCAGTTGATCCCGCCGGCGAAACCGCTGCGTGAGTACTCCGAGACGTAGGTTTCCAACTCCCATTCCGACAGCCACGACCACGGCAGGGCCGGCGGCTGCGGCAACGCCTGTCGATATGTGGTGCCCGGCGGATACTGCCACACCTGTGCGAAGTCACCGTCGCCGGAGAGGACGTGGAAGATCTTCGTGAGGATCTCGCGTGGATTCCCGTCGAGATCGAGGCGGGCCCCTTCCGGGTCGTCGAGGTAGTACGACATGTGGTTGAAATGCTCTCGCCCGCGCTCCCTTTCGACCTCGCTGGGAAGTCGGTCGTAGGACGCGTAGAACGGATTCTGTAGACCGATCACGCCCCGCACCCGCTCCGGGTGCTCGATCGCGATGTCGTAGGCGACGAACTGTCCGTAGTCCAAACCCGAGAACACGGCGCTGTCGTGACCGAGGTGGTCGAGCAGCCCGCAGATGTCGGCGACGACGTTGTCGACGCGGTAGTCCTCGAGGCGATCGGGAACATCGGTCTGCCCCATGCCGCGCAGATCCGGTGCCACGACCCGGTAGCCCGCGTCGGCCAGCGCACCGATCTGATGACGCCAACTGAACCACGTGTGTGGGAAGCCGTGCAGAAGGACGACGAGCGGGCCCTCCCCCTCTGTCACGTAGTGCATGTCGAGCCCGTTGATTCGTGCGCGGTGGTGCGTCCAGTTCGCCAAGATGCCCTCACCCTCCTATGGTCTCCGTCACTCCGAATCTAGGCCGGGCGAAGGCATTCCGTCTGCAGTCTTCCCGCTGTGTGAGCCCCGGTCTGCGTGCGCGGTTCGAAACCCGGATGTCCCGAACGCACCGCACCCCCGCCCGGGGGCCGGGCGGGGGTGCCGTGGGTGGAGCTGTGTGACTAGCCCTTCAGCGACGCCGGCGGGGTGAAGCGCTCGCCGTACTTGGCGGCGAGCTCCTCGGCGCGAGCGACGAATCCGGCCTTGCCGCCCGGGTATCCGGCGACGAACTGGCTGACGCCACCGGTCCAGGCCGGGTAGCCGATGCCCATGATCGAGCCGATGTTGGCGTCGGCGGTGGAGGTGATGACGCCCTCGTCGAAGCACTTCTGGGTCTCGATGGCCTCGATGAACAGCATGCGGTCGATCAGGTCCTGCAGCGGCGGGGTGGCCGAGCCGGACTTGAAGTGGTCGCGCAGCCCCTGCCACAGGCCGGTGCGCTTGCCGTCCGCGTAGTCGTAGAACCCGGCACCGCCGAGGCGGCCCTTACGATCGTTGCCTTCGACGAGGTAGTTGATGACGTCGCCCGCAGGGTCGGCCGGAAGTTCCTTGCCCTCGGCCAACGCGGCGGCCTTCGACTCGGCGCGGATCTTCTGCATGAGCGTCAGGTTCAGCTCGTCCGAGAGCTGCAGCGGCGCGGCCGGGTAGCCGGCCTGCATGCCCGCCTGCTCGATGGTGGCCGGCTCGATGCCTTCGGAGACCATGCCGATGGCCTCGTTGACGAACGTGCCGATGACACGCGAGGTGAAGAAGCCGCGCGAGTCGTTGACGACGATCGGGGTCTTGCGGATCGCCTGGACGAAATCGAAGACGCGGGCGAGGGTCTCGTCGGACGTCTTCTCCCCGCGGATGATCTCGACCAGCGGCATCTTGTCGACCGGCGAGAAGAAGTGGATGCCGATGAAGTCCTCGGACCGCTTGACGCCGGTCGCGAGGTCGGTGATCGGCAGCGTCGAGGTGTTCGAGCCGAGCAGCGCGTCGGGCTCGACGATGTCCTCGATCTCCTGGAACACCTTCTTCTTCAGGTCGGGAGACTCGAAGACCGCCTCGACCACGAAGTCGACGCCGGCAAAGTCGGCCGCATCCGCGGACGGCGTGATCAGCGACAGCAGTGCCTTCGACTTCTCCTCGGTGGTCTTGCCCCGCGAGAGCGCCTTGGCCTCGATCTTCTCGGAGTACGCCTTGCCCTTCTCCGCCGCCTCGATCGTGACGTCCTTGAGCACCACCGGGATTCCGGCCTTGGCGCACACGTACGCGATGCCCGCGCCCATCATGCCGGCACCGAGGACACCGACCTTCTTGATCTCACGCTTGGGGATGTCCTTCGGCCGCGAGGCACCGGACCCGATGGCCTGCATGTCGAAGAAGAACGCCTGGATCATGTTCTTCGCGACGCGGCCGGTGACCAGCTTCGTGAAGTAGCGCGACTCGATCAGCAGCGCGTTGTCGACGTCGACCTGGCTGCCCTCGACCGCCGCGGCCATGATCGCGCGGGGAGCCTCCATCGGCGCGCCCTTGAGCTGCTTGCGCAGGTTCGCCGGGAAGGCCGGCAGGTTCGCGGCGAACGCCGGGGTGGCCGGGGTGCCACCGGGGATCTTGTAGCCCTTGACATCCCACGGCTGCACACCGGACTCCGGGTTGTCCTTGATCCACGCCTTCGCGGCGGGGACCAGCTCCTCGACGGAGGAGACCACCTCGTCGATGAGCCCGACCTCCTTGGCCTGCTGCGGACCACGCTGCTGGCCCTGGAGCAGGAACTGCGTCAGTGCCGTCATGATGCCGAACATGCGGACGGTGCGGACGATGCCGCCGCCACCCGGAAGCAGACCCAGCGTGGACTCGGGCAGACCGATCTTGACGCCCTTGACGTCGGCCGCGATGCGGTGGTGCGTCGCGAGCGCGATCTCGAGACCACCGCCGAGAGCGGCACCGTTGATGCACGTGACGACGGGCTTACCGAGAGTTTCGAGGCGACGCAGGTCCGCCTTGAGGTTGAGCGAGTGCTCGAAGATCTGCTCGGCGTCCTCGGGGCCGACCTTGATCAGGTTCTTGAGGTCGCCACCGGCGAAGAACGTCTTCTTCCCCGACGTCAGCACGACGCCGGTGATCGAGTCCTTCTCCGCGTACAGCCGGTCGACGGTGTCCCGCATCGACGAGATGTAGCGGTCGTTCATGGTGTTCGCGCCCTGGTTCGGGTCGTCGATGGTGAGCACGACGATGCCGTCCGCGTCCTGCTCCCAGTTGATGATGTTCTGATCGCTCACTGTTTCGTCTCTCCTGGTTGATTCGTGAGCGTCAGACGCGCTCGATGATGGTGGCCACGCCCATGCCGCCGCCGATGCACAGCGTGACGAGGGCCCGCTTGGCGCCGCGGCGCTCGAGCTCGTCGACCATGGTTCCGGTGATCATGGCGCCGGTCGCGCCGAGCGGGTGGCCCATCGCGATGGCGCCACCGTTGACGTTGAGCTTCTCGTCCGGGATGTTCAGGTCCTTCTGGAACTTCAGCACCACGGACGCGAACGCCTCGTTGATCTCGAACAGGTCGATGTCGTCGATCGTCAGACCCGCCTGCGCGAGGACCTTCTTCGTCGCGGGCGTCGGACCGGTCAGCATGATCGTCGAGTCGGCACCCGAGGTTGCGGTCGCGACGACGCGGGCGCGCGGGGTCAGACCCATCGCCTTGCCGGCGTCCTCGCTGCCGACGAGCAGCAGCGCGGCACCGTCGACGATGCCGGAGCTGTTGCCGCCGTGGTGGACGTGGTTGATCTTCTCGACCCAGTGGTACTTCTGCAGCGCGACGGCGTCGAAGCCGCCCATGTCGCCGACCATCGCGAACGCCGGCGCCAGGCCCGCAAGACTCTCGGCCGTGGTGCCGGGACGCATGTGCTCGTCGTTGTCGAGGATCGTGATGCCGTTGATGTCCTTGACCGGGACGACGGACTTGGCGAAGTAGCCACCGGCCCACGCCTGGGCGGCCAGGTCCTGGGAGCGCACCGCGTACGCGTCGACGTCGTCACGGCTGAAGCCCTCGATCGACGCGATGAGGTCGGCGCCGATGCCCTGCGGCACCACGTAGTTGTCGTAGTTGGTGGCCGGGTCGTTGACCCACGGCCCGCCGTCCGAGCCCATCTTCACGCGCGACATCGACTCGACGCCGCCGGCGATGACCATCTCGTCCCAGCCCGAACGGACCTTCTGCGCGGCCATGTTCACGGCCTCGAGGCCCGACGCGCAGAAACGGTTGATCTGCACGCCGCCGACGGTGTCGGGCAGGCCGGCGTCGGTGGCCGCGATACGCGCGATGTCCATGCCCTGGTCGCCGAGCGGGCTGACCACGCCGAGGATCAGGTCGGAGATGCGGTCCTCGTCGAGGTCCGGGAAGCGGGTGCGCAGCTCGTCGATCAGGCCGGTGACCAGTGAGATCGGCTTGACCGAGTGCAACGATCCGCTCTGCTTGCCCCGGCCACGCGGGGTCCGGATGGCTTCATAGATGAATGCCTCTGTGGTCACGGTGTTCCTTCCTGTTCACGTCTGCGTGCCGCGCGGCAAACCTGCCTATACACGGCACACACCTCGGCTGCCCCCACCTTAGAACGTGTTCCAGTTAGCGGGAAGGACCGAAGCGATCCCCGTCTGTGACCGAGGCGATCACCGGTACCCGCCGAAACCCGCCCTGCCCACGCTGCTCCCGGCGGTCGACCGCTAACCTCTCCACGGGAGAGTCATGCTCGAGAGGGGGCGTTTCGATGGGTGAACCCGCGATCGAGCGGAGAACCGGTCTGTCACGACGAGGGTTCCTGGGCGCGGCCGCGCTCGGCGCCGCCGGAGCCGCGACGCTGGGGACCACCGGCACCGCTGCGGCCCGATCGGCAATCCGTCACACCGCAGCCGCCTCGCACACCCTGCCGTCGCCCGATTCCGTCACGGTCACCGATCCCGCGCTGCTCGGCGCGGTCGAGGCCGCGAGCCTGCTCCGTTCCGGCCGCCTGCACCCCCGGGAACTGCTCGACGCCTGCCTGTCCCGAAGCGCCGCCCTCGACGGGGAAATCGGCGGCTGGATCCGGATCTATCCCGAGATGGCCTACGAGGCCGCGGATGCCGCGGCGCAACGACTGTCTGCGAAGAGCCGCAGCACCAACGGCGACGCGCCCCTGGTCTGCGGAATCCCGTTGGCCCTCAAGGACCTGTTCGCCGTCTCCGGACTGCCCCTGACCGCGTCGAGCCGGGTGCTCGCCGGCAACATCGCGGCGGGTGACTCGACGGTGTGGCGGCAGCTACGGGACGCGGGCATGGTGCTGATGGGCCACGCCCACACCGACGAGTTCGCGATCGGCGTCGCGACCGAACAGGTGGGTAACCCGTGGAACACCGAGTTCTCGCCGGGCGGCTCGTCCGGCGGCAGCGCCGCGCTGCTCGCGGCACGGTTCGTCCCGCTCGCCACCGGCACCGACACCGGCGGATCCCTCCGGCTGCCCGCGAGCGCGTGCGGCATCACCTCGATAAAACCGACGTTCGGCCGGTGCAGCGCGTACGGCGTGATCCCGTTGACGTGGACGCGCGATCATCCCGGTCCGATGGCCCGCAGCATCGCCGACGCCTCACTCCTGCTCGGTCACATGGCGGGCGCCGATCCCAACTTCCCCGCCACGTACGCCGCCCCCGCCGTTCCGGCGGAGGGGTATCCCCTCGCCGCGACGGGCGGGGCACAGCCTTTGGCCGGCAAGCGTTTCGGCGTGGCCCGCCGCAGCGCCGACGCCCTGCCCGCGACGCTCGGCACGCTGTTCGGCGAGTTCCTCGATCTCGTGCGCCGTCTCGGCGGCACCGTCCTCGACGTCTCCCTGCCGATCGCTGCCCCCGACCTGCTCACCGGCGACTCCGCCGAGATGGGCAGCTACCACCGGCAGTTCTCCGACCGACTCGGCGACTACCGCCTCGACAACGGGGCGACGGTCGCCGGCACGCTCGCGGCGCTGGCGGCCCCCTCGATCGACTACATGACGTCCGCCCGGAACCGGATGGTGTACCAGCACGACTACAACCGGATGTTCGCCGACAACGACCTCGACGCCGTCCTGGTGCCGGGCTCCAAGATGGACGGGGCCAAGCGCATCGAGATCGCCGGTGTCTCGGTGTTCGGGGGCACCACGGGCGACGTGCGGTGGGCCAACCTCACCGGTACGCCGGTGGTCTGCACGCCCGCCGGACGGTCCTCGGCCACCGGTCTGCCCTTCGGTGTCCAGATCGGCGGACGCCCGTGGGACGAGAAGGGACTCATCGAGATCGCGCTGGAACTGCAGGCGGCCCGCCCCGACTGGCAGGCGGCGCCCACGATTCCCCCGGCACCGCGCGACATCCCGCGAGTGCAGGCGACCACTCCCGGACCCGGGCCGGATCCGACCAACACCGACAACGTCGGCTTCGGATTCCATTTCCTGCCGACGACGGCGACCGCTCCGGTCTGATCGAGCGTCGTCAGAGCCCCATACCGGCCTCCCGTGCCCGGACGATCGCGGTCGATCGGTCCGGCACGCCCAGTTTGGTCAGGACGTTCGACACGTGGTTGCGAACAGTTTTGGGGCTGAGCACCAGTCGTCGGGAAATGGTCGCGTTGTCGTGGCCGCGGGCGATCAGGTCGAGCACCTCGTGCTCGCGTTCGGTGAGTTCACGGAACACACTCGACCGGGCCCGCGGTGCGGCGACCGCGGTCATCGCTTTGGCCGCGACCGCGGCGCCGACGATCATGTCGCCGTTCGCGACCGCGCGGATCGCCCGCTCCACCTCGGCTGGGTCGGCGCCCTTGACGAGGTAGCCACGCGCCCCGGCACGCAGCGATGCCAGCAGGGAATCCTCGTCCTCGTGCATCGTCACCACCAGCACCCGCAGGTGCGGGTACCGGGCGCACAGCGCCCGCGTGGCGTCGACCCCCGATCCGTCCCCCAGCTCCAGGTCCATCAGCACGACGTCGACGTCCGCGGTGACCACGTCGAGCGCCTCCGCGGCCGAACTGGCCTCGGCCACCACCTCGATGCCGTCGAGGGTCGACAGCAGTGCGACCATGCCCAGTCGGAACACCGGGTGATCGTCGACGACGGCGACGGCGATCCCGCTCACGACGCCACCAGCGGAAGCCGTGCCGTGACGACGGTACCTCTGGGGCAACCGGTTTCGATGGTGACAGTGCCCCCGAGCTCGTCCGCCCGCTCGCGCATGGACCGCGTCCCGATGCCGGCGGGCGCGGACGGGTCGCATCCCCGGCCGGCGTCACGCACCACCAGGGTGAGGACCGGCAGTCCGGCACCGTCCGTGCCGCAGGTCGCCTCGACCCGGCATCCGGGCGCGCCGCTGTGCCGTCGCGCGTTGGTGACCGCCTCGATCGCGATGCCGTAGGCCGCTGCACCGGCCTGCCCACCGATGTCGGCGGGCACGTCGGCCACCACGTCGAGATCGAATCCGCTGCGGGCGTATCCGGTCGCGAGTTCCTCGAGCGCAGCGCCGAGACCGAGTTCGTCGAGGACCGGGGGGAAGAGGTTGCGCGAGAGCGAGCGCACGCCGTCGACCTGGTGGTCGAGCTGCTCCTGCAGCGAGTCCAGCAACTTCGCAGCGGCCTGCGGGTCGGCGACGAGCAGGTTGCGGACGCCTTGCAGTCCCAGCCGAATTCCCGCGAGCGACGGGCCCAGCCCGTCGTGCAGTTCACGTCGGATCACCCGGCGTTCCTCTGCCCGCACCGAGGCCAGTCGACGTCGTGCGGTCGCGAGGTCCTCGGCGGACTGGACGACGACGAGACCAGCCGTCACCACAGAGGCCAACTCGGACAGGGATTTCCGCGAGCGGAGGCCGAGCGACTCGCCGGGTGGTGCGGTCACCGCGAGGCTTCCGACGCGGGCGCCGCGATGCACCAGGTCCACCGTTTCGGCCGGACCGGTGGCCCTCCCCCAGCACACCGACTCGGCGCCGTCGGCGCGATGCACGGTCACCGATTCGAGCCGCAATCCCAGACCGACCCCCGCGGCCAGGCCTTCGAGCAGTTCAGTCGGGGACTCGGCGCTCCCGAAGTGCCGACCGAGTTCCCGCACCGCGTGCCCTGGTTCGCTCCCCGATCCGTAGACCAACCGGTGCACCCTGTGCTGCAGCCACATTCGGGACGGCTGTACCGCGACTGCCACAACGGCCGCGGCGACGAACTGCGCGCCGGTGGAACCTCCGTCGGGCAGCAGGCCCGCCAGCACGGTGGCCACCACGACGTACAGCCCGATCAACAGCGCGGTGAGACTGCCCGCCAGCACGGCCCGGCTCACCGCCAGATCCAAGCCCCACATGCGTTGCCGCAGTATCGAGACGAAGATCGCACCGAGGAAGAAGGGCTGCACCACCAGATGCGCGACGGGGGTGATCATCCACAATCCCGGCACCGTCGCCGGCAGCATCAGCGGCACGAAGGACAGCGCCATGAGTGCGGTCCCCAGCGCGAGCCAACCCAGTCCGACCCGCTCGTCGACCGGGCCGGACCGCCACCGCCGGGCGACGTCGGCGGCGGCCACGAATCCGACGGCCACGACGGGCGCGAGCAACGGCACCTCCGAGACGTCGGTGAAGGTGCGCGCCAAGAAGAACCACGCGGTCACCAGTGTGCCGGCGACGAGTCCCACTCGCGCCGCGTCGTCCAACCGGTGGTCGCGCACCAGCCACGGGATCACGAGGAACAGCGCCAGCGTCCCCGGAATCCACGCGGTGTTCTGCAGCGGCGACAGGACGTCCACCCACGGCAGGTCCGGCCGCACCGCCGCCCACTGCGAGTAGGCGTAGCCGAGGGCGGCGAGTCCGATGCCGATCGCCGCCGCCCCCAGAATGATCGGGACGGGGTGCACGCGCCGGGCCAACACCACTCCGGCGACCGTGCCGTAGACGGCCGAGCCGACGACGTCGACGAGGAAGAACAGTTGGTTCGAGTCGATGCCGGGGTCGGCGACGAGGAAGGTCACGAGCGACAGCACAACGAGCGTCCAGCAGGTCACCGCCACCGCGGCGGCCGCGACCGGCGCACCGACTCCCGCGATCCGCTCGACCATGCACCCTCCCGTGTCGTCCGATCCGCCCGGCATGTGAATCGCTAGCGAGTATGGACCGCTAGCCCCGCGCCCGGTCGCCGAACGCGAATCCGATCGCCACGACCAGCACCCACACCGGCCCCGTGAAGCCGGCCATGTACTGCAGCGGGGACACGCCGAACAGCGCGGTGAGCCCGCCGAGCACCAGCGACGTCCAGCCCATCCAGCGCGGTCCCGCGCCGTGGCGCAGCATCCCCGATGCCACCGCGAGCGCACTGACACCGACGCCCGCCCACAGCCACGGGATGGTGCCCATCCAGTGCGCCCCGACGACCGCGTACTCGGGAACCACCTCGTCGAGGTGACCGAGTCCGAAGATCAGTTCGGTGGTGAAACCGGTCCCGAGCAGACACGCGGCACTGGTGAGGACCAGCCCGCCCCCGGCTACCGCGGGCAGCAGCGTGCCCTCGGGCAGACGATCGGACAGCCGGCGCGCCAGTCCGGCGGCGAACACCAGCATCAACAGCGCCGCGATCATCAACGACACGTGCATCACGACGACGGCGGTGCGCTGGTCGGCCAGGCGGTTCGCGATCGCCACCGCGTCACCGGCCACGCCCTCCGCGTAGGCGGCGTCGATGAATCCGCTGGCCTGGATACCGATCACACCGGCAAGCCCGGCCACCACGCCGACGTATGCCCACGTCCGGGGCCGGTGTCCGGCAGCGGCCGGTTCCCCGGCGGGCGACAACTCCGATATCTCGACTGCACTCACGGGCTGCTCCTGCGGGTCGCGGTGCGCCCACCCGGTCGGGCGACGTCACCGGAACACGGTCACCGCGTTCGCCAGTCAGGCTCCGACGCCCGGCATCCCGGGCACCAGGGACTGCTGTCCCGAGTACCCGGGACAGCAGTCAGCGCGGGCCGTACCCCAGTTCCGCTGCGGTCTGCCGGGCGGCGTCCGTGACCGGCACCGCGTACGCGGCCGTCCCGTAGGCACAGATCTCGGACCAGTTGCCTCCCAGGTCGGAGGTCTCGAAGCGCATCGCGACGATGACGTTCCCGCCCCGCTGGGCTGCCTCGGCGACGAGACGGCTCATCGCCTCGTTCCGACTCTCGGTGAGGTTCTTGGTCATTCCCTGCAATTCGCCGCCGACGAGGGATTTGAGGCCCGCGCCGATCTGCGACCCGATGTTCCGGGACCGGACGGTCAGTCCGAACACCTCGCCGATCACCCGCTGGATCTCCCAGCCGGGAATGTCGTTAGTCGTCACAACAAGCATGACGACGAGATTAGAGGACCGAACACAAGATCCGGAGAACGCGAGTTCGATCCACATCGCGCGGAAAACCACCGCCGACCGGCGGCCGGCCCTTTCCACGCGCCTGCCGGCGGCGTTCAATTGGCTCATACACCCGTGACACGCCCTTTCGACCACGGGTTTGGAGGTAGCAGCGATGTCGAAGCCGGCCGACGGACTCGCGTCGAGAGACTGGGACGAGGTCTCCCAGGCGGTCGCGGACGCCTACTTCCCGCACACCCTCACGCCCAGTACCCGCTTCCCCGCGGCGAACGTCTCGCTACGCAAAACCGGAACCGGTCCCGTCCGCATCGCCCGCCTCGCGTGGGGCGCCGACGTGTCGGTGCAGTCCGAGCACCCTGGTGCCTACGGCGTGAACATACCGCTCACCGGTCGGCTGGACTCGGTGGTGGGCGGCAAGGAGGTGTCGTCGCTGCCGGGCACTGCGACCGTGTGCCCGCCGGATGTCACGACACTGATGCCGCACTGGACGTCGTCGTGTGAAATCATCGGCGTCCGTTTCGATCACGAGTACCTGCAACGCGAGATGCACCGAATCCTGGGGCGTGCCGGTCGGCCGCTGCCGAGCCAGGTGAACCTGTCCACGTCCGCCGGGACGACGTGGCTTCGATTCGTGGAATCGCTGTCCGATCAGATGGACGGACCGCGGTGCCTGTTGCACAACGATCTGGTGGCGAGCCAGATCCTGAGCGCTGTCACCACCGCGTTCGTCCTCGCGGCCGTGCCTGACGACGCGGAGGGAACCGCCGCGACGCGGCCGCGGATCGTCAAGCGGGTGATCGACGCCCTGCACGACGACCCGGCCCACGCTTGGACCGCCGCGGAGATGGCCGAGAAGGCGGGGGTGAGCGTGCGGCGACTGCAGGAGGGTTTCCGGCAGTACGTGGACCGCAGTCCCACCGAGTACCTCACCGACATCCGTCTGGTCCGGGCCCGCGACGACCTGCACGCGGCCGGACCCGGTGACACCGTCGCCGCCGTCGCGCTGCGGTGGGGGTTCGCCCATTCGGGCCGCTTCGCCGCGGCCTATCGCACCCGTTTCGGCACGTCGCCCTCCGCGGCGCTCCGCAGTTCCTGATCCGCTCACCCGAAGGAATCATCGTGATCGTCGTGTCCCGCTTCACCACCCGTGTGCCCGCCGCCGCTCCCCCTGCCTCCCCGGACCCCGGCGGCCCACTGATTCTGACCGGCCGCGTCGTCGACGATGACGGACGGCCGGTCCCCGGTGCCACGGTCCAGGTCCGCCGCAGCGACGGATCCGGCGGTGCGCACGCCGGTTCGACGGTGGCCCGGGTGACGACCGACACCGACGGCCGCTACGCGATCTCGACGATCACTCCTGTGCCCTACCAGATTCCGACGGACGGCCCGACCGGGTGGTTCATCGTGAACGAGAAGTGGAGTCCGTGGCGGCCGGCGCACCTCCACGTCACGGTGCGGTCTCCGCACACGCGCACCGCGACAGCCAGGCTGTACTTCCGACGGGACGCGTGGATCCGGCACGACGCACCCGAGTCCGCGATCCTCGACCCCCGTCCGGGCGTTGACGGGATCGACAGGGCGGTCTACGATTTCGCGCTCACAATCGAGCCGTGTCGTCCTGCGGTCGAGGTTCGCTGATCCGCCCTTCGGCACCGCCGTCCTGCGTACGCTGACTCGGTACCCCACGCCCGAGGAGCAGTACATGACGGTCACGATCCACGAGGCCTCCGAG
Source organism: Prescottella sp. D32 (assembly GCF_037287305.1). Taxonomy (NCBI): domain Bacteria; kingdom Bacillati; phylum Actinomycetota; class Actinomycetes; order Mycobacteriales; family Nocardiaceae; genus Rhodococcus; species Prescottella sp. D32. The sequence goes on from NZ_JARBSW010000005.1 coordinate 222,041, forward strand.
GTCACCGACGAGCTGGTACAGGCGTGCACGATTCTCATACCGCAACTGTCGACGTCGGCACCGCCGATCACCGCGGCGTACCTCGAGCAGGTCGTGGGCTGCCCCACAAATACCCTCTTCGTCGCCAGGCTGGACGGCTGCATCGTCGGAACGCTGACCCTGGTCGTGTTCCCCATCCCTACCGGCAATCGGGCCTGGATCGAGGACGTCGTGGTCGACGCCGCCGCGCAAGGACGCCGGGTAGGAGCCGCACTCACCCGAGCCGCCCTCGCCCGCGCCGACGAACTCGGCGCCCGCACAGTCGATCTGACGTCCCGCGACTCGCGCGTCGCCGCGAACCGGCTCTACCTGAAGCTCGGATTCGTCCCGCGCGAATCCAACCTGCTGCGTTTCTCGATGGTCGAGACGTCGCGAGGATGACTCGCTCGACTTCCTGGTAGCGGCGGATCGGGGGACACATCCGACCGGGTGCGTAGTCGCGTGGGACCCACGTATGGTGGCGACGCCCAATTCAGACAAACATTTGTTGGGAAGCCTCCCGTTCAGCGGGACACACCTGCTAGCGTGTCGGACTTGATCACAGTTTTCCCGCCTCCGCCGGTCCGACCAGGGGTGCGGAAGTTGTTTGGAGGTGTCGATGACAGTCGTCGAGTCCGGCGATGCCGTCGCAACCCCGCGCCGAGATCTGCCACCGTCGATGATCGAGCGCATGACCCTGGTCCTCAGCGCATTCGACAGTCGGACCTCGCGCCTGACGCTGGAGGAGGTGACGTACCGAGCGCAGCTTCCGCGCTCGACGGTGCACCGCATCCTCCTGCAGCTGGTGCGGTTGAACTGGGTCGAGCACGCTTCTTTCGGCTACTGCCTCGGCCGCCGAGCGCTCGGACTCGCCGGCGGCGACGGCGGCCACAGCGAAATCCGTGCTGCCGCAGCCCCGTTGTTGCACGAACTGCACATGCAGACCGGCATGGTGGTGCACCTGGCCGTCCTCGACGGAGCCGAAAGTGTCTACCTCGACAAGATCGGCGGTCGCTTCGCCTCGACCCTTCCGTCGCGAGTCGGCGGACGTGGCCCTGCGTACTCGACGGCGGGCGGCAAGTCGATGTTGGCGTGGCTCGACCCCGAGCGGGTCGACAGCCTGTACGAGCAGCGGCTGGCCCCCTGCACCGACCGAACCATCTCCGGCCTCTCGACGCTGCACCAGGAACTCAACCGCATCCGGCAGCGGCGCGGGATGGCATTCGAGAGCGGCGAGTCAGTTCGCGGAGTGGCGTGCGTCGGTGTCGCCGTCCGTGGACACGCGGGCCCGGTCGCCGCCATCTCGCTGTGCGGCGAGGCGCGTACGGCACCACTCGAGCGCGTGGCACCGCTGGTGGCGGACGCGGCGCGCGAGGTCTCCCGCACCCTTCACCCCGAGCTCGGGCAGCCGCGCCGGGCACGGCGAGCAGCGAGCCCGCCCGCCGCCACGTGGTCGGCCGAGGCGATGGACCGACTGCTCGCCATCCAGAGCGGGCAGTGGATCTGAGTCGACGGCAACCGGGGGGGGCAGGCTTCCTCGGACCCCGGGGATTGACTCTCCGCAAGGTCTTCGCCGGCACACTGCGCCCACCGGCCCCGCCCGCCGACGCCGATCTCTCCCGGGCCCGTAGCCGCCGCCCCAGCGATCAGTCGAGCTTCCGGGCCCCGAGCACCTCGACGAGCATCTCGCCCGCCATCTCCTCGGGGTCGCGTCGGCTCGCCTGATCGACGGGCACCGCGGCCTCCGCCATCATCTCCGCCTCGTCCTCCGGCGTGGTGGGGGGAGGCGGCGCGTCGTAGTCGTAGTCCGCAGGCGGCGGCCCCGGATCGTCCGGGTAGTCCGGAGCCTCGGGCGGCGGGATGTCGTCGTCGCGGGGAGCCGCCGGTCGCTGCGGCGCAGCGGCCGGCGCCCGCCCCTGACTGGGACGCGAGAACTTGGGTGCTGCAGGAGCTTTCGCCTGCGGAGCCGCCTGAGTGGGCGCCTGCTGCACGGGCGCGGAACCGTGCTCGCACGTAACGTCCCATTCGCCGCCGAAAACGTCGTGCATCGCCGCACGGATCACCTCGGTATTGCGCGGTTCGGCGAGCCGCTTGACCAGCGGGACGGAGTCGTGTGCAAGGACCAGCCGATCACCGTCGATGCCGCGCACCGTGGCACCGGACAGCATCACCTCGACGGTGCGGCTCCGTTCCCGCACCTTGGCGCGCACCTCGGACCACACCGCGCGGACTGCGGCAGCATCCGGGCGGCCGGACGCAACCGGCGCCGCCGGAACGGGTTCCGGCTCGACAGCGGCCACAGGCTCCGGTTCCGGGGCGGGCGGGACCGGTGCAGGCGCCGGGGCCTGCCGGACCGGTTCGGGAGCCACCTGTTGCGGCGGCGCCTGGGGCGAGGTCGGCTCCGGCGCTGCCGGCGGCGGCGGAACCTCGACCGCGGGGCGCTCCGCCACCGGTTCGGGCTGTGGTTCCGGCTGCCGCTGTGGTTCCGGCTGCCGCTGTGGTTCCGGCTGAGCGGGCGGGGCAGACTCGGTCTCGCGACGCTGCGAGGGGCGCTGGTAGACGGGCCCGGACGGCGGCGGCTCGGTGGCGGCCGGGCGCGGCGCCGCAGCGGGTGCACCCGCGGGCGCACCGCCGGACGTCGGCGCGATCACGACGCCCTGCTCGATCCGCTCGAGTCGCTGCAGCACAGCCGATTCCGCGTCCGTCGCCGACGGCAGCAGCATCCGAGCACACATCACCTCGAGCAGCAGGCGCGGCGCCGTGGCACCGCGCATCTCGCCGAGACCGTCGTGCACCAGCTCCGCGTACCGGGCCAGGGTGGCGGGGCCGATTCGCTCGGCCTCCTCACGCATGCGGTCCAGCACGTCGCCGGGTGCGTCGACCAACCCGCGTTCGGCGGCGTCCGGGACGGCCCGCATGAGGATCAGGTCGCGCAACCGCTCGAGCAGGTCGACGGCGAAGCGCCGGGGATCGTGCCCGGCGTCCATCACCTTGTCGACAGTCCCGAACAGCGCGGCGCCGTCGTTCGCGGCAAGCGCATCGACGGCCTCGTCGATGAGCGCGACGTCGGTGACGCCGAGCAGTGCCAGCGCCCGCGCGTAGGTGACGCCCTCCTCGCCGGCGCCGGCAAGGAGCTGGTCGAGCACGCTGAGCGAGTCACGCGGCGAGCCGCCACCGGCGCGGATGACGAGCGGGTACACCGCGTCCTCCACCGGGACGTGCTCCTGCGCGCAGATCTTCTCGAGCAGCCCGCGCATGGTCGACGGCGCGAGCAGCCGGAACGGGTAGTGGTGCGTGCGAGACCGGATGGTCGGCAGCACCTTCTCCGGCTCGGTGGTCGCGAAGATGAAGATGAGATGCTCCGGCGGCTCCTCGACGATCTTGAGGAGCGCGTTGAACCCCGCCGTCGTGACCATGTGGGCCTCGTCGACGATGAACACCCGGTACCGCGACTCGGCTGGCGCGTAGAAAGCGCGATCGCGCAGCTCGCGGGTGTCCTCCACACCGCCGTGGCTGGCGGCGTCGAGTTCGATCACGTCGAGGTTGCCGGCGCCGCCCGGGCCGAGCGCGATACACGACGCGCACTCACCGCACGGCGTGGACGTGGGCCCCTGCACGCAGTTGAGCGAGCGCGCCAGGATGCGGGCCGACGACGTCTTGCCGCAGCCGCGCGGGCCCGAGAAGAGATAGGCGTGGTTGATGCGTCCGGCGTCGAGTGCGGTGCTCAGGGGCTCGGTGACGTGCTCCTGACCCACCACCTCCGCGAACGAAGCTGGTCGATATTTCCGGTACAGGGCCACGGCGAAAGACTACCGGCGACCGGCGACAGTCGGTCGCCGGAGTGACGACCCGCGCCGATCCCGGCCGGCGGGCCGCGAGAGATTTCCGAAACACAGAAGCAACACGAGCGTCCCGTCGTCGAAACTGCAGGACGCGATCGTCATTTCTCGCGTGCGGTGACACCCCGCCGGTGAGGAGAAGTTCACATGCTCGAGACGATCGATCCCGCGACGACCGCGTGGCTGCTGATCAGCACCGCGCTGGTTCTGCTGATGACGCCCGGCCTGGCCCTCTTCTACGGCGGCATGGTCCGCTCCAAGGGCGTCCTCAACATGATCATGATGAGTTTCATCTCGATCGCGCTGGTCACGGTGGTGTGGCTGGTCGCCGGCTACAGCCTGGCGTTCGGCGACGACCTCGGCGGCGGACTCATCGGCGGACTCGAACACCTCGGCATGGCCGGCATCACCCCGGACACCGCGCGCTCCGGCGTTCCCGAGTTCCTGTTCGCGACCTTCCAGCTGACGTTCGCAATCCTCACCGCCGCGCTGATCAGCGGCGCAATCGCCGACCGCGCGAAGTTCTCGTCGTGGATGTTCTTCGTGCCGGTGTGGGCACTGCTGGTGTACGTGCCGGTCGCGCACTGGGTGTGGGGGCCGGACGGCTGGATCTCGAAGCTCGGTGTGCTCGACTACGCGGGCGGCCTGGTCGTCGAGATCGTCTCCGGCGCGTCCGCCCTGGCCCTGGCACTGGTGCTCGGCCCGCGGATCGGGTTCCGCAACGAGCCGATGCGCCCGCACAACCTGCCGATGGTGCTGCTCGGTGTCGGGCTGCTGTGGTTCGGCTGGTTCGGGTTCAATGCCGGCTCCGCGATGGCCGCCGACGGCACCGCCGCCGCGGTGTTCCTCAACACCCTGGTCGCCGGCTGCACCGGCCTGCTCGGCTGGCTGTTCGTCGAGCAGAAGCGCGACGGCCACCCCACCACGTTCGGCGCCGCGTCGGGCGTCGTCGCCGGTCTCGTCGCGATCACCCCGTCGTGCGGGTGGGTCGGCATGGTCGGCGCCGCCGTCATCGGTGTCGTCGCCGGTGCCGTCTGCTCGTTCGCGGTGGGCTGGAAGTTCCGCTTCGGCTACGACGACTCGCTCGACGTCGTGGGCGTGCACCTGGTCGGCGGCGTCGTCGGCACCGTGCTCATCGGACTGCTGGCGTCGGAGGTCATGACCGGCGGCGTCGAGGGCCTCTTCTACGGCGGCGGATTCGCCCAGCTCGGCAAGCAGGTGCTCGCGGTCGCCGTCGTCGGCCTCTACGCGTTCGGGGTCACGTACGGCCTCGGCAAGCTGATCGACCGGGTCGTCGGATTCCGTGTCAGCGCCGACCAGGAGACGTCCGGCATCGACCTCGCGCTGCACGCCGAGTCGGCCTACGAGCACGCGGTCCTCGCCCACGGCGCGCCCACCGGGCTGTTCGGGCGCGAGCACGAGCGGCCGCGGCCGGAGCCGGAGTCCGACGCAGTCTGACGAACTTCGGAGAAGCCTGAACGAATTTGACCCTGCACTGTTCCCGCTGAACGTATCTATCCCGAGCGGACCGAGGCACACGCGGATCAGGCCGAGTCCAGTGCGCGCCTCGGCAGGCAGTCAGGGGCTCCCGCGAGCGAACCTCGACATGTGACGGTATCCCACACCTGCTTACGCAAGGTGCCTGATCGAACACACTCAGCGATCTCTCAGCCCGAAAAGGCTATTGTGGACTCAGGCGGCCTGCTCACCATTACCGCACCAATCGATTTCTCCGAACGGAGTTCTTCATTCTCTCCAGAACCCGGCCGAGCTCGACGCAGCCGCTCGCCGCTGGTTCGATGATCGAATGACTGCGCCCAATTCTTTTGTGCAGCAACTACTTCTAACGAAAATTCGCCGAGAACAAGGACTCGCTACCTCGCTGCGAGCGCTTCCACCCGACGCCCTACGCATCGGCGCCATGTTGTGACGTAGGAGCGCGCCGCAGCCGAGGCGCGGTGTCTCGTATCCCTGCGCCTGGTGAACTGCGTCGCCAGTTGACGCCGGCGAACCTATCCAGTCCAACGGAGGACCCCTGGTGGCCATCACCGACATAAACGAGTTCGCTCATCTCACCGCCGACGACATCGACGCCCTCGGGCGGGAACTGGACGAGATTCGGCGCGACGTCGAGGAGTCTCGTGGCACTCGCGATGCCCGCTACATTCGGCGAGTCATCGGCCTCCAGCGGGCCCTCGAATTGGGCGCGAGGGCGGTGTTGTTCGGCAGCCGCCGCCGGCCGGCGTGGGCGGTCGGGACCGCAATGCTCTCACTGGCGAAGATCATCGAGAACATGGAGCTCGGGCACAATGTGATGCACGGGCAATGGGACTGGATGAACGATCCCGAGATCCACTCCACCACATGGGAATGGGATCAGACCGGGCCGTCGGAGCACTGGAAGCGTGCGCACAACTACGCCCACCACACCTTCACCAACATCGTCGGTATGGACGACGACGTCGGATTCGGGATCTTGCGGATGACCCGCGACGAGGAATGGCGTCCGATCAACCTACTGCAGCCGATTGCGAACGTGATCCTCGCCGCCACCTTCGAGTGGGGCATCGCCCTGCACGACCTCGAAGCGCAGCAAAAGCGTGAGGGCGTCGACCCCATGCAGTGGAACTCGGCGCCCAACAAACAGTTCGCGGTCAAGATCGTCCGACAGGTCGGCAAGGATTTCGTGCTGTTTCCGGCCCTCACGGGCCGGGCGTGGAGGCACACGCTGACCGCGAACGCGACCGCGAATCTCGTGCGGAATCTGTGGGCGTACGCGGTGATCTTCTGCGGGCACTTCCCGGACGGCGCAGAGAAGTTCACCGCCGAGCAGTTCGAGACCGAGACACGCGGGCAGTGGTATCTGCGCCAGATGCTCGGCAGTGCCAACATCGACGGCGGCCCGATCATGGGATTCCTCACCGGCAATCTCAGCTACCAGATCGAGCACCACCTGTTCCCGGACCTGCCGTCGAACCGGTACTCCGAGATCGCCGAGCGGGTGCGGGCGCTGTGCACCCGATACGACCTGCCATATACGACGGGACCCTTGACCAGGCAATACCTGCTGACGCTGCGGACGATCCACAAGCTGGCGTTGCCAGACCGCTTCCTCGAGCGCACCTCCGACGACGCGCCCGAGACCTCGTCGGAACGCAAATTCCACACGAATGGTTCGCGAATCGCGGGGGCGCTGCGAATCGACGCCACCACCGGGCGCCGGCGCGGACTGCTCTCGGCGCTGCGTGCGCAGGCGGAGGCCCGCGTCGAAGCGCGCAGGTTCATGCGCGGAAGGCGAAGGAAGCCGGCCGGGCTGCCGATGCCTCGGGCGAGCCGTACAGTGGGGACGGTGCCCGGGGCCCCTTCTCTGCCCCGACGATCTCTTCGCACCCAGGCCACCACTGGGTGACCGAATACCCGAGTCCGCCGCGCCACATCAGACGTCGCGGGTACGGACCAACGACACTTTCGCGGCGCGGCATCCCGACCGACCTGGAATCGGTCCCTCCGCGCTGTACCGACAGACAGAAGGACACTTTGTGAACAGCACGCATGATTCGGTCAACGGACGACTCTTCTACGACCCGTGGGACACAGCAGACGGCGATTGCGGGATCAACCGCACTGCGGCCGAAGCACTCACCGACCGCATCCCTGCCGCTTCTCTCCCCATGCCGAGAAGCAGCGAGGAGATAAGTCGCGAACTCTTCAGCACTCGATAGTCCACTGCGACAACGTTTCCGAGGCTCCCGAACGCGTCCCCACGTTGGATCGCGGGTTCGGGTGCGGGACTTTCCATCGGATCTGTGGTTGACTGTGCTTGGTCGTAGTCTTTGTTCGCGTTTACCGCGCTCGCAAATTCTCTGTTGCGTGCGGTTGGATCTCCTGTCCTGGAAAATCTTCTCGTCATGCGATATCGGCCGGACTCTGCCCCTTTTCGGCAGAGCCGTACAGCAGGAGAAAAGGAAATACACATGGCAGAAGGCACCGTGAAGTGGTTCAACTCGGAGAAGGGGTTCGGCTTCATCGCACCTTCGGACGGTTCCGCTGACCTTTTCGTTCACTACTCGGAGATCCAGAGCGGCGGGTTCCGCAGCCTCGAAGAGAACCAGCACGTGCGGTTCGAGATCGGCCAGGGCGCCAAGGGCCCCCAGGCGACCGGTATCACCGTCATCTGATCCATCCCCGCTCGTCCCCCTCGCGGGGATGTGAGGCCACGTCGGGGCTCGCCCCTCCTATGCAAGGGGGCGAGCCCCGACGTGTTTCGTACACACGCCGGGTCACCATCCCGACGCGGACCCGTTCGGCGCGGAGCTACTGCTTATGGGTGAACGACCCCGTGCAAGTTCTCCGCAGCACGCGCCACCCTGGTCAGCTCTGCCCGCGCGGACTTCATCGCAGCGGTGTGACTGAGTGGGACCGCCCGCACTGCATCATCCCCGACCGGTCGGTGGTGCCCCGTCCTGGTCACCCTCGCCCGCTCGTCCTCCACCCGCTGCCGATCCGCATACACGCGGCGCCAGAAGGCCGCATCGAGGGTGAGGGACATGGGTTCCATTCTGCCACTGCGCGGTTGACCGAAGCGAACTGGAGCAGCAATGTGTGCGACTTCGTGCCCCGCGGAACAACCGCGGACGCCGATGAGGGTGACGAGCTTCGCGTCGGGTTGCCCCTCGGCGACCCGGACGACATCGCACTCGAGTTCTTCGCACCGCCCGGCTGACGCGGCCGCTGCTCACACGCGGCGCTTCTCCCCGTACTGCGTCGCGATCGCCATCTCGATCACGGCCTGTAGGTCGTCGGGCGTGAGCGCGCGGGGCCGGCGCACCGCCGCGGCGCGGAGGTAGACCTCGCACAGCCACTCCAGCAGCACGATTCGGTCGAGCGCTTCGGTCGGCGACTGGCCCACCGCCACGGAGCCGTGGTGCGCCAGGATCGCCGCGTTGTGGTGCGCCAGCGCCTCGACCGTCGACGTGGCGAGTTGCTCACTCCCGAACGCCGCGAACGGGACCACGGGGATGGCGCCCCCGAGCAGCAGCTGCTGATAGTGCACCGGGGGCAGCTCGTCGGTCACCAACGACAGCGCAACGGTCGACGTCGAGTGCGCATGCACCACACTGCTATTCGAGGTCGATCGGTAGATGCCAAGGTGCATTTCGAGTTCGGTGGTCGGGCGCAACCCGCCCTCGATCACGTGGCCGTCCAGGTGCACGACGGTGACGTCGTCGACGGTCGCGTCGATCAGGTGCACCCCACTCGCAGTGACCGCGACCGCGTCGCCGTCGCGGATACTGACGTTGCCGGCGCTCCCGAGCACCAGTCCGCGCGCCGCGACCTGCCGGGCGGTGTCGGCGACCGACGCGCGCAGCTCGGTGAACGCACCGGGGCTCGTCATCCGAGATCCTCGGCCGGGCGCCGTGCCGCGATGAAGGCGCGCACCGTGTCCGCGTCGTACGTCCCGTAGGCGCTGCCGAGCCCCTGCGCGGTGTGCGCGGCAGTGGCGTTACCGAACTCGGCGGCGCCGACGACGTCGAGTCCGAGGGAGATGCCCCGCAGGAACCCGGCCGAGAACGCGTCACCGCACCCGCTGGTGTCGACGACGTCGACCGGGAACGCCGGCACCTCGGTGATGCCGTCCGCGGTGGCGACCACCGTCGGCTCCGCTCCTGCCGTGGCGACGACGCACCGGGCGCCCAGTTCCAGCAGGCGTTCGCAGCCCTCACGCAACGACGACGCCTCGGTCCAGCCGATCACCTGCTCGTCGTTGGGCAGCAGGTAGTCGATGTGCGGCAACGCCGCTCGGATGTAGTCGAGGACCCCGGGCAGGCCCTGTGCCAGGCTGTCCGCCGAGGTGATCGCACCGTGCTCGTGTGCTCGCTCGAGGATCTGCGCACCGAGGTCGCCGCCGTAGAACTCCACCGCCCCCAGGTGCACGAAGTCGGCACCCGTCAGCTCCTCCCACGGAACATGCTCGCCGAGGAACTGATTCGCGCCCACTACGTGCAGTGCGGGACGTGAGCCGTCCGGGCGGATGGGGAGTACCGAGGCCGACGTCTGCGCACCGGTGATCCGGTGCAGCAGTGAGGTATCGATGCCCTCGCGTTCGAGGAGCATGGTGAGCATCTCGCCCACCACGTCGTCGCCGATTGCCCCGGCGGCGCGCACCTGCACTCCCAGACGTGACAGGACGAGGCCCGTCCCACCCGCCGTTCCGGCCGGCGAGATCGCGATCTGTTCGACGAGGGCACCGCCCTGGCCCTCGGGAATGCTCTCCACCGGCCGGACCAGTGTGTCGAGCACATGCACGCCCAACATCATCGCCCGCACGGAATCTGCCGCATTCGTTGTCGTCACCGGACTTCGTTCCCTTCCCGGAGTTCCTGCTGTGTCGGACGTTCGGAGAGGATCACCGTCTCGAGTGCGCGCATCGATTCGTCGAACGCGGCGGCCATCGAGGAGCGGAGGATCTTGTGGACGAGGGCGCCGAGCGGGGCCGGCCCGAGCGTGAAGTGGAATTCATAGGTCATCGAGGTGGCGGCGTCGCCGACCGGCGCGAACCGGAAGATGTTGACGACGTCGCGCAGCGGCGCAAGGCCCACACCGGAATCGATTCGCAGCGTCTTCGGTTCGAGGGTGCGAACGGTCCACTCGGCGCGCGACGTCAGCGGACCCACCGACGTGACCCGTTCACGATACGACTTGCCGACGGTCGCGGGACCGTGGTGGGCGGTCACCTCCCGGACACTCACCACCCAGTCGCCGTAGCGCCCGGTGTCCGACGTCAGCTCCCACACCTCGTCGAGCGTGGCGGCGAGTACGCGCTGCGCGCTGATCACGAAGCGATTGGGCATGATCACATCTTCCCTTCGGCCGCAATGACTTCGGCTGCAGATGATTCACCGGAACGGACGGCACCGTCGAGGTACCCGTTCCAGTACGGCGAGTGCTCCGCACCGGCCCAGTGCACTCGCTGGAAAGGCACGTCCCGCCACATCCCCAGTTCGGTGACCACGCCGGGCGCGAGCACCGACGTCGGGCCGCCGCGCGTCCACTCTTCCTTGGTCCAGTCCTGTTCGATCCACTCGACGGGTGTGAGCGCCTGCTTCCCGACGACCGTGGCGAAGGCCCGGAGCACCGCTCCTCGGCGCTGACCGGCCGGGAGCGACACCCATCGCCGCCACTGGGCGCCGCCGACGAAGCCCATCAGAATGCCGGGGCCGCCGTCCGGTGGGGAGTTGTCGAACATCGAGCACACCGGCGAGGTGGGATCCCGGAAGACCCCTTGACCCGACAGTCCGTCCTTGCGCCAGAACGGTTCCGGATAGACGGCCTCGATCTTGCAGAGCGTGCCGAGTGCCATGCGTGAGAAGAGTGCGTCCTGCTGGGCCGGGAGCAGCGGATCCCAGGCGATTCGGCTGGCCAGCACGGGAGGCACAGCGACGACCACCCGGCTCGCGGACCATTCACGGTTGTCGCTGAACACCCGCACGCCACGTCCGTCCTGCTCGACCCTCCGCACCGGCTCGCCGAGCGTCACCGCATCCCCGAGCTCGTCGGCGAGCCGCAGCGAGAGCATCTGGGCACCGCCGTGGAACCGCGAATCCTGCGCTGCCCCAAGCACTCCGATCATCCGCTCAACGGTACCGGCGGTGTATTCGTTGCCCGCACCGGCGACGTACCACAGGCCGAACAGCGCGGACGCGTCGGTGGCGGACCCACCGAACGCCGAACCCAGCAGGACGTTGAGCAGGTCCAGTCCGCCGTCGGTGACCGCGCCGCGCCGGATCCAACTCGTCAGCGACTGCGAGTCGAGAGAGCGTGCCCCACGCGCGTTCCACGGCTCGTCGACCGGGATCGACCTGGCGGCCCGGTTCACCCGGAGGATCAGCGCACCCACGTCGGCCAGCGCGGCGGGGTCCGGCGGAACGTCACCGGTGAACGTCCGGGCCGTGCCGTTCTTGACGTAGGTACTGAGCCCCTGATCGAAGGTCGAGAAGGTCTCGACCCCCAGCTCCTTGGCCAGTGCCAGGACCCGGTCCTGGGTCGGGCCCACGAACTGGCCACCGGAGTCGACGATCCGGCCGTCGCCCAGGTCGTGATTGAGCGTGCGTCCACCGACCCGGTCACGCGCCTCGACGACCTGCACGGCCAGTCCGGCGTCCACGAGTCGACGGGCTGCCGTCAGCCCCGCCAATCCGGCACCGACCACGATCACATCGGTTGTCGATGCCACGGTCACCTCCCCCACTCCTCGACTGCGAACAACTCTCGGCTCCGTCCGCGCCGGCCGTCGAACCGATCCGACGGCCGCACCGACCGACGGTCGCGTGGAGACACGTTAGGCAAAGTTTGGCCAAATGGCCAGACTTTGCTCGATCAGTATTCTCGTCCCATGAACCCCTCACGTCGCTCGCACTACGCACGCGGACGCGAACGACGCACGGAGCTCGTCGCCGCGGCAATTGCGGTGATCGCCGAGAAGGGGCTCGAGCGCGTCACATTCCGAGCGGTCGCCGACCGGGCCGGGTTCCCCGCCTCCACCACCAGCTACTTCTTCGACTCGGTCCCCGACGTGATCGACGCGGCCATCACGCAGATCGCGGACGCGGTCACCGACAAGGTGGCCACGCTGCTCACCGCGGCTCGGTCCGAGACGGTCGGCCGGGACGAACTGGCCGAGGCCCTGGTGGAACTCGTCACGGGGCAGGACAACGACGATTCCGTCGCACAGTTCGAGGCATATCTCGCGGCGCGACGGCGACCCGAACTCGCGGAGGCGGTCCATCGCATCATGGGCGCAATCGAAGAGGCCACCGAACGCGCCCTGGAGATGTTCGGGGTGGAGAACCCCGCGCTACCCGCACGCCAGTTCGTGGCCCTGATAGACGGTTTCACGCTGCACGAGATCGCCCGGCCGGGCGATCCGGTGAGCCGCGTCGCCCTGCGGGACTCGATGATTCGGCTGCTCGAGTCCCATCTGTCGAGCCCGGCGACGTCCCACTGAACCACCGACACGACGGCTCGACCGGGCGACCACCTACGTCGCGCAAGGGTTCAGGAGGCGCCGACGTGGGCGGTCCAGATCGCACCCGCTGTCGGCAGCGCGCCCTTCGGTATCCGACGGTCCGGACGCCACAGACCCGACGCCTGCAGGGAGTCCTCGTGCCGGAGGTCGACCCGTTCGGCGTCGATCAGGAGCGCCAGTTCGGGAAGCGCGCCGCCGCCCTGCACCCGTGCGCGCACGGCGGGGTCGGTGGTCACGTGGGCTGTACCGCGCACCTCGAGGACGCGGTCGTCTCCCGGGACGAGGGCGAGTAGCGACACGGCGGGATTGGCGAGGAGGTTTCGGAAGGTGTCGGTGCGCCGGTTCCCGGGTCGGTCCGGCAACGCGATCCGGTGGGAGTCCAGAGGCACGAGGAAGCCGCGGTCGTCGCCCTTGGGGCTGACGTCGCCGTGACCACCGGCGTCGGTGCTCGACAGCGTCAGGAACGAAGTCGCTCCCAGGAACGCCAGCACATGCGGGTCATCGAACCCGCTGTCCTCCATGGTGATCGGAGCAAGCTCGGACGGCTGGTGGTCGCGCCACAGTTTCGAGCGGGTGACGCACCTCGCGCAGTGGAGGAACACCTCCTCGACGTCGAGGACTACCGACTCGCCGTCGCGCCGCACCCGCCCGTTCACTCGCAGCGTCTCGCCGTACCCGGGTACCAGCGCCACCAGCCCTGCGGGCGCGCCGTCTTCGACGTCCGGCGGCACGACGCCTCCGGCCACGTCGACGCGCAGCGCCATCGCATGCTCCGCCGTCAGGGTCCCGGGATCGCCGCCGACGACCACCGAATGCTGTGCGCCCGAACGTCCCTGCACTCCCAGTACGGCGAACGGCGCGAACGACAGGAAGGCGACACAGTGCTCGTCGAGCACCGAGATCGACTTCTCGAGGGTGAGCGGCGGCTGCTCGCCGTAGATCGCCTCCAGCTCGGCAACTGTCGAGATCGCGGACACGGGACTCCCCTAGCCGACAGTGGGAACGGAGGTCGCCGGATCGTCGTCGGACGCGGCGGCCAGCGCCGGAACGGTGGCGTCGATCAGGTACGGCAAGCTCAGCGGGCTCGCGAACCCGAGCGCGGCGGGCACGTCCGTGCCGAACTCGCCGAGGTAGACGGTACGGTCCTCCTTCACGACACCGAGCTGCGCGAACACCGGGTTCGACGCGAGCTGTTCCTTGGTGGCGCCGAGGACGATCAGGTTGTCCTGGTCGAGCAAGGCCAGCTGTTCGGCGCTGATCGAACCGGTCTGCGCAGGCGTCGAGAATCCGAGGTTGGTGAAGAAGTCGCCACGCGGATCGCCGGCCTCGAAGATGTAGAAATCGCCGTCCATGTACATCGCGACCGCGGCGGTGCGGCCCTGGAACCGCGGGTTCGACGTCTTCGCGTCTGCGAAGTCCGACTCGACGGACTGCTGCAGTTCGCGCGCCTCGGTCTCCTTGCCGAGCGCCCGGCCGATCGTGGCGAGCTGATCCTGCCACGAGCCGGAGCCACCGCTCGCCCCCTTCAGGTCCCCGATCGTCGGGGCGAGCGCCGCCAGGGTGTCGTAGCCCGACTTCTCCGTCAGCGAGTACGTGCCGACGATGAGATCCGGATTCGCCTCCGCGATCTTCTCGTACTGCAGATCCATCTCGCCGACCTCGGGGATGTCGCGGGCATAGCCCGCCGCCCACGGCCGATCCTTGTAGGCGTACCCGGAGTAGGCGCGGGTCGCCACAGGCGTCTCACCGAGCGCCAGCACGAAATCGAGATCGTTGAATCCGACCGTGACGATGCGTGAGGGCGCCTCCTCCACGGTCGTGGAGCCGTACGCGTGCTCGATGGTCACCGGGAACGCCCCGTCCCCCGAGGACGCGGCACCGTCATCGGTCGCGGCGTCGGAACTGCACGCGACCAGAGAGAACGTCCCGGCCAGGGCGACGAGGGAGAGCGCGAGCGAACGCCGACGAGCAGTCACAGCAAAGACCTTCCCAAGAGGTTAACTGACGCTAACCTAACTCGAGGGTGTCGGCCGGACCAACACCGCCCCGGTCGGAGCCCTGCGGCGATAGGCTTGGCGGCGTCAGCGATTCCCGAGGAAGGGGTCTCTCGTGGCACCGTTCCCAGCCCTCACCCACATCGCCGTCACCGTGTCCGACATGGCCGTCAGCACCGAGTGGTACACCCGTCTGTTCGGGGCGCCGCCGGTACTCGACGAGGACGAGGAATCCGGCGCCTTTCATCACGCCGTGTTCGCGCTCGGCGGCGGGACGATGTTCGGCCTGCACACCCACACCGGGTCGAACCCGGACACCGCTTTCGATGAACGGAACATCGGTCTCGATCACGTCGCCTTCACTTGCACCACAAAAGACCTCGACTTCTGGAAGTCCCGCCTCGACGAACTCGGCATCGCCCACGGCGGCATCCGGACCGCCGCCTACGGCTCGGGCCTGTCCTTTCGCGATCCCGACAACATCGCGCTCGAGTTCTTCGCACCACCCGGCTGAACCCGACTGCTTCCGAGTCGAATTGCGCGTGCCCGGGTCTCGGACGCCACCTTCCGTGATTGATGAGATTCAGGAGGTTCATGAGAGCATCGAGGCGTGAGAGCGCAGCCGGAGATGGATCCGGCGGGAAATCGGGCTCGATCCCGTTCGCGGAACGTCCCCAGTTCCACCCGCCGCGACAAGACGAAGACGACACCGCGAGCCGGGGAGGCCGGTCCGGTGCCGAGAACTCGGCTCGGTGTGTGGCTTGCTCGACCGCTGTTCGACTTCCACGTAATCCTCAGCGTGACAGCCCTGTTGGTGACGGTCGGGCTGACCATGGTGCTGTCGTCGTCGAGCGTCGAGTCGTTCGTGACCTCCGGATCGCCCTATGCGCGGTTCCTTCCCCAGTCGATGTATGCGGCCATCGGAGCCGTCGCCTTCGTCGCCATCGTGCGCATCGGCACCAGGACGCTGCGCACGTGGGCGCCGTGGCTCCTCGGAATGGCCGGGGTGCTCCTCGTCCTCGTCCTCGTTCCCGGAATCGGTGTCGAGCAGATGGGCGCCCGTAGCTGGTTCGTCGTCGGCGGAATCTCCTTTCAGCCATCGGAGTTCGCGAAGGTCGCGCTGGTGCTCTGGTGTGCGCATCTGATCGCCAACTACCAGTCGGCGGGTGCCGACGTGAACACCGCACTCAAACCGCTGGCCGTGGTGAGCGTGACGGTCATGGCGCTCGTCGTGCTCCAGCGCGATCTCGGCACCATGATCACGATCGGCATCATCTTGATGTCGATGCTGTGGTTCGGCGGATTCCGCACCCGCACGGTCGCCACGATCACCGTCGCCGCCGTCTCGACGTCGGTGGTCCTCGGCCTGACCGCGGGCTACCGCTCGGACCGGATCAAGGCCTTCATGAATCCCGACCTCGACCCGCAGGGGTTGAACTACCAGACCATCCAGGCCAAGTACGCCCTCGCCAACGGTGGGTTGTTCGGCAAGGGCCTGGGGCAGTCGGACGCGAAGTGGAGCTACCTGCCGCAGTCCCACAACGACTTCATCTTCGCGGTCATCGGTGAGGAACTGGGCTTCGTCGGCGCGGCCATGCTCATCGGGCTGTTCGTGGTAGTGCTCCTGACCGGCATGCGGATCGCTCAGCGCTCGACCGATCCCTTCCTGCGTCTTCTCGCGGCAGCGTCCACCACGTGGATTGTGCTGCAGGCGTTCATCAACGTCGCCTACGTCGTCGGCCTCATACCGGTCACGGGACTTCAGCTGCCGTTGATCTCCGCGGGCGGCACCTCGATGATCACCACGATGATGATCTTCGGATTCATCGCCCACGCCGCACTACGCGAACCCGAGGCTGTCGTCTCGCTGCACGACGGCGGTGGACGCTGGATGCAGGTGGTGTTCGGCCGCCCCATGCGGCCGGCGACCGCCCGAGCCGTGTACCGGCGCACCACCGAGCGTGCCGCGGACCGCATCGGTCACACGCGACGACAGGGGCGCGGGGACGTCAGCCGAGCTGCTCGAACAGGGACACGATGATCCCTTCGGGCCCACGCACATACGCCATGCGCACGCTGCTCTCGTACTCGCCGATGCCACCGACGAGCCCGTACCCGTCCGCGGCGACCGCATCGACGGCCGCCTGGAGGTCGCCGACCTCGAACGAGACGTTGCGTAGTCCCAGCTCGTTGGCCATCGCAGCCGGCGATCCGGGCACGTGAGGGGGCGTGACGAAGGAGGAGAGTTCGAGCCGGAAACCACCTCCGGGCGCCCGCAGCATCACGATGTTGCAGTGCGCGCCGGGGATGCCGCACACAGTCTCGACGAACTCGCCCTCCACGGATCCGGTGCCCTCCACCTCGAGTCCGAGACCGACGAAGAACGCCGTCGCCGTGTCGAGGTCCGCGACGGTGATGCCGACATGGTCGAAACGTTTCACGTGTGCCATGGCATCCATCCTGCGCCCGTCGTCCAGCCTCACGCCGACGGCCGCCGCGCCACGACAGCGAAGCTGAGCGGAATCCGGGGCGCGCCCTGCCGCAACTCCCAGCCTTGTGGACAGGGCACCAGATCCTCGAACGCCGGCCAATCCATGTACGGCAGCTCGGCCAGAGCCTCTATCACGAGCCCCGCGTCGAGCAGCGCGCCGACGACCTCGCCGAGATCGTGCCGCCATTCGTAGTTCGTGACCTGACTGATCCGACCGGCGGAGTTCTCGGTGTAGGAGCCCGAATCGTCGTAGCTGCGGTACCCGTCACCGCCGAGATAGTCGTCGCAGATCGACCACGGTTCGTGGTCCATCGCCCCCAGGATGGGGTGATCGTCGCGGATCATGAACACCCCGCCCGGAACCAGGAGATCGTGAATCGATCGCGCCCAGTCACCCAGTTCCGGCAACCACGCGATCGTTCCCACGCTCGTGACGACGACGTCGAAGCTACGGTCCACGAGGCTCGATGCGAAACGCACATCGCCCTCTAACCAACGGATTTCACGGCCGTCCGCGACGGCGATCCGGCTCGCGTGCCTCAACGAGTTGGGCGACAGATCCACTCCGTGCACGTCCACCGCTCCCAGTCGTGCCCACGAAATCGTGTCGGTCCCGATATGACACTGCAGATGGAGGAGACTTCGACCTCGTATGCCCGTCCCCGAAAGGTGCGGTTCCAGGACCGACAGGTCGTTGCGGACGACAGTCGAGATCCTCTCCGGGTCGGCGAGAAACCCGTCGACGTCGTACATCTGTGAGGATGCGTGAACGTCCGCCCGCTCGTTCCAGTTCGCACGGTTGGCGGCAATGGCATCGGCGATGTGCATGACGGATCCTCTCGGCAGTCCACGGTCACCGGTGTGTACCACACGACCGATGCTCGGAGACAGCCATTTTCACCGCCGTCGCCGGTCGGGACCGCCCCGGGCAGCTCCCTCACCTGTACCGAGGTGCCGACCGCCTACTTCTCCTTCGCCGCCTTCGCGGCAGCCTTGGCGGCCTGCTTGAATTCGCGCACCTCGAGCAGTGTCTGCCTGTCGACGACGTCGGCGATCGACCGACGAGAGCCCTCGTCACCGTAGGCTCCGGCCGCCTCACGCCAGCCCTCCGGCTGTACGCCGATCTGCTTACCCAACAGCGCCAGAAAAATTCGGGCCTTCTGGTCGCCGTACCCGGGCAGCGCCTTGAGCCGCTTCAGCACTTCCTTGCCGCTCGGCCGGCCCGACGTCCAGATCGCGGCGGTGTCGCCGTCGTAGTGCTCCACGATGTAGCCGCACAGCGACTGGATGCGCTCCCCCATCGACTTCGGGAACCGGTGCACCGCGGGCGGCTGCGCACACACCGCGATGAAGTCGTCCGGGCTCATCTCGGCGATCTTGTGGACGTCGAGGCCCCCGAGACGGTCGTCGAGCTTCTTCGGGCCGGCGAAGGCGGTCTCCATCGGCACCTGCTGATCGAGCAGCATGCCGATCAGCAGCGCGAGCGGATCCGACGCCAGCAGGGCGTCCGCTTCGGGGTCACCGACGAGGTTCAAGGTGAGGGCCATACCCCGATCCTGCCATCCGGGCGGGTTCCGCAGACGACCATCGCCGTCACCGGCCGGGCGGTCGCCGCCAGGCGACCACGACGACTATGACGCCCGCGGTGATGGCGATCGTCGCGGCCAGCGCCTCGAGCCAGTGCCCGAACAGCGTCGGCTGATCCACCGCCGGCACCGCCGCAAGCGCAGCGAACACCGCAACCACCGCGATGACACCGGCCGCGACCGACCACGCCTGCGCGATCCTCGAGTGCCGGTGTCCGCGACGTTCGGCACTGCGCAGCAACGCCCGCTCGATCACTCGCGTCGCCTCCCCCAGTTCGGCGTCCAGCGCTGCCATCTCCGTCGACAGCCGCCGGACCAGCATCGTCCGCAGCTGTGCGGGCGCCATCCTGGCCAGTGCCGCCGCGTCGTGCCGCGCCTCGGCGACCAGCAGCACTCGCTCCATGCGCCGCGCCTGCACGGCCGCGACGTCGTCGAGGGCCGCCAGCAGGCGCGAATCCTCGAGTGCCGCGTGATCGCGCAGATGATCGAGCACCAACCGGTAGTCGGCGGCGTGCCGCGCCCGGACGGCGACCCACGGGACCAGGGCCCGGATCATCTCGCTCACCCCGAACACGGCGTGATCGTGATCTGCGGCGACCGCCTCGAGGTCGAGCAGGATCGCGCCCGCGTCCTCCCGTACGGCGACGACGGCGCCCTCCCGCGCGGGCCGTTCGGCGAGGGCCACGCGCTCCCACCGCCACCCGGCGACATCGGTTCCGCGCCCACCCACGCCCTGCCGGACGCGGTCACCGCCGTCGCCGCGCACCTCGACGACCAGTCCGGCCGACGCGCGTTCGTGCCCGGTACCCGCGACCAGATCGGCCAGCCGGACATTCGGCAGCACAGCGTGCCCGTCCGGGAAGACGTCACGCAGACGCGTGTCGGTGGTGAACCCGAAGGGCGCGAGCAAGCGGTCGACCGCGCCGTCGACGCCGCTCGCACGCCAGTCCGCGAGCCCCTCGACCGGATCGGCGGTCCAGTCCTCGCACGCGAGCACCACCCCGTGACCGGGAACCGCCCACAGCGACAGGCAGTGCGCCGGTGGTCCGACATGGATCGGGGCCGAGCCGTTTCCGAACACCAGCGGGTCTGCCGTGAACTCGACGCACTCCCGTACGGCGAGCAGGTTCACCGGCAGCGACACGCTCACCGGGTCGGGATTCGACGCGGGAAGGAACGGCCCGGACCCGCAGCCTCCCGGCAGCTCCGAACGCTCGGCCGAGTCGTCCGGCCTGTCCGGAATGTTAAGTGCCAGAAGGAAGACGTCGAGGCAGCCCGCTGGACGCGACGACGCCGTCGGTAGTCCACGCCCCTCGACAACGGCCGGGGTGGCCATGCCACTCACCACTTTCGAACCCACCGCGACCGGCACGGCGACCCTGGCCGGAGTATGTCAGCTTTCCGCCGGAACGGGAACCCCGATCAGACGTCGGGACGACCCAGCAGCGCCGACGCACCCTCGACCAGTAGGTCCCGCCACTGGACGTAGTCGTGGCCGCCGCAGAACTCGCGGTAGGTCACATCGAACCCTTTGGCCCGCAGTAGGTCCCGTACCTCGCGATTCTCCTCGATCAGTCGGGGTTCGAGCAGCCCGGCGGCCATCCAGAAGCGCGATCCGCCCGGGTCGAGGTCCGCGACCCGCTGCTGGATCGAGCGCCCCACCATCGGGGGCCGCGGCCACCAGAACGATCCCGACAGGCTCACCGCTCCGCCGACATGTTCGGGGGCCTGCAACGCCGCGTACGTGGCGGCGAGCCCGCCGTAGCTGGACCCGCCGGCCAGCACCGAGGAGGGATCGCCGGTGGCGCCCCAGCGCGCACGCAGATTCGGCAGTAGGTCGCCGGTGAGTGCGTCGAGAAAGTCTGGACTGCAGGGTAGTTCACGTGATCGCAGCCCCGGTTCGATGCTGTCGATCATCACCACCAGCGGCACCCGGTAGCCACGAGCTCCCAACCGGTCGAGCGCGGGCGCCAGCGGAATCTCGACCGCAGCCACCCGGCCGTCGAAGACGACCAGAACCGGACGGTCCCGGTCGGCGATCCCCGGCGGCTCGTAGAGCCAGATACTCCGTTCCACGCCGGCAAGCGAGCACGTTTCCTCGGTCATGTGCCCGCGTGGCAGTACCCCGTGAACCCACCACCGTTGCGCGGGCGCCTCCGGCATCACCGCCTCCGAGCGCGCAGGCAACCCCATCGACGCCACAACCGGGAGCGGGTTCAGTTCGTCGGCGACGAGACCGGCGAGCACGCCGCGCCACCACTCCCATTCCGTCTGTCCGGCAGCGGGTTCGGTGATCGGGTCGACGCGAGGCAGGAATCCGTAGCCGCCGCGCCACGCCTCGGGCACCTGCCGCGACAACACCCACAGATCACTGCCCGGCAACCGCCGCAGCGCGTTCGCGTCCGGATCTCGGCGGTCGGTGACGCCGTTCGCCTCGAGATACACCCGCCGCACGGGTGACCCCGCCGGCGCCCGCCACACGAACGTCACGGTCGCGAACCCCGGCGGCCCGGGATCGATCAACGGGCCACCCTCCACCTGCAGGCGACGCTGCAGGTCGTCGACCGCTTCGACATCGGACATAGGTACCCCTTACTTAGGTGACGCTTTCCTAATAGTAAAGTCGGGCCACCTACCCCTCAGGAGGACCCCCCTTGCTATCCACAACCCTTCGTCGGCGCTCGGTCGGCACCCGGATCGCGGTCACCCTCGGCGCCCTCGCGATCGGCATGTCGACGGCGGCCTGCTCGTCGGACGGCGATTCCGCGGACGCCGCGGCAGCGACCACCACCCAGTCCGGCGAGTGGCCGCGCACCGTCGACACCGCCACGGGCCCGGTCACGCTCGACGCCCAGCCGCAGCGCATCGTCTCCACGAGCGTCACGCTCACCGGGTCGCTGCTGTCCCTCGACGCACCGCTGATCGGCACGGGTGCACAGCCGAAGAGCACGGTCACCAACGATCAGGGACTGTTCACCCAGTGGGCCGACGTCGCCGCCGAACGTGACGTCGAGGTGCTCTACCAGGGCCAGCCGAACGTCGAGAAGATCACTGCGGCCGCCCCCGACCTCATCGTCGTCTCCACCAGCGGCGCCGACTCGGCCGCACAGCAGGTCGCCACGCTGTCGCAGATCGCACCGACGTTGCTGTTCGACTACTCCGACAAGTCGTGGCAGGACCTGACCACCCAACTGGCCGCCGCGGTCGGCAAGGAGGATCGGGCGACCGAGCTGCTCGCCGAGTTCGACGCGAGGATCGACGAGGCCAAGAGGGCGATCGCACCGGCACTGCAGAACGGCGCGGCCCCGGTGAACATCCTCACGTACAACTCGCCGGACGATTCGAAGATCTTCACCGCCGAATCGGCACAGGGCCGCTTGATCTCCCGACTCGGCCTCACCGTCGGCGAACTGCCCGCCGAGATCGCAGGTAGCGGCGCGGCTGCCGGACGTTCGGACATCGTCAGCGTGAACATGGAGAACCTGCCCCGCGCGCTCACCGGCGCGACGACGTTCGTGATCAACGCGCAGCAGCCGGGCGCCGACAGACTGAAGGCCGATCCGACGCTCGCCGCCGTGCCGTCGGTGCAGCGCGGCGCAGTCTTTCCGCTCGACTTCGACAGCTTCCGCCTGGACTTCTACAGCGCGAACAACGTCGTCGACCGGATCGTCGCGGCGCTGTCGTAAGAACGCCACCCGGGGGGGAAATGCACAGTGACCGGTCACCGCGAGGTGACCGGCCACTGTGGCGTTCGACGGGCTACTGCTTGGTGAGCGCGTGCTCCGCCGCGGCGAGCAGCACGCAGGTCGCGACGCCGTCCATCGCCTTGGCGAGCTCGTCCATCGACGGGAAGCTCGGGGCGAGGCGGATGTTCTTGTCCTCGGGATCCTGCTTGTACGGGAAGGCGGAACCGGCCGCGGTGAGCGCGATGCCGGCCTCCTTCGCGAGCTCGATGACGCGCTTCGCGGTGCCGTCCACGACGTCGAGGCTGATGAAGTAGCCACCCTTGGGCTCGGTCCACGACGCGACCTTCGTGTCACCGAGACGGTCCTCGAGGATCTCGAGCACCTTGGCGAACTTGGGAGCCAGGATCTCGCGATGCTTGTCCATGTGCGCGCGGACACCGGCGGCGTCGCCGAAGAAGCGCAGGTGACGCAGCTGGTTGACCTTGTCGGGACCGATGCTCTTCTTGCCCAGATGCTGCTGGTACCACGCCAGGTTGGCCTCGGAGCTGCCGAAGAAGCTCACACCCGCACCGGCGAACGTGATCTTCGACGTGGACGCGAACACCAGCGGACGGTTGGGGTTACCGGCCGCGGCGGCCATGCCGAGGATGTCGTGCGCGGGCGCGCAGTCCGCGACCAGCGGATGCACCGCGTACGCGTTGTCCCAGTAGATGCGGAAGTCGGGGGCCGCGGCCGGCATCGACGCCAGGGCCCGGGCGACGTCCTCGGAGTACACCGCACCCGTCGGATTGGAGTACGTCGGCACACACCAGATGCCCTTGATCTGCGGATCGGACGCCACCAGCTCGGTGACCCTCGCCATGTCCGGGCCGTCGTCGCGCATCGGGATCGCGATCATCTCGATGCCGTACGACTCGGTGATCGCGAAGTGCCGGTCGTAGCCGGGCGCCGGGCACAGGAACTTGACAACCGACTCCTGCGACCACGGCCGCGCGGAGTCCGGGGTGCCGTGCAGCAGCGAGAACACGATGGTGTCGTGCATGATCTCGAGGCTCGCGTTGTTGCCGGCCATCAGGTTCGCCGTCGGAATACCGAGCAGCTCGCCGAAGATCGCGCGCAGCTCGGGCAGACCCGTCAGGCCGCCGTAGTTGCGGCAGTCGGTACCGTCGCCGTCCCGGAAATTGTCCTCACCCGGAAGCGCGAGCAGACCGTTCGACAGATCCAACTGTTCCGGTGCCGGCTTGCCACGGGTGAGGTCCAGCTTCAGCTTCTCCGCCTTGAGCTGCTCGTACTTCGCGGTCTGACGCTCGAGTTCGGCGCGAAGTTCTTCATGGCTCATCAACCCGATTTGGGTTTGCACAGGCATCTGGGCGGCCTTTCACCGACACGACCGGTCGGGGACGGGAAGAGATAGGGGACCCCGCGCACCCGGCAGAGCCCGTTGACCCTTGCTGCCTTCCGGCCCTGGGGGAGTTCACAGGATGCGCGCCGCGCGGGATCCGCCTACGAGTGTAACCGGACGATCGGGAATCGCGGTGATCCACCCCTCCCGCAGACCCCGTTTGGCATTCCCACCCCTCCAACAGGTAGGCTCCCCCACGGAGGATTCGCCTAGTGGCCTATGGCGCTCGCCTGGAACGCGGGTTGGGTTAACGCCCTCAGGGGTTCAAATCCCCTATCCTCCGCCACGGGAAGCCCCCGGTGACATGTCACCGGGGGCTTGTTCCTTTTGCCGTCACCTCCGTCTTGCCGTCACCTCCGTCTTGCCGTGACCTCCGTCGCAGTCGTGCCGGAGCCCGTCGTCCGGCGTTTGCCGCAGCCGCGATCTGGGCATTCGGTCGAGGAAGCGAGACGCGGCCGCCGCGGCCGCACGACGGAAGGAGACCCGGTGGGCGACGCCGATGCCGACACCACACGAACCGATCAACTTGTCTTCCAGAACCCGGTGACCCGGTACCCGGTGATCGAACCTCCTAAGCAGCATCAGCCCGAGCCGGGGTTGGACAGCGAGCTGCAGCCCCGGGCCGACATCGGCGAGTTCTCGTACCGCGGCACCGGGCGTCTGGAAGGGCGTAAAGCGCTGGTGACCGGCGGCGACTCGGGCATCGGCGCGGCTGTGGCGATCGCGTTCGCGCGGGAGGGCGCCGACGTCGCGATCGCTCACCTGCCCGCCGAGGAGGACGACGCTCAGAATGTCGCCCGCATCGTCACCGAGAGCGGCCGAACGGCGGTGACCGTGAGCGGTGACCTCACCGACGCGGAGTTCTGCCGACGGATGGTCGACGAGGCAGCCGAGCGGCTGGGTGGCCTGGACATCCTGGTCAACAACGCGGGCAAGCAGATCGTTGCCGACACGTTGGGTGAGCTGTCCGACGAGCAGGTCGAGCAGACGTACCAGACGAACATCCTGGCGATGTTCCGCACCACGCGCGCCGCTCTCGCCCATCTCCCGGCCGGCAGCTCGATCATCAACACCACGTCGGTCGAGGCGTACATGCCGGCGCCGACGCTGCTCGACTACGCGTCGACGAAGGCCGCCATCAACAACTTCACCAAGGGGCTCGCCAACCAGCTCGCCGACAAGGGAATTCGCGTCAACGCCGTGGCGCCGGGACCGATCTGGACGCCGCTGCAACCGAGCGACGGGCAGCCGAAGGAGGCGCTGCCGGAGTTCGGGCACAGCACCCCGATGGGACGCGCGGGGCAGCCGACGGAACTCGCTCCCGCATACGTCTACCTCGCCTCACCGGAGTCGAGCTACGTCACGGGATCCACCCTTCACGTCAACGGTGGCATGCCGTCGCCGTAGTGCCTCCGAGCGAAAGCGCTCGCCGCGGCGGGGGCGTCACCCACCCGGGGCGTCGGTGATCTTCTCCCCCGCCGGGTTGAGCGCCCACCACAGATTGTCCATACCCTGTCCCGCAACGGATCCGGGCCGTGGATCGCCGGCGAACAGGTACAGCGGCATCCCGTTGACCGTCACCTGTTTGCCGCCCTGCGGGCCCGGGATGGTGCCGATCACGCCGGAGACGCCCGCGATCTCGGGCCGGGACTCGTCCGTAGTCACGGGCGGCCACATCTGCAGGCACACCGCATCGCACGCGCTCGCGTTGGTGCCGGGTTCGTCTCGGTCGTAGGCGTAGACGGTCATGTTGTCGACGTTCACCACGATCTGACCAATGCTCGATTCCCCCGTCGTCAGCACCGGCCCCGCGGTCGGCACGGTGGACGGCATCGTCGTCGTCGAGGGGACGGGACCGGAATCGTCGCTGTCGGAGCAGCCGACGAGCGCGGCCCCCACCGCGACCGCGGAGAGCGAGATCACCAGGATTCTTCTCATGCCGTTACTCCCGTCCGTGTGTCCTGCCCGGCCCGATTCGGGCCCGGGTTGTCGGTGGCGGCTCCTACCCTGAGCGTCATGGGGTGGTACACGCCGACGACCGTCGCACCGGACCTGTCCGAGGCACTCGTGTGCGCATGGTCCGCGAACGCCGAGGGGCGGCACCTGCTGGTGCCGGACGGCTGCGTCGACGTGCTGTGGATAGCGGGTGTCGGCGTCCGGGTCTGCGGCCCGGAGACGTCGGCGTGGTCGTTCACCCTGCCGCCGGGCAGTGAGTCGTTCGGCATCCGGTTCCGCCCGGGCGCGGCGCCGCACGTACTGCGGACGTCGGCGGCACAGATCCGTGACATCCGCGTCTCGCTCGCGGATGTGCTCGGTGCCGCGGCCGAACGGATGCTCGTGGACCGGCTCGAGCACGCGCACGACACCGCGGAACGGTTGACGATCCTGCAGGACACCGGCCGGAGCTGGCTGGCGGCGCGGCACGAGCCGGACCCGCTGGCGGCCCGGATCACGTCGGCGCTCGCCGTCCGCTCGTGGACCGTGGAGAGCCTGGCGGACGCGTCGTCGATGACCAGTCGGCAACTGCACCGACGCTGCAACGAGGCGTTCGGGTACGGGCCGTCGACGTTGCGGTCGATCCTGCGCCTGCAGCGCTTCATGGCGTCGGCCCGCACCGGCCGCCACCGCGGCCTCGCGTCCCTCGCCGCCGAAGCCGGTTTCAGCGACCAGGCCCACCTGTCGCGGGAGTGCCGGCGAATCGCATCACTGACACCGACCGCACTACTCGACAGCGAGGCCCCCGACTGGCACGGCGACGCGTCGGTGCTCGACTCCGGAGTCCGATCCGTACAAGACCGCACCGCCGCGACGGACGGAGAATCGGCCGCATGATCACCACCGAATCCACCCCGGACCTGTACCGGCGGCTGGCCGCCGCCTTCACCGACCGCGTCGACGCGGTGCCCGCCGACCGCTGGGACGCCGCGTCGCCGTGCGAGGGCTGGACCGCCCGCGACGTCCTCACCCACGTCGTCGAGACGCAGTCGCACATGGTCGGCGTCGTCGGACTGTCGATCCCCGACGGCCCCTCCCCAGCACACGATCCGGCTGCGGCGTGGCGGCACACCCGCGACGCCGTGCAGGCGATCCTGGACGACCCCGCGAAGGCCTCGCTCGGGTACGACGGGCACTTCGGGCGCACCGATCTGGCCGCCACGATGCGCACCTTCTACTGCTTCGACCTCGTCGTTCACGGCTGGGACATCGCCCGGGCGGCGGGGCTCGACGAGACGATCCCGGACGTCGATCTCGACCTGCTCGACGCCGTCGTCGCGCAGTTGGGCGATTCGCTCCGTATGGACGGCGTGTGCGGGCCCGCCCTCGACGTGCCCGTGGACGCCGATCGGCAGACACGCATCCTCGCCACGCTGGGGCGCTCGTCCTGACCGCGCCACGCGCGGCGGCGACGTCATGTGTCGTCGCTGCGTCGGTGCGTCCGACGCCGTTCCTCCTCCGGTGGCGGTCGGCGATCGCTGTCCGCCTCCCGGTCGCTGCTCTCGGTCACTTCCGTCAGCTGTTGCTTGGCCACCCCCGGGCCGATGTGTGCCTCGGCCCGCATCCGCTCGATCATGTGCGGGTAGTGCAGCTCGAAAGCGGGCCGCTCCGAACGGATTCGCGGTAGCTCGGTGAAGTTGTGCCGCGGTGGCGGACACGTGGTGGCCCATTCCAGCGAATTGCCGTAACCCCACGGGTCGTCGACCGTGACGACCGTGCCGTAGCGGAAGCTCTTGAAGACGTTCCACAGGAAGGGCAGGGTCGACGCGCCGAGGATGAAGGAGCCGACGGTGGACACCGAGTTCAGCACGGTGAAACCGTCGCTGGGCAGGTAGTCGGCGTACCGGCGCGGCATGCCCTCGGCACCGAGCCAGTGCTGCACCAGGAATGTGCTGTGGAAGCCGATGAACGTGAGCCAGAAGTGCCACTTGCCCAGCCGCTCGTCGAGGAACCGTCCCGTCATCTTGGGGAACCAGAAGTAGATGCCCGCATAGGTGGCGAACACGATCGTTCCGAACAGCACGTAGTGGAAGTGCGCGACGACGAAGTAGGAGTCCGTGACGTGCCAGTCGAGCGGCGGGCTCGCGAGGATGACACCCGAGAGTCCGCCGAACAGGAAAGTGACGAGGAACCCGACCGCGAACAACATCGGCGCCTCGAACGTCAACTGCCCCTTCCACATCGTGCCGATCCAGTTGAAGAACTTCACACCGGTCGGGACCGCGATGAGGAACGTCATGAAGGAGAAGAACGGCAGCAACACCGCGCCGGTCGCGTACATGTGGTGCGCCCACACCGCCACCGACAGCGCGGAGATCGCGATCGTCGCGTACACCAGGCCGGTGTAACCGAAGATCGGCTTACGGGAGAACACCGGGAAGATCTCCGAGACGATGCCGAAGAACGGCAACGCCACGATGTACACCTCGGGATGTCCGAAGAACCAGAACAGATGCTGCCACAACAGGACTCCGCCCGTGGCCGGGTCGTAGACGTTGGCGCCCACCACCCGGTCGGCGAACAGGCCCATGAGTCCCGCGGTGAGGATCGGGAACGCCACCAGGATCAGGATGCTGGTGATGAAGATGTTCCACGTGAAGATCGGCATCCGGAACATCGTCATGCCGGGTGCCCGCAGACAAATGACCGTGGTGATCATGTTGACGCCGCCGAGGATCGTGCCGAGGCCACTGAGGGCCAGGCCCATGATCCACAGGTTGGCGCCCATGCCCGGCGAGTGGAGGACGTCGCTCAGCGGCGTGTAGGCGGTCCACCCGAAGTCTGCGGCACCGCCCGGAGTGATGAAGCCCGCCGACGCGATGAGGGCACCGAACAGATAGGCCCAGTAGCTGAAGGCGTTGAGCCGCGGGAACGCCACGTCCGGCGCGCCGATCTGCAGCGGCAGAATGTAGTTCGCGAAACCGAAGACGATGGGCGTCGCGTACAGCAGCAGCATGATCGTGCCGTGCATGGTGAAGAGCTGGTTGTACTGCTCGTTCGAGAGGAACTGCATTCCCGGCACCGCGAGTTCGGCGCGCATCAGCAGCGCGAGCAGGCCACCGAACATGAAGAAGGCGAACGACGTGATCAGGTACATGATTCCGAGCACCTTGGGGTCCGTCGTCGTGATCACCCGGTAGATCAGACTGCCCTTACGGGCGAACCTCGCCGGATACGGGCGAACGGCAACGGGTTCGGATGCGACGGTGGCCACCGGTCCTCCTGACCGCACGCCCCGCACTCCGGGCGCGCTCCCTCGTCGAGACGTGACCGGTCGCGGCCTGCTCGACGCTTCGACACGGCAACCGGCACAAGCTCAGCACTGTGGACGCTACGCCTCCGGCCCATCGTTGGCTACGGGATTCGTCCACCTCCACCGGGCGCAAAGGGGCCGCCACGCCCTCGATAAGCTGCAGCAATGCCGAAAGAGGTCGACCCATCGTCGCAAGCGGGACGATTCGCCCCCAGCCCCTCCGGCGACCTGCACCTCGGCAACCTGCGCACCGCCCTGCTCGCGTGGCTGTTCGCCCGATCCACCGGGCGCCGCTTCCTCGTCCGCGTCGAGGACCTCGACCGGGTGCGGCCCGGCGCGGCGGAACGTCAGCTCGCCGACCTCGCCGCGCTCGGACTCGACTGGGACGAGGACGTCGAGTACCAGTCGACGCGACTGCCGCTTTACGACGCGGCGATCGCCCGCCTACAACGCGCCGGTCTGACCTACGAGTGCTTCTGCACCCGGCGGGAGATCCTGAAGGCGGCGTCGGCGCCGCACGCCCCGGCGGGCGCCTACCCGGGCACGTGCCGCAACCTCTCGGAGGACGCGCGCGCCGAGCGTCGGGCGAGCGGGCGCCCTCCCGCCGTCCGGCTGCGGGCGGGCACCGATCGATTCACCGTGCACGACGTCCTGCACGGCGACTACACCGGCGCGGTCGACGACCTGGTCCTCCGCCGCGGTGACGGCATCCCCGCGTACAACCTTGCCGTCGTCGTCGACGACGCGGCGCAGGGCATCGACCAGGTGGTGCGTGGCGACGATCTACTGTCGTCGGCGCCGCGTCAGGCGTACCTCGCGGGGCTCCTGGGGCTGCCCGCGCCCACGTACGCGCACGTGCCGCTCGCCCTCAACGCCGAAGGCAAACGGCTCGCCAAGCGTGACGGTGCGGTCACGTTGGCCGACCAGGCCGCGCTGGGGCACACCCCGGAGGACGTACTGAGCATGCTCGCGCGGTCGCTGCACATGGCCGGCGCCCGCGAGGCCGTGACGCTGCCGCAACTCCTCGATCGCTGGGATCCGAAGGCGCTCCCCCTGGACCCGTGGGTTTACGTCGTGTGAATCTCCGCCGGCGCATATACAAAACAGACCATTCGCGACGTAGGGTCACGACGAAAGATTCATCATCGCCGTGAGCAATACCCCGACGACGAGAACCAGGTACACACATGACCAGTGGTGGACAGGATCCGAACCAGAATCCCGAGGGCGGCAACGAGCCGCAACAGGGTGGCACGCCCCCGCCCGGCAACTACCCACCCCCGCCCGGCGCCACGCCGCCCGGCAGCTACCCGCCTCCGCCCGGCAGTTACCCGCCTCCACCGGGCAGCTATCCGCCTCCGCCCGGGCCGGGTGGTGGCTACCCGCCGCCGGGGAACTACCCGCCTCCGGGTCAGGGCGGCGGATATCCGCCTCCGCAGGGCGGCTTCCCGCCCCCGCCGGGGAACTACCCTCCGCCGCCGCCGGCATTCGACTCCGGCTACGGTCAGCGCCCGGCCGGACCGCCGCCCAGCCAGGTGACGGTCGGCGATGCGCTGTCGTACGGCTGGAACCGGTACAAGGCCAATCCCGGCGTCTGGATCGGCATCCTCGCGGTCGCCTTCCTGATCTCCGTCGTGGTGTCGCTGCCGTTCAGCTTCGGCAGCAACCGCGACATCGAGGACTGGAGTGATCTGGCGACGTCGTCGTTCAGCGTGTGGCAGATCATCGGCAACGTCGTCACCGCGATCGTCGGCTACCTGATCTCGGCCGCTCTCATCCGCGGCGCGCTGCACGAGGTCGACGGCCGTCCGCCCGCCTTCGGGTCGTTCTTCGAGTTCAAGAACGTAGGCGCGATCATCATCGCGAGTTTCCTCGTGGGTCTGATGACCGCGGTCGGTTTCGTCCTGCTCGTCATCCCGGGTCTGATCCTCATGTTCCTGACCTGGTGGACGCTCGAGTTCGTCGTCGACCAGGATCAGGATGCGATCACCGCGATCAAGTCCAGCTTCCGCGCGATCTCGTCCAACTGGGGCACGCTGCTGCTCCTGGCGATCACGTTGTTCTTCCTGAACGTCCTGGGTGTGCTGCTGTGCGTGGTCGGCCTGCTCGTGACCATCCCGGTCTCGATCATCGCGTCCACCTACGCGTACCGCGTCACCGTTCGCGGGCCCGTCGCCCCGTAGTTCCCGCGTTTTGCGCACTTGTCGCGACCGGGGAGCCCCCCCCCGGAATCGCGACAAGTGCGCAAAACGGGCGAGGGTGGGGTGCGAATCGGCGTCACACCACCGCGGATGCTTGGATTGCGCGGTGACAGAGCCAGTACAGTCCCCGCCCCACGCGTCCGATCCGGCGTCCTTCGCCCCCGTCCACCGCGGCTACTACGCCACCCTGGTGGCCCTGTTCACGGCGACTCTGCTGATCTCCAATATCTGCGCCACCAAGGGGGTGGCGTTCTTCGTCGACCAGGACGTCTCGGTCGGCCCGTTCCAGATCCTGCCGATCATCACCGACGGCGGCTTCTTCCTCTTCCCGCTCGCGTACGTCGTCGGCGACGTCCTCAGCGAGGTGTACGGCTTCAAGGCCACCCGCCGCGCGATCTACATCGGTTTCGGCTCGCTGCTGCTGGCGGCGATCAGCTTCTGGCTGACCCAGCAACTGCCCTCGGCCGACTTCTACGAGAACGAGGCCGCGTTCGACGCCGTCGTCGGCGTGGTGCCGCGGCTGCTGATCGCCGGTCTCGCCGGCTACCTCGTCGGCCAGTTGCTCAACTCGGCGGTGCTGGTGCTCATCAAGGAACGCACCCGCGAGAAGTACCTGTGGGCGCGCCTGATCGGTTCGACCGTGGTGGGCGAGTTCGCCGACACCCTGATCTTCTGCTCGATCGCCGCCGGCGCGATCGGCATCTCGACGTGGGAAGACTTCATCAACTACTTGATCGTCGGCTTCGTCTGGAAGACCCTCGTCGAGATCCTGGTGATGCCGGTGACGTACCGGGTGATCGCGTACGTCAAGAAGCGCGAACCGAGCTATGCGCCGGTCGAGGACGGCTTGCTGCCGTAGAACCGGCCCAGCACCTCCGCCTTGTACTCGTCGAAGTAGCCGCCCTCGATGCTCTCCCGGATCCGGTCCACCAGACGCACGGTGAACCGCTCGTTGTGGATGGTGCAGAGCGTCGAGGCGAGCATCTCCTTCGCCTTGAACAGGTGGTGGATGTACGCGCGGGTGTAGTGGGCGCACGTGTAGCAGTCGCACTCGTCGTCGATCGGGGTGAAGTCCCGGCGGAAGCGCGCGGTGTTGATGTTGAAGCGGCCGTCCGGATGGTAGATCGCCGCGTTGCGGGCCACCCGGGACGGGTTGACGCAGTCGAACGTGTCGGCGCCGTTCTCGATCGCGACGAACATGTCGTCGGGCTCGCTGATGCCGAGCATGTGCCGCGGCTTGTGCTCGGGCAGTTCCTCGTTGACCCAGCGCACGATGGTGCCGAGATTCTGCTTCTCGAGCGCGCCACCGATGCCGTAACCGTCGAAGCCGCGCCCGCTGACGCCGGTGATGGACTCGAGTCCGCGGGCCGCCTGCCGGCGCAGGTCCTCGTACTGTGCGCCCTGCACCACACCGAACAGCGCCTGGTACGGGCGGTGCGCGCGCTCGGCGGTGAGCTTCTCGTGCTCGGCGATGCAGCGCACGGCCCACGCCTGCGTCCGCTCGACCGACTGCTCCTGGTAGCCGCGGGTGTTGAGCAGCGTGGTCAGCTCGTCGAACGCGAACATGATGTCGGCGCCCAGCTGATGCTGGATCTGCATCGACACTTCGGGCGTGAACCGGTGCGGCGAGCCGTCGAGATGCGACTTGAACGTGACGCCGTCGTCGTCGACGTGCGCGAGGCGCTGCTTGCCTTCGGCGATGACGTCGTCGGACTGCACGCCGACGGCCTCCATCGCGAGCACCTTCTTGAACCCGACGCCGAGCGACATCACCTGGAAGCCGCCACTGTCGGTGAAGGTGGGGCCGTCCCAGTTCATGAACTTGCCGAGGCCACCGGCCTCGTCCACGATGTCGGGTCCCGGCTGCAGGTACAGGTGGTACGCGTTGGCGAGCACGGCCTGCGTGCCGAGGTCCTTCATCGACTCCGGCAGCACCGCCTTGACGGTCGCCTTGGTGCCGACCGCGATGAACGCGGGCGTCCGGATGTCCCCGTGCGGGGTATGGATGGTGCCGGTGCGGCCCAACCGGTCGGGCAGGCGGGTGCCCACCGTGAAGAACGGGTCGGGCGGGGTCGGCACAACATCACTCACCTGGCCATGGTGTCACAGGCGAGGCGCGACACCGCGCCTCCGGGTCAGGCGCGCTCGTGCGCGGTGAGCAGCAGGTACTCCCAGTCCATCGCGAACGAGCCGTCACCGACGTCGAACTCTCGGGCCAGGTCGGCGAGGTCGCGATCGAGCGCCGCAACCTTGTCCGGATCGCCGGATATCGCCTTGTACACCGCGATCGTCGGCCCGTAGTTGGCCTTGAAGTAGTCACGGAACGCGTCGGGTCCGTCGAAGTGGTCGACGCGGACGGTGTCGCGCTGCGCGGTGACGTCGGTGACCCGGTCGCCCAGCAGTTCGCGCACGTGAGCTTCGTCGCCCCAGCGCGGTGGAGGCTGCGCCCCGGGCGGGGGCGGCGGCGCGTACGGCTTCATCGCGGCGAACATCCGGCCGATGAACCCGTCCGGCGTCCAACTGAGCAGACCGATCGTGCCGCCCGGCTTGCACACCCGGACCATCTCGTCGGCGCCGGCTTGGTGGTGCGGCGCGAACATCACCCCCACACACGAGAGCACGACGTCGAATTCGTCGGCGGCGAACGGCAGCGCCTCGGCGTCCGCCTCCCGCCAGTCGAGGTGCGCACCGCGCTTGGCGGCGAGTTCGCGGCCGCGGTCGAAGAGTTCGGGAGTGAGATCCGACGCCACCACGTCGGCCCCGGTGAGGGCGGCGGGGATCGCGGCGTTGCCGGTGCCGGCGCCGACGTCGAGCACCCGCTGCCCGTCGTGGACACCGGACGCCCGGACGAGGACCGCACCGAGATCCGGGATGACGTCCTCCGCGACGGCCGCGTAGTCGCCCGACGCCCACACCGCCCGATGTTTGGTCTTGAGGGCTCGATCGGCTTCTCTGGCTACAAGTGATTCGCTCATGGTTCGAGCGTGCGCCGAGGACCCGGGCCCGACAACCCACCCCGGGGGATCGATTTCGCCACCCCGCGCGCCCGTGACGTGCGGTTCCGGTGGTCCCGGGCGGGGGGTGCGCCGCGGCGATACGCTTTTTCGAGTCAGCGACCAGCGCACGAAATCAAGGACCACCGCACAAGAGGGAGGCCTGCGCGTGACACCACGCACCACGGCGG
This sequence comes from Prescottella sp. D32, assembly GCF_037287305.1. Classification (NCBI taxonomy): domain Bacteria; kingdom Bacillati; phylum Actinomycetota; class Actinomycetes; order Mycobacteriales; family Nocardiaceae; genus Rhodococcus; species Prescottella sp. D32. The sequence goes on from NZ_JARBSW010000005.1 coordinate 256,715, forward strand.
GAACCGCGAATTCCGCCCAGCATCCCGCCTTCGAGAAGATCGCCCGGGTCGGCCAGGCCGCGAGCGGCGTCGTGCACCTACTCATCGGCTACATCGTCATCAGGCTGGCGTTCGGCGACAGTGGTACCGCCGATCAGTCGGGCGCCCTGACGGCTCTCGCCTCGCAACCGGGCGGACGCGTGGCGCTGTGGGTGGCGGCCGTGACCCTGGCCGCCCTGGCCGCGTGGCGGGCGGTGGAGGCGTTCGTCGGGAAGCGATCCGACGTGGAGGAGCCGTCCGCGCTCGACCGGGCGAAGACCGCGGGCGTCGCGGTGGCTTACCTCGCCTTGGCGTTCACGGCGTTCCAGTTCGCTCGCGGCGGCGGAAAGTCGAGCACCGAGCAGAACGTCAGCCTCAGCGCCCGGCTGATGCAGTCCGCCGGCGGCAAGACCGTTCTCGTGGTCGCCGGCCTGGTGATCATCGGCATCGGGGCCTACCACGTCTACAAGGGCGCCAAGAAGAAGTTCCTCGACGACCTGCACCGGAGCGGGCTTCCGCGACTGGCCACACCCCTCGGCGTGGTCGGCTACATCGCGAAGGGACTGGCCATCGTCGGCGCCGGCGTCCTCGTTGTCGTCGCGACGTTCACGACAGACCCCTCGAAGGCGTCCGGGTTGGACGGCGCCGTCAAGACGCTCGGCGCGGCCCCGTTCGGCCAGGTCCTCCTCGTCGCGGCCGGGCTCGGAGTCATCGCCTACGGCGCGTACTGCTTCGTCCTGGCGCGCTACGGGCGGATGTGAATCACCTCCGGCGGCGACCGGAGCGAATCCCCCTGTCGCCTCCTACGGCACGTGGAAGGTCGCGACGCCCGGGGTGATCGGCCCGGGCGTCACGGACAGGACGGCCACCGCGACCTGTCCGGCCCCGGTCTGCAGGGTCACCGCGGCCGGGATGCCGCCCAGGCCGTCGGACAGGCGGGCCGACCCGGACGCTCCCGTCGACAGGTTCAGCCACCGCACCTCGGACGAGAGCAGACAGCCCCATCCTCCGGCGTTGCCTCCGGTCACGGTCACCGCCCCCGGCTGCTCGCCGACCACGGCCACGCAGCGCACCGCGGGCGCATCGAAGCTGCCGTTCGGATTCCCGTACGGCGCCGGGTCGATCTGGAACGGGACGGTCACCGCGGCGGAGGCGACCGCGGCGGACGCGAGTACCGAACACCCCGCGATTCCCGCGCAGAGAGCCAGGCGGTAAACGGTTTTCGTCACAGCAGCGCCCATATCGGCAAGGATAGTTTCGACCCCCGTCCCGAAACCCCCGAAACGAAGGAATGCAGACGATGACGAAGTATCTGATCTCGTTCCCCAGCGCCGCCATGAACCTTTCGGCCGAAGACCTGCAGGCGTCGGCGGACGCGGCGCACGCAGTGGTGGAGGAGGCGAAGGCGGCCGGCGTGTGGGTGTTCGGTGGCGGAATCGACGAGACCGTCCCGCCGGTGCGGGTCACCGCGGACGGCACCGTGACCGAGGATACGTACCAGCAGACGAGCCGACTGGACGGCGGCTTCACGGTGCTGGAGGTGCCGTCCCGCGAGGCGGCTCTGGACTGGGCCGCGAAACTCGCGGACGCCTGCCGGTGCGCGCAGGAAGTGCGCGCGTTCCACTACGACCCCGCCAGCTGACGACCGACCGGGCTAGTCCCGTGTGAGCTGCGGCGGGAAGCCGCCGGTCGCGATCGGCCCCCACTCGTCGACGGTGATCCGGATCAGGCTCTTGTTCTGCTTGCGCATCGCCTCGCGGTACTCGTCCCAATCCGGGTGTTCACCCGAGATGCACCGGAAGTACTCGACGAGCGGCTCGAGCGCATCGGGCATGTCGAGGACCTCGGCGGTCCCGTCGATCTGCACGTACGCGCCGTTGAAGTCGTCCGAGAGCACGCACACACTCACGCTCGGATCCCGGCGCACATTCGTGGCCTTCGCGCGCTGCGGGTAGGTCGAGATCACGATCCGACCCTCCTCGTCGACACCGGAGGTGACGGGCGAAATCTGCAGTCCCCCGGACCTTTTGTGCGTTATGAGCACAGCACGATGGCGGGGGCGGACGAACTCGAGCAACTGCTCGCGGGTGACGCTTTCGGCGGTGGCGACGGCCATGACGCACTCTCCTGATCGACTCGGTCCGGGTGCTTGTCCAGCCTATCGGCGAGACGATCGATGTCGGCGGCCGATCGCTGGAGGTTCGATGACATCTGATGGAAGCCGGTCACTGCAGAAGAGGCCCGACCAGCAGGAGGCCACTCCTCTCGAAACCTGGGGCCGGCTCTTCGCCACGCCCCCATCTGGTCGGCCCGTCGACAGCTCGACCACGAATCCCCGGTGCGCGTCAGCCGGTACGCGATGTACACGCTCATGCTGGCGGTCGCCGGACTGCTAGCGATCGCGGTGGGCGACGAACTCTCTATCGGGCACCCGGACCACGGACAACGGATCTCACCACCAACGCGTTGCTGTTCTGTGGTCCGCTGCTGTTCTTCGTCGCGCAGTCCTGGTACATGCGGGTGGCGGTCGGGAAGCCGCTTTTCGACAGATTGACTCAGCCCCAATGCCCGTCCGCAGATGCGCCGTTGGACGCCGCAGCCGACTGCGACCACGCGCCACCAGCGCCCGACAGGAACGGTCCGACGATGTCGATGGGTAGCGGGAACACCACTGTCGAGTTCTGGTCGGCGCCCAGTTCCAGCAGCGTCTGCAGATACCGCAACTGGAGCGACGCCGGATTACGGCTGAGCACCTCAGCGGCCTGCCGCAGTTCCTCCGACGCCTGCAACTCCCCGTGCGCGTTGATCACCTTCGCCCGACGCTCGCGTTCGGCCTCCGCCTCCCGCGCCATCGCCCGCTGCATGGCCTCGGGGATCTCGACGTCCTTGATCTCGACGGCTCGGACCTGCACACCCCACGGCTCGGTCTGCGCATCGATGCTCGCCCGCAGGTCCTGATTGAGTTCGTCACGATGCGCCAGCAAGGTGTCGAGGTCGGCTCGGCCTACCACCGACCTCAGCGTGGTCTGGGCGATCAGTGACGTTGCCACCGCATGGTTCTCGACGGCCGTCACCGACCGCACCGGGTCCGTCACCTGGAACAGGACGACAGCGTTGACGCGCGCGGGCACGTTGTCCTTGGTGATGACCTCCTGCGGTGGGATCGTCAGCGTCACCACACGTAGGTCGACGCGGATCATCCGATCGAGCGCGGGGGCGAGCAGTCGCAGGCCAGGCCCGCATGCGGGACGCACCCGCCCAAGGCGGAAGACGACGCCGCGCTCGTACTCGCGCAGCACGCGAATCGACAACGTGAGGAGCCCGGCGGCGAGGACGATCACCACAGTGACGATCACGGCGGCGGTCATGACCGCCTCACCCGGCTCCGGCCGGCCGGCGGACTGCCGTCCGTAGGCGTTGGGTCGAAACCACCCCAACGAGTTCGATAGCGGTCGTGCGGCATGGCGTCCTCCCCTGGATTGTTCTCGGGTACAGCAGGATCGGGCATGTCGAAGTTGGCAGGGTTGCGGCGCAGATGCGTGGTGAGCGGGATCGAGCACACGGCAGCGAACAGGGCGAACCCGACGAGAAGCGCCGACTCCACCGGCGTGTGGAATCCGATCAGCACAAGGATCGGGAACACCACCGCGAGTCCCGCAGGGACGCAGGCGATTCCCCGATGAAAGAGGCCGGCTTCCGAGTGCGGCCACGGGTCGAGCGATCGAGTCACCTCCCGGCCGTGCTCGGACGTGGTGCACGACGACTTCACCGGGCAGCTATTGCATACCGCCGGACTCGCCCGGTAACGCATCACCCGGTTCTCCGGGTCGAACGAGGTGGGCCACAGCCACTGGTTCTCCGGACACTCCCACGCGTCGTGGTCGCGGTGGTAAATGAACGCACCGTGCGTCCAGTCCCCGGCGCGACGCGCGATCCGCCGCGCCAGCCAGTCCAGCCCGTACGCCACCGCGACCAGAAAGGCCGCGTAGCCTCCGGTGATCCACACCCACGGGTCGACGCCGCTCACGGCTCGCGCTCCCCGTCAGCGGGCTGCACTTCGACAAACAGCACGTCTTGGGGATGCTCGTGGGTGGTGGCCTTGATCTTGTAGCGCACACCGAGCCAACAGATCCAAAGGAACGGCAGCACGCCACCGATGATGAACACGAGATCGCCCGGCAACCGCATCCATTCGAGGAGGAGATTGCCCGGTTGTGTGAGCTCACCGAGTGAGCGGGCTTCGAAGTAACCGTTGGCCACGGATTCGTACAACTGCACCACACCGAGCGGGAGCAGCGAGGCGAACACCATCCACGCGAGTCCGAGGTTGAGGCACCAGAACGACAGGCGCGCGAGCTTGTCGGGCCATCGCTCAGGCGGGATCAGGTAGCGCAGGGCGAACAGCGACAGCCCGACCGCGAGATTGCCGTACACGCCCATCATCGCGCCGTGCGCATGGTTGGCCGTCAAGCCCGTTCCGATCTCGAAGTACGACACGATAGGCAGATTGATGAGGAAGCCGAACACACCGGCGCCCAGAAAATTCCAGAAGCCGACGGCCACCAGGAACATGACGGCCCACCGGTGAGGGAAGGGTCTGGCGGAGCGGGACTGCTGCCTGGCACCGAGTTGCAGGAAGCTCCACGCCTCCACCGTGAGGAACGTCAGCGGGATGACCTCGAGCGCGGAGAAGAACGAACCCAGTGCCATGTGTTCCACCGGTGTCCCGGAGAAATACACGTGGTGCATCGTTCCGATCACGCCGCCCGCCGAGTACAGAATGATGTCCAGGAAAATGATCCCGAGCGCGATCCGCTCGCGGACCACGCCGAGCATCACGAAGACGTACGCGACCATCACCGTGGTGAACAGTTCGAGGAAGTCCTCGACCCACAGGTGCACCACCCAGAAGCGCCAGAAGTCGGCGACGCTGAGGTGCGTCTCCGTGCTCGCCAGCAGGCCCACCGCATAGAACGCCGGAATCGCCAGGGCCGAGTAGAAGAACAGCCAGGGCATGTTTCCGCGCGACTCGCCTTTCAATCGGGCTCGGATGCCGCGGTAGATGATCGCGATCCAGATGAAGAGGCCGATCACCAACAGGATCTGCCACACCCGCGGCAGGTCGATGTACTCCCACTGCTGGTCGATGAACGGCGCGCCCACCGACCACTCCACACCGTAGATCGACAGCGCCTCCCCGGTCATGCTGCCGGCGACCACCAACCCCACCGCACCCAGCAAGCCGTACACCAACAGGTGCTGGTTCTTCGGCTCCCTTCCGGAAATAAACGGAGCGAGAAAGATTCCCGCGGCAAGGAATCCCGCGGCCGGCCACAGGATCGAGAGCTGAACATGCCACGTCCGGGCGAGATTGAACGGCAGGTACTGCGCCAGGTCGAATCCGTAGAAGCTCAGAATGTCGGAGCGGTAGTGCGCGGTCGCGCCGCCCACCAACGTCTGCCCCAGGAAGAGCAGTGCGATGACGAGGAAGAACCACGCGCAGGCCCGTTGCGCCGGAGTGATCCGCACCTCGCCGGGCTGACGGAACGAGATCGTCGGGGCGTCGATGCTGCGCCACCCGATCTTCTGGCTCCACCGCCCGTAGACCGCGAACAGGACGCCGGTCCCGCCGAGCAGTGCGATCAGCGACAGCACGCTCCACACCACGGTGTCGGCGGTCGGTTTGTTGTCCACCAACGGTTCTGGCGGCCAGTTGTTGGTATACGAATAGTCCACCCCGGGGCGTTCGGCGGCCGCTGCCCACGCCGTCCATGCGAAGAACGAGGTGAGCTGGCGGATCTCACCGGGGTCGGTGATCGCGTCGGGCAGCAGACCGTTGCGGTCCGCGTCCGGACCGAAGAACGTGGCGTAGTGCTTCTGCACCTCACCGAACGCCTTCACTTGACGATCGGTGAGCACGAGAACGCCGGTGTTCTCGTCGTAGCGGTCGGTGCGGAACTCCTCGAGCATCGCGGCGTTCGGATCGGGCACGCCCTCCCGCATCAGATCCTCGCGCACCGTCGACGCTGAACGGCGCAAGTAGTCGGCGGTGTAGTCGGGCCCGAGGTAGCCCCCGTGCCCGACGATCGACCCATACTGCATCAGACCACGTTTCAGAAACAGCTCCTGGCCCGCGGTGATGTCGTTGCCGTCGAAGACCACCTCGCCCGAACTGTCCACTACACGCACCGGTTTGGGCATCGAATCCGAATAGGTGCGATAGGCCAGGAATCCCAGCACGAAGAATCCGAAGATCATGACCAGCGCGACTGCCTGCGCCCAGGTCTTCGAGATCTTCATGGGCGAGCGCCGCGACGGGGGCTCCTCGCCGGCTCGTTCGACAGTGTTGTGGGCCATCTCTACACCTCCACCGGCGGGTCACCCCGTCGCGGTAGGTGCCGTCGGGGGATTCCGGGTGATAGTCAGCAGGAGGCCTCAGCCAGTACGGTATCGCACGAAGTGCTTCGTTGCCCAGGGGTTTTCGTTCACATTGACGGGATTACCGCAAATGTTCCGAAGGATTCAGCGAAACGCCGCGTGCCCCGTGAGTGCCCGCCCGATCGACAGCAGATGCATCTCGCTGGTGCCCTCGTAGGTGAGGACCGACTCGAGATTGTTGGCGTGCCGCAGCGGCGAGTATTCGAGCGTGATCCCGTTGGCGCCGAGGATGGTCCGGCACTCGCGGGCGATCGCGATGGCCTCGCGGACGTTGTTGAGCTTGCCGACGCTGATCTGGTCGGGGCTGATCTCGCCACGATCCTTCATGCGGCCCAACTGGATTGCCAGCAGCATGCCCTTGCCGAGTTCGAGGGTCATGTCCGCCAGCTTCTCCTGCGTCAGCTGGTAGCCGGCGAGCGGGCGGTCGAACACCTCGCGCGTCCCGGCATAGGCGATGGCCGTCTCGAGACTGTCCCGCGCCGCGCCGAGCGCGCCGAACACGATGCCGAAGCGGGCCTCGTTGAGGCACGATAGCGGCGCGCCCAGCCCCCGCGCCTCGGGCAGCTGCGCCGACGCCGGCAGCCGGACGCCGTCGAGCACCAGTTCGGACGTCACCGACGCCCGCATCGACAGTTTGCCGTGCACGGTGTTCGCCGTGAAACCGGGTGTATCCGTGGGGACGACGAAGCCGCGCACCCCGTCGTCGGTCTGCGCCCACACGGTCGCGACGTCGGCGAGGCTGCCGTTGGTGATCCACATCTTGGTTCCGTCGAGGATCCAGTCGGCACCGTCGCGGCGGGCACGGGTGCGCATGCCCGCGGGGTTGGAGCCGAAGTCGGGCTCGGTGAGCCCGAAGCAGCCGAGCGCCTCACCGGACGCCAGCCGCGGCAACCACTCCTGCTTCTGTTCCTCCGAGCCGTAGCGGTGGATGGAGAACATCGACAGCGAGCCCTGCACCGAGACGAAGCTGCGTAGTCCGCTGTCGCCGGCCTCGAGCTCGAGGCACGCCAGTCCGTAGCTGACGGCGTTGGTGCCCGCGCACCCGTAGCCCTGCAGATGCATGCCGAACAGTCCGAGGCCGCCGAGCTCGCGTGCGATCTCCTTCGGCAGCGTTCCCGATTCGAACCATTCGGGCAGTTGCGGGCGCAGCCGCTCGTCGACGAGCCGCCGGACCGTGGCCTGGATGTCGCGCTCCTCGTGGGAGAGGAGGGCGTCGATCCCGAACAGGTCCAGCGGCTTCATCGTCATGTCAGTCCACCGCTCCCACGAATTGGCTGTTGTACAGGTCGTAGTACGCCCCGCGCCGCTCGAGCAGCTCGCTGTGGCCGCCCTGCTCGACGATGTGGCCGTCCTCCATGACGACGATCAGGTCGGCGTCGCGGATCGTGGACAGCCGGTGCGCGATCACGAAACTGGTCCGGTCGCTGCGCAACTGCGCGGTCGCCTGCTGCACCAGCAGCTCGGTGCGGGTGTCGACCGAACTGGTGGCCTCGTCGAGGATCAGGATCGACGGCTGCGCGATGAACGCCCGCGCGATCGTGATGAGCTGCTTCTCACCGGCGCTGACGTTGCTGCCCTCTTCGTCGATGACCGTGTCGTAGCCGTCGGGCAGCATGTGCACGAAGCGGTCGACGTAGCTCATCCGGGCCGCCTCGCGGACCTGCTCGTCCGTCGCGTTCGGATGACCGTACGCGATGTTGTCGCGGATGGTGCCGCCGAACAGCCAGGTGTCCTGCAGGACCATGCCGATCCGCGACCGCAGGTCGTCGCGCGTCATCTGCGCGATATCGGTGCCGTCGAGGGTGATCCGGCCGCCGTCGAGCTCGTAGAACCGCATGATGAGGTTCACCAGTGTCGTCTTGCCGGCACCCGTGGGGCCGACGATCGCGACCATCTGGCCCGGCTCGGCGGTGAGCGAGAGTCCCTCGATGAGCGGGGTCTCCGGGTCGTAGCCGAAGCGGACGTCCTCGAACTGCACGCGGCCGCGGGCCTGCGCCGGGGTCGCGGCGGGGTCCGGATCGTCGGACTCCTCCTCCTCGTCGAGGACGGCGAACACCCGCTCCGCAGATGCGATACCCGACTGCAGCAGGTTGACCATGGAACCGATCTGGGTGAGCGGCTGCGTGAACTGGCGCGAGTACTGGATGAACGCCTGCACGTCACCGAGGCTCATGGTGCCCGACGCGACGCGCATGCCGCCGATCACGGCGATCGCGACGTAGTTCAGGTTGCCCAGGAACATGATTGCGGGCATCACCATGCCGGAGATGAACTGCGCCTTGAACCCGGACTGGTACAGCTGCTCGTTCTTCTCCTGGAACGCGGCCTGCACCTCGCGGCCGCGGCCGTACGCGGTGACGAGCTCGTGTCCGGTGAGGGACTCCTCGATCTGTCCGTTGAGCTCACCGGTGGTCTTCCACACCGCCGCGAAGTGCGGCTTGGACCGCTTCGCGATCTTGGCGGCGACGATCGCCGACAGCGGCACGGTGAGCACCGCGATCAGGGCCAGCAGCGGCGAGATGACGATCATCATCGCGAGGATGCCGATCACGCTCAGAACCGCGATCACCAGCTGGCTCAGCGTCTGCTGCAGGCTCTGCGAGACGTTGTCGATGTCGTTGGTGACGCGGCTGAGCAGATCACCGCGCGACGTGGAGTCGAAGTAGCGCAGCGGAAGCCGGTTGATCTTGCGCTCGACATCGTTGCGCAGCTGCCGCACCACGCCCTGCACGATGTTGTTGAGCAGGTAGGCGGCCGCCCACGACACGAGCGCCGACCCGAGGTACAGGGCCAGCACCAGCGCGAGCACCTGGCCGACCTCGGTGAAGTCGATGCCGACACCGGGCACCACGTCCATGCCGGAAACCATGTCCGCGAACTGGTTCTGCCCGGCCGCCCGCAGTCCCTCGACGGCCTGGTCCTTCGTCAGGCCCTCGGGCAACTGCCGGCCGATGACGCCGTCGAAGATGATGTTGGTGGCATGGCCCATCAGGCGCGGACCGATCACCGACAGCACGACGCTCGACACCGCGAGGATCAGAACGAACATGACCGCCACCCGCTGCGGACCGAGCCGCCCGAGCAGACGCTTCATCGATGCGCCGAAGTTCTCCGCCTTCGCGGCGGGCGCCCCCGGGGCACCGGGCATGGGGGGCGAGGATTGGGTCGCGGTGCTCACAGCGCCTCCTGAACCGAACGCTGGGACTCGACGATCTCGACGTACGTCGCGCACGTCTCGAGCAGCTGCTCGTGCGTGCCGATACCGACGGTCGTGCCCTCCTCGAGGACGACGATCTGGTCGGCGTCGGCGATCGTCGACACGCGCTGGGCCACGATGATCACGCAGGCATCCTCGGTTTCGGGTCGCAGCGCCGCACGCAGGCGGGCATCGGTGCTGAGGTCGAGCGCCGAGAACGAATCGTCGAACAGGTAGATCGACGGCCGTCGCACGAGGGCGCGGGCGATCGCCAGGCGCTGTCGCTGTCCGCCGGAGACGGTGGTGCCGCCCTGGGAGATCGGGGTTTCCAGTCCCTCGGGCATGGCGCGCACGAAGTCGGCGGCCTGGGCGATCTCGAGTGCCCGCCACAACTCGTCGTCGGTGGCGTCGGGTTTGCCGTAACGCAGGTTGCTCGCGACGGTGCCGGAGAACAGGAACGCCTTCTGCGGCACGAGGCCGATGTGGGAGCGAAGCAGCCCGGGATCGAGCTCACGGACATCGGTGCCCGACACGGTGACCGCGCCCGACGTGACGTCGATCAGCCGCGGGATCAGGCCGAGCAGCGTGGTCTTGCCGGAGCCGGTGGCACCGATGATCGCGGTGGTCTTGCCCGGTTCGGCGGTGAAGCTGATGCCGCGCAGCACCGATTCGTCGGCGCCGGGGTACTTGAACTCGGCGTCGCGCAGTTCCACGAGCGCGGGACGGTCCATGACCGTGACCGGGTTCGACGGCGCGAGCACCGACGGCTCGGTGTCGAGGACCTCGGTGATGCGCTCGGCACACACCGCGGCACGGGGGGCGAGCATCGCGATCATCGACGCCATCATCACGGCCATGAGGATCTGCATGATGTAGCTGAGCATCGCGGTCAGCGAGCCGATGCCCATGCTGCCGTTGTCGATCTCGTGGCCGCCGAACCAGATCACCGCGACGCTGGTGAGGTTCGCGATCATCATCACGAGCGGGATCATCAGCGCCGTCATGCGGCCGACGCGCAGTGCGGTCTGGGTGAGAGCGCCGTTGGCCTCGTCGAAGCGTTCGGCCTCGGAGCGTTCGCGCACGAAGGCCCGCACCACCCGGATGCCGGTGATCTGCTCGCGCAGAACGCGATTCACCGCGTCGATCCGCGTCTGCATGGTGCGGAACGACGGCACCAACTTGGTGATCATCACGATCATGGTGAGCGCGAGCAGGGGAACGCTCACCGCGAGGATCCACGACAATCCGGCGTCCTCGCGGATCGCCATGATGATGCCGCCGACGCACATGATCGGTGCCATCACCAGGATGGTCGCGCTCAGCACCACCATCATCTGCACCTGCTGCACGTCGTTGGTGCTGCGGGTGATGAGCGACGGCGCGCCGAATCGTCCGAACTCGCGGGAGGAGAACGACCGGGCGCGGCTGACGATCGAGGCGCGCACGTCGCGGCCGAAGCCCATCGCGGCGCGGGCACCGAAGAAGACGGACCCGATGGAGCAGATGATCTGCACCAGCGTCACGAGCAGCATCTTGCCGCCCGCCGTCATGATGTAGCCGGTGTCGCCGGCCGCCACTCCGTTGTCGATCAGGTCGGCATTGACGCTGGGGAGATACAGCGCAGCGCCGGTGGCGACGAGTTGGAGGAGGATGACGCCGGCGAGGTCGCGCTTGTAGGGCCCCAGATAGGTGCCGAGGAGTCTGATCAGCATGGTTTGCGAAGGTTACCAATCTGCAGGACGAAAAAGGAGAGATCAGGCCCATTTCTCGGGGCCCGATCCCTCCCTCTTCATCGAATGTTCACAGTCTCTTTCAGGAGACCGGGGCGTCTTCGAGTTCTTGCTTGTCCCGCGGTAGCGAGCGGGCCAGCTTCTCGCCCTCGATGTCGACGTTCGGCAGGATCTTGTCGAGCCACTTGGGCAGCCACCACGCCTTGTCGCCCATGAGCGCCATCACCGACGGGATGATCACCATGCGAACGATGAAGGCGTCGAAGAAGACCGCCGCCGCGAGCGCGAAGCCCATCGACTTGATGAACGAGTTCGGTTCCGCGATGAACGCCGCGAACACGGAGATCATGATGATCGCCGCCGCGGTCACGACGCGGGCGCCGTGGTTGAAGCCGACCGCGACCGCGTCCTTCGCGGACGCGCCGTGGACGTACTCCTCGCGCATGCGGGTCACCAGGAACACCTGGTAGTCCATCGCCAGACCGAACACCACGCCGATGAGGAAGATCGGCATGAAGCTGACGATCGGCTGCGGGTTGGCGGCGATCCCGCCCCAGCCCTCCTGGAACACCGCGACGGTGGCACCGAAGGTCGCCAGGACGCTGAGCAGGAAGCCCAGGGTCGCCGTCAGCGGCACCAGGACCGAGCGGAACACCAGCATCAGCAGCACGAAGGCGAGGCCGACGACCACCGCGAGGTACGGCACCAGCGCGTCCTGCAGGCGCTCGGAGACGTCACCCTCGAGGGCGGTCTGACCGGTGACGCCGTAGTTGACGCCGATCTGATCGTTCAGGTCCGACTCGGCGCTGCGGATGTCGGCGACGAGGTCCATCGTCGACGGATCGCTCGGGCCGCTGCGCGGGGTCACCAGGATCTGCGCGGTGTCGCCTGCCTGGTTGGCACCGATCACCTGCGCGTTGAGGACGTCGGGCTGCTCAGAGATCTTCGCGACGACGGCGCCGAACGCCTCGCCAGCGGGGACGGTCGCGTCCTGCGCGTCGACGACGACGAGGAGTGGGCCGTTCCGGCCGGGGCCGAAGCCCTCGTTCACCAGGTCATACGCCTGGCGGGCACTTGTCGCCGGATCACCGCTGCCCTCGTTCGGCAGCGCCAGCTCGAGCTTGGCCGCGGGGATCGCGAGCGCACCGAGCAGCACCACACCCAGGATCAGGCCGACCGCCGGACGGCGGACCACCGCGCGGCCATAGCGCTGCGAGAACGTCTTCTTGCCGTCGTCGCCCTCGGCGTCGCGCTGGCTCAGCCCGGGGATGCGACCGGCGAAGGCCTTGCGGCCGAACAGTCCGAGGATCGCGGGCAGCAGCGTGAGTGCGATGAGGACGGCGATGAACACCGTCGACGCCGCGGCCGCACCCATATCGGACAGGAACGGGATGCCGACGACGCGCAGCGCGACGAGGGCGATGATGACCGTCAGGCCGGCGAACACGACGGCGGAACCGGCGGTGCCGACCGCGCGGCCCGCGGCCTCGGACCGGTCGTCGGTGAGTGAGAGCTCGTGCTTGAAGCGGGAGACGATGAACAGCGAGTAGTCGATCGCGACGGCCAGGCCGATCATGATCGCGAGCGTCGGGGTCATCGAGCTGAGGTCCATGAATCCGGTCGCGACGGTGATGCCGAGGCTGCCGATCATGATGCCGATGATCGCGGTGATCAGCGGCAGTCCTGCGGCGACGAGCGAGCCGAACGTGATGACGAGGACGATCGCCGCAACGGCGATGCCGATGAGTTCGGTGACACCGCCCGGCATCTCTGCCTCGGTCGCTGCCGAACCGCTGATCTGGACGTTCAGCCCGGCGTCGCGGCCGATGTCGGCAGCCGCCTGGATCTGGTCGCGCATCGACTGGTCGACGTCGCTGAAGTCGCCGTCGAACGGGACCTCGATGTAGCCGACGGTGCGGTCCTCGCTCAGCGACGACAGCGCGCGTGCGTTCGCGAGAGCGACGTCCTCGGGGACGCCCTGCTCCTCCGCGGAGGCCTTGGCCATCTCCGCGAGCGCGGCATCCGCCGTGACCGGATTGACCAGAGCGCCGGGCGTTCCGGAAGCCGGGTCGGCCTTGGCCGGCGCGCTGACCTTCTCGATGCCACGGATGTCCGCGAGCATCTCGTCCATCGCGGCCTGGTTCTCCGGGGTGTCGAGCGTCTGCCCGGCCGGTGCGGCGATCACGAACCGCGCCGACAGCGCGTCCATCGCGCTCTTCTGGTCGCCGAAGCGCTCGGACATCAAGTCCTGCGCCTCCTGAGCCGGAGTGCCCGGAATGGAGAACGAGTCCTTCGTCGGACCCGACAGCGTCGCGGCGCCGACCCCCATCAGAACGAGGATGGCCAGCCAGATGGACAGGACCGTGCCTTTTCGCCGGTAGGCGAAGCGGCCGATCCGATATAGGTAGGTGGCCATGGAAGGCTCCTTCTGATCGGGTGCGGGTCTAGCTGGCGGGTACGGCGAGGCCGGAGCGCAGGTGGTCGAACGCCTCGTGGACGAGTTGCTCGGGGCCGGCGGCCGACGACCGACCGCTCATCCACAGGTCGAGGGATGCCTTGACGGCGGCACCGACCACGGTCTGCAGCAGACTCGGATACAGGCCCGTGGCGCCGGTGCGCTCGGCGATCACCTCGTCGAGCATCGGGGTCAGGCGCACGTGCATCTCCATCTTCTTGGCCAGAAGAGTGGGGCTCGAGTCGATGAGGTCGGCGAGCGCCTGCATCTTCTCGAGTTCGTGGTCGGACTCGAGAAGAGCCCTCCGCACGATGTGCTCGAGCGAATCGAGGATCGGTTCGTCGCCGGGCCGCTCACGCAGCCAGTCGGCCCACTCGAGGACGTCGGCCTCGAGGTGGTGCAGAACAGCCTCTTCCTTGCAGGAGAAGTAGTTGTGGAACGTGCGGACGGAAACGCCGGCCTCGGACGCGATCATGTCCGCGGTGACGAGTTCGATCCCGCGCTCCATCGCGAGGCGTGCTGCGGCCTCACTGAGCGCGATCCGTGTTGCCGCCTTCTTGCGGTCCCGGAGTCCGAGTTCTTCTCCCACTCCATCGAAGGTACCGAAATTGCAGACCTCTGCAATGTTGCAGCCGAGTGCACCTTTGTGGCATTCGGCACACTGTTTCGATGTGGGTGATCGGGGCCACAGCCCGGCGCCCCTCGGCATACGCTGATCGCACACCCGGCGGACCACGGAACGGCGGCGAGAATGCCCGATTGGGACGGCGAGCAGTATGCGCAGACCAGCGATCTGCAGCGGGCGATGGCCACCCGCGCGGTCGCCGGCCTCGACCTGGAACCGGACGACCGCCTGCTCGACGTCGGCTGCGGCGACGGCTTCGTCACCAGGCTGCTCGCCGAACGCCTGCCCGAGGGCCGCGCGGTGGGCGTCGACGCGTCGCCGCGGATGATCGCGAAGGCCGACACGGCGTCGTCGAATGTGCAGTTCGTGCTGGCCGACGCCCGCGACCTGCCGTTCCGCGCCGAGTTCGACGTCGTGGTGTCGTTCAACGCCCTGCACTGGGTGGTGGAACAGCAGCGCGCACTGGGATCGATCGCGGCGGCGGCCCGGCCCGACGCCCGCGTCCTGATCCAGGTGGTGTGCGCCGGTGACCGGCCCAGTCTCGAGACCGTCGCGATGGAGGTGGCCGGTTCGCCCCGCTGGGTGGACCGGTTCGCCGGATTCGCTCCCCCGTTCGTCCACGTCGACCCCGACGGCTATCCCGACCTCGCGGCGGCGGCAGGCCTACGCGTGACCGATCTGTCGGTGCAGGACGTCACGTGGGACTTCGGCACGCACGACGCGTTCGCCGCGTGGTGCAGCAACGGCGCCGACGCGTGGACCGGACGCCTGGCGCCCGAGGACCGGCCGCACTTCCTCGACGACTGGGTTCGCGCGTACGAGGAGGTGTCGGGGCGGGCCGGACTGTTCCTGTTCACCCAGATGCGCGCCGACCTGCGGGTGCATCACTAGGCATGCCCTACCGCCGGCGCCAGGCTCCCGGGTCGGCGGTGAGCTCGTCGACGAAGGCGGGCAGCGCGCCCGCGGCGACGTCGGCGATGGTGACGCCCTCGAGCACCGTGCGCAGATTGACGCGAACGGCGATCCACACCTGTTGCAGCGATTCGGCCGCGCCGTCGTACGTGACGTCCTCGGGCCGCTCCCCGCGCACCGACGCGAGCGGTCCCTCGACGGTGCGGATCACGTCGGCGATCGTGACGTCGGTGGCCGGTCGGGTGAGCCGGTAGCCGCCGTCGGGGCCGCGCCTACTGTCGACCAGTCCGCCGCGGCGCAGGTCGGCGAGCACGGCCTCGAGGAACTTGGGTGCGACCGACTGCGATGCGGACAGCGCGTCGGCCTTCACCAGCGCCGGGGCGTCCGCCGCCGCGAGGTCGACGAGGGCACGCACCGCGCAGTCCACCCGTGCCGAGATGTGCACCCGTCCTCCTGATCCGATTCGACTCGGCACAGACGTTACCCAGGTTCGTGACCCTGGTGACCCAGGTCACCGGGCAGCGTAGATTTCCAGGCAGGTACGCATGACAGCTCGGAGGCAACATGTGGGAGACCCTCACCACGGCGTGGGGATCGCTGCTCGAACCGCTCGGGGACCCGGTCACCCTCGCGATCCCGGCGTTCGTCGTGTTCCTCGGGCTCGAGTGGTTCGCGGCCCGCAAGCTCGAGGAGACCGAGATCCGCGACGGGCGCGCCTATCCGCCGACGGCCGGTTACGAGTTCCGGGATGCGCGGGCATCGATCTCGATGGGACTCGTGTCGATCGCGACCACCACGTTCTGGAAGTTCCTGGCGCTCATCGGCTACTCCGCGATCTGGGTGTACCTCGCCCCGTGGCACCTGCCCGCGAACGCCTGGTACACCTGGGTGCTGCTGCTGGTCGGCATCGACCTGCTCTACTACACGTATCACCGCATGGCGCACCGAATCCGGCTGATCTGGGCGACACATCAGGCGCACCACTCGAGCGAGTACTTCAACTTCGCGACGGCACTGCGCCAGAAGTGGAACAACAGTGGCGAGATTCTCATGTGGATTCCGTTGCCGCTGATCGGCATTCCGCCGTGGATGATCTTCGTGGGTTTCTCGGTGAGCCTGGTCTACCAGTTCTTCGTGCACACCGAACGGGTCGACCGACTGCCCCGGCCGATCGAGTACGTGTTCAACACCCCGTCGCACCACCGCGTCCACCACGGCTGCGATCCCGAGTACCTGGACCGCAACTACGGCGGCATCCTCATCGTCTGGGACCGGATGTTCGGCACGTTCCGCGCCGAGCAGCAACGCCCCACCTACGGGTTGACGAAGCCGGTGGGCACCTACGACATCTGGAAGTTGCAGACGCACGAGTACGCCGCGATCGGACGCGACGTCCGGGCCGCGCAGTCGTGGCGCGACCGCCTCGGCTACGTCTTCGGGCCGCCCGGATGGGCGCCGTCAGGCGCGGGCCAGGCTCACCAGGAAGTCGACCGTGCCGTTGTCGTCGACGGTCACGAATCCCAGTGACGGCGGCGTGATTCCGTAGTCCGACCACGTGACCGGCACCGCGCCGGACGCGACCAGCGTGTCGCCGGTGTGCAGCACCTTCACGTCGACGCTCACCGGCCGGGTCTGGTCCTTGAGTGTGAGCGTTCCGTCCGCCTTCACCGTGGCGGCGGTGCCGTCGGTGGGCAGCGTCGCGAGGTCGACCGGCGTCGTGAGCCTGAACACGGCGGTCGGGAAGTTCTCGGTGTCCATCACGTTGCCGCGGAACTGGCCGTCCCGCCGTGCGTTGTCGGTGGCGATGCCGGCGACCTGCACGACGACCTCGGCGGAGGTCAACTTCTGGTCGGCGACGGTGGCGTTCCCGTTGACCTGGTCGGTGGTGCCGACGACGGTGACCCGGGCGCCGTTGAGGATCTCGGACACGGTGTAACCCGCGGCGGTCTTGTTGGCGCCCTCCCCCGGGCCGACGGCCCACTGCCCGTCCACCGACCCCGACGCGGCCTGCGCGCCCTCGGTCGACACCGACGCGGCCGGGGCGTCGTCCTCGGCGATGAACTTGCCGTAGATCCAGGGGCCGGCGAGGACCCCCAGGAGTACCACGACGACCGCCCCACCGATGATCCACCACTTCTTCACGGGCACAGACTATGAGCGGCGCGGTGGATGCGCCACAGTTACGATCCCGGCGCCGACGCCCGGCGGGCGGTGGATCCGCGGCCGATGTCGGCGGCGACCTCGTCGAGTGCCCCCCGGATCATCGCCCCGTACGCGTCGGCGCCGAGCGCATCGAGGTACCCGGCGGCGGCATCGAGGTGCGCCCGCGCGGCATCGAAGGAGCCGAGACGGCGGAAGTTGTCGGCCAGGTTGAGGTGCAGCGACGGGTAGAACCCGCGCACCTCCAGGCTCGCGTGGTGCTGCCGGGCGCGGTCGTCGGTGAGGGCATCGGCCGCGTCGAGCGCGCGGACGTCCCACACCAGCGCCTGCGCCGGATCGTCGTGCAGATCGGCGAGGTAGTGCGCGAGCGTGCACCGGTGGAAAGGATCCCCGATCGGGGTGATCTCGGCCCACAGCGCCACCAGCGCCGACCTCGCGGCCTCGGCGTCGCCGTCGCGGCCGACGGTCACCGCTCGGGTGATGGCGTCCATCGTCGGGTCGGGTGCGGTCATGGGAATCGTCCTGTCGCTCTAGATGTCCGACGCGGTCGGCATCGCAAGGGTCGTGAGGTCGCCGTCGGTCGCGGAGCGGAACACGACGGGCAGGTCCGGGGCGGAGATGTCGAGCATGACGTCCGGGCCGACGGCAGTTTCCAACGCGGCCAGCAGGTTTCCACGACGGAAGGTCAGGGTCACGTCGGGTCCGTCGACACGAGCCGCCACCGCCTGAGGCGGACCGTCCCGCACACTCGCCGTCAGTTGTCCGGACGCGCCGACGAGGCGGACGGTGTCGTCCACCGGGCCTTCGGCGACGGAGAACAACTCGTCGCGGCGGGTGACCACCCGGGTACGGGCCGGAGGCAACGCGTCGAGCATCGTCCGGTAGTCGGGGTATTCGCCCTCCAGCACAGCGAACCGGGCAGAGAGGCCGGGGGTGGCGATGTCCACGGCACCGGAATCGGGACGCAGGATCGCCGCAGCGTCGGGGCTCAGGGCTGCGCCGATCGCGTCGAGTTCGGACGCGGACACCACGCCCGTCCACGCACGGTCGGGCGTGTGAGCCGGCAGGCTCCGGGTGGACAGCCGGTAGCGGTCGGTGGCCGTCAGCACGACGGCGCCGTCGCCGACCTCGATCAGGATCCCCGTGAGGATCGGGAACTCCGCCTCGGCGGCCGCGGAACGCCGCACCTGCCGGACGGCCTCCGCGAGCAGACGCGCCGACAGGGTCACCGCACTCCCACGATCCTGCACCGGCAGCGAGGCCTTCAGCTCCGCGGCAACGGCGGCGGCCGTGGCGGCGCGCTCGTGCAGAAGGCGGACGTGCTCGTCGAGCACGCGGGCGGCCTCGACCCGATCGGCCGAGAGGATCCGTGTCACGGCCTCGAGCGGGACGCCGATCTCCCGCAACCGTCGAATGGTCGCGGCGCGGTCGCGCTGGGTCGTGCTGTAGTACCGGTAGCCCGTCACCGGGTCGATGTGCGCGGGCGAGAGCAGTCCGCTGTCGTCGTAGAACCGCAGCGCGCTCGGGGTCAGCCCGCAGGCCCGCGCGAAGACACCGATGGTGACGAGGTCGTCTGGCCCGGATGCACTCACCCGGACATCATGAAGTTTCGAGCAGGTCGAAGGTCAAGCCGCCCGGCGTCGTGCCTCGACGTCCGTCAGTGTCGGGTCCTCGGAGACCACCGGATTCTCGACGGTGTGTTCCTCCGGGTCCTCGGTGATCGGCTCGGTCCGGGCAGTCACGTCCTTGCCGCGACCGATCACGATCCACGCGACCAGCGCCACGACGAGGCAGGTGATCGCGCCGAGCAGCAGACCGGCGCGCCCACCCCACTGCTGGCTGACCCAACCGGCGATCGGACCCCCGATCGCCGTCGACCCCATGAACGCGGTGGACCACAGCGCCATGACCCGGCCCCGCATCTGCGGGTCGGCCTCGAGTTGGAGCGTGCTGTTGGTGGTCGAGTTGAACGCGATGCTCACCGCACCGACGAGCGCCAGCGCGACCAGTTCCAGGGCGAGCGTCGGAGCCGCGGCGGCCGCGACGAGCGCGAACCCGAAGGCGGCTGCGGCCACGATCAGTACCCGCGTTCCGGTCCTCCCCCAGGTCGCGACGAGCAGACCGCCGCACACCGAGCCGATGCCCATCGCGGCCGTCATGAAACCGTAGGCCTGCGAACCCGCACCGAAGGTCTGGTCGGCGACGATCGGGAGCACCACCTGGAACTCGAACGCGAGGCAGCCGATGAACGCCATCATCAGCAGCGGCACCGCGAGGTTCCGGTTACCGCGCACGTAGCGCAGCCCCTCTCGCAGCTGACCACGGGCCCGCTCCGCCGGAGCGGATCGATGCAGCGCCGAAGTATCCAACCGCAACAGCGAACTGACCACCGCGACGAAGCTGGCGGCGTTGATCAGGAAGCACACGCCCAGGCCGCCCGCCGCGATGGTCACACCGGCCACCGCGGGCCCGACGATACGGGACACACTGACCAGGGTCGAATTGAGGCTGACCGCGTTGCGCAGATCCTCCGGGCCCACCATTTCGAGCAGGAACGACTGCCGCGCAGGGTTTTCGAAGCACTGATTCAGCCCGAGCAGCAGCGCCAGCACGTAGACGTGCCACAACTGCACGGTGCCGGTGATCGTGAGGATGCCGAGCAGCAGCGCCTGCACACCCATGATGGACTGCAGCCCGATCATCAAGCGACGCTTGTCCGTCCGGTCGGCAATGACGCCACCGTACGGGCCGAGGAGCAGGATCGGCAGGGTCTGCAGCGCGACGACGACACCGATCGCGGTACCGGATCCGGTGAGCTCGAGGACCAGCCAGGACTGCGCGACGGTCTGCATCCAGGTGCCGACGAGCGAGATGCCCTGCCCGCCGATGAAACGCCGGTAGTTGCGATTGGCCAGCGCGGCGAAGGTCTGGCGCCCGAGTTTCGTGGCCGCCGTCATGAGCGGGCCGTGGCCCGGGCCTGACACATCCGTTCGCCGAGCGCCTCGAGGGCGGGTAGGGCGTCGAGCAGGTTACGGGTCTCCGTCTCGGGAAGCTGGCCGAGGTACTCGGCGAACAGCCGGGTCCGCTTGTCACGCAACTCGGCATGCAGGGCAATCCCCTCCGCGGTGGCGGCCACCACCACGGCGCGACCGTCGTCGGGGTGCGCCGAACGCATCAGCAGCCCGGCGGCCTCCATCTTGCCGATCATGCGCGAGAGCATCGTCGGGTTGAGGGTCTCGATCTCGGCCATTTCACTGGCCCGGATAGGCCCTCGCCGCACCGCCGTCGTCAGGATCGAGAACTGCGTCTTGGTCAGTTCACCGGCCGACGTCTGGCGATCGACCTGCCGCGAGATGCGACCGAGCGCGACCCGCAGCCGGGACACTTCGTCGTCGTCGAACAGGCTTGTCACAGCCACCCTCCAATTTACTTGCTTGTCGGCAAGCATACACCCGAGGGTGGTGATCGCGCACCCCTGCAGCCGACCCCCGGCCCCAACGAAGCAGGGCCGCTCCCGATCGAGATCGGAGCGGCCCTGCGCGGCTTACGTACGGGGATCAGGTCAGCTTGACGGCCTTGCCGATCGGCAGGACGCGCTGCTGGTTGTCCACCCACTCACGCATCACGACCATCTCCTCGCGACGCTGCACCGAGTCCCACGTGGCCATCTCGATGTTGCCGACGAGGTTCTGGCTCTCCTTCACGACGCGTTCGCGCTTGGCCTGGACCACCCGGTCGCGATACCGCTTGACCGAGATCCGCAGATCCTGGATGGCGTCGATCTCGCTCTTGATGACCTCGAGCGGGCGCGCGACGTCCTCGTCGAGTTCCGCCGGATCCTCGATCCCCGCGGTCACGAGGCGCTGCTTGAACAGGTGGATGCGGTAGACGTCGTTGTGGACCTTTCGGGCCACGTCGTCGAGCTTGTCGGGTGTGATCCGGATCGGCGCCACATCGCCGCCGGCCCAGGCGAGAAACGCCTTGAACAGCGCAACCTCGGTCGCGAGGTACACGAGGAGGGTGACCTCGGTGAGGACCTTCGGGTCGTCGGGGTGCGGCCGGTTCTTGACGCTGAGCAGCTCGCCCTTGACGAGCACCTCGTGCTTGGGGAACACCCGGTGCAGCAGGTCCAGGTAGACCCCGGGGCTCACCTTCTTGGCGCGGATCCGCGTGATGCCCTGCTCGTAGCGGGCGGTCCACTCGCCGCCGTCGTTCGGGATGTCGTAGAGGAACACCCGGATCGGGTCGCCGTGCGAGTAGTCGGAGGCCTGATCGGCGGCGTCGTCGGCCGCCGGCTCGGTGGGCGCGGGTCCGATCGTCTGCGGATCGGCATCCGGAGCGGCCGCGTTCGCCGCCTCGTTGTCACTGACGGTGGTCATGGGTCAGTGCGCGGCCGCGAACGCCTCGGCGATCTCACGCGAGATGCGTCCGCGGGTGGACACGGCGAAGCCGTTGCGGGACGCCCACTCGCGGATCTCCTGGGTGCTCGCACCGTCGGTCGAGGGGGTGGCGGCGGCGCGGGGCTTCTGACGACCGCCGACCTTGCTCGCGTGCCGGATGTAGTAGTCCATCTTGCGATGGAACTCGGTGGCGTTCTTGTCGTTGAGGTCGATGGTGTACTCGACGCCGTTGACCGCGAAGCTGATCGTTTCGCCGCCGGCATCGATGGGCTCACCATCAAGATCATCGATGAGCTCGACAATTACCTTCTGTGCCACGTGTTACTCCCGAGGTTCACCAACCAAGCTGCATCGGAAGCCTACGGGACAACCCGGCACACAATCCGACGCGGATCACGGTTGCCAGGTCGTGGACCGCCGCGCGGCTTCGTAGAGAGCCTCGACAGTCTCCGGCGGGTGGACGTCCCGCTGCCGGAGGAGCCAACCAGCGACGTGCATCCGCGGCACGACGTGGACCCCGTCAGGCGGGCTCTTCACGGTGACGGCCCGGGCATTGACGGTGACGATGACCGGTTCGGCGGCAACATCGAACCCGCAGGCCGCGGTGAGCAGTTTCGCGGCCCGCGCCGCTTCGTGACGACTGTTCCGGATGTACGGCTGCCTCGTGCCGTTCACCAGGAAGGTACTGCCGGCCACCCAGATATCCGCGCGTGGATGATGCTTTGCGTTGACGGTGAAAACACCGCCGGGCCCCACCACGAGGTGGTCGATGTCGCTACCCCGGACTCCGACGGGAATGGCGTGGAGCACGCGCCACCGCGGGTCCTTGCGCACCACCCGGGCGAGCCGCGCCGCGACCGCCTCCTCGCCGTCGGCGCCGATTCGCCAGGCGCGCTCCTCGGTGTGGACGCCGAGGAGTCGCGCGAAGAACGTTTTCGCCGGTGCCGTGTCGCGCGCGGCCCGGGCACGAGCCCGGGCCGCGGCACCCGGCCTCGAGTCGGCGAGGTCCTGGACGGATCGCACCGGTTCGACGGCCGCTGGTGCGACGGTTGCAGTTTCGACCTCTCGAGGGCTCAGAACCTCGTGCTGTGCGGCCCGCCAGGCGGCGGCCGCAGCCGTCACCGTGTCCTCACGTTGCGAGGTCCGAGCGTGGGCCCGCCCGGCGTCGAGGTCCCACCACCCGAGGTCGGTGCCGTCGGGTGCGCGCACATACAGGCGATCGTGCCCGTACCGCCGCCACCTCGTCACCACCACATCCGCATCGTCGCTCACAACGGACGAATATCACCGCGAACGGCGCCCGGACTCGGGAATGACCGAAATCGAATGCGAGGGAGACGTCGCCTTCCGTGCCCGAGACCATCGCCGATGGAACCCCGCCGTGAAACCGAACCAAAAGGTTGATAAGTTTCGAGCCGTCCATTCGGTTCAGTTCCACTGTCATACAGGGAGTATCGAAATGCTGAGTGTCAACGATCTCTTCGCCGTCATCCTCAACCTGGGTCTGCGCGTCGGCTCCGCCGGCTTCCAGCTGAACACCTCCGTGGAGAACCCGGTCTAAGCTTCCGACCTCGGATTCACGGCACTGGGCCCCCGGCGAGATCGCCGGGGGCCCAGCTGTACGGCCGGTTCAGTGCCGCCGTCGGCGTCTCCTGCGCACAGCGCCCAGGAAGATCAGCACGACGCCCACACCGGCCACGACGGCCAGGGCAGGTGCTCTCCGGCGGGCGAGTTCGACCGCGGCGTCGGACTTCTCGTGGACCGCAGCCTTGGTCCGTGCCGGCACATCCACCCGGTGGGTGAGTTCCTCGACCGTCTCGGCGAGTTCGGCGCGCTGCCGTTCGACGTCGATCTGCGATTCGTCGCTGTCTCCGAGTCCGGTCATCGCACTGTTCCTTTCACAGCTTGTACGTCGCGGCGGACGCTGTCGACGGTGTCGGCGGGCACGGGGGGTGCGGCGTTCTTGGCGCGCGCAGCGCCCACTGCGGCGAGAATTCCCCCGACGGCCAGCACCACCAGGGAGACGATCAACGCCGCCAGCCAGGGGGCGACCGCAGTCGCCAACCCCAGGATGGCGGTGGCGATGAGCGCCCCGACACCGAGATAGATCAACATCAGGCCGGCACCGGATATCCCGACACCGATTCCCATCCGGGTGCCCTTGGCCTTCACCTCTTCGACGGCGCTGGCGACTTCCGTGCGGACCAGCGTCGAGACCTGGCCGGCGAGGCGCTCCGTCAGCTGGGCTGTGGACAATTCGTGCGGGTCGGCTTCTCCAGCACCCATCGCGTCAGGCATCGTCACTTTCCTTCCCTTGTGTCGGCGAGGCCGCGGAGTGGGAGAGCCGAAGGCGGCGACCGTCCTCGACGTCCTTGCTGCGCTGTTTCTCGCGCTTCTCGATGTCGCGCGTATCGCGGGGCGGCAGTTGGATGGACTTCTCCGCGGGAAGTCCCGCCTGCAGTTCCCGGCCACGCTCGAGCTCTGCGTCGAATTCGGCCCCGAAGAGCAGCGCAAGATTGGTGATCCACAGCCACAGCAGGAACACCACCGCACCGGCCAGCGAACCGTACGTCTTGTTGTAGCTGGCGAAGTTCGACACGTACACGGCGAACAGCGCCGACGCCCCGATCCAGACGACGATCGCAATGGCCGCGCCGGGGCTGATCCAGCGGAACTTCGGCTGGGACACGTTGGGCGTCACGTAGTACAGCACCGCCACGAGGACGCCGACGACGAGGAGCAGCACCGGCCACTTGGCGATGTCCCATGCCGTCACGGCCGCGTCACCCAGTCCGAGAACGTCCCCGACGGAGCGGGCGACCGGTCCGCTGATCACCAGCATCAAGCCGGACGCGCCGACAGCCACGAGGCAGAACGCAGTCACCACGAACATGAGCGGGCGAAGCTTCCAGATCGGCCGGCCCTCTTCGATCTCGTAGATGCGGTTCATCGCCCGGGCGAAGGCGCCCACATAGCCGGAGGCCGACCACAGCGCACCGAGGACACCGATGACCAACGCGATCCCGGCGGAGGGGGCCGCGACCAGTTGCTCGACGGGCTCCCGCAGCGTGTCCACGGCATTGGTGGGGCCGAGTTGCCCGACCATCTCCATCACCGCGTCCACCGTGCGCTGCCCCTGGCCGAAGACACCGAGTAGCGACACGATCACGAGCAGCGCCGGAAACAGCGCCAGAACAGCGTAGTAGGTGAGCGCTGCGGCGAGGTCCGTGCACTGGTCGGTGCCGAACTCGCGCGCCGTCTTGCGCAACACGTACATCCAGGAACGCTTGGTGAGGTCGTCCGGTGATTCCGGCTCGACCACCTCTTCTGCCGCACGCCCGGTCGGGCGCGCGGCTTGTCGGTCGTCGCGAGCTGTCATCTTCGGGAGTTACCCGGCGGCGCCGACGGGTAAACCGCCCGGGGCTACGCCACGGCGGCGGAGACCGGCATCGTGCGAGGCGGCCCGCCGAAGATCAAGCGGCGCAGAGTGAACCGTTGCCGATCCGGATCGTATGGACGGTATGCCAGGTAGGCACCGAGGTGGGTGAACCAGTGCAGGCGCAGGAGCCGGCGGTGCTGGGGCGTCATGGCGTCGTGCCGTTCGAGGGTTTTGACACCGGCCCGCAGATAGTCCGAGAACTCGCGGGGCGGGGTCAGTGCCCGGCGGGGTGAGAGATCCGCACACAGCTCCGACAGCTGGGCGATCTCGACGCCGGCGTCGCAGATGCACAGCGCCAGGTCGGCATCCTCGTGGACGTCGGGATCGACGCTCGTCGCCGGCTTCACTTGTTCCCAGGTGGTGCGGCGCAGAGCCATGTTGGCGCCGTGCAGATTCCGAATCCGTTGTTCGTTGCCGAGCACACCCTTCGACACGAGGCGACGCAGGTACCAACCTTTGAGCCCCCGGTACGGCGAGTCGTACGAATTGCTCAGCCCGGTCACGGCACCCACCGCCTGGGTGTCGGGTCGACCGAAGTAGTCGAGAACAATCCGCGCCCACCCTTCGCCGACGCGGGTGTCTGCGTCGATGCGGCCGAGGATGTCGCCGGTGGCGGCGTCGAAGCCGGTGTTGCGGGCGTGCACCGCGCCGGGAGTGGCCTCACGGACCAACTTGACGACGGCGTGGGACGCGGCGATCCGCTCGACGATCTCGACGGTGCGGTCGGTGGAGTTGTTGTCGACGACCAGAACCTCGTGAAGATCGTCCTCGGACCGGAGCAGCGCCTCCAGGCATGCGCCGATGTAGTTCTCCTCGTTGAAGGTGGGCACGATGACCGACAGCGAATGTGCAGACGTCATACTTCCCGTATACCGGACCCAGGGAGGTCCCGCTTGGCAACAGACCTCTGGCTCGTGGCGCCACGTCAGAGCAGGCGGCCCAACGGACTGCGGTCGAGTTCGCGGCGCAGCGCGTCGACGTCGTCGCAGCAGTGATCGGCGCCCGCCTCGGTCAGTTCCCCGCGCGAGATCCCGCCGCTCAATACACCCACGGTGGGCACCCCCAGAGCCTGGCACGCACGCATGTCCCAGACACTGTCGCCCACGAAAACTGCTCTGCCGGATTCGGTTCCGGCACGTTCGAGGGCGATCTTCACGATGGTGGGGTCGGGCTTCGCCGTATCGACGTCCTCTCCACTCGTGACCGCGTACAGCACGGATTCACTGTCGAGCAGCCGACGCAGAATGGCCAACTCGTCAGCCGGTGCGGACGTTGCCAACACCACTCGCAGGCCACTGTCGTGCAACTGCTCGAGGATTTCCCGCGCCCCCGGCAGCAGGCGCAACTGATCCGCCTCGTTCTTGTAGAAACGCGAGTGCAGTTCGTCCACACGATCTGCGGTGGCATCGTCGATACCGGGGCACAGGTCACGGATCAGGGTGGAGCCGTCCATGCCGATGGCGCGGTGGATCCGCCACGTGGGCACGGCCAGTCCCGCGTCCACGAATGCACGGTGCCACGCGTCCACGTGAAGGTAGTTCGAGTCGACCAGGGTGCCGTCGATATCGAAGAGCACCGCAGCTGGCAGGTTGGACATCGGATTCGCACTCCTCAGTTCGATGTGTCGTGTTCGGCCGGGTCGACGGTCGACTCGGCCACAGCGAGGAACCGCTGCAGATCCTCCGGGTGGAGCCCCGGTTCCGCGCTCACCCCGTCCACCAGCAACCGCAGCTGCCGATGCAGAGACGGGACATGTTCGCGGCGACCGCATTCGGTGACGTGGTCGATCAGCATGCGCGGCACCGGGGCGAGCGCGTCGGCAGCGCGAACAGGCTCTCCCGAAAGCGGTACCCGGCGGCGGCCAGACGCAACTGCAGCAGCGGTCGCGTAGGCCTGTCCATGCCGTCCAAGGCTATCGGCAACGGGCCGTTGCCGCGCTGCACCGCGATTCGCACTCGGATCCGGAAACCGGACGTTCCTACCCTTCCGGATTTCTCGGCGTCGGCGCCCCGCGGGTCGGCCCGAGCCGATCGGAGCGAACATGGGCCCGCACTCCGTGCATCCCGAACAGGATGAGCAACTCGACCGCGCCGCCGTCGGCACTGCCCAGCCAGTGCGGCAGGGCGGTGTCGAATTCGGCCGCCTCGCCGGCCGGCAACGTCACGTCCCGGTCGCCGACCACCAGCCTCAGGCGTCCGTCGAGGACGTAGAGCCACTCGAATCCTTCGTGCCGCTTCGGCGCGGGCACGGGCGGCGACGGCTGCGCCGGGATCATCATCTTGAAGGCCTGCACCCCACCGGGCCGTCGGGAGAGCGGGACGAACACCATCCCGGATCGGGTGATCGGTTTCAGGTGGATCCGCGGGTCTCCCGTGCGCGGCGCGCCCACGAGATCGTCCAACGGCACGTCGTAGGTGCGGGCCAGAGGGAGCAGCAACTCCAGTGTGGCCCGGCGTTGCCCGCTCTCCAAGCGGGACAGGGTGCTCTCCGACACGCCGGTCTCCGCGGCGAGCTCGGCGAGCGTGATGGCGCGCTGACGCCGCAGCGCACGCAGCCGGGGCCCGACCGCGCCGAGTACGTCCTCCGTTACGGGGTCCATCCGATCAGGTTGCCAGAACCGCAAGTTCTCGTGCCGAACCGTCCAGTGCGCGGCGAGACTGGGCGACCGAGTCCGCGACCGAAGGGAGAGACCACCATGCCGACCTCACGCATCGCGCGACGCGCCGACACCCCGCCCCCACACGCCGGGAACAGCGAGTCCGAGACCCTGCGCGCCTTCCTCGACTACCTTCGGGCGTCCGTGCTCACCAAGGTCGAGAGTGCGCCCGAACCACAGGTCCGGACCGCCGCGGTGCCGTCGGGCACGAATCTGCTCGGTCTGCTGAACCATCTGACGTTCGTCGAACGCTCGGTCTTCCTGGGCGAACGAGTCACCAATTGGAAGAAGACGTTTCACGTGCCGCCCACCGCCGCCGTGGCCGACGTCGCCACCCGCTACCGCGATGCCGCCCGGGAAGCGAACCTCGTCTTGGACGAATGCACCGACCTCGGGGCGCCGGTCCCGCGACCGACGCCCAACGACCACGCCCCGAGTGTCCGCTGGGCGTTGACCCACATGATCGAGGAGACCGGCCGGCACGCCGGTCACGCCGACATCCTCCGCGAACTGATCGACGGCGCGACCGGACGTTGAACCGAGGGCGGGCAGCCGGATCAGCCTGCGGCCAGGCCCGCTTTCGCGTAGCTGACGTCCTCGTCGGGCTGGGCGCCGCTGACGCCGATGCCGCCGACCACGTCACCGTCCACGACGAAGGGCAGGCCACCGGGCAGGGTCGTCAGGGACTGCGCGGCCTGGCTGTCGATCAGTTCGGCGAGCGCGGGATGTGCGTCGGCGAGCCCCGAGTAGGCGGTGGTGGGGATGCCGATCAGCGCGGAGGTGGCGGCCTTGGCGCGCGCCACCCCGGCGGTGAACCACGCGGCGCCGTCGTCGCGGACCACCAGCAGGTCGTGGCCACGGGTATCCACGACGGCGACACTCACCCGGTTGCCGCCCTCCCGGGCCGCCGCGATCGCCGCGTCCGCCGCGCGCCTCGCGGTCTCCAGATCGAGCCGTGCCTGCTTGCCTGTCATCGAACGTCCTCCCACTGTCAATCCCGTCGAACCTCGATCAAACACGACGGCCGAGCGCGGGCAGGTCGACGCCCGCCAGGTCCGCCTGGATCTGCAGCGCCAGGTACTTGCTGTAATTGCGCACCAGCATGAAATTGCCGCCGTGGATCCAGAACCGGTCGTGGCCGGAGCGCCGCCACACCGAACGCAGCTCGCCCTCGTCGTCGAGCCCCCAGACCGGTCCGCAGGCGTCCGCGACCGCGTCACCGAGCACCCGGCGCGCGGTGTCGAGGATGCCGCGGAACCCGGTGGCGCACACGATGGTGTCGGCCGGGACGCGGGTGCCGTCCGACATCACCAGCCCGTCCGCGTCGAGCCGCTCGATCGTCCCGGAGACCAGCCCGATCCGGCCGTCCACGACCATCGGCGAGGCACCCACGTCGATGTAGTAGCCGCCGTTGCGGGTGAGGAACAGCATCATCACGCCGGTCCCGTCCGGTCCGCCGTCGTGCGTGAAGCCGCGGGCGGTGAGCCCGTCCAACAATTCGCGATCGTGCTCGGCGAGCATGCCCACACCCATCCGCAGTCCGGCGACGAACTGCGGATCCAGCCGGGCAGTGGCGGCGTCGAGCAGATCCGCGACCTCGGTGGGAATGTGCTCGGCGTACCTGCGGCGCGCCTGCCGCGCCAGCGCCTGCCCGCTGACCACGTGCGTGGGACCGCGCTGGACCAGCGTGACCTCGGCCCCTGCCTCCTGGAGGTCCTGGGCGATGTCGTGGCCGCTGTTGCCGGTACCGATCACGACCACCCGGGTACCGCGTCGCGCCGGATCGGTTCGGTACGCGCTCGAATGCAGCAGTTCCCCGGCGAAATCGTCGGCACCGGTGAACGCGGGCATCACCGGTTCGGTGCCGCTGAGCCCGGTGGCCAGCACCACGTGCTGCGGGTGCAGGGTGCGCCGGGTCCCGTCGCGGTCCACGACGACGGTCCACCGCCGACGGTCCGGGTCGAATGTCGATTCCACGACCTTGGTGCGGTTCCAGACGTCGAGTTCCATCGCCCGGGAGTAGATCTCGAGCCAGTCCCCCATCTTGTCCTTGGGCGTGAACACCGGCCAGTTCGCCGGGAACGGCAGCAGCGGGAGGTGGTTCGACCAGACCGCGTCGTGCAGCACCAGCGAGTCGTACCGGCCGCGCCAGTTGTCACCGACCCGATCGGCCCGGTCGACCAGCAGCGTCCGCACCCCCAGCACGCCGAGCTGAGCAGCGAGGGCCAGCCCCGAGTGTCCCGCGCCGATCACCAGAACGTCGGGATCGCCGTCGCGACAGTCGAGTTCACGCTCGCGGCGCGCCGACCAGTACTCGACCCGATCGGCGGGCATCTCGGTGCCCTCCGGCCGTCGAGCGCCGATCGCCGCCTCGCGCCCGGCCAGCGAGTCGAGCGCGGTGAGCAGGTTCCGGGCCCGCCACGCGCCGCCGTCGACCACCAGGCGTGCGACGCCACGCACGTGCCCGAGCCGGGTGTCGAAGCGGAACAACAGTTGGATCGAACCGGCACCGGCCGCGCCGGGGAGCAGGACCGGTGGCGCGGCCGGATCCAGCCGCTCGCCGGAGACCTGTTGTGCGCGGCCGACGTCGAGCACGGCGCCGATCCTCTCGGCGCCGTGCAGGCTGCGCAGGTCGCCGGTGAAGGCCAGCAGGTCGCGCCACCACAGATCGGTGTGCAGAACCTCCTCGGCTCCCGTACCCGCACGGAGCAACTCCGCGAACCCGGTCAGCCATTGCTGCGCCACCGCTGCGACGGCGGCGTCGTCCAGCTCCGGAGACTCCAATTGCATTGTCATCGAGACTCCTTCACTTTCAGCGGGTGGTGAATCCGGCGTCGACCTTCAGTTCGGTGCCGGTGACGTACCGCGCCTCCTCGGAGGCCAGGAACAGCACGGCATGAGAGACGTCCACCGGCTCCACCCACGGCACGGGGATCGCGTTGGCGCCCGCGAACAACGGGGCCACCTGTTCCTTGGAGGGGTGTTCGACGCCGGGCAGGAAGAGCCCGAAGCAGCGGTCGTTGATGATCATGTCGGTGTCCGTCGCGCCCGGGTGGACGGTGTTGACCCGGATACGGTGCCCGCCGAGTTCGCCGACGAGGGTGCGCATCAGTCCGACGACGGCGTGCTTGCTGGCCCCGTAGGCGGCGGTACGAGCCGCACCCTTGAGCCCGGCGGTGGAACTGGTGATGACGATCGATCCGCCGTCACCCTGCTCGATCAGGTGCGGGATGGCGGCCTTGCACGTGTGCCAGACGCCCTTCAGGTTGACGTCGAGGACGTCGTCCCACTCGGCCTCGGTGATCCGGTGCGCGGGTTCGCCGCTGATGAAGATGCCGGCGTTCGCCACCACGACGTCGATGCGGCCCAGCTCCGCGACACCGCGGTCGACCACCGCGCGCACGGCGTCGAAATCGCGGACGTCGGCCTTCTCGGCGACGATCCGACGTCCGAGGGCCTCGACCCCGCGCACCGTCTCGGCAAGGTCCTCGGCGGTGGCGGGCGGATAGAGCGGGGTGACGGTGTCGATACCGTCCGCGATGTCGAGGGCGATGATGTCGGCGCCCTCCTCCGCCAGCCGGAGCGCGTGACTGCGCCCCTGCCCCCGGGCCGCACCGGTGACGAACGCGACCTTTCCGGCTACCCGTCCTGACATGACGCCCCTTCCACGAAACCGGCAATTCGGTCCGAAAAGTAACGTCGATCACGTCGGGGCCTGCGGGAAGTTCCCGACCACCGGGACTTACCGTGTCCTGGATCACATGCGCTGCCGATCGGGTGAAGTTGACGGACTCGATCGATGCGTCAAGAACTCCGAATCACCCGCTCCTTCATCATGTCTCGGGACGACAAGCGGAGTGCGCGGCAGCTAGCTTCATGTCGCAACCTGCCACGTTCCGGGACGGTCGACCGTTCGGTCTCGGCATTCGTTGCAGTCCAATCGCATTCGTCCAAGGGGTAATCACATGGGATCTCTGTCCGCGCTCGACCTGCTCGGCTTCGCCTTCGGCAGCTTCGTCGACCTCTTCGTCAGCGAGAACGGTTCGATGAGCGAGCTCAACCTGTTCGCGGCCCTGAGCTGACGCACACGACCGCCAACCGAAACAAAAGAAGCCTCCCATCTGCAAGCAGATGGGAGGCTCTTTGGCGGTGGCGGAGGGATTTGAACCCTCGGTACGGGGTTACCGTACACAGCATTTCGAGTGCTGCACCTTCGGCCGCTCGGACACGCCACCGCCGAGAACTGTACCGGAGTCAGCGTTCAGCAAGAAATCGGCTGGTCAGCGCTACTTTCCGGTGAGTTTGTCCTTGACCGTCGAGGCGGCGTCCTTGACCTTTTCGCCCGCGTCCTTGACGGCGGACTGCACCTGATCGCCCTTGCCTTCGTTCTTCAGATCCTCGTCGTCGGTTGCCTTGCCGGCAGCCTCCTTGGCCTTGCCACCGAGGTCCTGAGCCTTGTTCTGGGCCTTGTCTCCGATTCCCACGAGTCACCTCCGTGAATCTGTGAATGACCATGCGGTCCCGGTGCCACACGAGCACCTACCTCCACGACACCACGATCTGCGCAATCGTGCCGGGGAACTTCGTCCGCCGAACGCCGAAAAAAAGACATTACACCTGGTCAGGGCATCAACGCTGGCCCTGAAAGAAACTTTCGAGAATGCCCGCGCACTCGCCCTCGAGCACCCCGCCGCGCACCTGGGGGCGATGGGTGAGCCGGCGGTCGCGCACCACGTCCCACAGCGAACCGACCGCGCCGGTCTTTGGTTCCCATGCCCCGAACACCACCCGCTCCACGCGGGCGAGCACCAGCGCACCCGCGCACATGGTGCACGGCTCCAACGTCACCGCCAGGGTCGCGCCCTCGAGACGCCAGCCGTCGCCGTGCACGCGGGCCGCCGCGCGCAGGGCCAGGATCTCGGCGTGCGCCGTCGGGTCGCCCGTGGCTTCCCGTGCGTTCGCGGCACGCGCGAGTTCGACGCCGTCCGCGTCGAACACCACGGCGCCCACCGGCACGTCGACATCCGAGGCCGCGGCCGCCGCGGACAGGGCGGCGCGGATCATCCGCTCGTCGTCTTGCAGGGTCACGCCGGACGCCGGGCGGTCAGCGGGGAAGCTTGTCGAGCGCGGCCGACAACTCCGACTCGAAACCGCAGCGCTGCGCGATCATCGTCAGCTGCTCGTCCGGGTACAGGTCGGTCTCGGCGAGAATCACACCGAGCACCGCGTCGGGCAGGCCCAGGTCGGAGAGCAGGCCGAGGTCGCCCTCCTCCCACGGCTCGACGTCGTCGAGCTCGTCCGGGTCGATGTCCGGGATCTCGACGTTGAGGGCATCGAGGACATCAGCCGCGACGTCGTAGTCGATGGCCGCCGTCGCGTCGGAGATGAGCAGCCGAGTGCCCGCGGGCGCGGGCCGGACGATGACGAAGAACTCCTCGTCGACGTCGAGCAGACCGAACACGGCACCGGAGCTGCGAAGCTCGAGCAGTTCCTTCTCCGCGACCCGCAGACTGGTGAGCGCATCGCCCGTCAAAGGGGTGCACTTCCAGCGGCCTTCCTCACGGACGACGGCGATACCGAAGCCGTCCAGATCCTCCATCGAGCCTGCGGAGGCGCTGTTGTTGTTCGCGCGCTGTGCACCCATGCGCGCAACGGTAGCCCGCGCGGTGCCGGTAACAGAAGTCCAGCGACGAATGTGCCAACCTGATGTGGTGTCTGATGCCGTCTCCGCACCGCCCGTCTGCATTCTCGGCCTGGGTTTGATCGGTGGATCGCTGCTCCGCGCGGCCGTCGCCGCCGGCCGCGACGGCTGGGGCTGGAACCGGTCCGCACCCACCGTCGGCGCCGCACGCGCCGACGGGTTCGACGCCGACACCGACCTGACTGCGGTGCTGCGCCGAGCCCGGGCCGCGCGCGCCCTGATCGTGGTCGCGGTGCCGATGCCGGCCGTCGACGCGACGCTCGCGGCCATCGCCGAGCACGCCCCAGACTGTCCGGTCACCGACGTCGTCAGCGTCAAGGCCGAGGTGGCCACGGCGGTCGCCCGGCACGGTCTGCAGGACCGGTTCGTCGGCGGGCATCCGATGGCCGGAACCAGCGAGTCCGGATGGGAGGCCGGCGACGCCGAACTGTTCCGCGACGCGGTGTGGGTGGTGAGCGCCGACGACGGGGTGGACCCGCAGGTGTGGTCGCAGGTGGTGCGGCTGGCGCTGGACTGCGGGTCGGTGGTGGTGCCCGCCGAGTCCGTCGAGCACGACGCCGCGGCCGCGCGGATCTCGCACCTGCCGCACGTGCTGGCCGAGGCGCTCGCGCTGTCCGGCGCGGCCGGGGGCGATCTGGCGCTGGGCTTGGCCGCCGGGTCGTTCCGCGACGGCACCCGCGTGGCCGGCAGCGCGCCGGCCCTGGTGCGGGCGATGTGCGAGGGCAACCGGGACGCGTTGCTGACCGCGCTGGACGAGACGCTGGACGTCCTCGCCCGGGCGCGCGCCGAACTGGCCGATCACGGCACCCTGGCCGGGCTCGTCGAGCCCGGCTTCGAGGCCCGTCGCCGCTACGAGGACCGCGAACGCTGGACGATCACCGGCATCGACCCCGGCTCCGAGAACTGGCGCGAGCGACTGCGCGACGCCGGACGCCGCGGCGGGGTGTTGCGGCCGTGAGCATACCGATGCTGCGGGACGTCGCCCAGTTGCTCGCCAAGAACGAGATGTCCGCCACCGAACACGTCCGCGCGACGCTCGACGCCCTCGACGGGCTGCTCGGGACGCCGTGGGAGAACCTCGTCGCGGCCCGCAACGACGACGCCGCGCTCGCCGCCGCGACGCGGGCGGACGAGGCGATCGCCGCCGGCGACTGGATCGGCCCGCTGCACGGCATCGCGGTGGCCGTGAAGGACAACATCGACGTCGCCGGGATGCCCACGCGCTGCGGTAGCGCGGTACTCGCCGATGCCCCGCCGGCCGCGAACGACGCCCGGATCGTCGCGCGCCTGCGGGAAGCGGGCGCGATCGTCGTCGCCAAGACGCACCTGCACGAGTTCGCGTACGGCCCGACGGGCGCGATCAACGCTTCCGGTCCGGCCGCACACCCGCACGACCCGAACCTCGTTCCGGGCGGCTCGTCGTCGGGGTCGGCGGCACTGGTCGCCAAGGGCGTCGTCCCGGTCGCGATCGGCACCGACACCGGCTGCAGCACAAGAACTCCCGCGTCGCTGTGCGGCATCGTCGGGATGAAGCCGAGCTTCGACGCGCTCCCCACGTCGGGGGCGTTCCCGCTGTCGACGACGTTCGACCACATCGGTCTACTGGCCGCCGACGTGCTGGACGTCTCGCTCGCGTGGGGTGCGCTGCCCGGCATCGCGCACGTGCGTACCCCGGTCGCCGGTTTGCGGGTGGGCCGGCTGCGCGGCGACAACTGGGACGTCGCCGATCCGGCGATCGCGGCCGCCGTCGACGCCGCCTGCCGGGCGCTGGTGGACGCGGGCGCCGAGGTACTGGACGTCGAACTGCCCGAGACCGAGCAGTTCCTCGCGGCGTACCCGATCATCACGGGTTCGGAAGCGTACGAGACGCACCGGCAGTGGTTCGAGCACAGCCCCGAGCTGTATCAGCCGGCCACCGCCGCACTGCTGGCCGCGCAACGCGACCGTCCCGCCGTCGAGTACCTGCACGCCGCCCGCACCGTCGAACGCCTTCGCCGCCAGGCTCTTTCCCGGCTAAGCGGCGAGCTGGGGCTGGACGCACTGGTCACCGCGACCACTCCTCTGCGCGCGGTCTCCCAGGAGCAGGCGCTCTCGGCGGATCCGGCGGTGGCCCGAACCCCGTTGCTGCGCATGTGCATCCCGTTCAACGCGCTCGGCATTCCGGCCATCTCGGTACCGGCACCGGGGGTGGAGGGCGATCCGATCGGCATCCAGGTGATCGGGCTGCCGACCACGGCCGGCGGGCACGGGTCGCACCCCGCGGAGTCCGCGGCCCTGGCCTGCGCGCTCGCGGTCGGCTGACCTCTCGCCCGTCAGGCGGACCACACCCCCTTTGCCGGGCTCACACCCGCTCTCGACAGCGAACACATGTGTGAACCGGGGAACCCGTGTGTGATTCCGACGGAAAGCGACTGTGCCGCGGCGGGGTGACCCGTCAGATCCGCTCGGCCAGCCCCGGGTAGTCGAGCACGAAACCGTCCGCGTCGACCTTGATGGACGACGACGACACCGGCGAGAGCACATGGATGCCGTCGGCGCCGCTGCTGTAGGTGAGCGAGGCCTCCTGCACCGCGAGGTCGGGCAGATTGACGTACACGACGGGGACCTGGATGTCCTCGGACTCGTGCTGCAGGCCGAAGCGGCGGATGGGCAGGGTGTTGAAGAACGGGCTCAGCACGACGTCGACGTCCTTGGCTCCGGCGAATCCGGACCGCAGGTGCGTGGTGCCGGTCTCGACCATCCAGACGCCCTCCTCGTCGCGGCTGATCGACATGTGCCGCTCCCCCGCGGCGAGGGCGGTGTGCAGCGACAGTCGGCGGGTGACCCCGTTCTCGTCGGTCACCAGGTCGTAGGACGCGCTGAACGCGGGATGTTCGGGGCACGCGCCACCGACGATGCGGCCCGTGGCCTTGATCCGGTTCCCGCTCATCTGCACGCGCACGGACTCCATGCGGGGCGCGGAGTGGGCACGCCACGTCAGAACGGCAGGCCAGTGCGACGCAGGACTCGGATTGCTCACGGCTTCTACGTTAGGCGACGACGGCCGTCCAGGCGGGGACGGCGGGTGAGATTGGTTCGCCCGCGTCGTCATTCGGACAATTCGACCTGTTCGCGTTCGAGGACCGAGATGCGGCGCGAGAACACCACCAGCGCGCTCAGGCCCACCGCGACGTTGATGAGCGCGCCGAACTCCTCGGCGACGAAGTTGAAGATCTCCGTCAGCAGGATCGTCACGAGCGCCGCGATCCGGAGCATCCGCACCGGCCAGATCCGGCCGCCGCGCAGTCGGGCAATCGCGACCCAGCACAGCACGAACGCGACGGTCGACCCGCACATCTGACCGATCGTGGTGATGTCGGTGCCGGTACCGCCCTCGAGATCCTCGGCGAGCGTGACGATCGCATTGACCACGCCGGCCGTGGAGAACAGGGCGAGAGCGACCGCCGCAACCCACACCGCGCGCGGGCCGTCGAACACTCGGGAGAGGTGCACGCGCAGCCACGTTCCGGTGGCGTCGAGCCGCCCGTTGCGGCGCGGCGCGCACCGCGACAGCAGGTCCTCGACGCCCGCGATCGCGCCCGGGTCGACGCCCGCCGCCGCAGCCCGCCGCAACTGCCGCCGCGCCCGCGCGAGACGCTCCGGGGTGAGGCCGTGGATCAGGCCGTCCGCTGCGGTGCCGGCGGCATTGGCGAGGTCTTCCGCCGCGGACTGCGTGCGGTTGTCGTGGATCCAGCGGTTGACCAACAGCAGCGCCACGACGACGACGTACATGATCGCGACGGAGGGCTGGAAGAAGTAGTCGTTGGTCTGGGTGACGAATTTGCCGACCTCGTCGAGGAACAGCCCGAAACCGATGCCGCCGGCCACCACCGCGACCATCCGCGGCAGCGCGCCCAGGAACGAGAAGACCACCACGAGCGCGACGACCATGCCGAGGCCGCCCCACAGCGCGTGCGCGATGTGCAGCGTGGAACCACCGATCTGGGGGTACCCCGTCGCGTGCAGGTAGGCGCGTGTGACGAGGATCGTGAGGATCCCGATGACGACGAACGCCTCGACCAACGCACCGGCCTGGGCATCACGCAACAGTCTCGGATTCCGAACCCTGGACGCCCGTTCGGGTGGCGTGCTGATTGTCGCCATGCGGCGCAAACCCTTTCGGTCGTCGTCGACGGCCGGCGCCGGCGACGGGGTACGAAGACTCTTTACATTCCCTCACGGTGGCCGCAAGGTTGAGGGTGAGTCCACCGAGAGTGCGGACGAGTCCGAACCAGATAGCTGTGTGCAGAGATTTGGAGGATAGGACATGACCGAAGGTTGGGGACGCATGGACAGTCCCTTCGACGACATTTTCGCGAGGTTCTTCGGATCGGGACTGTCGTCCCAGCCCCCGGTGCAGCGCGTCGATCTCGGGCGGTTGCTCAACGACGACGCCCGGCGCCTCATCGCCACCGCGCGCGACGCGGCGAGCGAATGGGGGAACAGTGAGATCACCCCCGAGCACCTGCTGTACGCGGCGGCGCAGAACGATCCGACGCGTGGCGTGCTCAGCAGCATCAATCTGGACCCGGACGAGTTGGCGTCGAAGATGGCCGCGCACCTGGACAAGCACGGCACGCCGAAGACGACACCCGGTGCACCCAGCCTCAGTCCGGCGGCCAAGCTCGCACTCCGGACGGCGCAGCAGCAGGCCAGCGAATCCGGCAGCAGCTACATCGGCCCCGAGCACATCCTGATCGGCATCGCCGCGAACTCCGAGAGCCCCGCCGGCAAGGCGCTGCTCGGCGCCACCATCGAAGGCGAGAAGTCGTCGGCGCCGCCGAGTTCCACGCCGACGCTCGACGAGTACGGCCGCGACCTCACCGCCGAGGCCCGCGCCGGCAACGTCGACCCCGTGGTGGGGCGCGCCAAGGAGGTGGAGCAGACCATCGAGATCCTGTCCCGCCGCCGCAAGAACAATCCGGTCCTCATCGGCGATCCCGGTGTCGGCAAGACCGCGATCGTGGAAGGTCTCGCGCAGCGCATCGTCAACGGCGACGTGCCGTCGACGCTCACCGACCGACGCGTCGTGGCGCTCGACGTCGGCTCGCTCGTCGCGGGCACCAAGTACCGCGGTGAATTCGAGGAGCGGTTGACGAAGATTCTCGACGAGGTCAAGGCGCACTCGGATGAACTGGTGCTGTTCATCGACGAGCTGCACACCATCGTCGGCGCCGGAGCGGGCGGCGAGGGTGCGATGGATGCCGGCAATCTACTCAAGCCGGCGCTGGCCCGCGGTGAGCTGCACGCCATCGGCGCCACCACCATCGACGAGTACCGCAAACACATCGAGAAGGACGCCGCGCTCGAACGCCGTTTCCAGCCGGTGCTGGTCGCGGAGCCGTCGGTGGACGACACCATCGAGATCCTGCGCGGTCTCGTCGACAGCTACGAGGCGCACCACCAGGTGCACTACACCGACGAGGCGCTCGTCGCGGCGGCCGAACTGTCCGACCGCTACATCACCGACCGGTTCATGCCCGACAAGGCAATCGACCTCGTCGACCAGGCCGGGGCCCGCGTGCGGCTGCGCACCCGCACACCCGACGTCGACACCCGTGCCGCGGAGGAGGAGATCGCCCGGCTCAAGCGGGAGAAGGACTCCGCCGTCGGGCAGGAGGACTACGAGCGCGCCAACGCCCTCAAGCGGCAGATCACCGAGGCCGAGGAACGCCTGGGCGAGACGGCGGAGGAGACCACCCCGGAGGTGACCGTCGAGGACATCGCGCACGTCGTGTCGCGGCAGACCGGAATCCCGGTGGCAGACCTGACGTCGGAGGAACGCGAGCGGCTCATGAAGCTCGAGGACGTCCTGCACGCCCGGGTGATCGGGCAGAACGAGGCCGTCACCGCGGTGGCGGAGGCGGTACGCCGGTCCCGGGCCGGGCTGTCCGACCCGAACCGTCCCATCGGCTCGTTCCTGTTCCTCGGACCCACCGGTGTCGGCAAGACCGAGACCGCGAAAGCGTTGGCGGAGGCCGTGTTCGGCGACGAGGGCCGGATGATCCGATTCGACATGAGCGAGTTCCAGGAGAAGCACACCGTCTCCCGCCTCGTCGGCGCCCCGCCCGGATACGTCGGCTACGAGGAGGCCGGTCAGCTCACCGACAAGGTGCGGCGGCAGCCGTATTCGGTGGTGCTGTTCGACGAGGTCGAGAAGGCCCATCCGGACGTGTTCAACGTGCTGCTGCAGCTGCTCGACGACGGCCGCGTCACCGACGCGCAGGGCCGCACCGTCGACTTCAAGAACACCATCGTGATCCTCACCAGCAACATCGGCTCCGATCTGATCCTCGGCGCGAAGGGTGAGGACGTCGAAGACCTGGTGCCGACGCTGATGGAGCGGCTGCGGGCGCACTTCCGGCCCGAGTTCCTCAACCGGATCGACGAGACCATCGTCTTCCACCGCCTCGACCAGACCGAGCTGCGGCAGATCATCGAGCTCATCCTCGACGGCACCCGACGCCAGCTGCACGCGCAGAACGTCGAACTCGACATCACCGAGGAGGCCGTCGACTGGCTGGCCGACAAGGGCTACCAGCCGGAGTTCGGCGCCCGGCCACTACGGCGGACCATCCAGAAGGAGCTCGACAACCGGCTCGCCGGGCTGCTGCTGTCCGGCGAACTCGAACCGGAGGACATCGTGAGGGTGTCCGCGAACGGCGGCCTCGAACTCGGCGTCGTGCATCCCGGCAAGGGTGAGGGCTCGTTGCCGACCGAACCGGAGAAGGCGTCGTCGGACACCTGATCTCCCGCTCGTGCACGGCGCTCGGCCGGATCATCCGGCCGAGCGCCGTGCTGTAGGAACTCCTCGCACCGCGTCAGCATGACCGGTTTGGACTCTTGACGAGTTCCGGTACCTGCCGACTCGTGCATCCCACTCTTGCGGCTTCCGCGATCCCGAAAGGATCGCAGAGTGCCCCGCTTCCCTCATCACGCGTTCGCTTGTTCACCTGTGCTGCCCTTTTCGTCTGCACACCGCCGCTCCCCACTCAGATCGCCCATTCGAAAGTGGGGAGGTCACCTTCCGTGCACTTCGTTGCGCGAGCGCGCGAGCCGAGATCGACCTCCAACGGCGGGTGTTGTCGCTGCAGGGTGCAGGGATCGAGCGCGGCCGATGCTCACATCCAGGCCGCGTTTTCGCATTTGTCAGTGGCGTCTGCTTATATCTGAGCAGATACTTCGGAGCATTCACCTCGAAAAGGACAGCCTCAGGGTGGATGCCCTATTAAGTTGAACTGAATCCCTCTGCGCGCAGGCGACTTCGCCGTGCGACAGAAACATGACACCGATGGAGAACCCGAGTATGAACATGCCTCCGCCTGGATATGCCCCCTACCCGGCGATGCCCGAGCAGCCGATGAAGCAGAAGAACACCATAGGTTTGATTGCTGTCATCACGGCGGCGGCCGGCTTCGTCTTCGCGTGCATTCCTGGCGCCCTCATCGTGGGGTGGGTCCTGCTCCCAATCGCTTTCATCCTCGGCATCGTGGGGCTATGCCAATCCGGCAAAGTCAAAGGCACAAGCATTGCTGCGGTTATCGTCGCGGTCGTTGGCACCATTGTCGGTTTCATCGTCTT
This sequence comes from Prescottella sp. D32, assembly GCF_037287305.1. Taxonomy (NCBI): domain Bacteria; kingdom Bacillati; phylum Actinomycetota; class Actinomycetes; order Mycobacteriales; family Nocardiaceae; genus Rhodococcus; species Prescottella sp. D32. The sequence continues at coordinate 298,065 of NZ_JARBSW010000005.1, forward strand.
CTTCGCCGTGGTCACAGATGCTGTCGACGACGCATTCAGTGAATCAGATCTGTCGGCAGTCGAACCCAACTCCGGCGGTGGGTCCGTGACAAGCGGCAACAACGAAGGCGCCATGGGCAGCCGGGAGAACCCCCTTCCGATCGGCGCGATGGTCGTCAACAACGATTGGAACATCGTCCTCGGCACTCCCCGCGAGGCCGGCAGTGAGGTCAGCGCCGAAAACCAGTTCAACGACGCTCCGAAGCCAGGAATGGAATTCTGGATCGTGCCGGTCACGGCGACATATACCGGTGATGACACTGGGACCGCATGGGTCGATCTGACAATCAAGTTCGTCGGCTCGGATAACAAGGCGTACAGCGACAGGTGCGGCGTGATCCCCGATAATCTCAACGATGTGGACGAGGTCTATCCCGGCGGTGTCGCGGAGGGGAACACCTGCGTCGCTGTTCCTGCCGGAGCCGACGGACTGTGGTCGGTATCTGCAGGTTTCACGGGTAAGCCCAGCTTCTTCACCGCCCGCTAATCCTGCGCTCCGCATTCGACTGTGTTCGGCCCGAAGCCACGTCAGGCTTCGGGCCGAGCCTGTTTGCTGCGTGGCACCGGGAGATGCTCGAGCTCCCACTCAGCGATCACTCTGGCGTCGTGGGCCAGCTGATGCCGGCCGAGATGATGTCGCAATCCGCGATAGCGGCTAGCCCGTCAGGCGCTCGTGTTGTAGGCGGTCCGGGCAGCCTTGACGAGCTCACGTACCGCGCCGGTCGTGTGATCGATGTTCAGCGGCGGCGCCCACCGCCCGATGACAGCGGGCTCGACGGCTCGCGCGGTGGCGTGCTCACACCAGGTCAAGCGCAGGTGTGCGCGCATCCAGTCGGTGAGCCGCTCCTCGTCCTCGGCGATCAGCACGACACGATCGGTGCGCTCGGTGCGATACCCCTGTTCAGTCAGCAGTAGCCCGGCGACTGTCCGGCGCAGGGTCGAACTTCCACTGCGCCGCATATGGTTACTGATGATGCGGCGCCGGAGGTTCGAAGCGAGCCCGACATAAAGCAGGCGTAGATTCCGCTCGCGTGAGTGAGCGGGACCAGGCAGGCTCGGTAGGACGGTGGGGGCCGCCCACCACGCGTACAGCCCCGAGGTTGAAGGCAGCTCGGTCAGGTCGTCGAGTGTTTGGGTGGCAGCACTCAACGCAGTGATCGCCGCCGCCGCGCCGAGTGAGTCAGAGACGGTCGTCATGTGCGGGTCTTTCGTTCGATCGGAGCCGACACTCGAGTCCGGTGCGGCCTTCATCATGGCGGTCCCGGCCGGTGCCTGTCGGGGAATCGCCCAGCAACCTCACAGGTACCGCATTCCGAAGCCGGCGCGTTCACCGATGCCGAAAGGCGGTCATTGTGCGGGCGACGACCGAGTCGTGCCAGAGGGTGACAATGCGCCGCATCACGGTCGGCGAGCCTGCCTTCATCCCATCATCACCCCGTCCACCACGGCAGCGCTGCTACAGAGAGTGTGACGCGGCAACGCCGGAGGACTCGAGTAACGTGCTCCTGTATCTGTGCGTGAGGAAGGGTGCTGTGACGTCGACGGGGAACATGGTGGGGCTGTTCGCCGGCATCGGCGGGGTGGAGTTGGGGCTTCGCAGCCACGGCTGGGAGACCGAGCTGCTGTGCGAGATCGACCCGGGCGCCCAGCAGGTTCTGCGTACCCGGTTCGCGGACGTCGAGTTGCACGGTGACGTCACCCGGCTGCGCTCGCTGCCGCAGCGCACGGAATTGGTCGCCGCGGGTTTCCCGTGCCAGGACCTGTCCCAGGCCGGCAGGACGGCCGGCATCACCGGCGCCCGCTCCGGCCTGGTCGACGAGGTGTTCCGTCTGGTCAAGCGCAAGAAAGGGCCGCGCTGGCTGCTGATCGAGAACGTCCCGTTCATGCTCAACCTCTCCCGCGGTGCCGCGATGCGGCACATCACCGACGCGCTCGAGGACCTCGGCTACACGTGGGCGTACCGGGTGGTGGATGCCCGGGCGTTCGGGCTGCCGCAGCGCCGCCAGCGGGTGCTGATGTTGGCCTCGCGGACCGACGACCCCCGCGAGGTGCTGTTCGGGCAGGATGCGGGCCTGCCCGACGAGGGCGACCCGTCGCAGTTCCCGTGCGGCTTCTACTGGACCGAGGGCATCCGCGGGCTCGGCTGGGCCGTCAACGCGGTGCCCACGCTCAAGGGCGGGTCGACGGTGGGGATCGCCTCTCCCCCGGCGGTACGGCTGCCGTCGGGTGAGATCGTGACGCCCGGCCTGATCGACGCCGAACGCCTGCAGGGCTTCGACCCCGACTGGACGGCCCCGGCCACCGAACTGAAGGGCATCCGCAACGGGCACCGCTGGCGCCTGGTCGGCAACGCGGTGAGCGTGCGGATGGCCGAGTGGGTGGGCGGACGCCTCGTCGACCGCATCGCGTACAGCCTGGACCACGAGACCCCGCTGAAGCCGGGCGACGCGTGGCCCAGCGCGGCGTGGGGCCGCAACCGGCAGGCGTTCCGGGTGCACGAGTCGCACTGGCCGGTGCAGGAACCGTACGAGGACCTCAGCGGTTTCCTCGAGCACTCGCAGCTGCTGTCCGCGCGCGCGACGGCCGGGTTCCTCAAGCGCGCCCGCACCGGCAGCCTGCGGTTCGTGCCCGGTTTCCTCGACGACGTCGAGAGCCACCTCGACCGGATGGGCGGCTACCCCGAAGCGGTTGCCTGATCGCGGTGCGAGGATGGTGTCGATGCCCTCGACCGATCCCCTGACCAGCGCCCGGATGCGGGCGCAACGCCGCCGCGACACCGCGCCGGAGGTGGCACTGCGCCGAGAACTGCACCGCCGCGGGGCCCGGTTCTTCGTCGATCGGGCACCGCTACGCGGGTTGCGACGGCGCGCCGACCTGGTGTTCCCCCGCCGCCGCGTCGCGGTCTACGTCGACGGTTGCTTCTGGCACAGTTGCCCACAGCACGCCACCTCCCCGAAGAACAACGCGCAATGGTGGGCGGACAAGTTGGCCGCCAACGTCGTTCGCGATCGCGACACCGACACCCGGCTCGCGGACGCGGGCTGGACGGTGGTGCGGATCTGGGAACACGAGGACCCGACGGAAGCGGCGGATCGGGTGCAGGCGGCACTGCGGCCCGCGTGATCGGTCGGTCTCGAATCGGCCGCGAAACCGGTGTGGACGCCGTGAGTTTCCTAGGCTCGTCGACATGAGGATCCTCGTCGCCGGCGCCGGGGGCGTCGTCGGACTGCCGCTGACCCGGGAACTGATCGCGCAGGGCCACGCCGTGATCGGCACCTCGCGCAATCCGGACTCCCGTCCCGAACTGCACGACGCCGGTGCCACCGTCGTCCGGATGGACGCCTTCGACCTCGCGTCGGTGGAGCACGCGATCGCCGAGGCGCGCCCCGACGCGGTGATCCATCAGCTCACCGACCTCTCCGCCGTCGACCTCGAGGCCAACGCCGAACTGCGCATCGTCGGCACCCGCAACCTCGTCGACGCGATGCGCCGATACGGCGTGCAGCGCCTGATCACCCAGAGCATCGCGTGGCTCTACGCCGACGGCGACGGCCTGGCCGACGAGACGGTGCCGCTGCGCGAGGCCACCGGACCCAGCGCGCGCACCATCGAGGGCGTGGTCGCGATGGAGCACACGGCCAGGGAGATCCCGGACCACGTGATCCTGCGCTACGGCAAGCTGTACGGCCCCGGCACGTGGTACTCCCCGGACGGCGATTTCGGCCGTGCCGCCCGGGACGGGGTGTTCAGCGGCAACGGAATCGAGAGCTTCCTGCACATCGCCGACACCGTCGCTCCCACCGTCGCCGCACTCGGCTGGCCCGCAGGCATCGTCAACGTCGTCGACGACGAACCGGCCGGTCCGGACCAGTGGCTGCCGGTGTTCTGCCGCTGGGTGGGCGGACAGACCCCGACCGGGCTGAGCCCGGGGGCGGGCCGCGGCGCGTCGAACGTCAAGGCGCGCAACCTCGGCTGGGTGCCGAAGTATCCGTCGTGGCGGATGGGGATGTCGGGCTGACGCGGGCTGCGGGCGACCGTCGGCGGTCATCCGAGCGAGCGCAGGTAGACGAGTGTGGCCTGCACTCGCCGATCGCCGTCCTCCAACGGCAGTTTGGAGAAGATGGATCCGATGTGCTTGCGCACCGCCGCCTCGGACACCGTCAGCCGCTGCGCGATGCCGGTGTTGGTGTGCCCCTCGGCGACCAGCGCGAGCACCTCCCGCTCGCGCGGGGTGAGTGCCGCGAGTGGGCCCCGACTCCTGGTCGCCTTCACGAGTGCCCGCACGACGTCCGGATCGATGATCGCCTCGCCGCGCGCCACCCGGGCCACCGCGTCGAGGAACTGGCGGACGTGACCGACACGCTCCTTGAGGAGGTACCCGACCCCGCCCTCCGCGTCGTCGTCGAGAAGCTCGTCCAGATACGCCACCGAGACGTACTGGGACAGCACGACGATGGGCAGTGCGGGCTCCCGCTTCCGGATCGCGGCGGCCGCCCGCAACCCGTCGTCCGTGTTGGTCGGCGGCATCCGGACATCGGTGACGACGAGGTCCGGCCGGTACGCCTCCCACGCGTGCAGGAGCGTCGGGGCGTCCCCCACGGCGGCGCACACGTCGTGTCCGGCGGAGGCGAGCACGCTCTCCACTCCCGCTCTGAGCAGCGGGCTGTCCTCGGCGAGCACGATCCGCAGCGGCCGTTCCGTCGATGTCACACCGGGCACTCCATCCGGATCGTCGTCGGTCCCCCGACGGGGCTTGTCACGGCGAGGGTTCCATCGACGGCGCCGACGCGACCGCGCAGCCTGTCGAGGCCGCGCCCGGCGGCGAGCTGTGCGCCCCCGACGCCGTCGTCGGCGACGGTCAACACCCACGTGCCGCCGACGCGGCCTCCGCGGACCGTGACGTGCCGCGCCCGAGCGTGCCGAACCGCGTTCGTCAGGGCCTCGGACACCAGCACGTACGACATGTGCTCGACGGGCGCGGGCAGCCGCCGATCGGACAGCCCGTCGAGTCGGACGTCGACGTCCAGCGGGACGTCCGCGACCAGATCCGCGAGCGCGGGAGCGAGCCCCCGCTCGATCAGCGCCCGCGGGGAGTACCCGAGCAGTACGGCGCGCAGTTCGGCGAGCGTCTCGTCCACCTGACGATGCGCGTCGGCGGCGAGCCGGCCGGCGGGCCCGTCCGCGTCGGCGGCCTCCGCCAACCCGAGGCTCATCGACAGCGCGACCAACCGGTGCTGGACCCGGTCGTGCAGTTCCGATTCGAGCAACGCCCGCTCGGATCCCTCAGCGTCGAGCAGCGCCGATCGCGTCGTCTCCAGTCGGGCGGCCTCGAGACGCCACGGGTCGGCATCGAACCCGAGCAGCAGTCGGGCCAGCTGCGCCTCCGCAGCCGCCCAACCACCGGCGACCACCGCCAGAAGGGCGAGAACCACCACGCCGCACAACGCCAGTCCCCAAGCACCCGATACGGTTTCGACGGTCCATGCGCCGAGGTCGAAGCGGTCGTCCCGCACGACGAGAGGTGCCGCGAGGAGCACCCCGACGATCACGACGGCGAACACCGCCAGGAGAGCGGCGACACCGCCGGAGACCGCCGCCGCCAGCACATAGGCCACGTGCCGCACGGTCGGCACCCGCTGCTCGTCGGCGGAGGTCCGCACCTCCGCGTCCGCACGTTCCGCGACCGACGGGTCGATCAACCGCAGCCGCGCGCAGTGCGCTCGCAGCATCGGCTCCCACAACGCCGTGCGCAGTCGCCGCGTGAGCCCCAGCAGCAGAACCGGGACGATGCCGATCACAGTGGCGCACGAGAGGATGCCCGCGACGACGAGGCACGCGAGTGCCCGCCACGGCCACCGGGTACCGAGGTAGCGCGGGCCGGTGCGCAGGGCCGCCCCGACACTGTCCGTCACTGCTCCACCCCCGCCTTCCGACGCTCACGCATGATCGACGCTGCCACGATGCAGAGAACGACCGGTACGTACGCAGCGCACATCAGGAGGGTAGCGGCACTCGCGTGACCGCCCGAGCCCACGAAACGCTCGAGGCCGACGGCCACCACCAGGTTGCTGCCGCCGTGCAGGATCGCGGGCGGCCACACCGATCGGCTCCGGCTCCACAGCCAACCGATCACGAATTCCAGGAGCACCGACAGCGGCAGCCACAACAGCATCGCGACGACGGCGTCGCTCGCGGTGCCGCCGGACCCGAAGTACCCCACCCAGGGCAGCGGCCAGTGCCATACCCCCCAGATCAGGCCGGTCGCGAACGTCGTCGCGACCGGCCGGCCCGGCACCAACCGGTCACGCAGGTAGGCGGTCCAACCGAACTCTTCGCCCCAGAAGATCGGCGCAGCCACCACCGGCACCACCAGCGCGAACCCCACGAACAGCAGATCGTCCCGCCCGAACTGCCACGCGGCGACGTCCCACACCCCAGTGGCCGCCGCCAACGCCGACGCGGTCGCGAGGATCCCGATCGGCAGCAGCGCGGCGATCACGTAGGAGGTCCAGGCAGCGGACAGACGTGGCCTCAGCCCCGCGTCCGCGAACCCTTCGCGGGTGATCCAGCGGCGCGTGACGATCGCGGCGAGCGCGGGCACGAATGCCGCGGTGAGCAGTTGGACGATCGGGTCGTCGAGGGAGTATCCGGCCGCCCAGACGATCGCCCACGGAATCCAGGACGCCCCGAAGGCGAGGGCGAGGAACCAGCCGACTCCGCGCCTGCGCACGCAACGGTCGCGGTCGGTTACGGATGTCGGAACGGGCGGTGCAGTTGTCATGCCTCCACTTCACGGCGTGCAGCCGCGAATCGCTGTAGCCCACAGGACCGTCTCGGGGTGGCGTGTGCGCTACCCCGGGACGGCCACCGAGAGACGGTGTGGCGTGATCGAAATAGCTCAGATCATTACCTTTCGTTTACCTCACGACCACTGGGTAGCCACAGCCCCTGCCTAGCCTTCGCGGCATGAATCTCCGTCGGGTACTGACCACCCTCGCCGTCACTTCCCTCACCGCCCTGCCCCTCGCCGCGTTGACCCCGGCCACCGCGTCCGCCACCGGCAGCCTCGATTGGAGCGGCTCGCTGGGCAGCACCGGTTCGAAGCCCGATGCAGTCTTCGACGTCCAGGCTCACCGCGGTGGCCTGGGCCTGTTCACCGAGAGCAGCCTCGAAGCGTTCGCCAACGCGCTCGAAATGGGCGTCACCACACTCGAACTCGATACCCAGATCACCGAGGACGGCATCGCCGTCGTGACCCACGACCGCAAGATCTCGAACAAGAAGTGCCAGGACACCGCGCCCGTCACGGCCGGCGACCCCGAGTTCCCGTATGTCGGCAAGTTCATCAAGGACCTGACGCTCGCCCAGATCCAGACCATGGACTGCGGTTCACTGCAACTGGCTGACCACCTCGAGCAGCAGACCGTCCCCGGCGCGAAGATCCAGACGCTGGCTGCGGTGTTCGACCTCGTCGAGTCGTACAACGCTCCGGACGTGAAGATGAACATCGAGACCAAAGTGGAGGCCGGCGCACCGTCCGAGACCGCTCCCCGCGAGAAGTTCGTCCGTACCGTCCTGGACACGATCCGCGACGCCGGCATGCTCGATCGGGTGACGATCCAGAGTTTCGACTGGGGCGCATTGATGCTCACCCGCGATCTCGAGCCGTCGGTACCCACCGTCGCGCTCACCAACGGTGACTTCCTGCAGGTCGGCAAGGACGGCGCCTCGCCCTGGCTGGGCGGACTCGACATCGACGACTTCGGCGGCGATGCGATCGCGGCGATCGCCACGTTCGGGGCGTCCGCATACTCCCCCGTGCAGGGAAACCCGCAGGGCGGCAAAGTCTCCGATCCCGGCTTCACCCTGTACGTGACAAAGGAGATGGTCGAAGCAGCACATGCCCGTGGCATCGATGTCGTCCCGTGGACCGTCAACGACCCCGAGACCATGCACGTGCTGATGGACCTCGGGGTGGACGGAATCATCACCGACCGGCCGGACCGTCTGCGCACCGTCCTCACCGAGCGCGGCCTGGAGTTGCCTGCCCCGGCCGCGAAGAATTAGGCCGCCGAGGCGAAATCGATGCCTCCGTCGAGTAATCGGCGGAGGCATCGTCGGCTTTCTCGGTACCATCGGTAACGGACTGTCCGCCCGTGCGCCGCCGCCGGACGGGTATCCGGACGCGCTGCCCGGCAACTCGCCCGCCTCTGCGCAAGCTCTGCGCCGACCCGATCGGGAGAGACCAGAGCAGGAAGGAGCATTTCATGAATGCCGATGTTCCCCAATCGACTCCCCCGCCGAAGGTCGGAGATTTCGACGCGCTCTATCGCGGGGACTTCGCCGCCGTCAATGCCGACGCCGAGCCGACCGCTCCCGGATTCACGTTCGATCGGGTGCCGTGGGACATCGGCGAGGCCCAACCGGCGGTGCGGGCGCTCGAGTCGAGCGGCCAGTTCGCCCGCGAGGTGCTCGACATCGGTTGCGGACCGGGCGAGAACGCGCTCTTCCTCGCCTCGCGCGGCTATCGGGTGTGGGGACTGGACGCCGCACCCGCCGCGATCGACATCGCCCGCGAACGCGCCCGACAGCGCGGCATGGAGCGTGGGGTCGATTTCGAGGTGGCCGACGCGACGGATCTGTCCGACTATGCCGACCGATTCGTGTCGGTCATCGACAGCGCGCTCTACCACTGCTTCCCCGAGGACCAGCGCCACCGCTACGCGGCGTCGTTGTTCGGGGCGTGCCGCCCGCAGGCCCGCCTGCACGTGGTCTGTTTCTCGGACCGGGTGCCGGACGGCTTTCCCGGGCCGTACCGCATCACCGAGGACAATCTCCGGGACACTCTCACCGCGGCGGGATGGACGGTGCAGCGCATCGAACCGACCACCTACACCACGGCCTTCACTCGGGACGAGATGACGACGCAGCCCGGTTCCCCGGTCGCCGCGGCCGCTGCGGACATGCAGGTCGACGACCGTGGCCGGCTGCTCGTGCCGGCCTGGCTCGCGACGGCCGAACGCACTTGAGCGCCCTGCGCACGGTGGCCCTGGAACTGGCCCCGCCGGAGCAGACCGCGTCGGCGGTCGAGGCGGCACGGGCCGTGGCCGAACGTTGTCACGAGCACGGACTGCTCGAGCGTCTCGGGCATGTGCTGGTTCCCGGCATCATCCCCGAGGACGGGGCGCGACCGGTGCCGCTGACCCCGCGAATGGACATTCTGGACGTCTGGACCGCGCTCCGGGCCGCGCTCGCGCCCGTGTCGGGTCTGTGCACCCAGGTCACCGTCTTCGAGACCGAATCGGCGCTGGCCGACCGGGTCCGCAAACTCGTCGGTGCCGGGATGGACGGTGTCGTCTTCGTCGGCAAACCGCACGGGTCCCCGGTCGCCGACACGCCGGGGCCAACGCCACAGGAGGCGCTCACCCGCTTCCGGGGCCAGGTCGCGCACCGCGGTGTGGTCCTTATGCCCACACGCCGCGGCGAACTCGATCGGTTCGAGACCAAGTGCGCGCACGGCGCGACGTTCGCGCTCACCCAAATGCTCTACTCCGACCGGATCGTCGGATTCCTCCGCGCCTTCGCCGCCCGCTCCGAACACCGCCCGGAGATTTTGTTGTCGTTCGGCTTCGTCCCCGGCGTCGAGACGCGGGTTCGCCTCATCGACTGGCTCCTCCACGACGACGGCAACGCCGACGTGGCACCGGAGCAGGCATTCGTCGCGCGCCTCGCCGCGAGGTCACCGCAGCGGCGCCGCACCGACCTCGTGGACCTCTACCGTCGGATCCTCGACGGCGTCGGCGACCTCGGGTTCCCGCTGAGCGTGCACCTGGAAGCGCCGTACGGACTCTCCGATTCCGCGTGCGAGACCTTCAGCGCGCTGCTCGACCACTGGTCGCCGCTGCAGGCGGTGCGATCGTGACCGCCCCTCGACTCGGTCTCGACGAGGCCCGCGCCCACCTGGCGTCACAACCGTTCAGCGTGCTGCTCGGTGCCCGACTGGTCTCGTTCGACGAGTACGGCGCCGTGCTCGAGGTCGATGCCCGACCGGACCTGCTGCAGCAGAACGGTTTCCTGCACGGCGGGGTGCTCGCCTATGCCGCCGACAACGCGCTCACCTACGCGGCCGGGACGGCCCTCGGGCCGGGTGTGCTAACGGGAGGGATGACGATCGAGTACGTGCGCCCGGCGCAGGGCCGCACGCTGCGCGCCACCGCGCGGGTCACCCATGCCGGGCGCCGCCGCGCAGTGTGCACGTGCAGCCTCGAGATGATCGCGGACGACGGCAGCCCCCGCTTGTGCGCCGTCGCCCAGGGCACGGTACTGCCGGTGACCGCACCTTGAAGCGAAAGCCGTTGCCTAGCTGTCCCGTCCGGGGATTCGTCCGGCGAGGATCGTGTCGACCACGTCGTCGCCGAGCTCCTGACGCAGCCGCTGCTGCACGTCGGGGGCCCGGCGCAGGTGGGCGCCGCCGTCGACGGTGACGAAAGTTCCGGTGGCCCAGGACGACTCCGGGCCGGCGAGGAAACGGATAGCTCCGGCGATGTCGGCCGGGACCCCGAGGCGGCCGAGCGGCGTCTGTTCCAGGAAGGCGGCGGGCCTGTCACCCTCGAAGCTCGCGGCCACCTTGGGGTTGTCGGGCGAGTTCACCAACCCCGGCCTGATGCAGTTGACACGGATCCCGAGGTGCCCGAATTCGTCAGCGGCCGTGCGGACGAGTGCTTCGAGACCGGCCTTGCCGGCGCAGTAGCCACTCATGTACGGGAAGCTCTGGGCGGCGATCACCGACGACGTGAACACCATGGACCCGCCGCCGGCCGCGGCCATTGCAGGGACGCACGCCCTGATCGCGACGAACGCGCTGGTGATGTTGATCCGCAGTTCGTTCGTGAAGCTCTCCGCGTCGCCCAGCAACAACGGCGTCGTGCTACCGCGACCGACGGTGCTGACGCAGATGTCCAAGCCGATGTCCCCACTCGCGTGCGCGACGGCCGCGGCCACGTCGTCCTCGACCAACGAGTCTCCGGCGATGTGCCGGACGGATGCACCGGCCGGCGCCACCGCCGCGAGTTCGGACGCGAACGCCGCGATGCGCGCCTCGTCCCGGCTCATGATCGTGACCGATGCCCCGTCGGCGAGCAGTGCCCGGGCGCCGGCGCCGCCGATGCCCCCTGCACCACCGATGATCAGTGCACTCTTCCCGTGCAGGGGCAGGGTCTGGCTGGATGTCTGCGTCATGCGGCCGAAGCTGGATCGGCGGCGCCGGTCGCATCCCGCGGATGACCGTTGAACGAGATATTTCGACTAGAAAATTCGCGATGAGACGGGTCAGTAGCCGGCCGCCGGGTCGATCTGCGCCGCCAACTCGTCGCCGCCGACGAAGCGTCGCACGTTCTCCGCGACGTGATCGGCGAAAGCGGCCGAGCGGACCGACGGCGGATTCGAGTCGTGCGGGGTGATGATCGCGTTCGGCAGCGCCCACAGCGGATGACCGTCGGGCAAGGGTTCCGGGTCGGTCACGTCGAGTCCCACGCCGCCGATCCGACCGTCCCGCAAAGCGTCCACGACCGCGTCGGTGTCGACCAGCGGACCCCGCGCCACGTTGATCACCCACGACCGGGGCCCCAGCTTCGCGAGCTGCGGAGCCCCGACGAGGTGCCGCGTGTCGGCGGTGGCCGGAGCCGCGACGACGACGTGGTCGACACGGCCGAACACCTCGTCGACCCGGTCGGCGGTGACGACCTCGGCGGCGCCGGGCACCTCCCGGCCGGAGCGGTTGACCGCGACGACCGTCGCACCCACCGCGGTGAGCATCGGGATCATCGCGCGACCGATCCCGCCGGCGCCGACGATCGCGACCCGGGCCCCGCGCAACGTGCCGACCTTGTCGAAGAACTCCCGCTGCCGCCATGTGGTGGCGGCCAGGTGCTCGGGCAGCGCCCGCACCCCCGCCAGCAACAACGTGAAGGCGTGCTCGGCGACGGTCGCGGCGAATGCGCCTGCCGCCGACGTCCACACCACGTCGGGGTGCCGCTGGATCACCCCGGCATCGAACCAGTGCTCGACGCCGGCCGAGTGCAGCTGCACCCAGCGAATCGAGTCGGGCAGCTCCGCCGGGAAGCGCGCCGTGTCGTCGCCGGCCCAGACGAGCGCCTCGGCGTCGGCCAGGTCGACGACGCGGCCACCGCCGCGGACCACGGCGTCCACGAGCAGGTCGTCGGGCGCGGGTCCCAGCGCGATGGGCGTCGGCGTCGTCGTCACGGATTCTCCTCACACGGCACGACCCGGGCGTCCGGATCTCGGTCCGAGGCTAGGCGTCCTCGCATCGGATCGCAGACCTCGGGAACCATCCCCATGGGTGATTCGTCCTATTTTCGTAGGACATGTCCACCAACAGAGAAAGAAGGCTATGAAACGCAGGCCCCGCAAACCTCGAAGACCCGTCGTCCGACGTGTGATCATCACTGACACCACCACTGTGGAGGTGTCCACGTGCTGACCCTGCTCGGAATCGTCGCCGGTGTCGCCGTCGTCCTGGCGATCACCGCGCTGACCGGCTACTTCGTGGCGCAGGAATTCGCCTACATGGCGGTCGACCGGTCCCGCCTGAAGGCGCGCGCCCAATCCGGCGACGGCGCCGCGGCCCGCGCCCTCGGCGTCACCCGCCGCACCTCGTTCATGCTGTCCGGCGCCCAACTCGGCATCACCGTCACCGGTCTGCTCGTCGGCTACGTCGCCGAACCGCTCATCGGCCGCGGGCTCGGCGAACTGATGGGCGGGATCGGGATCCCCACCGGCGTCGGCATCGCCGTCGGCGCGATCCTCGCGGTGCTGTTCTCCACCGTCGTGCAGATGGTCTTCGGCGAACTGTTCCCGAAGAACCTCGCCATCGCCCGACCCGAACCCGTCGCCCGACGCCTCGCGTTGTCCACGACGCTCTACCTCAAGCTGTTCGGCTGGCTGATCTGGCTCTTCGACCAGTCGTCGAACCTGTTGCTGCGTGCGCTCAAGATCGAGCCCGTGCACGACGTCGAACACTCGGCGACCGCGCGCGACCTCGAGCACATCGTCGCCGAGTCCCGCGACGCGGGCGAACTGCCGCGAGAGCTGTCGACGCTGCTCGACCGCATCCTCGACTTCCCCACCCGCACCGCCGAGCACGCGATGATCCCGCGGGCCCGGGTCGACGTGATCCGCGCGAACGAACCGATCGGCGCCGTCGTGGCGTCGATGGGCGCCGGGCACACCCGCTACCCGGTCGTCGGCGCCACCAGCGACGACCTGCTGGGCGTCGTCCACCTGCACGACCTCCTCGGTGCCGACCCGGTCGGCACCGCCGCCGACCACGCCCGGCCCGCCGTGATCGTCCCGACGACGCTGCCGCTGCCCGACGTCCTCGCCCAGCTGACCGCCGCGAAGGACGAGATGGCGCTGGTGATCGACGAGTACGGCGGCTTCGCCGGTGTGGTCACCGTCGAGGACATGGCCGAGGAGCTGGTCGGCGAGATCGCCGACGAGCACGATCCGGACCACGAGGAGACCGAGGTGCAGGCCGTCGACGGCGGCTGGCTGATTCCCGGCGGCGTGCACGTCGACGAGGTCGCCCGCGTGCTCGACGAGCACCTGCCCGAGGACGACGACTACGAGACGTTCGCGGGCCTCGTGATCGCCGAGTTCGGCGGGCTCCCGCGGGTGGGCGACACCGTGACCGTCCAGCTGCCCGCCGATCCGGCCGACCTCGTCGCCGACGAACCGCCACCACCGACGTATCTGGACGTCGAGGTCCGTGCCGTCGACAAGCACGTGCCGTCGGCGCTGTTCGCGACCGTCCACACCGACCGGAAGGACGCCGTCGATGAGTAACCCGTGGATCGTCCTGGCCGTCACCGTGCTGCTGATCGCCGCGAGCGCGTTCTTCGTCGCGGTGGAGTTCGCACTCATCGCCGCCCGCCGGCACCGTCTCGAGGACGCCGCCCCGAACAGCCGTTCGGCACGCGCCGCGTTGCGCAGCGCGTCCGAGCTGTCGGTGCTCCTCGCCGGCTCGCAGCTCGGCATCACCGTCTGCACCCTCGCGCTCGGCGCGGTGACGAAACCGGCTGTGCACCATTGGCTCACGCCGGCGTTCGCGGACTGGGGCGCCCCGCTGTGGCTGGCCGATGTCGCCGGTTTCGTGCTCGCGTTGCTCATCGTGACGTTCCTGCACCTGGTGGTCGGCGAGATGGCGCCGAAGTCGTGGGCGATCGCCCACCCGGAGAAGTCGGCCACCCTGCTCGCGATCCCGATGCGCGGATTCATGTGGCTCACAAGGCCGTTGATCGTGATCCTGAACCGTGCCGCGAACTGGTGCCTGGTCAAGGTCGGCGTGCAGCCGGTGGACCAGGTGGCGTCGGGCCAGGATCCCGAGGCGCTGCGGCACCTCGTCGAGCACTCGGCGACCGTCGGCACGCTCGACGAGCGCTACCACGGGCATCTCACCAGCGCGCTGGAACTCGAGTCGCTCACCGTCGGCGACATCGTCCGTCCCAACGACCGGCCGAGCAGTGTCGACGCGGATGCGCCCGTCGAACGGATCCGCGAGACCGCCGATGCCAGTGGGCACCTGCGCCTGCTGGTCCGCAGCGGCACCGACGTCGTGGGCGTCCTGCACGTCCGCGACAGCCTGGGCGCGGCGCCCGAGACCCGGGCCCGCGATCTGATGCGCGACGTGCTCACCGTCCAGGCTGCGACACCGGTCTACGAGGCGCTCGCGACGATGCGGAACACCCGCAGCCACATCGCGATCGTGCGAGACGACGCCGGACGGTTGATCGGACTGATCACCCTCGCCGACGTCCTGGCGCGGCTGATGCCCTCCGCGGGCACCGCGGCCTGACCACGGCGAAGGCGGAACCGGGAGTGGCGCCCCGGTTCCGCACGGTGGGTGTTTCCGCCCGGCGATCCGGGGGTAGTCCCTGGGCATGGAGATGCGTGTGACCCTCTGTGTGGACGGCGCCGAACGGACCTGCACCGTCGACACCCGCACGACGCTGCTCGACGCACTCCGTGACCGCCTCGGCGTCTTCTCGCCCAAGAAGGGCTGCGACCACGGCCAATGCGGGTCCTGCACGGTGCTGCTGGACGGCCGACGGGTGACCACGTGCCTGTCGCTCGCCGTGGCGCAGGACGGCGCCGACATCGTCACGGCGTCCGGACTGTCGGACTCCGGCCTCCACGCTGTCCAGCAGGCGTTCATCGATCAGGACGCGTTCCAATGCGGCTACTGCACGCCCGGCCAGGTGTGCTCGGCGGTGGGAATGCTCGCCGAAGCCGCGGACGGGGCACCCAGTCACGTGACCGAGGACCTCACCTCCGCACCGGAGTTGACCGACGACGAGATCCGCGAACGGATGAGCGGCAACCTGTGCCGGTGCGGCGCCTACCCCAACATCGTCGCCGCGGTCCGACAGGTCGCCCACGAGCAGGCTGCGGACACGTGATCCCCTTCCGCTACGAGCGACCCGCCGACGCGCCCGCGGCGGTGGCGCTGCTGCACGAGAATCCGGGCGCGAAGTTGCTGGCCGGCGGAACCAACCTGGTCGATCACCTCAAGCTCGGCATCGCCACCCCCCAACTCGTCGTGGACATTTCGCGTATTCCACTCGATTCCGTCGAGCCGACCGACGACGGCGGACTCCGGATCGGGACCAACGTGCGCAACAGCGATCTGGCCGCCCACCACGTTGTCCGCGAACGGTATCCGGCGTTGTCGCGCGCACTTGTCGCCGGCGGGTCACCACAGTTGCGCAATCTGGCCACGACGGGCGGAAACCTGCTCCAACGCACGCGCTGCGTCTACTTCCAGGACGTGTCGACGCCGTGCAACAAGCGGCAGCCCGGCACCGGGTGTTCGGCGGTCGGCGGATTCACCCGGCATCACGCCATTCTGGGCGCCTCGGACGCTTGCGTCGCGACCCACCCGTCGGACATGGCGGTGGCGCTCGCAATGCTCGACGCCCAGGTGCTGGCGCTGGGGCCCGATGGTCAGCGCCGCATCCCGGTGACAGACTTCCACCGGCTTCCGGGACGCGACCCCGACATCGACACCGTGCTGGAACCCGACGAGATGATCCTCGCGGTCGAACTGCCGGCGCCGGCGCCCGGTGCGGTGTCGACGTATCGGAAGGTGCGCGAGCGCGCGTCGTACGCGTTTGCGCTGGTCTCCGTCGCCGCGGAACTGGGACTCGACGCCGGAGTCGTCACCCGTGTCCGCATCGCCTTCGGCGGCGTGGCGCACAAGCCGTGGCGGGCCACGCGCGCCGAGGCGGCATTGCGGGGGCGCACCGCGGACGTCGACACCTTCGCCGATGCGGTCGACGCCGAACTGGCGTCGGCACATCCCCTGGACGGCAACCGATTCAAGGTCCCACTGCTGCAACGCGCCACCGTTGCCGTGCTGCGGGAGCTTGCCGGGGAGGCGACACAGTGAATGCCATCGGCACATCCCTCGCGCGCATCGACGGCCCCGCCAAGGTCACCGGAAGGGCGCCGTACGCGTACGAGCACTCGGTCGCCGCCCCGGCGTTCCTGTACCCGATCACCTCGACGATTGCACGCGGTTCCATCGTGGACATCGACAGCACCGCGGCCGAACGATCCGACGGCGTGCTGGCGGTGCTCACACCGTGGAATGCGCCGCGCCTGGAGGACACCTCGGACGGTGAGTACCGCCTGCTGCAGGGCCTCGAGGTGGCGTTCCGCGGGCAACCGATCGGTGCCGTGATCGCCGAGACCCCGGAGCAGGCGCGTCACGCGCAGACGCTCGTGCGCGTCGAGTACGACGTCCGGACTCACGACACCACGTTTCGTACGGACGCAGCGGGCATGTACCTCCCCGAATCCGCCAACGGCGGCTACGAGACCTCCACGGAGGAAGGTGATCCCGACACTGCGTTCGCCCGCGCCCGCGCCGACGGGGTGATCGTCGACGGCTGGTACACCACCCCGGAAGAGCACAACAATCCGATGGAGCCGCACACCACCGTCGCGCTGTGGGCCGAGGACGCACAGGAACTGACGCTGTACGACTCCACCCAGGGGCCGCACGGCGTCGCGGACACACTCGGGCCGATACTCGGGTTGTCCCCGGAACAGATCCGGGTGATCGCGCCGCACGTGGGTGGCGGATTCGGCTCCAAGGGCGCCCCGCACGCGCACGACGTGCTCGCCGCCCTGGCCGCGATGACACTGCCCGGCCGAGCGGTGAAGTTCCCGGTGACGCGGCAACAGATGTTCGTCTTCGTCGGCTACCGCCCACCGACGGCGTCGCACATCCGGATCGCCGCGAACCGCGACGGCGGCATCACCGCGCTGGTGCACGATGCGTACTCGCAGAGTTCGCACACCAAGGAGTTCGTCGAGCAGACGGCGGTCCCGTCGCGGTCGATGTACACGGCGCCGCATCGGCGCACCTCGCACCGAGCCGTGGCACTCGACGTCCCGGTGCCGTACTGGATGCGCGCCCCGGGCGAGGCCCCCGGAATGTATGCGGGTGAGGTCGCGATGGACGAGCTCGCCGACGCCTGTGGGATCGATCCGATCGAGCTGCGGGTCCGCAACGATCCGCCCGTCGACCCCGAAAGCGGCAAACCGTGGGGGTCGCGCCGACTGGTCGACTGCCTGCGGGAGGGCGCCCACCGATTCGGCTGGGAGACGCGGCCGTGGCCGGCCGGGAGTCGGCGCGAGGGGAACGCGCTCGTCGGATTCGGCGTGGCGAGCGCCACCTATCCACACATGATCAATCCGGGTTCGAAGGCAACGATCCGACTGCGCGAGGACGGTCGGCTGGGCGTGCAGATCGGCGCCGTGGACATCGGCACCGGCACGTGGACCACGCTCACGCTCATCGCCGCCGACGCCCTGGGTTGCGACCCCGAACGCATCGCACTCGAGATCGGCGACACCGCGTTGCCGTACGGAACCGTCGCGGGAGGATCGTCCGGGACGTCGTCGTGGGGTTGGGCGATCCTGACGGCCGCACGCAAGTTCCGCGCCAAGTTCGGCGACGATCCCCTCCCGGGAGCCGAAGTGACCGCGGAATCGGACACCGAACCCGACGACGACTATCGAATCAATTCCTACGGAGCGCATTTCGTCGAAGCTCGGGTCGACATACACACCGGCGAGATCACCGTTCCCCGCATGCTCGGGGTGTTCTCCATCGGCCGAGTCGTCAACCCGCGCACCGTCCGCTCGCAGCTACTCGGCGGCATGACGTTCGGGATCTCGATGGCGCTGTTCGAGGAGAGCGTCCGCGACGGGCGGTTCGGGCACGTCGTCACCCAGGATCTCGCGACGTATCACTTCCCCACGAACGCGGACGTCCGGGACATCGACGCGATCTGGCTCGACGACGTCGACGAGCGCGCCACCCCGATGGGTTCCCGCGGCGCCGGCGAGATCGGAAACGTCGGCAGCGCTGCCGCCGTGGTCAACGCCGTCTGCAACGCGACCGGGACACGCGTGCGGGAACTGCCGATCCACGCGGACGACCTGCTCCCCCACCTGCCGAATATTCGCGAGACCTGAAACGCCCGACGGCTGAGCCGACGAGATCCGGCGTAAGGTCAGTCGATAGGGGTGTTCCGAGCGGGGCGAGATCATGAGTGCTTCTCCGAACGGACCGCACCGCGGTCGGGCGCATGCGCACACGGCCGCGTCGCGGTTGGCGGTGGCGGTGACATTCGTGCTGCTGTCGCTGATTCCCGGCGCCATCGCCTTCGCCCTCGGCCGGTCCCCCTTCGCGATCCTCTGGCTCGTCGTCTTCACCGGCCTCGCCCTTGGCGCCGTCGCGGCAATCCTGCCCTCGAGCTGGAGTCGCTGACCCGGCCGACCGGGCCGGTTGAATCCACGGGTGAATTCCGGGGAGGGTGCACACCCCGGCCTTACCTTGGGGTAACTTGCGAGCGCGCGATCTGCGCAATCAAACAAACAAATGGATGGGAAGCAGTCATGAGTTCTTCCGAGTTCGCCACGTCCGTCGCCGAGGTCAAGCCGGTCGTGAGCGGCATCGCCGGCGCACTCACCGCGGTCGCCACGATCCTCGGTGTGCTGGGAACGCTGGCTTCCTTCAGCTGACCCGAAGCGCGGCCGCGCGTACACCGCGGTCCTCCGCAACGTGGAAGTCCTCCACCGGCGAATCCGGTGGGGGACTTTCGTTTGCGCGGCCCGCCATCACACGCGCGGCTTCCGATCCGGCGCCGGTACGCGGAAGTTCCGGCCCGGTTCACCGACCGGCCATCCGGCCGCATTCTGTCGTTGCGGTTGCCGTCCTACCTTCCTCCCGACCTTGATCATCAACAGGGAGGCCGCATCGTGCCCATGTCACCGCTCAACCGCCGCACGTTTCTCGAGCGCACCGCCCTCGCCGGAATCGGGGTGACGCTCGCCGGCAGTGTGGGCACCCTGTTCCGCCCCGCCGTCGCGGGCGCCGCCCCCGGTGCCGCGATCGGCTACGGCCCGCTCGTCGCCGATCCCGCCGGAATCCTCGCCCTGCCCAAGGGTTTCTCGTACACGATCGTCTCCCGCTCGGGTGAGACGCTGCTCGACGGCGGCGTCCCGTTCCCCAGCGATCCCGACGCCAACGGCGTGTTCGCGGCCGGCAACGGCACCACGATCGTCACCAACCACGAGGTGGGTGGCAGCGAGCCGTTCGGTGTCCCGGCCGTCGACGGCCTCACCTACGACCCGGGCGCCCGCGGCGGCACCACCACGACGACGCTCGACCGCAGCGGCGCGCGTCAGGCCCAGTACGTCAGTGTCGCGGGCACCGTGAACAACTGCGCGGGCGGCATCACCCCGTGGGGCACCTGGCTCACGTGCGAGGAGACCGAGGCCCGTGCCGGGTCGAACGGTTTCACCAAGGCCCACGGCTACGTCTTCGAGGTCGATCCGGCGAGCCAGGCTGCGAACGTCGGCAAGAGCCCGATCCCGCTGAAGTTCCTCGGCCGGTTCGCGCACGAGGCGGTGGCCGTCGACCCGTCGTCGAGCGCGGTCTACCTCACCGAGGACGCGGGCAGCCCCAACGGCCTGTTCTTCCGGTGGACGCCGCCGCAGGGCTTCGTCGGCGGACCGGGCGCGTTCCACGCGCTCGCACAGTCGCCGGGCGGGGACACCGCCGGCAGCCTGCAGGCGATGAAGTGCTTCCAGGACGGCACCCACGTGCCCGACCTCGCCCAGGCCGCGACGCCGGGGGTCAAGTACACCGTGCAGTGGGTCGACGTCCCCGACCGCGACGCCAAGACCACCTCGGTGCGCAAGCAGTTCACCAACGACCAGGTCACCCGCAGCCGCAAGCTCGAGGGGCAGTGGTGGGGCGACGGCGGCGCGTACTTCGTCGCCAGCTTCGCCCGCACCAGCGACGGCAGCGTCGCCGAGCACGACGGACAGGTGTGGTTCTACGACCCGGCCACCCAGACCGTCGAACTGAAGACGCTGTTCGGGGTCAACCCCGACCCGTCCGTCGACACCGGTAACTACGACGGCCCCGACAACATCACCGTCTCGCCGCACGGTGGTCTCATCCTCGCCGAGGACGGCGACGGCATCAGCCACCTGATCGGCGTGACCGAGAGCGGCGAGCCGGTCTCCGTCGCCCGGAACGAGTTGAACGACAGCGAGTTCTGCGGTCCGGCGTTCAGCCACGACGGCCAGACGCTGTACGCCAACATCCAGAGCCCCGGCATCACCGTCGCGATCCGCGGGCCGTGGCGCCGATCGACGGGCTCGTCCGCCGGCTCGTCCGGCTTCTCCTTCGGCTCGCTGGAGTTGCCGTTCGGCTCGTAGACCCTCCGTCACCCGTGGACGCCCTCACCCGCACACCGCAGGTGGGGGCGTCCGGCGTTTCCATTCGGGTTCGTCCAGGACGAAAGCCCCTGGAGCGACGGGGCGTTGTCCCCTATCCGAATGGGGACCTCCGACGGCATCGTCAGGGCATATCGGATTTCGATCGGCATCCCGGGGTGAAGAAGTGTGAGGAAGTTCCTGCCGTATTTCTCGACTCGACGAGGGGCGGCGCGGGTGTACCACAACTTCCTGGACTGCCCGGCGGGCATGCGGATCGCCCGGGCCGACCGGGAGCCCGGGGTAGGGCCGGACGGTCTCGCCTATCCACAGTGCGAGCAGTGCGCAGCGTGGGACGACAAGATCGCGCAGTCACGCAGCGCGCTGCACCGGTGGTTGGAGTCGGAGTAGCCGTCGACGAAATACGTGGACGCACAGTGCATACCGCGTGCTACCGATCGACCCGGATGTCGGCGGTCCACACCCGTTGCAGCATGTGCCAGTCGGCCGGGTGTGCGGCGATCCCCGCCGCGAACCGGCTGGTCATCGCCTGAGTCGTCGGCTGCAGTCCACCGCTCGTGTCGATCGGCGGCCCGACATGGAACCCCCAGCCGTCGGGTGTGAACCAACAGTTGACCGGTAGCAGGGGCGCACCGGTGTCGAGCGCCAGCCGCGCCGGCCCGGCCGGCATGCGAGTCGGTTCGCCGAAGAACGTGACGG
Source organism: Prescottella sp. D32 (assembly GCF_037287305.1). Classification (NCBI taxonomy): domain Bacteria; kingdom Bacillati; phylum Actinomycetota; class Actinomycetes; order Mycobacteriales; family Nocardiaceae; genus Rhodococcus; species Prescottella sp. D32. The sequence continues at coordinate 319,641 of NZ_JARBSW010000005.1, forward strand.
GCACGCCCGTGCCGGTCACGTCGCGTTCGGCGAGGAGCCCGACGATCCGCCCGCGGCGTAGATGCGTGGTCAGTTGTTCGAACGGTGGTTGCGCGGAGCCGGTGAGGGGGATGATCTCGAATCCGAGCCCCTCCCGGAATCGCACGAACCGGCGGTACAGCGATTCGGGCCGGAGGCGCTCGGCGACGACGACCGGCGGACCCACGCGTCGCGCGATCCATACACCGGCCATGTCCCAGTTTCCGCTGTGATGCAGAGCCAGAACCGCACCCCTGCCGCGCTCGACCGCCTCGTGAATGTTGCCGAGCCCCGTGGCCGACGACTCGATCTCCTCGACCAGCCGCACCGGATCCATCGTCGGGAGCCGGAAGGCTTCGCACCAGTAGCGGGCGTAGGAACGCAGGCTTGCCCGCACGAGATCGTCCGGCACCTGCGCAGGCGTCGTGGACAGCACCCGGGCCAGATTGCGACGAAGCTGGTCCGGGCCGCCGCCCCGGGCCGCGCGATCAGCCGCGAAGTCGAACAGTCGCCTCGCCGACCGCTCCGGCAGGGCGCGCACCAACCGCCAACCTGCCGCATACCCGAGATCCCAGGCCCGGTCCCCGGGGTTCATCGGCCGCGGCCGTCGACGCGGACCGCAGCAGTGCAACAGACACCCCTGCTGTGATTCGGCGGGGAGTGGATTCCGAGCCTCATTCTCCGAGTGTCCTCCCCCGAGAGAGACATGGGAACGACGAAATACCTCGCAATCGTGTTGTCGCGCTTCGCGCATGACTCAGGAGGCTGTCGGATCCGGAGGAACGTCAGGATCGTCCGACCGTACGGCACGGCATTGGTGTGAAGAGGTCCAGGAACGGGTATACGTCCCACGCCCCTGAACACCCACTTCCGACTGGAGTCGACATGCTTGTGATCATCGGATTGATTCTCCTCATCGCAGCCATCGTGATCGCGGTCGCGGGAGTCCTGACCAACGGCGGTAGTGAGCACGCGATAACGGATGACTTCTCCATCCTGGGCTACCACGTGACCGGATCGACCGGGACGCTCTTCCTCTTCGGCGTCGTCGTCGGCGCGGTCGGCGTGGCCGGCCTCGCGCTACTTCTGGCCGGAGCCCGGCGGTCCTCCCGACGGGGGCGCGCCGCCCGAAACGAACTCGACCAGATCCACCGGGCCGACACCGCACGCGCCGAGCAACAGCGTAAGACCCCGCCGCCGCCGACCGAGCAGGGTGCATGAATCTACCTGCAGACGAACAACTCTCGGCGTGCGCCTGATCAGCCGGTCGCCTCGACGCCGAGTGTCTATGCCACCCGGTAGCCGTCGTCGACTATCGATCGCATGTCGTCGTAAGCGCGTTGCGGCTGGGTCGTCGGTGGAATCACCACCAGGAGGGTGCCGCGCCTATCCGTGCCGATCAGGCACATGACCCCGGCGGGCTGCCCCGGCAGCGGTTCGGTGAACCGGATCCCATCGGTGTTGTCGATTCGACGTTGGTTGATGCTGAGCATGTCCCAATCGAATGCGATCCGCTCGATCGGCCCCGTTCGCGGTGCCAGCACCGAGATCAGGTCGTGCAATTGAGCGGTGAGGTTCGAAGTCCACGGCCACCACGCACCGGCGATCTGGCCGGACCCCGACTTCTGCCCACGCAGGACCAGTCGTGGAGTACGACTCGGGACGGGGAACGGCTGCAGGCCGTCCGCGGTCTCGACCTCGTAAAGAAGGCCGTTGACCAGATCCGGTTGTCGTGTCATGACTCCTGCCGCTCCTTCATCGGAGGACGAAACCGATCCTTGTCCGACCGATGCACTGCCGTACGAGAACCGCCGGCGACCTAGCACGTCGATACCTTCAGCCTACGCGTCACACGTCTCGGCGCGGCGGCCCGAGAACCGGCGAGCAGCACGGACAGCGCGGTCGAGCGCCTGGGCGTTCAGCAGACTCGTGACGTGTACGGTCGAGTCATCGCAGCTATCCACGCATCGGCACTCCCGTGCGGGCCGCTTTTGGAAATCAAGGCCGATTCGCGGCCACGCTAAGGAGCGTCTCGAATGACGCAAACTCCTGCCCATTTCGACCTTCGCCGGGAATCTCCGCCGGGGGACGGAGGCCAGCCCTTCTCTGCCCCGACCCGCATCACCAGGCTGCTGTTCAGCACCGGAAGCCTGGGTGAGGTGGAAGCGGTGTGGTGGCCGCGCACCCAGAACCTGAGCATCGAACTCCACGACCTCGTCGTCGCTCTCACCCCGAGACTCGGCCCTGTCGCGCGCATCCGTTTCGACTGGAACGCGGTCAGCGCGATGCAACGCCAGATCGACTCGGACGACGGGTTGGACGTCACCGGCCCCGAGCCCGGCCAGCCGTGCCGAGTCATGAGGGTCGACGGCCGCAACGGAAGTCGTATCGACATCGCCATCGTCGAGCCGGGCGCAGACACCGCGTACGGATACCGACAGATGGCCCTGCTCCTCGACTCTCCAGCCGAACTCGTCGGACAGGGGTGACGACGGCATGGCAATGCGAATCGTCGCCTTCGACGTCGTCGAACGCAACGACGTCGGAGTGGACGAGATCCAGCGACTGGCACGCGACCTCTGGCAGGCGATGTCGGCGGGTCGTGAAGGCGCGAGCGAGCGACCTCGATGGATCAACAGTGGCGCAGTCGCCGCAGCCGACGCCTACACGGCACATCGGTTCGAGGGCACCGTCGACGGCGAGGCGTGAGCCCGCCCACATCACCAAACGGCGGCAAATGCCCTCTTCCTGGGAACGAGAAAGACCCCCACCTGCATCACTGCAGGTGGGGGTCTTTCTGATGTGCGCCCGAAGGGATTCGAACCCCTAACCTCTTGATCCGTAGTCAAGTGCTCTATCCGTTGAGCTACGGGCGCATGTTCTATCTTCAGTTGTACTGGACCCGCGAAAGGACCAGTGTGGCGGAGGCGAGAGGATTTGAACCTCCGGTCCCCTTTAAGGGGGACAACTCATTAGCAGTGAGTCCCATTCGGCCGCTCTGGCACGCCTCCTTGGGGGCCGGCTCGTTTCCGATCCGCCGGGCGAAACATTACACAGAGTTCGCCAGCAAACGCAAAACGCCTGGTCAGCGTCATCTCCTATCTCAGGTTGCTGTCGAACCAGTCGAAGATCCGGCGTTGGGCGTCGAGGATCGCGACCACGAGCGGATCGTCGTCGTCCGCCGACGGCTCCGGGACGGGCGGTTCGTCGGCGCGGTGCGCGAGTCCGACGTAGCTGACGATGTTGGTGGGCGCGTCCGACCTCGCCACGGCATCCCGCAGTCGCTCGACATGCTCGGGCGGGGTTCGCGGATCGTCCTCGCCGTACAGGCCCAGCCAGGGCGCCCGGAGCGACGGCGCCGCGTCGACGAGCGCGGGGGTGTCGTCGGTGAGCGGTGCCACGATGCCGCGCGCCGACACACTGACCGCGGCCCCGACCGGGCGGTTCGTCGCGACGAGCAACGCGGCGGTGCCGGCGTCGTCGAAGCCCAGGACGCCCACACAGTCCGGATAGATACCACGTCCGACCAGCCAGTCGAAGGTGGCGTCGAAGGCCGCGAACAGGGTCTCGCCGAACACTTCGCTGTCGCTGTGCGCGGGTTCGTGGTGGAAAAGATGCGGGGCGGCCACCACCCAGCCCTCCGCGGCGAGCGCGCGCATCAGATCGAGCAGCGCGGGAGCGAAGTCTCGGGATTCGTGCAGGAGCACGATGCCGCCGCGGGCCGGTCGATCCGGCTCGACGGCGGTGAGCGGCACGCGTTCCTCCGACTCCACGGGGGCGTCGACGTCGGAGCGCAAGGGGGCGTCGTCCCGGAAGATCCCCGGCATGAATCAACCTTGGCACGACCACGGCGGCAGTGCACGCGATCGCGGGGCGCATAATCGCATCGTGACCCCCGTGACCCGCGCAGACCTCGAATCCATCCCGACCTACGTGCCGGGCCGCAGCTATCCCGGGGCCATCAAGCTGGCCAGCAACGAGACCACCCAGGGTCCGCTGCCCGGCGTGGCGCAGGCCATCGCGGACGCCGCGTCCGTCGCGAACCGCTACCCCGACAACACGTCGGCCGCGCTGATCCGCGCGCTGTCCGAGTCGCTCGGGGTACCGGCCGAGAACATCGCGACCGGCTGCGGCTCGGTGGCGCTGTGCCAGGAACTGGTCCAGGCGACGTGCAACGAGGGCGACGAAGTCGTCTACGCGTGGCGCTCGTTCGAGGCGTACCCCGTCGTGACCAAGGTCGCCGGCGCCGTCTCGGTCCCGGTGCCGCTCACCCCCGAGCACGGCCACGACCTGGATGCGATGTTGGCCGCGATCACCGACCGCACCCGTCTGATCTTCGTGTGCAACCCCAACAACCCCACCGGGACCGCGCTGGGCCGAGAGGAGCTCGAGCGCTTCCTCGACGCCGTCCCGGCCCGGGTCGTCGTCGCGCTCGACGAGGCGTACTTCGAGTACAACCGGTCCGGCGTCGACGGCATCGACCTGGCCCGCACCCGCCGCAACGTCGTGGTGCTGCGCACCTTCTCCAAGGCGTACGGCCTGGCCGCGCTGCGCGTCGGGTACGCGGTTGCCGATCCGGCCATCATCGCCGCGCTGGCCAAGGTCCACATCACCTTCAGCGTCAACGCGGTGGCGCAGTCCGCTGCGATCGCGTGCCTGGGAGCGCGGGACGAACTGCTCCGCCGCACGCACGACGTCGTCGCCGAGCGCGACCGGGTCCGCGACGCGCTCCGGGCCGCCGGCTACGACGTCCCGGAGTCGCAGGCCAACTTCGTCTGGCTGCCGTTGGCCGACCGCTCCGCCGCGTACGGCGAGGCGAGCGCCGAGGCCGGCGTGCTGATCCGCCCGTACGGCGTCGACGGGGTGCGGATCACGATCGGCGATCCCCACGAGAACGACGCGTTCCTCGCGTTCGCGACGTCGCCGGCGGCGCAGGAACTGGCCGGGATCCCGGCCGGGTCGCCCACGGTGTAATCCAACCGTTATCGGTCGACGGGTCCGCCACCACCGATTCGTTGGCAAACTCGTCCCGGTGTGCCGACCAGGAAGCGATTTGTCCGGACGCCGCCGACGCGGCCCCGCGATCGTTCTCGCCGCCGCGCTCGGCACGTCGCTGACCGTCGGCATCCACACCGCGCAGGCGCGCCCGCCGGACGTCGACAAGGTGCCCGTCCGCCTGCTGGCGATCAACGACCTGCACGGCAGCCTGCAACCGCCGCAGGGGGCGCGGGCACAGATCCTGCGTCCCGACGGCCCACCGGTCGACGCCGGCGGGGCCGCGTACCTCGCCGCGTACATTCGGCAGCTGCGCGGGCAGGCGCCGAACTCGCTGCTCTACTCGGTGGGCGACAACTGGGGGTCCTCCCCCATCGAATCCGCACTGTTTCACGATGAACCGGCCGTCAACCTGCTCAACACGATGGGCGTGGACGCCGCCTCGGTCGGCACCCACGAACTCGACGAGGGCTTCGGCGAGTTCCGGCGGATGCAGACCGGCGGCTGCCACACCGTCGACGGCTGCCAGTTCGAACCCGAGTTCGCGGGCGCGAAGTTCCCCATTCTCGCGGCGAACATGGCTCTCGCCGACGGCACCCCCGCGACGCTCCCGTTCACGGTGGACTACGTCGACGGCGTCCCGGTCGGCGTGATCGGGGTGATGCCCTCCGACACCCCGGCGAAGGTGGCGGTCGACGGTGTCGCAGGACTCGAGTTCGGCGACGAACTCGCCACCATCGACCGGACCGCCGCGACACTGGACTTCCTCGGCGTCCACGCGGTCGTCGTGCTGCTGCACCGCGGGGACGAGCCGACGGTCGGCGGGCCCAACTCGTGCGACCTCGCCGACGGCCCGGTCCGCACCATCGCGACCCGCGCGACGCCGCTGGTGGACGCGATCTTCACCGCCGACAGCCACGCCCAGTACAACTGCAGCGTCGACGACCCGGCGGGCGACCCACGGCCGGTGATGCAGGCGGCCTCCCACGGCCGGATCGTCTCGGTGGTCGACATGACGCTCGACCGGGCCACCGGCGAGGTCGACCGGCCGAGCACCCAGGCTTTCAATCAGATCGTGACGCAGGACATCCCGCCCGATCCCACCGTCGCCGACCTGGTGGCCCGCGCCGGCGTGCAGTCGGCGGAGGTGGCGCAGCGACCCGTCGGCGCGATCACCGCCGACATCACCCGCGAGCCGGGACCGGGCGGCGAGAGCCCGCTCGGCGACCTCATCGCCGACGCCCAACTCGCGGCCGCGCGCGGGCGCGGCGCGCAGATCGCTCTCACCAATCCCGGCGGCGTGCGGACCGACCTGCTCCGCGGCGCCGACGGGACGGTGACGTTCGGCGACGCCTACCAGGTGCAGCCGTTCGTGAACTCGCTCGAGGTGCGCACCCTCACCGGCGCGCAGCTGAAAGAAGTTCTGGAGCAACAGTTCCAGACGAGACCGGACGGCTCGACGCTGGAGCTGATCCTGGCGCCGTCGGCGTCGTTGACCTACCGCATCGACCGTGCTGCGCCTGTCGGCGCCCGCATCGCCGATCTGCGGGTCGACGGCACCACCGTCGTCCCGGACGGCCGCTACCGGGTTGCGGTCAACAAGTTCCTGGCCGACGGCGGCGACGGGTTCACCGCTCTGCGTGGCGGAACCGAACCCGCCTCCGCCGGAAACGATCTCGAAGCCCTCACCTCGTACCTCGAAGCCCACTCCCCCGTCGCGCCGCCCGCACCAGGACGCATCGCGATCGCGGCCCCGAACTGACATCACTCGGCGCGGCACGGGTTTGCCAGAGAACTGCCAGACGGATTCAAGCCGGCCCACAGCCGGGGTGTGCAGCATGGCAGTGCGCAACCGCGTAACCCGTTACGACCGAAAGGTTTTTCTCCCATGGACCTGAGCTACCTGTCCGAGTTCTTCGGCGCCTCCTCCGATCTGTTCGGCGCTCTCGACTTCTTCAGCGGATCACTCGGCGCCTGAGCTCGGTGCCACCGGCCGTGGGGTCGAGCGTTCGATGCGGCGCTCGACCCCGCGCGACCGAGTCGCCCTTGATCCCGCTCTTGCTCAGGTCGCCACCCATGTGCCGGCAGTAGGCATCGAGAGCCTGCACGTCGCCCTCGTTGTCGGCGAACACGACCAGCTTGGTGCCGAACGCCTGGATCGCGTGCGGCTTGCCGCCCTTGAAGGACTCCGAGAGGCCGACGCAGTGCCAGCCGCGAGCGAAACGATCTGGAACCGTGCCGGTTTCGATCTCTCGGATCCGGCCGTCGTCGAGGTGCGGCGTCATCGCGGCGTCCTCCTTCCTCACGTGTGTGATCGTGAAAGATGTTCAGGCCGTGACGCGGCCGGCGTTGCCGCCGTCCACGGGGACCACCGTGCCCGAGATGTGTGCGCTGGCGTCGTCCGCGAGGAACAGAACCACACGCGTGATCTCACCGGGCTCGAGCCACGGCGTCGGAATCGCGTGCAGCCCCCGCATGATGCTCTCGATGTCGTCGGGTCCCGGCGTCTCCAGATCGGGCCGCAGGTGCCGGTAGAGGGCATCGTTGTGCAGCATCGTCGTAGCGATGTTGCCGGGGGCGATCGCGTTGACGGTGATCCCCGACTTCGCCAGGTCGAGAGCGGCGCTCTTGGTCAGGCCGATCACCCCCCACTTCGACGCGCAGTAGGCGGCCATGTTCGTGTTGCCCTGACGTCCCAGCATCGACGAGATGGTGATGATCCGGCCGTAGCCCTGCCCGATCATGGTCGGCGACACCGCGACGACGGTGTTGAACACGCCGGTGAGATTCGTGCCGATCACCTCGTCCCACACCTCCGACGAGGTGTCCTGCACAGCACCCTGGACGGACACTCCGGCATTGGCGACGGCGATGTCGATCCGGCCGAACTCTGAGAGCCCCCGCGCCACCACCGATTCCATGGCGGGACGGTCGGCCGCGTCGGCCCTCACGGCCAGGCAACGGCGCCCGGTCTTCTCCACCAGCCGCACCGTCTCCTGAAGATCGTCCTCAGTGGCCATCGGGTATCCGACGACGTTGCTCGACGCGCAGCGGTCCGTGACGATCACATCGGCGCCGCCCTCCGCGAACGCGACGGCGTGCGAACGTCCCTGCCCGCGCGCACCGCCGGTGATCAGCGCAACCCGTCCTTCGAAACGATTCATCGCAACCCCTTCGTCGTGTGCGTTTCGCAGACAGTCAGTCACGAGTCCGGCGACTGCGGCGCGCTCGTCCCGCCACACGAGACGAATGGGCTCAGACGGTCCTCGCCAGCGCGGCGGCTGCCTCCCGGACGAGCGGCGCCAGCCGATCGGGGTGGATCGAGTGGGCGTCGCCGGCGACGCTCAGGGACACCGCCGCGCCGTCCTTCGACCGGACGGCACAGCCCACGCTCCCGACAATCAGCATCTCGGTGCCGTCGCCCGTCGCCACGGTCTCGAAGGCGACGCCTTTCCTGGCGCGGATCCGGGCGAGTTCCGCATGCAGCGCCGGCATCGTCCATCGGGCCCCGGCACCCTGACCGGAGAGGACCGGTCCCATCATGTCGTCCACCTCCTCCGGTGGAAGCAGCGCGAGCATCGACCGCCCGCCGGCCCCGCGATCGGCGGGGAGCCGGGTACCGACCCGCGAGCGGAGGCGCCGCGCGAACGGGCCACCGATCTTGTCGAGGAAATACTCCTGCCCGCCGTCGAGAACCCCCAGATGGATCACCATTCCGGTACGCAGGAAGAGTTCCTGGAGCACCCCGCTCGCGCCCACCCGGATGCGGGCGTGGGTGGCCTGTGGTCCGACGGCACCGAGCGCGCGGGGACCGAGGCGGAAGTTGCGGCCCCACCGCGTCAGCCAGTCCAGCTCGATCATCTCCACGATGATCCGGTGTGTGCTCGACCGGGGCAGCCCCGATCGGCGGGCGATCTGATCGAGGCTGAGGTCGGCATTCGGATCGTCGAAGACGTCCAGGATCCGCGTCATCCGCGCCAGCAGGGAGTCGCGGCCCGAACGCGTGGCAGACACCGCAGACATGACTTCCGTGCCCTCCACTCGACTCCGAGCGCCCGCTGCGCCGACTCGGTCAGAGTGTAGTGAGCGGCGCCACAACGCGGGCGGCCGCGACTATCGCACGAGGAGATCGCGAAGGACTGCGACGATCTCCCGCGGCGACTCTTCCGCCATGAAGTGACCGGCGTCGGTCGTCCGGTGGACCAGGTCGGGTGCCCATGCCCGCCACAGCGCGACCGCGTCGTAGCCGAGAGCGTCGCCCCAGTTCTGCTGGACGACGGTGACCGGCATCGCGAGCCGTCGCCCCGAGTCACGGTCCGCGCGGTCGTGTTCGACGTCGATACCCGCCGAGGCCCGGTAGTCGGCGACGATGGACGGCACGGCCTCCCGCGACGCCCGCAGGTACTCGGCCCGAATCTCGGCGGGCATCGCGTCGGGATTCCGCGTCCACGCATCAAGGAAGTAGCCGAAGAAGGCGTCGGCGGTCGCCTCGATCATCTGCTCCGGAAGCCCCGGCGGCTGGGCCATCAGATAGAGGTGGAAGGCCACGGCCGCGTTCGCGCCGTGCAACACGTCCCACATGTCGAGGGTGGGCAGCACGTCCAGGCTCGCGAGGTGCGTCACGGTCTCGGGATGGTCGAGCGCGGCGCGAATCGCGACCAGCGCACCCCGATCGTGGCCGGCCAGGGCGAAGCGGTCGTGGCCGAGCGCGGTGGCCACGGCGACCACGTCGGCCGCCATGGTGCGCTTGGAGTACACGTCGCGGTCCGCCTCCACCGGCTTGTCGCTGGCGCCGTATCCGCGCAGGTCGGGGCAGATGACGGTGTGATCGTCGGCGAGCGCACCGGCGACGTGACGCCACATGAGGTGGGTCTGCGGGAAGCCGTGCAGGAGTACGATCGGGTCGCCCGTTCCGCCGGTGGCGACGTTGAGGTCGACGCCGTCGGCCACGGTCACGCGCTGGTAGTCGAAGCCGGGAATCGTGGGCCCGGAGTGCACTGCAGACATGTGTCGGTCCTTTCGCTGTCGGTGATGCGCTGTCCACCCTGGCGGGAACGGATGAGCAATCGATGAGCACGCGACGGGAAGGGGCGAGCACCGGTGTCGACGACGTTCGGTGTGCTCGGCCCGACCGCGGCGTGGGACGACGGCGGTCGTCCCGTCGCGTTGAAGGGGCCACGTCATCGCGCCGTCCTCGCCCGCCTGCTCGCGGCGCGGGGCCGCGTCGTCCCGCTGAACGTGCTGATCGACGATCTCTGGGACACGCCGCCGGACGGTGCGGCCGCTGCCGTTCGCACGTTCGTCGCCGCACTACGCCGCTCCCTCGAGCCGGACCGTCCGCCGCGTGCGCCGGCAACTCTGCTCGTCACCGAGGGACCCGGATATGCGGTACGTCCCGTCCCGGACGCGGTCGACGCCTGGGCTTTCGAGCGGATGGTCGTCGAGTCGGCCGGCATGCCGCCCCATCGTTCCCGCGAACTACTCGACGCCGCTCTCGCGACGTGGCGCGGGCCCGCCTATGCCGACTTCGACGAGATGGATTGGGCGCGAAGCGAACGCGTACGCCTCGAGCAGCTCCGGCTGGTCGCCGTCGAACGCCGGGCGGGGACCCTTCTGGCGCTCGGTCTGGAGGTCGACGCCGTCCCCGAACTCGACGCGCACGTCACCGAGCATCCGTGGCGCGAGGAGGGATGGCGGCTTCTCGGGCTCGCGCTCTACCGCTGCGGCAGGCAGGGCGAGTCCCTCGCTGTGCTGCGGCGCGCGCGGGCACGGCTCGCGGACGAGCTCGGAATCGACCCGTCTCCGGCGCTGCGACAACTGGAAATCGATGTGCTGCAGCAGAGTCCGAAGTTGGATCGCGGCCGAGACGACTCCGACACGGCGCGGGTCTTCACCGCCGCGGCCACGGCCTACGAGCGGGTCGCCGGCGGCGGCTCGCGCGCCCGACTCGAGTCCGCGGTGAGCCTGCTGCGCAGCCTCGCGGTGACCGGCGGCGCCGGACTGACCGCGGCCCGCGAGCAACGACTCGCAACGATCACCGCAGCGGAGAAACTCGGCGATCCCGTGCTCACCGCCCGGGTGATCGGGAGCTACGACGTACCGGGCGTCTGGGCACGTTCCGACGATCCCGAGCAGGCTGCACACGTCGTCGCCGCCGCCCGGCGCGCGCTGGCCGCCCTTCCCGACGGCAACGACAGCGTGCGGTGTCGGCTGCTGGCGGTCGTCGCGATGGAGTCGCGTGGCACCCGCGACCCGGCCGCCGTGGATGCCGCCGCGGAATCCGAGCGTCTGGCGCGAGCACTCGACGATCCGGCCCTGCTGGCACATGCCCTGAGCGGAGTCTTCATGCAGTCTTTCCACCGTTGCGGCCTTGCACCCGAGCGGGATTCGATCGGGAGGGAGATTCTCGGGCTCGCGCGTCGACACGCGCTGGTGAACTTCGAGGTCCTCGGCCACCTCATCCGCATGCAGGCCCTCGGCGGGCTGGGACGCTTCGACGACGCGGACCACCAGGCCGACGCGGTGGAAGCGCTCGGCGCGCTGCACGAGCGTCCGCTGGTGGCGCCGTTCGCCACGTGGTACCGCGCGATGCGGCGAGCGGCGAGCGGGATCCCTTGGAGGGAGGCTGAATCCGCGTATCGGAGTGCCTCCGCGAGCCTCGAGGACGCCGGGATGACCGGCGTCGACCGGGGAATTCTGCCGCTGGCCGTGCTGTGTCTGCGCGTGTGGCAGAGGCGGCCGATCGAGTTCGACCGAGACATCGACTGGGGCCCGTACGCGCCGTGGGCACGCCCGTTGCTCCTCCTCGCCGACGGCCGTCGCGAGCAGGCCGCAGCTGCGGCGCGATCCCTCCCGGACCCGCCTGCGGACCACCTCGCCGAGGCACTGTGGGCACTCGCCGCGACGGCGGCGGTCGAAGTACACGACACCGCCCTCATGAGGCGCAGCCACGCCGCGCTGGCTCCGGCCGCAGGGCAGATCGCCGGCGCGGCGAGCGGACTGCTGACCGCAGGGCCTGTCGACGACTACCTCGCGATGCTGTCCGGCGAGCTCGACTGACGCTCGTCAGACTCCCAGCGCCCGGGCCAACGTCGGCCATGCCTCGTGGAGGTCGTCCTGCCAGTACGGCCACGAATGGGTTCCGTACGGGCGGAACAGGAACGTGGCCGGAATACCGAGCTGGGAGAGGCGCGCCTCGAACAGTTGGGTACACGAGTTGGAGGCCGCCTCCAGCGGTCCGCCCACCACGACCTTCTCGACGGCGTCGGGCGCGCCCAGCTCGTACGGACCCGCGAGGCCGTTGCCGGTCGAGACGAAGATGTCCTTGCCGCGCAGTGTTTCCGCATTCACCGTCGGATCGTGCGCGGGCCATGCGGGGTCGCCGGACGGACCCCACATGTTGTCGGCGTCGCCGCCCTTCGACGCGACGGTGCCGCGCACCGCCGCCTGCGATTCGACGCGGCCGGTGTCCATGCAGCCGCTCAGCGCGGCCACGCCGCGATAGAGATCGGGGTTCCGGGTGGCGAGCGTCATCGCGCCCTGTGCGCCCATCGACAGTCCCGCGATCGCGTTGGTCCCGTTGCCGTGGAAGCGTCCGTCGACGATCGGCGGGAGTTCCTTCGTCAGAAACGTCTCCCACCGATTCGTGCCCAGCACCGGATCGTTTCTCTCCCAGTCGGTGTAATAGCTCGCCGTGCCACCGACCGGGAGCACGACGTTGACGTTCTTGTCGGCGAAGAAGTCGACGACGTCCGTCTTCTGCGTCCAGGTGCTCTCGGTGTAGTCGGACTCGGATCCGGCGCTGACGCCGTCCAGCAGGTACAGCGACGGCCGCTCGGCGTTCCCGTCCGGATGCAGGATCTGCACCTGCACGATCTTGTCCATCGCCGGCGAGAACACGAACAGTGCGGTGCGCCGGTCGTCGATCCTCACCACGTGGTCGACGCGCGCAGCCGCCTCGGCCACCGGCGGCGCCTGGTGGACGGGCGCGGCCTGTGCCACGACCGCCGGCCCGGACATCGACAGCGCGAGGACGACCCCCGCGACCGTCGTTGCTGCTCGACCCATCGTTCCTCCGCCCTCCCCCTGGGTATCGGTGGACACCCACGGTACGTACGGATCCGAGCCGCCGCCGGGCAACGGCCGACGGGTGGCCTACATCACTCCGAACGTTTGGAATACCCCCGCGGGGGACGGCGTTGACCTGTTCGGATCGATGCGCTCCGTGTCCCCCGGGCTCAATTATCTGCCTTCGCGGAGTTCCGTTCGGCTGGAGCCGCGTTGCGCCTTTCGCCGTGAGGCGACCGAGCGCATCGGTCCGCTCTTCTTCTTCCCTGTCAGTCCTCGTGCTGGAGGTTCACCGATGTCCGCTCCGGATCACGGCGCCCGGATCGCCGCGGAACGAGCCGACACCGAACGACGCATCGAGTCCCTTTCGGCACGGTTCACCGCGATCGTCGAGGGTTCCGAGTTCACGACCGACGACGACGAACACGACCCCGAAGGCTCGACCATCGCGTTCGAGCGCGCCCAGGTGGCCGCTCTGCTCGCCGACGCACGCCGCGAACTCGAGGAACTCGACGCGGCCGTGCAACGGATCGAGGACGGCACCTATGGGGTCTGCGCCCGCTGCGGAAACCTGATCGGCGAGGCGCGGCTGGACGCCCTGCCCGGCGCCCGCACGTGCATCGGATGCGCCGGCTAGCGCTTCTCCACACCACAAAAAGGCCCCTCACCTGCGGTGCAGGTGAGGGGCTCTTGGCGGAAGCGGAGGGATTTGAACTCTCTCGGACCCCCTGGTTGTACCGCTGAATCGGGCCTTACCAGCGCGAATAGCTCAAGATCAGTCGCACTGATTCACCCGGTTTCGTGAGCAAGTGTGGGCAAAATGTGGGCGGGCGCCGCAGGAAGTCCCAAATTCCGACATGACGGCTACGCGTCAACTCCCACCACCGGGTCAGTGGTCGATGCCCTCGATCCGTACGAGCTTGCGCCGAACAGTCGGCCCTTCCTGTTCCGTATCGAGATCTTCCCGAACAACAATGCGTACACGTTGGTCGAGAAACTGCATCGACTCAGCTAGCAGGTCCTTCGGCACCGTCCCACTCACGCGCTGTTTGGTGGCGGTCTCGAGATCGAACCAAGTACGAACGCTGCTTGCGGTCTGCCAGAGGCCGGTGTATTCGACCTCGACGCTCGTCAACGAACGGTCCTTGATGAAGGACTTCAGAGCCGCGGCGTGCGACGGAGCGAACGAGAACCAATCGCTGGGGTCCGTCCGGGAAGTGAAGTCGATCGTGAAGTCTGCCTCCACGCACCTGTTGGCGAGTCTCGCAACCTTCTGCCAGCCGTCGACTCCGATGAGTTCGGAATGTCCGCCCAAGCTGTCGCGGTCGCTGGGAGTGGTTGCGGTTCTGAGCACACTCAGAACCCGGTCTAAGGCCTGGACTCCGACCGAGTTCAGCTGTACCAGTTCGGGCATCACCGTTTGACCGTCGATCTCGTTCGGTAGCGCCACGTCCTCGTCGAGACCGGGAATTGGGCAGACCAAGTCGATCTCGACGGAGCCGGCGAGGACAGGTCTCATCAGTAGGCCGAGCTTCTTACGAACCGAATCGTTGATGGTCGCGAACGGCTTCTCAAGCATCGCGTTCGACACAGCCACCACGGCATCGTTCAACTCTGATGCGGTGCGAAGTACCTGATATGCCGGCGCAGTATGCCCCGAGACGGCACCATCGTGGAACCTTGCAAGTATCCCCTTTCGGAACGGCATCCAACTCTCATGGACAAGGTCCCGGAGACTGCGCGCAGACTGGATGTTCGCTCTCGTCATCCAGTCATCGGAGGGCACCTCACGCCGGACGATCGATGAGAGGCCCTGGTTCAGTTCAAAGAGGTTTTCGAACGCAGTCATCAGAACATCACCTCCACGTAGCCCTTCGAGGCCGCCTCGCCAGTGCCTCTGCTTCGCTGCCAGAAGTCGTCCCAGTATCCACGCATCTGGTGATATGCGCTGATGTTCGGGTGGCTGTCCGGTGTCTTCACGATCGAATATCCGTCTACCAACAAGGTACGGCCAACCTCTGGATGAACCAGCGATTTCCACTTGTCCATCGGGGTCATCCAGTCTTCGTACCCTGGCTTAGGGGCCGAGTTTTCGCCGTCAATTACGGCTGTGACGTCGATGTCGCCGGGGTTAAGCTTCCCGGAAGTGAAGCTTCCATCGATCCAGTATGAGATCACAACGAGGCCAGCTTGAGCCTGCATCGCCCGGTACTGGGTGAAGTCGTCGAAGATCTCCTTCCTGCGCTGACTGTCAGGGAGATCCGTCACAAATCGGTCGATGAAACACTGCTCTGTACAGGTCCAGCGGCCAGTGGGAAGGACTTCGTAGCCGTCCACTCCAGCAATGAAATCTGGCAACACATCGAGGCTCATCGCCCGGCACCGGTCATCGTGATCTCTTTCAACTTCGGACTTCAGTCTATTGGGCGCAATCAAACCAGACGCGTGACGCCCGTCACGAGGCAACGCCTCCAATCAACCGCGGCCAGAAGTTCGTTCTACATCTCGGAGTCCGACAGCTACTGCCTGCCGAGGGACAGCTTGCAGTTGGCAGAACGTGCCTTCGCGTTGTGGGGCCTGGGCGCTCGTAGCTAAGTCAGTCGAGCGACGACGGCCGATAGCTCCCGTACAGGCCCCGCTCATCGCCAGCGAGGTACTGCTCATGTTGCGTCTCCGCGCGAGCTGCGAGGCGGGACGCACGGCCGCGCTCGATTCGGATGCGCTTCTGCCGGCGGAAGCGCCACTCGCCGATTGTCAGGTAGGCGCCGACCGCGACTGCCGCGAGGACGAGGATTCCGATGAGCAGCTTCCAGTACGTGAGGATGAGCGCCAGGACGACGAAGGCAGCGATGAAGCCGAGTACCGCAGGCATGCTTCCCCTCCCAACTGTGTTCTGGGCGATCAGTGTTGCACGAGCGTCAGACAATCTGGCCTGATCGGCGTTGAAGGCCGATCAGCTTCGTCGACGGGGCGGGCGTCGGCCGTAGATCACGCACTTCGCGTCGACGGCGGACAGGAACAGGTCGAGCGCACCGCCCGGCCAGCCGTGTTCGTCTGCCCACGCCGTTCGAGCAGCCGACCACAGCTCGTAACTGTCGGCAGCGGTGTCGGCCGGCCAATCCGCAGCGTCGAACGTCCGCAAGCGTGCCGGGACGGCCTGCTGGGGTGTCGGGGTCTCCATCCGGCGCCTACGCATCGTCGCCCTCTGTGGGCTCGTCGGCGTCGTCAGGGATGCCGAGCATGCGCAGCAATCGGGTGAGAACGAGCCGTTGCTGGCGCGCTTCGGTCAGCGCGGGGTGCGCCTTGCGGCCCTGCGGGGACTCGATCACGACGCCGTCGGCCGCGGCGATCGCGACGAGGTCGTCGATGGTGTCGATGGTGCGGCAGCACTCGAGCAGCATGACCTTCTCGTGTTCTGCCAGCGCGAACCTGGTGAGGACCGACCGCCAGAGGCGCCGGCCGCCGGTCTTGAGCGGCATCGGAGGCTTCGGGATTCGGGTCGTGGTGGCCACGATTCGGGCTCCTTTCGGTAGGGCCGATTTGTTCAGGACGTCGGGGGGAGATCGGACGCCTCGCCGTGTTGCGGCCGTTCGACCTCGAAGGGGGTCCACCCCTACCCCTCGGCCGGCCAGGGCCTCCGACGAACAGGGACCGCCGCACCGTGTCGGTGGGCGGTCCCTCGGGCGCTGGCAGGGTCTCTGGTCGATGAAGGAGACGGTCCGGCCTCGCCTGCCATCGCTCCCCGTCCGCGGTGCCGGCTGTCGTCGCGCGGCGGGGCGACGTTGACGCCCGGGCCTCTACGTCGTCCAGTCCGGTGGGGCCTCGGGTGCCCGGAACTGCTGGGGACGTCGGTACTCGTTGCCGTCGGCGTCGACGATGACGGACTCGTTGGTGTCGAGGTTGTGGTGTCGGGTGTAGGTCACCCCGTCGATGTCGACCGTCGAGACCTCCACGCGGCCACCGCCAAGCCTGACCCTGGCTGCAGGGTCTGCCTCTGCGCGCTGCGTGTCTTGCGCGTTCTGCTCGCGCAGCTCTGCGAGCTTCTCGCTGTCGGCGATCACGGCGTCTGCGGCTGCGTTGCTCTCGGCGATCTCGCGTGCGATCCGTTCGCTCGCTGCATCGTCGACAACCGCAGCGATCGGCCGGGCGAGGAAGTCGGGCGAGATCTGCCCGTCGTGCCACCCCGCGATCGAATCGAGTGCCGCCATGTTCCGCGGTGGCGCTTCGCTCCCGAGCGCTGCGTGTGCGCGCTCGACCATCGCGGCCACAACGTCGCGACGACGCTGGGCGGCGGCCAAGTCGACGAGGGCCTGCACCCACGGCTGGTCGGCGAGGGCCGCGCGGAACTCTCGCTCGGCCTGGCGGGTGGCCTTGCCGAGTGCGGCCTGCTCGCCGGGGGCGACGTGCTGGAGGTAGTGCCGGGCCCACGCCTGCTCGGGCCCCTCGGGGGTCGGGTCGGGGGCGGGGGTCTGGACAACCCCCCTGCCGTCGTAGGTCACACGGGTGGTGCTCACTGGCGGCCCTCCTGCTCTGCGTCGCGCATGTCGTTGAACGCCTGCGCGAGACGGTCAACGCCGGGCTGCGGGCGCGCCGGCGGCGGGGTATTGCGGGCATCCCGCAGGAGCGAGCTGTACTCGTTGTCGTCGAGCGCCGCGATGTAGTCGACGATCTGTCGTCGATCCATGTCAGGCTTCCCTTCTCTCGATCAGGTAGTCGTTCACGGTCTGGCGATCGAGCAGCCACCGGCCGCCGATGACGCGTCCACCGAGTTGCGTCGCGAGCCGTCGGCACTGCCGATCGCTGACGCCGAGAAGTGCTGCAGCATCGGCGATCGTGATGTCGTCGGACTCATGAACCGACGGTGACAGGTCAACCTCGTCGCGGACGTCCGGATGTCCGAGTGCGGACACGAGCGCGGCGTCGAGCTCGACGAGCGTCGGCGAGGGACCAAGACCGTCTCGGTTGCGTTTGTGCTGGGCGGCGCGGATCGCGTGCCGTGCGGCGGTGAGCGCCGGCCCCTGCAACAGCACCGCGGCGCCGAACTGTTGGATCGGCGGCCCGGTCACGTCTGCCGCCCGTACAGCTTCTCGACATCGGCCATGAACTCCGATGCGCGGCGTCCGGTGAGAACCTCGGGAAAGACTCCGACGTCGACGCCGTATACCGACGTGAACTCCGATTGCGCACCGGGCTGCGCTACGTGGAACTGCTCCGAGAGGAGGATGCAGTCGAGGGTGAGGGTCCGCGCACGGAGCGCGGTTGCACCTCCCCACTTCTGGCTGACGAGCTTGTCCAGCCTCACCGGGCCATGGGCGTGGACGAGACAGAGGGCGGCGCGGAGTGCTGACTGGTCGTCGATCACGGTGCGCATCTGTGGGGAGTTCCACATGTGCCCTGCTCGCGAGAGGAAGCCGTCTCGATCGTGGACGTAGTGGAGTCCGCAGGGGCACTTCTTGTTTGGAATCCTCCCCGTCTTGTGTGGGCACGTCGCGCGATAGGTGGACGCTTGGATGATGTAGCGGGTGTGGGAACGCAGCCGCATGGCCGGAACGTCGATGTCGAACCACTTCCACCCACCGCGCCATAGCGGGTTCGTGTCGAGGTCGGTCGCATGCTCCGGGTCGAGGATGTGACGGTCGGTGACGTTGTTCACCGACATGTCCGCGTACGACAGAGACGTTCGATCACCCGCAGTCAGCCGCGAGGCGATCACGCTCGTCCCTCCTCGGCAGCATCGTGCAGCCGGTCACCGAGCTCGTGCGCTTCCGCGGCCGTCATCGCGACGGTCAGGCCGGCGAAGGTGAGCAGTACCGGGCGCGTGGCGCTTTCGTCGGTGCGCACGCTCGTGCGCAGATTCTTCGAGTGCAATCGCACGGGTTCCTCCTGATGGGTCGGGCAGCGCCCGGACGGATGCCGGGTGAGATACCGGCAGCCACCGGTGGCGCATATGGACGACGAGCCGCGGCGATGCAGCGCCACTCAGCGCACCTCCCCTGCCCATACGCCCGAGATTGAATCGGCGTGCACGTGGGCGATCTGGTGGCAGGAAGCGATGACCGGACATCGGGCGCAGATCGCTTGAGCGGCCCTGTGGCGCTTTGAACGCGCTTCTGCGAGTTCGTAGTCCAACTCGGCATCGAAAAGCTCGTGGCGGCCCACACAGGCGGCACCGCGCAGCCTCTCGTCGTAGATCCCTTCGAGCGCGGCGCGGGCGCGCCGGACCTGGGCTGCGTGTCGCTCAGGGACACGCAGGTCCCCGCCAGGCTTCCGCACGGCGTGCGCGCGGGGTGTGAGACCCGCTCGGCGTCGACGCTCGGCCAGCGCCACGCGGATCGCCGTCGTCGCTACTCCCCCGCCGTTCAGCCGAAGCGTCTCGAGCGCTTCGCGTCGGGATGCGTCGACCGGCACCCCGAGTGCGTCCAGGCGGGCGACGAGATCGGTCATCGCACGCTGCAATCGTTGACGACCGCCGTGCTCGCCAGATGCGGCCGACACCGCAGGCACGGAATCGGCCGACCGTCGAGATCCTCGCCGAGCCAGCCGCTTCGGCATCGGGAGTCGTGGGCAACCGTGGTCATATTGACCGCAGTTGGCTCGTCGTCAATGCGCTCGCCAGTTCGATCTCTCATCGTTCTCCTCGCACGCACATGCGGTCGTGAGTTGCGTTCTCAAATCGGGCACGAACGCTGGGATGGTTGTGTGGGTGGTTACCTGGGATGGTGACCTTGTGATGGTGGGGTGACACCCGTGTCCCCCAGACTTCGCGAAATGTCCCCCAGACTTGCCTCAGATGTCCCCCAGACCCGGCTGGAATGTCCCCCAGACTTACTCTGGATGAACGGGTCTGGGGGACACCGGTGTCACTCAGACACGTCCCTGTGGATACCTGTCTAGGTGTCACTGGCGTCCCCCAGACCTGTCGTTCTCGTCCGGGTCTAGCATCGGCAGATCGAGCAGGTTCGTCGGGATCGTCAGCCGGTACTCATCGGCGTGGCCGGCCCATCGGTTGCCTTGCTTCACGCGCTCGATGAGGCCGAGTTCACGAAGGGTCGCCAGGGCCCGCTTGACAGTTCGATCAGTGACGCCCGCAACCCGCGAGAGTCGGCCGACTCCCGGGCGGACTCGTGAACCGTTCATGTCCGCGTAGGTAGCCAGCACGAACGCGAGAAGCTTGGTCGACTGGACCATGTGGACTCGGCGCACGATCCGCTCCCATTCGAAGCGATCCGACGGGAGGCACTCGCCGAGAGGTCCACCCCAATCACCATCTGCAGGGACGGTTTCAGCACTCACGTGCGACCACCAGGCCGATCACGAGTGACCTGCGCTCGGTCCCGATACCCTCGTTGTGGGGCATGGTGAGCTCCTTCTTTCACGCCGGGACGCGAGACTCGTACTCGCGTCCCGGCTGCCGTTCAGGTTCGTTGCACCGGGCCTTGAACAGCGATGTCTCAGCTCTTGAGTAACCTCCTGAAATCCGTTGCTATCCAGGCGATCGACTGAAAAGCCAGGAGGGCTGCCAGGACCAGCTCAACCGAGGTCATCGCGCCTCTCCTTCGCCGAGCACTCCACTGTCGAGCCGATCGATTTCTACGGTGCCCGCACCCTCGCGCGCGGCCGCGACAGCAAGCTGAAGCGCGTTCGCCAGCTCCTCCGCCTCGTCGAGCGTGAACCGGTACCTCGAACCATCGGGTCGAGCCCGTCTGCCCTCGACGTGCTGCCACCGCTCGAGGTAGATCGAGGGATCACGCTCCGTGACGATCTGACGGATCGACAGGACGGCGTGCGCCGGCAGGATCGTCTCGTGGTGGTTGTACGAACTGCCGGCGTGGCGCTTGAGCGCGATCCAGCGATGCTCCGAACGCATCTCCGCCGACGCGGGCGTTCGGCCGTTAAATGCGTTGTGATCCCACCAACGGGGCCTGATGCAGTCCGGGATGATCGATTCGATGTCGATCTCTTCGTCGGTCTGACTCGCCGCAGCAGCTGCGTCCCAGCGTTCGCAGGCCTGGGCGTTCGGTACAGTCGCGATCGGATCCGTTCCTTCCTGGAAGTTGGGGTGGACCTGGCCCTCGTCGCCCGTAGCGCCAACTGCGGGGTTCTCGGCGGGGGCTTCTTCGTTTGCGCGGCGTTCGAGCTCGGCCACGATCGCGCGGTAGGTCTTGGACTCGGTAGCGCCGGGGCCGGCGTCGTCCATGTCCCTCACGAGCTGCTCGAGGTCCTCGGTCGTGCCCGTCACGGTGGCCATCACACGGCCGCGGGTCGGTCGTCGGTGCGCTGGAAGAGGTTCGCCTCGACGTACGCGTTGAGGTCCTCCCAGCGGTAGAGGACACGTCGGCCGTGCTTCACAAAGCGCGGACCGGTGCCGAGATAGCGATCTTGCGCGAGTCGCTGGGTGGTCGTGCGAAGAAACTCCGCGGCTTCGTCCGCTGTGGCGAGAGGTGAGTTCGACATTGCCAGCCCTTCATGGTGATGTTCTTACCTATCATTTCGATAGGTTCAATGAACACTATGCATGTCGATGGTTCCGCAGTCAACAAGATGCTGGCGAACATCATTTTGATGCCTCATACTTCGGTGATGAGCGACAAGAAGAACCCCCTCGGCCCCATGGGCGAGGCAGCGTCAATGAACGTCGCCCGCTGGCGGACGGAACGAGGGCTTTCGATTGCGGAACTCTCGCGCAGGCTGACCGCAATCGGCAGGCCAATCCCGCCCCTCGGGCTCAGCCGAATTGAGAAGGGCGACAGGAGAATCGATGTGGACGATCTGGTTGCCCTCGCGATCGCCCTGGAAGTCTCGCCGAATACGCTCCTCATGCAGGGTGGTACCGACGGAGATCGCGAAGTTCATCCAACTGCGACCATAACTTCGACGGCCCGAGAGCTGTGGTTCTTCCTCGACGGGATGCGCTCGCTCACCGATGGCGGACTCGACTTCGTCGTTCACTCGCAGCCCGAGTTTCTCTCACCGGTGCCCAGCTTGAGGCGTCGTACCGGCAAGAGCATCAAACCCGTCCTCGTTAACCGGCAAATCGAGAGCGACGGGCGAAACGTCTCACTGCAGACCGGAATTGGCGAGGCAAGCATTTTTGATGCCGAGGGCGACTGATGGCCACCATCGAGTCCTACGAGACGAAGGCCGGCAGGCGCTGGCGCGTCCGCTACCGCACGCCGGACCGCCGCCAGACCGACAAGCGCGGGTTCACGAGCAAGCGCCAGGCGCAGGCCTTCGCGGCTACCGTCGAGGTCGAGAAGATGCGCGGCGAGTACATCCCGCCGAAGCTCGGCTACATCACCATCGGCGAGATCGGGCCCGACTGGCTCGAGCGCAAGGAGGCCGACCTGAAGCCGTCGGCGTACCGGTCGCTAGAGACGGCGTGGCGCGTGCACGTCGAGCCGCGCTGGGGCCGCGTCCGCCTGGCCGACGTCGACCTCGATTCGGTCGAGCGGTGGATCGCCGACCTCGGCCGCACGAAGACCGTCGACGGAGGGAAGGTGAAAGGCAGAGGCGCTTCCGTCGTGATCCGCGCCTACGGCGTCCTCGCCGGCATCCTCGACACCGCGGTGAAGTCCGGTCGGCTCGCGAAGAACCCGGCCCGCGGTGTCGAGAACCTCCCCCGCAAGCAGCCCAAGCCGCGCGTGTACCTCGACCATCAGCAAGTCGAGGCGCTCGCGAACGAGGCTGGCGACCGCCGCACGCTCGTCCTCCTGCTCGCCTACACGGGCCTGCGGTGGGGCGAAGCGGTCGGGCTGCGGGTGAAGCACCTCGATCTGCTGCGGAAGCGTCTGCACGTCGTCGACAACGCGGTGCAGGTGAACATGGAGATGCACGTCGGCACGCCGAAGAGTCACACGACGCGGTGGGTCCCGATCCCCGAGTTCCTCGCCACCGAGCTCGCGCGTGAGTGCGAAGGCAAGGGGCGCGAGGATCTCGTGTTCCCCGGCCGCGATGGCGAGTACCAGCGCCGCTCTGTGAGCTTCACGGGGTGGTTCACGAAGGCCGTCGAGCGCGCAGGCGTCCCTCGGGTGACGCCGCACGACCTACGGCACACCGCGGCGTCGCTCGCCGTGTCGGCCGGCGTCAACGTGAAGGCACTCCAGCGGATGCTCGGACACGCGTCTGCCGCGATGACACTCGACACGTACGCGGACCTGTTCGACGACGACCTCGAGGCCGTGGGCAGCGCGCTCGATCAGGCACGATCGAAGGCAAGTGTGGGCAAGACGTGGGCACGGGCCGACTGACCACGCAGTTGCCAGACGACGAAAAAGGCCCTGACCTGGCGATTGAAACCAGATCAGAGCCTTCTTCCATCGGCGGAAGCGGAGGGATTTGAACCCCCGGTGGGTTTGACGCCACGCTCGCTTTCAAGGCGAGTGCATTCGGCCGCTCTGCCACGCTTCCGTGGGGGATCCTAACCGCACGGACGGCGGCGCGTGAAACCGCTCAGCCGACGGCGCGGTCGCCGATGGCGTTGTCGACCTTGTCGAAGACGTTCGCCAGCACCCGCATCTCCTGCTTGTCGAGCAGGTTGATCAGGTAGTGGCGGACGCCGGCCAGATGCGTCGGCGCGGCCTCGGAGAGACGGCGCCGGCCCTCGTCGGTGATGACCGCGAGCACACCGCGGCCGTCCTCGACGCATTGGCTGCGCTCGACCATGCCCTCGGTCTCCATGCGGCGGATCTGGTGGGTGAGTCGGCTGCGCGACGACAGCACACCGTCGGCGAGGTCACTCATGCGCAGCGAGCCGTCCGGCGACTCCGACAGCATCACGAGGATCCGGTACTCGGCGAGCGACATGTCGTGCGCGGACTGTAACTCCCGGTTCAGCACAGCCATCAGTTGTTGACTGCCGTCGATGAAACCGCGCCACGCGCGCATTTCCTCGGCACCGAGCCACGCCACCCCGGCACCCGTGGTTACTCGAGCATCTGCTGTCACGAATGCATCGTAGTGCTATCGGTCGTTCGACAGTGTGCAGCACACTCGCGCGAGTTTCGTGAGATTTGTCAAACCGGTCGACCCCATTCTCCGGATCCTGTTCCGCCAACGACATTCCCGACACGCGCGCATTCTTCCTGTTCGTGGACAACACTTTTCGGACGAAAAGAGGAGACCGGTTCGGTCCTCGGACGTCGGGGCTGCAGGACGACGAGTTACCTTGCCCACCACGGTTTGTCCGTTCGGAATCGAACCGCATGTCGGGCGCCGTGCCGGTGCGGGGAACACTCGCGCGGTGGGGACGGCGCGACCGGACTAGCGTCGGGGACATGTACGCGATCACAGTTTCCGAGCCCGGCGGACCCGACGTGATGTCCTGGTCCGAGGTTCCCGATCCGACGCCCGGCCGCGGCGAGGTCCTCCTCGACGTGGTCGCCACCGCCGTCAACCGCGCCGATCTGCTGCAACGGCAGGGTTTCTACCCGCCGCCGCCCGGCGCGAGCGACATCATCGGCCTCGAGTGTTCGGGAGTGATCGCCGAGATCGGCCCCGACGTGCACGGCTGGAAGGTGGGCGACCGCGTCGCCGCGCTCCTCGCCGGCGGCGGTTACGCCGAGAAGGTCACGGTTCCCGCCACTCAACTGCTGCCCGTGCCGGAGGGGCTGGACCTGCGGGCCGCGGCGTCGCTGCCGGAGGTGGCGTGCACCGTGTGGTCGAACCTGGTGATGGAGTGCGGTCTGCACGCCGGCCAGGTGCTGCTGGTCCACGGCGGCGGCGGGGGCATCGGCACCCACGCGATCCAGGTCGGTAAGGCGCTCGGTGCTCGCGTCGCCGTCACCGCCGGATCCGCCGACAAGCTCGAGCGCTGCGCCGAACTGGGCGCCGAAATCCTGATCAACTACCGCGAGGCCGACTTCGTCGAGGTGCTGCGCGAAGCCACCCGTGGCCGCGGCGCCGACATCATCCTCGACAACATGGGGGCGTCGTACCTGGATCGCAACATCGACGCGCTCGCGCCCGACGGCCAGCTGGTGATCATCGGCATGCAGGGCGGCCGCAAGGGCGAACTGGACATCGGCAAGCTGCTCGGTAAGCGTGCCCGCGTGCTCGCGACGGGCCTGCGGGGACGTCCGGAGACCGGGCCGTCGAGCAAGGCCGCCGTGATCGCCGCGGTGCGCGACAAGCTGTGGCCGCTGGTGGGCGACGGCATCGTCGTGCCCGTGGTGTCGGCGGAACTGCCGATCACCGAGGCGCCGACGGCGCACGAGCTGCTCGATTCCCCCGACACCGTCGGGAAGGTGGTCCTCACCGTCGGCGAGGACTGACGGGGCGGCTCAGCCCAGCGCCGACAGGTGCTTGACGAGCTGGTTGATCTCGTAACGGGTGGTGTACGGCGCGAGGCCTACGGTGATCGCGCCGCCCTCGTCGTTGACGCCCAGCGCGTCGAGCAGCCGGCCGCCGTTCTGGGGACCGCTCACGGTCGCGATCCGGTTGTCGGCGAGGTGCGCCGCCACCTTGTCGGCGGGTACACCGGCGACGGTGAAGCTGAGCGTCGGCACCCGGAGCGGCGACCGCCCGATCACGGTCACCTGCGGCAGCGCGTCGAGCGAGCGCAACAGATAGTCGAACAGTTGGTCGTGGTAGGCCTGCAGCGAACTGATCGACGTCTCGAGGCGCTGCCGACGGCTGCCGGTCGCGGTCTCCTCGAGCCCGGCGAGGAAGTCGATCGACGTGGTCAGCCCGGCCAGCAGCGCAAACTGGTGACCGCCGACCTCCATTCGCTCGGCGCCGCGGGCGTACGGGTTGAGCGAGACCGCCGGGATGCGGTCGAGCAGCGTCGGATCGCGGAACACCAGCGCACCGACCTGCGGGCCACCCCACGACGGCGCGCTCACCGCGATGACGTCGGCGCCCAGCTCGTTGATGTCGAGGTGCGCGTACGGTGCGGCGCCGACGGCGTCGACCACCAGCAGGCCCCCCACCTCGTGGATCCGGTCGGCCGCGACGCGGACCGCGGGCGCCGATCCGACGATCGGCGATGCGGCGGTGAGCGCCATCAGCCGGGTCGTCGGCTGGATCAGTTCCGCGAACTGCCAGCTCGGCAGCTCACACGTCTCGATCTCCACCTCGGCCCAACGGACCTGCGCGCCGTAGCGGCTCGCGATCCGCAGCCACGGGGCGACGTTGGCTTCCTCGTCCAGCCGGGACAGCACCAGTCCGGTGCCCAGCCCCAACCGTGAACTGAGCGACTCCGCGAGCCACGCCAGCAGCACCGCCCGATCGGCCCCGAGCACGACACCGGCGGGATCACCGCCGACCAGATCGGCGACGGCCTCGCGTGCGGCGGCGACGATCGCCGCGCTGCGCCGGGACGACACGTGCCTCCCACCGGCCGACGACGCGGACGCGCGGAAGGCCGTCGACACGGTGCGCGACACCGCGTCGGGGATCTGCATGCCGGCCTGTGGATCGAGGTGGACCCATCCGTCGCCCAACGACGGGATCAGTCCCCGTACCCGGGCAACGTCGAAAGCCATGCCCGACACTCTAGGACCCGATGTCAACACCCTGTGATTCAGATCCGACTTTTCGGAATGCGTGCTAGCACACGACACTTTCGACACCACCAACCCGCCCTCGCCAATCCGCTACGGAACCGTACAAGATGGAGCCATGACGCAACCGGAGAACGAACGTGTGCTCGTCATCGGCCCCGACGGCCACCCCGTGCCCGTTGCCGGGCCCACCCAGGACGGGAGCGCCCAGACGGCCGCCCCCGAGGGAGCGGACGGCGACTCGCTCACCGACATGGTGGAACAGCCGGCGAAGGTGATGCGAATCGGCACCATGATCAAGCAACTGCTCGAGGAGGTGCGGGCGGCGCCTCTCGACGACGCCAGCCGCACTCGGCTGCGGGAGATCCACAAGTCGTCCGTGCGGGAACTCGAGCAGGGTCTGGCACCCGAGTTGCGGGAGGAACTCGAGCGGCTCACGCTGCCGTTCACCGACGACTCGGTGCCCACCGATGCGGAGCTGCGGATCGCGCAGGCGCAGCTCGTCGGCTGGCTCGAGGGGCTGTTCCACGGCATCCAGACGGCCCTGTTCGCGCAGCAGATGGCGGCACGTGCGCAGCTCGAGCAGATGCGGCAGGGTGCGCTTCCGCCCGGCATGAGCATGGGTCCGCAGCACCGGATGCAGGTCCCGGACGACGGTCCCGCTCCCGGGGGGACCGGTCAGTACCTGTAACCCGACGCGACGGTCACGCGGGTTCTTCCGACGCGAGCGGTAGGCTCGGAACTCGTGTCAGCAGCAGCCTTGGATCACGAACCGGCGTCCGACGCCGACACCGACGTCGTCGTGTCCGATTCGCAGACGTTCCGTCGTGCGTTCAAGGACCTCCGGGACGGCTTCGCGCAGCGCGAGTTGTGGCTGAACCTGGGCTGGCAGGACATCAAGCAGCGGTACCGCCGGTCGGTGATCGGTCCGTTCTGGATCACGATCGCCACCGGCGTACAGGCCACCGCGATGGGCATCCTGTACTCGGCGCTGCTGGGGATGTCGATCAAGGAGTTCCTGCCGTACGTCACCGTCGGCCTGATCGTGTGGGCCATGATCAGCGCGTCGATCCTCGAGGGCTCCGAGGTGTTCATCGCCAACGAGGGCCTGATCAAGCAGCTGCCGTCGGCGCTGAGTGTGCACGTCTACCGACTGGTGTGGCGGCAGATCCTGTTCTTCGCCCACAACCTGCTGATCTACGTGATCATGCTGGTCGCGTTCGGGGTGTGGCGGAACCTGACCTGGCCCGATCTGGCCGCGATCCCGGCTCTCGCCCTGCTGGTGCTCAATGCGCTGTGGGTGTCGATCGTGTTCGGCATCTTCGCCACCCGCTACCGCGACATCGCACCGATCCTCGGCAGCCTGACGCTGCTGCTGTTCGTGCTCACCCCGATCTTCTGGTCCACCGAGGCCCTCAAGGCCCAGGGCGGGCAGGTCGCCGAGCGCGCGAAGATCGCCGAGCTCAATCCGCTGTTCCACTTCCTCGAGATCGTCCGCGCGCCCATGCTCGGGAAGGATCAGCAGGCCTACCACTGGTACATCGTGCTGGCCATCACCGCCGTCGGCTGGGCGATCGCGCTGTTCGCGCTGCGCAAGTACCGGGCCCGCGTGGCCTACTGGGTCTAGGGGTCCGAGGAGTAATTGACATGACCGGCAACGTGAGCATCGAGACGCGGAATGCGTGCGTCGACTTCCCGATCTTCGACGCCAAGTCGCGCTCGCTGAAGAAGGCTTTCCTCGGCAAGGCGGGCGGATCCATCGGCCGCAACGACTCCGACGTCATCGTCGTCGAGGCGCTCAAGGACATCACCCTCTCGCTCAAGGAGGGCGACCGCGTCGGACTGGTCGGCCACAACGGCGCCGGCAAGTCGACGCTGCTGCGGCTGCTGTCCGGCATCTACGAACCCACCCGTGGCAGCGCCCGCGTCCGCGGCCGCGTCGCGCCGGTGTTCGACCTCGGCGTCGGCATGGACCCGGAGATCTCCGGCTACGAGAACATCATCATCCGCGGCCTGTTCCTGGGGCAGACCCGTAAGCAGATGCTCGCGAAGATGGACGAGATCGCCGATTTCACCGAACTCGGCGAGTACCTCAGCATGCCGCTGCGCACCTACTCGACGGGCATGCGCGTGCGCGTCGCGATGGGCGTGGTCACCAGCATCGACCCCGAGATCCTGCTGCTCGACGAGGGCATCGGCGCCGTCGACGCCGAGTTCATGAAGAAGGCCCGGATCCGGCTGCAGAAGCTGGTGGAACGCTCCGGCATCCTCGTCTTCGCCAGCCACTCCAACGAGTTCCTGGCGCAGTTGTGCGACAGCGCGATGTGGATCGACCACGGCCAGGTGCGCCAGCACGGCGAGATCGAGGACGTCGTCCGCGCCTACGAGGGCGACGACGCCGCCGACCACGTCCGCCAGGTGATCGCCGACATGAAGCGAGAAGAGGACGAGGAGCGGGCGTCGTGACCGAGACGATCGGTGACACGAACAGCGAAAAGATCATCGGCGTCGTCGTCACGCACAAGCGCCGCGAGCTGCTCGCCCAGTCCCTGAAGGTGCTGGCCGGGCAGACGCGCCCCCTCGATCACCTGGTCGTCGTCGACAACGCCGACGAGGCCGACGTCCGCGAACTGGTCGAGAGCGCCGACGTCCCCACCACGTACCTGGGTTCCAAGCACAACCTCGGCGGCGCGGGCGGTTTCGCCCTCGGCATCCTGTACGCGCTGTCGCTGGGCGCGGACTGGGTGTGGCTCGCCGACGACGACGGTCGCCCTGAGGGCCCCGACGTCCTGGCGACGCTGTTCGCGTGCGCGCAGCGGCACGGCCTGGCGGAGGTCTCCCCCGTCGTGTGCGACATCGACGCCCCGGACCGGCTGGCGTTTCCGCTCCGCCGCGGCGTCGAGTGGAAGCGGCTGCGTTCCGAACTCGGCGACGACGATCTGCTGCCCGGCATCGCGTCGCTGTTCAACGGCGCGCTGTTCTCGGCCGCCGCGATCGACACCGTCGGTGTCCCGGACCTGCGCCTGTTCGTGCGCGGCGACGAGGTCGAGGTGCACCGCCGCCTGGTCCGGTCGGGGCTGCCGTTCGGCACGTGCCTGCAGACCGCCTACGTGCATCCCGACGGCGCCGACGAGTTCAAGCCGATCCTCGGCGGCCGGATGCACACGCAGTACCCGGACAACGAGACCAAACGCTTCTTCACGTACCGCAACCGCGGCTACCTGATGTCCCAGCCGGGCATGCGCCGGCTGCTGCCCCAGGAGTACGCGCGATTCGGCTGGTACTTCCTGGTGAACCGGCGCGACCCCAAGGGCTTCGTCGAGTGGATGCGCCTGCGTGGGCTGGGACGGCGGGAGCGGTTCCAGCGCCCCTGACCCGCCGGCGACCCGACTCACCCCGAGATTCATCCCGGCAAGGTCCGTCCGACCCTGGCAGCATGAGTGCGAACTCGACGTACGCACGCGAGAGGGGTTCCCACGCATGTTCGATCGGTTCCGGAAGTCGGCCAGGCTCAAGATGCAGCGGGCGGTCGCCGAGGTGGTGCGGGAGTCCGACCGCCAGGCGCGGATCGAGCACGAGAACAGACACGACCAGATACTCGCGGAGCTCACCGCGCACAACGCGGAGACCCGGCGGGTCCTCGACGAGCTCGCGCAGACCCGCGGCCAGGTGGCGGCGATCAGCGAACGCCTCGACGTCCTGGAACAGCGCGCCCGCCGCGACATCACGCACGCTCTCGACATCCGGGCGACAGCCGAGAGCGCGCAGTTCGTGCTCGACCACATGCCGACGGCACCGGTGTTCTGGCATCCGCACGACACGCTCCGGTACGCGCTGGAGTTGGTCAAGGTCGACGGCCTGGCGCTCGAGTTCGGCGTCGCGAGCGGCACCACGCTGCGGATCGTCAGCGAGTCCCTACGCGCCACGGGGCACGACGTGTGGGGCTTCGACGTGTGGACCGGCCTGCCCGAGGCGTGGCGCACCGGCTTCCCGGCCGGCGAGTTCGCACAGGAGTCCCAGCCGACGGTGCCGGGCGCACGACTGGTGTCGGGACTGTTCGAGGACACCCTGCCCGGTTTCCTCGACGAGCATCCCGGGCCGGTCGCGTTCGCCCACCTCGACGCCGACCTGTACTCGTCGACCCGGGCTGTGCTCGACCTCCTCGAGGACCGGCTGGTGCCCGGTTCGGTCCTCGTCTTCGACGAGTACTTCAACTACCCGGGCTGGCAGAACCACGAACACCGGGCGTGGACGGAGTTCGTCGAGCGCACCGGCGTCCCGTTCGACTACCTCGCCTACACCGCGGACCACGAACAGGTCGTGGTCCGCATCCGCGAATAGGACTGCGGCGAACTACTTTCCGTAGAGCCGAGCCCAGTTCTCCCGGGCGGTCAGTTCGGGCAATGCGTCGCGGTAACGCTGCTGGACGGTCGCACCCTGCTCCCGGAACTGCTTGAGCAGCGCCGCCATCCGGGCGGTGATCTCCTTCGCGAGGTCCTTGTCGCGGCGACGGACACGCACCCCCGACTGCGAAGCATCGGTCACGACCGCGTGGTCGAAGAGGGAGACGTGCCACCAGTGCGCGTCGGCGGCGGGGATGTTCGCGATGCCGTGCTGGGTGCGCCCCAGCCACTGCATCGCGACGCGCTTCGCGAGCACCAGGTCCTCACGGGCCGAATCGGGTTCGGGGCCCGCCACCCGGGTCACCAGATCCGACGACCGGATACCGGGGACGTCGTTCGCGGGGTGCTTCACCGTCTCCGGGAACCGGGCGCGTTCCTTGCGGATCGCACCGAGGACCGCCTGCCCGCCGTCCTGGAGCACGTCAGGACCGGCGAGGAAGTCCTCGATACCGCGCAACGTGGTGTGCGCCAGGCCGTACTGCATCGACACCAGGTACTGGCTGATCTCCCGGCCGAGGGTCACGCTCAAGGACTTCGTGTCGAAGTCGCTGTGCAGGGCCGCGACGATGAGCGAGTTGCGCACACTGAAGTACTTGGCCCAGTCGTCCCGATCCTTCCAGTGGAAGTCCGCATGCCACACACCGGCGTTCGGGAGGGTCACGGTGACGAAACCTGCTGCGCGGGCGCGGATTCCGTACTCGATGTCGTCCCACTGGAAGAACATCGGAATCGGCAGTCCGATGCGCGAGACCACCTCGGCGGGGATCAGGCAGGACCACCACGCGTTGTACCCGGCGTCGACGCGCTTCTCCTGACGCTTCTTGATCAGGTTGGCGTCGTGCAGCGAATTCGCGGCCCAGCGGCCGGCACGCAGCTTCCCCAGATCCGCTTCCTCGGCGCTCACGTGCAGGTTCTGCGGATTCATCAGGTAGAGCATCTGGGCACCGACGAGGGTCGGCTCCGTCGTCACGTTCGCGAACGCATTCATCCGCAGCACCGTCTCCGGCTCGCACAGGATGTCGTCGTCCATCAGGATGACGTTGGCGTGTTCGTTGACGGCCGTCACCTCGTACATGCCTCGGGTGAAGCCGCCCGCCCCACCGAGATTGGGCTGTCGGATGTAGACGAGCTTGTCGCCGAGCTTGTCCGCCGTGGCGGCGAACGACTCGCGCTCGGACACGTGGTCGGTGCCCTGATCGACGACGTAGACGGCGTCGATCCCGGCGCACATCTGCTCGTCGCCGGCGATGGCGGCAACCGTGTCCGCGCAATCCTGCGCCCGATTGAACGTGCAGATGGCGATCGCGGCGGGCCGGATGACGGCGGGCGCCGGCACGGTCCACTCACACTCGCGGACGCCCAGCGGACCGTCCACCGCCCGGAATTCGAGCCACAGCGAGCCACCGTCGAGGAACATGTCGAGCTTCGCGGACAGACGCGCCGTTCCCGCCCCGTCCACCTCGACGGTCGCGATGGTCCGGGTGTTGCCGCCCGAGTCGGATCCCCGCAGCAACGCCAGCGAGACACCGGCGGCGTCGTACGCGAACGACACCTCGACCTCGGTGACCGTGGTCCATCGCTGGTAGTAGCTGGCCGCGAAACGCCCGAAGTAGGTGTCGGTGTCGACGACCGCGCCCTTGTCCAGCCGCAGCTCGAAACGCTCCCGATGCGCCGACCCCGACGTGATGGAGGCGTAGAGCTCGTCCTTCACCCGGGGCGTCGGTCCTGTGAAGACGCCTCGCTGCACCACCAGTCGACCCGACGCCGGATGCTCGTGGAGGGCGCTGCGAACAGCTGCCGTGCTCCCGTCCACAGGTACCACCGACGCCGACTCGCTCATCCCGCTCCTACATGTACATTCCCACGGCTGTTCCGGTCCGGACCCGGCCGTTCCGTCGCTCGAGGGTATCAAGCGGCGTCCGACGGCTCCGGACTCGCGGACCGCCGTCGGGGACGTACGTACCAGAGAATTGTCTGCACCAGCACGACGGCGAACGCGCCCAGAGCTGCGGCGACGCCGAACCTCAGTCCCGGCGACCGGTACTCGACCACCAGGGTGTGCTCCCCCGCCGGCACGTCCACCGCGAGCAACCCGGCGGGGCCATCGGACGGATCGACACTTCGGCCGTCCACGGCCGCGGTGTAGCCCGGCCACGCCAGCCGCGCGAACACGATATGTCCCGGCTCGTCGGCCGAGAACCGGATCTCCGCGCGGGCCGGCGCCGAGGACTCCGCGGTCACCTCGACCCCCGGGGACGCCCACGTGACCCGCCCGGCCTCCGGCAGAACGACGTCGCGGACCCACACGACCCGGACCGGGGTGTCGTAGGCGACGTGCCAGCCGGGCGGAGGGTCACCGGCCGCGACCTCGGGGAGCAGCGCCCGCTGCAACACGAGAGTCGAGACGCCCATGACGTCGATCAACGGGGCGGGCGTCCGATCGTCGGCCGGCTGCCAGAGCCGGTCGTAGGCCGCGGCGCAGGTGGCGCCCCGATAGTCCATGCACAGTTCTTCGGCGAACTCGGCGAACCCCATGCCGGTGTAGCTGGCGATCGACTCGACACCCGCGGCCCGCGGCAGATTGCCGAACAGGATCTCGCCGTTGCGGGCGTCCTCCGGTCCGGTGCGGTCCAGCGCGGCCAGTTGCAGCACGGTGCCGCGATAACCGGACGTGCCCGCGGCGACCCGCGGGAGATCGAAGGCCGGCGCCGCCGTCGCCGGTGCCGGCGGCTGGTCCGGTTTCGGGGCCGGTGCGGGCAGCAGACTCGACTGCAGGAACAGGACTGCGGCGGTACCGACGACGGCCACGGACGCCGCCGCTGCGGCGCCGGCCCGCCGGAACGCGACCAGCAGCGCCGTGACCAGTAGGGCCGTGACGGCCAGTCCGAACAGATGGGTCGGGGTTTCGTCCGGACGCACGGCCCAGGACAGGTACGCGCCCGCGCCGACGATCACCGCGGTCGTGACGGCCCGGCGTCGCACGTGGTCACGGGCCAGGCCCGACGAGAGCCCGAGGGCCAGCAGTACCGCGCCCGCGAGATAGAGGTACTCGACCAACCGCACCGGCCAGCGGAACAACCACACGTTCGACGGCGCGAGCGTCGCCACCAGATAGAAGCCGCCGACGACGAAGACACTGACCGCGCCCGCCGTGCGGGCCCGCAGCTCCCGCCACCGGATCCACGGCAGCAGGGGCAGCGCGAACCACACGAAATACGTGGTCGGGTTGGCCTCGAGACGGCCACCGGCCCACGTCGACATCGAGGGCAGGTAGGTGGGCGAACTGCTCGCGGCGATGTCACCGAGGTCCGGCACCAGGAAGGTGTCGTTCGCGATGGCCGCCAGGGAGTCCCGGGTCGTGACGTCGCTACTGCCGAGCAGCGGCAGGAACACCAGCAGCGCCGTCGCACCCACACACGCGCCCATCACCGCGACCTGCACCAGGCGCCCGTAACCCCGGGCGAGCAGCAGTTCGATGCCGACGGCGGCGAGCACGACGATCGCGCCCAGCGTCGCGTACGGGTTTCCGGTGGTCATCGCGAGGAACCCGAACAGGAACGGCACCAGCGGATTGGTGCCGCCCCGAGAGAAGCGGCGGGTCGACCACCAGAAGTGCGTGATCCACGTGAACGCCATCAGCCCGGCCGGCCACCCAGACGCTTCGTACCACAGGGTGAAACCGGAGACCGGGACGGCGACGGCCACCATGATCGCTGCGCTGCGCCGCGCGCCGTACTCGCGTGCGAGCAGGAAGACACCGGCCGCCAGGATCGCGAGGATCTCGATCATCACCACGAACGCGGCCAGAGACAGGTTGTCGAACCGCGACACGAGGAGGAAGTTCGCCCAGTTGAGCGGGTTCCAGATACCGTCCAGCCCCTCGGCGGCGTAGTTGCCGCCCATCCAGCCGGACGGGTCCATCGTCGGCCACTGGCGGTCGCGCAGGCTCTCGCCGAACATGTGCCACATGGGCGCGAACTGCTCGTGCTGGTCGCCGACGTAGAAGAAGAAGCTTCCCCGCCACTGGGCGATGGAGGCGACCACCGCGGTGACGAGTCCGACGCCGATCGCGACGGCCCAGTCCGGTAAGCGGTCGTTCAGCCGCCGAAGGCCCGTCGCCCGCCCGCCGTCCACCGTGCTCCTCTGCGTCGTCACTGCCGTCACTGGTTCGTACCCCTCACAGACATCCGGGCGAGCATAAGTCAGTGACGAGCGGGTTCCGGAATCGTCGGGGACCGCGTCAGTGGCGCTCGGTCGGGCTTCCGGCCGAGTTCGCGCCGGGACCGTCGGCTGTCTCGACCACCGTCACCGTCGACGCCGGCTGATGCGTGAGGATGCGGCGCGACAGCAGGAAGGTGACCGGGATGGCCGCGACCGCAGCGATGAGCGGGGCGATCCGGTCGTCCACGCCGAGGAACGTCACGAGCAGCACCATGCCGACCGTCGTCACGATGTAGTTGGTGGCGTTGGTCAGCGGGAACAGCGCGAACTTGCGCCACGTCGGCCGCGTCCTGAACGTCCAGTAGCAGTTCAGGAAGAACGAGCCGACCATCGAGATCGCAATCGCGAGCAGGTGCGCGGCCAGGTACGGCATCACCGTGTTGAACACGAGATACAGCGCGTAGTAGACGCCGGTGTTGACGACCCCGACCACCCCGAACCGCAGTATGTGCCGCATCACTGCGACTCCACCTCACGGCCGCCAGGCTCGGTCTCGGCGACCAGGAAGTGCGGGCGCCGCTTGGTCTCGTAGTAGATCCGCCCCACGTATTCGCCGATGATGCCGAGGAACAGCAGTTGCAGACCACCCATACCGGTGATCGCGGCGATCAGCGTGACGTAGCCGGGCGCGGTGACACCGTGCACCAGGGCGGCGATGACCAGTGCGACGACGTACACGAACGAGACCGCCGTGACGACCGCGCCCAGGTAGACCGCGAGCCGCAGCGGCGCGTTGTTGAACGACATGATGCCGTCGATGCCGTAGTTGAGCAGTCTCCGGAAGCTCCACTTGCTCTCACCACCGCCCTGACGTGCGACGTTGTGGTAGTCCACGGTCGCAGTGGGGAATCCGATCCACGAGAACATGCCCTTGGAGAACCGGTTGTACTCGCGCATCTGCAGCAGAGCGTCGACCGCGCGGCGGCTCAGCAAGCGGAAGTCGCCGGCGCCGTCCTCCATGTTCACGTCGACCAGCGAGTTGACGAGCCGGTAGTACAGCCGCGACACCAGGGTGCGGCCGAACGCGTCCCCTTCCCGGGTGCGCCGGGCAATCACCTGGTCGTACCCCTCGCCGTGCAGGCGCAGCATGTCGAGCAGCAGATGCGGGGGATGCTGCAGATCGGCGTCCATGATCACGACGGCGTCGCCGCGTGCGTATCGGAGCCCGGCCAGCATCGCCGCTTCCTTGCCGAAATTGCGGCTGAAGCTGATGAAACGGCAACGGGGATCGCGCGCGTTGATCTCACGCATCAGCCGGACGGTGTCGTCCCGGCTGCCGTCGTCCACGAGAACGAGTTCCGCCTCGACGTCCGCGTCCTCGAGGGTGTCGAGAACCTGCCGGACGAGCTCCTCGAGAACACTCTCTTCGTTGTGGCACGGCACCACGACGGACAACAGCATTCGACAATCTCCTCGATAAACCCACGCACCCTGCGAGGCCGCCGCCGCAGGTACGCCGGGCACCCCCAGCTTAGGGGGTTACCGCGCGCGGGTCCCTGCGCCCCGATGTCAGCTCAGCGTGCCGATCCCGAGCGAACCCGCGGCGATCGACCCGATGCCGGTCTTGAGGGAGCCGTAGGTGAACGACCCCGTGTTCGCGGACCCGAGGTTGCCTGAGCCGGTGTTCGCCGACCCCACGTTGCCGGAGCCGGTGTTCGCGGACCCGACGTTGCCGGAGCCGGTGTTCGCCGATCCGACGTTGTTGGACCCGGTGTTGGCCCACCCGAGGTTGAAGGAGCCGGTGTTGTCGGGGCCGATGTTGTTCCAGTCGATGCTGCTCGCGGCGAGCAGGCCCAGGCTGCCGAGTCCGGCGGCGACAGCCGAACCGATGGCGCCGGCCTGGATCTCGGCGGGTCCGACGTAGCCGACGCCGACCGCATCCTGGCACGGCACGGGAAGTTCGAGGCCCGGCGCGACGGTGGCCGTGGCGTTGGCCAGCAGTCCCTCCACCCGGAACGGCGCGCAGGCCGGCGCGCCCGCGACCGGGTCGGCGGCGGCGGTGCCGGCGGAGCCCAGGGCCACCGCCCCGAGCGCGGATGCGACCACGAGTGCCCGGCACGCACGACGCCGGCGGGCAGTGCTGTTCGGTGCGGCAGTGCTGTTCGGTGCGGCAGTGCTGTTCGGTGCGGCAGTGCTGTTCGGTGCGGCAGTGTTCTTCGGTCCGGCCCCCATACGAGCGCCCCCTCCGGTTCGTCCCCTGAGCGACAGATCCCGACGCGAATGCTGGTGACGCTACCGCGTGACGTCCGTCGCCGTGGCCGGATCGACGGCTTCGCGCAGGCTGCGGCTACTGCCCGGTGCGCGCGTATCCGGCCTCGGTCGCGGCCTTCGCCGGACGCCACCACTCGGGGTGCTCGCGGTACCACTGCACGGTCGCCTCGAGACCGCTGCGGAAGTCCCGGTAGCGCGGCTCCCACCCCAGCTCGGTGCGCAGCCGCGTCGAATCGATCGCGTACCGCAGGTCGTGGCCGGGCCGGTCCGGGACGAAGTCGAAGTCGTCGGCGGATCGCCCGAAGATCTCGAGCAGCATCGCGATGACGGTGCGGTTGTCGACCTCGCCGTCCGCACCGATCAGGTACGTCTCCCCGATCCGCCCCTTCTCGAGGACGGTCCACACGGCGCGGTTGTGGTCGTCGACGTGGATCCAGTCGCGCACATTGCGGCCCTGCCCGTAGAGCTTGGGGCGGACGCCGTCGAGCAGGTTGGTGATCTGCCGCGGAATGAACTTCTCCACGTGCTGGAAGGGGCCGTAGTTGTTGGAGCAGTTCGACAGCGTCGCCCGGATCCCGAACGATCGCGTCCAGGCCCGCACCAGCATGTCGCTCGACGCCTTCGTCGACGAGTAGGGACTGGACGGGTTGTAGGCGGTGGCCTCGGTGAAGCGCCCCGGATCACCCAGCTCGAGGTCGCCGTACACCTCGTCGGTCGAGATGTGGTGGTAGCGGACGTCGTGGTCGCGCACGGCCTGCAGCAGCGTGAACGTGCCCACGACGTTGGTCCGCACGAACGGCCAGGGGTCGGCCAGCGAGTTGTCGTTGTGCGACTCGGCCGCGAAATGCACGACGGCGTCGGAATCGGCCACCAGGCGGTTGACGGTGTCGGCGTCGGCGATGTCGCCGTGCACGAAGTCGATGCGATCGGCGACCGCGTCGAGCGAGGCCCGGTTGCCGGCGTACGTCAGCGCGTCGAGGACCGTGACCCGGACGTCGGGCCGTTCCGCGACGGTCTGGTGGACGAAATTGGCACCGATGAACCCGGCGCCACCGGTGACGAGCAGCCTCATACCGGGGAGACTACCGACGGTCGCAGACCGCTCATGCCCGCACCGGTTCCTGCGTCTGCTCCTCCTCGCCCGGGATCGACGTGCCGCGGAGGGAGACACCCGCGGTCTCGCGGAGGAAGGCCACCGAGACGAGGCCGATGACGCACGCGCCCATCATGTAGATCGCGGGGAACAGGCTCCAGCCCGTCGAGTGGATGACCGCGTCGTTGACGAGTGGGGCGGTGCCGCCGAAGACGGCCGTCGAGACGTTGTAGCCGATCGCGAAGCCGGCGTAGCGGACCTGGGTGGGGAACATGGCCGGGAACGTCGCGGAGATGGTCGCCAGCTGTGGCAGGTAGAGCAGCCCGAGCACCGCGAACGCGAGCAGTGCCCACCCGAATCCCTGCGCCATCAGCCAGTACATCGGCACGGCAGCGATCAGCAAGCCGATCAGCGAGCCCCACCACATGGGCTTGCGGCCGAGCGTGTCCGACCAGCGCCCGAAGAACGGGATGCACGCCATCATGACCAGTTCGCCGATCAGGATGATGACCGTCGTCGACTGCGTGCTCAGGCCGAGCGTCGACTCCAAGTAGGTGGGCTGGTACGTGAGCAGCGTGTAGTTGACCACGTTCAGGGCGACGACCATGCCGGTCAGCACCAGGATCGGGCGCCAGTAGTTCTTCAGCAGATCGGCGAGGCCACCCAGGATCGAGTTCTGGCTGTCGCCCTGCGCGTCCACCTCATCGAACACCGGCGACTCGTCGAGCTTGCTGCGCAGGAACCAGCCGACCAACCCGAGCGGCAGCGCGATCAGGAACGGGATCCGCCAGCCCCACGACGCCATGTCGTCGTCGGAGATCATCAGCTCGCACAGCATCACCACGGCGGTGCCGGCGGCGAACCCGCCGAGGGTGCCGAACTCCAGGAAGCTGCCGTACCGGCCGCGCTTGTCGTCGGGCGCGTACTCGGCCATGAACGTGGCCGCGCCGCCGTACTCGCCGCCGGTGGAGAAGCCCTGGACCACGCGTAGCAGGATCAACAGGATCGGTGCCGCGATGCCGATCGACGCGTACGACGGGATCGCCGCGATCAACGCGGTCGCGCCCGACATCAGCAGGATCGTCGTCGCCAGCACAGCCTTGCGGCCGAGCCGGTCGCCCAGCGGACCCCAGATCATGCCGCCCAGCGGACGTAGCACGAACGAGACCGCGAAGCCGAGCATCGTGCCGATCGAGCCGAGGTGCCCCGGGAAGAAGTTCTGGGTCAGGTAGGTGGCCGTCGTGGCGTAGACGCCGTAGTCGAACCACTCGGTCGCGTTGCCCATAGCCGAGCCGGCGATGGCCTTGCGTAGCGTCCGCTGGTCCACGTCAGCGCCCGGTTCGGTGGCGCCGCCAGTCTTCTGGCGCGCGGGACCGTACGTCGATTCCTGCATGCGTAGGGCCCCTTCAGACGTGGGGTCTGCGGTAGGCAGACCTTCTTCATCGGTCGTTTTCGACGCTAACGGGACATGTCCGACTCCGCTTGGCACAAGGAGCCGCAGCCCCTTCGCCGGACGAGCGGGGTACCCCCGACAATCACGTCGTAGCCGACCGGCCTCGCCACTCCCGCGATCTCCCACCGTCGCCCGTGAAACACTGCTCTACATGCGCGGAATCATTCTGGCTGGCGGTACGGGCAGCCGGCTGCACCCGATCACGCTGGGCGTGAGCAAGCAGCTGGTGCCCGTCTACGACAAGCCGATGATCTACTACCCGCTCTCGACGCTCATGCTTGCCGGAATCCGCGACATCCTGATCATCACCACCCCGCAGGACGCCGGACAGTTCCGCAATCTGCTGGGCGACGGCTCCCGGTTCGGCATCTCGCTGAGCTACCAGGTGCAGCGCGAGCCGAACGGTCTGGCGCAGGCGTTCGTGCTGGGTGCCGACCACATCCGCGACGACTCGGTGGCTCTCGTCCTGGGCGACAACATCTTCTACGGTCCCGGCCTGGGCACCACGCTCACCCGCTTCCACGACGTCAAGGGCGGCGCGGTGTTCGGGTACTGGGTGTCCGATCCGGGCGCGTACGGCGTCATCGAGTTCGACGACACCGGCGCCGCGGTCTCGTTGGAGGAGAAGCCGGCGGTGCCGCGGTCGAACTACGCCGTGCCGGGGCTGTACTTCTACGACAACGACGTCGTCACGATCGCGCGGGAGTTGACGCCCTCGGCGCGCGGCGAGTACGAGATCACCGACGTCAATCGCACGTATCTCGAGGCCGGACGGCTGCAGGTGGAGGTGCTCCCCCGCGGCACGGCCTGGCTCGACACCGGAACGTTCGACTCCCTACTCGACGCGTCGAACTACGTGCGGACCATCGAGCAGCGGCAGGGCCTCAAGATCGGTGTGCCCGAGGAGGTCGCGTGGCGGCGCGGATTCATCTCCGACGACGAACTGCGCGAGCGCGCCGAACCGCTGGTCAAGTCCGGTTACGGCACGTACCTGCTGGGGTTGCTCGACCGCGGCCGAGAATGGTGACCATGGATTATCGGGAGTTGAAGGTTCCGGGGGCGTGGGAGATCACGCCCCGACAGTTCGGCGATCACCGCGGGGTGTTCCTCGAATGGTTCAAGGACCCCGGCTTCTCCGCGAACGTCGGTCGCACCCTCGATCTGGCTCAGGCCAACTGTTCGGTGTCGGCGGCCGGCGTGTTGCGCGGCATCCACTTCGCCGACGTCCCGCCCGGCCAGGCCAAGTACGTCACGTGTGTGCGGGGCGCGATCCTCGACGTCGTCGTCGACCTGCGGGTGGGCTCGCCGACGTTCGGACAGTGGGATTCGGTGCTGCTCGACGACGTCGACCGCCGCGCCGTCTTCATCTCCGAGGGGCTGGGCCACGGGTTCCTGTCCCTCGCGGACGATTCGACGGTGATCTACCTGTGCTCCACGGGCTACGCCCCGGACCGCGAGCACGAGGTGAGCCCGCTGGATCCGGGCATCGGTATCGATTGGCCGGTCGTCGGCCGCGACGGCAGCTCACTGCAGTGGACGCTGTCGGACAAGGACCTGGAGGCGCCGACCCTTCAGCAGGCTCGCGACGCGGGTCTGCTGCCCGTCTACCGGGAGGGCCACGAGTGAGCCGATGAGTGCCTTCGGGGTGCGCCGCGTCAGCGCTGCGATCGCAGTGCTCGCCGCAGTGGGCCTCGCACTCCTGGCAATTCCTCTCGAACACGGCACACTCGACGTCCCGAAGCAGGCGCAGGCGACGACGGCCCTTGCGCCACCGCCCCCACCGCCACCCGTCCCCCTCGCCCCGCAGCAGATCACCGAGCGCGTCGTCCCGACGATCGTCACCATCACGGCGCGGACGGGACTGGGCACGACAGCGGGCACCGGGATCGTGCTGCGTCCGGCGGGACCTGCCGCCATCGTGCTCACCAACCATCACGTGATCGACGGCGGGACGGACATCACGGCCGAGAGCATGCGCGACGGCACCCCCTACCCGGTCGAGGTTCTCGGCTACGACAGCTCCCGCGACCTGGCGGTTCTGCGCCTGCCGGGCGGCGCGGCGCTACCACCCGCCGCGCTCGGGTCGTCGCGGAACGCCGGTGTCGGCGATCCGGTGACCGCGATCGGAAACGCAGAGGGCGGTGGTGTCCCGCAGTCGGCGCCGGGCGCGGTCACCCGGCTCGGGGTCACGGTGCTCACCCGCAACTCCGTCGACGGCTCCCGCAACGAGCTGGCCGGGCTCATCGAGGTGAACGCCGACGTCCGGCCCGGCGACTCCGGTGGGCCATTGGTCGACGCGTTCGGCGAGGTGATCGGGGTGAGCAGCGCGGGCAACGCCGTCCAGCGGGACGAGCCGTCGGCCCCCGCACCGAAGTCGTACGCGATCCCCATCGACTCGGCGCTGGAGGTGGTCGACCAGATCCTCGCGGGGCGCCCGTCGGATTCGGTGCACATCGGCCCCACCCCGCAGCTCGGCGTGAGCGTGCGCGACCACGTCGAACCACAGGCGGGGACTCCGGCCGGCGCGCAGATCGTGCAGGTGAGTTACCGCTCCCCCGCCGACGGGCTGGGCCTGGCGCGCGGCGACGTGATCGTGCAGTTCGGCGGCGTCCCGATCCGGACGGCGTCCGACCTCACGGTCCGGATGATCGCGCTCCACCCCGGTGACGTCGTCGACGTCGCGTGGATCGACGCCACCGGCGCGCAGCGGTCGGGCTCGATGGTGCTGACGGAGGGTCCGCCGCGCTGATCAGCCGCCGATGTCCAGCTTGGACGCCAGGCGCTGCAGGTAGGCGAGCACCTGTTCCTCGTCGGCGTCGGGCATGCCGAACAGTGCCTCGCTGACGCCGAGGTCCTGCCAGCGGGCGAGCTTGTCGGCGTCGGGTTTGCCGGCCAGGACGATGATCTCCGGCTGCCCGGTGCGGCCGGCGTCCGCCCAGATCTTGCGCAGCAACGTGACGTTGTCCTCGATGTCCTGCTCGATCGGGGTGGTGATCCAGCCGTCCGCCGAGCGCGCGATCCACCCGAACGTCTTCTCCGACGCGCCCGCACCGACGAGGACCGGCGGGCGGGGTTGCTGGACCGGCTTGGGCCACGCCCAGCTGGGACCGAACTTCACGAACTGACCGTCGTAGGACGCTTCCTCCTGCGTCCACAGCGCCTGCATCGCCTCGAGGTACTCGCGCAGCGCGGTGCGGCGCTTCTTGGGGTCGACGCCGTGGTCGGCGAGTTCCTCGGCGTTCCAGCCGTAGCCGACACC
Organism: Prescottella sp. D32; assembly: GCF_037287305.1. Taxonomy (NCBI): domain Bacteria; kingdom Bacillati; phylum Actinomycetota; class Actinomycetes; order Mycobacteriales; family Nocardiaceae; genus Rhodococcus; species Prescottella sp. D32. Next base: position 362,860 of record NZ_JARBSW010000005.1, read on the forward strand.
GAACGTGACGCGGCCGCCGGACAGGTGGTCGAGCGACGCGATGGTCTTGGCGAGCGTGATGGGGTCGTGTTCGAGCGGCAGCGCGACCGATGTGCCCAGCCGGATCCGGGACGTCACCGACGCCGCGGTGCCGAGCGCGACCCACGGGTCGAGGGTGCGCATGTAGCGGTCGTCGGGCAGCGCGTCGGTGCCGGTACCGGGGTGGTTCGACGCCCGGTTGACCGGAATGTGGGTGTGTTCGGGCACGTAGAACGCGTCGAACCCGCACTTTTCGACGGCCTGTGCGGCGGTCGCGGGAGTGATGCCTCGGTCACTGGTGAACAGGCTGATGCCGTAGCGCACGATCTGACTCCTCCGGGGTGGTCGGTACCAGGAAATGTAACCGGTTCCACTCCGGATCGGAAGACTCTACAGACAGCTGTCCAGACAGCTATCGAATCTTGAAGATCACAGCACGCTGGACGACGAAGTTGATCACTGTCGCGGTGCCCTGCGCGATCACGAAGGCCAGCGGAATGCGCCACCACTCGTCCGGGAAGACGTGGGCCATCAGTCCGTTGAGTCCGACCTGCACGGCGAACGTGAGCGCGTACAGGACGACCACGGCGACGAAGCGAGCCCGGCTCGGCTCGGCCTTGAACGTCCAGCGCCGGTTGATCAGGTACGCGGTGGTGGTGCCGGCGATGAAACTGATGGCCTTGGCGAGGTTGAGCGGCAGCCCGACGGCGAGCAGCAGCAGGTACAGCCCGAAGTCGACGACCGCCGACAGGCCACCGGTGAGCACGAAGCGCACGATCTGCGTCTTGAGGTCCAGGGACTCGTCGGCGATGGAATCGGTGACGGGGATCTCGACCGGCAGCGGCGCATGCGGATCGTGGGCGTGGGGGCTTCCGGACACGCAACGAGACTAGGCGACCCGCGCCGGGCACACCGGCGTGACATCCCGCACAGGGCCCTGGACCTCGAGTGCACTCGAGGTTGCAAGATCAACGTCATGACCGTTTACACGCTGCCCGATCTGCCGTACGACTACGCCGCTCTCGAGCCCCACATCTCCGGCAAGATCATGGAGCTCCACCACGACAAGCACCACGCCGCCTACGTCGCCGGCGCCAACACCGCCCTCGACAAGCTCGCCGAGCTCCGCGAAGCCGACGCCCTCGCCCCCGTGGTCAACCTGCACGAGAAGAACCTCGCCTTCCACCTCGGCGGCCACACCAACCACTCCGTGTTCTGGAACAACCTTTCCCCCGAAGGCGGCGACAAGCCCGAAGGCGAACTCGCAGCCGCCATCGACGACCAGTTCGGCAGCTTCGACGCCTTCCGCAGCCACTTCTCCGCCAACGCCAACGCCATCCAGGGCTCCGGCTGGTCCATCCTCGCCTGGGACTCCATCGGCCAGCGCCTGATCATCGTCCAGCTCTACGACCAGCAGGGCAACATCAGCATCGGCCTCACCCCGCTGCTCATGCTCGACATGTGGGAACACGCCTTCTACCTCGACTACCAGAACGTCAAGGGCGACTACGTCAACGCCTTCTGGAACATCGTCAACTGGGCCGACGTCGCCGACCGCTTCACCAAGGCACGCACCCAGACCACCGGACTCATCGTCCCCGCCTGATCCCGTCCCCCACTCCCGCGTTTTGCGCACTTGTCGCACTCCCGGACCCCGGAATTCCCGCGATAAGTGCGCAAAACGCGGGTAAAGAAGATGTGGAACGGCGCACGCTTTCCGAGGGTCGTCCACTACCGCCAGGTAACCTCGTACCCGATGTCCGAGACAGCAGAAGAGACGGTTCACGAGCCGCTCCCCACGCAGACCCGCACCCTCACCGGATGGGGACGCACCGCGCCCACCACCGCACAGGTGTTGTCCACGCCCGACGTCGAGCTGATCGCCAAGGCGGTCGCGCAGGTGGCGGAGCAGGACGAGTCGAAGCCGTCGCATCTGCGACGCGGCGTCATCGCGCGCGGCATGGGCCGCTCGTACGGTGACCCGGCGCAGAACGCGGGCGGGCTCGTCGTCGACATGAACGCGCTGAAGCGCATCCACAACATCGACTCCAACACCCGTCTGGTGACGGTGGACGCCGGTGTGAACCTGGATCAGCTGATGCGTGCCGCGCTGCCGTTCGGCCTGTGGGTTCCGGTGCTGCCGGGCACCCGTCAGGTCACCATCGGCGGCGCGATCGCGTCCGACATCCACGGCAAGAACCATCACAGCGCCGGCAGCTTCGGCAATCACGTGCGCTCGATGGATCTGCTCACCGCGGACGGCCAGATCCGCACCCTCACCCCGGCCGGCCGGAACGCGAAGCTGTTCTGGGCCACGGTCGGCGGCATGGGCCTGACGGGCATCATCCTCAAGGCGACCATCGAGATGACGCCGACCGAGACGGCGTACTTCATCGCCGACGGCGACGTCACCCACACGCTCGACGAGACCATCGCACTGCACAGCGACGGCAGCGAGAACAACTACGACTACTCGAGCGCTTGGTTCGACGCCATCGCGCCCGAGCCCAAGCTGGGTCGCGCGGCGATCTCCCGCGGCAGCCTCGCGAAGCTCGATCAGCTACCGGCGAAGCTGCAGAAGAATCCACTGAAGTTCGACGCGCCGACGCTGCTGACGTTCCCGGACGTCTTCCCGAACGGCCTGGCCAACAAGTTCAACTTCTCGGCGATCGGCGAGGTGTGGTTCCGCAAGTCCGGCACCTACCGCGGCAAGGTCCAGAATCTGACGCAGTTCTACCACCCGCTCGACATGTTCGGTGAGTGGAACCGCGCCTACGGCTCCAACGGTTTCCTGCAGTACCAGTTCGTGGTGCCGCCGGAGGCCGTCGGCGAGTTCAAGCAGATCATCCGCGACATCCAGTCGTCCGGTCATCACTCGTTCCTCAACGTGTTCAAGCTGTTCGGCGAGGGCAACAAGGCGCCGCTGAGCTTCCCGATGGCCGGCTGGAACATCTGCGTCGATTTCCGGATCAAGCCGGGCCTGAACGAGTTCGTCACCGAACTCGACAAGCGGGTGCTCGAATTCGGTGGCCGCCTGTACACCGCGAAGGATTCGCGGACCACGGCCGAGACGTTCCACGCGATGTACCCGCGCATCAACGAATGGATCAAGGTTCGCCGATCCGTCGACCCCACAGGCGTCTTCGCCTCCGACATGTCCAGAAGGTTGGAACTGCAGTGATCAACGCCGTCGGCAATCCCCAGACCCTGTTGCTCCTCGGTGGCACGTCCGAGATCGGGCTCGCGATCTGCGAGGAGTACCTGAAGAAGTCGCCGCTGCGCGTGATTCTCGCTGCGCTGCCGAACGATCCGGGCCGCGAGGCGGCCGTGACCCAGATGAAGGCTGCGGGAGCCACCGAGGTCGACGTCATCGACTTCGACGCGCTCGACACCGACAGCCACCCCAAGGTCATCGACGAGGCGTGGTCCAAGGGCGACGTCGACGTCGCGATCGTCGCGTTCGCTCTCGACGGTGACGCCGAGGAGTTGTGGCAGAACCAGCGCAAGGCCGTGCTGATCGCGAACGTCAACTACACCGCGTCCGTCTCGGTGGGCGTCCTCGTCGGCGAGAAGATGAAGGCACAGGGCTTCGGCCGCATCATCGCGATGTCGTCGGTGGCCGGCGAGCGTGTCAAGCGCGCCAACTTCGTCTACGGCTCCACCAAGGCGGGTCTCGACGGCTTCTACCTCGGACTTGGCGAGGCACTCGCCCCGTTCGGACCCAAGGTCACGGTCGTGCGACCGGGCATGGTGCGCACCAAGTTCAGCGCGCACGTCAAGGAAGCGCCGCTGACGGTGAACAAGGAGGACGTCGCCGCGCTCGCGGTCGCCGCGTCCGACAAGGGCAAGGAGATCGTCTGGGCACCGGGCCCGTTCCGGTTCGTGATGGTCGTGCTGCGGCACATCCCCCGCGCGATCTTCCGCAAGCTGCCCGTCTAGGAACAGCATTCGCGATCAGGCCCACCACAGTGCACTGCGGTGGGCCTGATCGTTTCGCTCTGGACTACATCGCCGAGCGGGGCTGGGCGGGGACGGCCCGCATGTCGTTGCCGGTGTTGGGCTTGACGCGCTGCCACGTGCCGTCGCTCTTGCAGGTCTGGTAGGTGCCGTCCGGGTGGTAGACCTTACTGCCGACGCTGTAGTCCTTGCCGTCGTAGACGCACACGGTCGTCTGGGTGCCGTCGGGGGCGGTACGAATCTCGGCGTGGGCAACTGCGGCTTGGGCGCCGACCACACCGCCGGCGACGAGAAGCGAAGCGGCGAGCGTCTTTACGGTGCGAGAGATCATCTGAGAGGGTCCTTCTGTGTCGGGGTCCGGGTGGACACCTACAACAGTGGCGTCCGCCCGGGACCGCCACCAGGCACCCGAGGGGTCCGAATCGCCCACCCATTTGCGTCCTCGAACGGGAACCCACGGCACGCTTCGAGCTGGTAGGCGTGCCGTGAACTCCCGTTCGTCTCGTGAGACCTCAGCCCGCGGACTTCCAGGCGTCGTCGAACAGCATGATGTCGGTGACGGTGCGCTTGACGCCGTGCACCGTCGGCTCCCACGCGGTCAGGACGGCCGCCGGCCCCCAGAGCACGTAGGGCACGGTCTCGTTCGCGTAGCGCTGGACGTCACCTATCGCATCCCGCTTGGCGTCGTCGGTGGGAGCCGTCTGCACCGCGAGCAGCAGGCGATCCATCTCGGGATCGGCGAATCCCGTTGCATTGTTGCGGGAGTCGCTTCCCATGCTGCCGTAGAGGTTCAGGAACGGCGCTTCCTCCCCGATGGGTGCGCCGCCCCGGGTCAGATCGAAATCGTGGTCCCGGTAGACCTTTCGAACCAGATCGGTGGTGTCGGTCGCATAGTCGACGGCGACGTCGAACCCGATCGACTGGAGCATCGCCTGGACCGTGAGCGCCGTCGCCTGCTGGCCGGGATCCTGGGTCGTCAGATACGAGATGCGCCCGTCGAAGCCGTCGGCCTTCGCCTCGTCGAGCAGCTCTCGGGCCCGTTCCGGGTCGAACCGGAGTCCCTCGTCGCCGCTGTACCACCGCGAACCTTCGGGAACGAGTTCCGAGCTGGCAGTGCCCAATCCTGCGTTGGCGCGCTGATTGATCGCCTCGGGATCGACACCGTAGGCGATGGCCTGGCGCACCCGGACATCCGCGCCCGGCCGTCCCGGACGGCTGTTGATCACGCCGATTCCGTTCTGGCCGGTCGGACTGAGGAATCCGGTGTACCCGTCGGCCAGTGCCTGATCGATGACCCGTTCGTCGCGGAGGATGAACGTCATGTCGAACTGGCCGCTGCGCATTGACTCGTACTGGGCCTGCGCGCCCGCCGTCGGAACGAAACGCAATGTGTTCAAGAGTGGTTTCCCACCCACGTAGTCGGCACGCGCGGAGAGCAGCAGCTCCTCGCGGGGCGCGAACTTCGTGACCGTGAACGGTCCTGCGCCGACCGGGGTGAACGTGCCGCCCGTGTCGGATCCGGCTCCGACGATCATTCCCGGCCCCAGGCTGAGGAGGGCGGGGAAATCACTCCAGGGCCGCTTCAGCCGGAACACGACGGTCAACTCGTCCGGCGTGTCGACAGTGTCGACGACGTTCGTCCAGGTCTGGGATGCATCGCCTTTCGCCGTCACGAAGCGCTCGATACTCCACTTCACGGCGTCGGCATCGAGGACGCTCCCGTCGCTGAAACGGGTGCCGGGACGCAACGTCACGGTGTAGGTCGTGAGGTCGTCACTGCCCTCGAACGTCTCCGCCAGCTGTGGAACGAATGTTCGGCTGTCGAAGTCGTGCCGGAGGAGGGTGTCGTAGATTGCTGCCATCTCGGTTCCGCCGGTCGAGGCGGCGGCCTGGGTCCGTGCCGGGTCGAGAACGGTCGGCAGCGAGTACGACCCGAAGGTGAGCGAGCCACCGGCGGCGGGTTCGGCGTCGTCTGGCTGCTCGCCCACGAAACCGGCCTGCCGTGGGGACGTGGACGCAGCGGTGGCATCCGAGTTCCCGGACGCGCATCCCGCGAGCAGGACGGCGACCGCAGTGAGGCCGCCCACCAACAGTCGAGCGGGCCGGAAGGCCTGGTTGTGCACGTTGTCCTCCGTTGTCGGATCGGTCGACTCACGAGCACGGTCCGTCCGCGACGAGCGGCGCGGACGGACCGTACGGAAAGCGCTGTGACTCAGATCTTCACGACCTTGGCGGTCGGGATCGGGTGCGAGTCGGCCTTGATCCAGCGCATTGCCCACGTGCCCTCGGTGTGGCCGTCGGTGCTGATCCAGTTGCCGTAACCGGGGTCCTTGGCCGCAACGACGATCGTGAGGGTCCCGTCGTCGTTGAGCTTGGCGGTGTGGTTGTTGATGTAGATGTTCGAGCGGTGGTAGTCGAGCGATTCCACCCAGAAATTTTGCAACACGAAGTTGTAGTACTCGCAGTTCGGGACCTCGGTCTCGATCACCCACGCCTCGTCCTCGGCGAGCTTCCAGTAGCCGTGGAAGTAGAAGATCGTCGGGTCACCGCCGGCCTTCTGGAACTGCTCTTGGCCCCGGTCGAAGATCTCGTTGGCTTGCGGCATGAACTCACGCGACCATTCGAGGAACGTCGCTGCCGACCCCTTCAGCATGCCGATCGCACGGTCGAAACGTTCTCCGAGTTCTTCCTCGGTCAGTGGAACGAAGTCACCGTCCGGGTTCAGGCACTCGATCGACAGCTCACCGGGCACCTCGTTGCGGCGGTCCGCGTAGGTCTGCCGCACGGAAATCAGGTTGCTGTCCACGGAAAGCGGCAGCCATGCCCCTTCGGCCGGCTTGTCCACGCTGGCAATGAACTCGAACCGGCCGTGCTGGTCGATTTCGAGGTCGTGGATGTGGAGGTCGCCGGTCTGCAGCATGGTGCCGTCGATGTGGTACCGGTTGACGCGGGAACCGAACGTGATCAGCGGGATGGTCCCGCGCGTGCCGGTGATCCGGTACGTGTACTTGCCGGAGATGTTGGCGCGCATATAGATGTTGTCCGGGTTGTCGGCGCCGATCTTCGTCATCATGTTCGGGTTCGGCGCCGACGTGAACTGGGGCCAGCGCGGATCGGTGTACTCGACGCAGTTGATCGTCGAGTAGCGCAGCAGGCGCGACAGGTAGCGGGCGCCCTCGGCCTGTGTCAGCGGATCCTGCGGCACGATCGGGTCCGACAAGATCTTGCCCACGTCGAGCAGGTCGGTGCAGAACTTTTCCCAGGTGGCGTTCATTGTGGATTCCTATCCAGGAGGGGGGTCAGGCGGTGGCGAACTTGGCGTCGACCTCAGCAGCGGTGATTCCGAAGTCTTCGAGCGAGTACTTGTGCGACGGACGGCGGTGGTCGGCGAGGCTGGCCTCGTGGGCATCCGCGATCGCCCGGCGCGCCTCGTCGGAGAACGGCATCGCGAACTGGGTGTAGACCTTCTCGGCCGTCCCGATCGGGTCGGCCACGAAGTCCCGGTAGTCGATGTCGATGAACTGCTCGGGGTTGTGGCGAGCCCGGGCCTCCTGGAAGTTCGCGTTCCCGCGCGCCCACAGATCCAGCTGGGTCCGTCCGATGATCTTGCGGTCGAAGGCCTTCGACATACCGTGCCCGCCCTGCTCGGCGAGGCTGAAGGTCGACGCCATCGAGGTGTGCGGGTCACGGAAGGTGCGAACGAACAGCGCGTCCGGGAAGACCTTCAGGATGTCGTCGATCGCGAAGACGTGGCTCGGGCTCTTGAGCACCCAGCGGCGATCACGATCGTTCATACCGATGAGCTGCAGGTTCTTCTTGTACCGGGCATAGGTGTCGGTCCAGTCCTGCTTCGCCAGCCATTCCGTGTACGACGGCACGTACGCGATGGTGTCGAACGAGGTCGACAGCATCGTCTGCTGGAGCAGTCGCCAGCATTCCTCGACTTCCTCGGCGCCCATGAAGTGCACCTTCATCAGGTCGGCCTCGTTCGCCTGACGGGCCCGGTAGAAGGCGTCGCAGCGGAGGAAATCGGGGTTCTCGGACCAGGTCTCGCGGGCGGGACGCGGTTGCGGAGCCTCGGCCAGCCACATCTCGACACCCTGATTGGCAGGGTCTGCGCTGAGAAGGCGATGGAGCGCGGTGGTGCCCGTACGGGTCAGTCCGCACATGAAGATCGGCCGCTCGATCGCAACATCGACATGCCCGGGGTTGCGCGCGAACGCAGCCTCGCTGATCAGCCTGCCTCTGAGCGCCGACACGATCATCTTCCGGGCGACCACTCGCCCTTGCGGGGTGAGGTCGGCCTCGTTCGCGAACGAGTCCAACAGAACCCGCAAACCCTCGAGGTGCTCGTCGCCACCGAAATCGTCCAGACCGGTTTCTTCAGACGCCTGCGCGTGCAGGTCCTCGATGGAACCGATTCCGTCGTAATCCTGAGTCATTCCTACATCCTTGTGAGAGTGGATCAGTGGTGGGCATGGCCGCAGTTGACGTCCAGGCACTGCCCTGTGATCGCGCGAGCGAGGTCGGAGGCGAGGAACAGCACCGCATTCGCGATGTCGTCGGGTTCGGGCAGCCGACGCAGATCGGTGTCGGCCGCGATCTCGGCGTACACCTCGGCCGGCTCGACTCCGCGCTGATCGGCCTGCTTCTCCACCATCCGCTGGACTCGTTCCGCCCAGATATAACCCGGTGCAACAGAATTCACCCGAATACCCATCGGGCCCATCTCCACCGAGAGACTGCGAGCGAGAGCCAGCAGCCCGGATTTCTGCACCCGGTAGGCCCCGAAGTTCGGCAACTGGTTCCGAAGCACCATCGAGTTGATCATCACGACCGACCCCTGCGACTTCTCCAGCGCGGGCACCAGTTTCCGGGTCAGGTTGAGCGCTGCCAGCAGGTTGATGTCCAGACCCTGACGCACCGTATCGAAGTCGGCGTCGAGTAGTCGCTCGTGGGGTGGCTGCACGAACGCGTTGTGCACCACCGCGTCGACCGCCCCGAACTCCGCGAGTGCCGCGTCGACGAGGTTCGTCACCGATGCATCGTCGGTGAGATCGGTCGGCACGGACAGCGCGATACCGCCCAGTTCTCGGATCTCCTCGGCGACCTCGGTCAGCCGCGACTCGGTCCGTGCGGCGAGGACGATCCGGGCGCCGGCCAGCGCGCCGCGGACCGCCACCGAGCGCCCGAGCCCCGCCCCGACACCGGAGACGACCACGACCTTCCCGTCGAGCAGCGCCGGCATCTGCTGTGGTGCTTGCAATCCCAACGTCATACCTGCGCCTCCGGATCCAGAACAACGCTGAGCGAGACGATCTTGCCGGTGTCGTCGAACTCGAAGAGATCGCTGGCAAGGAAGTCGGGCATGCCCTCTCGCTGCACGCGCAACTGCATCGCGGCATACCGGCCGGAGACGACGATCGGCGAGTGACGGCTCACCGTGAACGCCACCTTCGCGTTCGCGGTGTCGAACTCGCGGATCTCGTCGATGCCGCGGTAGGTCCGGACACCCAGCGGCTCATGCTGGACCGCGTCGGTCGCGAACAACGCCACCAGTTCGTCGACATCGTGATTGCCGAGATGCTTGACGTACGAATCGATCACCGAACATATTTCGTCTCGGGTAGGCACAGGGAACGCTCCTCGGGTGTGATTGGCAGGATCGGGCCGGATCAGGAGATGACGCCGCGTTCGCGGAGGACCTCGACGATGCGGTCGGCCGCATGTTCCGGGGTCAGCTCGGCGGTGTCGATCCGGACGTCCGGTGAGGTGGGCGTCTCGTAGGGCGAATCGACGCCGGTGAAGTTGGCGAGCTCCCCACGTCGCGCCTTCCGGTAGAGCCCCTTGGGATCGCGCTCCTCGGCCACCTCGATGGGCGTGTCGACGAACACTTCGCAGAATCGATCGGTCCCGATCAGTTCGCGGGCAGCATCGCGTTCGGCACGGAACGGCGAGATGAACGACGCGAGGACGATCAGGCCGGCATCGGCCATCAACCGGGCCACCTCGGTGACCCGGCGGATGTTCTCCACCCGGTCCGCCTCGGTGAAGCCGAGGTCGCGACCCAGACCGTGCCTCACGTTGTCGCCGTCGAGCAGGTAGGTGTGGCACCCGAGGGTGTACAGCCGACGTTCCAGTTCGTTGGCGATGGTCGACTTCCCCGAGCCCGAAAGTCCGGTGAACCAGACGATCTGGGGGCGGTGGCCCTTCAGCAGCGAACGGGCCTCGTCGTTCACGTCGACGGCCTGCCAGTGGATGTTGTCCGAACGGCGCAGCGAGTGCGCGATCATTCCGGCCCCGACGGTGGTGTTCGTCAGCCGGTCGATGAGGATGAAGCCACCGGTATCGCGGTTGTCGGCGTAGGGATCGAACGGCACCGGCCGGTCGAAGCTGATGTTGCAGACGCCGATCTCGTTGAGGGCCAACGTGTTGGTGGCGGTCTGTTCGAGAGTGTTGACGTTCACCTTGTACTTCGGCCGGGTGATTCGCGCCTGCACGGTCACGGTGCCGATCTGGCACAGGTAGGGCCGCTCGGGCAGCATCTCGTGCTCACCCATCCACACCAGCTGCGCCTCGAACTGGTCGGCGACGCACGGCAGCGCGTCGACACCGGCGAGGACGTCACCGCGGCTGATGTCGATCTCGTCGGCGAGGGTGATGGTGACCGACCGGCCGGCCACGGCCTCGTCCAGATCGCCGTCCATCGTCACGATCCGCGCCACGGTCGATTCCCGCCCGCTCGGCAGCGCGCGCACCCGGTCCCCGGGGCGCACGATGCCGCTCACGATCTGCCCCGAGAAGCCACGGAAATCGAGGTCCGGCCGGTTCACCCACTGCACGGGCATCCGGAACGGTGCGGTCTGCACCGCGTCCTCGATCTCGACGGTCTCGAGGTGATCGATCAGCGTCGGCCCGGTGTACCACTGGGTGTTCGGGCTGTGCTCGGTGAGGTTGTCGCCGACGTACGCCGACATCGGGATCGGTACCACGTTTTCGAGCCCGATCTCGGCCGCGAAGTCCGCGTACTCGCCGGCGATGCGCTCGAACACCTCTTGCGAGTAGTCGACGAGATCGAGCTTGTTCACGGCCAGGACCACGTGCCGAATCCCCAGGAGCGACACCAGGTACGAGTGTCGGCGGGTCTGTGTGAGCACACCCTTGCGGGCGTCGACCAGGATCACGGCGAGGTCAGCCGTCGAGGCGCCGGTGACCATGTTGCGTGTGTACTGCTCGTGCCCCGGAGTGTCGGCAACGACGAACTTCCGCCGCTCGGTGGTGAAGTAGCGGTAGGCGACATCGATGGTGATGCCCTGCTCGCGCTCTGCCGCGAGCCCGTCCACCAGGAGCGCGAAGTCGAGACCCTCACCCTGGGTACCGACCTTCTTCGAATCGTTCTCGAGTGCGCTGAGCTGATCCTCGAACACCAACTTGGACTCGTACAGCAGACGCCCGATCAGGGTGGACTTGCCGTCGTCGACGCTGCCGCACGTGATGAAGCGCAGCATGGACTTGTTCGCGTGCCGTTCGAGGTACTGCTCGATGTCGTCGGCGATCAGATTGGATGCGTGGGCCATCAGAAGTACCCCTCCTGCTTCTTCTTCTCCATCGAGGCACTGCTGTCGTGGTCGATCACGCGCCCCTGCCGCTCGGACGTGGTGGTGAGCAGCATCTCCTGGATCACGTCGGTGAGGGTCGCGGCCGTCGACTCGACGGCGCCGGTCAGCGGGTAGCAGCCCAGGGTCCGGAACCGCACGCTCCGCATCTCCGGAACCTCACCGGGCCGCAACGGCATTCGATCGTCGTCGACCATGATGAGGGTGCCGTCCCGCTCCACGACCGGCCGCTTCGCGGCGAAGTAGAGCGGCACGATCGGGATGTCCTCCTGCCGGATGTACTCCCAGACGTCGAGCTCGGTCCAGTTCGACAACGGGAACACCCGCAGCGTCTCACCGGGAGAACGCCGGACGTTGTACATCCGCCACAGTTCGGGACGCTGGCGCTTGGGATCCCAGCGGTGTTCCGCCGAGCGCACCGAGAAGACGCGCTCCTTGGCGCGGGACTTCTCCTCGTCGCGGCGCGCGCCGCCGAACGCGGCGTCGAACTTGTAGTGGTCGAGTGCCTGCTTGAGGCCCTCGGTCTTCCACATGTCGGTGTGGGTCGACGAGCCGTGTGTGAAGGGATTGATGCCCTTCTCCACACACTCGGGGTTCTGGTGAACGAGGAGATCGAAATCACCTGCGGCTGCGGACTCGTCGCGCAGCTTGTACATCTCCTTGAACTTCCACGTGGTGTCCACGTGCAGCAAGGGGAACGGCAGCCGGGACGGGTAGAACGCCTTGCGGGCAAGGTGCAGCATCACCGCGCTGTCCTTGCCGACCGAGTACAGCATCACGGGGTTCTCACTCCCCGCGACGGCCTCGCGCATGATGTGGATGCTCTCGGCCTCGAGTCTCTCGAGGTGGGTCAGCGCACGGGTCATCGTGCAAGTACCTCCAGTGCTTTGTCCGCCCACTCGGGGCGGCAGATCAGTAGATCGGGCAACCAGGGGTTCTCCTGGTTGTAGACGAGTTCGGACCCGTCGATACGTGAAACATGAAGTCCGGCAGCACGCGCGACGGCGACGGGCGCCGCCGAATCCCACTCGTACTGGCCTCCGGCGTGCGCGTAGACGTCCACGTCGCCGCGGACCACCGCCATCGCCTTGGCGCCGGCCGAGCCCATCTCGACCAGTTCGGCGTCGAGCGCAGCGGCCAACTCCATGACGGGCGCCGGCCGTCGGGTCCGACTGACGACGACGCGAGGTACGACGCGCAGCGGCGGCAGGTCGACCGGCCCGTCCATCGTCGAGTACGTGACGCCGGCCGCGGGCATCGCGACGGCTCCGACGGTGAGGGCGCCGCGGTCGACGAGGGCGACGTGCACCGCCCAGTCGGCGCGGTCGGCCTCCCCGAATTCGCGGGTGCCGTCGAGCGGGTCGACGATCCACACGCGCTCGGCGTCGAGGCGGGCCAGGTCGTCGGCGCCCTCCTCGGAGAGCACCGCGTCCTGCGGGAACCGGTCCCGCAGGAGTCCGGTGATGAGCTCGTGGCTCCGTCGGTCGCCCGCCGCCCGGATCTCTGCGGCGTCGACCCCCGGAGTCGCCAGACCCTCACGCAGATCGAGCAGCAGTTTCCCGGCCTCCGTGGCGATTTCGACCGCGGCGAGCGAGTCTGCTCCCGACGCGGAAGCAGAATCGGATGTGGTCGGGGTCACGGCACGAGTGGTCATGGGAGTGACTGTAACCACAGAATGAACCATGTTCAATCCCAAAACGAACATTGTTCATTCTTGGTGGTCGGCGATCCGCCCCGCTACGGTGTTGCGGTGGGTGAAGCGAGCGGAGGGTCGATCTACGGCGATGCGGAGGCCCGGCGACGCCGGACGCTCGACGCTGCCGCGGCATTGCTGGACGAGGGCGGGTACTCGGCACTGACGATCCGGTCGGTCGCACAGCGCTCCGGCACGAGCACCGGACTCATCTACCAGTACTTCGCCGACAAGCAGGACATCTTCATGGCGCTGCTCGACGAGAACATCGTCGAGTCGACGCGGGCCGTCGCAGCGCTGCCCCGCGACCGCGGCGTGGCCGCGCTGATCGCCGCCATCATCGACGAGTCCGCCCGTCGGTGGGGTCGCCTCGGTCGCATGTCCCAGATCTGGCGCGACGCCGAGCGGCCCGCGGACGCGGAGCGCGAATCACTTCGCGCAGTGCATGATTCGGGTAATCGCTATGACGAGGCGGTACTCGAGGCCGTCACCGACGCGGCAGCGAAGGAGGGGCGCGTCCTACGCGACGAGGCCGCGGTGCTGCCCTTCCTGCTGTCCGGCATGCAGGGCGTCGCCGCCAGCATCGTCAACAACTGGGCGTCCTACCTCGACTCCGACGAGTTCGCGCAGTTCTCGGCAGCGGCGCTCACGCGGGCGATCACCCGCACCGACCCCTCCCCCTGACCCCCCGCGTTTTGCGCACTTGATGCGCTCCGGAGGGCCGGATTCTGACGACAAGTGCGCGAAACGCGGTCAGGAGGAGGCGGCGGCCCAGGCGGCGAGGACCGTGCGGATGCCGGTGATCAGGGCGAGAGGCTGGTCGATCATCGTGTGATGGCCCGCGTCGGGGATCTCGGCGACGATCGCCGACGGACCGAACCGCTCCCGCATCTGCTCCATCAACTCGTCGGAGACGATGCCGTGCTGGGCACGGAAGTACGCAATCGGGCAGCGCGGCACGGCGACGGCCAGCGTGTCACCGCCGGAGCGGGTGAACATGGCGGGGTCGAACTTCCACGACCAGCCGCCCTCGACGGCCATGAGCGACGTCTCCGCCACGTGCTCGCGAACGCACGGCACCGCCGCCTCCTGCGGCGGCACGAATCGGAAGCGGGCGAGCGCCTCCTCCCGCGTCGGGTACACCTTCTTGGGTCCGAACGCGGCCTTGCGGCGCGCGGCATCCTCCTCGGGGGTGCGCTGCCGGATCGGGGAGTCGACGATCTGCACGCCGGCGAGCCGGTCGCCGTGGAGGTCCGCCGCGACGAACGACACGATGCCGCCCATACTGTGGCCCACCACGACCGGACGGCCCTCGATGCCCGACGCCGATGCCACCGCCGCCACCTCGTGCGCCCACTGGTCGAGCGAGTAGTGCTCACGGGTGTCGCTGTCACCGTGCCCACTGAGGTCCAGTGCGACGACGCGGCGATCGCCCGCGAGCTGCGGGCCGATATGGTCCCACCACCGCGAATGCGCCGCCCCGCCGTGCACGAGCACGAGACCCGGCTGCCCCGCTGCGCCCCACGCGCGGAATCGGATGGCAGCGCCGTCGACGTCCACCTCGCCGGTCTCGACCGGCGCAGCCAGCGCCTCCCGGAACCACTGCGGAGTCTGCGCGTGCTCGTCACTCATTCCTCGAACCTACTGAACCCCGGTCCCGGACCCGCGCCCAAGTAAGCTCGGGCCGTGTCGCAATCAGGTGCAGCCCCCCTCGCAACGTCGCGAGTCGCCCCTGCCCGACTGGCCGGTGGAACCGCTGTCGAGATGATCCTCGGGGCCTTCGTGGCCGCGATCGTCGCCGCGGTGGGACTGTTCGCCTTCGGTCGGGTGTCGTGGCCGGCGTTTCCGTCGTCGAACGTCACACAGGCCGTCACGACGGTGGGGCAGGTCGTCACGATCGCCGTTCTCGCGCTGTGTGTCGCCCTCTTCCGCGCCCGACGGTGGACCCGCGCGGCGACCCTACTGTCGTGGGCCGGGCTGTCCGGCTTCGTGACGGTGACGCTCGGCATGCCGCTGAGCGCCACGAAGCTGTACCTGCACGGCGTTTCGGTCGACCAGGAGTTCCGCACCGAATACCTCACGCGCCTCACCGATTCCGCAGCGCTGCACGACATGACGTACGCGGATCTACCGCCGTACTACCCGGCCGGGTGGTTCTGGATCGGCGGACGTGTCGCGAACCTGCTCGGCATGGACGGCTGGGAGACCTTCAAGCCGTACGCGATCGGTTCGATCGCCGTAGCCGCCGTCGTCGCGCTGGTGTTGTGGACCAAGCTGATTCGCACCGACCGCGCGATCGTGGTCGCGCTGGCAACCGCCGCGCTGACAGTCGCGTACGCCTCGTCCGAGCCGTACGGCGCCGTGATCGCCGTCCTGATTCCACCGGTCCTCGTGCTGGCGTGGGGCGGACTGCACCGTCCGGATCGGACCGGCCGCGGAGGATGGGGCGCCGTTGTCGGCACCGGCATCTTCCTCGGTGTCGCCGCCGCGTTCTACACGCTGTACCTCGGACTCTCGGCATTCGCCATCACGCTCATGGCCCTGGTCGCGGCGGGTCTCGCCGTCCGGGCGCAAGGCTCGTGGCGCGGAGCAGTCGCCCCCTTGGTTCGGTTGGCCGTCATCGCCGCGATCGCGATCGCGATCGCGCTTACCGTCTGGCTGCCCTATCTGCTCGAGGCGCTGCACGGTGTGCCCGCCGGTAGCGGCACCGCCACGCACTACCTCCCCGACGCCGGTGCGCGCCTGCCGCTTCCGATGCTCCAGCTCTCGCTCTCCGGGGCGCTGTGTCTGCTCGGCACGATCTGGCTGGTGTTCCGGGTGACCTCGTCACGTCGAGCCCAACCGCTCGGCATCGGCGTGGTGGCGATCTACCTGTGGTCGCTGATGTCGATGGCGTTCACCGCGGTGGGTGGCACGTTGCTGTCCTTCCGCCTCGAACCGGTGCTCATCCTGCTGCTCGGGGCGGCCGGCGTGTTCGGCTTCTTCGACTTCGCGCGCTGGCTCGTCCTGGCGACGAGCGATAATCCGCGAGTGAAGGCGTCCGTCGTCGTGATCGGACTCGTGGGTCTGATCGCCTTCGCGCAGAACATCCCCCAGGTGCTGTCGAACGACATCACCGTCGCGTACACCGACACGGACGGCGACGGTGCCCGCGGCGACCAGCGCCCGCCCGGCGCGGCCTCCTACTACGGCGACATCGACCGGACGATCCTCGAGCGGCGCCCCGGCGAGCGCCACGACACGGTGGTGCTCACGTCGGACACCAGCTTCCTCAGCTTCTACCCGTACTACGGATTCCAGGCGCTGACGTCGCACTACGCGAATCCTTTGGCGCAGTTCCGCGAGCGCTCGGAGGCGATCGAGAGCTGGACGGAGTTCGAGACGCCGGACGAGCTCGTCGCTGCGCTCGACGAATTGCCCTGGCGCGCACCGGACGTGTTCGTCTTCCGCAAGAGCGCCGACGGCTACACCCTGCGCCTGGCCGAGGACGTCTACCCGAACGATCCGAACGTCCGCCGCTACAGCGTCTCCTTCCCGAAATCGCTGTTCGACGACCCGCGCTTCACCGTCGACGAGGTGGGACCGTTCGCGATCGTGACGCGCGTCGGCTGAGTCAGACCACGTGGTGACGGTCGGCCCGGCTGACCGTCACCGCCGCCACGAGCACACCGACCACGACGCCGATGAGTGTGTCCAGGATTCGGGTCATACCGGCCTCGGGGGTGATCGGCGACGTGAACCCGGTGAGCACCAGAGCCATCGGTGTCACCACGAGCGACGTGAGCGCGTAGTTGATCAGCACCATGAGCTCGGCGGCGGTCTGCAGGACGATGACAGCGACGACCGCCTGCCAGAATCCCAGGGACAGGGCGATGAGCCCGGCCGCGATGACGGCACCACCGATGTTGCCCACCAGTCGCTGAATACCCCGCTGTACGGTCTGCGTGAAGTTGAGGCCCTGCAGAGCCGCGATCGCGCCCATCGACGCCCACAGCGGATGTGCGAGCCCGCACGCCCACGCGAACCAACCCGCGGCGGCAGAGGCCGCAGCAACCCGATAGGCGGTGTGCCGAAGCGCCGCGGACCGAACGTTCACCCGTGCCACGTGCAGCATTCGGGCCGGGGCCGGCAGTTCGGTGCGAGGTGTCGGGCGGTCACCGACGCCGCCGAGACGTCCGGACCTCTTCACCTTGCGGAGTTCACGTTCGTGCCGGGCGATCTCACGAATCCGGGTCGGGTCACCCTCGGCCACCCAGGTGTCGATCGCATCTGCGGCGGCGTCGAGCAGCAGCGCGAGATCGTGGCCGTGCCCGCGCCGCGCGCGCGAGTGTCCGCTGGCGGCCAGGATATCCCGGGCGCGCCCCACGGCCGCTCGCGCCGCCGAAACCTGCTCGGCGCCCGTATGTTCGAGTGACCCGACGGCCACCAGCGCCCGCGCGGCCGCCAGCCGAGCCGGACCCAACGGCAGAAGCAGGCCCGGCAGCATCGCCGCTACCCAGCCGACCGCGACGCCCACGGCGGCGGCCGTCGTCACCGACAGGACATCGCCCGACGCCGTCGAGTAGCCGGCCGCCCCGGTTGCCGCGAAGATCAGGATCACCGGGCCGGGCCCGATCAGCTGGAAGGTGTTCATGAAGGCCGATGCAAGGCCCGCCGCCACCGACAGAACGCCGATCAGCACGACGGTAGGCAGCGCTGCCGCGCCCAGGAGACCACCGAACGCGACGAAGGCAACGAGCGCCAGACCGACGAGGGACAACTTCCCCGCCAGACGCGGGTACGGCTCGTATCGGCCGAACGCCGACGCCAACGCACCCAACGCCGCGAATCCGGCCAACTCCCGATAACCGAGGAGGCCGGCCACGACGAACACGATCGCCGTGGCGAAACCGACCCGCAGCGCCGGCGCGATCGTCGCGTCGGCCGCCCGCAGGTCGAACGCCCGGCGCCAGGTGCTCGGTGCGACCGCGTGCGCCAAGGCTCCCCGGGCGTGGTCGAACCGGGTGGGGTCAGGGGTCTCGAGCGCCGTCACTTCAACCAGTGTACGCGCACTAGTTCACTAGTAAAATACTAATGAAGTGAACAGTGCTCGCGGCTAGGATGGGGAAGTGGATCCGACCGTCAGCGCCGAGCCTGATTTCATCGACAAAGTCCGTCTGGAGTGGGCATCGACCTACCCGGACGTCGACACGTCTCCGATCGAGGTGCTCGGACGGATCACTCGGATCAGCTCACAGGCCCTGCACCGACTCGACCGCGCCTTGGGCCCCAGCGGAGTGTCGCGCGCCGAGTTCGAGGTGCTCTGCGCACTTGCCCGCAGCGAGCGCCCGCTCCGTGCCAGCGAGGTGACCGCGGTGACGATGGTGAGCGGTGCTGCCACCACCAAGCATGCCGATCGGCTGGTGAAGCTGGGGCTCGTGGCGCGGGAGCGTTTCGAGCGCGACGGTCGCGTCGTCCTGCTCAGGGTGACCGACGCCGGCCGCGCAATGGTCGACGAGGAATTTCCGCGCCGGGTCGAGCGGGATCGGCAACTGCTGCAAGGACTCGACGACGACGAGCGTGCGCTCTTGGCCGGCCTCCTGCGCCGGATCGCCCGAAATTCCGACGACGCCGAGCGCCCGTAGGCATTCGACTCGCTCGCCTCGATCCGGGGCCGGCGGCGGTAAAAGAATGGTCGGTGAAAGAGGTGCTGAAATGCCGGAAGGCCCCCACCAATGCTGGTGGGGGCCTTCCGGTTAACGGGTGTTCGGCGGTGTCCTACTCTCCCACACCCTGTCGAGTGCAGTACCATCGGCGCTGGA
>NZ_JARBSW010000006.1:0-325545 GCF_037287305.1 Prescottella sp. D32
CTCGAGCGCCATGACCGCGACAGCGCCGGCGTCCTCGGCGATCTTGGCCTGCTCGGGGGTGACCACGTCCATGATGACGCCGCCCTTGAGCATCTCGGCCATGCCCCGCTTGACGCGCGCCGTGCCGGTAGTGGGGGTGGTGTCGGGGGTGCTCACAGCAAACTCCTGGGTTCTCGCCGGCTTCGGGGAAAGATCTGACACGCCGGGACCAGCCGAGCCTGTCTCGGACTCGTGGTGCCACAGCGCGTGGCCAATTCTATGACGACGCCGCCACCGCCCCCATAGCCAGTGCCCGATACCTGGCCTGTTGTGGCGACGGTCATAGCGAAACGTGCACTTCGGCGGCTCAGCGGATCGCGCGGACCTCGGGTTCGTCGACCCGGACCACGGCCATGTTGGCCTCGTCGAGCAACTCGGGCAGATCCTGCGGGTACACGGCCTCGCCACCGCCCTGGATCGCCCGGATCTCGGCGGGGGTACACCACCGGTGCTCGAGGATCGTGCGGCGTTCGAGGTCGGTGAAACCGCCTCGGTGCGGGACGAACTCCTCGGTGCGGACAGCGAAGAACAGTTCCTCGGAGCGGATCAGCTCACCGGCGAACGGGAAGATCGCCACCCGACGCCACAGCGGGCCGCGCAGGTCGTCGGGCTCCACCGTGAGACCGGTCTCCTCGTGGATCTCCCGGACCGCGGCGGCCCGCAGAGTCTCCCCTGTCTCGACGGCGCCGCCGATCGTGAACCAGAACGACGTGTCGGGCTTCTCCGGATCACGGCCGCGCACCAGCAGCACACGGCCCCGGTCGTCGAGCATCACCACCCGTGCCGACGTGCGGATCTCGTCGAGCTGGAGATCGGGCTGCTCCCCGCGTTCCGCGATCTCGAAGTAGGTCGGCAGCGGCGCCGTGCCCCCGAGGTGCAGCCAGCGAACCGGCCGCCGGGTGCGTAGCGCCAGCGTGTCGCGGACGGCGTCGTTGTGAAACCTGCGCGCGATCAGCACGCGGGCCTCGGCGTCGGCCAGTTCGGCGACCAACTGGGGTGGCAACGTGTGCGCGTCGAGAGTTGCCAGCGCCCCGGACAGGGCGTTCTCGGCGGACTCCCGCTGGGCGCGTTCGGCGCGTTCGGCCTGACCGGCGAGCGTCGACAGACGCCTGCTCTCCCCCGGAGCCGACGCCATTGCCGCCGCGATGGCGCGCACGACGACGGCCCGGCGAGCGAGTGCCGCATCCAGCGCCTGCCACGACAGATCGGACCGCACGTGCAGGCGATCCAGGCGGTTCGCGGTGCCGTACGCCCACGCGCCAACGATTGCGACGACTGCCGCGATCAACGCGAGGACCAGGATGGTCATTGCCGAGAAGGTCACGAACGCACCTCACGCACACCCGTCGAACCCACGGTCACGGTCTCGTACACCCGCAGGATCTGCTCGGCCACCACCGGCCAGTCGTACTCGCCGACGACGACACTCGCGACGTCGGTGAGTGCGCGCCGCCGATCCTCGTCTCCGAGTACGGAATCGATGGCGGCAGCGAGAGCCGCCGAATCGCCGACGGGGACGAGCAGACCCGCGGTGCCGTCACGCAGTACGCGGCGGAACGCGTCGAGTTCGCTCGCGACGACGGGCGCGCCCGCCGCCATCGCCTCGACGAGCACGATGCCGAAGCTCTCGCCGCCGAGGTTCGGCGCGCAGTACACGTCGACACTGCGTAGCGCCGACGCCTTCTCCGCGTCGCTCACCTGGCCGAGCAGGCGCAGGTGGCCGGCGAAGCGTCCGGCCTCCTTGCGCAGCTTCTCCTCGTCACCCCGTCCGACCACGAGGATCTCGAGGTCCGGGTACTTCTCGACCAATGTGGGCAGTGCGCCGAGAAGCACCGCCATGCCCTTGCGGGGCTCGTCGTACCGACCGAGGAAGAGCACGGTCCGGCCGGGCCGCGGGTACCCCGGCAGCGGCGCAGCGTTTGCGAACGCCGGCACGTCGACGCCGTTGGGAATCTCCACCGCGTCCGAGCCCAGGGATTCGACCTGCCACCGCCGGGCCAGTTCGGACACCGCGATCCGGCCGCTGATCTTCTCGAGGTACGGCTGGAGGACACTCTGGAAGGTGCTCAGCACCAACGACTTCGTGGTCGAGGTGTGGAACGTGGCGACGATGGGCCCCTCCGCGATCTTCATCGCGAGCATCGACAGGCTCGGGGCGTTGGGCTCGTGGATGTGCAGGACGTCGAAGTCGTTGTCGGCGATCCACCGCCGCACCCGCGCATACGAGACCGGCCCGAACGTCAGGCGCGCAACCGATCCGTTGTAGGGAATGGCGACCGCGCGGCCGGCCGAGACGACGAAGTCCGGCAGTTCCGTGCCCTCCGACGCGGGGGCCAGCACGCTCACCTTGTGTCCGCGCTCGATGAGCACCTGGGCGAGCTCGACGACATGCGCCTGCACACCGCCCGGTACGTCGAAGGAGTACGGGCAGACCATTCCGATCTTCATCGCGACTCCATGCGGGCACGACGGGACTCGGACAGGTCGTCGAGCCACAGGGGCTGGAGCATGTGCCAGTCCGCGGGGTGGGCGGCGATGTTGACCTCGAAGCGGTCTGCCAGCGCCTGGGTGGCGCCGCCGATTCCGGACGAGACGTCGATCGGCGGATCGATCGAGAAGCCCCAACCGCCGTCGGTGAACCAGCAGTGCACCGGCAGCAGCGCGGCCCCGGTCTCGATCGCGAGCTTGGCCGGCCCCGCGGGCATGCGGGTCGGTTCCCCGAAGAAGGTGACCGGCACGCCCTTGGCCGCGAGATCCCGCTCGCCGAGCAAGCACACGACCTTGTTCTCGCGCAGTCGTTTCGCGAGTTCCCCGAAGGGTGGCTGTTCGCCGCCGCTGAGCGGAAAGATCTCCATCCCGAGGCTCTCGCGATACGCCACGAAACGGAGGTAGAGCGACTCCGGCTTCAGCCGCTCGGCGACCGTCGACAGTCCACCCCACGTCTGGGTGCACCACACTCCGGCCATGTCCCAGTTGCCACTGTGCGGCAGCGCCAGGATGGCGCCCTTGCCGGCGGCCATCGCCTGCTCGAGATACGCCTGACCCTCGACACTCGAGTCGACAGCGGCCGCTGTCGCGGCCAGATCCATCGACGGTAGGCGGAAGGCCTCGCGCCAGTATCGGGCGTAGGAGCGCAACGAGTCCCGGATCAGGTCGTCCGGCACGTCTTCCGGAGCCACTCCGAGCACGCGGGCGAGGTTGCGCCGCAACTGCTGTGGACCACCGCGGCGGCGCGCCGCGAAATCGGCACCCGCGTCGAAGACCGCGACGGCCATCCGTTCCGGCAACGCCCGGACGACTCGCCATCCCGTGGCGTACCCGAGGTCGGCGGCCTTCTCGGCGACGCTCACGACGCCTCCCCCGCACCGGAGGGCTGCTCGTCGTTCTTGGGCGCGATGGGGAGGAGGTCACGGGCACCGGCGGAGTTCCGTACCGCGAGTACGCGCTGGAACACGGTGACGATGCTCGCGACGGCGAGGATCCACATCGCGACGTACACGGCCCAGTGCAGCCATGCGATGTCGAAATGCCCTGCGATTCCGGTGAACCCGGCACCGACCAGGACGATGATCAGCCGATCCGGTCGCTCGATGAGACCACCGTCAGCGGACAGCCCGCTCGCCTCGGCCCGGGCCTTGGCGTACGAGATCACCTGCGAGCTCACGAGGCAGATCAGTGTCGCGATCAGCAGGCTCTTGCTGTTCTCGTGGTAGACCGCCCACCACGCGAGGCCCGAGAAGATGGCGCCGTCGGCGATTCGATCGCACGTCGCGTCGAGTACGGCGCCGTATCGGGTTCCGCCGCCGCGCGCACGGGCCATGGCACCGTCGAGCATGTCGAACATGACGAAGAACCAGATGAACATGGTTCCCCAGAACAAATGACCGGAAGGGAACAGGGTCAGTGCGCCCGCGATGCTGGCGATCGTGCCGATCACCGTCACCGCGTCGGGTGTGAGCCCCGTCTTCACCAACGCCTTGCCCATCGGCGCCGTCACCTTGGACACCGACGCTCGACCGAAGAAACTCAGCATCCCTCTCCCCCCTTCCGCGACCTACCGCGGTACCGCGCCCCGGCGGACCCCGCATCCGATCCTGCCACGCGATTTCCCCGCCGGCCCTTGGCGATCACTCGTCCCAGGCCCCCGCGAGCAACGCCCGTGTCTCCCGCAGCAGCTGCGGCATCACTTTCGCACCCCCGAGCACTGTGATGAAGTTCGCATCGCCACCCCACCGCGGAACGATGTGCTGGTGCAGGTGCTCGGCGAGCGAACCCCCCGCCGCCGCACCCAGGTTCAGACCGACGTTGAATCCGTCCGGATTCGAGACCCGCTTGATCACCCGGATCGCCTGCTGCGTGAACGCCATCAACTCGGCGCTCTCCTCGGGCGTGAGGTCCTCGAGCGCCGCAACCCTGCGGTACGGCACCACCATCAGGTGGCCCGGGTTGTACGGGTACAGGTTCAGGACCGCGTACACCGCTTCGCCGCGCGCGACGATCAGCCCTTCCTCGTCGGTCATCTTCGGGATCTCGCTGAACGGTCCCTCACTCGACTTCGACGCCTTGGGCGCCTCCGCGATGTACGACATCCGGTGCGGCGACCACAGTCGCTGCAAGCGGTCGGGATCACCCGGCCCGGTGTCGACGAGTGTGTCGTTGTCGGCGCTGCCGCCCGCTCGCTCGCTCACTGGGCACCACCCACGAGTTCGGCTGTGGGCGAAGCATTCTCGCGACGACCGATCCAGGCAACGATGGTCTCGACGGCGTCCGCGACCGGCACGCCGTTGACCTGGGTGCCGTCACGGAAGCGGAAGCTGACCGCGCCCGCCTCGACGTCCCGCTCGCCGGCGAGAAGCATGAACGGCACCTTCTGGGTGGTGTGGTTGCGGATCTTCTTCTGCATGCGGTCGTCGCTGACGTCGACCTCGGCGCGCACGCCTGCGGCCTTGAGCTGCTTGACGACGTCGAACAGGTGATCCTCGAACGCCTCGGCGACGGGGATGCCGACGACCTGGACGGGCGCCAGCCACGCCGGGAATGCGCCCGCGTAGTGCTCGGTGAGGACGCCGAAGAACCGCTCGATCGAACCGAACAGCGCACGGTGGATCATGACCGGACGCTGTTTGGTGCCGTCACTTCCGGTGTACTCGAGGTCGAAACGTTCGGGCAGGTTGAAGTCGAGCTGAATCGTCGACATCTGCCAGCTGCGGCCGAGCGCGTCCTGCACCTGCACCGAGATCTTGGGGCCGTAGAAGGCGGCTCCGCCCGGGTCCGGCACCAGGTTCAGGCCCGACGCCTCGCCGACCTCGCGCAGCGTCTCGGTGGCTTCCTCCCACAGCGCGTCGTCGCCCACGAACTTGTCGGGGTTCTTGGTCGACAGCTCCAGGTAGAAGTCGTCGAGGCCGTAGTCCTTCAGCAGGCCGAGCACGAACTTCAGCGTCGTGGTCAGCTCGTCGCGCATCTGCTCCTTGGTGCAGTAGATGTGCGCGTCGTCCTGCGTCATGCCGCGAACCCGGGTGAGTCCGTGCACGACGCCGGACTTCTCGTAGCGGTACACCGAGCCGAACTCGAACAGACGCAACGGCAGCTCACGGTAGGAGCGTCCCCGCGATCCGAACACCAGGTTGTGCATCGGGCAGTTCATCGGCTTGAGGTAGTAGTCCTGGCCCGGCTTGCGGACCGTGCCGTCCTCGTTCAGCTCCTCGTCGATATGCATCGCCGGGAACATGCCGTCCTTGTACCAGTCGAGGTGACCGGAGACCTCGTACAGATGTCCCTTGGTGATGTGCGGCGAGTAGACGAACTCGTAGCCCTCCTCGACGTGGCGCTTGCGGGAGTAGTTCTCCATCTCCTGGCGGATGATGCCGCCCTTGGGATGGAACACCGGCAGTCCCGAACCGAGCTCGTCGGGGAAGGAGAACAGGTCGAGTTCGGCACCGAGCTTGCGGTGGTCGCGGCGCTCGGCCTCGGCCAACAACTCGAGGTGCTTGTCGAGGGCCTCGGTCGATTCCCACGCCGTGCCGTAGATGCGCTGCAGATCCTCGCGGCTCTGATCACCCCGCCAGTAGGCCGCCGAGCTGCGGGTGATCTTGAACGCCGGGATGTACTTGGTGGTCGGAATGTGCGGACCGCGGCACAGGTCCTTCCAGATGACCTCGCCGGTACGCGGGTTGAGGTTGTCGTAGATGGTCAGCTCGCCGCCGCCGACCTCCATGACCTCGGGGTCGTCGATGCCCGACTTGTCGTCGATGAGCTCCAGCTTGAAAGGCTCGTTCGCGAGTTCGGTGCGGGCGTCCTCGAGATCCTCGACGACGCGGCGCGAGAAGCGCTGCGCATCCTTGACGATCTTCTTCATCCGCTTCTCGAGCTTTGCCAGATCCTCCGGGGTGAAGGGGCGCTCCACCTGGAAGTCGTAGTAGAAGCCGTCCTTGATCGGCGGGCCGATGCCGAGCTTCGCCTCGGGGAACTCCTGCTGGACGGCCTGCGCGAGCACGTGTGCGGCCGAGTGCCGGATCACGCTGCGCCCGTCCTCGGTGTCGGCGGCGACCGCCTCGACCTCGACATCGACGTCCGGCGTCCATGACAGGTCCTTGAGATTACCGTCGGCATCGCGGACCACGACGATCGCGTCCGGGCCCTTGCCGGGGAGTCCGGCATCGCGAACCGCCGTGCCCGCAGTGGTCCCGGCTGGCACCTGGACACGTGCGGCGGGGGTGACGGATGCGGGCGTGGTCACGGCGATGCGCTCCTATGTATGAGGGTGTGCCCCCGGATGAGGGGCGAACCCATGTTATCGGCACGGCCCGAAGCCACGTGGATCCGTCCCGCGGCCGGGTCACGCGAGTGCTACAGCGGACTCTCCAGCCACGGCTGCTCGAGCCCGACCCAGCCTCCGACCAACCCGAACGTTCCCAGGATCCACAAGGTCGCCAGTACTACGGCGGTGGTGAACAGCAGCCCGAGGAACTTGACGAAGGCGGACTGCTCCGAGAACCAGATCATGAATCGGTCGTAGCGGGCGCGGGCCCAGTGCAGGAGCCGGTACGCCCAGGCGAACTCGGAGGCGAGGATCCCCAGGCCGGCGAACACGATCAGCCACCCCGGTCCGGGATAAGGAATCGTGACGATGCCGACGGCGAGGACGAGCGCGCCGACGACACCGACGCCGATCCGATAGGCGAGGTTCAGTGAGGTGTTTCGCGCGATTCGCCGACGCCACCGCAACCAGCGATTCTCGACCCGCTCGATCGGACGGAATCCGTCGCGCTCGGAGGACTCCACCGGCCCGCCTCCGTCCGCGGGCTTGCTCACCGCCTGACCGTCCATGATCCGCACCCACCGTCGCGTCGCCGTCCCTACCGGCTCGCACACCGGTGTATGTCGAGCGTACCGACGCGCACATACCCGCCGGAATGTCGATTCGGGAGAAGTGGACCTCCAGTGGGACCCCATCCGCGATAGTGAGCCGATGCCGACGTTCAAGACCCAACACACAATCGCGACAGTTGCCGCTGCCGGCTTCCTCCTCGCTCTCACTGGTTGCGCCTCGGGGCAGTCCGATTCTCCGGGCACCCGACCGACGGGGATCAGCTCCCAGGGCACCGGCACGATCACGGGAACACCCGACACGTTGACGGTGGTGCTGGGAGTACAGACCCAGGCCGCCGAGGCGCAGGCCGCGCTGCAGGACAACTCGCAGCGGGCCACTGCCCTGATCGACACGCTCGAGAGCAAGGGTGTGGCCGCCGAGGACATCAGGACCAGCGAGCTGTCGGTGAACCCGACGTGGGCGCCGGGTGGAGCCGGTATCGACGGGTATCAGGTCACCAACCAGGTGACCGCCACCCTGCACGACGTCTCCCAGGCCGGTGCGGTCATCGACGCGGCCGCCTCTGCCACCGGTGACGCCGTTCGGGTACAGCAGACGAGCTTCTCCATCTCCGACGACAGCGAATTGCGCGCCGAGGCACGCAGTCGAGCCGTACAACAGGCCCAGGACCAGGCTCGGCAGATGGCGGAGGCGGCCGGAGTGGAACTCGGGAAGGTCCGCTCGATCGTCGAGGTGCCGCCGCAGGCGGCAGGATCACCGTCTCCTTACATGCGCACACCCGACATGGCGCTTGCGGACGCCGTGCCGATCCAGCCGGGCTCGCAGGAGCTGAGCGTGAACGTCGCGGTCACATACGACATCCGCTGATCCCCCGGCACGCCCGCGCGACCGCGGGCTGCGGGCTGCGAAAATGCAGAAAAGCCCCGTCCGGATTCCGGACGGGGCTTTTCGGTGTGGTCCCGGCTGGGATCGAACCAGCGACCTCCCCGGTGTGAACGGGACGCTCTTCCACTGAGCCACGGGACCGAACCGCGCCGAATGCTCGCGGTCGAACGAGACGAAACACTAACACGCACTCGCGCCGAACACGAATCCCCTGGTTGTCATTCATTTCGGCCCAGCCGAACGCGCCTCGACTCGCCCGACCGGGCACCCGGCCGGCAGCTTCGCGCACGCGCTCGCGCACGTGTATGCGTGCGGGGACCAGGCAAGCTTGGGCACACTTGCCGGGGCGGCGACCGACCCCACGTCGGCCACGAAATCACCGACTACGGATACATCGGGCCATGGATGACGGATTTCGAGACGACCAGTCCGTTATCGCGCAGTTTCGCCGGTCCACCATCCTCCCGAAAGCTGCCCTCGAACCCCTGTTTTCTACTCTGACCTGCCGATTTGTGCCTTTCTCAAATGGTCCGCTAATGTTCTCACCGCACCGGGAAAGCGGAAACGCCGAACCGGAGCTGCACCGGAGAGGCCGAAACGCCCCGCCGGAGCGAAATGCGGATGTAGCGCAGCTGGTAGCGCATCACCTTGCCAAGGTGAGGGTCGCGGGTTCGAATCCCGTCATCCGCTCGAGAGGTTGGACTCGACCTTTTATGGTGGAGTGGCCGAGTGGTGAGGCAACGGCCTGCAAAGCCGTGCACACGGGTTCGATTCCCGTCTCCACCTCGCGCGATTAGCTCAGCGGGAGAGCGCTTCCCTGACACGGAAGAGGTCACTGGTTCAATCCCAGTATCGCGCACCAAGTTTCGAGGCAGTATGCTGCTGACAGACTTGAGTGAAACAACATGCGGATGTAGCGCAGCTGGTAGCGCATCACCTTGCCAAGGTGAGGGTCGCGGGTTCGAATCCCGTCATCCGCTCCAAGATCGGCCTCGTGCCGGTCCGGAGACTCCGATCCTTCGGAGTGTTCGATCAAGACCCGCGCGATTAGCTCAGCGGGAGAGCGCTTCCCTGACACGGAAGAGGTCACTGGTTCAATCCCAGTATCGCGCACCACCCGAAAAGAGGCACCTCGCGACGAGGTGCCTCTTTTCGTATCCGGGTCCCGGATGCCGGTTGAGTCCGACTCGAACATGAGGAATCCCTCAGGTATCGTCGAACGTGCCATCCCCCGATGGTGCGGAGCCCCAGCCATGACCCCCCATCCACGGCTGGGGCTCGTTCACACTCGAAACACCTTCGGGCGTCAGGCGCCCTTCCGCGCCGCCAGCATCGACTGGAACCAGCGGTACGAATCCTTCGGCGTCCGCGCCAGTGTGTCGTAGTCCACGTGCACCAGGCCGAACCGCTCGCGGTATCCGGCGGCCCACTCGAAGTTGTCGAGGATCGACCATACGAAATAGCCGCGGACGTCGACCCCGGCGTCCATCGCTGCGCGGACCGCGGTGAGATGGTCGGCGTGATAGGCGATGCGGCGCTCGTCCCGGACGCGGCCCGCCGCGTCCGGGTCCGGATCGTGGAACGAGCAACCACTCTCGGTGATGTACACGGGAGGAAGGGCCGCGCCGAACCGGTCCCGGAAGATCGTCAGAATCTCCGTGAGCCCTTCGGGGACGATCGGCCAACCGAAATCGGTTCGCGGGTAACCGTCGAGTGCGACCGGCGCGAACGGCATGCCCGGCGGCAGGTCCACCTCGAGCACGCCCTCGGAGCCTTCGCCCTCGCGCGGGGCGGCGATCAGTGTCGGCTCGTAGTAATTGATCCCGAACCAGTCCAGCGGTTGCGCGATGACCGCGAGGTCGTCGTCGACCGGTCCGGTGAGCAGCGCGGCGAGTTCGTCCGCGGGGTACTTGCCGAGAAGCACCGGGTCGGCGAACGTCCAGTTGACGATGTGGTCGTAGACGTCCGCCGCCTCGACGTCCGCATCGGCGTCGGTCGCGGCGTGCACCGGCGCATGATTCGATGCGATCCCGATGTTCGTGCAGCCTGCGGAGCGGAGCGCCTGCACCGACAATCCGTGTCCGAGCAGTTGGTGGTGCGCGGCCTGCAGTGCCCCGAATCCGAGTTCGAGTCCCGGTGCGTGAACCCCGAGCGCGTGCCCGTAGAGGGTGTGGACCACGGGTTCGTTGAGCGGCATCCACATTCCCGCCCGGTCGCCGAGCCGCTCCCCCACCACCGCCGCGTACTCAGCGAGCCGATGCGCGGTCTCCCGGTTCAGCCAGCCGCCGTCGTCCTGCAGCGCCTGCGGGAGATCCCAGTGGAACAGAGTGACCGCCGGAGCGATGCCGGCAGTGCACAACTCGTCGATCAGGCGGTCGTAGAAGTCGAGTCCGGCCACGTTGACAGCACCCTTGCCGTGGGGCTGGATCCGCGGCCACGCCACCGACAATCGGTACGAGTCCACGCCGAGGTCACGCATGAGCGAGACGTCCTCGCGGTACCGGTGATAGTGGTCGATCGCGACGTCGCCGGTTTCACCTCGGACGATTTTCCCGGGGATCGAACAGAACTCGTCCCAGATCGACCGGCCTCTGCCGTCCTCGGCGACCGCCCCCTCGACCTGATAGGCCGCCGCCGCGACACCGAAAACGAAGTCGTGGGGGAACTCTGGAATCGAATGCTCTGCCGCCATGATGAGCAGTGAAGCAGAGAACGCCACGAAACGGAGCTGATTGTTGGACACTCGTTCAGTGATTCGAAACACGAAAACCCTTAGTGGTGCGCGCGTCTCGACGGCTGTCGCGTTCGGCTTACAGGGGTTCCTGCTGGCGGTGCTCCTCACCCAGCTTCCACAGTTCAAGGACGATCTCGGATTCAGCGACTCCCTTGTCGCTGCCACCGTCGTCGGAATTTCGATCGTCGCCGGTGTGGGCAGTGTCCTCGCCGAACAACTCGCGAAGGCCACGTCGAGCCGGACCACGCTGCGCACCGGGTTGTTCGTCATCGCGGTCGGCGCGGCTGTCATCGCGCTCGCGACGTCGACGCCGGCATTCCTCGCCGCGTTCGCGTTGTACGGGATCGGGCTGGGCATCGTCGACGCGGCCGCAAACATGCAGGCGGTGTCGATCCAGCACGCCTACGGCCGGGTGATCCTCTCGTCGTTCCATGCCTCGTGGAGTGTCGGTGCGATCATCGGCGCCGGCTATGTCGCAGCGTGCTCGGCGCTCGACCTGTCGGTCGAGTTGTCGGTTCTGGTCGCGGCGGCCGCGGTGGCGGCGCTCTGCGCGGGGATCGGGCCGCGCCTGCTGCGCACCGGGCACGAGCGCGCTGCGACGTCGGTGACCGCTCCACTGACGGTGCCGCTGCGCCCGTTCCTCGCGCTCGGCGTCGCCATGATGCTCTTCTATGCCATCGACTTCGGCATCGGCACCTACTCGCCGCTGTACCTCAAGGAGGTCCTGCTCTCCGACGCCGGGACGGCGGCCCTCGCGATGGGCGCCTACCAGGTGACCGCGCTGATCTCGCGTCTCACGGGCGACCACTGGGTGCGCCGGTTCGGTGAGATCGCGGTCGTCCGGGTCGGTGCCGCGATCAGTGTGGCGGGTCTGCTCATCGCGGTCCTGGCACCCTCCCCCGTGGTCGCCATCGCCGGATTCTTCATCGTCGGCCTCGGCGCCCCCGTGATCGCTCCGCTCAGCTTCAGTGCTGCGGGGCGGCTGGCGCCACCGGATCAGACCGACGCCGTGATCGCACGGATCAACCTGTTCAACTACGCGGGCACGGTGATCGCCGGTGGTGTGATCGGCGGCATCGCGGCGCTGTCCGACCTCCGGATCGGATTCGTCGCTCCTCTGCTGTTCGCGGTGGTGTTGTTCCTGCTCGCGCCCGCTTTCGCGCCCACCCGGGCACGTTCCGGGGACGCCGAGAGCGAGTCCGCTCCCACCGGCGCGTGACCGGGGCCGTCCCGGAAAGTGGTGTACTTACCGGGACGGACCCGACGTACGCGAGGTGAGGCTGTGACGATTTCCGTGGACCGTGCCGGACTGTGGGACGCCGAGGCACTCGCCGACGTCGCCGCGGTGACCTTCCCGCTCGCGTGCCCCCCGCACGCCACCAAGGAAGACATTGCCGCTTTCATCGACGAGGTGCTCTCCGCCGAGAAGTTCAGCGAGTACCTGACCGATCCGACGCGCACGGTGCTCAAGGCGACCACGGGCGGGGAAATCGTCGGCTACGTGATGCTGGTCGACGGAACACCCGAGGACGACGACATCCGGGCCGCGCTGTCGCTGCTCCCGACGACGGAGATCAGCAAGCTGTACGTGCTGCCGGACCGGCACGGATCGGGTGTGTCGGCGGCACTGATGGACGCCGCGGTCGATCATGCCCGCAACGCGAACTGCGCCGGCGTGTGGCTCGGCGTCAACCAGGAGAACGAGCGGGCGCAGCGGTTCTACGTCAAGAACGGCTTCGAGAAGGTCGGAACCAAGACGTTTCGGGTAGGCGCCCAGACCCACCACGACTTCGTGATGCAGCGCAGCCTCTGAACGGCGCACTGCATCACGAAGGTTCGTTCTAGGCGGCGACCTCGAAACGCGAGAGCGCGAGCAGACGCGAGGTCGCGCGCAGGTACTTCTTGCGGTAGCCGCCGGCGACCATCTCGGGCGTGAAGATCTCGTCGAGCTTGGCGCCGGACACCGTCACCGGGATGCTCGCGTCGTACAGACGGTCCGCGAGGACCACCAGGCGCAGCGCGACGGACTGGTCGGCGGCCGGGTGCACTCCCTTGATGAACACCGCGGGCACGCCCTCGACCAGCTTGCCGTACCGCGACGGGTGCAGCGTACTGAGGTGCGCGCACAGCTCGTCGAAGTCGTCGAGCGTGGCGCCCTCGATCGCGTCCGCGCGCTCGAGCAGGTCGGCATCGTCGGTCGGCTCGGGGGCCGGCGGCAGGTCGCGGTGCCGGTAGTCCGGGCCGTCGACGCGGATCGTCTCGAAGATCGAGCCGAGCTTCTTGATCTCACGCAGGAAGTCCTGCGCGGCGAAGCGGCCCTCACCGAGCTGTCCCGGAAGGGTGTTCGACGTCGCGACGATGGAGACGCCGCGCGCGGACAGCTCGGTGAGCAGCCGCGAGACCAGCATCGTGTCGCCCGGATCGTCGAGCTCGAACTCGTCGATGCACAGCACGCTGTGCGAAGACAGTTCCTCGACCGCGCGGTTGAACCCGAGCGCGCCGACGACGTGCGTCAGCTCGACGAACGTTCCGAACGCCTTCGGCGACGGCGAGCTGTGGAAGATCGACGCGAGCAGGTGGGTCTTGCCGACGCCGAACCCGCCGTCGAGGTACAGACCGGCACCGGTGGACGGCGCCTTCTTACCGAACAGCCCACGGCGTCCGCCGCCGCGGATCTTGGCGACCTTGCCGGCGAATTCCTCGGCCTTGCGGACCGCGGCGGCCTGGCTCGGCTCCTT
This sequence comes from Prescottella sp. D32, assembly GCF_037287305.1. NCBI lineage: Bacteria > Bacillati > Actinomycetota > Actinomycetes > Mycobacteriales > Nocardiaceae > Rhodococcus > Prescottella sp. D32. The sequence goes on from NZ_JARBSW010000006.1 coordinate 13,727, forward strand.
CGGATCCGGGATGTAGGACGCGAAACTGACGTCGTCGAACATCGCCGGCGGCACCATTTGAGCAACCAATTGATCGGCCGGCACCACCGGATTGCGATCGACAAGACGTGCATGCATGCACTGAGCGTATCGACGTGCTGTGATCGAACACGTGCACCGTCTGGATTTTGCGACCTACCTCACACGGGACGAAGGCAACGCCGGGCAGCCGGCGCAGCTGAGCGACGACCACCTCCGTTCACTGTACGGATACCCGGACCGACTCGACAGACCGTGGATCCGCACCAATTTCGTGTCGAGCATCGACGGTGCCGTGACTGTCGACGGCGTCAGCGCCGGACTCGGAACCCCCGCCGACAAGCGCGTCTTCGCGGTGCTGCGCGAGCTCGCGGACGTCGTCGTGGTCGGCGCCGGGACGGTGCGCAGCGAGAACTACGGCGGCGCCCGCACCGATGCCGACTCGGCCGCGCGCCGGGAGCGATCGGGTCTGGCCGCGGTCCCCCCTATCGCGGTGGTCACCGCCAGTGCCCGGCTGGATCCGGCGTCGAGGCTGTTCACCGACACCACCGTCCCGCCGCTGGTCCTGACCTCCGCGGCCGCGGACGCCTCACGCGTGCAGCGCCTGCGGGACGCCGGGGCCGACGTCGAGATCGTCGCGGAACGGGAGATCGGCGGAACGGATGTCGTGGCCGCACTGGGCCTTCGCGGGCTGCGCCGGGTCCTGTGCGAGGGCGGGCCCGGCCTGTTCGGAACCCTGATCGCGGACGGCGTCGTCGACGAGCTGTGCCTGACGACGTCGCCGGTCCTGGTCGGCGGGGCCGCCGGCCGGATCGCGCACTCGTCCATCGCGTCGCCCACCGCGATGTCGCGCGCGCACGTGCTGACCGACGACGACGGCACGCTGCTGACCCGATGGGTGCGGGCGTGAGAGATCGCCGACCTGGCAGGCTGTCCGGCATGCGGAGAATCGGGATCGTCGCGATCGTCCTGGCCGTGTGCACCGCGTGCGGGGCTGGACCGTCCATCCGCCCGGACGTCGCCGTCGTCGAACGCGACAGCGGGTCGGCTCCGACAACCGCTTCGACGACGGACGCGCCGCTTCTCGCGGCACCGACCCGCGATCTGGCGTGGTCCGACTGCACCGAGGCCACTCTCACACGCCTCGGGCTCGGCGCGGCCCCGGCCGGGCTGGTGCTCGAATGCGGCAGCTACACCGCACCTGTCGACGCCAACGGCCCGGCGTCCGGCTCGATCGAGGTCGGTGCACTACGTGCCCGCCTCGCCGCGACGCCCGCCGACGCCGCACCGCTCGTTCTGACCTCGGGCTCCGACGTCGCGTCGGCGACGACGCTCGCCGCACTCGCGGCCGGTCCCGCATCCACGCTGCTCGAGCGCCATCCGATCGTCGCGGTGGACCGGCGCGGCACCGGGTCCTCGACTCCGATCGACTGTGGGCGCACCTTCGATCGCCGGGCGCTCGCCGACCTCGGGCAGTCTGCCGGCGTCCCCGCGGACGCGGACCGAATCGCGGACGCGAGTCGCCAGGCCACCACGGCCTGCACCGACACGTTGCAGCCCGCGGAACTCGCGTTCGACACCGTGCATGCCGCCGAGGACCTCGAGCAGCTCCGCCGTACCTGGCAGGTGGACCGGCTGGGGCTGATCGGCACCGGGAACGGGGCGTCGATCGTGTTGGCGTACGCCGCGCGCTACCCCGAGCGGACCGGGCGTCTCGTGCTCGACTCCCCACCCGCGACGACGGCGAATGCGCCCACGGTCGCGGAGCAGCGCGTACAGGGGCAGGAAGCCGCGCTCGCAGCGTTCGCACGCCGCTGCGCCCTCCTGAACTGCTCGCTCGGCCCCGACCCGACCGCGGCCGTGATCGGGCTGCGGGACCAGGCTGCCGCCGGTGATCTGGGGACGGTGTCGGCGAGCGCGTTGCTCGCGACCGTCGCCGCGTTCCTCGGCTCGCCGCGCAGCGATCAACCGGACCGGGTGCGAGAGCTGGCCGACGTCCTCAGCGCCGCGGGAAGCGGCGACGTGGCTCCGTTGTCGGGCCTGGTGGCGTCGACGGAGGCCGCGATCGACACCGACGGCCAGTTCGTCGCCAGGTGCAGCGACGGCCAGCAGTGGCCCGGGCCCGGCCGTGCCCGGGAACTGCAGACCGAGTGGGGAGCTCGCTACCCCACCTTTGGATCCGACGCGGCCCTCGGACTGTTGCGCTGTTCGGCGTGGCCGACGATGCCGCCACCGGCACTCCCGAGCAGCATCCCGGTCCCGGTGCTGGTGCTGTCCGGCGCCGCGGACCCGGTTGTCGGTGATGCCGGTCTTCCGACCGTGACCGGCTCGCTCACGAGCGCGGGCGCGAAGTGGTCCGGACTCACGTGGGAGGGCTACGGCCACCCGGTGACGACGCACTCCGAGTGCGCACGCCAATTCCTCTCGCGTTACCTCGAATCGGGCGTCCTTCCCCCGAACGCGGGTGTGTGCCCGGTGTGAGCGTGCGGGGTGGCCGACCCCGACAATCACGGCGGCGGTGTACCGTGCCGTAGTGTTCCTTCGACGATTCGAGCCGCGTACGGGCCGCACCACCGCCGAGGTCATCAATTTCGTCATGTGGCCGCTGGCCGTCATGACCGTGATCCACCGGATAGTCGTGAAGGCTGTCAATGGTTCGATCACCGACGACTACGCGCCGGTCTACAACGCAGCGTTGGCGTTCCTCAATCGTCAGGACGTCTACACCGCCAACTTCAACTCGGTGGATCCGCACTATCTGTACCCACCGAGCGGCACCATGCTGCTGGCGCCCATCGCGATTCTCGATCCCGAGAAGTCCCGCTGGCTGTTCATCCTGGCCAACGCGATCGCCGTGATCATCGCGCTGTTCGTGCTGTTGAAGATGTTCGACCTCGCATGGAACTCGATCGCGGCGCCGATCCTCATCTTCGCGGCCTTCTCCACGGAGACGGTGTCGAACACCCTGATCTTCTCGAACATCAACGGCCTCATCCTGCTCGCCGAGGTGGCCTTCCTGGCGCTGCTGCTGCGCCGCCGTGACCTGTGGGCCGGGACCGCGATCGGTCTCACCTTCGCGATCAAGCCGATCCTCGCGCCTCTGCTGCTACTGCCGCTGGTGCGAGGCCAATGGAAGGTGTTCGTCACCGCAGTCGGTATCCCCCTGGTCCTCATGGCGGTGGCCTGGCCACTGGCCGCGGACCCGATGGCCTTCATCGACCACACGTTCCCGTACCTGATGGAGTCGCGCGACTACTTCAACAGCGCGATCGTCGGCAACGGCACCTACTTCGGCCTCCCTGTCGCCATGATCTGGGCGCTGCGGATCGCGTTCGCGGCGATGGGCGCGGTGTCGCTGTGGCTGCTCTACCGCTACTACCGCCACGACGAGCTGTTCTTCGTCACCACGACGGCCGGCCTGTTGATGGTGGGCTCGTTCCTGCTGCTGTCGCTGGGGCAGATGTACTACTCGATGCTGCTGTTCCCGCTGCTGATGACCGTGGTGCTTCGCAACAGCGTGATGCGGAACTGGCCGGCGTGGCTGGCCGCCTACGGGTTCCTCAGCGCCGACACCTGGTTCTCGAGTCGGTTCGTCGAGGAAGGCCGGGCCGTCGAGTACCTCAAGCCCACGTACGGCTGGAGCCTGCTGCTCATCGTGATCTTCTGCGTCCTGGTCAATCGCTACCTCACCGCGAAGCGCGAGGGTCGCCTCGACAAGGGAATCGACCCCGACTTCCTGGTCGAAACCGACGGCCGCGCCGACTCGACGGTGCCCGCGAAGGTCTGAGTCGCCGGGCCGGACGTATTAGCGTGGTGGCATGAGTTCCACACAGGATTCCGGCCTGCCCGAACCGAAGTTCCGTCGCAACGACGGAGAGTGGCGTGCGCAACTCACGCCCGAGGAGTACCGCGTGCTTCGTCAGGCGGGCACCGAACCGCCGCACGTCGGCGAGTACACCGACACCAAGACCGAGGGCGTCTACAACTGTCGCGCGTGCGGAGCAGAGCTGTTCCGCAGCACCGAGAAGTTCGAGTCGCACTGCGGCTGGCCTTCGTTCTTCGACCCGGCCGACTCGGACGCAGTGATCCTGCGTGCCGACGACTCACTCGGCATGCACCGCGTCGAGGTGCTGTGCAGCAACTGCCACAGCCACCTCGGTCACGTCTTCGAGGGCGAGGGTTACCCCACCCCCACCGATCAGCGGTACTGCATCAACAGCATCTCGCTCACGCTGCAGCCGACCGAGCCGAACGAGTAGCCTCCCCGCGCGAACATTGACGCCCCGCGCGCGCTACTGCGCGCGGGGCGTCGTTCTGCGCGCGGCGCGCTACCTGGCTACCCGCCCCCGAGCGGCGAGCGAGTTCAGCACCGCGGCAGCCTGATCCGCACCGTCGACGGTGACGGTGAACTTGGAGCCGTCGCCGCGGGTGACGCGCAGCGCCTCGCCGGGGCGCACGAGGAGCCCGACGCCGTCGGGGCCGACCCGGTAGCCGATGCCGCCGTACCGGTTGATCAACCCGATGTGCACGGTGTCGGCGCGAGCGATCTCGTCGAGCGGAATCCGGCGGCGGCCTCCGGTGAGGACATAGCGCGTCTCGAGCCCGCGGTCGTCGACCACGACATGCACCGGTGCGAGGGTCAGGCCCATCAGGAGCGCACCGACGACCGCCGCGATCAGCAGCATCGGCACCGCGCTCTCGGATGTCGCCCAGACGACGGACACGACGATGACGAGCGGCACCAAGGCGAGCACGACGGCCAGCCAGCGCGGCATCGTCGCCGTCCCCGTCCACACCACCTTCTCGGTGTCCGCCAGATCGAGGCGGGACGCATCCGCGGGCGGCACCGCCGCAGCCGACGCCGATGGGGGCCGACCGACCAGTACCGTCCCGACGAAGGCCGCGACGACGCCCACCAGGGCGGCGACCGCGAGCCACCCTCCGCCGAAGGACGCGGCAGTCGCGTCGTCCAATCCCCGCTGCCCGGCGAGGAGTCCGGCCGGGAGAATCGCGACGGCGGCGCCCACTCCCGAGGCGGTCGCGGCACCCATGCGAGCAGCCCGGACGTCCCGCCGGGTGAGCAGGAGGAGGATGCCGCCGAGGATCACCGCGAAGGCGAGCCCGAGCAGCGGCGACCACAGCGCCGCCGCACGGGACGCGAAGCCGTCGGCGTCTCCACCGGGCCCGAAGTGGACCGCCACCGGGTCGGGCAGATCGTCCGACCAGCCGGCCAGCACGCCCACGGCCGTCGCGGTCGCCACGACAGGCGCGAGCAATGCACCCGAAAGACCGCGAACCCACGAAACCTTCTGCGCCTGAATCGAGTCGGTCATGCCATCTCCTTCTTCACCAGATCCAGCAGGTCGGCTGCACTCATTCCGTGACGCTGCGCCTCCGTGACCAGCCCGCGCACCGCGTCCAGCAGCCGACTCCGGGCCGGCGCTTCCGCGGCCACCACGGCGCCGCGTCCGCGCCGCAGTTCGATCAGTCCCTCGTCGCGTAACTGTTGATATCCGCGGAGCACAGTGTGGACGTTCACGTCCAGCGACGCCGCGAGATCGCGGGCTGCGGGCAGCCGCTCCCCCGCCGCGACGGAACCGTCGGCGATCGCGCCGCGCACACACGCGGCGAACTGCTCGTACAGCGGTACGGCGGACGACTGATCGATACGGATGAGCACACACTCACCATATTGTTCTAGTTCAAATAGAACAAGTCAGAGTGGTGGTTCGAATGCCTTGATCGGCGGAAGCGCGCCGTCGAAACGCTCCACCTCGACGAGCACGTGCTGCCCGGTACACCCGTGGGCCAGGCGCGAGCTGCCCACGTCGGCGGTGAGGACGTTGGGGTTGCCGTGCACGCACATCGAGTTCGGATCGGACGGATCCAGCGGGTCGTACCAGGCGCCGGTGGACAACTGCACCACTCCGCGCCGGACGCCGTCGTCGAGCACGACACCGGCGAGACAGGCTCCGCGGTCGTTGAACACGCGGACCACCTCCCCCGCCGCGAGCCCACGGTCCGCGGCGTCCGCCGGGTGCAGCCGTATCGGCTCGCGGCCCCGGATCTTCGACGCCTGGCTGGTGCCGCCGTGGTCGAGTTGCCCGTGCAGGCGGGTCCGCGGCTGGTTCGCGATGAGGTGCAACGGGAACCGCTGCGCGCGTGGCCCGCCCAACCACTCGTCGGGCTCGAACCAGCGCGGGTGGCCGGCGCAGTCGTCGTAGCCGAAACCGTCGATGTCGGCGGAGAAGATCTCGATCCGCCCGCTCGGGGTGGTGAGCGGGTTGCGCTCCGGGTCGTCGCGGAAATCGGAGAACAGCGAAAGCCCGTCCTCGGTGCGCATCCGCACGAACCCACGACGCCAGAACTCGTCGAACGCAGGCGCCTCCACGTGCGCCGGGTCCGTGAGCACGAAGCCACGCCACTGCTCGTACAGATGCTCGATCCACTGCTGCGCGGTGCGGCCCTCGGTGAACCGCTCACCGAAGCCCAGTCGATGCGCGAGCGCCGCGAACGTGTCGTAGTCGTCGCGGGCATCGGCGTACCGGGGCGCCGCCGCGTGCATCGCGACCAGCAGCGGATCGTTGCGGGTGCAGGCGAGATCGTTGCGTTCGAGCGACGTGGTCGACGGGACCACGATGTCGGCGTGCCGGGCCATCGGCGTCCAGTACGGCTCGTGTACGACGATCGTGTCCGGTCGCGCCAGCGCACGGCGCAACCGGGCGAGGTCCTGGTGATGGTGGAACGGATTGCCGCCGGCCCAGTACACGAGGCGGGTGTCCGGGAAGGTGAGGCGTCGGCCGTCGAAGTCGAACTCCTCGCCCGGGTGCAGGAGCAGATCCGCGATCGCAGCCACCGGAATGAAGTCCTGCACCGGATTGCTGCCCTGGAAGAGCGTCGGCAGCGGATACGGCACCGGGGCGAGTCCGGGCTCGTTCATCGACCCGTAGCCGTGTCCGAATCCGCCTCCAGGAAGCCCGATCTGGCCGAGCATCGCGGCGAGTGTCACTCCCATCCACGGCGCCTGCTCGCCGTACCGCACCCGCTGCAGCGACCACGTGACCGTCAACATCGTCCGGCCCGCGGCCATCCGGCGTGCCAGCGTCCTGATCTGCTCGGCGGGCACCCCGGACAGCGCCGACGCCCACTCCGGCGTCTTCGGGACGCCGTCGTCGACACCGAGCAGGTAGCTCTCGAACCGGCCGTAGCCGACGCAGTACCGCGCGAGGAAATCCTTGTCGTGCAAGCCTTCCGACGCGAGCACATGGGCGAGGCCCAGCATGATCGGGACATCGGTTCCGGGCACCGGTGCGATCCAGTCGCACCGGCCGTGCAGGTCGTCCCGCAGCGGGCTGATCGACACCACCTCGGCGCCGCGATCCCGCAACCGGTCGAGGGCACCGCGGGTCGGATGTTCGCTGGTGCCACCGCCATTGACGGCCGTGTTCTTGAGCGGCACGCCACCGAAGCACACCATCAGATCGGTGTTGGCGGCGATGACGTCCCAATTGGTGGAGCGGGCGAACAGCTTCCAGTGCGTGCCCACCACGCGCGGCATGATGACGCCGGTCGCACCGAGGGAATAGGTGTGTACCGAGCGGGTGTAGCCACCGAGCATGTTGAGGAACCGGTGCACCTGGCTCTGCGCGTGGTGGAAACGGCCGGCGCTGGCCCAGCCGTAGGAACCGCCGAAGATCGCCCGGTTGCCGTGCCGGTCGACGATGCGACGCAATTCGCGCGCCAGCAGTTCCGTCAGCTCGTCCCACGACACGGCCACGAACTCGTCGGCGCCGCGAACCTCGGACGGGCCGGGACCCGACTCGAGCCAGCCCCGCCGAACCGCCGGCCCGGTGATGCGGGCGCGGTGCCGCACCGACCCCGGCAGGTTACCCAGGATCGGGGACGGATCGGCGTCGCCCGCATACGGGTGCACGGCGCTCACGTCGCCGTCCACGGACTCGACATCGAACATGCCCCAGTGCGCCATGTGCTGGTACCGCGCCGCCGAACTCACGGGCCTCAGTATGTCAGCGGCAACCAGGGCACGAGGAAGACGCCGTACTTCGTCGTGCGCCACCACACCGCCCCGAATGCGACAACACCCCGCACCTGTCCGGTGCGGGGTGTTCTCTCGCCGGATCAGGGCAGCGAGTTGACCAGCTGCTCGACGCTGACGCGCGGACCCGTGAAGAACGGGGTCTCCTCGCGCACGTGCATGCGGGCCTCGGTGGCGCGCAGGTCGCGCATGAGGTCGACGATGCGGTCCAGCTTCGGGGCCTCGAACGCGAGGATCCACTCGTAGTCGCCGAGCGCGAAGGCCGGGATCGTGTTTGCGCGGACGTCGGGGTAGGTGCGGCCGGCCATGCCGTGATCGGCGAGCATCTTGCGGCGGTCGGCGTCGGGCAGCAGGTACCACTCGTAGGAACGAACGAACGGGTACACGCAGATGTAGTCGCCCGGCTCCTCGCCCGCGATGAACGCCGGGACGTGGCTCTTGTTGAACTCGGCGGGACGGTGCAGCGCGACGTTGGACCACACCGGATCGCTGGACTGCCCCAGGTCGGTGGTGCGGCGGAAGTCGGCGTACAGCTTCTGCAGGTCCTCGAGACGCTCCGCGTGCGTCCAGATCATGTAGTCGGCGTCGGCGCGGACGCCCGCGACGTCGTAGATGCCGCGCACGACGGTCTCGGTGTCCTCGTAGGACGCGAAGAAGTCCTGCGCGTTCTTCACCGCGGCGGCGCGGTCCTCACCGAGGACACCCGGCTGAACCTGGAAGACCGAGAACATCGCGTAGCGAAGGGTGGAATTGAGCTTGTCGAAATCGAGGCGTGCCATGGCCTCATCCTGCCACTCGTGCCGCGAGCCGTGTCGCGGCCGTCGTCGCCGACGCGACGCACGCCGGAACCCCGACCCCGTACAGGTAGGCGCCCGCGACCTCGACTCCGTCGATGTCGGCCGCGGCGGTCTCGATCGCGGCGACCCGGTCCAGGTGCCCGGGCGCGAGCTGCGGCAGCCCGCTGTGCCAGCGGGCGACGACCGCATCCACCGGTTCGGTCGAGACCCCTGTCACCGTCTCGAGGTCGGCGCGGGCCATCGTGACGAGCTGCTCGTCGCTGCTGTCGACGACGGCGGCGTCCCCGAACCTGCCGTACGACGCGCGCACCAGCGTGACCTCCCGCTCGGCCAGGTGCGGCCATTTGCGGCTCGACAGGGTGAAGGCCTTGGCGCCCAACGACTCCCCCGTCGCGACCAGGATTCCGGAGTTCTCGGGGACCCCGGTGTCGTCCGGCAGCGCCAGCGCGACGACCGCGGACGATGCGAGCTCGATACCGCGCGCCGCCTCGGCGAGCGCGGGCGCCGAGGCGCCGACGAGACGAACCATGTCGGGTGCGGGCAGCGCGAGCACCACACCGTCCACGTGGCCGACGGGGTCGAGCCACCAGCCGTCGCCGTCCCGGCGCAGGCCGGTCACGGACGCGTCGAGGACGGTGTGCGGCCGGGCCGCGTCGCGCAGCGCGTCGAGCAGGGTGCCGTAGCCGTCGCGCAGGGTCCCGAACACCGGGCCTGGCGACGGTGTCGGCAGAGCAGCCGCCACGGCGGCCGTGAGGCTCGTCGCCCCGGCGTCGAGCGCCGCGGCGAGGGCCGGAAGCGCGGCCCGAACACCGATCGAGTCGGCCAGTCCCGAGTAGACCCCACCGAGCAGCGGGTCCACGGACCGACGCACCACCTGCTCACCGAACCGGCTCGCGACGAGCGACGCGACATCGACGTCGGCGGACCGATCCCAATCGAACGGCATCGTCGGCTCGGCCGCGATGCGCGCGACGGTGTCGGCATCGACGAGCCCGGCGACGGACTGCGCGGTCGACGGGATGCCCATGAGCGTGCGGGTGGGCAGCGGATGCAACGCACCCTCCGACCAGATCAGCGGCTGGCGACCCGCGGGATGGACCAGCTGGTCCTCGATGCCGAGCTCGACGATCAGCTCGGTCACCTCGGGCCGGCGGGCGATGAACGCTTCCGCGCCGACGTCGACGGGGCCGTCACCGAGAGACTCTGTTCGCAGCTTGCCGCCGAGCCGTGATCCCGCCTCCAGAACGGTGATCTCGGCGTCGGGGCCGAGTTGCTGCCGCAACCGGTAGGCAGCGACGAGACCGGTGACGCCGCCACCGACGACCGCAACCGAGACTCGCCCTCCGGTCACAGCGAATGCACCAGCTCCACCACATCGGTCAGGACTGCCGGATCGGTGTCCGGCAGCACCCCGTGACCGAGGTTGAAGATGTGTCCGGTCGCGCCGGCGGCGAGCGCGGCGTCCGCCTCGCGGCAGATGCGCCGAACTTCCCTCTCGACCGCGTCCCAGCCGGCGAACAACACCGCGGGGTCCAGGTTGCCCTGCAGCGCCTTGCCCGGTCCGACGCGGCGTGCGGCCACATCGAGCGGGATGCGCCAGTCGACGCCGACGACGTCGGCACCGGCCTCACCCATCGCGCCCAGCAACTCGCCCGTGCCGACACCGAAGTGGATGCGCGGCACGTGCGCGGACTCGACCTCGGCGAACACCCGCTCGGAGTGCGGCAGCACGAACTCGCGGTACTCGGCCAGCGAGAGGGCGCCCGCCCAGGAATCGAAGAGCTGGACCGCGTCGACGCCGGCGTGCAACTGGGCCTGCAGGAACGCGATGGTGACGTCGGTGATGCGGCCGAGCAGCGCGTGCCACGTCTTGGGATCGGCGTGCATGAGCGCCTTGGTGCGCTCGTGGTTACGGCTGGGACCACCCTCGACGAGGTACGACGCGAGCGTGAACGGCGCGCCGGCGAAGCCGATCAGCGCCGTCTCGCCGAGCTCGGCGGTGAGCAGCCGGACGGCCTGCGCAACCGCGCCCACCTCGTCGGGCACCAACCGAGGCAGGGCCGCGACGTCGGCGACCGTCCGCACGGGATTCGCGACGACGGGACCGACACCGGCGACGATGTCGAGGTCGATACCGGCCGCCTTGAGCGGAACGACGATGTCGGAGAACAGGATTGCCGCGTCGACCTTGTGCCGGCGGACCGGCTGCATGGTGATCTCGCAGACCAGCTCCGGATCGAAGCAGGACTCGAGCATCCCGATTCCTGCCCGGATCTCCCGGTACTCGGGCAACGAGCGTCCGGCCTGACGCATGAACCACACGGGTCGATGCTTCACCGGACGGCCCGTGGCCGCCGCCAACAACGGTGCGTCGTCGAGAACCCGCCTGGCGGGGTACTCGGCGCGCCCGGTCATCCCTGCATTCGTATCTTCCAAGCCGCTCATCGGGGTCCATGCTGCCATGACCCGGCGCCGGGGCAGAATCGGCGCGCCTCCACCGTGCTACCAGGTGAGCCGTCTAACGTCCGCTGGTGTGACGACCCCGGGATTACCCAACGAGCCCGCCCAGTTCCGCGCCGCCGTCGACGCGATGAATTCGGCCGTGGTTCGCCCGGAGATCGAGCTCGGCCCGATCCGCCCCCCGCAGCGCCTCGCCCCGTACAGCTACGCGATCGGCGCCGAGGTGCGACACGACGACGGCGAGGCGATCGGCGAGCACCCGGTGTTCTCCGAGGGGGATGCCTTCGGGCGGCTGATCCTGCTCCACGACCCCGACGGTGACGAGGCGTGGAACGGCACGATGCGCCTGGTCGCGTACATCCAGGCCGACGTCGAACCCGCGTTGGCCGCGGACCCGCTACTGCCCGAGGTGGCCTGGAGTTGGCTGGTCGACGCGCTCGACGAGAAGGCGGACGAGATCGTCGCCTTGGGCGGGACGGTGACCGCGACCAGTTCGGTTCGGTACGGAGACATCGCCGGTCCGCCGCGGGCCCACCAGTTGGAGTTGCGTGCGTCCTGGACGGCCACCTCGACACAGCTGGCCTCCCACGTCGAAGCGTTCTGCGACGTCCTCGCGTATGCGGCGGGCCTGCCTCCCGCCGGAGTCACCAAGCTCGGCAAGCGGAGTCGTTAACCCGCGTCCTCGCGCACGTGCCCGCCCTCCCCGCGCTGCGCCGCCCGCGCCCACCCGAGGAAGTCGGCAACACCCTGCACGACCGCAGCGCTCCGGATCGACGGGAAGATGTCGAACGCGTGCTGCACCCCTCGCAGCTCCGCATACGCGACGGGATTGCGCGACACCTCGCGCAGCCGGCGGACGAACTCCCGCGCCTCGGCGACCGGGATGAACGAGTCGCTCACACCGTGCACGACGAAGAACGGCGGGGCGTCCGGCCGCAGGTGAGCGAGCGGTGACGCGGCCTCGTAGTCCTCCGGGAACCGCGCCTTCTTGCCCAGCACCATCGGCATGAGACCGGACTCGACACGCAGCCGCGTCGCTTTGATCCCGGTCTCGCCGGTGAAGTCGTAGACGCCGTAGTGCGGGGCGCACGCCTGGATGGAGGTGTCGGCATCCTCGAATCCCGGTTGCAATCCCGGCTCGTTGGCGGTCAACGCCAGCATCGCTGCCAGATGCCCGCCGGCGGAGCCGCCCGTCACGGCCACGAATCCCGGGTCGCCCCCATAGCTCGACACGTTGTCCCGTAACCACGCCACCGCCTGCTTGACGGCGACGAGGTGCGCGGGCCACACCGCCCTGGGCGACAGCGGATAGTTGACCGCCGCACACACCCACCCGCGCGAGGCCATCTCCAACATGAGCGGGACGCCTTGATGGTCCTTGCTGCCGATCACCCATCCGCCGCCGTGGACCTGGAGCAACACCGGCGCGTCCGTGGGAATGTCCCGACGGTGGTAGACGTCGATCCGGAAGCGTCGGCCACCCGGCGCGTACGCCAGGTTGCGCACCCTGACCACGTCGTCACGCCGCATCCGGAACGGCAGCGCCAGCTGTCGCCACGGCACCCCGACGGGCGGCACCGATTCGCCCGCGGCGGAGCGATAGTCGGAACCGAGCGCCGAGGTGAGCGCAGCCTCGACCTCCACACGGGCGCCCCGCCCGGCCGCGATCACGGCCGCCAGGCCCGCGGTGGACAGTCCGGCCGCCGCGAGTCCCACCACGTCGGCCTTGGTGCGCACCCCGCGACGCGCCACGTGGATCGCGGAATCGACGACGGCAGCCGCGAGCAACTGCGGAGCAAGCTCTGCGGTGAGCCAGCCGGCGAGAAAGGTGGGCACCGACAGCGGCATGCCCGGAATCGGACGAAGCGCGTTCGCCGCGAGTCCGGCGGTTGCAACCTGCCGCAACAGGAACCTGTTACTGATGCTCATAAACCCCATTCAACCATGACCTTTGTCACAACGCACACGTGAAACTGGAACAGGTTCTACCGTTGATTGCATGGAGAGACTCAGTGGAATGGACGCCAGCTTCCTCTACCTCGAAACCCCGACGCAGATGCTGCACGTGTGCGGACTCATCATTCTGGACGGGTCCACCGTGCCGGGTGGCTATTCTTTCGCGAAACTGCGCGACGAACTCGCGATTCGCGTGAAGGCGATGCCCAGCTTCAAGCGTCGGCTCGCGGACAGCCGCTTCAACCTGGACCATCCGGTCTGGGTCGACGACACGGACTTCGACATCGACCGGCACTTCCACCGGATCGCCGTGCCCGCACCCGGAGGCCGCGACGAGCTGTCCGAGCTGTGCAGTTCGATCGCCAGCCAGCCCATGGACCGTTCCCGGCCGCTGTGGGAGATGTTCGTCATCGAGGGCCTCGAGGACGGGTCCGTCGCCGTCATGTCGAAGATGCACCACGCCAACGTCGACGGCGTGACGGGCTCCAATCTGATGTCCCAGCTGTGCGGCCTCGAGCCGGACGCGCCCCGCCCCGACTTCGATCAGCTCCCCGAGGGCGCCGGCCGCGCGAGCTCGCTCGACATCGCCGTGGGCGGGCTGATGTCGTTCGCGTCCCGCCCCCTCAAGATGGTGAAGCTGCTGCCGGAGAGCGTCACCCTGCTGCCCCGCTGGATCGGCCGGGCCCGCAAGGGCGAGGCGATGCCGACACCGTTCACCGCGCCCCGCACCTCGTTCAACGGCGCGATCACCGGCCGACGGACACTCGCCTACCAGGAGTTGAGCCTCGACGACGTGAAGCTCGTGAAGAACACCTTCGGGGTGAAGGTCAACGACGTCGTGCTGACGCTGTGCGCGGGGGCGCTCCGCAAGTACCTCGAGGACCGCAACGAACTTCCCGACACCTCGCTCGTCGCGACGGTGCCGGTCTCGGTGCACGACAAGTCCGACCGCCCCGGCACCAACCAGATCTCGGTGATGTTCACCCAGCTCGGCACCGAGATCGCCGACCCGGTCGAGCGGCTGCACTTCATCGCCGAGCACAACGAGATCAACAAGAACCATCACGCCGAGTCGCTGGGCGCCACGTTGCTGCAGGACTGGGCGCAGTTCGCCGCGCCGGCCACGTTCGGCAGCGCGATGCGCGTGTACTCCAAGCTGAAGCTGGCCGAGCGACACCCCGTCGTGCACAACCTCGTCGTGTCGAACGTGCCCGGTCCGCCGATGCCGCTCTACTTCCTGGGCGCTCGCATCAAGCAGATGTACCCGCTCGGACCGGTGTTCCACGGCGCCGGCCTGAACGTCACCGTGATGTCACTCGAGGGGCGGCTCGACGTGGGTCTCGTCTCGTGCAAGGAGCTTGCACCTCGGCTGTGGGACCTCGCGGACGCCTTCCCCGAGGCCTTGGCCGAACTGGTCAGCGCCGCACGCGCGCAAGCACCGAAGAAGAAGCAGCCAGCAGCCCCTCGGTGAACGGACCCGCGTTCATGACGCAGGACGAATGACCGCAGTCCACCTCGTACGTCGCGGCGCCGGCGATCTGGCGGGCGAGCCAGCGCTGGCGCCGCGGCGGGATGATCAGGTCTTTGGTGGGCACCACGACGGCGGTCGGGACGTCGATGTCACCCACCCAGGCCGCGGAGTCGAACTTGCCGATCTCGGCGGTCGCCCGGCCGATGGCGCCGTAGCTCGTCTCCCGGAACTGGGAGTACGCCCACACTCGGTCACCACCGAACCTCGGCCCGCCGACGGGCACCGGGCCGGGGCGTGGTTTGAGGGCGCCCAGCCCGTAGCTCAGGGACTCGAGTGCGACCCGTTCACGCGAGTTGCGCTTGAAATGCGCGGCGCCCGCGCACAACACGAGACCGGCGACGCGATCGCGGTGCCGCTTCCACATCAGCTGCGAGACAAGCGAACCCATCGAGTACCCGACCGGGACGACGCGATCCAGCGCGAGCACGTCCGCCAGTGCCGCGACGTCGTCGGCGCAGTCCTCGAGGGTGAACCGCTCGGATCGGATGCCTCGGCCGTGCCACCGCTGGTCGAGCACCACCACCCGCGCCTTCTCGGCGAGCTTCGCGATCGCGGGGTACCACGTCAGCGTGCCGGTGCACGCGAGCGCGTGCAGGAGAACGAGCGTCGGCGAGTCCGCGTCCCGTTCGGTGGTCCCGGTGTCGATCACGTACGTGCTGCCACGACCCGGTAACTCGACCATCGATCCCACCGGCATCTCGCCGACGGGCGCGACGGCGGCCGCAAGATTGACCATCGAACTACCTCTCGATTCGGAAAAACTGAAACTTGTTCTACCTCATGGTCGGGGGTGCTGCCGGGCAATCCGGCATTCCGACCGAAGCTTCCTCCGGCCGGGAGGCGGGTCCACCGGCACAATCAGCCCGCAGTAGTGGTCTTGGTCACACGTCCAGCTTTGCGTCGAAATCCGGTCGGACACGCGTCCGCCGACGTGGAAATCGTTCCTGCCCACGTAGAGTTCTGGCCTATGCCAGACAGCACCGAGCCCACCACACCCGTGCCCCTGCTGGTTCCGGCCGACGGTGTGCCACCGGTGATCGAGACCGCTGCCGGGGTCCGCGACGCGGCCGAACGTCTCGCGGCCGGCACGGGCCCGCTGGCCGTCGACGCCGAGCGCGCCTCCGGCTTCCGTTACTCGTCGCGCGCCTACCTCGTGCAGCTGCGGCGGGCGGGGGCCGGATCGTTCCTGCTCGACCCGATTCCGACCGCGGAGGACCTCGAACCGCTGCGCGACGCGATCAACGGCCTCGAATGGGTTCTGCACTCCGCCGACCAGGACCTGCCGTGCCTGGCCGAACTCGGCCTCGAACCGGCCGCCCTGTTCGACACCGAACTGGCCGGACGCCTGGCCGGTTTCGAGCGCGTCGGACTGGCCGCGATCGTCGAACGCACCCTGGGCCTCGAACTTCGCAAGGGCCACGGCGCCGCCGACTGGTCGACCCGCCCACTGCCCGATGCGTGGCTCAATTACGCGGCCCTCGACGTCGAGGTACTCCTGGAACTGCGGGAGGCGATGGCGACGGAACTCGCCGCACAGGGCAAGACTGAATGGGCCGCACAGGAATTCGAGCATGTCCGGCTGGCCGGACCGCCTCAACCCAAGCCGGACCGCTGGCGCCGGACGTCACAGATCCACAGCCTCAAGAGCCCGCGCCAGCTCGCCGCGGTCCGGGAACTGTGGACCACCCGCGACGAGATCGCGCGCAAACGCGACATCTCCCCCAGCCGCATCCTGCCGGACTCGGCAATCGTCACCGCCGCGAGCGCCGACCCCAAGAGCATCGACACACTGCGGGCCTTGCCGGTGTTCGGCGGGCCCCGCCAGCGCAGGTCGTCACGCATCTGGCTGGGCGCGCTCGAGCGTGCTCGCGCCCTGCCCCAGAACGAACTGCCCCCGGTCAACCAGCCGTTCACCGGACCGCCGCCACCGAGTCGCTGGGCCAAGCGCGATCCCGACGCCGCGGCGCGACTGGCCACGGCGAAGACCGGGATCGCCGAACTGAGCGAACGCGTTGGGGTACCCGTCGAGAACCTGCTGAGCCCGGACCTCGTTCGCCGGGTCTGCTGGGAGCCGCCGGCCACCCCCACGACGCCGGACGCCGAAGCCGCGGCCGCCGTCGACGCCGCGCTCGCGGCGGGCGGCGCCCGCCCGTGGCAGCGCGATCTGATGGTGCCGATCCTGGTCGAGGCCCTCCGCGCACAGGCCTGACCAGCACATACGGGCCGCCCACCGCCCCGTATGTTACTGGCGGGTAATTAGCGCTACAGTGGTGCGTGTCGGGTCATTGCACCCGCCGTGACCGCATCGTTCCCGCCAGGAGGAATCCAGCGTGGTTGTTTCCGCCAACTCCAGAAACGTCGTCTTCGTCGACGGCATCCGCACGCCGTTCGGCAAGGCCGGACCGAAGGGCATCTACGCCGAGACCCGCGCCGACGACCTGGTCGTCAAGGCCATCCGCGAACTGCTGCGCCGCAACCCTCAGCTCGACCCCGCTCGGGTCGACGAGGTCGCCATCGCCGCGACCACGCAGACCGGCGACCAGGGCCTGACCATCGGGCGCACGTCCGCGATCCTCGCGGGCCTGCCCGAGACGGTTCCCGGCTTCGCGATCGATCGCATGTGTGCCGGCGCGATGACCGCCGTCACCACCACCGCGTCGGGTATCGGCTTCGGCCAGTACGACGTCGTCATCGCCGGCGGCGTCGAGCACATGGGCCGCCACCCGATGGGCGAGGGCGCAGACCCGAACCCGCGTTTCCTCGCCGACCGCCTGGTCGACCCGAGCGCGCTGGTCATGGGCAACACCGCCGAGAACCTGCACGACCGGTTCCCGTCGATCACCAAGGAGCGCACCGACGCCTACGCCGTCGCGTCGCAGAACAAGTACGAGGCCGCCAAGAAGGCCGGGTACATCGCCGACACGCTGGTACCCGTCGCGACCCGCTCGGCATCGGGCTGGGGCCTGGCCACCGAGGACGAGCCCCCGCGCCCGGGCACCACGCTCGAGGATCTCGCGAGGCTCAAGACCCCGTTCCGCCCCGCCGGACGGATCACCGCCGGTAACGCAGCGGGGCTCAACGACGGCGCCACCGCCGCAATCCTCGCCGGCGAGGACACCGCCACCGAGATGGGCCTGCCGATCGGGATGCGCATGGTGGGCTTCGCGTTCCAGGGCGTCGACCCGGCCGTCATGGGCATCGGCCCCGTCCCGGCCACGGAGAAGCTGTTGGCCCGGACCGGCCTGAAGATCGAGGACATCGGCCTCTTCGAGATCAACGAGGCGTTCGCCGTCCAGGTGCTCGCGTTCCTCGAGCACTTCGGTATCGCCGACGACGACCCGCGCGTCAACCAGTGGGGCGGCGCCATCGCGTGCGGCCACCCGCTCGCATCGTCCGGTGTGCGCCTGATGACGCAGCTGTCGCGGCAGTTCGCGCAGAACCCGGGTGTCCGCTACGGCCTGACGACCATGTGCATCGGGCTCGGCATGGGCGGCACCGTCATCTGGGAGAACCCCAATCACAAGGACTACGCAGCCTACGAAGCCGGAGCCAAGTAAATGACCGACATCGCAAACGCTTTCGCCGACGAGGTCGTGACCGAGGCGTACACGAAGCTGATCACGGTCCCGGGCATCGACGGCCCGGTCGCGCTGATCACCCTCGACAACGGCTTCGACCACACCAAGCCCAACTCGTTCGGCCCCCGCGGCCTGCTCTCGTTCGACAAGGCGCTGGACGAGGCGTTCGAGGCGAAGCCCGCCGCGATCGCCGTCACCGGCAAGCCGTTCATCTTCGCGGCCGGCGCCGACCTCAAGGGCGTACCGTCCATCAGCTCCCGCGAGCAGGGCCTCGAGCTCGGCCGCTTGGGCCACAAGGTGTTCCGTCGCCTGCGCGAGTCCGACGTGCCGACGTTCGCGTTCGTCAACGGGGTCGCGCTCGGCGGCGGCCTCGAGGTCGGACTGCACTGCCACTACCGCACCTACGCCGACAACGTCGGCGCACTCGGCCTGCCCGAGGCCATGCTGGGTCTGGTTCCCGGCTGGGGCGGAACCCAGTTGCTGCCCAACCTGATCGGGCCGTCGAACGCCGTCACCATCGCGATCGAGAACCCGCTCAACAACGGCAAGGTGATCAACTCGAAGAAGGCGCTCGAACTCGGCATCGCCGACGTCGTGCTCGGCTCCGCCGACTTCATCGAGCAGTCCCTCGCGTGGGCGGCGAAGGTGATCGCGGGCGACGTCACCCCGGCCCGGCCGGAGATCGACCGCGGCGCAGGCTGGGACGAGGCCATCGCTCGGGCCAAGGCGATCGTCGAAGGCAAGACCAAGAACAACGCGCCGGGCGCGGTTCGCACCGTCGAGCTGCTCGAGCTGGCCCGCACCACCGACCTCTCCGACCCGAAGTCGCTCGACGCCGGGTTCGCAGCGGAGGACGACGCGCTCGCCGACCTGCTCATGACCGACGAACTGCGCGCCGGCCTGTACGCCTTCGATCTGGTGAACCGCCGCGCGAAGCGCCCGGCCGGGGCCCCCGACAAGTCGTTGGCGCGCAAGATCTCCGGTGTCGGCATCGTCGGAGCCGGCCTGATGGCAAGCCAGCTGGCGATGCTGTTCGTCAAGCAGCTCAAGGTGCCGGTGATCCTCACCGACATCGATCAGGAGCGCATCGACAAGGGTGTCGGCTACGTCCACGGCGAGATCGACAAACTGCTCGCCAAGGGCCGTCTGTCGCCGGACGGCGCCAACCGCCTCAAGGCGCTCGTGACGGGTTCGCTGGACAAGGCCGCGTTCGCGAACACCGACTTCGTCATCGAGGCCGTCTTCGAGAACATGGACGTCAAGAAGAAGGTCTTCGCCGAGCTCGAGGAGCACATCTCCCCCGAGACCGTGCTGGCGACCAACACCTCGTCGCTCTCGATCACCGAGATGGCCGCGGACCTGAAGCACCCCGAACGGGTCGTGGGCTTCCACTTCTTCAACCCGGTCGCTGTGCTTCCGCTGCTCGAGGTCATCAAGGGCGAGAAGACCGACGACGCCACTCTGGCAACGGCGTTCGCTACCGCGAAGGCGCTGAAGAAGTCGGCCGTGGGCTCGGCCGATCTGCCCGGCTTCGTTTTCAACCGACTGCTCATCCGGGCGCTCGGTGAGGTCATGAACGCCGTCGACGAGGGCACCCCGTTCGATGTCGCCGACAACGCGATCGCCGAACTCGGCATGCCCATGACGCCGTTCACGCTGCTCGCGCTGGTCGGGCCGGCCATCGCGCTGCACACCGGCGAGACCCTCAACGCCGCCTACCCGGAGCGGTTCAAGCCGTCGCCCGGACTCGAGGCGATCGTCGAGGCGCGCAAGCCCGGCGTGTGGACCTGGACCGACAAGGGCCAGGTCGTCGACCCGGAGGTCGCCGCGCTGTGGCAGCAGGGCGACAAGCCGTCGACGTCCGAGGAGGTTCTCGAGCGCACCCGGCGCGCGTTCGCCGAGGAGATCCGGATCATGCTCGAGGAAGGCGTCGTCGCCGCCCCCGAGGACATCGATCTGTGCCTGATCCTCGGTGGCGGGTTCGGCTTCTGGAACGGCGGCATCACGCCGTACCTGGACCGAACCGGCACGTCGGAGGCCGTGAACGGCAAGACGTTCCTGGCCAAGGGCGTCGCGAGCGTCTGATCGACCCACGCGCGGAGGGCGCGTCCCGATACGGGGCGCGCCCTTCGCGTGTGTCCGGCAGTAGGTTAGGCTCCCCTTCACCCCAACGAAGGAGTCTCCAGGTGTTCGCGTTCACGAAGCGGCGTCGGATCGCCGCCACCATCGCCGCGCTCGGCGCAGCGACACTCGTCGCCGGCTGCTCGTCCGGCGACGACACGACCGCCGCCGGCACGGAGTCCGGCGGGGCCTTCCCCGTCACGATCGCGAACACGTTCGGCTCCACCACCATCGACGCCGCGCCCGAGCGGATCGTCACCCTCGGCTGGAACGCCGAGGACATCGTGTACGCCCTCGGCGGCACCCCCGCCGGCATGCCGAAGAACTCCTACGGCGCCGACGCGAACGGCGTCATGCCGTGGCTGTCCGACAAGTTCGACGCGAGCAGGACCACCCTCCTCGACACCGCCACGTCGACGCCGATCGAAGCGATCGCCACGCTCGCACCGGATGCGATCCTCGCGCCCTACGAGGGCTTCGACCAGGCCACCTACGGCCAACTGTCCGCGCTCGCGCCCACCGTCGGGTACCCCGGCAAGGCGTGGCAGACGACATGGCAGGACCAGACCACCATCGTCGGTCAGGCGATGGGCAAGTCCGACGAGGCCACGGCGCTGATCGACGGCATGGACAAGATGCTCGCCGACACCGCCGCCGCGCATCCCGAGTTCGCCGGCAAGACCCTCTCGGTGATCAACCTCGACACCACCAACGGTCAGGTCAACGTCTACAAGCCCACCGACCCGCGCGTACAGGTCCTCACCGAACTCGGTTTCGTGAACTCGCCCGGCGTGGAGAAGATCGCCGCCGAGAGCGACCCCGACAGCTTCTTCGCCAGCATCTCCGCCGAGCGCATCAACGAGGTCGACGCCGACGTCGTGATCGCCTTCGTCCCGGATCAGGCCGAGGCCGCGAAGAACCCCGGCTACAACACGCTCGGTGCCGTCCAGCGGGGCAGCGCCGTGCCGCTGTCCGACACCCAGGTCGTGGCCGGCCTGAGCCGCACCGGCGTCCTGGCGACGCCGTGGGTCATCGACAAGATCACCCCGCAGCTGTCCGAGGCCGCCGAGAAGGTCGGCTGACGACCTGCCGTAGCGCCCGGTCCGGTTGATCCCCGCGACAAGCGAATTCGGCGTAGCGTCCCGTCTGAACGATTCCTTCGGCGGGAGGCGAGCCATGTCGAACCTCGACACCACCGGCCAGCCCCCGGCCGCTCACGCGGCCGTCGGGCTGGCCGTTCTGTTCTCGGCCGCGGCCGCCCTCGGCGGCTTCCTGTTCGGTTACGACACCGCCGTCATCAACGGGGCCGTCAACGCGATCCGCGACCGCTACGACATCGGGGCCGGCGCGACCGGGCTGTCGGTGTCGCTGACGCTACTCGGCGCGGCGCTGGGCGCCTGGGTGGCCGGGAGCATCGCGGACCGACTCGGCCGCATCCGGGTCATGCAGATCGCGGCCGTGCTGTTCGTCGTCGGCGCCCTCGGCTCGGCCTTCCCGTTCGGGATCGTGGACCTGACGCTCTGGCGGATCCTTGGCGGGATCGCGGTCGGTTTCGCTTCGGTGATCGCCCCCGCCTACATCGCGGAGATCGCGCCGGCGGCGATCCGGGGCCGGCTCGGTTCGATGTACCAACTCGCCATCGTCCTCGGGATCGCGGTCTCGCAACTCGTGAACTACGCGATCTCCGACGCCGCCGGCGGTGGTCGCGGCGAACTGTTCGGTGTCGAGGCGTGGCAGTGGATGCTCGCCGTCGAATCCGTACCCGCCCTGCTCTATCTCGTCATGACGTTCACGATCCCGGAGTCACCGCGGCACCTGGTGCGCTGCGGTCGCGAGAACGCCGCCCGCAAGATCATCGGAGAGCTCGAGGGCGGCGACGACGATGCCGTCCGCAGTCGCATCGAGGAGATCCGCACCTCACTCGGTGCCGAGCGGGCGCGCGTCGGCGTGCGCGCCCTGTTCGCCAAGTCGACCGGCGTGTCCGCGCTCGTCTGGGTCGGAATCGCGCTCGCGGCCCTTCAGCAGTTCGTCGGCATCAACGTGATCTTCTACTACTCGAGCACCCTCTGGCAGGCAGTGGGCTTCGGCGAGGACCGCTCGTTGCTGATCAGCGTCGTGAGCGCGCTCGTCAACATCGTGGGCACGTTCGTCGCGATCGCCGTGATCGACCGCATAGGACGCAAGCCCCTGCTGTTGATCGGCTCCGTGGGCATGGCCGTATCCCTCGGCACCGCCGCAGTGTGTTTCCATTCGGCAACAGTGACGACCAACGAGATCGGCGAGTCCGTCGCCACCCTCGAGGGGGCGTCCGGCACGGTCGCGCTGGTCGCCGCCAATGCCTTCGTCTTCTTCTTCGCGCTGTCCTGGGGGCCGGTCGTCTGGGTACTCATCAGCGAACTGTTCCCCAACCGCATTCGCGCCGCCGCGGTGGGCATCGCCACCGCTTCCAACTGGGTCGCCAACTTCCTGGTGTCCGCGACCTTCCCGTCGCTCGCCGACTGGAACCTCTCGCTCACGTACGGGGGCTACGCCGTGATGGCAGTGGTCTCGATCTTCGTGGTGAGCAGGTTCGTCACCGAGACCCGCGGGCGCACCCTCGAGCAGGCCGGCTGACGCTACGCCCAGTGCGACGGCCGGGGCAGCGCATCGGGGAGCATCGTGCGGGCATCGCCGCGAGCCGCATTGATCTGGAACCGGCTGAGGAACAGTGCACTCGACAGATTCGCTCCACGCAGGTCCGCACCGCGCAGATCCGCGCCGATCAGATCAGCCCACCGCAGGTCCGCCCCGCGCAGGTTCGCGCCGATCAGCCAGGCACCACGCAGGTTGGCGCCCCGCAGATCCTGGCCCGCCAGCTTCGCCCCCATCAGATCGGCGCCGCGACGGGTCAGACCCCGGCCCGGGGCCTGGTTGCGAACGAGTTCACTCACCTGCAGCAGCACGACGTTGACCGCGTCGCGCCGAGCGCCGACGTCGAGGCCCACCAGCTCGGCGGCCGGTCGCTCGGTCAGGCGCAGCGTCTCGTCTCGCAGAGCCGTCAGCTCGGGACGCAGCCGGTCGGCAACGCGCAGTCGCAGCGACTCCTCCAGGTACCAGAGGAGCTCGTGCAGCTGGCGCATCACCGGGAACACGTCGAACATCTCACGCGCGACGCCGGACGAGTCGCGCCAATCGACGCCTCCGAACGTCACCTGTGACACCTGCTGGCCGGCACCGAAGCAGTCGTACACGGTGCACCCGGCGAATCCTCTGTCCCGCAACTGTGAGTGGATACCGCAGCGGAAGTCGTCCAGCAGGTTGCGGCACGGCACTCCCCCGGCCTTGTCCACGGCGAAGTCGCTCGACGCCGCGAAAGGCAACGCGACACAGCACAGCCCGAAACAGCTCGAACAGTCCGAGACCAACTCGGGCGACGCGATCGGCTCCGGCACCGAGACCTCCTGACGGATCGGGAACCACCATTTCCGCACGAACCGAACCATGCGTGCAAATCATTTGCCGGACAGCGTCACTCGACCCCTCCGTCGTCGGCCGCCGGTTGACGGGCGCGAACGGTCCGGCCGACACTGGTCGTGGCTCCCCGCGACGTTGCACCGAGCGGCACCCGGCGCCGTCGGGGCCCGTGCCACCGGACGTGCCGCGGCGGGAGGAACCCGATGAGCATCGACCCGAAACAGGCCCACATCTGGATCGTCGGCGGTGGCATCGCCGGCATGGCAGCGGCAGTCTTCGCCATCCGGGACGCCGGCGTGCCCGGCGAGAACGTGCACATCCTCGAGCAACTCGACATCGAGGGCGGCTCGCTCGACGGCGCCCGTTCCCCCGCGGTCACCGACGGGTGGGTCACGCGCGGGGGACGCATGCTCGAGGAGGAGGCGTACCGATGCACATGGAATCTGTTCGAGTCGATCCCCTCACTCGAGAATCCCGACATCAGCGTCCGGCAGGAAATCCGCGACTTCAACGAGAAGGTCAGGACGGACGACAAAGCGCGCCTGATCGATTCGCGTCACAACATCGTCGACGCGTCGCAACTCGGTCTCGACAACAGGGATCGACTCGAGATGATGCGGCTGCTGGGCCTGCCCGAACGCGCCCTCGGCGCCCGCCGTATCGACGATATGTTCGGTGACCACTTCTTCACCACCAACTTCTGGCAGATGTGGCGGACCACGTTCGCCTTCCAGAAGTGGCACTCCGCCGCCGAGCTGCGACGCTACTTCCTGCGCTTCGTCCAGGAGTTCCCCCGCATCCACACCCTGTCCGGGGTTCGGCGCACCGTCTACAACCAGTACGACTCGATGGTCGTTCCGCTGCAGCGGTGGATGTGGTCCCGCGAGGTCGACGTCCGATTCGCGACCCGCGTCGTCGACATCGACTTCGCAGCGGACGGACAGCCGCGGCGCGCGATCCGGCTGCACATCGAGGATGCGAACGGTCGGTCGACGATCGAACTGGGCGAGAACGACTACATGTTCGCCACACTCGGATCGATCACGGCCGACACCACCTACGGCGGCAACGACGACGTGCCCGCGCTGATCCGCGACCGCGTCGACCGCAGCTGGTCGCTGTGGGAAGAGATCGCGAAGAAGGCCTCGGACTTCGGCCGGCCCAACACCTTCTACGGCAACATCGACGAGAACAAGTGGGAGTCGTTCACCCTCACGATGCGCGGCGACAAGCTGCTCCGCCGCATCACCGAGTACACCGGCAACGAACCCGGAACCGGCGCCCTGACCACGTGGTTCGAGTCCGGCTGGCACCTGTCGACGGTGGTCGCCTACCAGCCGCACTTTCCGCAGCAACCCGAGGGCGTGTACACGCTGTGGGGGTACGGGTTCGACATCGACAACGAGGGCGACTACGTCAGGAAGAAGATGTCGCAGGCCACCGGGCGGGAGATCCTCACCGAACTGATCCACCAGTACGGCTTCGAGGACATCCTCGACGAGGTGCTCGCCACCACCGACGTCACGACCGTCATGATGCCGTACGCCTCAGCGCTTTTCAGCCGCCGAGTCCCGGAGGACCGCCCCGAGGTGATTCCCGCCGGCGCGCAGAACTTCGCGTTCCTCGGGCAGTTCACCTCCCTACCCGAGGACGTCGTGTTCACCGTCGAGTACTCGGTGCACGGCGCGATGCACGCGGTCTACACGCTGTTCGCTGTCGACAAGCCCATCCCGCCCGTCTACCACGGCCTGCTCGACCCCAAGGTCGGGGTCAGGGCACTCGAGGCGGCGTTCCGGTAGGTCCCGTCAGCCGATGGCCGGGTTCGACTTGTCGGCGTCCTCGTCGAGCCCGCCACCGGTGCGTAGCCGGTCCAGCCCGACCACCCACCCGGTGACCTGACGAGTGACGTCCTGCGCGGTGAGGCCGAGCTCGCGATGGATCTGGTCGCGCGACGCATGGTCGAGGAACTGCTGCGGCACGCCGAGATCGCGGCACGGCACGTCGACCCCGGCGGCGCGGAGCGCCGCCGACACCGTGGACCCGATACCGCCGTGCAGACCGCTGTCCTCGATGGTCACGACCATCCGGAAGTTCTCGGCGAGCTTGATCAAGGACTCGGGCACCGGCAGCACCCAGCGCGGATCGATCACCGCTGCGGTGATGCCGTGCTGCGCGAGCCGTTCGGCCGCCTCGATCGCGACACCGGCGAACGAGCCGACCGCGACGAGGAGCACGTCGCCGCGCTCGCCTTCCGGCATCTGCAGTACGTCCACGACGCCGTCCAGCCGACGGATCGCCGGGACATCCTCGCCGACGGCGCCCTTCGGGAACCGGATGACGGTGGGCCCGTCGTTCACGGCCAGCGCCTCGTCCAGCTCCTCGCGCAGCGTCGCCGCATCACGCGGGGCCGCCACCCGGATGCCCGGCACGATCCCGAGCAGCGACAGATCCCACATGCCGTTGTGGCTGGCACCGTCGGCGCCGGTCACCCCGGACCGGTCGAGGACGATCGTCACGGGCTGCTTCAGCAGCGCGACGTCCATGAGCAGCTGGTCGAAGGCGCGGTTGAGAAACG
The DNA here is from genome assembly GCF_037287305.1 of Prescottella sp. D32. Classification (NCBI taxonomy): domain Bacteria; kingdom Bacillati; phylum Actinomycetota; class Actinomycetes; order Mycobacteriales; family Nocardiaceae; genus Rhodococcus; species Prescottella sp. D32. Next base: position 40,272 of record NZ_JARBSW010000006.1, read on the forward strand.
TCGAGTAGATCGCGACGACGGGATGCATGCCACCGAGAGCGAGACCGGCGGCCGACGTGACCGCGTGCTGCTCGGCGATCCCGACGTCGAACATCCGCTCCGGGAAACGCTCCCCGAACCCCGCCAGCCCCGTCGGCCCGGGCATCGCCGCGGTGATCGCGACGATGTCGTCCCGTTGCTCCGCCTGCGCGATCAGTTCCGACGAGAAGACCGACGTCCAGTCGGGTGCGGAGGTGCCCCGAGCGCGGCCGGTGAGAGGGTCGATGACGCCGGTGGCGTGCATCTGGTCGGCGAGATGGTTCTCGGCGGGCGCGTACCCCATGCCCTTCCGGGTGACCGCGTGGACGATGACCGGTCCACCGAACGCCTTCGCGCGGCGCAGCGCCGACTCCATCGCGGCCTCGTCGTGCCCGTCGACCGGGCCGAGGTACTTGATCCCGAGATCGGTGAACATCACCTGCGGGCTGACGGCGTCCTTGAGGCCCGCCTTCATCCCGTGCAGCAACTGGTAGGCGGCGCGACCGACCCACGGCATCTTCTTGACCATCCGGCGGCCGTTGTCGAGCATCCGCTCGTAGCCGGGCTGCAGGCGCAACGACGCGAGATGGTCGGCGAGACCACCGATCGTCGGCGCGTACGAGCGGCCGTTGTCGTTGACGACGATCACGACCGAACGGTCCTTGCCGGCAGCGATGTTGTTGAGCGCCTCCCAACACATACCGCCGGTCAGGGCGCCGTCGCCGACCACGGCCACGACGTGCCGGTCGCGCTGCGCCGAGAGCTCGAACGCCTTCGCCAGCCCGTCCGCGTAGGACAGCGCCGCCGACGCGTGCGACGACTCGACCCAGTCGTGTTCGCTCTCGGCCCGCGACGGATAGCCGGAGAGACCGCCCTGCTTGCGCAGCGAGTCGAACTCGTCCTTACGACCGGTGAGGATCTTGTGGACGTAGGCCTGGTGGCCGGTGTCGAAGATGATCGGGTCGGAGGGGGACTCGAACACCCGGTGCAGCGCGAGCGTCAGTTCGACGACCCCGAGGTTGGGGCCGAGATGGCCGCCTGTCGCGGAAACCTTCTGGACCAGGAACTCGCGGATCTCCGAGGCGAGCTCACGGAGCTCCTCCGAGTCGAGCCGACGCAGGTCGTCAGGCGTCTGGATGCGGGCAAGGACACCCAACGAGATCGCTCCCTCCAGCTGGTTCACGGGCTGCCACGCGACAGCCCGCCAAGTCTACGGAGCCACCGGAGACGACGACGTCCGGCATCGATTCCCACGACACCGCCGCGGCCGACCCGTGCCGGATGACACAACCAAGACTGTGCGCTCATCCTACTGTTGCTCCATGGGCAACGTGGTCGACGAGTTCATCACCCGCGTGTACGACGTCGTGTGCACCGACCGGGGCGGCGAGGTCGCCGACTACATCCCGGAACTGGCGGCCGTGGCGCCCGACGGACTCGGAATCGCCGTGGCCACCGCCGACGGGCACGTCTACCAGGTCGGCGACACGTCGGTGCCGTTCACCATCCAGTCCATCTCGAAACCCTTCACGTACGCGCTCGCGCTCGCCGACCGCGGCGTGGACGCCGTCGCCGAGAAGATCGACGTCGAGCCTTCCGGGGAACCGTTCAACGAGATCAGCCTGGATCCGGACACCGAGCGTCCGCGCAATCCCATGATCAACGCCGGTGCGATCACCGCGGCCTCGCTCATCGCGGGCGCGAATCCGGCGGAACGGTTCGAGAGGATCCGCACGCTGTACTCGCGCTGCGCGGGACGTCCGCTGACCCTCGACGAGGCCGTCTACGACTCCGAGGCCCGCACCGGGCACCGCAACCGGGCGATCGGATACATGCTTCGGTCGTTCGGCGTCATCACCGACGACCCCGACGACGCCGTCGACGTGTACTTCCGGCAGTGCTCGATCGAGGTCACGTGCCGAGATCTGGCACTGATGGCGGCGACGCTCGCGAACAACGGCGTCAACCCCCTCACCCGGGACCGGGTGCTCAACCCCGCGCTGGTCGAGCGGGTGCTGAGCGTCATGACGACGTGCGGGATGTACGACGCCGCCGGCGAGTGGGTGACGGAGGTCGGCATGCCCGCCAAGAGCGGCGTCGGGGGCGGTGTCCTGGCCGTGCTGCCCGGCCAACTGGGGATCGCGGTCTACTCGCCCCGGCTGGACCGGCACGGCAACAGCGTGCGGGGCGTACAGGCCTGCCGCGCACTGTCCGCCGACCTCGAACTGCACTTCCTGCACGTCACCCGCGCGGCCCGGTCGTCGATCAGGGCGCGGTACAGCGTCTCCCAGGCGCCCTCGCGCACGCGGCGCACCGAGGCCGAGCAGCAGTCGCTGGAGGCCTTCGGCGATCGCGGGCGGATCTACGAGTTGCACGGCGACCTGCTGTTCGCCGGCGCCGAGACCGCCGTCCGGGAGATCGAGGCCGAACGGGCGGACCTCGAGGTGGTCGTGGTCGATGTGCGCCGGGTCGACGACGTCAGCGGCGTCGCCCGCCGGATGATCGAGGCCCTGCGCGCCGACCTCGCCACCGGCGATTGCCGCACGGCCCTCGTCGACCCCGACGGCCTGTTCGGCCACGCCACGTCGAGCCTGACCCCCGACGATCCACGCGGGCGGGTGTTCGCAGATCTCGACTCGGCGACCCGTTGGTGCGAGGAAGTCCTGTTGGACCGGCATTGCGGCGTCGGCAGGCAACCGGAGTCGATCGAGCTCGAGGCCCACCCCCTCCTGGCCGACCTGACCGACGCCCAGTTCGAGCGCTTCGTCGACGAACTGGAACTGCGGACCAGCGCACGCGGCGAGGTCGTCGCGCGGCGCGGCCAGCCGGCGTCGGGCATCCATCTCATCCTGTCCGGGCGGGCCAGTACCACCGTGACGACCGAGGACGGCGTGATCCACCCGATCACCACGCTGTCCGCCGGAATGTCGTTCGGAGAGATGCCGACGCTGCTCGGTTCCACCTATCTCAACGACGTCCGCGCCGACACCCCGCTCACCCTCGCCGTCCTGCCTCCGGACGGGTTCGCGCGGCTCACCGGCAGCGCACCCGAGATCAAGGCGGCCCTTCTCGAGCGCCTTGCCGCCATGGCGTACGGACAGCTGGAAGTGCTGCTGCGAACGTTCGAACACCACGGACGGAGCTGACGCCGCACCGAACGCACCGACTGGTCCGATTCGCGCCGGGCACCGCAGCCCGTGCGCGGCCGTCCGGTCTCGCGAGACCACGGAATTCGATTGCGCGGGCACCCGGTATCCGACAGGCTGGACGACGACCGAGTTGCGACATCGCTCACACGAGACCATGGGGACCACATGAGATCCGGCACCGCACTGGCCATCGAGACCACTGGATTGATCAAACGTTTCGGCTCCAACACCGCCGTCGACGGCGTCGACCTCGCTGTCCCCACGGGCGGTGTGTACGGGGTGCTGGGTCCGAACGGCGCCGGGAAGACGACGACGATCCGCATGCTCGCGACGTTGCTGCCGATCGACGGCGGCTCGGCCCGGGTGCTGGGCCACGACGTCGCGAAAGAGGCCGAGACGGTGCGCGCCAAGGTGTCCCTGACGGGGCAGTTCGCGTCGCTCGACGAGGATCTGACCGGCACCGAGAATCTCATACTGCTGGGCCGGCTGTACGGGTACTCGCGGGCCGCGGCCCGCTCCCGCTGCGACCAGCTCCTCGACGCATTCGGACTCCAGGAGGCCGGCGGCCGTCAGGTCAAGACCTATTCGGGTGGCATGCGCAGGCGCATCGACATCGCTGCCAGCATCATCGTGACCCCCGAACTGATCTTCCTCGACGAACCGACGACCGGCCTCGATCCACGCAGCCGCAACCAGGTGTGGGAGATCGTCCGCGCCCTGGTGGCGGGAGGCACCACCGTACTGCTCACCACCCAGTACCTGGACGAGGCGGACCAGCTGGCCGACCGGATCGCCGTGATCGACCACGGCAAGGTCATCGCCGAGGGCACCACCGGCCAGCTCAAGGCCTCGGTGGGCTCCGGAGCCCTGCACGTCCGCGTCGCCGAGCCTTCCCGGCGGGCCGACGCCGCCGTGACACTCGAACGCACGCTCGGCGTGCCCGTCAACCTCGAATCCGATCCCGCCGCGCTGACGGCACGCATCGACGACCCGCAGCGGGTGGCTCGCGCTCTCGCCGCACTCGACGACGAGAATCTCGCCGTCACGACGTTCGCGCTCGGCCAGCCCAGCCTCGACGAGGTGTTCCTCGCCCTGACCGGGCACGGCGCCGAGACCACCACAGACTCCGACACCCTCGAGGGGACCGCGTCATGACCGACACCATCACCACCTCTGCGCAGGCGGTCGGCAACGTCCTGCAGATGCCCGGCCCGCGCCCGGCACGGCCGAACGCGCTGTCGACGTCGATGTCGTTCGGGTGGCGCGCCCTGCTCAAGATCAAGCACGTGCCGGAACAGCTGTTCGACGTGACCATGTTCCCGATCATGTTCACGCTGATGTTCACGTTCCTGTTCGGCGGTGCGCTCGCCGGTTCGACCGGGGCCTACGTCCAGTTCCTCATTCCGGGCATCCTCGTGCAGACCGTCGTCATGATCACGATGTACACCGGTCTCACGCTCAACAAGGACATCGAGAAGGGCGTCTTCGACCGCTTCCGCTCCCTGCCGATCTGGCGGCCGTCACCGCTGGTGGGCGCCCTGTTCGGCGACATCGTCCGCTACACGATCGCGTCCGTGATCGTGCTGATCCTGGGCCTGATCCTCGGGTTCCGGCCGGCCGGCGGCGTCGTCGGAGTGGTGCTGTCGGTCCTGCTGTTGCTGCTGTTCTCGTTCAGCCTGTCGTGGGTGTGGACGATGTTCGCGATGCTGCTGCGCACCGAACAGGCCGTCATGGGCGTGTCGATGTTCATCCTGTTCCCGCTCACGTTCGCCAGCAACATCTTCGTCGACCCGTCGACGATGCCCGGCTGGCTGCAGGCGTTCGTCGAGGTCAACCCGATCAGTCACCTCGTCACGACTCTTCGCGCGCTGTGCGAAGGCTCGTTCGAGTTCGGCCAGATGTCGGGCGTGCTGATCTGGTGCGCCGGGTTCATCGTCATCTTCGGACCGCTGACGATGCGCCTGTACAACCGCAAGACGTAGACCGGGATTCGACCCACGAAAGAGAGCGGCCCGCAACCGGTATCGGTTGCGGGCCGTTCTCTTTCGTTGTTCTCGGTTGTTCTCGACCGCCTGGGAGTGTGCGTCAGGCCCGGATGTCCGCGGTCTCCGCGGCCTCGTCCGCATCGGCAGGCTTCTGGATGTCGATGGTCCGGCGCAGCGGGGTGTTCGGGATGAAGATCACGCACACGAGCGTGATCAGGGCGACCGCCGCCGCGATCAGGAACAGCAGTCCGGTGGCGTCACCGTAGGCGCCGCGGATGATGTCCGCGACCGGGCCCGGCAGCGCGTTCAGGTCCAGATTGCCGCCGCTACCCGGAGAGTGCGTGTCGATACCGAGCTTCGCGAACCCGTCGGCCGACAGGGTCGTCACGCGGGTGGCGAGCACCGAACCGAGAACCGACACACCGATCGCACCGCCGAAGGTCCGGAAGAACGCCACCGAACTGCTGGCGGAGCCGATGTTCTGCACACTCACGGTGTTCTGGACGGCGAGCACCAGGTTCTGCATCAGGCTGCCGACGCCGATACCGACGATCGCGATGTACACGCCGATCAGCCACAGGCTGGTCTCGTGGTCGATCGTGCCGAGCAGTCCGAAACCGATCACCAACAGCACCGCGCCGCCCACGATGAAGGGCTTCCACTTGCCGAATCGGGTGATCAGCTGGCCGGAGACCACCGACGAGATCAGCATGCCCATCACCATCGGGATGGTCAGCACACCCGCGATCGTCGGGGAGTGCCCGCGCGCAGTCTGGAAGTACTGGCCGAGGAACGTCGTGGCACCGAACATCCCGACACCGACCGCGATGGACGCGATGATCGCCAGACCGGTGGTCTTCTCGGTGATGATGGCAAGCGGAATGATCGGCGACTTGACCTTCGATTCCACGATCACCGTCGCGATCAGCAGCAGCACGCCGACGCCGACGTAGATCGCCGACTCCTTCGAGATCCACGCGTAGTAGTCCGCCTTACCCGCGAACGACACCCAGATGAGCAGGATGCTGACGCCGGCGGTGAGGAGCGTCGCGCCCAGCCAGTCGATGGAGACGTCGTCCTTGCGTTCGGTCGCGATGTGCAGTGTGCGCTGGAGCAGGAACAGCGCGACGACCGCGATCGGCACACAGACGAAGAAGCACCAGCGCCAGCCGAGCGGGCTGTCGACGATCACGCCGCCGAGGATCGGGCCACCGGACATCGAGACCGCCATTGCGGCACCCATGTAGCCCGAGTAGCGACCGCGGTCGCGGGGCGGAATGATGCTGCCGATGATCGCGACGACCAACGCGGTCAGACCGCCCATGCCGATGCCCTGCACGACGCGCGCCGCCAGCAGCACCGGCACGTTGTGCGCGAAGCCGGCGATGACCGAACCGATCACGAAGATCACGATCGAGGTCTGGACCAGGATCTTCTTGTTGAACAGGTCGGCGAGCTTGCCCCAGATCGGGGTCGACGCCGCGTTGGCCAGCAGCGCGGTGGTGATGACCCACGCGTACTGGGTCTGGTTGCCCTTCAGGTCACCGATGATCGTCGGCAACGCCGTCGAGACGATGGTCGAACTGAGCAGTGCCGTGAACAGCGCTGCGATGAGGCCTGCCAGGACCTCGAGAATCTGGCGATGGGTCATCGCCTCTTCACCGGTACCTGCCCGGCTCTCCCCCACTGGTGTCGTCATCGAAGTGCTCTCCCACATTGATCGGCTACTAGAGGCGAGGGGTCGGGACGCGTGGTCAGCGAGTCGGTGAGTCGTTCGACAGCGGTCAACGCCGCCGTCGCCTCCTCCTGGCTCCACTCACCGAGCAGGGCACGCAATCGCGCGGACCTGCGTTCCTTGGTGGTCTGCAACACCTCGTCGCCCTTTTCGGAGACCTGGACACGGAAAGCCCGCCTGTCGTCCGGGTCCGGGTGACGCTCGACCAGGCCGGCGTCGACCAGTTCGGTCATCTGCCGGCTGAGCCCCGACTGGCTCAGACACAGAATCGACGCCAGTTCGTTCTGTCGGCATGGTCCCCGGGCCGACAGCGCGACGAGCACGGCGACCAGTGCCGGGGCGATCGGATCGTCCGCTGTACCGGCGATCGCGTTCTTCAGCGAACGACCGAACAGGAAGATCGCATCGACCAAGGCCTGCGCTGTGTCCGCCTGCACCGCCATCCGTGCACCCCGCATCCCTCATAATTACTTGCAGAGCGCAACTATATGCATAGTTGCGTGCCTCAAGCAATTACTTCCCAAATGCGACATACCGCATTTCAGGGCACCTACCAGTGCTTTTATGAAAACCGGGCGTCCGGTCCGTGTCCGGCGCCACGTCATCGAGTGAGTAGCGCGAGGCTCTCGACGTGATGGGTGAGGGGGAAAGCATCGAAAGCGCGAACCTGTTCGAGCCGGTAACCGCCCGCGCGGAAGAGGGAGACGTCCCTCGCGAACGACGCCGGATCGCACCCGATGTGCACGATCCGCTGCGGGGCCGCCGCGACGATCGTGTCGACCACCTCGCGGCCGGCACCGGTCCGCGGCGGGTCGAGCACCACGACGTCGGGGGTGGGCAGATCGTGCAGGGCCCGCTCGACGCGCGCCGCATGCAGACGGACCTGCGGAAGGTCGGCCAACGCCTCGCCGCCGTCGGCCACGGCCTGCTTCGAGAACTCCACCGAATCGACACGTCCGGTCACCCCGACCTGGTCGGCGAGGGTGGCCGCAAACACTCCCACGCCGCCGTAGAGATCCCACACGTTGTCACCCGCGGAGGGCTGCGTCCACTCCCCCACGACCTCTGCATACGTCTCGGCCGCACCGCGGTGTGCCTGCCAGAAGCCGGTGGCCGCGAGGTGCCACTCCCGGCCGCCGACCCGCTCGACGGGTCGGCCGGAGCCGATGACGACCCGCTCGGCCCGGGTACCCGACGACGCCGCTCGTCGCGCCGTCGCACCGCGTCGTCCCGGACTGCGTCGACCCGTGCGCGACACCTTGGCCGGAGCGATCTCCACCACGTGCCGGTCGCCGTCCGCATCGAGCACCACCTGAACCTCGCCGCCGGGCTGCCACGACCGCTCGGAGAGCCCCGCGTACGCGGACAGGTCGATCTGCGGGCACGCCAGGAACGTCTCGATCTCGAGGCTGCGGTAGCGATGGAAGCCGGGACGCCCCGACGCGTCGACCGCGAGCCGCACACGAGACCGCCAACCGGTTCCGTTGCCGGTTCCGGGAAGCGGCTCGACGGCGACGTCCTGCTCGACGCCCGCGATCCGGCGCAGCTGCTCGGCGACGACGAACGCCTTCATCGACCGGCCCGCGTCGAGCGTGGCGTGCGAGTAGTCGCAGCACCCGGCACCGCCCGGTCCCGCGATGGGGCACAGCGATTCGATCCGGTCCGGGGACGGTGCGAGGATCTCGACGGCGTCGGCGCGGCAGAACGAACCACCGCGATCCTCCGTCACCAGTGCAACCACCTTTTCGCCGGGCAGGCCGTGCCTGACGAAGAGCACGCGACCCTCGTGCCGGGCGACACAGAACCCGCCGTGGCCGGGATTGCCCAACTCGACCTCGAGTCGACGTCCCGTCCAGTCCTCACTCACCACGAACCGCCAATCACTTGTCTTCCGTCTCGAATCCACGCCGAATTGCGCCGGGAGCATTGTCCACCCGTTCGCGCTTGACCTTCTCCGACGAGCTCAGCTGCCAGGGCACGCTGGTGACCATCACGCCCGGCTGGAACAGCAGTCGGCTCTTCAGACGCAGCGCGCTCTGGTTGTGCAGGATCTGTTCCCACCAGTGGCCGACGACGTACTCGGGGATGAACACGGTCACGACGTCGCGTGGCGAGTCCCTGCGGACCCGGCGCACATAGTCGAGCACCGGCTTGGTGATCTCGCGGTACGGCGACTCGATCACCTTGAGCGGCACCGTGATGTCGCTCTTCTCCCACTCTCGCACCAGTGCGCGAGTGTCGGGCTCGTCGACGTTGACCGTGACCGCCTCGATGGTGTCGGGCCGAGTGGCCCGCGCGTACGCGAGGGCCCGCATCGTCGGCATGTGCATCTTCGACACCAGGACGATCGAATGGGTGCGGCTCGGCAGGACGCCGTCCCACTCCTGTTCCTCGAGTTCCGCGGCGACGCTGTCGTAGTGCCGCCGGATCGACTTCATCACGATGAAGATCAGGATCATGGCGACGATGGCGATCCAGGCGCCGGCGGCGAACTTCGTCAGCAGCACGATGATCAGCACGGCGCCCGTCATCGCGAGGCCGATCGAGTTGATCACCCGCGAACGCTGCATGCGCCGACGCTGCGTCGGATCCGTCTCGGCCCGCAGGTGCCGGGTCCAGTGCCGGATCATGCCGGTCTGGCTGAGCACGAACGAGACGAACACGCCGACGATGTAGAGCTGGATGAGCTTGGTCACCTCGGCGCCGAACACCACGACGAAGGCGATGGCCGCGCCCGAGAGGAACAGGATGCCGTTGCTGAATGCGAGTCGATCGCCACGGGTGTGCAGCTGGCGCGGCAGGTAGCGGTCCTGCGCCAGCACCGACCCGAGCACGGGAAAGCCGTTGAAGGCGGTGTTGGCCGCGAGAACGAGGATCAGGGCCGTGACGATCGCCATGAAGTAGAAGCCGACCGGGAACCCGGAGAACACCGCCTCGGCCAGCTGCGCGATCAGCGTCTTCTGGTGATAGCCCTCCGGTGCCCCGACGAGCTGGGTGTCCGGATCGTGCGCGTAGACGATGCCGATCTTCTGGGCCAGCATGATGATGCCCATCAGCAGCACGATCGCGAACGTGCCGAGCAGGAGCAGCGTGGTGGCGGCGTTGCGCGACTTGGGCTTCTGGAACGCCGGCACGCCGTTGCTGATCGCCTCGACGCCCGTCAGAGCGGCGCAACCGGACGAGAAGGCACGTGCGATGAGGAAGGCGAAGGCGATGCCGTACAGATGGGAATCCTCGGCCTGCAGATCGAAGGCCGACGACTCGGCGTGGACGTCGTCGCCGAAGAGGTAGATCCGCGCGAAACCCCATCCGAGCATGATCAGCATGCCGACGATGAAGGCGTAGGTGGGAAGCGCGAAGGCGGAACCCGACTCGCGGATTCCGCGCAGGTTCACGGCGGTCAGCAACGCGATCGCCGCGATCGCGAACAGAACCTTGTGCTGCGCGACGAACGGTACCGCCGAACCGATGTTCGACGCTGCGGACGAGATCGACACGGCGACCGTGAGCACGTAGTCGACCATGAGCGCACTGCCGACCGTCAAGCCCGCATTGGGTCCCAGGTTGGTCGTCGCGACCTCGTAGTCGCCACCACCCGACGGGTAGGCGTGCACGTTCTGCCGATAGCTGGCCACCACGACTGCCATCACCACTGCGACGGCCAGACCGATCCAAGGAGTGTAGGCGTACGCGGAGATGCCCGCGACGGAGAGGACCAGGAAGATCTCCTCGGGCGCGTACGCGACCGAAGACATTGCATCCGAGGCGAAAACCGGTAGCGCGATGCGCTTGGGCAGTAGCGTGTGCCCAAGCTTGTCGCTTCGGAACGGCCGCCCCAGGATCAGCCGTTTTGCGGCTGTGGAAACCTTCGACACCGCCAAAGCGTAAGCCGTCCGAACAGTTCCGTGACACGGGGGCGGCGCTCTGGGCGTTTCATCGACATTACTCTGCGCCCGAACTGCTGTGACACTCGCCCTCCCGCCCCGCACGACCGCGAATACTTGCTCTTCCCCAGGCGCGCTGTACGGTTCGATTCGACGCCGGCGGCAACCCGTCGGGTCTGACGTGAGATGAACGGAGTGGACGGGTGTACGTAGTCGTCATGGGGTGTGGCCGAGTCGGCTCGTCCCTCGCTACAGCACTGAGCCGGATCGGCCACGAAGTGGCGGTCATCGACCGCGACGAGAGCGCCTTCCTCCGCCTCGGGCCCGACTTCTCGGGTCACACGGTCGTCGGCATGGGATTCGACCGCGACGTGCTGATTCGCGCCGGGATCGAACGCGCCGAGGCGTTCGCCGCGGTCTCCTCCGGCGACAACTCGAACATCATCTCCGCGCGCGTCGCACGCGAGACGTTCGGTGTCGAACGGGTCGTCGCACGCATCTACGACGCCAAACGCGCCGCGGTCTACGAGCGTCTCGGCATCCCGACCATCGCGACCGTCCCCTGGACCACCGATCGCTTCATGCTCGCCCTCGCCCAGGACGACCAGATCTCGAAGTGGCGCGATCCGTCGGGCACGGTCGTGGTCACCGAACTGCCGCTGCACGAGGACTGGGTGGGCCGCAGCATCACCGACCTCGAGACGGCGACGAGTTCGCGTGTGTCGTTCATCATCCGATTCGGGTCGGGGATCCTTCCGGACCGCAAGACCGTCATCCAGGCCCAGGACCAGGTGTACGTGGCCGCCGTGTCCGGGACCGTCGCGGAAGCGGTCGCGCTGGCCGGCAACCCGCCCCCGTCGGACGAGTGAGCCCGGACATGACCCCCTTGCCGTTCGACCCGATTGGATGTCCCTGATGAGAGTCGCCATCGCAGGGGCCGGCGCTGTCGGCCGCTCCATAGCCCGTGAACTCGTCCGCAGCAAGCACCACGTGATGCTGCTCGAACGCAAGCTCGAGCACGTCGAACCCGACGTGATCCCGGAAGCCGAGTGGGTGCACGCGGACGCGTGTGAGCTCAGCCTCCTCGAGGCCGCGCGACTCGAGACGTACGACGTCGTCATCGCTGCGACCGGCGACGACAAGGCCAACATCGTGGTGAGTCTGCTCGCGAAGACGGAGTTCGGGGCGCCCCGCGTGGTCGCCCGCGTCAACGATCCGCGCAACGAGTGGCTGTTCGACGAGTCCTGGGGCGTGGACGTGGCGGTGTCGACGCCGCGCATGCTCGCCTCGCTGGTCGAGGAAGCCGTGACGGTGGGCGACCTGGTGCGCCTGATGACGTTCCGTCAGGGACAGGCCAACCTCGTCGAGATCACACTGCCCGACGACACGCCGCTTGCCGGCAAGCCGGTGCGCAAGATCAAGCTCCCGCGCGATGCGGCGCTGGTGACGATTCTGCGCGGCGGCCGGGTCATCGTCCCGCAGCCGGACGATCCGGTGGAGGGCGGCGACGAGCTGCTGTTCGTCGCCGCGGTGGAGGTCGAGGACGAGCTACGCGCCGCGATCGACATCTGAGCCCGAGGACGGACCCGCTTCACCTGCCGAGGCGGGCTTCCCGTCCTCCGGTTCGGCGGCCGCGTCCGGCTGCTCAGGCGCCGGCTCGACCAGCCGGTCCGCCCGGCGCACCGCCCAGATCGTCACGAGGAGTACGAGTCCGGTGAGCGGCCATCCCATGCCGATGCGCGCGGCTGCGAGCCAGCCCGTCTGATCCGCGTCGTACAACTCGGACTGGACCAGGTAGCGTGCCCCGAACACCAGCGCCCACGCCGCCGTCGCGACGTCGTAGGCACGTACCGCCCCCTTGTGGGACTTCCAGATGTTCCGGTGACCGTTCAGATAGCCCCATGCGACACCCACGAGCGGCCAGCGCACCAGGATCGAGACCAGGAACACAGCCGCGTACAGCAGGCTCGTGTAGATACCGAAGAGGAAGTAGCCCTTGGCATCCCCGGTTCGGTAGGCGATGAAGGCGCAGACACCGACCCCGAGGAAGCCGGAGATTGCCGGTTGGATCGGACCCCGCTTGACCAGGCGCCACACGAGGATCGCGGCGGCGACACCGAGCGCGGTCCAGACCGCCGGCGCCAGGCCCCACAGACTGTTCGCCGGCACGAAGACGACGATGGGCAACGACGAGTAGATCAGCCCGCTGAGTCCACCGAGCTGCTCGAGGATCGTCTGCTGCTTCGTTTCGGTCACGCGACGAGAGTGCCACATTCGGTCGGCGAGCCGCCGTCGGCACGGAGAACGGGGCCCGGAGAGGGACGTCGGTCAGGAGTCGCCACGGAGCTCGTAGTACGGGTTGAAGATCACCTTCTGACCGTCGCGGTCACCCACCCGGCCGCGAACCATCAGAGTCTTGCCCGGTTCGATGCCGGGGATGCGGCGGCGTCCGATCCACACCAGGGTGACCGGATCGGTGCCGTCGAAGAACTCGGCCCGGACACTCGCATTGGCCGACTTGGGACACGCCTCCACACTGCGGAGCCGGCCGAACATGGTGACCTCTTCGCCCCTGGTGCAGTCGCAAGCGCGGGTAGCGCCGGATGCCTGGGCGGTCTCGACCATCTCCTCGGCATCGAGCTGCTCGAGATCCTCGGTGAGTCGGCGAGTCAGCCTGCGAAAGTAGCCTGCCGCGGCGGGTGCCATAGCGCGCTCCTGGAGCAAATGGCGACGTATCGAACGTCGCACGAAGGGTTGTATCTGGGTATAACGCTTGTCTTGCACGAATCCTGCCCGAGTCCCGTGAGGGACCCGAGCGGGGTCCATGAGGGTCACTGTAACCCTAAAGTGACCTGACAACCACAGCCGTCCTGATCCCCTGTGAAACGGACAGTGCAAGATCGAACCATGCAGCTGCAGCCGTGGCCCCCGGTGGCCGTCGCACTCCCCGGAACGGGCTCCGACGCGACCTTCGTCGATCGCGCCTTCCGGGCGGCGTTGTCCCAGGTAGGCGTCGCGACGATCGCGGTGGACCCGGACCCGCGGCGGGTGGTGGGCAGCTACCGCGACGCCATGGACCGCGCGGCCGAGGAGCACGGGACGATCGCTGTCGCGGGCGTGTCGATCGGCGCGGCCGTCGCACTCGAATGGGCGGCCGACAATCCCGACCGGGTTCGCGCCGTGCTCGCGGCACTGCCGGCCTGGACGGGATCGCCCGTGGGCACTCCCGCGGCAGCGAGTGCCGTTTTCACAGCGTCCCGGCTGCGCGCCGACGGACTCGACGCCGTCACCGCCGAGATGACCGCGTCGAGCCCGTCGTGGCTGGCGGACGAACTGAGCCGCTCCTGGCGATCCCAGTGGCCCGACCTGCCGTCCGCGCTGGAGGAGGCGGCGTCCTACCACGCGCTCGACGTCGCGGATCTCGCGCGGCTGCGCGTGCCCGTCGGCATCGCGGCCGCTGTCGACGACGCCGTGCACCCCCTCGCGGTGGCGCAGCAGTGGGTCTCGGCACTGCCGGCAGCCGACCTCGTCGAAGTACAACTCCAAGCGGTCGGCGATGATCCGAGTGTGCTGGGACGGGCGTGTCTGGCCGCGTTGGATCGCCGGATCCCGATGGCAGATCCGGTCTAGGCGACCGTCAGAGACCGAGCTGCTGCATCGCGGAACCGGACTCACCGCGGCGCGGCGGTTCGGATCCGTTCCCGGACGGCGGCTGCTGCGACTGCCCCGCAGTCGCCTGGGCCTGCTCCTGCGCGGCCTGCTGCTGAGCGGCGAGCTGCTGGGCGTGGGCCGCCTGCAACTGCTCCACGAGTACCTGAGGCAGCACGATGGGCAGCGGCGTGCGCACCGGGTGCGGATCGTTTCCGCGCGCGATCACCGTGTTCAACAGAACGGCCCGAGCGGTCGCGACGAGCGGACCGTCGCTCACGACGGCCCCGGACGGCCCCGCCACCACGCAGCGAACCATCCAGCGCGGTCCGTCGACACCGATGAAGCGCAGATCTGCGTTGGGGGTCGCGGCTGCCACCTCGCGGCCCCACGGACCGGATTCGATGCTGACGTCGGCGTTGTCCGCACGCAGCGACTCCGCCAACTCCGATGCGACCTCGCGCCACTGGCCGGGCGACTTCGGCGCCGCATAGGCGGACACCGTGATGCGGCCGTACTGGGTCACGAGGTGGACGTTCTGCGGAGCGCCCTCCGGGGACATCTCGACCTGCAGCTGAGCCCCCTCGGGCATGGGCAGGAACACGGACCCGAGATCCAGGCGCGTCGCGGCCGGCTCCTCGCCCTCGCCGAGCTCGCTCACGTCGTACGGACCGCCGTCGAGCGCACCGACCGGAGCATCGAGTTCGGACTCCGCGGCGTCCTCCATGTCCTGATCGACCGGGGTGGCCTCGACCGGCGCGGTGTCCGCGTGCTCGGCTTCCTTCTTCTTGCGACGTCCGAACATGATCAGGCCCCTTCCCTCGGCTGCCGCGTCAACTCGTGCGGGCGGCCTTCCGTACCGTCGACAGCTCGATCGGCATTGTGCGCGTCGAGGATCGCATGTCCGCCGCTCGATCCGTAGCCGCCTGTCCCCCGGACCGTTTCGTCGAGCGTATCGACCTCCACGAAGTCGACGAGCTCGACCTTCTGCACCACGAGCTGCGCGATGCGGTCGCCGCGACGCAGTTCGACGGGCGTCTCGAGGTCGTGGTTGATCAGGCAGACCTTGATCTCACCTCGGTAGCCGGCGTCGATCGTGCCGGGGGTGTTGACCACGGACAGACCGGTCTTGGCTGCCAGGCCCGACCGAGGATGGATCAGACCGACCGTACCGATCGGGAGCGCGACCGCGATGCCGGTTCCGACCAGGACTCGGCGGCCCGGTTCGATCGTGACGTCGGTCGTAGTACAGAGGTCGACGCCGGCGTCACCTTCGTGGGCCCGCCGGGGAAGCGGGATACCGGGGTCGAGTCGCTTCAACGCGACGGCAGGAAGATCGCTCACGTGCACCGAGACTACTCTGAAGGCGTGCCCGAATCGTCTCAGCCCGCAGCTACCACGCCCGACACCCGCACACCGATCTACTCGGAACGTCTGTGGGTGCCGTTGTGGTGGTGGCCTGCCGGATTGTTCATCGCAGGACTCCTGGCCGCCGAGATCCACATGGGGTCTCCCGGTGTACGGGCCTGGCTGCCCTACGTGCTTCTGTTCCCGTTCCCGGTGTGGGCGCTGCTCTGGGTCTCACGCCTACGAATCGAGGTGTTCGACGGGCCGGACGCCGAGCTCCGGGTCGGTCGCGCACATCTGCCGCTGTCGGTGATTTCCCGGACCGCGACCATTCCGCCGTCGGCGAAGAGCGCCGCGCTGGGCCGTCAGCTCGATCCGGCGGCATTCGTGACCAATCGGTCGTGGGTCAAGCAGACCGCTCTGATCGTCCTCGACGATCCGGAGGATCCGACCCCTTACTGGCTCGTCAGCACGAGGCGGCCAGCCGAACTGCTGGCCGCCATCGGCCGCGGGACTGCGCCCAAGGCGTAGCCTCGCTTCCTCGTGCGTGACCGGAGGGACCGGCGTCAGGCCGCGCAGTCCATGCAGATCATGACGCCGTTCTCTTCACTCGCGAGCCGGCTGCGGTGATGTACCAGGAAGCAGCTCGCGCAGGTGAATTCGTCGGCCTGCTTGGGTACCACCCGCACCGACAGCTCTTCGCCGGACAGATCTGCACCCGGGAGTTCGAACGACTCCGCGGTGTCGGACTCGTCCACATCGACGACCGCAGACTGCGCCTCGTTTCGTCGTGCCTTCAGTTCTTCGAGCGAGTCCTCGGAGACCTCGTCGGTCTCCGAGCGCCTCGGTGCGTCGTAGTCGGTTGCCATTTCCTCTTCCCCTCGTCCTCGTGCGTACATCCCCGGTGCCCGGGCCGTCACTCCTCGACAGGTGTGACGATCCTTGGAAAACCGAAGATCAGGCAGATACATTCCTGCGGCTGGAACAACGCCTCAGGACTTCCGGAAGTGCCCGAAACACCTTTCGGAAAACATGACCTGCGCCTCACTTCCGCCTTCCTACGGACCCTTTCGAAATCGTGTGTTCTCACGACTGGGGCCGCCAGACAATAGCCGACGCACCGCGAAAAGTGGCAACCGAACCGGACACTGTCGAAAACTGTCCGTCAATCGTCACCAACACCAGTTCGAGCCGAGACATTCCTGGACGCGGCATGTGCGCGACGGCGGCGGGGCGTGGATCTACAGTGATCAGGAGTTCGGTCGCAGTCGGCGGATCGTGGCCGGAACCACACCGATTCCCCGCGGGCCATCGAATCCGCGTTCATCTACGGAGAGGTCGACAGACACCGTGGTTTCCCTGATCACCGAAGGCAGCTCGACCGACGATCAGGGTCGGCGGTTCCCCCGGCGTCGCCTGCTACCCGCTGTCGCTCTGCTGTCGGTTCTGGCGCTCCTCGGCATCACGGTGTGGGCTCGCATCCTCACCGAACCCGAGGTGTACGCGACCACCGTCGACTGCAACCCGCCGGTGAAGCCGAAATCGCCGGACGCTCCCACGCCCGTCCCGCTCGGCGAGAAGGTGGGACGCAGCACCCTGCTCGACGTGGCCCCCGCGGCACTGTCGTCGACGCAGGTGCGCGTGTTCAACGCGAGCGGCGAGCGCGGGCAGGCCGCACACGTGGCAGCGCAGCTGGGCGAGTACGGATTCGCCAGCGCCCCCGACGTGCAGGCCGGCAACGATCCGGTGTACGTGGATCAGACACTGCAGTGCTACGGCCAGATCCGCTTCGGCGAGCAGGGCTTGGCCGCCGCCAGTGCACTGTGGCTCGTCGCGCCGTGCGCCGAACTGATCCAGGACGGCCGCACCGACGAGACCGTCGATCTGGCACTGGGCACCTACTCGAAGGACATCGCCCCCAGCGCCGACGCCGACGAGGTCCTCAAGTCGCTCAAGGATCCGGTTGCCGGGGCCGAGCCGGCGCCGCTCGACAGCGCGCTCCTCGACGCGGCCCGCACGGCGCGCTGCTGACCTTCGCGATCACGGTATCGGCGCGTACGCCCCCACCGACCGCATGACGGCCTCGAGCTCGTCGGCGATGCCCGGCGCCATCGCGAGCACGACTTCGCCGGATGCGCCGCCGACGTCGGGACCGGGCAGGTGGACGCGGGCGCCGGCCTCGCTCGCGATGAGGGCACCGGCCGCCCAGTCCCACGGATTGAGCCCGTGCTCGAAGTGCGCGTCGACCCGCCCGGAGGCGACCATGCACAGATCCAGTGCGGCGGAACCCACGCGGCGGATGTCGCGCACATGCGGGAGCAGGGCCGCGATCAGCTTCCCCTGAGCGCGGCGACGTTCGACGCCGTAGCCGAATCCGGTCGCCAGAAGCGCCGAGGAGGCGTCGGTGATCGGGTTGCACGACAGCGTTCCCTCGACGACCGCGTCGGGAGCACCCGAGTCGACGAACCGGGCGCCCTCCCCCTTCGCGGCCGAGTACGTCACACGCGCAGCGACATCCACGACCGCCCCTGCGACGGATACACCGTCGATCTGGGCGGCGACGGAAACCGAGTACGCGGGGATTCCGTAGAGGAAGTTGACCGTCCCGTCGATCGGATCGACCACCCACCGCACCCCCTCGGGGACGTCTCGGGCCCCGCCGCCTTCCTCGCCGAGCACCGCGTCCTGCGGGCGCAGTTCGGCGAGAAGGCCCCGGATCAACTGCTCGGCCTCGGTGTCGACGACGGTGACGGGATCGGTCGGTGTGCTCTTCGCCCGCACCGACTGTCCGTCGTCTCCGTGCACGCGCGCGCCCATCACGCCGAACACCTCCGGACGGCGCACCCGCACGTGTTCGGCAGCGGTCTCGGCGACGGCGACGGCGACCCGCAGCAGGTCTGCGGGGGTGACGGAGGCGGAATTCGAATCGGTCCGGTCGACGGGCGAGCTGTTCACGCGGTGCATGTGTGTATCGCACCACATCCACGAGCCGCCCCACCACCGGTATCGCGGACCTGCCATCACGCGGCCGAATGCTTCGGAACCAACTACTGTTTCGACGCAGACGGCCATCTCGGCAGACGAGGTCTCGAGCGAAGGGAGACGGTGGTGGGCGCACGCGGATTCGGCGTGGACGTCGGCGGCAGCGGCATCAAGGGGGCGCTGGTCGACCTCGCCACCGGTCGACTGGTCGAGGAGCGCATCAAGATCGAGACGCCCCGACCGGCGACCCCGGCCGCGGTCGCGGCAACCGTGGCCGAGATCGTTGCCCGCGCCGGCTGGAACGGGCCGGTCGGCGTCACCCTGCCGAGCGTCGTCACGGCCGGCGTCGCCCGCACTGCCGCGAACATCGACCCGTCCTGGATCGGGACCGACGCACGCGCCGTGCTGTCGGATGCCCTCGGCGGCCGACCCGTCACCGTCCTGAACGATGCCGACGCCGCCGGCATCGCCGAGGACCGGTTCGGCGCCGGCAAGGACGTCGACGGCGTCGTCGTGCTGCTGACGTTCGGCACGGGAATCGGGTCGGCGATCCTGCATCACGGCGTCCTCCTGCCCAACACCGAACTCGGCCACATGGAGGTCGACGGCAAGGAGGCCGAACATCGGGCCGCGTCGTCGGTCAAGGACGAGAAGGGGCTCTCGTACAAGGAGTGGGCCGCCGAGGTGACCCGTGTCCTGCAGCGCTACGAGGACCTGCTGTGGCCGGACCTGTTCATCGCCGGCGGCGGTATCAGCCGCAAGCACGAGAAGTGGATTCCGCGCCTGGAGAACCGTACGCCGATCGTTCCCGCAGCTCTGCTGAACACCGCGGGCATCGTCGGAGCGGCGCTGGCCTCCTCTGACGACCTGCCCGACGCAGTGGAAACCGGCATCGCTCCGTAACAATTTCCCAGCTGTCGTTACAATGGATGGCGGCCGACTGTGAGTCGGCGAAACCCGACAGACCTCTCCGCCGGAATTCCACTCTGGCGTGACGCCGCACGACACCGTCACGAAAGGGCGTACGTGGCAGCCACCGATACGCGTCAGACCGCAGATTCCACCCCCGAATCAGCGACCACTGCTTCCACTGCCGAGGCCACTACCGGTAGCGCGCCCGCCGCCAAGAAGGCTCCTGCGAAGAAGGCCGCCGCCAAGAAGGCGCCCGCCAAGAAGGCCGCCGCCAAGAAGGCTCCTGCGAAGAAGGCCGCCGCCAAGAAGACCGCGGCCAAGAAGACCACCAAGAAGGCCACCTCCAAGGCGGCCAAGGGCGGCGACGACATCGTCGAGGACGATGACATCGACATTGCCGACCTCGATGTCGCTGCCGGCGACCTCGTCGAGGAAGAGGTCGAGGACGTCGTCGTCGAAGAGGACGAGGAGACCGAGGAGCCGTCCGAGAAGGACAAGGCGTCCGGCGACTTCGTCTGGGACGAAGAGGAGTCCGAGGCTCTCCGCCAGGCCCGCAAGGACGCCGAGCTGACCGCATCCGCCGACTCGGTGCGTGCGTACCTCAAGCAGATCGGCAAGGTGGCCCTGCTCAATGCCGAGGAGGAGGTCGAACTCGCCAAGCGCATCGAGGCCGGCCTGTTCGCGACGCACAAGATGAACGAGATGGCGGAGAAGGGCGAGAAGCCCTCCCCCACCGATCGCCGCAACCTGAACTGGATCACGCGCGACGGCAACCGCGCCAAGAACCATCTGCTCGAGGCGAACCTTCGACTGGTCGTGTCGCTGGCCAAGCGCTACACCGGCCGCGGCATGGCCTTCCTGGACCTCATCCAGGAGGGAAACCTCGGTCTGATCCGTGCGGTCGAGAAGTTCGACTACACGAAGGGCTACAAGTTCTCGACGTACGCCACGTGGTGGATCCGTCAGGCCATCACCCGCGCGATGGCCGACCAAGCCCGCACGATCCGTATCCCCGTGCACATGGTCGAGGTCATCAACAAGCTCGGCCGCATCCAGCGTGAGCTGCTCCAGGATCTGGGCCGCGAGCCCACCCCCGAGGAGCTCGCGAAGGAAATGGACATCACGCCGGAGAAGGTGCTGGAGATCCAGCAGTACGCGCGTGAACCCATCTCGCTGGATCAGACCATCGGCGACGAGGGCGACAGCCAGCTCGGCGACTTCATCGAGGACTCCGAGGCCGTCGTCGCCGTCGACGCGGTGAGCTTCACGTTGCTGCAGGATCAGTTGCAGTCGGTGCTCGAGACCCTGTCCGAGCGCGAGGCCGGTGTGGTGCGCCTGCGCTTCGGCCTCACCGACGGCCAGCCGCGGACTTTAGACGAAATCGGTCAGGTCTACGGCGTCACCCGCGAGCGGATCCGCCAGATCGAGTCGAAGACCATGTCCAAGCTGCGCCACCCGTCGCGGTCGCAGGTGCTGCGCGACTACCTCGACTAGAGGCCGGACAGCACGTCAGCTGGTGAGGAAGGGGTCCTTCGGGGCCCCTTCCTCTTTTGGTCGGGGAGGCTGGAACAGCCGGACGATCGGCTCGGCGACGCGGGCCCCGACCGGCCCCAGAACAGCCATGAGCAACACGTAGGCGGTCGCGAGCGCGGCGAGTTCACCCTCCACCGCGCCCGCGGAGACCGCCAAGCCGGCGATGACGATCGAGAACTCGCCGCGCGCGATCAGGGCCGCACCGGCGCGTGCCCGACCCATGACGCCGATACCTTGACGTCCCGCGGCCCACCATCCGGTGAGCACCTTGGTGGCAGTGGTGACGACCGCCAGGCCGATCGCGGGCAGCAGCACCGGTGGGATGGTCGTCGGATCGGTGTTGAGACCGAAGACCACGAAGAACATCGCCGCGAACAGGTCCCGAAGAGGCTCGAGAAGACGCGTTGCGTTCCGCGCGGTGGAGCCGGAGATCGCGATGCCGAGCAGGAACGCGCCGACCGCCGCCGACACCTGCAGTGACGACGCGAAGCCTGCGACGAGCAGTGCCGCGCCGAGCAGCTTGAGCAGGAACACTTCGCGGTCAGTGCTGTCCACGATCGCGGAGACGACACTGCCGTACCGCAGCGCGACGACGAGCACGACGGTGATGACGGCGAACGAGATCGCGACCGCCTGGAGCCCGCCCAGGAAGCTCACACCCGCGAGGACCGCGGTGAGAATCGGCAGATACACCGCCATTGCGAGGTCCTCGAACACCAGGATCGACAGGACCACCGGGGTTTCGCGGTTACCGAGCCGGCCGAGGTCGCCGAGCACCTTCGCAACGATGCCCGACGACGAGATGTAGGTGACGCCGCCGAGGGTCAGCGCCCCGACCGGACCCCACCCGAGCAGCAGTGCCAGCAGCGCGCCCGGCGCCGCGTTCAGCACGAGATCGACGACCCCGGCGAACCACGACCGCCTGAGCCCGGTCACGAGTTCGGAGGCGGTGTATTCGAGACCCAGCAGCAACAGCAGCAGCACGACGCCGATCTCGCTGGCGAGATGGCTGAATTCGCCGATGTCGCCGAGCTGGATGAATCCGCCCTCGCCGAAGCACAATCCGCCGATCAGGTACAGCGGGATCGGCGACATGCCGATGCGTCCGGCCAGTCGGCCGAGCACCCCGAGGGCGAAGAAGACAGCGCCGAGTTCGACGAGTGCCAGTGCAGTGCCGGTCATCGCGCGTCGATCGTGCCGGGATCAGCCGTGCGCGAGAATCTTGGCGGCGTGATCGAGACCCTCCTGGGTACCTACCGCGACCAGGAGGTCACCCTCGGTGAAGGTGAAGTCGGGATTCGGTGACGGCGCCACCTGTCCGGCCCGCATCACCGCGACGACGGAGACCCCGGTGCGGGTCCGCATCGCGGTTTCGCCGAGGGTGCGGCCGTCCCACGGCGAGTTCTCGCCGATCGGTAGCTGCCGGGTGCTGATGCCCGGCAGGTCGCGGTGTTCCTCGCGAAGCTGCGCGACCAGTTGCGGTGCGCCCAGCAGATTCGCCAGGACCGACGCCTCGTCCGAGTCGAGCGGAATCGAGGCCATGCAGGCGTCCGGGTCGTCGAGCTTGGAGACGATCAGATCGGTGCGGCCGTCACGGTGGGTGACCACCCCGATGCGCCGCCCGGTGGCCAGCGCGAAGTCCTTGCGGACCCCGATACCGGGCAGCGGCGTCACTTCGACGTTCATGGATAAACGGTAGCGCTCTTCACCGACTGCGGCCCGCGGCCCCTCTCGGCGCGTCTCGGGGTCCGGTCAGCCGACGGGTGGAAACAGTCCGTCGGCGCCGGGCCGGTAGTCGGTGACCTCGAGCACGGACTCGGCCGGCAGCGGGCCGTACAGATGCGGGAAGCGCATCGACGCCGGGTCCGACGGCACGCCCGGCTCCCACCGCGTCTCGGCGCCGAGACGGGCGGGATCCAGATACAGCAGCACGAGATCGGTCCTGCCCGCGAACAGGCGATTCGCGGGCAGATGGACCTGCGCGGGTGTCGAGAGGTGCACGAAGCCGTCGACGTCGAAACCGGGCGGGCGGCGGTGACCGGTCCTCCGCATCTCGTCCCATTCGGTTCGTGAACACAGGTGGACGAGCACGGCATCGGAGGCGGATCCTGCGCGGGACATGTACGGTTCCTTTCGGCCGACGCCCGGACGACAGCGACAAAAGTCAGCTGTCAGCGAACACCCTCATCCTCGCCGATCGCATCGTGCGAGTTCAGAGCGGGTGCTGTTAGGGACGACACACCGAGCGCGAATCGGGAACAACCCGATCAAGTCGAACGTCTGACAGAGTGGACCTACCGCGTCACCCCCGACGCGGCGGAAGACCCCAGGCGGTGGGTGCGAGCCCGCAGCCAGTTCGGAGGAGTCATGCCCGGAACACTGACCAGCCCCCCGTTGACCGCTGCCGACCGGTGCGACCGGTGCAGCGCCGGAGCCCGCGTGCGCGCCGTGCTCGCGAGCGGAGGAGAACTCCTCTTCTGCCAGCATCACGCCAACGAGCATGCCGATCGTCTTCGCGAGATGAACGCCACCATCGTGAGCGACTCGGAATCCTCCGCGACGACGATCTGACGCGTCAGCCTCCGGGCGGACCCCCGTCCGTCCCCGTTCCCGAAGCGGGCGGCCACCCAGGTGGCCGCCCGCTTCGGCGTTTGCGGGTTCACCACTGCCGCAGCGTCGCGATCCGGTCGGTGAGTTGTTCCACCGTCGCGATCGCGGTCGGCGGACCACCGCAGGCGCGGCGGAGTTCGCCGTGGATGATGCCGTGCGGCTTCCCCGTCCGGTGATGGTGCATGGCCACCAGCGAGTTGAGTTCGCGCCGCAGATTCGCCAGCTGGCCCGCCGAAGCCACCCGCTCCGCGACCTGCGGAACCGGTGGAGGTACCGGCGCTTCCGCGGCGGCCGCGGGCTTGTCGATCTGGCTCTGCTGCCGCTGCCGCAGCAGTGCGCGCATCTGTTCGGCGTCCAGCAGTCCGGGCAGTCCGAGATAGTCGGCTTCCTCGTCGGACCCGGAGAACGTGGCGGTTCCGAACGAAGAGCCGTCGTAGATCACCTGGTCGAGTTCGGCGTCCGCACCGAGCGAGGTGAACGCCTTCTCCTCCTCGCCGGGCTCGTCCTTCTGCTTGTTCGCATCCGCGATCAGCTCGTCGTCGAGGCCGTCCTTCTCGCGGTGCGGCTTGCCGAGGATGTGGTCACGCTGCGCCTCGAGCTGGCTCGCGAGATCGAGTAGGACGGGAACCGACGGCAGGAACACGCTCGCCGTCTCCCCCTTCACGCGCGATCGCACGAACCGCCCGATGGCCTGTGCGAAGAACAGCGGCGTCGAGGCACTCGTGGCGTAGACGCCGACGGCGAGGCGCGGCACGTCGACACCCTCGGACACCATGCGCACCGCCACCATCCACGGCTGCGTGCTCTTGGAGAACTCCGCGATCCGCTTGGAGGCGGTGGGATCGTCGGACAGGATCAGCGCGGGCGCTTCCCCGGTGATGGCCTCGAGCTGTTTCGCGTAGGCGCGGGCCACGGTCTGGTCGGTCGCGATGACCAGACCGCCGGCGTCGGGCATGCCGCCTGCACGAAGCTGGCCGAGCCGCGTGTTCGCGGCCGCCAGCACCGACGGAATCCAGTCGCCGGCCGGATCCAGGGCCGTCCGCCAGGCACGGGCCGTCTGCTCGGCGTTCAGCGGCTCGCCGAGGCGGGCGGCGAACTCCTCGCCGGCGCTGTTGCGCCAGCGCGCCTCACCCGAGTAGGCGAGAAAGACGACCGGGCGGACGACGCCGTCGGCGAGCGCGTCGGAGTAGCCGTACGTGTGGTCGGCCTTCGAGCGCTGGTGACCCTCGTTGTCCGGTTCGTAGGTGACGAACGGGATGGGACTGTCGTCGCTGCGGAACGGGGTTCCTGTGAGCGCGAGGCGGCGGGTCGCGTCGCCGTACGCCTCGCGGATCGCGTCGCCCCAGCTCTTCGCGTCGCCGCCGTGGTGGATCTCGTCGAGGATCACCAACGTGCGTCGCGCCGCCGTGCGGGCATGATGCTTGAACGGGTGGGAGGCGACCTGCGCGTACGTGACCACGACACCGTGGTAGTCCGCCGACGTCTGTCCGGTCGAGTTGGAGAAGTTGGAGTCGAGCGCGATGCCGTTTCGCGCGGCCGACTCGGCCCACTGGTGCTTGAGGTGCTCGGTGGGCGCGACGACCGTGATCTGGTCCACGGTCCGATCTCGCAACAGCTCGGCCGCCACCCGCAGTGCGAACGTGGTCTTACCGGCTCCCGGCGTGGCGACCGCGAGAAAGTCCCGCGGCTTGGTCGCCAGGTACTTGGTGAGGGCGCGCCGCTGCCATGCTCGCAGGGAGCCGGTGGGAGCAGGTGCAGTTTCGACGGTTCCGGGTTCAGCGCTCACATCGCACCTCGCCACAGTCTTCGCACAGTTGTTCCCACTCCTCGCTTCGCCGACAGGGGTCACGGCTGCTGCCACGGCACGGTCTCGGAGCCCCGATCTCCGGCAACGACCCCCGAGGAGCCTAGCGCCCGACACCGACCGTTTCAGCATCAGCTCGGGGCGCCGACCGAAGCGGCAGGTGAGCACCCGCTGACGGAATCGTGCCGACACGGCCGCACCCCACCGAGCATCTCGGCGCGTCGTCAGGAATCCTGGAAGCATCATGGGCGAGACTCCGGCAGCGAAGAAGCACCGACCGTTCAAGCGGTGCGCTCAGGTCGTGGGCCGGACCGCGAGCAAGGCCTGGGACGACTCGATCTTCGGCAAGTCCGCCACGGCCGCGTTCTGGCAGACGCTCTCGCTGCCCCCGCTACTGCTGGGCCTGCTCGGCAGCCTCGGCTACGTCGGCGGCTGGTTCGGCCCCAACACCGTCGAGATCATCCAGTCGAAGATCATCACGTTCAGCCACACCGTGTTCAGCGAGAACGTCGTCGACCAGATCATCCAGCCGACCGTCGGCGACGTCCTCGGGCGCGGGCGGCCGGAGATCATCTCGGTGGGCTTTCTGCTGTCGCTGTGGGCGGGATCGTCGGCGATATCGACGTTCGTCGATTCGATCGTCGAGGCCCACGGCCAGCAGGACGCCCGGCACCCGGTGTGGCAGCGCGTGTTCGCGCTGCTGCTCTACGTCGGGTTCCTCATCCTCGCGGTCTTCACGTTGCCGCTGGTCGCGCTGGGCCCGACGATTATCGGCCGCGTGCTGCCGGAAT
Organism: Prescottella sp. D32; assembly: GCF_037287305.1. Classification (NCBI taxonomy): domain Bacteria; kingdom Bacillati; phylum Actinomycetota; class Actinomycetes; order Mycobacteriales; family Nocardiaceae; genus Rhodococcus; species Prescottella sp. D32. Next base: position 66,670 of record NZ_JARBSW010000006.1, read on the forward strand.
CGTGGCACACGGTCGGGACGGAGATGGTGGATGCGTTCTACTACCCCGCGGTGGGCCTGCTGCTGATCATCGGCCTGACGACGCTGTACAAGGTTGCGCTGCCGAAGTCGCTGCCGTGGCACCGACTGCTGGGCGGGGCACTGCTCGCGGGAGTGTTCTTCATGGCGGCCAGCACGATTCTGCGCTGGTATCTGAGCGCGATAGCCGGCACCGGCTACACCTACGGCGCGCTCGCCACGCCCATCGCGTTCCTGCTCTTCACGTTCTTCCTGGGATTCGCGGTGGTGCTCGGCGCCGAGTTCAATGCCACCATCCAGGAGTTCTGGCCCGCCCGGGCGACCCGCATGGAGCAGGTCCGCGACTGGATCGCCGCGCAGGCTGCGATCGATGCGTCGGACGAAGCCGGACCGGTGACCGCGATCACGAGGCGAATCACGACCGGACCGATCCGCTTCACGTCTGATCGCTCACAGTCCGAGGACACCGAATCGGTGGACACGCCCGAGGTCGACGCATCCACCGAGGAGCCGACGGATCAGTCGCCCTTGCGCAACCCGTCGTAGATCTTCTTGCACTCGGGGCACACCGGCGACCCGGGCTTGGCGGACTTGGTCACCGGAAAGACCTCGCCACACAGCGCGACGACATGCGTTCCCATGACCGCGCTCTCGGCGATCTTGTTCTTCTTCACGTAGTGGAAGAACTTGGGAGTGTCGTCGTCCGTCGTCTCGTCAGTGGTGGTGTCGGGACGTTCCTTCGTCAAAGTGCTCACCCCTCAATAATGCCGCAAGCGCATGTGCAATTGCCGCCCGAGAGTGGAACAGTGGAACCATGGCGAGAACATCGGGGTTCGGCGACTCCGCCGAGAGCGGCACACCCCGCCACCCGGCACTGATCACCGAGGCGCAGCAGTCCATCGAGGATCAACACCGAGCGCGCGTGAAGAAGTACCTGACGATCATGTCGTTCCGGATTCCCGCGCTCATTCTCGCGGCGCTCGCGTACGGTGCGTTCGGCAACGCCTGGATCTCGGTCGGCATCATCGCGCTGTCGATTCCGCTGCCGTGGATCGCGGTCCTCATCGCGAACGACCGGCCACCGCGCTCGAAGGACGAACCCAGCCGGTACGACAACCGCAACTCGTCCCGCGCGATCGAGTCGCGGAACGACCGCACCATCGAGGGTTGACTCGCGCGGCCGACCGGTCGTGACCGGCCTGCTGCAACAATGCTCGCGTGACCCGTGATCTCCTGCTGTCCGTGTGCGGCCCCCTTCGCGAGGCGCTCACGCGCTGCAAGTTCGACACCGACTCGATTCTCGACCTCCTGGGCCCGCAGGCCCACGCCGCCCTGGACCGGCACGAGCCGGTACCGGTCCGCCGCGCGTCCGCGGTCGGCGGCGATCTCGGTCTTCTCGTTCGACTGTTCCTGCTCGGTGACGACTGCGACGTCGCCGACGTCGCGTCCGCGCTGAGTCCTCTCGACATCGACGACGCCGTCGCCGCCGGCCTGCTGTCGCGTGACGGCGACACCGTGCGGGCCGAACTGGATCTGCGCCCGCTGGATCTGGGCACCGGCAACCGGTGGGTGCTGTCCGACCTCGACGGCTCGATGCGGACTCGCCCCACCGCCGACGACCACGTGATCGGTGTGGGTCACGCGTCCCTGTCCTTGTTGCAGGGCACCCCCACCCGTCCGGTCGGCACCGTGCTCGACGTCGGCACCGGATGCGGCATCCAGGCGCTGCGCGCGGCGGACTATGCGGGCACGGTGACGGCAACCGACGTCAACCCGCGGGCGACCGACCTGACCGCGGCCACCGCGGCACTGAACGGACTCGACTTCGAGATCCTCGAGGGTTCGTGGTTCGAGCCGGTCGCGGGCCGCACCTTCGATCAGATCGTCGCGAACCCGCCGTTCGTGGTCAGCGAGGCCCGGGTGGTCAACAGCTACCGCGACTCGGGTCTGGACCTCGACGGCGCGAGCGAACTGATGATCTCCGAAGCCGCGGACCATCTCGCACCGGGCGGGACGGCCGCGATGCTCGCGTCGTGGCTGCACGTCGACGGCGAGGACTGGCGCCACCGGGTGGCGTCGTGGCTGCCCGCTCACGGCGTCGACGCGTGGATCGTCCAGCGTGACGTCGCCGATCCCGCTCTCTACGTCGGGACGTGGCTGCGCGACGGCGGCGGCGATCTGCGAGATCCGGCGGTGCAGGCCCGCGCCGAGGCGTGGCTCGATCATCTCGCCGAAGCCGATGTCGAGGGGGTCGGATTCGGGTTCGTCTACCTCCGGCGGACGGATGCGCCGTCGGACATCCTGTGCGAGGACCTGCGGCACGGTTTCAGCGATCCGCTCGGCGACGAGGCACTCGCCTACTTCGACCGGCTGGCATGGCTGCGCGAGCACGACGTACTCGCGTCGCGTTTCACGGTGCGCCCCGACACTGCCCTCGAACGGGTCTTCCTTCCCGGCGACGACGGCTGGAAGCAGGTGGTCGCGCGGGTGCACCGCGGCACCGGCCCGCAGTGGCAGCACGAGGTGGACGATCTGGCGGCCGCGCTGCTCGCGGGAATGCGCGGTGACGGGTTGGTGTTGGAAGAACTCGTCACGCTACTCGCCTTCGCGCACGACGAGGACGAGGAGTCGCTGGCCGCCACCGCGATACCGCTGGTGCACTCGCTGGTGCGTCACGGGTTGATCGAACCCGCCTGACGCGTTCCCGGGCACGTACCTTCTCAGGAACTTCTCAGGGGACCTCGGCGATACCCGCAGGTCAGGGGCGGCGACGACGAATCGTCTCGGGAACTTTCCCGGACCGTCGAAGCGTTGAGGGATATGAGACACCCCGACGAGGAGGCAGGTCATGACAAGCCCCGGCACCACTCGACCCCGCACCATCGACTCCGATCTGGACGGCCAGAGCCCGGCCGCAGATCTCGTTCGCGTCTATCTGAACGGGATCGGCCGTACAGCCCTGCTGACGGCCGCTGACGAGGTCGATCTGGCGCGGCGCATCGAGGCGGGGTTGTACGCCGCGCACGTGCTCGCGACCAAGAAGCGGCTCACCGCGGCCAAGAAGCGCGATCTCGCGACCATCGTCCGGGACGGCGAGGCAGCACGCCGCCACCTCCTGGAGGCCAATCTGCGCCTCGTGGTGTCGCTGGCGAAGCGCTACACCGGACGCGGCATGCCGCTCCTGGACCTCATCCAGGAGGGCAATCTCGGCCTGATCCGCGCGATGGAGAAGTTCGACTACGCGAAGGGCTTCAAGTTCTCCACGTACGCCACGTGGTGGATCCGTCAGGCGATCACGCGCGGCATGGCCGATCAGAGCCGAACGATCCGACTGCCCGTCCACCTCGTCGAGCAGGTCAACAAGCTGGCCCGGATCAAGCGTGAGCTGCACCAGCAGCTCGGGCGCGAGGCCACCGACGAGGAACTGTCGCAGGAGTCGGGCATCCCCGAGCACAAGATCGCGGACCTGCTCGACCACAGCCGCGACCCGGTGAGCCTGGACATGCCCGTCGGCAACGACGAGGAAGCGCCGCTGGGCGACTTCATCGAGGACTCCGAGGCCACGTCCGCGGAGAACGCGGTCATCGCCGGGCTGCTGCACAGCGACGTCCGTAGCGTCCTGGCCACCCTCGACGAGCGGGAGCAGCAGGTGATCCGCCTGCGCTACGGCCTCGACGACGGCCAGCCGCGCACCCTCGACCAGATCGGCAAGCTGTTCGGTCTGTCCCGCGAACGCGTGCGGCAGATCGAGCGTGAGGTGATGGGCAAGCTCCGTCAGGGTGAGCGCGCCGATCGTCTGCGCGCCTACGCGAGCTGACCCCTTCTCGACCGGCTTCCCGGCCGATCTTCCGTACCCTCCCCCTCGGGTCCGGAAGGTCGGCCGGGTTTCTCGTTCACGGAGGTTCGCGGCGGTCGGTCACCACTCCCGCAGCCGGCGCGGACCGAGATCGGCCATGCTCAGCTCCGGCCCGATCCGCACCCGGGCGTCGGTGACCTGCGCGCCCTCGGCGGACGCGAGCACCGGCTCGCACGCGAGCGACCGCACCTCGGGCAGGTCGTCGGCCAGGGCCGACACCCGCTGGACCAGGTCGACGAGCGCCTTCTTGTTCACCGGCGCTGCGCTGCGGTAGCCGGAGAGCAGCGGCGCGGCCTTGGGCGCGTCGATCAACTCGGTGGCCTCGTCCTCGGTCAGCGGCAGCACCCGGTACGCCCGGTCGCCCAGCAGATCGGAGATCACGCCGGCCAGACCGAACGAGATCAGCGAGCCGAACGAGGGGTCGTCCTGTACCCCGACAACGCAGCCGATGCCCTTGGTGGCCATCTTCTGCACGTGCAGCAGCGGCTCGCCCGACGCGGCCGCGAGATCCCGGTACGCGAGCCGCACCGAGTCCGGGCCCACCAGATCCAACCGCACGCCACCGAGGTCCGGGCGGTGTCGCCACAGTTCGCCGGTCGCCTTGACCGCGACCGGGTATCCCAGTTCGTCGGCCGCGGCGACAGCTTCGTCCTCGGTGGTGGCGGCCCGGAACTCCACCACGGGGACGCCGTAGCACTCGAGCAACTGCGCGGCCTCGAAGTCCGACAGCCAGCGGCCGTTCGACTCCCCCAGCCAGCTCTCGACGAGAGTGCGCGCCCGATCGGAGTCGATGCCGTTGGGACGGACCACCTTCGATACCGGCCGGCCCCGCCACGCCGCGTAGCGCCACGATCGCGCCAGGGCCAGCGCCGCCCGCTCGGGGCCGGGGAACGACGGGACCGACCCCCGCGTCGGGAAACCGTCGGGCCCGCGCACAGCGAGGACGTCCGGGATGCCCTCGGCGGCGAGGAACGTGGTGAGGATCGGCTTGTCGGTGTCGACGACGGCCTCCCGCAACGCCTGCGCGTACGGTTCGACGGCGACCGCGACGGGCGGCGCGAAGACCGCGATGACGGCGTCGACGTCGAACGACGCGAGGGCGGTGGAAACCGCGTCGGCGAACACCTCGGGTGTGGCCTGCGCACCGAGATCGACGGGCTCCCCCACCTGCAGGCCCTCGCGCCGCGCCGCGTCGACGGCCAGCACGCCGAGCGCGGTCGAGTTGCCGACCACCGCCACTCGCGGCCCCGCCGGTAGCGGCTGATAACCGAACAGCAGTGCGCAGTCGAAGAGCTGCGAGATCGAGCCGACCTGCACGACGCCGGCCTGCTCGAACAGCGACCGCACGATCGAGTCGTCCATCTCGACCCCCGTCGCCGCGAGCGCGGGGGGCACCGCGTGGCGGCCACTCTTGACCGCCACGATCGGCTTGTTTCGGGCGACCCGGCGAGCGATCCGGGAGAACTTCCGGGGATTGCCGAAGCTCTCCAGGTACAGCAGCACCACCTCGGTGTCCGGGTCGGTGTCCCAGTACTGCAGCAGGTCGTTGCCGGAGACGTCCGCACGGTTACCGGCCGACACGAACGTCGACAGGCCCAGGTGCCGCTTCGCGGCCTGGTCGAGGATCGCGATGCCGAGGGCGCCGGACTGGCAGAAGAAGCCGACCCGCCCCGGCTTGGGCAGCACCGGCGCGAGCGTCGCGTTCAGCGACACCGCCACGTCGTTGTTCGCGACGCCGAGCGCGTTCGGGCCGATAAGGCGCATGCCGTGCGCGCGAGCCGCGTGCACGAGGCGCCGCTCGGAGTCACGCCCGTCCGGGCCGGTCTCACCGAACCCCGCCGACACGACCACGAGCGCCTTGACCCCCTTGGCCAGGCAGTCGTCGAGCACCGCGTCGATCGACTCGGCCGGGACGGCCACGACGGCCAGGTCGACGTCGTCGGGGATGTCGCGCACCGTCGGGTAGGCACGCACCCCGCGCACCGATCGGTGCTCGGCGTTGACCGGGTACACGGGCCCGGAGAAGTTGCCCTGCAACAGGTTCGCCAGAACGGCGTTGCCGACCTTGGAGCTGTCCGTGGAGGCACCGATCACGGCCACCGATCGCGGGCTGAGCACGTTGCGGACACTGCGGGCCTCGGCGGCGCGTTCGCGCGAGTTCCGCACCGACAGCAGCGCCTCGGTCGGGTCGATCGCGAATTCGAGGCGCAGCACACCGCCGTCGAAACTGCGGCTGACCTGGTATCCGGCTTCCCGGAACACCGAGACCATGTTGCGGTTCTCGGCGAGGACCTCGGCGACGAACATGTTCAGACCATTCTCGGCGGCCGCGCCCGCGAGGTGCTCGAGCAGGATCGGTCCGAGACCGCGACCCTGATGCGCGTCGGCCACGACGAAGGCGACCTCCGCCGAGCGTCCGTCACCGACGTCGAGCAGACGTTCGTACCGGCCCACCGCGATGATCTCGTCGCCGAGGATCGCCACGAAGGCGACGCGGTTGCGGTGATCGACCGTCGTGAAGTTGACGACGTCCCGGTTGGACATGGTGGGGTACGGGCCGAAGTACCGCAGGTAGCGGGTGCGTTCGGACAGCTTGCCGTGGAACTCGACGAGTTTGTCGGCGTCCTCGGGAACGATCGGCCGCAGATGGACGACACCCCCGTCCGACGCGAGTACGTCGGCGAGCCAGTGTCGCGGAAAGTTCCGCGCGCGTTCGAGATCGACCGTCTTGCCGTCTTTGGCGGTGCCGTCAGTCACGGGGATCCTCCGGATCGAGGCCGAGCAGTGGGAACGTGGCGCGACGAGTCGCGATGATCGCCGCGTCGATGCGGGTGAGGGCGCGGTCCATCGAAGCCACTCCCGTCTCGGGAGTTCCTCCCGGTCCGTCCCACGGCAGATACTTCGTGTCGCCGCCCTCCCCCATCGTCGTCGGCAGGTCGACGCTCGGCGCGACGGCATGCGCCTTCTCCCGCCAGCCGTCGGGAATCGCCGTGGCGGGGTCGATCTCACGGTCGAGTGCGGTCGCGATCAGATGGGTCCACGATCTCGGTACGACCCGGACCAGGCCGTATCCGCCTCCACCGACAGCGAGCCAACGGCCCTCGGCGTACCGATCGGCGAGCTCGCGCATCGCGAGATACGCGGCCCGCTGACCGTCGACGGTCAGTGCGAGATCGGCCAGCGGGTCCTCGCGATGATTGTCGGCACCGCACTGGCTGATGACGATCTGCGGCCGGAACCCGGCGATCGCGGCCGGCACGACCGCGTGGAACCCTCTCAGCCACAGCGCATCACTGGTGCCGGGCAGGACCGGGAGGTTGATCGCGGTGCCTTCGGCGGCGCCCGACCCCACCTCGCTCGACCAACCGGTGTTGGGCCACAACGTCGCGGGGTGCTGGTGGATGGAGATCGTCATCACACGCGGGTCGCCGAGAAACGCGTGCTGGACGCCGTCTCCGTGGTGGGCGTCGATGTCGACGTAGGCGATCCGGTCGAAGCCGTTGTCCAGCAACCAGGAAATGGCGATCGCGGCATCGTTGTACACACAGAACCCGGATGCCCAGTCCGCCATCGCGTGGTGCATTCCGCCGCCGATGCTCACCGCGCGGCGGGCGCGGCCGGACGCGATCTCCTTGGCGGCGGCGAGCGAACCACCGGCGAGGACGGCGCTGGCCTCGTGCATGCGCGGGAAGATCGGGTTGTCGTCGGTACCGAGTCCGTGCCGCGTCTCCAACTCCGGGGGCAGCGCCGTGTCGGGGCCGTCGCCGGCGAGTTTGACCGCGTCGATGTAGGCGGGGGTGTGGATGCGGAGCAGATCGGCGTCGGAGGCGGCGTCGGGGCGGACCACCTCCGCCGCGTCGATCAAACCCAGTCCGTCGGCGAGCGCCATCGTCAGATCGAGCCGGGTGGGGTTCATCGGATGCTGCGGACTCCAGCGGTAGCTGAGATAGTCCGGACTCCAGACCACGACGCGATCCGATCCGGTGGTTGCTGTGCCCCTCCCGGGACCTGACGACACGGCCATTCACCCAAGCTACTTGGCGCGACGGCGCCCGCGCGAGGCGCCACGAACCGTGTCGGGCGCACGGGTCGGCGGCCCACTCCGGGCGGCGCCCGAGCGACGCGTTTCACGTCGACGCCCGAGCGGGACCGACAAACCGGAATGCCCGGTAGAATCACGCCAGACGAAGGGGTGTGAGAGTGAAGGATCTGGTCGACACCACGGAGATGTATCTCCGGACGATCTACGACTTGGAAGAAGAGGGCGTCGTCCCGCTCCGCGCGCGGATCGCCGAACGACTCGAGCAGAGCGGTCCGACCGTGAGCCAGACGGTTGCTCGCATGGAGCGCGACGGACTGCTCCAGGTGGCGGGTGACCGTCATCTCGAGCTCACCGAGAAGGGCCGCAACCTTGCGGTCGCGGTGATGCGCAAGCATCGCCTCGCCGAGCGTCTGCTCGTCGACATCATCGGCCTCGAATGGGATCAGGTGCATGCCGAGGCATGCCGCTGGGAGCACGTGATGAGCGAGGACGTCGAACGGCGCCTCGTCGAGGTACTGAAGAACCCGACGACCTCGCCGTACGGCAACCCGATCCCGGGTCTGGCGGATCTGGGACTCGACCGTCCGGTGGGCAATGCGGAGACGCTCATCCGGCTCACGGACGTGCCGCCGGGCAAGCCGACTGCCGTGGTGGTGCGGCGCCTCGCCGAGCACGTGCAGTCCGATCCCGAACTGATCGGTCAGCTCCGCGAAGCGGGCGTGGTCCCCGATGCAAGGGTTACAGTCGAGACCCGACCCGGCTCGGTGACGATCACCGCGTCCGGTCACGACGAATTCGACCTTCCCGAGGAAATGGCCCACGCCGTCCAGGTGAAGCAGGTCTGACACCTCGCTTCGCGTGTGCGGTCGCGGCACGCGAGGAGATGAACTGTGAGACTTCTGGTTACCGGCGGCGCAGGATACGTCGGCAGCGTGTGCACCACCGTGCTGCTCGAGCGTGGCCACGAGGTGGTCGTCGTCGACGACCTCTCGACCGGAAACGCCGACGCCGTGCCGGCAGGTGCCGAGTTCATCGAGGGTGACATCGCCGCTGTTGCCGGATCCGTGCTCGGATCCGGCAACAGCACACCCCGTTTCGACGGTGTGTTGCATTTCGCCGCACAGTCGCTGGTCGGCGAGTCCGTCGAGCGTCCGGAGCAGTACTGGCAGGGCAACGTCGTGACGACGCTCGCGCTGCTCGAGGCCATGCGGCTGTCGGGCACACCCCGCCTGGTGTTCTCGTCCACCGCGGCCACCTACGGCGAGCCGGAACGCACACCCATCACCGAGGACGCACCGACCCGTCCCACCAACCCGTACGGCGCCACGAAGCTCGCGATCGACCACGCGATCACGTCGTACGCGAACGCGCACTCGCTCGCCGCCACCAGCCTGCGCTACTTCAACGTCGCCGGAGCCTACAAGGGCGCGGGTGAGAACCGAGTCGTGGAAACACATCTCATTCCCCTCGTGCTCCAGGTCGCGTTGGGTCAACGCGAGAAGATCTCCGTCTTCGGCACCGACTGGCCCACCAAGGACGGCACCGCGGTGCGCGACTACATCCACGTCCTCGACCTGGCCGACGCCCACCTGCTGGCCCTCGAGTCGTCGGTCCCCGGACACCACCGCATCTACAACCTCGGTAGCGGCGCCGGATTCACTGTCCGCGAAGTCATTTCGGCCTGCGCGCGGGTGACCGGCCTGCCCATCGCCGCCGAGGACGCCCCCCGGCGCGCGGGTGACCCTGCCGTGCTGATCGCGTCGAGCGACCGTGCCGTGGACGAACTCGGTTGGCGCCCGGCACACACCGACCTCGACGAGATCGTCTCCGACGCCTGGACGTACCTCCAGGCCTTGGGTGATCGGTCGCACGCCGCCCGTCGCTAGTCCGCCGGCGGGGGCAGACGCACGCCGAGTTCCGCCGCGATGCCGCGCCCGACGTCGGCGAGCTCGCGCAGGACGCAGGGGCGCACTCCGCGCTGCAGAGCATCGTCGAGAAGATTGGCCAGACGGTGGCAGGGGTCGGCCGCGAGTGCCGCAGACAGGGCCACCCCTGCCATCGGTCCGTCACCCCGCAGGTACGCGCTGAATCCGAGGAGCGCGAGCGGTTCGGCCCGTTCCGGCTCGGGCAGTGCGCGAGCCAGGACGATCCACAGCTGCTCGGCGGCATCTGCGTCGCTGCCGGCGGACAGCGCGAGCAACGCATCACGGGCCCGCGAATTCTCCAGCACGAGAGCCAGTTCCGCGCATTCCTCGGGTGTCAGCTCGTCGCCCGAGGCGGTCTGCGCGATCCTGGCGAGCACCAGTTCGACGCAACGCCGGTCGAAGCTGACCGGATCGGTAGCGCTCCGCGCCATCCCGTCGCCTCGCGTGATCCGCTCACGCGCAGCGTCGATGTGGTCGGCGACATCCTGCTGCTCGCCGAGCGAGTCGGGGATCAGAACCGCCTCGAGTTCGTCCCGGGAGGCTCGAATTGCGCGGCCGCCGAGGACCTGCGCCACGGCGACCCTCGACGCCGTCGGGTCCGGGAGTGCTCCCCGCACGCTGCCGGTTAGGTTCGTCCACGGGGCGCCCGCCTCGATCCGGCCGACGAGATGCGTCGCGGCGATCGAGATTCCCTGCTCGCCGAGCAGCTCGTCGAACGCATCCACGATCTGCCCGTACGGCGCGAGATCGCACGATTCGGGCCGGTCCGGCAATCGGTCGTCGACCATGACGACCAGGATGCGGTCCGCACCTTCCCGGACGGCCACCGCGGTGAACTGTCCGAGGACCGTGCGCATCAGCGCGGGCTCGCGCGGCCGCAGATCGTGCCGCATCACGGCGCCGACCGAGGTACCGGTCAGACAGATCGCGACGAGCGAACGGTGCGGGTGGAAGCCGAGCAGGGCGGGAACCGCGCTCACGAGGTCGCCGGGCTCGGAGATGCGCACGGCGTGGGACGTACGCGGATCGCGTGGACAGGGTGAGCCGTGTGCCGAGGTCGATGTCGTCATGCCACGACGATGCTGGGTGTCCCCGACGACGTGATCTCGGCGAACTGGGACGATCCCTGCCCTGTGGATGAGGTCGACGGCTGTGCACAACCCTCGGTTACGGCAGCCGGACGCGTCCTGTCTGTCGGGCCGGGGTGTTAAGGCCGCGAGCTCACCCGGCTCGGACCTTCTGCACGGCGGCGGTGAAGAGTTCGTCCAGGACGTCGGCGTCGCTCCCGTCCGGCGCCGTGTCGAACGACATGAAGGTGGCCTGGATCCGCACGTCGTCGATCTGAGCCATCAAGGTGAGCATCGACTGCGTCACCGCCCCACCGGGCCCTCCGGATTCGACCGTCCGGTGCAGTGCGAGCGTGTGGTCCACCTCGATCCGGGGTGGACGGGTGATCGCGGTACGCACCTGCACGTCGACGCCGTTCGCCGTGGCGGTGACATCGGGACATTGGACGAGTTGCGCTTCGAGTTCCGAAAGCGGAGTCGACACCCGGACCAGTTCGATCGTGACGGTGGAGCGGCTCACCGAATCCGTACCGACCGCGATCGCGGTTCCGTTCGCGGTGTAGTCCTGCTGCGGCGGTTTGCACCCGGGCGGGTCGACCCTGGCGCCGGGCGCGATCCCGGTGAGGTCGGGCGCCGCCTGCGAAACGGCCTGTGTGGGAAGAACGACGGCGGGGTACGCGGGCGGGAACGCCGCCGGCTCGAGCAGCAACTCTCCGAGCGGCCGCGATGCCACCCCTTTCTCGGCAGGCCTCGCGGTGCCGGACACCACCGACCCGCAACCCGCGACGAGCACCACGGCGGCCGACGCGAGCGCGGCCGAAACGAGTGCGCAGTGCCTGCGCTCCGTCATGTGGCGTCCTCCTGCACGATCCGCTCGCGTTCTGCCCGTCCGCCACACCCTGTCACACGGCAGGACCGGACGGAATGATTCGACAGCCTGCGGTGTTGGTCCTCTGACGGCGGGGTACCGACCCCGGCCACGCGCCTCTCCGGCTCCCGTTTCGGACGACGGGACCCCGTGAGGGACACTGGAAGAAGACGTTCGAAGGAAAAGGAGCCGTCATGGACGAGCAGTCGAAGATGTACGAGCTGGAATTCCCGGCACCGCATCTGTCCTCGGCCGACGGCCAGGGGCCTGTGCTGATCCACGGCCTCGAGGGCTTCTCCGACGCCGGACACGCGGTGAAGCTGGCCACCAAGCACCTGCGCGAGAGCCTCGAGACCGAACTGGTCGCCTCGTTCGCGGTGGACGAGCTGATCGACTACCGGTCGCGACGCCCCACCATGACGTTCAAGGCCGACCATTTCTCGGACTTCGACGCTCCGCAACTGAACCTGTATGCACTGCGCGACACCGCCGGCACCCCCTTCCTGCTCCTCGCGGGCATGGAACCCGACCTGCGGTGGGAGCGGTTCACCACCGCGGTCCGGCTGCTCGCGGAACAGTTGGGCGTCCGCCGGACCGTCGGCATCAACGCGATTCCGATGGCCATCCCCCACACGCGGCCGCTGAGCGTGACGGCGCACTCGACGAACAAGGAATTGATCGAGGACCACCACCGCTGGTCCGGCGAACTCCAGGTGCCGGGCAGTGCGTCGTCCCTCCTCGAGCTCCGTATGAGCCAGCACGGACACGAATCGGTGGGCTTCTCGGTACACGTGCCGCACTACCTCGCGCAGACGGAGTACCCGGCCGCCGCCGAGACGCTGCTCGAGAACGTCATGGAGATCGCCGACCTGGAGCTGCCCCTGGTCGCCCTCGGTGAGGCCGCCGCGCGGGTGCGCGAGCAGATCGACGAGCACATCACCTCGAACGAAGAGGTGCAGTCGGTGGTGAAGGCGCTCGAGAACCAGTACGACTCCTACGTCGCGGCGCAGGAGCAGCAGTCGACGCTGCTGGCCGGCGACGAGGATCTGCCGAGCGGAGACGAACTGGGCGCCGAGTTCGAGCGGTTCCTGGCGGAGCAGGCCCGGATGGACGGGGAGGGCGACCGGGACACCGACGAGGACCGCTGAGGAACCTCGTTGCCGAGCCGTTCGGTCGTTCGTCCAGGTATCGTCGATAACGAAACCTTTACGTTATCCGAAGTCACACTTGTGACAACTGCGCCACCTACGCTCTCGGTGCACGGGTATACTCGGACGATCGATTATCTGAGCGTCGCCCGCCTGTCGGGTGGGGGCTTCAGGAGGCGATATGAGCGACTCTCGAACGCGGATGCTCCGCCCGGTGCCGGACACCGAGCCCCGGATGGTCTTCCGGACCATCCACGGCTACCGGCGCGCTTTCCGCATCGCCGGTGAGGGTCCCGCGCTGCTCCTGATCCACGGGATCGGCGACAACTCGTCGACGTGGAGCGAGATCATTCCGCACCTGGCCGAGAAGTACACGGTCATCGCCCCGGACCTGCTCGGACACGGGCGCTCGGACAAGCCGCGCGCGGACTATTCGGTCGCGGCCTACGCGAACGGTATGCGGGATCTGCTCTCGGTGCTGGACGTCGACAAGGTGACGGTCGTCGGCCATTCGCTCGGCGGCGGCGTCGCGATGCAGTTCGCATACCAGTTCCCGCACATGGTCGACCGTTTGGTGCTGGTATCGGCGGGCGGTGTGACCAAGGACGTCCATCCGCTGCTCCGGCTCATCACGATGCCCGTGGTGAACGAGGCACTGAAGCTGATCCGACTACCGGGCGCGATGACGGCGGTCCGCGCTGTCGGCGACGTGGTCTCCCGCATCCACGGCTCGCCGCTCCGCCCGGGCACGATGCTGCACGACACGCCGGACCTGGTCCGGGTGCTGAGCGCGCTCCCGGACCCGACGGCCTACGAGGCCTACCTGCGGACACTGCGATCGGTCGTCGACTGGCGGGGACAGGTCGTCACGATGCTCGACCGCTGTTATCTGACGGAGAACCTGCCCGTCCAGCTCATCTGGGGTGCGCGGGACTCGGTCATACCGGTCAGTCACGCGCGTCTCGCGCATTCCGCGATGCCGGGTTCGCGGCTGGACGTGTTCGAGGATTCCGGTCACTTCCCGTTCCGGGACGACCCGATTCGCTTCCTCGACGTCCTCGAGGGCTTCCTGGAATCGACGTCGGCGCTCGAGTTCGACGAGGACCGGTGGCGCGCTCTGCTGACGAACGGAGTGGGCGAGTCCACGATCACCGGCGCCCCCGAGACGCGGATGGCAGTGCTCGACGCGATGGGGTCCGACGAGCGCAGCGCCACCTGATCGCCGCACGCCGCCCGCGGGCCCGGATTGCCCGCCTCGCCCGGGTGTCCCTACGAGGCTCTAGCCTGTAACGGTGCTGCTAACCGATCTGCTTCCCGCCACCGTCGATCCTTCCGACGTCGATCCCGACGCCCTGTTCGACGCGTTCACCTCGTGGACGAACGATCGTGGCCTGCAGCTGTACCCGGCGCAGGAGGAGGCGCTCATGGAGCTGGTCTCCGGGGCGAACGTGATCCTGGCGACGCCGACGGGCTCGGGCAAGTCCATGGTGGCGCTCGGCGCCCACTTCTTCGCGCTCGCCGAAGGTCGTCGCACGTTCTACACCGCACCCATCAAGGCGCTGGTGAGCGAGAAGTTCTTCGCGTTGTGCGAGGTGTTCGGTGCCGACAAGGTCGGGATGATGACCGGTGACGCGTCGGTGAACTCGTCGGCGCCGATCATCTGCGCCACCGCCGAGATCGTCGCGAATCTCGCGTTGCGCGAGGGTGCCGGCTCCGACATCGGCCAGGTCGTGATGGACGAGTTCCACTTCTATTCCGAGCCGGACCGGGGCTGGGCCTGGCAGGTGCCGCTGATCGAGTTGCCGCAGGCCCAGTTCCTGCTGATGTCGGCGACGCTCGGCGACGTCACGCACCTGCGGGAGGACCTCACCCGCCGGACCGGACGTCCGACGACCGAGGTGTCCGGCTCCGAACGTCCGGTGCCGCTGCACTTCTCGTACTCGCAGACCCCGATCGGCGAGGAGATCGAGGAACTCGTCACCACCCACCAGGCCCCGGTGTACGTCGTGCACTTCACCCAGGCCGCGGCACTCGAACGCGCGCAGGCGCTGACCAGCGTCAATCTGTGCAGCCGCGCCGAAAAGGACGCGATCGCCGAGGCCATCGGCGCCTTCCGGTTCACCACGGGCTTCGGAAAGACACTGTCGCGCTTGGTCCGTCACGGTATCGGGGTCCATCACGCCGGCATGCTGCCCAAGTACCGCCGGCTCATCGAACGCCTCGCACAGGACGGCCTGCTCAAGGTCATCTGCGGCACCGACACACTCGGCGTCGGCATCAACGTCCCGATCCGTACAGTCCTGCTGACGGGCCTGACGAAGTTCGACGGCACCCGCACCCGCCAGCTGCGGGCTCGCGAGTTCCACCAGATCGCCGGACGCGCGGGACGGGCCGGCTACGACACGATGGGCACTGTCGTCGTGCAGGCGCCCGAGCACGAGATCGAGAACGTGCGGGCGCTCGCCAAGGCGGGCGACGATCCGAAGAAGCGCCGGAAGGTCCAGCGCAAGAAGGCGCCCGAGGGTTTCGTCTCGTGGGGTGAGGGCACGTTCGACAAGCTGGTCGCAGCCTCCCCCGAGCCGCTGGTCTCCAGGTTCTCGGTGAGCAATTCGATGCTGCTCAACGTGATCGCCCGCCCGGGCAACTGCTTCCAGGCGATGCGTCACCTGCTCGAGGACAACCACGAGCCGCGGCCCGCGCAGCGCAGGCACATTCTCAAGGCGATCCGCCTGTACCGCGGCCTGCTGCAGGCGGGAATCGTGCAGCAGCTCGACGAGCCGGACGAGTGCGGGCGCATGGCCCGGCTGACGGTGGACCTGCAGCGCGACTTCGCGCTCAACCAGCCGCTGTCGCCGTTCGCACTCGCCTCGCTCGAGCTGCTCGATCCCGAATCGCCCGGCTACGCACTCGACGTCGTGTCGGTGATCGAGTCCACCCTCGACGACCCTCGACAGATCCTCATGGCGCAGCAGCATGCGGCGCGCGGCGAGGCTGTGGCCGAGATGAAGGCGGACGGTATCGAGTACGAGGAGCGGATGGAACTCCTCGAGGAGATCACGTGGCCGAAGCCGTTGGCCGACATCCTCTTCCCGGCGTTCGAAACCTACCGCGCCGGGCATCCGTGGATGAACGAGTTCGCCCTCTCCCCCAAGTCCGTGGTTCGCGACATGGTCGAGCGGTCGATGACGTTCGCCGAACTCGTCAGCCACTACGGCCTCGCACGTTCCGAAGGCCTCGTGCTGCGTTACCTCGCCGACGCGTATCGGGCTCTGCGGCAGACGGTTCCGGCGGAGGCCCGAACCGAGGAGCTCGAGGATCTCACCGAGTGGCTCGGTGAGCTCATCCGCCAGGTCGATTCGAGTCTGCTCGACGAGTGGGAACAGCTCACCAACCCCGGCGCCGAGTCCGACGATCAACAGGTGGCGTTCGGCGCAGACATCCCGCGGCCGATCACGGCGAACGCCCGTGCGTTCAAGGTGATGGTGCGCAACGCGATGTTCCGCCGTGTCGAGTTGGCGTCCCGGCAGCGCTGGGACGAGCTCGCCGCACTCGGTGACGGCCTCGACGCCGACGACTGGGCAGACCTGCTCGAGTTGTACTTCGACGAGTACGACGAGATCGGGACCGGCCCGTCCGCGCGCGGCCCGCTGCTGTTCCAGGTCACCGTCGAGCCGACGCTGTGGCGGGTCCGACAGGTCCTCGAGGACCCGAACGGCGACCACGGGTGGGCGCTACTCGGAGAGGTCAACCTGGCGGAGTCCGACGCGGCCGGCGAGGTCGTCTTCGACGAATTCGAGGTGTCCGAGGGCTGATTCGCCCCCGCGCCCCCGCGTGTTGCCCGCCGGCTTCGACGAAAACGGACCGCGTCGGGCTACGGTCACGGCATGACCGACGTCGTGCTGGGCATCCTCGCAGTATTGGCCGGAGCCGTCTTCTGCTTCCGCGGGCTTCCCGCGATGCGCATCGTCATCGCGTTCTGGGGCGCCTTCGCCGGCTTCGGTCTCGGTGCGGCTCTGGTGGCCGCGATCGGTGGTGACAGCTACCTGTCGACCGCGCTGGGGTGGGTCGTCGGCGTCCTGGTCGCGATCCTGTTCGCGGTTCTCGCGTACCTCTACTATGCGGTGGCCGTGGTCCTCGCGATGGCGTCGGCCGGATTCGCACTCGGCGCGGGCGCGACGGTGGCGCTGGGAGTGACGTGGAACTGGGTGATCGTGCTCGTCGGCGTCCTGATCGGCATCGCTCTGGCGGTACTCGCCCTGGCGGTGGATCTGCCGGCGATGCTGCTGGTGATCGTCAGCGCACTCGGTGGCGCCGTCGCGATCGTCGGAGGAGCGATGCTTCTCACCGGCGTGCTCGACGCCACCGACTTCGGTCATGCATCGATCACCCGCACCATCGACGACGACTGGTGGTGGTACGCCTTCTACCTCCTGCTCGCCGTCGCGGGCGTGGTGGCGCAGCTGCGGTTCCTCGGCCGCGAGCGTTCGCTGCGCGCGCAGTGGCAGCGGGCGCCCGAGCGCCACCAGACCGCTTAGGGCAGCCCATCCTTGCTGGTCAGGCCGTCATGGCGCGGCTACCGTGAGGTGGCACGAGGACAACCGTCGAGATGTCCGGAGGGCCACATGACCACAATGGAGATGCCCCACGTCACCGACTGTTCGGTGACCGACTGCTCCTACAACCACGACGGCTGCCACGCCTTCGCGATCAACGTCGCGGGCAGCAACGGCAGCGCCGACTGCGAGACCTTCATTCCGCTGTCCACCAAGGGTGGATTGGACACCGTGACGAGCATGGTCGGGGCGTGCCAACGCGCCGACTGCAAGCACAACCGCGACCTCGAGTGCGCCGCCAGCGAGATCCGGGTGGGCGGCGGCTCCGGCGACCACGCCGCGCGGTGCCTCACCTACAGTCCGCGCTGACCCGGCCGGAGCGCAGCGTCGACCGGCCGGGCCACCTCGTCACTCGGACGGCTTGAACGGCCCGGCGTTACGCGGACGACGGTTGGACTGTTCACGCTTGGCGGCCTGCTGCTCGCGAATGCGCTTCTCCTCCTTGCGGACTGCCACCAGATTGGCGCGCTCGGCGACGAGCCAGTCGGGCTGTTCGGCGAGCAGCGCTTCGATCTGTGCGGTGGTGAGCGCTTCGTCGACACCGCCGCGAGCGAGCCCGGCGATGGAGACACCCAGCTTGGCGGCGACGACATCCTTGGGGTGGGGACCCTCCTTGCGCAGGGTCACGAGCCACTCCGGCGCGTCGGCCTGCCACGCGTTGAGTTCGTCGCGGGTCACCACACCGTCCTGGAACTCTGCGGGGGTGGCCTGGAGGTACACACCCAGCTTCTTCGCCGCGGTCGCGGGCTTCATCGTCTGGGGGGTCTTCTGCGACGTCATGTGTCAAGGGTATCGACCACGCATGACGCGGCTGCACGGGTGGCTCCCGAGATCGGCCGGGTAGCCTTGCCCGGTGACCGAGGCGACTGCATCCCGACCGTTCCGGCTCGCGTACGTCCCCGGTGTCGTCCCCGCGAAATGGGTTCGGATCTGGGGAGAACGCGTGACCGATACCCCGCTCGAACTGGTGGCGGTCGATGCTGCCGACGCCACGGCAGCCCTGCGCGAGGATCGCGCCGACGCGGCCCTGCTACGACTACCGATCGACCGGGACGGGCTGAGCGTCATCGCCCTCTACGAAGAGGTGCCGGTCGTGGTGGTCCCCAAGGACCACGTGTTCACGGCCGCGGAGGAGGTCGACCTCACCGACCTCGCCGAGGAACTCGTGCTCGATCCCCTCGACACCCCGTTGACGTGGGACGCGCTGCCGGGAAACCCGGCACAGGATCGCCCCGCCACCACGGGTGACGCGATCGAACTGGTCGCCGCCGGCGTCGGCGTCGTGACGGTGCCGATGTCGCTCGCCCGACTACACCATCGCAAGGATCTGACCTACCGCCCGATCGCGCACGGTCCCGCCTCGCAGGTCGCGTTGTCGTGGGTGGAGGATCGCACGACCGACTTGGTCGAGGAGTTCATCGGCATCGTGCGCGGACGCACGGCCAACAGCTCGCGTGGACGCAATCCGCACGAGACTCCGAAGACCAAGTCCAAGGCGCCGCGATCGGCTCAACCGCGCACAGCGAAGCAACAGCCGGCCACGTCGGGCAAGGCGCGCGCCCAGGACTCGCGTCGCGGCAAGCCCGGCAGCAAGGCCAAGCCCGGCGGACGCAAGCGGCGCTGAAACGCCTCGGCCGTCTCAGGCGGCCACGGTGACGCCGGCCGGCGCCGCGGCCCGCAACAGCCCCGCCAGTTGCCGGTAACCCTCGGCTCGACCGCTCGAGGCCCGGAACACGAGTCCCACCGTCCGCCCCGGCGCGGGTGCGGCGAAGCGCGCGGTGCCCAGATCGCCGCGGCGCGTCTCGACCGGCACCGCGGAGTCCGGGACGAGGGTCACGCCCAATCCCCCAGCGACGCACTGCACGACGGTTGCCAGCGAGGTAGCGCGGGTGTCCCCGGACAGGGGGTGGGCGTCGACCGAACGGCACAGATCCAACGTCTGGTCGCGCAGGCAGTGGCCCTCGTCCAGCAGCAGGAGCGGCAATTCGTCCAATACCTGAAGAGGCAGGTCGTCGCGGCCCGCGAAGACGTGATCCCGTGGAAGGACGACCACGAAGTCCTCGCGGTAGAGCGGAATCTCGATCAGCCCGGGCGCCTCCGATGGCAGGGCGAGGACGGCGACATCGATGGCGCCGGCACGCAGGGATTCGAGCAGCCTTGCGGTCTGGTCCTCCACGACCTGGGGCACGAGGGCCGGCATCTCGCGGCGGACCGCGGGCAGCAGCGCCGGGAGCACATACGGCGCGACGGTCGGGATCAGACCGATACGCAACGGCCCGACGAGACTGTCGCCCACACCGGCGGCCGCCGCGACGAACCCGTCCGCGGCATCGAGGATCAGCTTTGCCTGCGCCAGCAACTGCTCACCGGCCGAGGTGACCAGGACCCGCCGGGTGCTCCGTTCGATCAACTGCACGCCCAGACCGTTCTCGAGCGAGGCCAGCGACTGGGACAGCGTCGGCTGACTCACGCTCAACCGCGCGGCGGCGGTACCGAAGTGGCGATACTCGGCCACCGCGACGAAGGCACGCAGCTGTGACAGTGTCGGTTGATAGGTCCCATCAGCCATGCCTATCAGTGTAGTAGGACCTATCGCCTTACCCTCTCGAGACGCACCCCTGCCGAGACGCCGGGCGGCGGATCAGCTGCTGCTCCCGAAGCCGAGGGCGCCGGGAGCGAAGACCACTCGGTACCAGACGTCCTGAGCGGCATCGTAGGTGCAGGGTTCGAGGACGACCGCCCGCGAGGACTTCTCCATCGCGAGCGCCTTGTTGCACACGTACTCGGCGCTCTCGCCGGACGTCTCTGCGCGATACAGGGGTCCGATCCGCCACGGCGTCGCCTCTGCGGACGCGACCCCGAACGAGGCGGCGAAGGCCAGCGGTGCCGCCACCACGCCCAGCACCGCGGCCGTGCGTCGAACAGTACGAAGAGATCGCGTCACGAGAACTCCTTGGCGGTTGACAGCATCGGTGCCCCTACCGTCGCCGAGGACCGACCGATCGTTACGGCGTCGCGGCTTCGGATGCGACACAGCCCCGCCGGGAGGGGGACACCGGCGGGGCTGTGAGTTCGTGCGGCGCGGGGGCCGATCAGATGGACAGGGTCTGTCCGGGGAAGATGAGGTCCGGGTTCTGGACCTGCGCGACGAGGTTCGCGAGCGAGACGCCGTGGTTCTGCGCGATCTGGGACAGCGTGTCGCCCAGCTGGACGACGTAGTTGCCGACACCGGCGGGAACCGTCTGGGCCCACTCGGCGACCTGCTGCTGGACGGGAGCCGGCGCGGTCACCTGGGCCGGAGCCTCCTGTGCGATCGACTCGACCGAGCCGGTCGCGGTGCTGCCGCCCGTGAGGTACTGGCCACACACCGGCCACGCCCCGACACCCTGGCCGTCGAGGACGTTCTCGGCGACGCGGATCTGCTCGGCCTGGCTCGCGTTGCTGGCGCTGCCGGTGCCGCCGTAGGCCTCCCAGGTGCTCTGCGAGAACTGCAGGCCGCCGTAGTAGCCGTTGCCGGTGTTGGCCGACCAGTTGCCGGACGACTCACACTCGGCGACGCCGGACCAGTCATGGCTGCCCGCCGCAGACGCGGTGCCGGTTCCGAGCGCCAACGGGATCGCGACGACAGCGCCGGTGGCAACGACTGCGCCCATGGCGCGCTTGATGGTGAAGCTGGTCATTCGGGTAGATCCTCTCCGCTCCTGCCGGCGAGACGGCGTTCGCGCACCGACGTTGTCGGGCGGACTCGTGTCCATTTCACCGCTGCCCCCTCGAAGAATCGGGTGTCCGGATCGCGGGGACAGGTTCGTGCAGCGGCGATCCGGCGTGGTCCGTTGGTCTCGAACCGATAACGACCGTAGGCCACCGTCACGGAAAGGTCACGGCCCACAATTCCGGTACGCGCGTCCGAAAACAGGCCCCTACACGGCCCGTTCCCGCAGTTGCGTTCGGCGTGTCGGCAAGTCGACAGACCGGTCGTAATCCAGTCGTTATGTGATGATCGCCACGCGGATCAGGAGATCCAGGTCACTGGTCAACGGCGCCCGAACGCGCCCCCTGCCCTGCGGCGAGATCCTCCGCATCGAGCCGAACCGCGATCTCCGCACCCAACTCGACGCCCGGAGCCAGCGGCAGCCGGTCGCCACTCCAGAACCGCCCGGGGTCGTACCAGTTGGTGCGCCGGTCCTCGGTCAGCAAGCCCATTGCCGCGTACGTCGACGCGACCACCTCGGCGCAGTAGGCGCTCTCGAGGCCCGCGCTGTGCGGGCTGCTCGCCCGTCGCCGCAGGGACGGCATCCGGCCACCGAACCAGCGCGACGCGAGACGCACGGAGGACGGGAACGGAGTGCCGTCGAGGCGCGCGATGGTGCGCAGCAACGCGTCCTCCTGCTCACCGGTCACCGGCTTCGCCAGCTGGCGCAGCCATCCGCGCTGGCCGTAGCGCGCGCCCCACACCTGCACCGCCGCACGCAGATCGTGCAGCTGGACGCCGCGCTGGAACTTGCCGGTCCACATGTCCGGCAGGGACCGCCCCAGTTCGGCGTGCCACATGAGGGGCGGCAGATCGTCGAGCACGACGGACATGCCGACATGATTGACAGGACTGTTGGTGAGTGTCTGGATCGCCCGGTCGGCACCGGACTGCCCCCGGAAGATCCAGATGTCTCCCGTGCGAGTGACCTCGACCGCCTCGTCGAGGGTGATCTCCGATGAGTGCGTCTGCCGAATCATCCGCCTAGCCTAGAGCGATGCGCATCGACGGCAGGCATCTGTGGAAGACACTCGGGCTGGCGGGCGCGGTGGGTGTCGCCGCGACGGGAGCGCTCGCGATGCGCGCCGAACGACAGCGCCGCGCCTACACCCCCGACGAGGTGCGAGACCGGCTGCACACGCGGTTCGCCCGCGCTGCCGCAGACACGGACAGTCGCCGGACGGTGGATCTGACTCCCGTCAGACCCACTGTCCGGCAACGTCTCTCGCGCCTGTCGAAGCGGCGCTGATCGTCAGTTGTCGGTGGCTGTGACCACCCGCACCGGCACGCTGTGCACCGCGCCGGTCTCACTCGTGTCCGCGACCACCGAGTCGCCTGTCGCCTCGACGGACAGTCGTATGGCATCGACGCCGAGCACCGTCGGCTGCTGGGCCACATCGGCGTTCACGGTGCCCGCCTCGACTGCGGCCAATCCGTCCGGCGTGCCGTCGAAACCGACGATCTTGATCTGACCGCCGGCGCGGGGGCCGAGCGCCTTGACCGCGCCGAGCGCCATCTCGTCGTTGGCGGCGAACACCCCGCGGATGTCCGGGTTCGACTGCAGCACGTTCGACATCACGTCGAGCGCCTTGGTGCGGTCGAAGTCGGCGGGCTGCGACGCGACCACCGTGATGCCCGGATGCCGCGCGATCTCCTCGTCGAATCCGGTCTGCCGGTCGCGCGCCGCGGACGTGCCCGGCTTGCCCTCGAGCACCGCGACGGGGCCGGTGCCGACCAACTCGGCCAACTGCCTGGCGGCCAGTCGTCCACCCTCGACGTTGTCGGAGGCCACTGTCGTGACGACGAGGCCACCGCTCGGCGCGCGATCGAGCGCAATCACTGGGATGCCGGCCGCATTGGCGGCCTGGACGGACGGCACGACGGCATCGGAGTCGACGGGATTCACGACGATCGCATCGACACCGCGGGCGATCGCGTTCTGGATGTCGTTGGCCTGCCGGGACGGATCGGAACCGGCGTCGGTGACGGTCAGTTTCACGCCGAGTCGGTCCGCCTCCTCCTGCGCACCCTCGCGGACGTCGACGAAGAACGGGTTGTTCAGCGTCGACAACGACAGCGCGATCCGGGTGCCGGACGCGCCGCCACTGCGCTGGCGGTCGACGATCGCCCACCCCGCCGCGATCACGACGAGCACCAGCACCGCGGCACCGGCCTTGCGCACCGCCGGACTCTTCAGCGGTCCGCCGCCCTTGCCGCCGGTGCGGCGGCGCCGTCGCAGCGTGTCGAACAGGACCGCCGCGGCGATGACGGCACCGATCACGACCTGCTGCCAGAATGCGGAGACGTCGAGCAGGTTGAGTCCGTTGCGCAGGATCGCCAGGATCAACGCGCCGATCAGGGTGCCGACAGCGGTGCCGACGCCACCCGACAGGCTCGCGCCGCCGATCACCACGGCCGCGATCGCGTCGAGTTCGTAACCGGTGCCCGCCTCGGGTTGCGCCGACGCCAGCCGGGCCGCGAGCAGAATGCCGGCGACCGCCGCGAACAGCCCCGACAGCGCGTAGACCAGCACCTGTTGCCGGTTCACCCGGATCCCGGACAAGCGCGCGGCCTCGGCGTTGCCGCCGATCGCATACATCGCGCGACCTGCGTAGGTGCGGCGCAGGATCAGGCCGGTGGCGATCGCCGCGGCGATCAGCACCAGCACGGGATAGGGCAGGAAGCCGAACAACTCACCGCTACCGAGGGTGGCCAGCCAGCCGTCCACGGGGATGGGACGGCCGTCGGCGATCACCAGCGCGAGACCACGCGCGACGGACAGCATCGCGAGTGTCGCGATGAAGGGGGGCATCCGCCCGGCCGTGATGAGGATGCCCGACACCACCCCGGCCAGGACGCCCGAGGCCATACCGGCGAGCACCGCCAGCCACATGGGCACGCCTGCGGTCGTCGCGGTCCAGCCGGTGACGATGCCCGACAGCCCCGCGATCGAACCCACCGACAGGTCGATGCCACCGCTGACGATCACGAACGTCATACCGAAGGCGAGCACCGCCGTCACCGACGCCTGCACGCCGACATTGAGGAGGTTGTTCGTGGTGAGGAAGTCCCCCGACAGCAGCGCCAGCAGCACCACCAGGGCGACGAGGGCCGCGAGCGGGCCACCCGTGCCGCGCACTGACGTCACCCACCGCCACAGCGCTCCCCGGGAGGATGGGGGCGGCTCGCCCGCCGCCGACGTTCCCGCGCGTGCGGGATCGGTGTTGTTCTCGGGCACCGCCCTCATCCTTCCGTGACCGCGAGAGCCATGACGCTCTCCTGGGTTGCCTGGGTACCGTCCAGCTCGCCGCGGACTCGGCCGTCCGCCATCACGAGCACACGGTCGCTGAGCCCGAGCAGTTCGGGTAGATCGCTCGACACGACCACCACGGCGGTTCCGTCGGCGGTCAGTTCGGCGATCAGTTCGTAGATCTCCGCGCGGGCACCGACATCGATGCCGCGGGTGGGTTCGTCGAGGATCAGTACACGCGGCTTGGCCATCAGCCACTTGCCGATGACGATCTTCTGCTGGTTGCCGCCGGACAGGGTCACTGCCGGCTGTTCGGGTCCGTACACGCGGATCCCCATCCGCTGCACGGCGGTCCGCGCCTTCGCCGCCTGATCGTTAAGGTCGACCAGTCCGAGCCGGGTTCGGTCGCCGAGCGTGGCGAGTCCGAGGTTCTCCTCCACCGACGCGCCGAGTACCAGTCCCTGGCCCGCACGGTCCTCCGGCACCAGCGCGAGACCGGCCTCGTGCGCGGCGACGACGTCGCCGCGGCGCACCGGCCGGCCGTCGACGAGCACCTCGCCGCGGTCGTACCGGTCGGCACCGAAGATCGCCCGCACCACCTCGGTGCGGCCGGCGCCGACCAGGCCGCCGATGCCGACGACCTCTCCGGCGCGCACGGTGAGGTCGACGCCGTCGAATTCCCCGTCCCGGCCGAGACCGCGCACCTCGAGCACGACGTCGCCGATCTCGTTGCGGCGCGGCGGATACTGCTGCTCGATCGAGCGGCCGACCATGAGCCGCACCAGTTCGTCGACATCCGTGTCGGCGGGGACCTCCCCCACCTTCGCGCCGTCGCGCAGCACCGAGACGCGGTCCCCGATCTCGGCGACCTCGCCGAGCAGGTGCGAGATGAACACCACGCCGACGCCGCGGTCGGTGAGGCTGCGCACGATGTCGAACAGCGCGGTGACCTCGCCTCGGCTCAGCACCGCGGTGGGCTCGTCCATGATCAGGAAGCGGGTGTCGATGCTGAGGGCCTTCGCGATCTCGACCATCTGACGTCGGGCCACACCGAGGTCGCCGACAGTGGCGTCCACGTCCAGATCGAGTCCGGTGCGATCGAGCAATTCCCGAGCCTGGCGACGCATCGCGCGGGTGTCGACCAGGCCGAATCGGCGGGGAGGCCGGCCGAGGAAGATGTTCTCGGCCACCGTCAGATGCGGCACGAGTGCCATCTCCTGATGGATCGTCGAGATGCCCAGCGCCTCCGCGTCGCCGGGCCCGCGCAACCGCACGGCGGCGCCGTCCACCCGGATCTCGCCGGTGTCGGGCTGATGCACGCCGGCCATCATCTTGATCAGCGTGGACTTGCCGGCGCCGTTCTCGCCGAGCAGGACGTGCACCTCACCGCCGCGCACATCGAAGTCCACCGAATCGAGAGCTCGCACACCGGGGTACAGCTTGGAGACACCGTCCAGTTCCAGCCG
Organism: Prescottella sp. D32; assembly: GCF_037287305.1. NCBI lineage: Bacteria > Bacillati > Actinomycetota > Actinomycetes > Mycobacteriales > Nocardiaceae > Rhodococcus > Prescottella sp. D32. The sequence goes on from NZ_JARBSW010000006.1 coordinate 92,673, forward strand.
TCCCGGCCGCGCGCCGCTCACGACCGGCTCCCCGCTCGCGCCGCGAGAACCTGTTCGCGGGTGGGCATCGCCGACTGCGCCCCCGCCGCCGTGACGGCGATCGCGGCGGCCTCCACCGCCCAGCGCACAGCGTCGTCGAGCGCCTCGCCGCGCACCAGCGCATCCGCGAGAGCACCGGTGAACGTGTCACCGGCCCCGGTCGGATCGACGACCCGCTCGACGGGAACCGCCGGTACCTCGGTGACCACGCCGCCCCGCACCAGCACCGCGCCGTCGGAGCCGAGGGTGACCACGACGGCCGCTGGTCCGGAGAGCCGGCCCGCCATCCGCGCGGCCTGCACCGACGTCGCCGGTTCGGTCTCCCCCGCGAGCAACGCCAGTTCCGAGCGGTTGACGATGAGGACGTCGACACGGCCGAGCACGTCGGCTGCGACCGGTCGCGCGGGCGACGGGTTGAGGACGACGGTGCCACCCGCGAGCGCGATCGCTTCCGCGACGGCGGCGTCGGGGATCTCGAGTTGGACCACGGTCACCAGCGCCCGCCGCAGGTCGTCGGCGGCCGTCCGCACCGCGGCGGCGTCGAGATCACCGTTGGCGCCGGCGAGCACCGTGATGCAGTTCTCGCCGGAGTCGTCCACCTGGACGACGGCGGCGCCGGTCCGGGCACCCGATCGTTCGCCGAGCCCCACCAGGTCGATGCCCTCGGCCCCCAACGCTTCTCGCACCGCGCGCCCGTCGGCGTCGTCGCCGACCGCGCCCACGAGCCCCACGCGTCGACCGAGGCGCGCGGCGGCCACCGCCTGATTCGAACCCTTCCCGCCGACGTGCTCGGCGGCGCCGATCCCCAACACCGTTTCACCGGGCGCAGGCAACCGCGGGACCCGGATGACGGTGTCGACGTTGACGGACCCCACGACGACGACTTCCGGCGACACCGACGGTGACGCACGGTCGGACACGTGCGGGCGCTGTGACGGTCGCGTCTGGGACATCGGGACGGCCTCTCGGTCGGATAGAGCTACTGCATCACGAACTGAAATCGTTTTCCGTGACGGCTCCCACGATGACGGAGTGATGCGCATTGCGTCAAGACGCTCGATGCGTACGTTGCGGTCTGGATTGCCGCCACATCCGGTAATCGTTTACCGTGACGTTTCCACGATCCCGAGGGGTTCCATGCGTGCCACTATTCGCGATGTCGCCGCGCGAGCCGGAGTGTCGGTCGCGACGGCCTCACGCGCGCTGTCGAGCGAGCGCGGCGTCCGCCCCGAGAACCGCGAACGCGTACTGGCCGCCGCAGCCGCGCTCGACTACCAGCCCAACATCCTGGCAGCGGCGCTACGCGGACGTACCACCTACACGGTCGGCATGGTGGTACCCAGCATCGGCAACCCGTACTTCGCGACGCTCGTCGAGGCGGTCGAACGCCAACTTCGCGACGACGACCGCAGCCTCCTGCTCGCCAACTCCCGCTACGAACCGCAGACCGAGCGCCGCCAGATCCAGGCACTGCTCGACCGCCGGGTCGACTCCCTGATCCTCGTACCCTGCGACCGCGCGGCCAGCCGGACCGCCACCGCGGACGCCGCGGCCCGGGTACCGACCGTGCAGGTCGACCTCCGGGTCGACGACCACGCCGGCAGCTCGGTCACGGTCGACAACGAGTTCGGTCTCCGGCTGGCAGTCGACCACGTCCTCGACCGCGGCGCCTCGCGTCCGGTGTTCGTGGGCGCCGAACCCGTCGACTCGTCCGCACAGGAACGACTCGACGGCTACCGGCAGGCGATCTCCCGACGCGGGTTCACCGATCCCGACGTCCTGCTCGGCGACTTCAGCACCGACTGGGGACGCGAGGCGGCCCGCCTCATCGTCACACGCGGCCCCCGACCCGACGCCGTGATCTGCGGGAACGACATGATCGCGCTCGGCGTGCTCGACGGACTGGCCGCGGCCGGGCTCACCGTCCCCGACGACATCCAGGTCACCGGCTTCGACGACACTCCGTATGCGGCGCTGTCGCGGCCGTCGCTCACCACGGTGCGCCAGCCGCAGGACGAGATCGCCGCGCAGGCCGTGAGACTGCTCGACGCCGCGGCCGCCCGCTCGGACGACCCGCCGCCACAGCGCATCGCGATCACCCCCACGCTCGTCGCCCGAGGTTCGACGCTGCCGTGACCTCGACCGGCCTCGATCAGCCGAGGGCGGCGCGCACGCCGGCAGCCATTTCGGCCACCTGCTCGTCGGTCATGACGAACGACGGCGAGAACTGCATCGCGCCCTGACCGGCCGCGCGGCCCGAGACTCCGTGCGCGCGGAGGGTTTTCACGAACGGCACCGCCTCTGCGGGATCGACCAACTGGACCGCCGCGACGGCCCCGAGCCCGCTGCGTACCTCCGCGACCCGGGGGTGCTCGGCGAGTGGCGCGAGATGCTCGTGCAGCGAGGACTCGAGCCGCTTCGACTCCGCCAGCAGATTCTCCCGCTCGACGATGTCGAGGTTCGCCATGGCGGCCGCGGCGGCGCCGGCGTGGCCGCCGTACGTGTAACCGTGCCGCCACCACACGCCACCGCCGAAGAAGGGTTCGGCCACCGCCGGCGCGACGAACACCGCACCCATCGGGACGTACCCGGAGGTCAGTCCCTTCGCGGTGGTGATCATGTCCGGTTCGAGACCGAACCGGGTGGACGCGAACCACGATCCGCCGATGCGCCCGAAGCCGGTGACGACCTCGTCGACGACGAACAGGATGTCGTGCTCACGGCAGATGTCGCGGACCTCGGTGAGATACCCCTCGGGCGGCGGGTAGATGCCTCCGGCGCCGATGATCGGCTCGCAGAAGAAGGCCGCGATCGCGTCCGCGCCCTCCCGCTCGATGAGTTCGAGCAGGCTCTTCGCGTCGTCCCAGCCGACGGTCCGGGCGTCGGGCATCAGTTCGCCGTAGCCCTCCCGATTGACCGGGATTCCGGCGAGGGCAGTTCCCGCCACGTGCATGCCGTGGTAGGCCTTCTGCCGTCCGACGATCAGCTTCTTCCCGGGACGGCCCATCTCGTTCCAGTACCGCCGGGCGAGCTTGGCGGCCGAGTCGACGGAGTCCGAGCCACCCGACGTGAAGAACACCTTCGATCCGGGCACCGGTGCGATCGCACCGAGCCGCTCGGCGAGGGCGACGGTGGTGTCGGAGGTGAAGTCACCGAAGTTCGAGAAGTGCGCCACCTTCGACAGCTGAGCGGCGACGGCGTCGGCGATCTCGGTGCGGCCGTGCCCGACGTTGGTGAACCACAGTCCTGCGGTGGCGTCGAGATAGCGGGTACCCGCATCGTCCCAGATGTAGGCGCCCTCACCCCGGGAGACGACGAAAGCGCCGTCGCGCTGTACCGCCCCCATGTCGGCGAACCCGTGCCACAGCGCTCCACTCACCACAGTGCTCCACTCATCCGAGACGTACTTCCCAGCTCCTCAGCGACTATGCCACGGTTCCCGCCCGGACCGCCCGGTCGCCGCGACGGCGGGCCGGTTGCAGCGAGAATTACCGTTGCGCGCTTTCGATAGGCTGTGCGGAGCATGTCGACATCACCTTCTGCAGCCGAGATCCAGACCGATCGCCGTGAGGCGAAGAAGCGTCTCGGTGCGCTCACGCTGCGCGACGAGCACCGGCTGCGCCGACGCCTCGATCGCGCCAAGTCCCCGTCCGCCCTCGCCGCCCTGAACGAGGAGATCACCGCGGCCGAGACGCGCATCGCGGGCCGACGCGCCCAGGTCCCGGCGATCACCTATCCCGAGGCGCTGCCCGTCACCCAACGCCGGGACGACATCGCCGCCGCCATCGCGTCGCACCAGGTGGTGATCGTCGCCGGCGAGACAGGCTCCGGCAAGACCACGCAGATCCCGAAGATCTGCCTCGAACTCGGCCGCGGAATCCGGGGCATGATCGGGCACACCCAGCCACGCCGACTCGCGGCCCGCACGGTCGCCGAGCGGATCGCCGAGGAGGTGGGCCGTGACCTGGGCGACACTGTCGGCTACACCGTCCGGTTCACCGACCAGGTCTCCGATTCCACCCTGGTCAAACTGATGACCGACGGCATCCTGCTCGCCGAGATCCAGCGCGACCGAATGCTCCGCCGTTACGACACGCTCATCATCGACGAGGCGCACGAGCGCAGCCTCAACATCGATTTCATCCTCGGCTACCTCAAGCAACTCCTCCCCCGCCGCCCGGACCTGAAGGTCGTCATCACGTCGGCGACGATCGATCCCGAGCGATTCGCCGAACACTTCGCGGTCGACGGTGTGCCCGCACCCATCGTGGAGGTGTCGGGCCGGACGTTCCCGGTGGAGATGCGCTATCGGCCGCTCACCGTCGAGGTGGGCGAGCAGACCTTCGACCGCGATCCCGTCGACGCCGTGTGCGAAGCGGTCCAGGAACTGTCGGCCGAGGGCGACGGCGACATCCTCGTGTTCCTCTCCGGTGAGCGCGAGATCCGCGACACCGCCGACGCGTTGCGCGACCGCAAGCTGCGGGGCACCGAGATCGTGCCGCTGTACGCGCGGCTGTCCGCGGCCGAACAGCACAAGGTGTTCACCCCGCACAGCGGGCGACGGGTGGTGCTGTCCACCAACGTCGCCGAGACGTCGCTGACCGTGCCCGGCATCCGATACGTCGTCGACCCGGGCACCGCGCGAATCTCGCGCTACTCGGTGCGGACCAAGGTGCAGCGCCTGCCCATCGAACCGATCTCGCAGGCGTCGGCCCGCCAGCGCGCCGGCCGCTGCGGCCGCGTCGCGGACGGCATTTGCATCCGGTTGTACTCGGAGGACGACTTCGAGGCACGTCCCCAGTTCACCGAACCGGAGATCCTGCGCACCAACCTCGCGTCCGTCGTGCTGCAGATGACCGCGCTCGGGCTCGGCGACATCGAGGCGTTCCCGTTCGTGGAGAAGCCCGACCCGCGCGCGATCCGCGACGGCATCGCACTGCTCGAGGAACTGGGTGCGATCGCGGCCGGCAAGCAGCCCGCGAAGGGTGACGGCCCGGTCCCGGCCGGCCCGCAGCTCACCGCCACCGGCCGCGAACTCGCCCAGCTCCCGGTCGATCCGCGGATGGCCCGGATGCTCGTCGAGGCGCACCGCAACGGGTGCCTGCACGAGATGCTGGTCATCGTCTCGGCACTGTCGATCCAGGACGTCCGGGAACGCCCCGCCGAGTTCCAGCAGGCCGCCGACGAGAAGCATGCGCGCTTCAACGTGGAGAACTCCGACTTCCTGGCCTACCTGAAGCTGTGGGAGTACCTGCGCGAGCAGCGGAAGGAGCTGAGCGGGGGCCAGTTCCGCAAGATGTGTCGCAACGAGTTCCTGCACTGGTTGCGTATCCGCGAATGGCAGGACCTGCACGGCCAGCTCCGTCAGATCGCCCGCGGCCTCGGCTGGGAGACATCCGGTTCCGGCTCCTCGCAGGCGTCGGAGACGTCGATCCACCAGTCGCTGCTGGCGGGACTGCTCTCGCACATCGGTCTGCGTGAGGGCGACAAGCGTGACTTCCTCGGCGCCCGTGGCAGCCGGTTCGCGATCTTCCCCGGATCTGGCCTGTTCAAGAAGCCGCCACGCTGGGTGATGGCCGCCGAACTCGTCGAGACGTCACGATTGTGGGCCAGGATGGCCGCCCGGATCGAGCCCGAATGGGCGGAGAAGCTGGCCCCCCACCTGGTCAAGCGCACCTACTCGGAGCCGCACTGGTCCACCAAACGCGCCTGCGCGATGGCCTACGAGCGGGTCACCCTCTACGGCGTCCCCCTCGTCACCGAGCGCCCGGTCACGTACAGCTCGATCGATCCTGAGGTGTCGCGCGAGCTGTTCATCCGCCACGCGCTGGTGCAGGGCGAGTGGCAGACGCAGCACAAGTTCTTCCACGCCAACCGGGCGCTGCTCGACGACGTCGAGGAGCTCGAACACCGTGCCCGACGCCGTGACATCCTCGTCGACGACGAGACGCTGTTCGAGTTCTACGACGAGCGGGTCGGCGCGGAGGCCGTGTCCGCCAGGCACTTCGACACGTGGTGGAAGAAGGCCCGCCGCGAGAACCCGAATCTGCTCAACTTCACCACGTCCACGGTCGTCAACGCCGAATCCGCCGCAGTCCTCGACGGTGACTACCCGGACGCCTGGCGTCAGGGCGACATCCAGTTCCCGCTGACCTACCAGTTCGAGCCCGGCAAGGACGACGACGGCGTGACGGCGCGGATTCCGGTCGCCCTGCTCGCGGGTTTGCGGCCGGTGGGCTTCGACTGGCTCGTGCCGGGTATGCGCACCGAACTCGTCACCGCGCTGATCAAGACACTGCCCAAACAGCTTCGCCGACAGGTGGTTCCGGCGCCGGACTTCGCTGCGGCCGCACTCGCCGCGGTGAAGCCCCGCTCGGAGTCCCTCGTGCACGCCCTGGCGCGGGAACTCTCCCGCCTGGGGAACTGCCGGATCGAACCCACCGACTTCGACGTCGCTTCGCTGCCGCCGCATCTGCGGATGACGTTTGCGGCAGTCGACGACGAGGGCAAGGTCCTCGGGCGGGACAAGAGCCTGACCGCGCTGCGCCGCGCGCTGGCACCCCGAGTCGAGGTGGAGGTGTCGAAGGCGACCGCGACGACGGAACGCAAGCCCGCGCTGGTGTGGACGGCGCAGACGCTGGGCACCCTGCCCTCGTCGGTGACCCGCGAGATCGGTGGCCAGAAGGTCACCGGATATCCGGCGCTGGTGGCCGAGGAATCCGGGGTCGCGGTACGGGTCCTCACAACGCCGAGCGCGCAGCGCGCGGCGATGCAGGCCGGTACCCGAGAGTTGCTGCTGAAGGCGATTCCGACGCAGGCCAAGTCGGTGACGGGTGGCATGAGCAACATCGACCGACTCGCCCTCGGGCAGAACCCGGACGGCAGCTTCGACGCACTGCTCGAGGACTGCCGCGCCTGCGCGGTCGACGAGCTGATCGCCGAGAACGGCGGACCTGTTCAGGACCCCGCCGCATTCGAGGAACTCAGCGGCAAGGTGCGCGCCCAGTTGGCCACCCGGGTCGCGCGGCTACTTCGAATGCTCCTCCCGTCGCTCACCGAGGCTCATCGACTGTCGACGATCCTCGATCGCAGTTCCGGGGAGGCGGCCGACGACGTACGCGAGCAACGGGAATCGCTGCTGTTCCCCGGGTTCGTCACGGAGTTGGGGTCCAAGCGACTGCGCGAGCTGCCGCGGTACCTCGCGGCAGCGTCGTTGCGCCTCGAGTCCCTGCCGGGCAGCGCCCAGCGGGACCGCGTCGGGATGGACGCGCTCGACCGCGTCTATGCGGCGTACGACCGGATGCTGTCGGCGTTGCCCGAGGAACGCCGCGGCGACGACGACGTCAACGAGATCCTCTGGAAGATCGAGGAACTGCGCGTGAGCCTGTTCGCCCAGTCCTTGGGCACTGCGATACCGGTCTCCGAGAAGCGGGTCCTCAAATCGATCGACGCCATCCGGCGCTGATCGGTGCCCGGCCCGGGTGCGCCTTGCTCGTTTCGCCTTGCCTACTCGGCGGCGTCGGACTCGGCCAGGTCGCTGCCGCGATCGTCGCGATGCGCACGCAGGTCCTTGATCTCGCGTTCGAAATCCTCGGCCGAACTGAAGGACCTGTACACCGACGCGAAACGGAGGTAGGCGACCTCGTCCAGATCGCGAAGCGGCCCGAGAATGGCCAATCCGACCTCGTGGCTGGGAATCTCGGGCGATCCGGCGGCCCGAACCGCGTCTTCGACCTGTTGCGCCAGCAGATACAGCGCATCGTTGTCGACCTGGCGACCCTGGCACGCGCGTCGCACGCCCTGCACTACCTTCTCCCGGCTGAAAGGTTCGGTGACGCCGCTCCGCTTGACCACCGAGAGCACTGCGGTCTCGACCGTGCTGAAACGGCGTCCGCACTCCGGGCAGGATCGCCGCCGGCGGATCGCCGCCCCCTCGTCTGCCTCACGGGAATCGACCACGCGTGAATCGGGATGCCGGCAGAACGGGCAGTGCATGGTGAATCCTTCGTGGCCATCGTGGCCGCTGGATTGCTCCTCGATCGCCGCGGGGACCAGCAGAACCGGTCCGTGCAAGGGAGACGCGATATCGACGCGACCACGCGAGGTGGTGGGACTGACAGGATCCGAGGATACCCGCCCGACCGGTCCGGGCACCGACTCACGGGTAACCGCACCCGCCGGCCGCAAACCCGAAGGGTGCGTGGTGCCCACACATGCCTTGTGCGGCCTCACCGCGTCAGCCCCCGTGCGAGACGGGGCTGATCAGGATCTGCCCCGGACGAACTTCGGCGCCCGACATTGCATTCAACTCGACGATCCGGTCGACCACCTGGGCGACGGGCGCCTCGGGCGCCACCCGCGCCGCGACGTCACCGAGGGACTCCCCGCGACGAACCTGCACCGAATCCGTCGAGGTCGGGACCGAATCCGTCTGAGCCATCCTCAGGTTGGCGATCGCATCGAGGCCGGCGACCACGCCGGCGGTGATGACGAAGGTCGCGACGACGGCGGACAGTCCCGACGTCGCGCGCTTGCGGCCGTGGGACGGGCCGGCCGCCCGGGACACCTGCGTGCCGGCGTTTCCGTGCCGAGGCGCCGAGCCGTAATGCACCGCACCCGCCGCCGGGCGTGTGGTGTTGCGCTGCCGCTGCTGTCCGCGCGACCCCGTCGACACGAATGTATCGACCGACCGGACGCCCGACGCTGCCGGACGCCGCTCGATCTCGATTCCCGATGCGTCGGCCCGCACGTACACGGCACGCCCCCTGGTCACCTCCCCGAACGCTCGTGTCGTCCGCTGCTGCGAAAGTGCCGTACCCATCCGAACCCTCCTGCGAATCGTCGAATCGTTGCAGCTCGCCGTGCTGTCGGAGACCACGCGAACCGCCCACCCTTCACCCTGTTCGATCATGCGTTCGATAGAACAGATATTCGATTTCTACCACGCGGGTCCGACAAAGTCACCAGAATCGCCGACACGGCTCGAACAGATGTTTGAAGTAGCCGACCGATCGGGATAGATTCGACACACCAACCGATACGCATGCGACGTATCCGCGAAGGAGGAGGCGCACCCACGATGAAGGACGACAGCACGAGCACCTCGAGCCGTTCCGGGAGCCCGTCCTCCGGGAACCCTGCGGCCGACGAGGCGACGGCCACGCTCGATGCCTCCCAGCTCACACCGCGCCAACGGAAGGTCCTCGAGGTGATCCGGGCGTCGGTGGCGGAGCGCGGTTACCCCCCGAGCATCCGTGAGATCGGGGACGCGGTGGGCCTGACGTCCACGTCGTCCGTCGCGCACCAGTTGCGAACGCTCGAGCGGAAGGGCTTCCTGCGGCGCGACGCGAACCGGCCCCGCGCCGTCGACGTTCGCGGCCTGGATGGCATCGAGGATGCCGTCACCGAGCGCGACGGATCCGGCGACCGCCCCGCCCCCACGTTCGTGCCCGTCCTGGGCCGAATCGCGGCCGGCGGCCCGATCCTGGCGGAGGAAGCAGTAGAGGATGTCTTCCCGCTACCTCGCGAACTGGTCGGCCAGGGCTCGCTCTTTCTGCTCAAGGTGGTCGGCGAGTCGATGATCGACGCCGCGATCTGCGACGGCGACTGGGTGGTGGTCCGGCAGCAGAACGTCGCCGAGAACGGCGACATCGTCGCGGCGATGATCGACGGCGAGGCGACGGTAAAGACGTTCAAGCGGACGGGCAAGGACGTGTGGCTGATGCCCCACAACCCCCTGTTCGAGCCCATCCCCGGTAACGACGCCGCCATCCTCGGCAAGGTTGTCACCGTGATGCGCAAGCTCTGACGACACGAGAGAAGGGAGAGGGGACCGCGTCGCGGTCCCCTCTCCCTTCTCCGATCGGTCGGGTCAGCCCAGGTTCAGGCCGCGCCCGATGATCTCCTTCATGATCTCGGTGGTTCCGCCGTAGATCGTCTGGACCCGCGAGTCCATGTACGCCTTGGCGATCGGGTACTCCCGCATGTAGCCGTAGCCTCCGTGCAGTTGCAGGCACCGGTCGATGAGCTTGACCTGGGCCTCCGTCGTCCACCACTTGGCCATCGCCGCCTCCTGCACCGACAGCTTGCCGGCGTTGAGCTGCTCGATGAACTTGTCGACGAGAACCCGCACCGCGGTGGTCTCGGTGGCCAACTCGGCGAGAACGAAGCGGGTGTTCTGGAAGCTGCCGATCGACTTGCCGAACGCCTTGCGGTCGCGGCAGTACTGGATGGTCATGTCGAGGCAGGACTCCATCGCGGCGGCGGCGACGACGGCGATCGACAGGCGTTCCTGCGGCAGGTTCTGCATCAGGTAGATGAACCCCATTCCCTCCTCGCCGAGGAGGTTCTCGGCCGGGACCCGGACGTCGGTGAAGCTCAGTTCCGCCGTGTCCTGCGCCTTGAGGCCGATCTTGTCCAGGTTGCGGCCCCGCTCGAAGCCCTCCATCCCGCGTTCGACGACGAGCAGCGAGAAGCCCTGGGCCCCCTTGTCGGGGTCGGTGCACGCGACGACGATCACCAGGTCCGCGTTGATCCCGTTGGTGATGAACGTCTTGGCGCCGTTGAGGATCCAGTGGTCCCCGTCCTTGACGGCGCGGGTCTTGATGTTCTGCAGGTCGCTGCCGGTGCCCGGTTCGGTCATCGCGATCGCGGTGATCAACTCACCCGAACAGAAGCCGGGCAGCCAGCGCTGCTTCTGCTCCTCGTTCGCCAGCTTGATCAGATACGGGGCGACGACGTCGTTGTGCAGCATGAAGCCGACACCGCTGTAGCCGCCGCGGGTGGTCTCCTCGGTGATGACCGCGTTGTACCGGAAGTCTTCGACCCCGCCACCGCCGTACTCCTCGGGCACAGCCATGCCGAGGAACCCTTGCTTACCCGCCTCGACCCACACCGACCGGTCGACGATGTTCTGTTCCTCCCACTGATCGTGGAAAGGTGCGACGTGCTGGTCGAGGAATTTGCGGTAGGACTCCCGGAAGAGTTCGTGCTCGGGTTCGAACAGGGTGCGTTCCACTGCGTCTCCTCGTGTCGACTTCGCCGGCGTGCGGGCACGCAGCGGCGGACGTGCTTCCTCGACATGACCGTAAAGCGAGTCTCAGTGGCGATCCATGACCGAGACGAGCACGATTCGTGACCGTGTGGTTCGGGTCACGAATCGTGCTCGTCGAGGTGGGCGGACTAGGCGCGCCGGAGCGCGTTCAATCGGCGCATCACCGGGTAGGCGACGAGAATGCCGACCGATCCCCACGCGATGCCCCCGAGTTCGACCGATCCGATCGACAGCGTGAGGTTACCGATGCCGGCGACCAGCGCCGTGGCCACCACGGTGAGGTTGACCGGATCGGTGAAGTCGACCTTGGCGTCCATCCAGATACGGACGCCGAGCACCCCGATCAGGCCGTACAGCACCATCGTCGCACCGCCGATGACGCCGTCCGGAACCGTGAACACCAGCGCACCGAACTTCGGCGAGAACGAGAGGACGACGGCGGTGACGGCAGCCACCCAGTACGCCGCGGTCGAATAGACGCGGGTCGCCGCCATCACGCCGATGTTCTCGGCGTAGGTCGTGGTCCCGGACCCGCCGCCGGCACCGGCGAGGGTGGTGGCGAGACCATCGGCGAACAGCGCGTTGCCGGCGAGGTCGTCGAGCGACTTGCCGGTCATCGCGGACACCGCCTTGACGTGGCCGACGTTCTCGGCGATCAGGACGATCACGACCGGCAGCGCGAGCAGGATCACGGACAGGTCGAAAGACGGACCACGCAGGTGGGGCACACCGAACCAGGCGGCCTCGCGCAACGCGTCGACCCGCTCGTCGGCGAGTCCGCCCGTGATCGCGGCGAAGACCCAACCGACGACGACACCGATGAGGATGCCGAGACGCCCGATGATGCCGGGGCCGATCACGGTGGCGAGGAGGATGCCGAGAAGCGTCACCGCTGCGATCAGCGGCTGCGCCTGGAACGATCCGGCGGCGGTGGGCGCGAGATTGAGCCCGATCAACGCCACCACCGCGCCGGTGACGACGGGCGGCATGACGGCGTCGATGACCCGAGCGCCGATCACCTTGACCGCGAGACCGACGAGCATCAGCACGACGCCCGCGGCGACGACGCCACCGAGCTGGGCGGCGGGGCCGTCACCGGCGGCCGCGGTGAGCGGAGCGATGAAGGCGAACGACGACCCGAGGTAGCTCGGGATCCTGCCGCGGGTGATGAGCAGGAACAGTGCGGTGCCGATGCCGGAGAACAGCAGCGTCGTCGTCACCGGGAAGCCCGTGATCGTCGGCACGAGCAGCGTTGCACCGAACATCGCGATCACGTGCTGCATGCCGATGCCGATCGTGCGCGGCCACGACAGCCGCTCGTGCGGCGCCACGACCGCTCCGTCGCTGATCCGCCGGCCGTCGCCGTGCAGCGCCCATCCGAACATCCCGGTGCCGGCTTCCCGTTCGGCCGCGCTTCCCGCGCGGTCCTCTGTACTCGTCACAGTTGGCCAATACTAGGGCCACCGCCTGCGGCGATACACCACCGCACCGCCCTTGCCCGCTCGAATCACATCCGTACCGAGTGCGCGGTCCGGTGCCGGTCGGGGCCGCCCACCCGCCGGACGGTGGGCGGCCGCGTTCGCCCCTACAGCTCGGTCAGCTCGCCGGGACCATCGGGTACGTGCGATCGACCCCGTTCCCCTCGACCCGCACGGTGAGCGGAGTTTCACCGTTCCACACGTGTGCGGCCACCGAGGCGGACGAATCGACCGGAATGCTCACCGGACCGCCGGTGGTCACGTCCCGATCCCGAACGCCGTCCCGGTGCCGGACATCGAGCTTCAGAGATCCCGGGAGCCCTACTCCACGGAGGGCGTACACGTAGTCGCCGTCGGTCTCGCGAGCCACCGACAGGGTGCTTCCCGGCAGCACACGCAGGCCGGTCCCCACCGCCGCCACCGACCAGTTCGCCTGCTCGCTGGCCAGTCTCAGCGTCGGCGCGAGGACGGAGTTACTGCTCAAGTCGAACTTGCGCTGGTCCTGATCGACCTTCACCGAGGTCCGCGCTCCGGGCGAGAGTTCGATGTCGTCGATCTCGTTGATCCAGCCGTCACCGTAGAGGGAGACGTCGACGTCCGCCGCCGGGCCTGCAGGGACACCGTCCAACGTCATCTCGAACGCGACGCCGGCCGGAACCCGGAATGTGTTCGTGTTCCGGTTGTCGAAGATCTCGACCTGCTCGAGTCCCTCGATTTCACCCCCGCCGGGCGCAGTGATGTCGAAGTCCCAGTCGATGATCGTGCCGTCACGATTCTTCGCATTGTCCTTCACCACGACGAGCACCGAATCGTCACCCTCGTCCTTGCAGATCAGGCATTCGTGGACCGCGGGTGTCTGCGGAAGCTGGAAGAGGTTCATCGGATTGTCCGGAGACCCGATGAACCGGTATTTGCTCTCCGCCGGGACCAACGCTGTCGTGTAGTACCAGGTGTCGGCGCCCGGGTTCGCCACGATCATGTTCTCGACGCCGGGGAAGTTGTTGTCGTACACGACGATCCCGATCCTGCCGTCACCGAGGTCACGCACCGCGATCGGCGTTACCGCGTGACCACCGACACCCTCCTGGAAGATTGCGAGCAGGTAGTTCTCACCGCGGTCCCAGGCCGCCTCGAGTTCCTCGACGATCCCGGCGACCGGGAAGGCTGCCCGGGCACTGTTGGTGGGCGGAGAGTACTGGGTGCTCGCGTACCGAGTGATCAACCCGTCGAGCAGATCTGACGGCGGCGCCTCGTAGACACTCAGGCCGGCGGGCAGGTAGTCCGCCTTGTCGAGTTGCCCGGTTGCGAACAGGCCCGCCAGCGCGGCGAAGCCGAAACAGTGCCCGCCGCCCGCATTCTCGTTCATATCCGCCTGGAGTGCCTGGCCGGTCGCTGTCAGAACGCAACCGTCGTCGACGATTCGCGCGCAGATACGGTCGCCGTAGAGCGTCTGCATCATCGAGGGCGTCAGGCCCCGCCGATGAGTCGCGTCGGCGCTCCCCCAGTTCGCGAACGAGAACCCGTCGCGCTTGACGTCGAATCCGCTGGTCGCGATCAAAGTGCCCGCGGTGGGATCGACCGGCTCGTACGATTCGCTGGACTCGGACGACCCCAGTGAGGAGCCGAGGGAGCTGCTCGACCCGAGAACGCTCGCGGGCGGTGCTGCGCCCGCCGTCGTGGCGAATGCCGATAGAGAAAGAACTGCCGTGAAGACCGCTGCCCAGAGCCGTCGCACTGTGCCTCCCTGTTCATTTTTCCTGTCGCCCATTGAAATCCGGCAGGCGGGACGCTAGCGGACAACCGTCCGAAATCAACCGATTGACCGGTTTACGTGGGCGCGAGTCGCGTCATTCGCAGAAGGTGTCTCCTCCGATCCGACGCGTTCGCCGCGGGGAGGTCAGTGCCGACGTGAAGGATCAGTGCCGGCGGGGACGCGAGCGTCGCCACACGAGGCCGAACGTCGCGAGCCCGGCCACGAGTGCACCACCGAGAAGGACGGGCGTGGACCACTGCGCGGCTCCGTCGTCCGGGCCGGCGCTGTCGGACGCCTCCGTCGTGTCGGACGCAGCCGGTTCCCCTGTCGACGCCGAGAGCGATACCGAACCGCCGGACCACGATTCGTTGCGGGTCAGGTCGACCGCGCCGGGCAGAACCTGCAGCGGGGGCAGCGGACCGCCGGCGGATTCCGATCCGGCAAGCAGGTCACCGCCCGGAGTGAACGCAATGGCCTCGCCCTGCGGCTGATTCGGCAACGCCACCCGCACCGGGGTGGTCGTGGTCAGTGCCCGCGCGAGGTCGCCGTCCGGGGCCGAGAACAGGTAGACGTCTGTGTACGTGCGCAGCGCGGCAACGGTGCCGTCGGCGCTGACGGCGCCGCCTGTCACCAACGTCGATCCGCCGACGGGCACGGGACCACCCGGTGTCGTCGTCGGTCCGATTCGCAGCTCACCGACCCGCTCGAGCGCGGTCGGCCCGGGCGAGGCGAGGCCGTCGACCGACACTCCGCCGGCCGGTCGGTACACACCGTTGGCGACGAGGACTTCCTTCGTGACGATCAGCGGCACGCCATCCCGCTGCATCAACAGCGCCTCCGCGTCGTGGGGGCCGTCGGGATACGTGAGCCGGTGCAACTGCCCGTCCCCCGACGCCGGATCCAGGGCGATCAGCGCCACCGTCGACCGGGCGCGCAGGTTGTCGCCGGTGTCGGCGAGCCACAACCGGCCGTCTGGGCCGACCCCCATGTCCTCGATGTCGTACGGGTCGACCGGAACGGGCACAGTGCCGGTCACCGCACAGTTCCCGTCGAGCACGACGACGGCGTCGTCGGTGCCGCTGTCGCCGATGCCGTATGTCTTCCCGTCCAGCACCGCCAGCCCGGACAGCTCGGCGAGGGCCGGATCGGTCGGGGTGCAGACCGGCTCGAACCGGGCGTTCGGCAACAGCACGCCGGAACCGCTGCTCTGCGCCGCCGCCGGACCGGCGAGCGACAACGAGGGAACAAGAGCGGCCGCGGCACCGGCCAGCGCGAGCCGGGTAGCGACGCGTCGTCTAGCCGCGCCCCGCGAACTCGTCCAGTGCCGAGGCGAGCGATTCGGGAACCCGCACTCGCATGCGGGTGCCGTCCTCCTCGTGGGTGGTGTCGAGGATCTGGCCGTCGGAGTGGATGCGTGCGACGAGGTCGCCTCGCGAGTAGGGCACGAGCACGTCGACCTCGACTTCCGGTCGTCGAACGATCTCGCCCAGTCGCGTACGGAGCTCATCGATGCCCTCCCCGGTTCGGGCGGACACGAACACCGCGCCGGGCAGGAGCCCGCGCAGCTGGGTCAGTACCACCGGGTCCGCGGCGTCGATCTTGTTTACCACGATCAACTCGGGCGGAGCGGTCGTATCGTTCTCGCGGATCACCTCGGTGACGACCTCGCGAACGGCCTTGATCTGGTCCGTCGGCAGCGGGTCGGACCCGTCCACGACGTGCAACAACAGGTCGGCGTCGGTGACCTCCTCGAGCGTCGACCGGAACGCCTCGACCAGCTGGGTGGGCAGGTGGCGCACGAAACCGACGGTGTCGGTGAGGACGTACTCACGGCCGTCCTCGAACGACGCCTGCCGGGTCGTCGGATCCAAGGTCGCGAACAGCGCGTTCTGGACCAGCACACCCGACCCGGTGAGGGCGTTGAGCAGGCTCGACTTGCCGGCGTTGGTGTATCCGACGATCGCGACGGACGGGATCTCGCTGCGCAGGCGATGGCTGCGCTTGGTGTCGCGCGCCGCCTTCATACCCTTGATCTCGCGCCGCAACTTCGCCATCCGCTCGCGGATGCGCCGGCGGTCGGTCTCGATCTTCGTCTCGCCGGGACCGCGCAGGCCGACGCCGCCGTTACTGCCGGCACGGCCACCGGCCTGCCGGGACATCGACTCGCCCCAGCCGCGCAGCCGCGGCAGCATGTACTCCATCTGCGCCAGCGCGACCTGTGCCTTGCCCTCGCGGGACGTCGCGTGCTGGGCGAAGATGTCGAGGATCAGCGCCGTCCGGTCGATCACCTTGACCTTGACGACCTTCTCCAGCGCGGTGAGCTGGGCAGGCGTGAGCTCGCCGTCGCAGATCACGGTGTCGGCACCGGTCGCGAGAACCACCTGCCGCAACTCGTCGGCCTTGCCGGAACCGATGTAGGTGGCGGCGTCGGGCTTGTCGCGCCGCTGGACCAGACCCTCGAGCACCTCGGAGCCGGCGGTCTCGGCGAGCGCCGCGAGCTCGGCCATGCTGGCGTCGGCCTGAGCGGCGGTGCCGGACGTCCAGACGCCGACCAGCACCACACGTTCGAGACGCAGCTGCCGGTACTCGACCTCGGTGACGTCGGTGAGCTCGGTGGACAGACCCTGCACACGCCGCAGGGCGCTGCGCTCGTCGAGCTGCATCTCGCCGACGGACGGCGCCGAGTGGTCGTCGAAGTAGTCAGCCTCGTCGGAGGCCGTGTGCTCGGCGGTGTCGTCCGCCGACTGGGAGTGGGTGCGATGTGTTTTCGTCATACACCTTCATGGTCCCACGAAGCGCGAGTGCGGTGCACGCCGATTTCGGTCCGGCCCCGGCGCCCCGGGCCCGACGCCGATCATCCCAGCTCGGTCCACCAGCGGTCGTCGATCCGACCGGCGGCGACCAGCATCGACGGACCGCGCAGTGCGGCGCGGCCACCGTCGACCGAAACCTCGACGCGACCACCGGGAACCCGCACCTCGACCTTGCCGTCGGCGTCACCGTGGGCGCGCAGCGCGGCCACCGCGGCCGCGACCGTGCCGGTGCCGCAGGACCGGGTCTCCCCCACACCACGCTCGTGGACGCGCATCTGCACGGCCCCGTCGACGAGCGCGGTCAGGATCTCGATATTGACGCCCTCGGGGAAGAACCCGGGGTCGAATCCGGGCGCGGCCGTGAGGTCGAGCGACGCGAGCGACGCCGGGGTCAGGTCGGGATCGACGCAGGCGAGATGCGGGTTGCCGACGTCGATGCCAATGCCTTCGAGAACACGTCCGCCGACCGTCGCGGTGGAGGTTCCGAGCTCGCGCACCCGGCCCATGTCGACGGTGACGTCGCCGTGGACGTGATCTGCGGAGTGCACATGTACCGGACGGGCGCCGGCCCGGCTACCCACCACGAACTCGTCGCGCAGCTCCAGCCCCGTCGCGCGCAGGTAGTGCGCGAACACCCGTACACCGTTGCCGCACATCTCGGCGATCGAACCGTCGCCGTTGCGGTAGTCCATGAACCAGTCGTCGGCGCCGACGCCCTCGGGCAGCTCGGGCAGCACACCGACCGCGGCAAGCGCACCGGCCCGCGCGACGCGCAGGAGGCCGTCCGCTCCCAGTCCTCGACGGCGGTCGCACAACGCGGCGACGCGGTGCGCCGGCAGCGCGAGATCGGCATCCGGATCCGGGAGGATCACGAAGTCGTTCTCGGTACCGTGGCCCTTGCTGAATTCCATGCCGTCAACTCTAGCGGGACGTCAGTGCTCGCCGATCGCGCGCAGCACACCCTCCAGCAGAGCCGGATCGGCACCGTCCACCCAACGCACCCGGGGATCGCGGCGGAACCAGGACCGTTGCCGGCGCACGTAGCGGCGAGTGCCGATGAAGGTGCGCTCCAACGCCTCTGCGCGGTCGTACTCCCCGTCGAACATCGCGAGCACCTGCGCGTAGCCGATCGCGCGCTGCGCCGTCACCCCCTCCCGCAGGCCCACCCCGACGAGGCGCTCGACCTCGTCGACGAGACCCCGGTCGAACATCTGCTCGGTACGCAGCCGGATCCGTGCGTCGAGTGCCTCGGTGTCGCGGTCGACACCGAAGATCATCGTGCCCCAACGTGGTTCACCGATCTTGGGAGCCGACGCCGCGAACGGCTTGCCGGTGAGCTCGACGACCTCGAGTGCGCGCACCATGCGCCGACCGTCGGTCGGCAGGATGGAGGCCGCTGCTTCCGGATCGACCCGTTCGAGCTCGGCACGCACCGCGGCAGCCCCGCCCTCGGCGAGAACCGACTCCCAGTGCGCACGAATCTGCGGGTCCGTCGCGGGGAAAGCCCATTCGTCGAGCAGCGACTGCACGTACATCATCGATCCGCCGACGATGACGGGCACCGCGCCGCGGGCCCGGATGTCCTCGACGTCGCGCACCGCGGATTCCTGGTATCGCGCGACGGTGGCGGTCTCGATGACGTCCAGGACGTCCAACTGATGGTGCGGTATGCCGCGACGCTCGGCCACCGTCAGCTTCGCGGTGCCGACGTCCATGCCGCGGTACAGCTGCATCGCATCGATGTTGACGATCTCGCCGCCGAGTCGCTCCGCGAGGTCGAGGCCGAGATCGGATTTGCCGGTGGCGGTGGGGCCGACGACGGCGATCGGTGTCGGTCCGGGTGCCCGGGGAGAACTCACGGCAGCCACATTCCGACGTGGTAGCCGACACCGTACGGCGCACCGCTGTACGACGATTCGGCCTTCCGCGGCTGACCGGTTCCGGTCACGTCGCCGAACACGCCCGAAAGTACCTGCCAGGCAGCACGTCCGGCGAGCCCTACCGCTGCGCACAACTCCGGGTCCAGCGCGGCGAGCGCGGCCGGGTCACCGGCGGCCAGGGCGCGGTCGAGCGCAGCCTCGACGTCTGCTGATCGTTCGTCGAACGCGCCCGGGGCCTTGTCCGTCAACGTGTTCGCACCGTCGGCGATCACGAGCAGACCTTGTGCGGTGGTCGACTCGTCGAACTCGGCCCGCAGTCGAGCTCCGAGCCGCGTGCACTCGGCGGCCGGAGTGTCGGCCGCCAGCGTCCGCACCCGCACCCGGACCGACGGCGCCGCGCGCCCCCGCAGCCAACCGGCGACCAGGGCCGCGAGCGGCATATCGGGGTCGGGTGCCGTGGGCGGGGCGTCGGACAGCGACACCGGGAGGTCGACTCCGAAACCCCGGAACGTGCCGCACGATTCGGGGGCCACGTCCGCGGGCCCGCGCCCGACCTCGGCGACACCGATCGCCGTCCACTCGACGCACGAGTCGGCCAGCCGGCCCGCCACGTCCAGCGCCGCTCGGCGCAACCGGTCGGTTTCCGACGCTGCGGCACCGGCCAATTGGGGAACCAGCAGTGGCGGCGAGGGCACGAAGGCTGCGGCTGTCAACACACTGCGCCACGGTAGTCGACCCGAGGTGACGCCCTCGGAGGGTCATACCTGTTTCAATAGTCGTGGACAGTCGCTGCACGCTCCCACCGGCCCCGACCCGAGAGGGTGCGGTGAGAGGCGACAGTGTGATGAGGCAGCCGTGACGCGCGGCAGAGACGAGGAGCTATGACCGACAGCAACGCACCCAAGCCGGGTACCCCCAAGCCGGGCTCCCCGAAGCCGGGCGCTGCCAAGCCCGGTGCCGCCAAGACCGCCGGCGCCCCCAAGTCCGGTCCTGCCTCGGCGCATGCCCCTCACACCGCCGCCCCCAGCAATCCGAGCCTGTTCGGCCGCGTCGACGACGACGGTACCGCCTGGGTGAAGACCGCTGACGGGGAACGACAGATCGGCTCCTGGCAGGCGGGCGACGCCGCCGAAGGCCTCGCCCACTTCGGCCGCCGCTACGACGATCTCGCGACCGAGGTGGCCCTGCTCGAGGCTCGTCTCGCGTCCGGCGCGGGCGACCCCAAGAAGACCAGGTCGGCCGCCGAGGCACTCGCCGAGACCCTGCCGACCGCGGCCGTCATCGGCGACATCGACGCGCTCAGCGCGCGACTGGCGGCGATCGTCGCAGGCTCCGAGCAGGCCGCGACACAGGCGAAGCAGGAGAAGGACCAATCCCGTCAGGAGCAGACGGCCCGCAAGGAAGCGCTCGCCGCCGAGGCCGAGCAGCTCGGGAACGAATCGACACAGTGGAAGGCCGCCGGCGACCGTCTGCGCGAGATCCTCGACGAGTGGAAGACGCTGCGCGGACTCGACCGGAAGACCGACGACGCGCTGTGGAAGCGGTTCTCGAAGGCCAGGGAGGCGTTCAACCGTCGTCGTGGCACCCACTTCGCCGAACTCGATCGGGAGCGCGCCACCGCGAAGACCCGCAAGGAAGAACTCGTCGCGCAGGCCGAGGCACTGTCGGGCTCCACCGACTGGGGTCCGACCGCAGGCGCGTTCCGTGACCTGCTCGCCGAGTGGAAGGCGGCCGGGCGTGCGCCCCGGGACGCCGACGACGCCCTGTGGCGCCGGTTCAAGGAGGCGCAGGACGTCTTCTTCGCCGCCCGCAACGCGGCCGCGTCCGAGCGCGACGCCGAGTTCGCCCAGAACGCGGTGGCCAAGGAGGAACTGCTCGCGAGTGCCGGGAACATCGACCCCGACAAGGACATCGATGCGGCTCGCGCCGCCCTGCGCGACCTCCAGGAGAAGTGGGACGCGATCGGCAAGGTCCCCCGCGAGCGCATGCACGACCTCGAGGGCAAGCTCCGCGCGATCGAGAAGCGTGTCCGCGAGGCCGCCGACTCCGAGTGGCGTCGTACCGATCCCGAGGCGCTGGCGCGTGCCGCCCAGTTCCGCGAGCGTGTCACGCAGTTCGAGGAGCAGGCCGCGAAGGCCACGGCCGCCGGCAAGACCAAGGACGCCGAGAAGGCGCTCGCTCAGGCCCAGCAGTGGCGTGAGTGGGCCGAGGCGGCCGAGGGCGCGGTCAACGAGCGCTGAGTGACGAACGAATGAGGGGTGTGACGCCGGTCGGCGTCGCACCCCTCATTCGTCGTCCAGGCGGATCGTCCTCTCAGACGGTCCAGTCGTTGTGCGAATCCGGGTCGGCGGCGTTGCGGCGCGCCTCCTCCGCCGCGAGCTGCATGGCCGTGCGGGTCCACACCACCTTCAACCAGTGGAACGTGAGCACGATGACCGTGATCCAGCCCAGGATCAGGCCGATGCCAGGGCCCGCGCCGGACGCGTCCGCGACCGGGAGCGTCTGCCGCGACCAGATCGCCAGCATGCCGAACACCGTGGAGACCGCGGTGCCGGCGAGCGCGACCCACGCAAGCACCCAGCGCCGCGTGACGAGCGCGAGGATCGAGAACACGCCGCCGAACACCAGCGCGAGCCACACGAAGATCCGGGACGGCAACTTGACGTGCTCGTCGACGGCGGGCTGGGCGTAGATCAGCACGTCCCAGCCGTTCGCCGAGCCGGTGTGCGGCAGGGTGAACGACAGCAGCAGGACGAGGACGCACACCGCGACGACCACGGCGCGCATGCCGGGATCGATCTCGCCGGCGATCTTCTTCTCGGCCGCCTCGAAGTCCTTCTGGTACTCCTCGATGGGGTCGGGGGTGTGCCCGCCGGGGCGGTTCTCGTGGTCGGCCGCGTCGCCGCTGGCACTCATGCGTTGCATCCCATCTGTGCTGGCAGCGGCGCGGGGACACCCACCTGGGGCAGTCCCAGCCCGACGCCGATCGGTGGAGTCTTCGGGGTGACTCCACGTTCGAACGAATCACCGGCGCGGGTGCGGCGGTGCGTGAGGACGGTGTCGTCGGCGACGAGGTGGTGCGGGGCCGCCGACGTGACGACGACGGTGATGACGTCGCCGGGGCGCAGGTCGCCGTCGAGGTTGCCCTCGGGCTTGAAGTGGACCAGCCGGCCGTCCCGCGCCCGGCCGCTCATGCGCGCGGTCTCGGCGTTCTTGCGGCCGTCGCCCGCGGTCACCAACAGCTCGACCTCGGTGCCGACGAGCTTGCGGTTCTCCTCGAGCGTGATCTCCTCCTGCAGCGCGATGAGGCGGTCGTAGCGCTCCTGCACAACGGCTTTCGGGAGATGACCGTCCATCTCCGCGGCGGGCGTTCCCGGACGCTTGGAGTACTGGAACGTGAACGCGCTGGTGAAGCGCGCCTGCCGGACGACGTCGAGGGTGGCCTGGAAGTCTTCCTCGGTCTCTCCCGGGAAGCCCACGATGATGTCGGTCGTGATGGCTGCGTGCGGCATCGCGGCGCGCACCTTCTCGATGATCCCGAGGAACTTGGCGCTGCGGTACGAGCGGCGCATCGCCTTGAGGACGCGGTCCGAGCCGGACTGCAGCGGCATGTGCAGCTGCGGGCACACGTTCGGCGTCGTCGCCATCGCCTCGATGACGTCGTCGGTGAACTCGGCCGGATGCGGCGACGTGAACCGCACGCGCTCGAGCCCGTCGATCTGCCCACAGGCGCTCAGCAGCTTCGCGAACGCGCCGCGGTCGCGCGGGAGTTCCGGATCGGCGAACGAGACGCCGTACGAGTTCACGTTCTGGCCCAGCAACGTCACCTCGAGCACGCCCTCGTTCACGAGCGCCTGGACCTCGGCGAGAATGTCGCCCGGACGACGATCGACCTCCTTGCCACGCAGCGACGGCACGATGCAGAACGTGCAGGTGTTGTTGCAGCCGACGGAGATCGACACCCAGCCGGCGTACGCGGACTCGCGCTTGGCCGGCAGGGTCGACGGGAAGGCCTCGAGCGATTCGAGGATCTCGACCTGAGCTTGCTCGTTGTGCCGGGCCCGCTCGAGTAGCGCGGGCAGCGACCCGATGTTGTGGGTGCCGAAGACGACGTCGACCCACGGCGCCTTCTTGACGACCGTGTCGCGGTCCTTCTGCGCCAGGCAGCCGCCGACCGCGATCTGCATGCCGGGGCGCTCCTCCTTCACCGGCGCGAGATGGCTGAGGTTGCCGTACAGCTTGTTGTCGGCGTTCTCGCGCACCGCGCACGTGTTGAAGACGACCAGATCGGCCTGCTCCCCCGGCACGGCCTTGGTGTAGCCGGCGTCCTCGAGCAGACCCGACAGCCGCTCGGAGTCGTGCACGTTCATCTGACAGCCGTAGGTGCGGACCTCGTAGCTGCGTCCGGCATTCTGGTCGATCGTCTCCACGCATCCAAGGGTACGGCCCCTGGCAAAACCGCCTGTCGTGGCCACATTGTTCGCCCGGACCCGACCCGCGCACGTGGATCGCTCGACCGCCCGGAGACTTGATCGATCAAGATCTACAGGCGCTAGACCAGCGGGTACGTAATGAGTCCCTATAGGGTTACGCGTTATGACGCAGCCTGAGACCACCGGAGCGGCTCCCGGTACCCCGTCGATGATCTCCATGAAGGAGGTCAACAAGCACTACGGGGACCTGCACGTCCTCAAGGACATCGACCTGGAGATCCCGAGCGGCCAAGTGGTCGTCATGCTCGGCCCGTCCGGGTCGGGCAAGTCGACCCTGTGCCGCACGATCAACCGCCTCGAACCGATCGATCGCGGCTCCATCACGATCGACGGCGTACCGGTGCCGGCCGAGGGACGAGCCCTCGCCAAGCTGCGCTCGGATGTCGGCATGGTCTTCCAGAGCTTCAACCTCTTCGCCCACAAGACGGTCCTCGAGAACGTCATGCTGGCGCCGGTGAAGGTCCGCAAACTGGACAAGGCGGAGGCCAGGAAGCGCGCCCACGCACTGCTCGAGCGGGTCGGCATCGACTCGCAGGCCGACAAGTACCCGGCCCAGCTCTCCGGCGGACAGCAGCAGCGCGTCGCTATCGCGCGATCCCTCGCGATGGACCCCAAGGTGATGCTCTTCGACGAGCCCACCTCGGCCCTCGACCCCGAGATGGTCAACGAGGTCCTCGACGTCATGGTCAACCTCGCGAAGGAAGGCATGACGATGATCGTGGTCACCCACGAGATGGGATTCGCGCGCAAGGCCGCGGACCGGATCATCTTCATGGCCGACGGGTCCATCGTCGAGGACACCGACCCCGACACGTTCTTCACCGCTCCGGAGTCGGACCGCGCCAAGGACTTCCTCGGCAAGATCCTCGGACACTGACGGGGACGGACCACATCATGAAACGCATACGCATCCGAGCGCCGCGCGCGCTCGCACTCGTCGCCGCCGTCACCGCGGTCGTCCTCACCGCCTCCGCGTGCGGCAGCAGCGAGCCACGGGACGTGCTGGCCGACGCCGCCGAGGGGCAGCTGACCATCGGCACCAAGTACGACCAGCCGGGTCTGGCCCTGCGCGAACCCGACAAGACGATGACGGGTTTCGACGTCGAGGTCGCCAAGTACATCGCGAACTACCTGGGGGTACCCGAGAGCGGGATCACCTGGCGCGAGGCGCCGTCGGCGCAGCGCGAGAACCTCATCAAGAACGGTGAGGTCGATTTCGTCGTCGGCACCTACTCGATCACCGACAACCGCAAGAAGGTGATCGACTTCGCCGGTCCGTACTACGTGGCGGGGCAGTCGCTGCTGGTCCGCGCCGACGACGACTCCATCACCGGAGCGGAGTCCCTCCAGGGCGGCAAGAAGCTGTGCTCGGTCTCGGGATCGACACCCGCCCAGAAGATCGCGAAGTCGTACCCGGGCGTCCAGCTGCAGCAGTTCGACAGCTACTCGTCGTGCGTCGAGGCGCTGCACCGAGGCAAGGTCGACGCACTGACCACCGACGACATCATCCTCGCGGGTTACGCCGCGCAGTATCCGGGCGAGTTCAAGCTCGCCGGCCAGCCGTTCACCACCGAGTTGTACGGCGTGGGCCTGCCGAAGGGCGAGACCGAGGCGCGCATGAAGATCAACGACGCCATCGAGGACATGATCGCGACCGGCGCCTGGCAGCGAGCACTCGAAGAGACCATGGGCGACTCCGGCTACGCGCTGCCCGCGCCGCCGTCGGTCGACCGGTACTGATGCGGAGGAGGTGACATGGGACTGATCGATACTTACGGTGACCAGCTCGTCAGTGCATTCTGGACGACGGTGCAGCTCACCTTCTGGTCGGCGCTCGGCGCCCTGATCTGGGGCACGATCCTCGCCGCGATGCGGGTCTCCCCCGTTCCGATCCTGCGGATCTTCGCGACCTGGTACGTCAACATCTTCCGCAACACGCCGCTGACACTGATCATCGTGTTCTGCTCGGTGGGCCTCTACCAGAACCTCGGCGTGCACTTCGCGCCGGAGGATTCGTCGACGTTCATCGACCAGAACAACTTCCGCCTGGCAGTGCTCGGTTTCGTCGTCTACACCGCCGCGTTCGTGTGCGAATCGCTGCGCTCGGGCATCAACACCGTGCCGATCGGACAGGCCGAGGCCGCGCGGTCGCTCGGCCTCACCTTCACCCAGGGCATCCGGATGATCGTGTTGCCGCAGGCATTCCGAGCGGTCATCGCGCCGCTCGGCAGTGTGCTGATCGCCCTGACGAAGAACACCACGATCGCCTCGGCCATCGGTGTGGCCGAGGCGTCCCTGCTGATGAAGACGATGATCGAGAACGAGGCGGACAAGCTGTTCCTGGTCTTCGGCATCTTCGCCATCGGCTTCATGATCCTGACGCTCCCCGTCGGATTCCTGTTCGGTTACCTCGGCAAGCGTCTGGCGGTGAAGCGATGACCCAGCAGTCGAGCGTTCTCTTCGACATTCCGGGCCCCCGCGCCCGGATCCGCAACCGGATCATCGCAATCGTCTTCGGCATCGTGCTGGTTGCGCTCGCGCTGTACGTGCTCAACGTGCTGGCCGACAACGGGCAGCTCGAGGCCGACAAGTGGTCGCCGTTCCTGGACCACTTCACGTGGACGACGTATCTGCTGCCGGGCCTCAAGGGCACGCTGCTGGCGGCGGCGTTGTCGATCGTCTTCGCCCTGATCCTGGGTGCGATCCTCGGCATCGGCCGGCTGTCCGACCACCGCTGGGTCCGCTGGCTCAGCGGGGCGATCGTCGAGTTCTTCCGTGCGATCCCGGTGCTGATCCTGATGATCTTCGCCTACCAGGCGTTCGCGCAGTACGGCGTCTTCCCGTCCAGCCAGTTGGCCCTCGCGGCCGTCGTGGTGGGTCTGACGCTCTACAACGGCTCGGTGATCGCCGAGATCATCCGCGCCGGCATCCTCTCGCTACCCAAGGGCCAGACGGAGGCCGCGTCCGCGCTCGGTATGCGCAAGAGCCAGATGATGCGGTTGATCCTGCTGCCGCAGGCGATCACCACGATGCTTCCGGCTCTGGTGTCGCAGATGGTCGTGGCGCTGAAGGACTCGGCGCTGGGCTACCAGATCGGCTACATCGAACTGATCCGCAGTGGTCAGCAGGCGGCGTCCTACTACCGCAACTTCTTCGCCGCGCTGATCGTGGTCGGCGTGATCATGGTGATCATCAACTTCGCGCTGACGTCGTTCGCGACGTGGCTCGAGAAGCGCCTGCGCACCGGCGGCAAGAAGGGCGGGCGACCCGCCGTCGTCCCGATCGACACCAACGAACTGGACGGCGCCCCCGGCATCGACGACTTCAGCGATACCGTGCAGTCGCGGCAGCCGCGCTGAGCCACTCGAGCATCCGAAGGGCTCGCAGAGGATTCCGATCCTCCGCGAGCCCTTCGGTTTTCGGCCCCGAACTGCCGCATACTCGAGGCATGGCCGCCGACTTCTCCTGGACGCAGTTCCTGTGGAACGTCTTCATCTTCGTGGGTGTGCCCGGCTTGTTCGGTGCTCGAGTCGTCCGATCCGTCTGGCGATCGGAGCGTGCCGAACTCGGTGGCCCGATCCCCGGGCGCACGGGCGGCCGGCTCGGGCTGTGGGCGACGGGACTGGTCGCGTCGGCACTGGGATTCCTGGCCTGTGCGGGCTGGCTCAGCTGGTCGGCCGACTCCGCGGGCCAGTTCCGCAGCCCGGCGCTTCCCGCGCCGAACAAATTCCCGACCTGGCAGGTAGTGGCGTGCGGCGCCACAGTGGTGCTGGCGTGTTTCGTTGCCGCGCACCTGTCGCGTTGGACGAAGGCGGGAGGCCTCGCCGCCGCCATGGGTACGACAGCGGGATTCACGACCGCGTTCGCCGTCGACGCGAGTCGGACGATCACCAGCCAGGAGGGAGTGGGGCTGGCGTTCTCGGTGCTGGGATGGGGCATCGGCCTGGGTGTGCTGATGACTCTCAGGGGCATCTGGTTGACCAGCCGGTACGGCCGGAGAAGACAGCGCGGGCTCTGACCGGCGCGGGCGAGAGCTCAGAGATCCGGAAGCTCGCCGGTGTCCGCCCCCAGTTCGGCCAGCTCCGCCTTGACGACCGTAAACGACAGACCCGCCGGATATCCGCGACGCGCAAGCATGCCGACGAGCCGCCGCATCAACCGTTCCCGGTCGTCCCGGTCGGAGATGTCTGCCGACGTGGTTCGGAGAAGCTTCTTGCGGACCAGCTCGGCGGCCCGCTCGCGCTCGTCGTCGGCGCTGATCTGCGACAGCGCCTCATTGGACGTACTGTCGTCGATTCCCTTGCGGCGCAGCTCGGTTGCCAGCGCCCGCCGCCCCTTCCCGGAGTAGGTGTGCCGGGAGTGGACCCACTGCTCGGCGAAGGCTGCGTCGTCGACCAGCTTGACCTCGGTGAGTCGGTCGAGGACCGTGTCGATCACCGCCTGCGGGTAGCCCTTCTGCGCGAGCTTCTGCTCGAGTTCCGCGCGACTGCGGGCACGGTCCGTCAGCAGCCGCAGGCACACGTCCTTCGCCCGTGCCGCCAGCGTCTCCGGGCTGCCCTTCAACTCGAATGGCTCACCGTTCTCCCCGACCCGCCGTCCACGGCCTCTGTTCGAGGCACGTCGCCGGCCGGTGGTGACGTCGTCACTGCCGTACCGGTCGTACTGACTGTCGCCGTCGCGGTGGTCGGCGGAACTGCTGTCGGCGTGGCTGCTGTGGTCGCTCATAGCTGAGGCTTCGTCTCCGGTCCGGCACTACGGCTGGACCGGAGACGTGCGTCGTCGACCTAGAAGTCGGCCTGCTCGGCGTCCTCGTCGGTCAGGACTGCGCCGATGCCGAGCTTCTCCTTGATCTTCTTCTCGATCTCGTCACGAATGTCGGTGTTCTCGAGCAGGAACTTGCGGGCGTTCTCCTTGCCCTGGCCCAGCTGGTCACCCTCGTACGTGTACCAGGAGCCCGACTTGCGGATGAAGCCGTGCTCGACACCCATGTCGATCAGCGAGCCTTCCTTGCTGATGCCCTGGCCGTAGAGGATGTCGAACTCGGCCTGCTTGAACGGCGGCGACACCTTGTTCTTGACGACCTTGACGCGGGTGCGGTTACCGACCGCGTCGGTGCCGTCCTTGAGGGTCTCGATGCGCCGGACGTCGAGGCGGACCGAGGAGTAGAACTTGAGCGCCTTACCACCGGTCGTGGTCTCGGGTGAGCCGAACATGACGCCGATCTTCTCGCGCAGCTGGTTGATGAAGATCGCGGTGGTGCCCGAGTTGTTGAGGGCACCGGTCATCTTGCGCAGCGCCTGGCTCATGAGACGGGCCTGCAGACCGACGTGGCTGTCGCCCATCTCGCCCTCGATCTCGGCTCGCGGTACCAGCGCGGCGACCGAGTCGATCACGATGATGTCGAGAGCGCCGGAACGAATCAGCATGTCCGCGATCTCGAGCGCCTGCTCACCGGTGTCGGGCTGCGAGACGAGCAGTGCGTCGGTGTCGACGCCCAGCTTGCGGGCGTACTCCGGATCCAGCGCGTGCTCGGCGTCGATGAACGCCGCGACGCCGCCGTTGGCCTGAGCATTGGCGACCGCGTGGAGCGCAACCGTCGTCTTACCCGAGGACTCCGGGCCGTAGATCTCGACGACGCGACCGCGCGGCAGACCGCCGATACCGAGCGCCACGTCCAGCGCGATCGATCCGGTGGGGATCACGGCGATGGGCTGACGAGCCTCCTCACCCAGACGCATCACCGAACCCTTGCCGAAGCTCTTGTCGATCTGAGCAAGCGCCAGTTCGAGCGCCTTGTCGCGGTCGTGTGCCTGTGGTGCCATCGTGGTCCCCTTTTCGAAGTCTCGTCCAGCGATCTGAGGTTCAGGTTAGAGCTCGGTACCGACAACTTCGCCGGCGCGAACGTTCCGAACCGCCACGATCAGCCGCTACCCGTGGACGCATCGGATACCACCAGCATAAGCGAACACGTGTTCGAGTCAATCACCGGAGCCGTTCGCTCGCGCGGCGGCGCGATCTATCGGCGCTGCGCCGGGACGTCGAACTCGTCGCACAGCGCGCGCCACACCGCCTTGGGGTCCACTCCCGCCTCGATCGCGTCGGCGGCGGTCTTCCCGCCCAGGCTCAGGATCACGTGGTCGACGAGGATGGAGTCGCCACGGACCTGCCCGAACTCGTCGCGGACGAGATCATTGAATTCGGTCAGTCGCACACATGCCACCGTAGTCGAATCGGGCGCTCGGCTCCGCGGCTCACCCGGCGACCGAGCGGCACACCTCGACGGCGTCGGCGACGTCGGCAACCCCGTCTGCAGCCCGGCGTGCGGCGGCCGCGAAGGTGGGATCGTCGAGGACGCGTCGCACACCGTCTCGGAGAGCGTCCACGGTCAACGGCCGGATCACGACACCGCTGCCCTGCCGGACGACACGATTGGCCACCTCCCACTGGTCGCCGCCACCGGGCACGGTCACCAGCGGCACCCCGGCCAGCAGCCCCTTCGCGAGCACGCCGTGACCGGCGCCGCACACCAGCGCGGACGCGTGCCGCAGCATCTCGTCCTGCCGGCCGTAACCGGCGCGCACCCAGTCGGGCAGTTCGATATCGGGCGTCTCGAACAATGTGACCAGCATCCGCACACCCAGGCCGTCGAGGGCGCGGATCGCGGTGTCGAGCATGCCGCCGGCCCCGGTGGACGCCGTGGACGGCGCGAGCACGATAAGCGGGCCCTCGCCCGGCGGCGGCTCGAGGACATTGTCGGCGGGCTCCCATACGAGCGGACCCACGACATACGCATTCGCGGGCCAGTCGGGCCGGGGAACCTCGAGCGCGGGCAGCGTCGCGACCAGCCTGGCCGCCGGCCCCGGGTCGTCGAACGGTAGGCCGACACTCGCGCGTGCCTCACCACGCTGGTCCCTGCCCTTGCGGATAGCGGGCGCCGTCATCGCCCGCAGCACCGTGTCGCGGACCCGGCCACGCATCCCCGTGCCGGGAGCGAGTCCGGAACCGATGGGCGGCAAGCCCTTCGACGGCAGGTACAGCGGATGCGGCGACAACTCCACCCACGGCACCCCCAACCGTTCGGCCGCCATGCCACCACCGACGGTGATGACGTCGGAGACCACCAGGTCAGGCGCGACGGCCCGCAGGTCCGGCAACAGTGCGGTGGAGACGTGCGCGGCCCGGCCGTGGATCTTCGACCCCGAGTCGGTGTCGTCGTCGAACTCGCGCGGTGCGAGACCGCCCAGCTTGCGGGCCTCGATCCCACTGTCGCGGGCGACATCGAGCCACCGTCCGTCCGAGAAGAACACCGGATGGTCGCCCGCGGCAACGAGTTTGCGGCACAACGCAAGGGCCGGGACGGCATGTCCGGCTTCGGGTCCGGCGACGACTGCTACACGCATCCGGACAGCGTGCCACACCCGCTGGCCGGCACGGTTCAGCCGCGCACGAGCGGCCCCAGGGTGCGCCCGGCCAGTTCGACGATGCCCGGCTGGTGCCCGTTGGCGACGAGATTGACGATGACGCCGTCGATGCCGGTGTCGAGCACGCGTGTCTTGATCTGCTCGGCGACCTCGTCGGGGCTGCCGACGAACTGACGGTCGGTTGCCACCGCACCTTCGGCGACGGACAGCGCAGACAGGTCGATGCCCCGGGCCAGGAGGAACTCCCGCTGCATCGCGCGGGCCTTGTCGCCGTCCTCGTCGATCATCACGAACGCGAGAAAGCTCGTCTCGAGGATCGAACGGTCCCGGCCGGCCTCCTCGCAGCGCTGTGCGAGCGCCTCGAGCTTGCGAGGCAGTTCGACGGCGTTGGCGATGATGTTGAGGTGGTCGGCGTAGCGCGCGGCCAGCCCGAAAGTCTTCTTCTCGCCGCCACCACCGAGCAGGATCGGCAGGTCGTTGCGGATGCGCGGCTCGTTGACGGCGTTCTCGACGCGGTACCACTTGCCCTCGAACGTGGGCCGCTCACCGTGCAGCATCGGGGCGATGATCTGCAGCGCCTCGTCGAGCCGTTCGAATCGGTCGGTGAACGTACCGAACTCGAATCCGAGCTGCTGGTGTTCGAGTTCGAACCAGCCGGCTCCGATACCCAGGACCGCCCGACCGCCGCTGACGACGTCGAGCGTCGACACGGTCTTCGCGAGCATCGCCGGGTTCCGGTAGGTGTTGCCGGTGACGAGCGCGGACAACTGGATCGACTCGGTCGCCGTGGCGATTCCGGCGAGCGACGTGTACGCCTCGAGCATCGGCTCGTCGGGCTCGCCGATGCCGGGGAGTTGATAGAAGTGGTCCATCACGAACACGGCATCGAACCCGGCCGCCTCGGCCTCGCGCGCCTGGGTGATGACAGTCGGAAACAGGTCCCGTACCGGTGTCGAGTAACTGAAATTCGGAATCTGGTAGCCCAGTCGAATACCCATGTGGGTCGACGCTACGCCGATTCCGCCGATCAGCACTTCGAATGCGTTACCACCCAGACGAATTCCGACCTCTGATGTCGCGTATGCCGTTGTCGTCGCGTATTGCGCGCAACCTGTGGACCTGGGTGGTCCTCCTCGGTCCGACCAGCCGAACGAACTGGACGGGCGCGAACAGGTACTTCGACGTGCTCGACCCACAACCCCCTGGTGAACGCTCAGTGCCCGCCCAGCGCGCGCTCGGCCGCCGGAAGCGCCCGCTCACGGTCTGCTGCAACGAGACCGATCCGGGTGCGCCTGTCGAGGAGATCGTCGATGTCGAGCGCGCCCTCGTGGCTGACCGCGAACGCCAGTTCCGCGTGGGTGACGTCGATGCCGTCGGCGATGGGGGTGAGCTCGCCGCAGTCGGCGACGAGGCCGGCCTCGCTGCCGTACCGCGCCACCAGCGAGGCCGGCAGGTTGCGCGGCGCGGTCCGGTCCGCGCCCACCGCCCGCAGATCCGTCGTCACGCACGGGCCGGCGGTCAGCCCGCCCGCCGCGATCGCGGCATCGACCGCGTCCTGCGCCATCTTGCGGTAGGTGGTGAGCTTGCCGCCCACGACACCGACGACGCCGTTCGACGAGCGGAGTACCGCGTGGTTTCGGGACAGGTCCGCCGTCTCCCCCTCGCCGGTGTCGAGCAGCGGTCGCAGCCCCGCGAACGTGCCGAGCACGTCGGACCGGGTGACGGGCGTCGCGAGCGCAGTGTTGACGGTGTCCAGCAGAAAATCGATCTCGCTGTCGGAGGCGACCGGGACATCGGGAATCGCACCGTCGACGGCCTCGTCGGTGAGCCCCAGATAGACCCGCCCCAGTTGGGCGGGCAGCGCGAACACGAAACGGTTGGTCTCCCCCGGGATCGGCACGGTCAGTGCGGCGGTGGGGTTGCCGAGCAGTTCGGCGGGCAGCACCAGGTGGGTGCCGCGGCTGGGCTTGAGACGGATGCCTGGGTCGACCTCGCCGGCCCACACCCCCGCAGCATTGACGACGGAGCGCGCCCGGATCGTCAGTTCCTCGCCGGTCAGCTCGTCGCGCAGACGGGCCGAGTCGCCGGTGACGTCGTAGGCGCCGACGCGGGTGAGGACGATGGCGCCGTGCGCCGCGGCGGTGCGGGCGAGCGCGACGACGAGCCGAGCGTCGTCGACGAGTTGCCCGTCGTACGCGAGCAGGCCACCGCGTAGTCCGTCGCGCCGCACGGCCGGAGCGAGCTGCGCGGCGCGCTCGGCGTCGACCCGGCGGGACCGCGGCAGCACCGACGACGGCGTCCGGGCGGTGACGCGCAGCGCGTCGCCGGCGAGGAATCCCACCCGGACCAGCGACTTCTCGAACATGCTCACCGACGGCAGCAGCGGCACCAGCTGCGGCAGCGCCCGCACCAGGTGCGGTGCGGTACGGGTCATGAGGATGCCGCGTTCGACGGCGCTCTCGCGGGCGATCCCGACGTTGCCGGACGCCAGGTAGCGCAGTCCGCCGTGCGCCAGTTTGGAGCTCCAGCGGCTCGTGCCGAAGGCGAGGTCGTGTTTGTCGACCAGAACCGTCCGCAGCCCCCGCGACGCCGCGTCGAGCGCGGTGCCGACCCCGGTGACGCCGCCACCGATCACGAGGACGTCGACGTCACCGCGGTCGCCGAGGCTGTCCAGCTCGCGCCGGCGCCGGTCGGCATGGAGCGCGGACTTCGGGTTGTCCTGCACGGTGGTTCCTCCTGGTCGTGGTGCTGGGGATGCCGCGTCAGCGCGGCGCGAGGTAGGTGTCGACCGCGACCGCCAGTTCTGCGGTCAGGGCTTCCGGGGGCAGCACCTCGGCCACCATCCCGGCCGACTGAACGGCCGACTGCGCGATCAACAGCACCATCGCGGCGATGTGGACGGGATCGCCCGCGCGGATCGATCCGTCGATCTGGCCCGCGGCAACCGCCTGCGAGACCCGCTCGACGATGGCTCGCTGGCTCGTGCCGAGGCGGTCGACGATGTAGGTCATCAGCAGGTCCGGATCCGACCGCAGGATCTTCACGAACAACGGGTGCTCCCGCATGCCGATCGCGACCTCGACGACGGCGCGCACCAACTGGACCCGGGCGGGCTCGTCGCCGTCCATGTCGGGGATGACGACGCGGATCTCCCGGGTCAGCAGGTCGGCGACGACGGCCCGGGTGTCGGGCCAGCGCCGGTACACGGTGGGACGGCTGACGCCCGCGCGGCGCGCCACCTCGGCGAGCGTCGTGCGACGGAGACCGAAGTCGAGCACACACGAGCGCGCCGCGTCCAGGATCTGGTCGTCGACGCTGGGAGCGTCCGAAAGCTCGTTACAGATAGACATCGTGTGTAACACTGTAACGCATGTCCGACGCCTTCGTCCCCGAGTCCCCCACCACCCCTTCCCCCGCCATGGAGTGGGACGCATGGGGTGTCGCAGAGTTCCGGCGCCACCTCTCGCCGCAGGTCACCGCACTGCTCCAGCAGGCACTCGGAGTGTCCGCCGAGCAGTCCCCGCCACCGGAGGAATCCGACGCGATCGTGCGCGAGAGCGAGCTCGGCGCCCCGCTCGTCCACGCCCTCGAGGACCTCCTCGGTGTCGACAACGTCCGCACCGACGGCCCCACCCGCCTGCGCCACGCCGGCGGCAAGAGCACGCCGGACCTGTTGCGCCGCAAGTCGACCGGCGAGCAGGACGCCCCCGACGCAGTGCTGCTGCCCAGCACGCACGACGAGGTTCTCGCGCTGCTGCGGTTCTGCGCGGCCGAGGGCATCGCCGTGGTGCCCTTCGGTGGCGGCACCAGCGTCGTCGGCGGCGTCGACCCGGTCCGCGGCCGCTTCGGGTCCGTCGTGGCACTCGACCTGCGCCGCCTCGACGCGCTCGTGGACCTCGATGCGGTCTCCGGCGTCGCGACCCTCCAGGCGGGGGTGACAGGTCCGCAGGCCGAACAACTGCTCGGCGAGCACGGCTTCTCTCTCGGCCACTTCCCCCAGAGCTTCCAGTTCGCGACCATCGGCGGGTTCGCCGCGACCCGGTCGTCCGGCCAGGCGTCCGCCGGCTACGGACGCTTCGACGACATGGTCGAGTGGCTGCGCGTCGCGACGCCGTCGGGCACCCTCGACCTGGGCCGCGGTCCCGCCTCCGCGGCCGGCCCCGACCTGCGTGAGCTGTTCGTCGGCTCGGAGGGCACGCTCGGCATCATCACCGAGGTGGGTCTGCGCGTGCACCCGGTCCCGGAACGCACCGCCTACCAGGCGTGGTCGTTCCCCGACTTCGAGACCGGTGCCGCCGCGCTGCGGGCCGTCGCCCAGTCGGGTTCCGCACCGACCGTGATGCGGCTGTCCGACGAGGCCGAGACCGGGATCAATCTGGCCCTGTCCGGCGACGTCGGCGGCGACAGTCCGACGTCGGGCTGCCTGGCGATCACGACCTTCGAGGGCACCGATGCGCACGTCGACGCCCGCTACACCGAGGCCACGGCACTGCTGGCCGCCGCCGGCGGCACCGCCCTCGGGGAGGCTCCGGCGCAGGCCTGGGAGCACGGCCGCTTCAACGCCCCGTACCTGCGGGACGCACTGCTGAACGCCGGCGCGATCGCCGAAACCCTCGAAACCGCCACGCGCTGGTCCAATCTGACGAACCTCCGCTCGACCGTCACCACGGCGCTGACGGAATCACTTGCCGCGCAAGGCACCCCGGGTATCGTGATGTGCCACATCTCGCACACCTACCCCACCGGCGCATCCCTGTACTTCACGGTGGTCTGCGCCCAGGCCGCGGATCCGCTGGCTCAGTGGGCCGCCGCCAAGCGCGCGGCGGGCGACGCGATCGTCGCCGCCGGCGGCACCATCACCCACCACCACGCGGTCGGCGTCGACCACCGTCCGTGGATGGGCAGCGAGGTGGGCGATCTCGGCGGCCGGGTCCTGCGGGCAGTCAAGGACGCAATCGATCCCGCCGGAATCCTCAACCCTGGCAAGCTGATCCCATGACGCGATCGGTCACCGTCCTGACCAACCCCGCCGCGGGCAGCGGCCACGCCTCGTGGGCGTCCGCCGCTGCCGTCACCCGACTGCGCGAGCGGGGCGTCGCCGTCACCGAGATCGAGGGCAGCTCCGCGGAGGAGGCGCTCGATCTGGCACGCAAGGCCGTCGCCGAGGGCACCGACGCTCTCGTCGCCGCCGGCGGCGACGGTGTCGTCAGCATCGCGTGGCAGGCCCTCGCGCAGACCGGAACGCCGCTCGGAATCGTTCCCGGAGGCACCGGCAACGACCATGCGCGCCTCTTCCACATCCCGGTCGACGATCCGGTGAAGGCCGCAGACATCGTCGCGGCGGGCGAGGTCGCCACCGTCGATCTCGCCCGCGCCGGTGAACGCTGGTTCGGCACCGTGTTGTCGAGCGGGTTCGACGCGCTCGTCACCGACCGCGCGAATCAGATGCGATGGCCCAAAGGCCCGATGCGGTACAACCTCGCGATGATCGTGGAACTCGCGCAACTGAAGCCGATCCCCTACCGGATCGTCCTCGACGACCGCACGATCGAACTCGACGCGACCATGGTGTCCGTCGGCAACGGGACGTCGTACGGCGGCGGCATGCTCATCACGCCGCACGCGAAGCTCGACGACGGGTTGCTCGACGTCACGGTCGTGAAGTCGGGCGGCCGGTTCAAGCTGGTGCGGCTGTTCCCGACCGTCTACAAGGGCACCCACGTCGAACTCGACGAGGTCGAGACGTACCGCACCCGGAAGCTGCGACTCGAGACCGGCATCCCGGTCACCTCGTACGCCGACGGCGAGTTCGTCGGGCAGTTGCCGATCGACGTCGAGGCCGTCCCGGGGGCCGGACGCGTCATAGTCGGTGCGCCGCTCGGCTGAGCGTCAACCGCCGAAGACGTACAACTCGAACCCGACGGCGCGTTCGGCATCGAAGCCCGGTCGGGGCGCGGTGGCCATCTCGATCTGGCGGGCCGCCTGCTCCAGGACCGGTTCGGCGCTGAGGGCCGTGAGGTACGCGTTGTGCTCGCACAGCGACCGAACCGCCCGTTCGACGGTGGCGGTGACGTCCACCGCATGGGTGATCCCGACCATCGCATTGACGGCTGCCCAGCGCGCGCCCGTCCAGGGCGGCTCGACGAGTTCCGGGAAGATCCACTCGTTGGCGGCGTCGGCGACGGCGTCGAGCACCGCGAGCCCGACGGCGCGGTGGTCGGCGCTGTTGAGGACGCCCGGGCCCCACGTCTCTCGGAAGTTCGCCGTGACGACCATCTCGGGCCGATGCTGCCGGATGACCCGTGCGAGGTCCATCCGCAGCTGCGGCCCGTACTCGACGGTGCCGTCGGGATAACCGAGGAATTCGACCTCGGTCACGCCCACCACGGCGGCCGAGGCTCGCTCCTCGTCCTCGCGCAGCGGGCCGCACTGCCGGGGGTTCAGGCCCGCGATCCCCGCCTCGCCACTGGTCACCAGGACGTACCGGATGTCCTTGCCCTGGTCGGTCCAGCGGGCCACCGCCGCGGCAGCGCCGTATTCGATGTCGTCGGGGTGGGCGACGATCACCAGCCCACGCTGCCAGTCCTCGGGAATCGGCTCCATGAGGTCAGCATGCCCCGACCGGGGTGCTCGTGCGCGCCGAAATCCGCAGATCCAGCCACCACACGACGAGGACCGCGACCGACAGGCCGACGCCCGCCCAGCACACTCCCACCCAGCCGTGAGTGGCCCACAGCAGCGAACCGAGCGCCGATCCGGCCGCGCCGCCGACGAAGTAGCCGGTCATGTACACCGCCGTGACGCGGGAACGCGCTTGCGGCGCAAGGGCGTAGATGACGCCCTGATTGCTCACGTGCACGCACTTGAGCGCCACATCGGAGATCAGCACCGCGAGTACGAACGCGATCAGGCTGCTCGCCCCGAGACCGAACAACGCCCACGACGCGATCAGCACCGCTGCCCCGACGCCGGCCGTGGCGCGGGCGAAGCCGCGGTCGGCCAGGCGTCCGGCGACGTTCGCCATCACCGCGCCCGCCACACCGGCGAGGCCGACGAAACCGATCGCGACGTCGTCGAGCCCGAACGGCGGCGCGGCGAGCACGAAGGCCATCGCGGCGAACACCGTGCTCGCGGCGGCGAAGCTCAGGGCACTCATCGCGGTCGCGGTACGCAGCCGCGGATGTTGCCGCAGCAGTGTGCCCATCGACGCGAGGATCGCGCCGTACCCCAGTCCGTGGTCGTCGCGCGACGTCGGCAGTGCACGCCACAACAGTGCGGCGATCAGCAGCATCGCTACCGCGCTCACGCGGTACACCGTCTGCCAGCCGCCCAGCGGGGTGAGCAGTCCGGCCACGCTGCGGGCCAGCAGGATTCCGACCATGAGACCGCTCATGACCGTGCCGACCGCCGTGGCGGCCCGTCCGGGTTCGGCCAGTGCCGCCGCGAACGGGACCAGAACCTGCGCCGCCACCGAGAACAACCCGGCCGTCGCGGTCCCGATCATGAGCCAGCCGATCGAGGGCGCGAACCCGCACACCCCCTGCCCGAGCGCGGCGAGAACCATCAGACCGACGCTCAGCCGCCGACGGTCGACCAGGTCACCCAGCGGGACGAGGAAGAGCAGCCCGAGACCGTAGAACACCTGCGACAGCGTGACGGTGACGGCCGCCGTGGACTGCTCCACGCCGAGCGCACCGGCGATCGAGTCGAGCAGCGGCTGGTTGAAGTAGTTGCCGCCCACGCACAGTCCGCACGCGACGGCCATGACGAGCAGCAGTCCGGGAGACAGTGTGGGGCGGGGGGTTCGGCTTTCGATGACGCTCACCGAGCAATTCTTTACCCCCGGTAATCATCTGTCTAACATCTGAATCAGATCGAACTGATCTCTGGTTGCGATCAATCGGAGGAGAGCTATGGAACTACGACAGTTGCGCTACGCGATCGCCGTGGCCGAGGAGCGACACTTCACCCGCGCCGCGAACCGGCTCCACGTCGCCCAGTCCGCGCTCAGTCACCAGGTGCAGCAACTCGAACACGAACTCGGCACCGCGTTGTTCACGCGGACGAGTCGCCGCGTGGAACTGACCGACGCCGGCGAGGCGTTCGTGCTGCGCGCTCGCGAGGTACTCGCCGCTACCGAACGACTGCGCGGCGACGTCGCCTCGACCGCGGAGGCGGTCACCGGCACGTTGCGGATCGGCACCATCACGACGCTCACACAGATCGACCTGGCCGC
Source organism: Prescottella sp. D32 (assembly GCF_037287305.1). Classification (NCBI taxonomy): domain Bacteria; kingdom Bacillati; phylum Actinomycetota; class Actinomycetes; order Mycobacteriales; family Nocardiaceae; genus Rhodococcus; species Prescottella sp. D32. Next base: position 131,839 of record NZ_JARBSW010000006.1, read on the forward strand.
ACACCTGCGTTCGTTCCTCGATACACATCCCGGAGTGGACGTGCACGTCGTCTCGGCTATGAGCGAGTCGATAGTCGCGCAGGTCGAGGCGGGCGAACTCGACCTCGGATTCATCGGCCTGTGGCACACCCGACCGCGTGCCGGGCTCACCGCGCGCGTGCTCGGCACCGAGCAACTCGTCGCGGTCGTCGCACGCGATCACCCGTGGGCGACGCGCACCACCGTCACCCTCCTCGACCTGGCGAGTGTGCCGACCGTCGACTTCCCGGAGGGCACCGGGGCCAGGCGGCAGAGCGACGACGCGTTCACCATGGCCGGGCTTCCCCGCAAGGTCGTCGCGCAGGCCGGGTCGGCGAGCCTGGTCGCCGCGCTCACCGAAGCCGGCACAGGCGTGGGCTTCCTCCCGGAGTCCGATGCCGTCACCCGGCCCGGCCTGCACCTGCTGCGTATCGCCGATGCCCCTATTCGCACCGTGCACATGATCAGCAAGCCGACGCTCGTCACGCCGCCGGGCCGCGCCTTCGCCGATCTGGTCGAGCGACACCTCGGCGGCGACAGCTAGAACCGCGAGTTGTCGGACCGCTCGGACGATCCCGACATCGCCTTGAACAACATGTAGAGCCCGAAGACGATCGCGCTCACCACGAGGATCCCGAACAGCCCCTTGACCAGGGCTCCGATCAACGCGAAGGCGATCCAGACCACTGCCACGGCGCCGACGATCTTCCAGAACACGATGTGCCTCCTGTGGGTCCTCTCCGACGATCCTACGACCGCCGCACCATGATGCTGTCACGGTGCATACCGGAAAGCAGCAGCTCAGCGCCAAGATCGGGGAAAGATGGGGGAAGACCCTGAGAGCGCCGAGCGGGAGGGAATGCGCCCGCACCCGTCGCTTGACATAAGCTCGCCAGGTTGACCCCGATCCCGTCCCGCGAACCACGAGGAGCAGTAGGTAGCCGTGTCGTCGACCTCCACCACGGGCACTCCCCGGAACACCGCGCGCGATCTCGCGCAGATCGCCGTCTTCGCGGCACTCATCATCGCGCTGGGCCTGCCCGGGACGATCAACGTCGGCGGGTCCGCGGTTCCGATCACCCTGCAGACCCTCGGGGTCATGCTCGCCGGCGCACTGCTCGGCCCCCGCAAGGGCACCCTCGCGGTCCTCACCGTGATCGTCCTCGGCCTCGCCCTGCCGGTCCTCGCCGGTGGTCGCACGTCGCTCGTGTCGCTGTCCAGCCCCACCGCGGGCTTCCTGATCGGGTGGCTTCCCGCCGCTGCTGTGATCGGCTGGCTGAGCTATCGGATGCTCCCCCGGTACAACGTCTTCGGCGGCGTCGCGATCAACCTCCTCGGCGGCATCGTGGTCCTGTACGCGTTCGGTATCCCCGGCATGCTTCTGAAGACGGATCTGACGGTGTCGGCGGCCTTCGCCGCGAACCTGACGTACCTGCCCGGCGACGTGATCAAGGCGGTCGTCGCCGCGGTCGTCGCCGCCCAGGTCCATCGCGCGTACCCGGCCCTCGCCGCCCGGAGCCTGCCCACGGCCCCGGTTCGCGTCGACGCCGTATAGGGCCGTACCTGCGCGATGAGCGAGATCCGGTTCGAGGCTGTCCACCACTCCTACGGTGAGCGCACGGTGCTCGCGGGGATCGACCTCACCCTCACCGAGCGCCGGATCGGCGTCGTCGGCGCGAACGGCAGCGGCAAGTCGACGCTGGCGAGGATGATCAACGGGCTCGTGACCCCCACGTCGGGAACGGTATCCGTGGACGGGCTCGACGCCGCCCGCAAGGGCCGGCAGGTGCGCAAGAAGGTCGGGTTCGTGTTCACCGACCCCGACCACCAGATCGTCATGCCGACCGTGTCGGAGGACATCGCGTTCTCGCTGCGCCGCAGCGCGCTGAGCAAGGCCGAGCGCGCCGACCGGGTCACCCAGGTACTCGCCGACTTCGGCCTCGACGGGCATGCCGACCACCCGACGCACCTGCTCTCCGGCGGCCAGAAACAGCTGCTGGCCCTGGCAGCGGTGATGGTGACCGACCCCGACGTCCTGGTCGCGGACGAGCCGACGACGCTGCTGGATCTCCGCAACGCGCGGCTGATGCGCTCGACGTTGGCCGCCCTCCCGCAGCAGCTCGTCGTGGTCACCCATCACCTCGATCTGCTCGACGACTTCGACCGGGTGATCGTGATCGACGGCGGCCGGGTCGCCGCGGACGGCGCACCCGGAGAGGCGATCGCCCACTATCGCGGGTTGATCGGATGACCACGCTCGGCCTGTACACCCCCGGCTCGTCGCTCCTCCACCGCCTGCCGCCCGGCGTCAAGTTGGTCGCGATGGTGCTGGCGATCACCTCCGTCACGATTCTCGTGCGAGAGCCGTGGCACCTGGTGCCCGCAATCGTCGTCGTCGCAGCGCTCTACGCCGTCGCACGCATCCGTGCACGGGTGGCGCTCGCTCAGTTGCGGCCGCTGCTGTGGGCTCTGATCTTCATCGGAGCGTTCCAGGTGATCTTCACCGGCTGGGCCCGTGCGACCGTGGTGTGCGGCACGATCGTGCTCGCCGTCTCCCTGGCCGCGCTCGTCACGCTCACCACGCGGGTCACCGACATGCTCGACACCGTGAGCCGGGCACTGCACCCGCTGCGCCGGGTCGGGGTGAACCCGGAGCGGGCCGGGCTGGTCCTCGCGATGACGCTGCGCTGCATTCCACTGCTCACCGGCATCGTGCAGCAGGTCTCCGACGCCCGCAAGGCCCGCGGCCTCGGCTTCTCGTTACGTGCGCTGGCCGTGCCCGCCGTCGTGTCCGCGCTGATGACCGCAGAAGCGATGGGCGATGCGCTCGCCGCACGCGGCGTAGACGACTGACCTGTTCCGGCGTCAGCGGCGGAAGCGCCGGTCGATCTCGTCGACCTCGCCCAGCGCGTCCGCCCAACCCTCCAGACGATCCGACGCCGACAGCAGCTCCTCGCGCTGGCGATCGAGCATCGTGTACGACGACGACTGTGCGGGCGCCGTCATCCGCGCGGCGGCGGCGACCAGCCCCTCGTACTGCACGACGCCGTCGGCGAGTTGCTGCTCGGCGTTGCGGACGGCGTGCTCGAGATGGGGGGCGGCCGCCGCGGTCCCCCGACCGGCGTTCTCCATGGCGACGACGTCCGACGCGACGGACCGCAACGCTGCGGAAGCCGCTCTCGCGGTCTCGCCCGTGTGATCGAGTTCGTCGACGTCCACGACCGAGGACCGGCCCAGGACCCCGAGGATCTGGTTCAGGCTGCTCTCCGCGGCCGCCAGTCGCTCCATGGGTGCCCGCGCCGCCGACCCGGCCGGCGGCAGGGGTTGGCGCGTCACCGTGGGCGCCGGCAGTGGCGTCGCGGTCAGCCGGCGGTAGGTGCCGACGGCGACGACGGCGGGTACTGCGAACAGTGCGGCGGCACCGCCGGTGGCCACGACGGACCAGTCGGGCGCCGACGCGACCGCAAGCGACGCCGTGCCCACGACACCGGCACCCGACGCGATACCGAACCGGGTGGCCCGCTTGCGGGCCCGACGCCGCTTGCGCAGCATCCGTTCACGGGGATCCGACCACCGGCGGACCTTGTCGGCGACACTGCCGCCCACCTCACGCAGCACGTTCTGCGCGCTCGTCACTGCCGACGTCGCGCTGTCTGCCAGCGTCGACGCGTCTCCGAATACAGAGCCGGCCGGCCGGGATCGTCTCCCGGACCGGCCGTCTCGTGCGTTGCTCATCGAACCCGTCTTCGTGTTCGCCGCGAAGCGTTCCTACTGCGCGGAGGTTTCGCCGTTGGCGGACGCCGCCGGCGGCTCGGGGGCGGCCGCGGGCTGCGCCGGGGTGGCGGTGGCACCACCCGAGGGAAGGGCGTCGCCCTTCATGGAGGCGCGGATCTGCTCGAGACGGCTGTGGCCGGCCATCTGGATGCTCGCCTGCTGGACCTCCATCATGCGGCCCTGCACGGAGTTCTGGGCCAGCTCCGCAGCGCCGAGCGCGTTGGCGTACCGCTGCTCGATCTTCTCGCGGACGGCGTCGAGGCTCGGGGTGTTGCCCGGGGCGGACAGGGTCTGGTCCATCGACCGCAGCGAGTCCGACACACGTTCCTGCATCTTGGCCTGCTCGAGCTGGCTGAGCAGCTTGGTGCGCTCGGCCACCTTCGACTGCAGTGTCATGGCGTTCTGCTCGACGGCCTTCTTCGCCTGAGCGGCCGCCTGCAGTGCCTGGTCGTGGAGCACCTTCAGATCCTCGACGGACTGCTCTGCGGTGACGAGCTGCGCCGCGAACGCCTCGGCGGCGTTGGTGTACTGAATGGCCTTCTCGTTGTCCCCGGCAGTGGCGGCCTGGTCGGCGAGCGTCACGGCCTGGCGCGCATTCGCATTGAGCTTCTCGACCTCGTCGAGCTGACGGCTCAGCTTCATCTCCAGCTGGCGCTGATTGCCGATGACCGACGCCGCCTGCTGGGACAGGGCCTGGTGCTGACGCTGCGCGTCCTCGATCGCCTGCTGAATCTGAACCTTGGGGTCGGCCTTCTCATCAATCTTGGAATTGAAGAGCGCCATCAGGTACTTCCATCCCTTGACGAAAGGATTAGCCATGGGTTGATCCTGCCTCCATCTGGTGCGCCGCGCCATGCGCGACCCGATGCGCGACCGTCGCACATCGAACTCGAGTTCTGCCCCTCCGGTCGGCCGCCGCGAGCCCGCCTGGCTCGCGGCATCCGACCGTCTACCTGTGAATCTATCGGTTCGTGCGTATCGGATGCACGGCTCAGGCAGCCGCCAGCGCACGGGCCGTGGGCGCCGGGATCACGACCCTGGTGTCCTGCGCGATGCGCCCGCCGACCTGCTGCGCCGCCCCGCTGACCGCCTCGGCGGTTTCCGGAGGCTTGACCGCCAGCGACTCGCTGACGTCGACCAGCACCTCGGACAGCGGGACCTCGAGCGCGTCGCAGATGGCGGCGAGCAATTCGCTCGACGCTTCCTTGCGACCCCGCTCGATTTCGGAGAGGTAGCCGAGACTGACGCGGGCGCTGTTCGACACCTCACGCAGCGTCCGGCTCTGCGACACGCGTGTGCGCCGAAGACTGTCACCGATTGCCTCACGCAATAGCAGCGCCATCTCGCTCCTCCTTCTTCCGACACCCCACTCGTGAATACAAACGCACGAACGTGAGCGATTGGTTCCCGAAACCCTATCGCGCCAGTCGATCGAGCAAACCGGACACCGCCGCTCGGACACAGCCGAACCGTATATCCCATCGCTCCCCGGTCAGCTGTAGGGCCGTGACCTCGGTACCGTCCGGTCCGCTCAACCCGAGGAACACGGTCCCCGGGGCGTGACCGTCCTGCGGGTCGGGTCCGGCCACCCCGGTCAGCCCGATGCCCCAATCGGCACGGCAGCGTTCCCGCGCCCCATCCGCGAGCTGCGCGGCCGTCGTCGGTGCGACGGGACCGTCCGACGCGAGCACGGCCGGGTCGACGCCCGCGAGGCTGCCCTTGAGATCGGTGGCGTAGACGACGAACCCACCCCGCAGCACGGCGCTCGCACCGGGCACCCCCGCCACGGTCGCGGCGAGCAGTCCCGCAGTAAGTGATTCCGCGGTGGCGAGCGTCTGCCCCCGACCGACCAGCGCGTCGACCAGTTCGCGGGCGGGCACCGCTGCCGTCAGTGGATCCGTCATGCGCCGGTGCGCCGCACCCCGGCGCGCAAGCGCACCGCCTGGATCACGTAGTCGAGCCCCGTGGCGACCGTCAGCACGACGGCGAATCCCATCAACGTGGCACTCACCGGTGCGAACCCGTCCGGCAGCGGGGCCAGATAGAAGCCGATCGCCACGGACTGCACGAGCGTCTTGAGTTTGCCGCCGCGTCCGGCCGGGATCACTCCGTGCCGGAGCACTGCGAAGCGCATCAGCGTGATGCCCAGCTCACGCGCGGCGATGATGCCGGTCACCCACCACGACAGGTCACCGAGCAGCGACAACCCGACGAGGGCGGCCCCGATCAGTGCCTTGTCGGCGATCGGATCCGCCATCTTCCCGAAATCGGTGACGAGTCCGTGCTTGCGGGCCAACTGACCGTCCACCCGGTCGGTCAGAGCCGCGATCGCGAAGATCGACGTGGCGGCGATCCGCCACCCGGTGGAATGACCACCGTCGACGAACAGCGCCACGAGAAAGACCGGCACCAGCACGATGCGCAGAATCGTGAGGATGTTCGCGATATTCAGCAGAGGCACCGGGGTGTGCGGGGCGATGCCGATCCCGGGCTGCGCGTCGGGCGCTGCTGCCGTCTCACGGCGCGGACTGCTCATGTCCGCTCCGATCCGACGGTTCGCCCAGGCACGCCCGAGACGAACGGGACGTGATGAGGGGCGACGGATCGGGGCGGCACACTGCTCACAATATCGGTTCGGGGGATGACTACTGTGCACCACATGACTTCTGGAACTCCGACAGCTGGAACGAACGAGGCTGAAGGGATGAAGGTGCGACGCGCGCGCACCTCGGACGTGCCGGAAATCAAGCGACTCATCGACATCTACGCCGGAAAGATCCTGCTCGAGAAGAACCTCGTGACCCTGTACGAGGCGGTCCAGGAGTTCTGGGTGGTCGAGGACGCCGGCACCGTCGTCGGCTGCGGCGCCATGCACGTGCTGTGGTCCGACCTGGGCGAGGTTCGCACGGTCGCGGTGGACCCGTCGGTCAAGGGCCGGGGCGCGGGCCACCTGGTGGTGGCCAAGCTGATCGAGGTGGCGCGCGACCTCGAACTCGAGCGACTGTTCGTCCTGACCTTCGAGGTCGATTTCTTCGCCAAGCACGGCTTCGCGGAGATCGAGGGCACGCCGGTCACCGCGGAGGTGTACGCCGAGATGTGCCGGTCCTACGACACCGGTGTGGCGGAGTTCCTGGACCTGAGCTATGTCAAGCCGAATACGCTGGGCAATACCCGCATGCTGCTCACGCTCTGAGCCTTCCGGACTTCGGGATCGAGGAAAACATGCCCCTGTTCGCCGTCCAGTACACGTACGCGCCGGAGAAGTCCGCGGAGCGCGACGATCATCGCACCGACCACCGCGCGTGGCTGGCCGATCTCGTTCGCCGGCACATCGTCCAGTCGTCGGGACCGTTCGCCGACGGCAGCGGCGCCCTAATGATGGTCGAGGCCGCGACCGCAGACGACGTGATCGCGCTGTTCGACCAGGATCCGTTCGCCAAGCGCGGCCTGGTGGCAGCACGCCTCGTCCGGGAGTGGATCCCGGTCTTCGGTGTCTTCGTGAAGTGACCTGCGACGCCGGCCGGACGATGCACCCGGCCGGCGTCGCAGTTCCCGACTAGCTGGAGACCGGCGTGTTGTCGGACTTGTCGTTGCGCGTCTTGATCAGGCTCGCGACGGTCGTCACGACGAGCACGCCCATGATCACGCTCAGCGACATCACGGTGGAGATCTCCGGCACCGAGACGTGCTCACCTCCGTTGATGAACGGCAGCGTGTTCTCGTGCAGCGCGTGCAGGACAAGCTTCACACCGATGAACGCCAGGATGATCGACAGACCGTAGGACAGGTACACCAGACGCTCGAGCAGGCCGCCGATGAGGAAGAACAGCTGCCGCAGCCCCATGAGCGCGAAAGCGTTGGCCGTGAACACGAGGTACGGCTCCTGGGTGAGGCCGTAGATCGCGGGGATCGAGTCCAGCGCGAACAGGACGTCGGTGAAGCCGATGACGACGAGGGCGAGCAGCAGCGGCGTGACCACGCGCTTGCCGTCGATCTTCGTGATCAGCTTGTCGCCGTCGTACTCCTCGGTCGTCGGCAGAACGCGCTTGACGAGGCGGACGAGCTTGTTCTCGCGGTCCTGTTCGGCCTCGGCTCCGTGGTCGGCGTCCTTGATCAGCTTCGCTGCGGTGTAGATGAGGAACGCACCGAACAGGTAGAAGACCCAGCTGTAGGTGTTGATCGCGGCGGCGCCGACGGCGATGAACGCGCCGCGCATCACCAGTGCCATCACGATGCCGATCAGCAGCACCTTCTGCTGGTATTCGCGAGGCACCGCGAACGTGGACATGATGATCACGAAGACGAACAGGTTGTCGACCGACAGCGCCTTCTCCGTCACGTAGCCGGCGAAGTACTCACCGCCGAACGTCGTGCCCCAGTTGGCCATGACGAACAGCCCGAACACGACCGCCAGTCCGATGTACACCGCCGACCAGAAGGCCGACTCCCGGAACGTCGGTGCGTGCGGCGTGCGCACGTGCGCGAAGAAGTCGAAGACGAAAAGCCCGAGGATCACCACGCACGTGACGATCCAGACGAGTGGGGAGACATGCATCAGCTAATTGCCCTCCGGTAGGTACGTTTCACCACCGGAGGTCTCTCCCACCGATCGGGCGGCAGTGCCGCTTCCGATCAGCCGACAGACCCGGACCGGCAACGGTGCCGATCGTGTTGACGTATCTGCCGCAGGATTGGGGATACTCCCCTCCACAGTGCTTTCCATTCAACCACAGGCGCGCCGTCGCCGCGGAATCCCGACAGAACGGTCAGTCGTCGCTCGCGGGTGCCGCCTCGGGATCGCCGCCCCGGATCGACCACAGCAGGCTCTCCAGTTCGTCCGGCTTGATCAGCACCTCGCGCGCCTTCGATCCCTCGCTCGGCCCCACGACGCCGCGGGTCTCCATGAGGTCCATGAGCCGGCCGGCCTTCGCGAAGCCCACGCGGAGCTTGCGCTGGAGCATCGATGTGGACCCGAACTGGCTCGACACCACCAGTTCGACCGCCTGCAGCAGCACGTCCATGTCGTCGCCGATGTCGGGGTCGACGTCCTTCTTCTCCCCGGCCTTCGCCGTCGTGACGCCCTCGGTGTATTCGGGCTCGGCCTGGTTCTTGGTGAAGTCCACGACCGCGGCGATTTCCTCGTCGGTGATGAACGCGCCCTGCATGCGGATCGGCTTGCCTGCGCCCATCGGCAGGAACAACCCGTCGCCCATGCCGATCAGCTTCTCGGCGCCCGGCTGGTCGAGGATGACTCGCGAGTCGGTGAGCGACGACGTCGCGAAGGCGAGACGCGACGGCACGTTGGTCTTGATCAGGCCGGTGACGACGTCGACCGAGGGCCGCTGAGTCGCGAGCACCAGATGGATGCCGGCGGCGCGGGCCTTCTGGGTGATGCGGACGATCGCCTCTTCGACGTCGCGCGGCGCGGTCATCATCAGATCGGCGAGCTCGTCGACGATCGCGAGGATGTACGGGTAGGGCCGGTACACCCGCTCGCTGCCGAGCGGCGTGGTGATCTCCCCGGACTTGACCTTGGCGTTGAAGTCGTCGATGTGCCGCACGCGGCTGGCCTGCATGTCCTGGTAGCGCTGCTCCATCTCCTCGACGAGCCACGCGAGTGCCGCCGCGGCCTTCTTCGGCTGCGTGATGATGGGAGTGATCAGGTGCGGAATGCCCTCGTAGGGGGTGAGCTCGACCATCTTGGGGTCGATGAGGATCATTCGGACCTCGTCCGGCGTCGCGCGAGTGAGCAGCGAGACCAGCATCGAGTTGACGAAGCTCGACTTGCCGGAACCGGTGGAGCCGGCGACGAGCAGGTGCGGCATCTTCGCGAGGTTCGCGCTGACGAAGTCGCCCTCGATGTCCTTGCCGAGGCCGATCACGAGCGGATGGTGGTCCTTGCGGGTCGACGGCGCGACGAGGACATCGGACAGTCGCACCATCTCGCGGTCCGAGTTGGGCACCTCGATACCGACCGCGGACTTGCCCGGGATCGGCGCGAGCAGCCGCACGTTGTCGGTGGCGACCGCGTACGCGATGTTGCGGGCGAGCGCGGTGATCTTCTCCACCTTCACGCCCGGCCCCAGCTCCACCTCGTAGCGGGTGACCGTCGGACCCCGGGTGTACCCGGTGACCGCAGCGTCGATCTTGAATTGCTGCAGGACCTCGGTGATGGCCTCGATCATCGCGTCGTTGGCCTTGCTGCCCAGCTTGGGCGGGTCCCCCTCGACCAGGAGCGACAGCGGAGGCAGCGCGTAGTCGCCCTCGACGACGCGGTCGGGGATCAGTGTTTCCATCTTCGCCGCGGGCTCTGGCTCCGGCTTCGGCGCGGGGGCCACCTTGGCGCGCGGCTTCGCCCGCGCCGGGGCCGGCACCGGTTCCGGCTCGGGTTCGGGCTCCGGTTCCGGCGCCGTGGGTACGGGATCACCCGGATCCCAGAGGCCGAGGACCTCGGTGGCCGCCTCGGGATGAACCTCGTCGGTCGGGTAGTTCAGTTCGGGAGTGCTCCGGCGCCGCCGCGGCGTGCGGCGGGCCGGTCGGCCGGTGTCGACCGGGTAGCCGTCGGCGTCGAAACCTGCCGGGTCGTAGTCGGCCGCGCCGTAGTCGTCGTGCTCGTCGTCGAAGTCCGGATCGTGGGCGTGGTCGTACTCGTCGTCGTCGTAGGACGTGCCGAAGTACGAGCGGAAGCGTTCGGGCACCTCACGCACGGTCGTCCCGGTGAGCAACAGGACGCCGAAGAACATCGCCATCAGCAACAGGGGTGCGGACAGCCAGGCAGTGACCCCGCTGGTGAGCGGGCCTGCCACGACGTAGCCGACCACGCCGGCCGCCGACGGCCAGCCGCTCGACGTCGTGGGCGCCCCGGCGGCGATGTGCCACAGTCCGACCGCGGGCAGACCCACCAGGAGTGATCCGAGGACGATGCGGGGGCGGATGTCCGGCTTGGGCTCGGTGCGCATCAGGACGACCGCGATGCCGATGCCGAGGAGGGGCAGTACTGCCGCGACCGCGCCGACGACGGCGCGGACCGCAGTCTCGATCCACTCCCCCACCGGTCCGCCCGCCGAGAACCACATTCCGCCGGCGATCACGACACTGACGGCGATGAGGCCGAGCGCGATGCCGTCCCGTCGATGCCCGTGCTCGATCTCGGCAGCCTTGCCGACCGTGCGGGTCGTGGCGCCCACGCCCTTGGCGACCATCGACCAGCCGGAACCGATGCCCTTTCCGATCGACGCGAGGGCGCCACCTCCGCGCGAGTTCTTCTTGGCGGCGGGACGACGACCGCCCGCGCCGCCCCGCGAAGCGGCAGGCTTGCGCTGCGCCGGTGCCCGGCGGGTGGAGGCGGACTTGCGCGCCGCTGTCTGACCGCTGCTGCGCCCGGACCCTCTGGAACCACCCGAGGTGGAGGCCGACGAGCGCGCACGGGTCCGCGACGTTGATGCTGTCGAACTCGTACCGCGGGCGCTCGTCTTACCTGCCATACAGGTCAGGTTAGTCGCTCGGGCACCATCCGGACCATCTGCAACACTCGCCACACCCGTCGAACCGCCCTGACATGCGCCCCTGCCTCCCGGGCGTCACAAACTGCGGTCGAGTCCGGTGACGGCGGCCACGTCCTCGGCCGAGCCTACGAACTCCACCCGCACCTGATCACGACCGAATGCGTGCAGCAGCAGTTCGGCCGGCTCGCCGCGCAGCGTGACCGTCCGGTCGCCGGCCTTCCGGACGCTGACGCGGTCGCCGCCCGGCCGCTCGAGGACGACGCCGACCGGCGAGTGTCGGTAACTGCGGCGGCCGATTCCCGTCGTGAGCTTCCACAGTTTGTCCTGCATTCCGGCGGGCAACGTGCGGACCGACCAGTCGTCGTGCGCTCGGCGGACGTCCTCGTGATGGACGAACATCTCCGCGAGGTTGGCCTGCTCGTCGACCCAGTGGAACGGCGACCAGATCGGCGGACCGGACTCCACGTCGCCGAGAAGCGCGTTCCACTCCCGTGCCGCGATGCTCCGCTGAACGCGCTCGGTGTAGCCCTGCAGTGCCGAGACCATGATTCCCGGCGCCGCGTCGAGTCGGCGCTCGCGCAGCACGAGATGCGCGGCGAGGTCGCGGGCGGTCCAGTCACCGCACAGAGTGGGGGCGTCGGGGCCGACGGCGCGCATCGACTCGACGAGGGCGTGGCGTTCGTCACGGGCGTAGGGCACATCTCACCGTAACCGGATCGCCACCCGAACGCGCGAGGTTGTCGGTCCCGGCCTCTAGCGTGGAAGGCGAGCACACTATCGGCGACGCAGACTGTGAGGAGCGACGAATGTCCAAGACCACCATGTCCGCTCACGAACGCGAGGAGTTCCTCGCCGACCTCCACGTCGGGGTGATCGCCGCCGACCGCGACGGCCGGGCACCGCTGGCGGTACCCATCTGGTATCACTACGCGCCCGGCGGCGACGTCGTGGTGTGGACCGAGCGCGGGACGGTGAAGGAGAAACTCATCCGCGCGAGCGGTCGGTTCAGCCTGTGCGCGCAGCAGGAAGACCCGCCCTATCGGTACGTGAGCGTCGAGGGCCCGGCGACGTTCCAGGACGAGGTCACCCCGGACGACATCCGGCCACTCGTGCGCCGCTACCTTCCGGAGGAGGAGGCCGAGAAGTTCATCGCGGACTCGTTCAACGATCGCGCAGTCGTGATCCGGATGCGCCCCCAGCGGTGGTACACCGTCGACTACGGCAAACTCGAGGCTTGATGCCTCAGCCGCGCTCCGCTTTCCGGCGACGCCCGAACAGCCACAGTCGGCGGATCGTTATCCGTCGCGGCCGATCGACACGCACCTGTCCCCGACGGACCTCCGCGTAGCCGGCCGCGGCGAGCGCAGCGCTCGCCTGCGCGCGCCGAATCCGACGTTGCTCCTCGTCGATCGTTTCCACCTCGACGGGCGGCGCCGTGGACCGCTCGATGCGCCAGCGCTCGACGACCTCGTCGGCGTCCACACGCCGGATCGGGACCTGCGGACCCGACGGGTTGCGCAGCCACGCCGCGATCCGACGGTTCAGCCCGGCGACCTCGTCGCGCACCTCACGCTCGGTGCGGGCGCCGCGCACCACGTCGCCCAGCCGTTCGATGTCCTTGCGCAGCCGCAGAGGTTCGGGCAGCAGGTCGTCGGCAGACAGCCCTTCGCGTTCGAGGTATCCCCGCACCCACCAGTCGTCGCCGTCGCGAGCGGGGATGGGCTTGCCCGCGCCCTCGAGGTTCTCGAACTCGCCGCGCTCGTAGGCGCCGCGAATCTGGGTCTCGACCCACGATTCGAAGGTCGCGCGCAGCGGCTTCCGCTCGACCATGACGAGGCGACCTCCTCACCTGCCGCGCGCGACCACGTCGAATCGGGTCAGGGCACTCCGATGACGGTCGGGACGATCATCGGCCGACGACGGTACTTCTCGGCCACCCAGCGTCCCACGACCCGGCGCACGGCCTGCGCGATCCGGTGGGTGTCGTTGATGCCCTCGGCGGCGAGGTCACCGAGGACCTTGTCGACGAGGCGTGCCGCCTCGGACAGGGCCTGCGGGTCGTCGGAGAAGCCGCGGCCACTGACCTCGGGTTCGCTGACGGCGCGGCCGGTCTCGTTGTCGATGGCGACGGAGATCGAGATGAACCCGCCCTCGCCCAGGATGAGCCGGTCCGACAGCGTCGAGTGGCCGACGTCGCCGACCGAGTTGCCGTCGACGTAGACGTGGCCGACGGGAACGCGTCCGACGATCTCGGCGAGACCGTCGACCATGTCCACGACGACACCGTCCTCGGCGAGGACGATCCGGTCCTTCGGCACTCCGGTGGCCTCGGCCAACGCCGCGTTGGCGCGCAGGTGACGCCATTCGCCGTGCACCGGCATCGCGTTGGTGGGCCGGACCGCGTTGTACAGGTACAGCAGCTCACCGGCGGACGCGTGCCCGGAGACGTGCACCTTCGCGTTCTGCTGCGTGACGACGGTCGCGCCGCGCTTGGCGAGACCGTTGACGACCGCGAACACCGAGTTCTCGTTGCCGGGGATCAGCGACGACGCGAGCACGACGAGGTCGTTGGCGCGGATGTTGATCTGGCGGTGTTCGCCGCGCGCCATGCGCGACAGGGCGGAGAGCGGCTCGCCCTGCGAACCGGTGGAGATCAGCACGAGCTTGTCGTCGGGCAGGTTCGCGGCGGTGTCGATGTCGACGACGAGGCCGTCCGGCACCGACAGGTAGCCGAGGTCCTGTGCGATCTGCATGTTGCGGACCATCGAGCGGCCCACGAACGCGACCCGGCGGTTGTACCGTTTGGCGACGTCGACGACCTGCTGGATGCGGTGCACATGACTCGCGAACGACGCGACGATCACCCGCTGGGTGGCCTTGCCGATGACGTTGTCGAGCACGCCGCCGATCTCCCGCTCGGGCGTGACGAAACCCGGCACCTCGGCGTTGGTGGAGTCGACGAGGAACAGGTCGACGCCCTCGTCACCGAGCCGGGAGAAACCGGCGAGGTCGGTGAGGCGGCCGTCGAGCGGCAGCTGGTCGAGCTTGATGTCGCCGGTGTGCAGCACCACGCCGGCCGACGTGCGGATCGCGACGGCGATCGCGTCGGGGATCGAGTGGTTGACGGCGAAGTACTCGCACTCGAACGGACCGTGCGTCGTCTTGTCGCCCTCGACCACCTCGACGAGGTTGGGGCGCAGACGGTGCTCGCGGCACTTCGCGGCGACGAGCGCCAGCGTGAACTTCGCGCCGACGATCGGGATGTCCTGCCGCAGGCGCAGCAGGAACGGCACCGCGCCGATGTGGTCCTCGTGGCCGTGCGTGAGGATGATCGCCTCGACGTCGTCCATCCGGTCCTCGATGTACCGGAAGTCCGGGAGGATCAGGTCGACGCCGGGCTGCTGGTCCTCGGGGAACAGCACGCCGCAGTCGACGATCAGGAGCTTGCCCTGATGCTCGAAAACGGTCATGTTCCGGCCGATTTCGCCGATGCCACCGAGCGCGACCACGCGCAGCCCGTTCTTCGGCGCCTTCGGCGGCGGTCCGAGCCGGTCGGTGGGGTCGGCGGCGACGGGGACCGGGGCGGCCTTGCCGCGCGACGGCTTCCGCGATCCCGAGCGGCGTCCGGACGACTTCGCGGCCGGAGCCTGCTCCTGCTTGGGGGCCTGGGCCTGCTGCGCCGGCGCGGCGGCGGCCACGGGCTCGGCGACCTTCTCCGGCTGCTGGGCGCGCTCGGCGGCGGTGGCGGGCGGTCCGGCCTGACGAGAGGCGCTGCGGCGACGTGCGGGACGGGTCATGCCAGCACCCCCGCCGCGGCCAGATCTGCCGCCAGGATGTCGATCTGCTCGGTCGTGGGGGCGACCTGTGGCAGACGTGGATCCCCGACGTCGAGGCCCATCAGCCGCAGCCCTGCCTTGGACGCGCTGACGCCGCCCAGCCGGGCCACGGACCGGTTCACCGGAACGAGGCTGAGGTTGATCTCGCGCGCCTTGGCGAGATCGCCCTGCATGAATGCGGTGTGCAGCGCGCGCAGGCGCTGCGGGACGAGGTGACCGATGACGCTGACGAAGCCGACGGCACCCACCGAGAGCCACGGGAGATTGAGCGGATCGTCGCCCGAGAAGAAGTCGAGATCGGTGGTCCCGATCAACTCGGCGCCCGCGTTGAGATCGCCCTTGGCGTCCTTGACCGCGAGGATTCGTGGGTGATCGGCGAGACGGCGAATGGTCTCGGTCTCGATCGGGACCACGGAGCGGGGCGGAATGTCGTAGAGCATGACCGGCAGATCGGTGGCATCTGCGACGGCCGTGAAGTGTGCGTACAGACCTGCCTGCGGCGGACGCGAGTAGTACGGCGTCACGACGAGCAGACCGTGGGCGCCCGCCCGAGCGGCATCGCGCGCGAGTTCGACGCTGTGGGCGGTGTCGTTGCTGCCGGCACCGGCGACGATCTTGGCCCGATCGCCCACGGCCGCGATGACCGCGCGCAGCAGTTCCAGCTTCTCGTCCTCGGTGGTGGTGGGCGATTCGCCGGTGGTGCCGGCGAGCACGAGTCCATCGCAACCGTTGTCGACGAGATGGGCGGCCAGCCGCACGCCGGCGTCTACGTCCAGCTTTCCGTCCTTGGTGAACGGGGTCACCATTGCCGTGAGGACGGTGCCGAACGGACGCTCGACGGAAGCAGCTGAATCACCGTAGGTCATGGTCAGAAGGCTACCCGGTCTCGCTCGCAGACTTGAACGCGACGGCACCGCGGACGACCCGACAACTCAGACGACCGCTGCGAACTCGCTCGTCGCCACCTCGGAACCGTCGGGCAATGTGACGATTTCGAAGTCGCCGAACACATTCGGCGCCGCCACCTGTAGTTGCCGCAGGCACTCGATCGCGACGTGTCGGATCTCGACGTCGGCGTGCTCGGTGGCCCGCATCTCGACGAAATGTCGCCAGGCCCGGTAGTTGCCGGTGACCACCACGCGGGTCTCGGTGGCATTCGGAAGCACCGAACGCGCCGCCTGCCGCGCCTGCTTGTTGCGGACGGGACCGTTGGGCTCGTCGGCGAGCTTCTCCTCGAGCGCTTCGAGCAGTTCGGCATACGCGCCGCGGCTGGCCTCGGTCGCCTTCGCGAACAGAGCCTCGAGCCGGGCGTCGCCGGCGATCGCGGGCGGAATCACGACGTTGGCGTCGTTCTCGCGAACGAAGCGCTGCGACAGCTGCGAATAGGAGAAGTGCCGGTGCCGGATCAGCTCGTGCGTGCACGATCGGGAGATGCCGCTGATATAGAAGCTGACGCTGCCGTGTTCGAGGACGGACAGGTGGCCGACCTCGAGCAGGTGGCGCAGATACCCGGCATTGGTAGCGGTGCGCGGGTTCGGCTTGGACCAACTCTGGTAGCACGCCCGCCCCGCGAACTCCGCGAGTGCCTCACCGCCGTCGGCGTCGGTCTCCCACGGGATGTCCGAGGGCGGGAAGAACTCCGTCTTCGCGACGAGTTGAACCTTCAGGGGCACCGCGTTGGGCACTGCACATCCTCCGGGGATCGTCCTTCACCTTTGCCCGACCCTATGCGGTGCACGTCGCGAGCGGCGCGGCGACACAACACCCGACCCCCGCACCCGCAATCTGGGACGATGTTCCTCGGGCCGCCGGGACTGGGACGAGCCCCACCCCGCGGTCCACAACTTCGGCGAGGGGAATTCGCATGCTGATCGACCTGTCCGATCGCACGGCTCTGGTCACCGGTTCCACCCAGGGCATCGGCTATGCCATCGCGACCGGTCTCGCCCGCGCGGGTGCGCGCGTCGTCCTCAACGGCCGCAGTGAGGAGCGAGTCGATGCAGCGGTCCGCACGGCGCGCGCGGAGTCCGGCAGCGCAGCCGTCGTCGGAGCGGTGGGCGACCTGGCGACCGCGGACGGCGCCGCCGCAGTCGTCGATGCCGAGCCCGCCGTCGACATCCTCGTCAACAACCTCGGCATCTTCGGGTCCGCTGCCCCGTTGGAGATCGACGACGAGGAGTGGCGCCGCTACTTCGAGGTCAACGTGCTCTCCGCCGTCCGGCTCATCCGCGCCTACCTGCCCGGGATGACGGACCGCGGCTGGGGACGGGTCCTCAACCTCGCCAGCGATTCGGCGGTGGCCGTTCCCGCCGAGATGATCCACTACGGCATGACGAAGACCTCTCTGCTCGCGGTGAGCCGTGGATTCGCCAAGGCCGCCGCCGGCAGCGGTGTCACGGTCAACTCCGTCATCGCCGGACCGACGCACACCGGCGGAGTCGAACAGTTCGTGCGCGAACTCGTGGGCGACGAGTTGCCCTGGGACGAGGCCCAGCACCGGTTCATGGTCGAGTACCGACCCCAGTCGCTGCTGCAGCGTCTGATCGAACCCGAGGAGATCGCCAACATGGTGGTCTATCTCGCCTCGCCCTTCGCGTCCGCCACGACCGGCGGCGCCGTGCGCGTCGACGGCGGTTACGTCGACTCGATCCTGCCCTGAGCCGCCCCGACACCTCGTGACGTCAGGTCGGCCTTGAAATGACGTCACGATGGCGTCATGCTGACGTCATGGATCTCACCGAGTACACGGCCCGCCTGCGCGACGACCTCACCGCCGCCGCTGCACTCGGGGACGAACAGACACAGAAGATTGCCTCGGCACTCGCGGCGGCGGTGGAACGTTCGGCGCAGCTGATGCTGGTGTCCGCGCTGTCCGACCTCGCCCGGGAGGCATCGGAGGAAATGGGCGACCGGACACTCCACGTGCGTTTCGACGGCACCGAGGCCACCGTCGAGTCGGCCCGTCGTCGGCCCGGCCATTCCACCGGAACCTCCGAACGCTCGGGCGACGACCGGGACCCCCGGGACTCTTCGGATGCGTACCGCACGCTCGAGGACGTCACCGGCGACATCAGTCGCGTCACCCTGCGCCTGGTCGATCAGATCAAGTCGCGCGCCGAGGAGGCCGCCCTGCAGGACGGGATGTCGCTCAATTCCTGGGTGTCCCAGGCCGTTCAGGGAGCGCTACGCGATCAGATGCGCCGGAGCCGCTCCGACGACGATCGGTGACGACAGCACCTCTCTTCGACGCCACCTGCCGGAATCGCGGCGCCGGTAATGGTCTAATTGCGTCTCGTCGTTCACTGTTTTCACAGCGTTGAGGAGTGGAGAGCATGGCTGTTTCCGGGGCAAAGGAATTCCAGGTCGAGGCCGCGCCGGCCGATGTGATGGCAGCGATCGCCGCCGTCGACCGTTTGCCCGAATGGTCGTCCGCTCACAAGAAGGTCATCGTCGAGAGCACGCACGCGGACGGGCGGCCCTGCCGCGTCCGGATGACCGTGTCCATCATGGGCATCAACGACGAGCAGGTCGTCGACTACTCGTGGGACGGCGACACCGGCATGTCCTGGACCCTGGTCGAGAGCACGCAGCAGAACAGTCAGGACGGTTCCTACACGCTCACCCCGAAGGGCGACGGCACACTCGTGAAGTTCGCGCTCACCGTCGATCCCAAGATCCCGTTGCCGGGGTTCCTGCTGAAGAAGGCCCAGAAGATAGCCCTCGAGACAGCGAGCCAGGGCCTCACCAAGTTCGTCGACGGCAAGTAGGACCGACCCCCGTGCGGGCTACCCTCCGGGTCGCGGCGGCAAGCGCGTTCGTTCTCGTCGCCGCCGGCTGCGGCCACACCGTCGAAGGTGCCGCGGTCGCGAATCCGTTCGCGCCGACGGCCGACAATCCCGATCCGTCGCTCGGGATCGAGGGCATCACGGTCGTCGAGTACCCGGTGGGGCTGCATGTCGGGGCGGATCAGCGGGTGGCTTACGACCGCACTCCCCCGTTCGGCGGCCCGCACGACGCGGTGTGGGCGGCGTGCACCGGCACGGTGTACGACCGGCCGATCCGCAGCGAGAACGCCGTGCATTCACTCGAGCACGGCGCGGTGTGGATCACCTACGACCCGGCGCTGGTCACCGGAGCTGCACTCGACCAGCTGGTCGATCGCGTCGACGGCCGCCCGTATCTGATGATGTCGCCGTATCCCGGTCTGTCCGTTCCGGTCTCGCTCCAGTCCTGGGGACACCAGCTGGTGGTCGACGGGCCGACCGATGCGCGGATCGATCACTTCGTGGACGCGCTCCGCTTGAACCGCAACACGTTTCCCGAGCCGGGCGCGACCTGCGCCACGCTGCCGGACGTCTTCGACGTAGACGATCCCCCGCCGTTCCAGGCGGGTCCGCCGGACCGGTCGGATCCGAACACCGTCCCGATGAACTGATCTCAGAGGTCGCCGGCCACGGTGACCGCGACGGTGGCACCGAGTTCGTAGCAGCTCTCGCGCACGGCCGCGTCGATCGGACCGGTGATCTCGACGATCCCGGCCGCCTGCACCAACTCCAGGCCGGTGACGATCTTCTGGACCGATTTCACCGCGCCCGCGGTGTCGTTGTTGCCGTGCACCCACAGCCCGAACGGACGTCCGGCGACCGCGTCGAGGCACGGGTAGTAGACGGTGTCGAAGAAGTGCTTGAGCGCCCCCGACATGTAGCCGAAGTTCGCGGACGTCCCGAACACGTAGCCGTCGGCGGCGAGGACGTCGACGGCCGTCGCGTGCAGCGCCGGGACGGACCGGACCGTAACACCGGTGATCTCGGGGTCGTGGGCGCCGGCCAGCACTGCCTCGAGCAGCTCCCGGGTCGCCGGGGAGGACGTGTGGTGCACGACCAGCAGTGTCTTGCCCGGGGACCCGTCAGCCATGGGTCAGCTCTCCCGCTCGTGCTTCTCGAGCGCGACGGCGCGCCGCATGGTCTCGCGTGCCCGGCCACGGTCGCCCGCGTAGTCGTACGCCCGCGCCAGCCGGTAGGAGTTGCGCCAGTTGTCGGGATCGGCTTCCCACTCCCGTTTGACCTGAGCGAACAGCTCGTCGGCGGCGTCCCGCTCGATGCGGCCGGACGGGCGTCGCGGCAGGTCGTCGACGTCGAGTTCGAGGCCCTCGTCGTGCATGCGGCGGGCGAGGTGCTGGTGCGCCAGTCCCGATCGGATGGTCGCGACGACCATCCACACACCGAGGAACGGCAGCACCAGCACGGCGATGCCCAACACGACCGGCACGGCGCGACCGTCCTGGATCAGCGCGATGCCGCGCTGGCCGAGCAGCACGAAGTAGAACGCGAGCGCGACGACGATCGCCGCGATCGCGACGACGACCCGCGTCGACTGGTTCTTCACAGGTCCAGCAGGGGGTCGATGCCGACGGTGAGGCCCGGGCGCTTGCCGATCTCCCGCACTCCCAGCAGCACGCCGGGGGCGAAGGAGTTCCGGTCGATCGAGTCGTGCCGGATGGTGAGCGTCTCGCCCTGCGTGCCGAGCAGCACCTCCTGGTGGGCGACGAGCCCGGCGAGGCGGATCGAGTGGACGCGCACGCCGTTGACGTCGGCGCCACGTGCGCCTTCGAGTTCGGTGGTGGTGGCATCGGGGCTCGGCCCGCGGCCGGCCTTCTCGCGTGCCTCGGCGATGAGCGCGGCTGTCCGGTACGCGGTACCCGACGGCGCGTCAGCCTTGTTCGGGTGGTGCAGTTCGATCACCTCGACCGAGTCGAAGAAGCGGGCCGCGGCGGCCGCGAAGCGCATCGACAGCACCGCACCGATCGCGAAGTTCGGGGCGATCAGCACCCCGACACCCGGGTTGTCGTCGAGCCATGCCTGCACCTGTGCGAGGCGGGCGTCGTCGAAGCCGGTGGTGCCGACGACGGCGTGGATGCCGTTGGCGATCAGGAACTGCAGGTTGTCCATGACCACGTCGGGATGAGTGAAGTCGATGACCACCTGCGTGCGCTGATCGACGAAGTGCTCGATGCGCTCACCCTGGTCGACACCGGCCACCAGTTCGAGGTCGTCGGCCTGCTCGACGGCCTCGCACATCGCGCGGCCCACCTTGCCCTTGGCACCGAGAACACCGACCCTGATGGGTGCTGCTGAAGTCACGTACACGCTCCGCCCGAAGTCCCTGAATCCCTGAATGCGTTCGAGACAAGCCTACGATGCGGCGGTCCGCGGCCCGCATCCGACGCTCGACCGTCAGAGGCGAACGGCGGTGATGAACAGACTCGAACGCGACGGGTCCCCGTTCGGGCTCTCGAGCGGCCGGCCGAACCGTTCGGCGACGTCCACCGAGCGCTCGGCCTCGACATCCCATCCGTGCTCGGTCAACCATGCCGCGGGATCGAACGGTCCGTCGTCGGGCCACAGCGATTCGATGTCGACACCGAACAGGTCGCGCGCACGCTGCGCCGACTCCTCCTGCATCATGGAGCGGACGTCGTCGATGTGCTCCACCTCGAATCGGCTCCCGGGCGCGGACAACTCGGTCACCGACCGGCAGAGCCGCTCCTTCGCGGCGTTGGGAAGGAACGGCAGCAATCCCTCCGCCAGCCACGCCGACGGCTGCGCGCGATCGAAACCCTTCTCCTGCAGTGCTTGCGGCCAGTCCTCACGCAGATCGACCGCCACCACCCGCCGGTCGGCGCGCACACGCGCATCCTCGGCGGCCAGGACGTCGTCCTTGAAGGACAGCACTTTCGGAGCGTCCAGTTCGTAGATCGTGGTGCCGTCCGGCCAGTCCAGACGGTAGGCGCGGACGTCCAGGCCCGCGGCGAGCAGGACCATCTGGCCGATGCCCGCCCGACCGGCCGCACCGAAGTAGTCGTCGAAGTAGCGCGAGCGCACCCCCATGTAGTCGGCCATCGACCGCCACGGCATTTCACGGCCGTCGGCATCCTCGAGCCGCGTCGGCATCGGGGTCGGTGGCGCCGCGGCTTCGACGAATGCCGCCGCGTACGGATCGGAGACGAGACCCCCGTCCCGATTCGTCTCCATCGCCCGGCCTGCCGCCACCCCCAGTGCCGTGATCCCGACACCGGTCACGATGTCCCACTCCGCCAGTTCGTCCATGTCCCGTCAGCCCCGTCCCTGCCGTCGCTGCGATCTCGGAATTCGATGCCGGACAGTCATTTCGGGCGCCGACGGCGGCACCGACCACGGATCGGACAGGCGCCCGATCCCACCGACCGACGCAATTTCGAGGCTACCCCCGTCCACGGAACCGAACGCTGGGATTCCGCTGCGAAGCACGGCGAGCGGACCGTACCGTCGAGGGAGGGGGCACCGACGGCACGTCGATCGTCAGAAGGGTCGTCCCGGTGGGCGCAGCGAGCGGAAACCGCGAATCCGGTGACTTCGGCCGGCAGATCCTGCCGATCCCGGACCGGACGCATGTCGGCACCGTGCTGTACGACGCGAAGGACCCGGACTCGCGATTCACTCCGCTGCGCCCGCTGCGTCCGCCGGACGGGTCACCGAACGTGCTGATCGTGTTACTCGACGACGTGGGTTTCGGGGCGTCGAGTGCGTTCGGCGGGCCGGCTCAGACGCCGACCGCGCAGCGCCTCGCCGACGACGGCCTGAAGTACACCCGGTTCCATACGACCGCACTGTGCTCACCGACGCGGGCGGCCCTGCTCACCGGGCGGAACCATCACACGGTGGGAATGGGCAGCATCACCGAGATGGCGACCGCCGCGCCCGGCTACACCTCCGTCCGGCCGGACACGTGCGCGCCGCTCGCCGAGATCCTCAAACTCAACGGTTACGCCACCGCGCACGTCGGCAAGTGCCACGAGGTCCCGATCTGGGAGACCAGCCCGGTGGGGCCGTTCGACCGCTGGCCGTCACCGGGTAACGGCTTCGAGTACTTCTACGGCTTCCTCGGCGGCGAGACCGACCAGTGGTATCCCACCCTGCACGAGGGCACCGGCCGGGTGGAGCCGTGGGGCACCCCGGAAGAGGGCTACCACCTCACCGAGGACCTGGCCGACAAGGCGATCGCGTGGGTGCGGCAGCAGAAGGTCCTCACACCCGACAAGCCGTTCTTCCTGTACTTCGCCCCCGGCGCCACACACGCTCCGCACCACGTTCCGCAGCAGTGGGCCCAACGGTACCGGGGACGGTTCGACGACGGTTGGGACGTGCTTCGGGAGCGGATCTTCGCGCGGCAGAAGGAACTCGGCGTCGTGCCCGCGGATGCCGAACTCACCCGTCGGCACGACGCGATTCCCGCCTGGGACGAGATGGACGAGAGGTTGCTTCCGGTCCTGCGGCGGCAGATGGAGAACTACGCGGGGTTCCTCGAGCACACCGACCGCCAGGTCGGTCGCGTGGTCGAGGAGATCGACCGGATCGGGGCCCTGGACGACACGCTGGTGTTCTACATCATCGGCGACAACGGCGCGTCGGCCGAGGGCACGCTCCAGGGCACGTCCAACGAACTGATCAGCCTCAACGGGATGGCGGGCATCGAGACGCCCGAGTTCCTGCTGGGTGCGCTGGACAAGCTCGGCGGCCCCGACTCGTCCCCGCACTACGCGGTGGGCTGGGCGCACGCGATGGACACCCCGTACCAGTGGACCAAGCAGGTCGCCTCACACTGGGGCGGGACCCGCAACGGCACGGTGGTGCACTGGCCGCGCGGATTCGCAGCGCGCGGCGAGGTGCGCAACCAGTTCCACCACGTCGTCGACGTCGCCCCGACGGTCCTTGCGGCCGCCGGGATCCCGGCGCCGACGACGGTGAACGGCGTCCGGCAGCACCCGCTCGAGGGTGTCGACATGGCATACAGCTTTCACGACGCGGCGGCGCCCGAGCGGCACGTGACGCAGTACTTCGAGATGCTCGGCAACCGTGGGATCTACCACCGGGGCTGGTCGGCGGTCACCAAGCACCGGACGCCGTGGCAGATTCCCGGCGGCGCAGGCATCGCGTTCGACGACGACGTGTGGGAGCTGTACGACGGCGCCGCCGACTGGACCCAGGCGCGTGACCTCGCGAAGGAGTACCCCGAGCGGCTGCGCGAGCTGCAGCGGCTGTTCCTGATCGAGGCGACCCGGTACAACGTGCTGCCGCTGGACGACCGCACCTTCGAGCGCGTGCTGCCCGGGCTGTCGGGCAAACCGCGGCTCGTACCCGGCAATCGGCAGGTGCTGCTGCCCGGGATGCAGGCGCTGCTCGAGATGCACATCGTGAACTGCCGGAACCGATCCTGGTCGCTCACCGCGCAGGTCGACGTCCCCGACGGCGGTGCCCGCGGTGTGATCCTCAACCTCGGCGGGCACGCCGGCGGCTGGTCGTTCTACTTCCGGGACGGCCGACCTACGTTCTGTTACAACCTGTTCGGGATCGAGCGCAGCTACATCCGAGCTCCCGACACGGTCGACGTGGGGCTGCACCAGGTGCGCAGCGAGTTCGCCTACGACGGCGGCGGACTCGGCAAGGGCGGCACCGTGACACTCTTCGTCGACGGCACCGCCGTCGCGGAGGGTCGTGTCGAGCGGACCGAGCCGATCGGTTTCGGCTACGAGTTCTCCGATGTCGGCCGAGACAGTCTGTCCACCGTCACGCCGGAGTATCCGACGGGCGACAACGCGTTCACCGGCCGGATCGACTGGGTGCAGATCGAGGCCGGAGAGGACGGTCACGATCATCTGGTCGATCCCGCGGACGTCGTGCGGGTGGCGATGTACCGGCAGTGACGGCCAGGTCTATCGGACGATTCCCCGCACCGACGCCGGCAGGTCCCGCTTGCGCCGGTACGGTCCGACGACGGCGGCCGCGAACGGACGCCGCAGCAGCACCCGCGCCACCTCGCGCACCTCGTCGGTGGTGACCTCGTCGATGCGCGCGAGCGTCTCGGAAACCGACTGGTGGTTGCCGTAGTTCAGTTCACTGCGCCCGATCCGGGTCATCCGCGAACCCGAGTCCTCGAGGCCCAGCACCAACGATCCGCGCAACGATCCCTTCGCCCGCGCGCACTCGGCGTCGGTGATGCCGTCGGAGGCGACGTTGGCGAGCACCTCGCGGATCAAAGTCGCCACTTCGCCGAGATTCTCGGGTTGGCATCCGGCGTACACCGAGAACGCACCGGTGTCGGCGAACGTGTCCACCCCGGAATAGACCGAGTACGCCAGCCCCCGCTCCTCGCGAATCTCTTGGAACAGACGGGAACTCAGGCCGCCGCCGACGGCCGCGTTGAGCACCGACAGTGGCCATCGGTGGCCCTCGTGCCGACCGAAGGCTCGCACACCGAGCGCCAGATGCGCCTGCTCGCTGTCGCGCTTGGTCAGGCTCAGGGTCGGTGCCGTCCGCAGCCGGATCGCGCCACCGCGCCGGGGCGCGGGATCGACGTCACGGTCGAGGTGCCCGGAGAACGCCGCCCGCACCAACTCCACGGTGTGCTCGTGTTCGACGTTGCCGGCGACCGCGACCACCATCCGCTCGGGGGTGTAGCGGCGCACGTGGAAGGAGTGCAGCTGGCTCCGCGTCATCGACTCGATGGAGTCGACGCTGCCGATCACGGGACGCCCCACCGGGTGGTCGCCGAAGAGCGCGGTCAGGAACGCGTCGCCGAGCAGGTCCTCGGGATCGTCGTCCCGCATCGAGATCTCCTCGAGCACCACCTGGCGCTCGACGTCGACGTCGACTGCGCGGCAACGGCCCCGCAGCACCACGTCGCTCACGAGGTCCACGGCGAGCGGCAGATCGTCGTCGAGCACGTGCGCGTAGAAGCACGTGTGTTCCTTCGACGTGAAGGCGTTGAGTTCGCCGCCGACACCGTCCATCACCTGCGCGATGTCGAGCGCCGTCCGGGTCGGGGTGGACTTGAACAGCAGGTGTTCGAGGAAGTGCGCGGCGCCCGCGACGGACGGCTGTTCGTCGCGTGAGCCCACACCGACCCAGACGCCGACGGACGCCGAACGAACGCCCGGCACGTGTTCGGTGACGACCCGGAGGCCGCCGGGGAGGACGGTGCGCTGGACGCCGGTCTGCGGGCGGGTGTTCGGTGCGGAGCCCCGTCGGGGCTTCTCGCGAAGGGATTGAGCCATATGGCGGTTCGTGTTTCCTCGAGGCCGGGAGAGTCTGCGACAGCGGGCGAGTCTGCGACAGTCCGGACATGTGCCGGAAGGGGTGGTGAACGTCGATCCACGATACACCGCGGGCCAAACGCCTCGGCCCCGCACGGACGAACCGTGCGGGGCCGAGGCGCAGTGCTGTGACCGGCCTACTCGGCGGGGGCGTCACCCTCGGCGGGGGCGGCGGAGCCTTCCGCAGCATCCTCCACGGGGATCAGCGAGATCTTGCCGCGGTTGTCGATGTCGGCGATCTCGACGCGGAGCTTGGAGCCCACGTTGACGACGTCCTCGACCTTGGCGATCCGCTTGCCGTTGCCCAGCTTGGAGATGTGCACCAGTCCGTCGCGGCCCGGGAGCAGCGAGACGAACGCGCCGAAGGCGGTGGTCTTGACGACCGTGCCCAGGAAACGCTCGCCCACCTTGGGCAGCTGCGGGTTGGCGATGGCGTTGATCTTGTCGATCGCGGCCTGCGCGGACGGACCGTCCGCGGCACCGACGTACACCGTGCCGTCATCCTCGATGGAGATGTTGGCGCCGGTCTCCTCGGTGATCGAGTTGATCATCTTGCCCTTGGGGCCGATGACCTCACCGATCTTGTCCACGGGCACCTTGATGGTGGTGATCCGCGGCGCGTACGGGCTCATCTCGTCCGGGGCGTCGATGGCCTCGGCCATGACCTCGAGGATCGTGGTGCGGGCGTCGTGGGCCTGCGACAGCGCGCCGGCGAGAACCTGCGACGGGATGCCGTCGAGCTTCGTGTCGAGCTGCAGGGCCGTGACGAAGTTCTTGGTGCCCGCAACCTTGAAGTCCATGTCGCCGAAGGCATCCTCGGCACCGAGGATGTCGGTGAGCGCGACGTACCGGGTCTCCCCGTCGACCTCGTCGGAGACCAGGCCCATCGCGATGCCGGCGACGGGAGCCTTGAGCGGCACACCGGCGTTCAGCAGCGACAGCGTCGAGGCGCAGACCGAGCCCATCGAGGTGGAACCGTTGGAGCTCAGTGCCTCCGAGACCTGGCGGATCGCGTACGGGAACTCTTCCTGGCTCGGCAGCACCGGCACGAGGGCGCGCTCGGCGAGGGCGCCGTGGCCGATCTCGCGACGCTTCGGCGAACCGACGCGGCCGGTCTCACCGGTCGAGTACGGCGGGAAGTTGTAGTGGTGCATGTAGCGCTTGCTGGTCTCGGGACCGAGCGAGTCGACCTGCTGCGCCATCTTGACCATGTCGAGGGTGGTGACACCCATGATCTGGGTCTCGCCACGCTCGAACAGCGCCGAACCGTGGGCCCGCGGGATCACGGCGACCTCGGCGGACAGCGACCGGATATCGGTGATGCCACGGCCGTCGATGCGGAACTGGTCGCGCAGGATGCGCTGGCGCACAAGCTTCTTCGTCAGCGAGCGGAACGCTGCGCCGATCTCCTTCTCGCGCCCCTCGAACTGCGGTGCGACCTGCTCGAGAACCTCGGCCTTGACCTCGTCGGTCTTGTCGTCGCGTTCCTGCTTGCCGGCGATGGACAGCGCCTCGGAAAGCGGAGCGGCCGCAGCCTTCTCCACCGCGGCGTACACGTCGTCCTGGTACGCCGGGAACAGCGGGTACTCGCCGGTGGGCTTGGCGGCCTTCTCGGCCAGCGCCTGCTGCGCGCCGCACAGGCTCGCGATGAACGGCTTGGCGGCCTCGAGGCCCTCGGCCACGATCGCCTCGGTGGGCGCCTGGGCGCCACCGTCGATCAGGCTGATGACGTTCTCGGTGGCCTCGGCCTCGACCATCATGATCGCGACGTCACCGGACTCGACCACGCGGCCCGCGACGACCATGTCGAAGACGGCGCTCTCGAGCTGCTCGACGGTCGGGAACGCGACCCACTGGCCCTTCTTGTTCTCCTCCGAGGTGATCAGCGCAACGCGCACGCCGCCGACGGGACCGGAGAACGGCAGACCGGCGATCTGCGTCGACGCGGATGCCGCGTTGATCGCGACGACGTCGTACAGATCCTTGGGATCGAGACTCAGGACCGTGACGACGACCTGGATCTCGTTGCGGAGGCCGTCGACGAACGACGGGCGCAGCGGCCGGTCGATCAGGCGGCAGGTCAGGATCGCGTCGGTGGAGGGACGTCCCTCACGACGGAAGAACGAGCCGGGGATGCGACCCGCGGCGTACATACGCTCCTCGACGTCCACCGTCAGCGGGAAGAAGTCGAAGTGTTCCTTGGGCTGCTTGCTGGCCGAGGTGGCCGACAGCAGCATGGTCTCGTCGTCCAGGTAGGCGACGACGGCGCCGGCGGCCTGCTGCGCGAGGCGCCCGGTCTCGAAACGAACGGTGCGGGTGCCGTAGCTCCCGTTGTCGATGACGGCGGTGGACTCGAACACGCCCTCTTCGACCTCTACTGCGGAATTGTCTGTCATTGCTTCTCTTCTCTTCCCTCTCGTCTTTTGCCGCTCCACATCGGCATGTGCCCGTGGTGGTCGCGGCTGTTCACCCCAGCGCGGAGGCGGCCGTCGATCGAAGCCGGCCGGAACTCGTCCGGATGGCCACTACCGAAGACCGACGCCACGGCTACGGGGACGGGTGGCAGTCGTACACACCCTGGTGGTGCAAACACCGATAGCCAACGAGGCTCAGTCTAAACAGTGCCTCGTTGGCTATCGGTGAGGTCGGCGAAGCGATTCGCCGGACGACCGTCTTATCGGCGCAGGCCGAGACGCTCGATGAGCGAGCGGTAACGGTTGATGTCGACCTTCTGGACGTACTTCAGCAGACGACGACGGCGTCCGACCAGCAGCAGCAGGCCGCGGCGGGAGTGGTGGTCGTGCTTGTGCATCTTCAGGTGCTCGGTGAGATCGACGATGCGCTTGGTGAGCATGGCCACCTGCGCCTCCGGCGAACCGGTGTCGGTCTCGTGCAGTCCGTACTCGCCGAGGATCTGCTTCTTCTGCTCGGTGGTCAATGCCACTTGGTGCACTCCTGTAACTGACGTCCGCGTGAAAGGAACCGGATCTCGCAGGTCTCCCCGCACATCCGACGGTGTGGCCGCCGCGAACCGCAGCACACACCAGCGGTAGAGCCTACCAGGCCACCCGGGCCGTCAACGATCGGCCGCCTCCGCGAGGATGGCGCGGGCTTTCTCGGCGTCGCGGCCCATCTCCTCGATGAGGGCCTCGACCGAGTCGAACTTCTCCATCCCACGCACCCGCTGGACGAAGTCGACCGCCACGTGCTGGCCGTACAGGTCCGCCTCCCGGTCGAGGACGAAGGCTTCCACCGTCCGGGTGCGGCCGGAGAACGTGGGGTTCGTGCCGACCGACACGGCCGCGGCGTACCGCTTGCCGGGTTCGACCGTGCCCTCCACGGGGCCGGGCCCCAGCACCGTGAACCAGGCCGCGTACACGCCGTCGGCAGGAATCGCGGAGTACATCGGCGGCGCGATGTTCGCAGTCGGGAACCCGAGCCCGCGACCACGGCCGTCCCCGTGCACGACGACACCCTCGACGCGGTGCGGGCGCCCCAGCGCCTCGGCAGCCGCCGCGACGTCCCCGGCGTCGACGCACGAGCGGATGTAGGTCGACGAGAAGGTCACCGCGTGCTCCGCGAGCAGGTTCACACCGTCCACCGCGAAGCCGAACCGCGCGCCGGTCCGGCGCAGCAGATCGACGTTCCCGGCCGCTTTGCGTCCGAACGTGAAGTTCTCCCCCACCACGACCTCGGAGACGTGGAGCCGCTCGACGAGGATCTCGTGGACGTACCGCTCGGGCGAGAGTTTCATGAACTCGGTGGTGAACGGCATGACGCAGAAGACGTCGATACCCAGCTCCTCGGCCAGCTCGGCCCGCCGCGGCAGCGTCGTCAACTGCGCCGGATGACTACCCGGCCGCACCACCTCAGCGGGATGCGGATCGAATGTCATCAGGACACTGGGGATTCCACGCTCTCGGGCCGCGTCGACCGCACGGGAAATCAGTTGCGCGTGCCCACGATGCACGCCGTCGAAAACGCCGATCGTCAGGACGCAACGCCCCCAGTCCGCCGGCACATCGTCCAGACCTCGCCATCTCTGCACAGGTGGCAGCCTACGGCCACGGCACACACCGGTCACGTTCGGACCGACCCTGCGGCCCGAATCCGCTGATCATGTTGCGCAATCGCCGAACCGAACAGGAGGTGATGTGTGTCCCACGTGACGGTTGCCTAAGCTCGTAACCGTGGCCACGCAGAAATCAGACGCACCCGCACCGAGCGAGGTGACGCACCCGGAGACCTTGTCGTCGGTGGCACAGGACTACCTCAAGGTCATCTGGACCGTCCAGGAATGGTCTCGGGAGCGGGTGTCGACCAAGCTCCTCTCGGAGCGGATCGGCGTCTCCGCCTCCACCGTCTCCGAAGCCATCCGGAAGCTGTCCGACCAGGGACTGGTCGATCACGCCCGGTACGGGTCGATCGCCCTCACGGACGCCGGCCGCTCGGCCGCGGTGTCCATGGTGCGCCGACACCGGTTGATCGAGACGTTCCTCGTGAACGAGCTCGGATACGGGTGGGACGAGGTCCACGACGAGGCCGAGGTCCTCGAACATGCGGTGTCCGACCGGATGATCGACCGGATCGACGCCAAGCTCGGCTTCCCCGAACGCGATCCGCACGGTGATCCCATCCCGTCAGCGGACGGATCGGTGCCCACTCCCCCGGCGCGGCAACTGAGCGACTACCAGGACGGCGAGTCCGGGCGGGTCGCCCGGATCTCCGACGCCGATCCGGCGATGCTCCGCTACTTCGATTCCGTCGGCATCGCACTCGACACCGACATCACGGTGATCGAGCGGCGCGACTTCGCGGGCACCGTGTCGATTCGGCTCGGCACCGACCCCGCCACCGGCAACGTCGACCTCGGCAACCCTGCGGCACAAGCCATCTGGCTGGTCTAGGCTCGGTTCACGCACGCCGCGACCGAGGCGGGCAACCGATCGAGACGAGGTCCGCGATGAGCACAGCCCTCCGCCGAACCGCCCGCATCGCCGCAGCACTGGGCGCTACCGCCGCCGTCGCCCTGGCTGGGGCCGGGACCGCGTCGGCGGACGAGTGGCCGACGCCCCCGCCGTATCCCAGCCCGCTGGCACCGTTCGACTACGACGGTTTCCTCACCCCCACCGATCTGGACTACTGGAACCCGTTCGTCAGCGCGAACCGGCTGACGTCGCCGTTCGGCACCGACACTCGCATCGTGTGCACCGGTTTCCACGGCGTCCTGCTCGAGTGCTGGCAGGCCGACCGCGAGGGGAACCCGCACAAGCTCACCAAGCTCGCACAGGACTATCCCGGATCGCTCGGGGCAGGGCTGCCCGGCGGCGGGCCCGGCCACTTCGTCTATCCCGGTTTCGTCCCGGGGAGCTGACGACCCGCTACCGCAGCGTCGCGGGGCGCACGACCATCACCGAACTGGCTCGCTTACCGCGCTCCTGGATGAGTGCGATCGTGTGGCCACTCGGGTCGATGGCGGCGTAGATCTCCTTGCGGCCGATCGGCTCGAGCCAGCGTCCCTGACTGATCGACTCGGCCTCCGCGGCGCTGATCTGCCTGTGCGGGAACGCGGTCTGGGCGGCCTGGTCGATGTCGAGGCTGACGGCAGGGTCCTCGGCCAACTGCTCGAGCGTGCGGGCGTGCTCGAGCGTGAACGGCCCGACGCTCGTGCGGCGCAGCGCGGTCAGGTGCCCGCCGACGCCGAGCGCAGCGCCCAGGTCCCGCGCGAGCGCGCGGATGTAGGTGCCCGACGAGCAGTCGACGTCGACGTCGAGGTCCACGAAGCCGCCCGAATCCCCGGGGACGTCGCGGCGGGCCAGCACGTCGAAGCGTGACACCGTCACCGGACGCGCCGCGAGAGTCACCTCCTCGCCCGCCCGGATCAGTGCGTGCGCGCGCTGCCCGTCGACCTTG
This sequence comes from Prescottella sp. D32, assembly GCF_037287305.1. Classification (NCBI taxonomy): domain Bacteria; kingdom Bacillati; phylum Actinomycetota; class Actinomycetes; order Mycobacteriales; family Nocardiaceae; genus Rhodococcus; species Prescottella sp. D32. The sequence goes on from NZ_JARBSW010000006.1 coordinate 164,013, forward strand.
ATCGCGCTGACGCTCGCGGGCACCTGCTGGATGTCACCCGTCAACTTCGCGATCTCGGCGGCAATCTGCTCGTCGGTGACGGCCGATGCGTCGGCGGTCGTGAGCACCTCGCCCTCGGCGTCGTCCGTCGTCGTGGCCTGGCCCAACCGGATCGTGGCGGAATACGACTTGGTGGTCAGCGCCAGCAGGCCGAGCAGCTTGGTGGCCCGCTCGACACCGAGGATCAGCACACCGGTGGCCATCGGATCGAGGGTGCCGGCATGCCCGACCTTGCGGGTGTTCAGCAGCTTCCGACACCGCGAGACCACGTCGTGGCTGGTCATGCCGGCTTCCTTGTCGACGATCAGCAGACCGGCGCCGACGAGACCGGAGGACGGTTTTTGAGACTTGGGCACGTGATGCGATTCTGCCAGCCGCCGGTCAGCTCACCGAAATTGCCGTGACGATCAAGCCGTCCGAGACGATCCAGCGGCCGTCGAAACTCGCGAGCGGCGCGCCGCCGTCCGTCGAGTCGCCCGGCACCAGCAGACGGGAACGGAACGTCCCGCCGATCCCGTCGGTGCTCTCGGCGCCCGCCGTGAAGGTGATGTGGGCGTCCTCGAAGCCGAGCCAGCGACCGGTGAGCGGGAACCACGCCTTGTAGGTGGCCTCCTTGGCGCAGAACAGAAGCCTGTCCCAGTGCACCGGCGCCGGTTCGGCCGACGTCAACCACTCACGCTCCGCGGGCAGGCTCACCGCGTCGAGGACACCGTTCGGCAGTGGGCCGTTCGGTTCCGCGTCGATACCGACGCTGCGGACCTGCATCGCGTACCCGAGCACTGCGGCGCGGTAGCCGTCGCAGTGGGTCAGGCTTCCCACGACGCCCCGTGGCCACACCGGAGACCCCTTGTCGCCCCGCAGGATCGGTGCCGGTTCGACGCCCAGGTCGGCCATCGCGAGGCGCGCGCAGTGGCGGGCGCCGATGAACTCGCGCCGACGCTTCTCGACCGCCTTCGCGATCAGCGATTCCTCCTGCGGGTGCGGTTGCAGGCCGGGCGGGTCCTCGAACAGTTCCGCGGACGCGACGCCGGCGGGCAGAATGCGCTCGATCAATCCAACTCCCCTGTCAGCGCTGTGCGCGCATGCGTTCGTACTCGGCTTCCTGCTCGGCGGTGATCCGGAAATGGCCGCCGAACTTGTTGAGCGTGCCGGGCGCGTACTCGGGCACCGGCAGAATCTGCCGGAGCAGTTTGTCCGGCAGCCCGCGCCGCTGCCACTCGCGCGGGTAGCCGAGCGAGACCTCCTCGAAGCGGACGCCGTCGTAGTAGGTGGTGCGCGGGATGTGCAGGTGGCCGTAGACGCAACACGCAGCGTTGTAGCGGGTGTGCCAGTCGGCAGTTTCGGTGGTGCCGCACCACAGCGCGAACTCCGGGTAGTAGAGCACCTCGGTGGGCTGACGCACGAGCGGGAAATGGTTGATCAGGATCGTCGGGATCGACAGGTCCAGAGCGTCGAGCCTCGCACGGGTCTCCGCGAGGCGGGCACGGCACCACGCATCGCGCGTCGCGTAGGGCTCGGACGAGAGCAGGAACTCGTCGGTGGCGACGACGTTCTTGTCACGGGCGATCCGGAGACCGTCGGTCTTGTCGGTGGCGCCGTCGGGAAGAAAGCTGTAGTCGTACAGCAGGAACATCGGGACCACCGTGGCGGGGCCGCCGTCGCCCTCCCACACCGGATACGGATCCTCGGGGGTGAGGACGCCGATCTCGCGGCACATGTCGACCAGGTAGTCGTAGCGAGCCTTGCCGTGCATCTGCACGGGATCCTTGGCCGTGGTCCACAGCTCGTGGTTGCCGGGCACCCAGATCACCTTCGCGAAGCGACTCTTCAGCAGGGTCAACGCCCAGCGGATGTCGTCGGCCTTCTCGGATACGTCACCGGCGACGATCAGCCAGTCGTCGGGCGACTCCGGGTAGATCTCCTCGGTGATCGGGCGATTGCCCCGGTGCCCGACGTGTGTGTCGCTCACCGCCATCAGTTTCCCTGCCACACCACTACCCTTTCGCCTCCTGCAGCTGGCGGTCGGAGCCCCCGACGGCCCAACGTCCCGATGCGGTCCGCCACAACACCGTCAGCATCCGCAACACCATGAACACGGTAAGCCCCAGCCAGATTCCGGCGAGGCCCCACTCCCACGCGAGCGACGACCAGATGAGCGGCAGAAAGCCGATCAGCGCGCAGGCCAGCGTGGCGGTCCGCAGGAAGGCGGCGTCGCCGGCCCCGAGGAGTACGCCGTCCAGCGCGAACACGATTCCGGCCACCGGCATGATGCCGACGAAGAACCACCACGCGACGGAGGTCTGGTCAAGCACCGCCGGGTCGTCGGTGAAGAACGTCGGGATCAGGGTTGCTCCGGCCGCGAACACCAGCGCCAGGACGGTCGCGAACACCGCCGACCAGCGCGTCACCCGCCAGGCCAGCCGGTTCGCACCGCGCACGTCGCTGCGCCCGAGCGCGGCTCCGACGAGGGTCTGGGCGGCGATCGCGAGCGAATCGAGCGTCAACGCCACGAAGTTCCACAGCTGCAGCACCACCTGGTGGGCGGCGACGGATGCCGCCCCGAAGCGGGATGCGACGGCCGCGGCGGACAGGAAGCACGCCTGGAACGCGAGGCTCCGCAGGATCAGATCACGGCCGAGCACCATCTGCGCCCGCATCACCGTCCAACTGGGACGCAGCGGCACCCGGGCACGCAACAACGCGACACCGAACAGCGCCGCCGACGTCGCCTGGCCCGCGACGTTGGCGACCGCCGAGCCCTCCAGTTCCCAGCGCGGCGCACCGGCCACACCGTGGACGAGCAGCACACACAGGACCGCGGAGACCGCTTGACCGACGAGCACGAAGCCCAGCGGCCGCATCGTGTTCTGTACTCCCCGCATCCAGCCGTTGCCGGCCATCGCGACGAGGATCAGCGGCGCCCCGAACACGGCGATCCGCAGCCACCGTTCCGCCGCGGCCGCGATCTCGCCGTCCCCGGCGATCAGCGACGTGACCGGACCCGCGAGGACCTGCACCGCGACCACCAGGACCGCGCCGATCCCGAGCGCGAGCCACGTCGCCTGTACACCCTCCCGGACCGCGTCCCGTTCACGCCCGGCGCCGTGCAGGCGCGACGCCCGGGCGGTCGTGCCGTAGGACAGGAAGGTCAACTGCGTGCTCACCTGCGCGAGGACGAGGCCGCCGACGGCGAGACCGGCGAGCGCGAGGGCCCCGAGCCGTCCCACGATCGCGATGTCGAGGAGTAGATAGAGCGGTTCGGCCGCCAGGACACCCAGCGCGGGTACGGCGAGGCCGAGGATCCGGCGCGGGCCCGCGTCGGCCGGCCCGCGTTCGTGCGGGGTGCGGTGATCGGCGCCGGTCAAGTCAGCCGAGGGTCTCACGCAGCGCGGTGATCGCGGACTCGACGGCGCCGGTCGCGGTGTAGCCGGCGGCGAAGCGGTGTCCGCCACCGCCGAGATGCTCGGCTACCGCCGACACGTCCACGGTGTCCTTCGACCGCAGCGACACCGACCACGATCCGGGGGTGGACTCCTTGAAGACGGCGGCGACCTCCGCCTCCGCGGTGGTGCGCACGATGTCGATCACGCTCTCGACCTCTTCCGAGCCGAGCCCGGCCGAGTCGGTGCAGCGGATGACGGCATGGACCAGGCCGCGACCGTCGGCGGCGTCGGGCACCAGCACGGCGGACGACAGCACGGCGCCCAGCATCGGCAACCAACCGAAGGGGTGGGTGTCGAGCAGGCGACGCGCGATGCCGGGCCCGTCGATCCCGGTCGCGAGCAGGCGCTCGGCGAGTTCGTGGGTGCCCGGCTGGACCCACCGGAAGGAGCCGGTGTCGGTGACCAGACCCGCGTACAGGCAGTGGGCGAGGTCGGCGTCGATCTCGACGCCCCACAGGTCGAACAGGCGGGCCAGCACCGCCGTCGTCGCCTCCGCGGAGTCGTCGATCAGGTCGAACGTCCCGTAACGGGTGTTCGACCGATGATGGTCGATCACGAGTGAGCGCCGGGCGCCGCCGAGTCGGGACGCGAGGGCGCCGAGACGCCCGGCGCTACCGCAGTCCACCGTCACGAGCAGATCCACGGACTCGTCGACGGCGTCCGCCGGGACCAGGAGGTCCGTGCCCGGCAGTCCTGCCATCGACACCGGCAGTCGATCCGGGGACGCGAACGACACCTGCACCGGAATCCCCTTGCGCATGAGCACGATTCCGAGCGCGAGCCCGCTGCCGATGGTGTCGGCGTCAGGCTGGACGTGACACAGGACGGTCACGGACGACGCGCCCTCCAGCACCTCGATCGTCTCCTGCAGCGGCAGGGGCTGTGACGCGAGGGCCGGGGGCGCGGTTTCCGGGCAGTGAGTCATGACGGTCTCGGGTCAGGCGTCCTCGTCGGCCGCGTCGTCGCCGGCCGCACGGGGATCTTTGTACGGGTCGGCGTCGCCGGCCGGCGACGCGTTCTCCCGCGCTCGGGCCACCGCGTCGTCCGCGGCACGCGCCCGGGCGAGGAGTTCCTCCATGTGCCGGGCCGTGTCCGGCACCGTGTCGGCGACGAAGGTCAGCGTCGGTGTGAACCGGACGCCGGTGCCCGCGCCGACCTTGGACCGCAGCACACCCTTGGCCTTCTCCAGGCCCGCAGCAGCGCCGGCCAGGTCCGGTTCGGTGTCGATGTTCTCGCCCATCACGGTGTAGTACACCGTGGCGTCGTGCAGGTCGGCCGTCACCTTCGCGTCGGTGATGGTCACGAAGGCAAGACGCGGGTCCTTGATCTCGTGGTCGATCGCCGTCGCGACGATCGTGCTGATGCGCTTCGCGAGCCTGCGTGCGCGTGCAGGATCTGCCATGGCAATCAGTCTCCTCTCCAGGATTTCTCCAGCGTCGCCCCGCGCCGGTCCGTTCAGTCTTCGGGGCCGAAAATTCTTCGTCGAACCGCAAGTAGTTGCAGCTCGGGTCGTCCGGCGACGTGCCGCTCGCATTGATCGAGCACCTCGTGGACGTGTCCCACCCCTGAACTTGCCACGGCGACACCGATCAGCGCCCGCCGGTAGCGGTCGTGTTCGCCTGTCTCCGCGGCAGACACCCCATAGCGTCGCAGTTCGGTCAGGACCGGTCGCACCAGCGACCGCTTCTCCTTCAATGACCGCACATCGCCGAACAGGATGTCCATCTCGAGCGCGCCGAGAAACACCAGTCCTCCCTCCGGTGTGGGACATGTCGATCCCCGGCAGAGCCGGAGTGTCCCTCCCCGGTGGCACGAGGCCACCGAGGAGGGACACGTTCGGAGCGACTAGTCCCGCGGCTTCTCGCGAAGCTCGTAGGCCTCGATCACGTCGCCGACCTTGATGTCGGAGTACGTGACGGTCAGACCACACTCGTAGCCTTCGCGAACCTCGGTCGCGTCGTCCTTCTCCCGCTTGAGCGAGGAGATGGTGACGGTCTCGGCAATCACCTTGTTGTCGCGCAGCAGACGTGCCTTCGCGTTGCGACGGATGATGCCCGAGGTGACGAGGCATCCGGCGATGTTTCCGACCTTCGAGGACCGGAACATCGCGCGGATCTCGGCCTTGCCGAGCTCCACCTCTTCGTAGATCGGCTTGAGCATGCCCTTGAGGGCCTTCTCGACCTCGTCGATCGCCTGGTAGATCACCGAGTAGTACCGGATGTCGACGCCCTCGCGGTTCGCCAGCTCCGTCGCCTTGCCCTCGGCACGGACGTTGAAGCCGATGATGATCGCGTTGGACGCGGACGCCAGGTTGACGTTGGTCTCGGTGATGCCACCGACACCGCGGTCGATCACGCGCAGCTGCACCTCGTCGTCGATCTCGATCCCCATGAGGGCCTCTTCCAGCGCCTCGACGGTGCCGGAGTTGTCGCCCTTGAGGATGAGGTTGAGCTCGTTGTGCTCCTTGAGCGCGGCATCCAGATCTTCCAGGCTGATGCGCTTACGGCTGCGGGCAGCGAGCGCGTTGCGCTTGCGTGCATTACGCCGGTCGGCGATCTGGCGGGCGATCCGGTCCTCGTCGACCACGAGCAGGTTGTCGCCTGCGCCGGGGACCGACGTGAAGCCGACGACCTGGACGGGACGCGAAGGCAGAGCCTCTTCCACGTCGTCGCCGTGCTCGTCGATCATGCGACGGACGCGGCCGTAGGCATCGCCCGCGACGATCGAGTCGCCGACCCGCAGCGTGCCGCGCTGGATGAGCACGGTCGCGACGGGGCCGCGACCCCGGTCGAGGTGCGCCTCGATGGCGACACCCTGGGCGTCCATGTCCGGGTTGGCCCGCAGATCCAGAGCGGCATCCGCGGTCAGCAGCACCGCTTCCAGGAGGGCATCGATGTTGGTGCCCTGCTTGGCGGAGATGTCGACGAACATGGTGTCGCCGCCGTACTCCTCGGTGACCAGCCCGTACTCGGTCAGCTGCTGACGGATCTTGTCCGGGTTCGCGCCTTCCTTGTCGATCTTGTTCACCGCGACCACGATCGGCACGTCGGCCGCCTGGGCGTGGTTGATGGCCTCCACCGTCTGCGGCATGACGCCGTCGTCGGCTGCGACGACGAGGATCGCGAGGTCGGTCGCCTTCGCACCACGCGCACGCATGGCCGTGAAGGCCTCGTGGCCCGGGGTGTCGATGAACGTCACCAGGCGCTCGTTGCCGTCCAGCTCCGTGAGGACCTGGTAGGCGCCGATGTGCTGGGTGATGCCACCGGCCTCGCCCTCGCGGACGTTGGCCTTGCGGATCGTGTCGAGCAGGCGGGTCTTGCCGTGGTCGACGTGACCCATGACGGTGACCACCGGCGGACGCGACGCGAGATCCGTCTCGTCGCCTTCGTCCTCGCCGTAGGTGAGGTCGAACGACTCGAGCAGCTCGCGGTCCTCGTCCTCCGGGCTGACGACCTGGACGACGTAGTTCATCTCGCCGCCGAGCAGCTCCAACGTCTCGTCGTTGACCGACTGAGTCGCCGTGACCATCTCGCCGAGGTTGAACAGCGCCTGCACGAGTGCTGCGGGGTTCGCGTCGATCTTGTCCGCGAAGTCCGACAGCGACGCGCCGCGGGCGAGACGGATGGTCTCGCCGTTGCCACGGGGCAGCCGGACGCCGCCGACTGCGGGCGCCTGCATGCTCTCGTACTCGGCGCGCTTCGCCCGCTTCGACTTACGGCCACGACGCGGGGCGCCACCGGGGCGACCGAACGCACCGGCTGCACCGCCACGACCACCGGGACGACCGCCGCCGCCACCGGGACGACCGCGGAAGCCACCGGGAGCGCCGCCACCTGCACCTGCACCTGCGGGAGCACCACCGGGGGCGCCGCCGCGGTAGCCACCGCCACCGCCGCCGGGACGACCGCCCGGAGCACCGGGACGACCGCCACCGGGACGACCGGCGCCGGGCGCCGGGCGGGCAGCACGCTGCGGCATTGCACCCGGGTTCGGGCGCGGAGGCATCGAGCCGGGACTGGGGCGGGGACCGCCCTGGCCGGGAGCCGGACGCGGACCACCGGGGCCGGCGGCCGGACGCGGCGCACCGGGCACGCCGGGACGCGGCGCACCACCCTGCGGGCCGGGTCGCGGACCACCCGGACGCGGCGCACCGGGAGCCGGCCGCGGCGCGGGGCGCTCGGCCGGAGCCGACGAGTACGGGTTGTTACCGACGCGCGGCGGCTTGGGGCCGGGGCGCGGACCGCCGGGCTTGGGGCCGGCCGGGGCCGCTGACGCAGCCGGAGCGGCCGGAGCCTGCGCCGCAGGAGTCTGCGGGGCGGGCTTGGGACCCGGCGTGGGTGCCGGTCCCGGACGCGGTCCGGGGGCGGCCGGTGCGCTCGGTGCGGCGGGAGCCGCAGGAGCGGGCGCCGCGGGGGCGGCCGGTGCCGGCTTGGGGCCGGGGCGCGGGGCACCCGGCTTGGGGGCGGAAGCTCCGGTAGCACCGGGCTTCGCCGACGGACGCGGCGATTCGCCACCCTCGGGCTTCGCGTTCGCCGACGGGAAGGACTCCCGCAGACGACGCGCGACCGGGGCCTCGACCGTCGAGGACGCCGACTTCACGAACTCGCCCTGCTCCTTGAGCCGTGCGAGTAGTTCCTTGCTTGTGACACCGAGTTCTTTCGCCAACTCGTGCACGCGGGCCTTGCCTGCCACTGCTCTCCTCTACTGAGAGGTCGAGCGAGCGACTGTTGCCCGCACGACCTCGGTTATCTCCGATGGACGTTCATCGCTGGTGCTTCACGGTGTGCTCATGAGTGCTTGTGCCTGTTCTCTGAGGTACTGCTCGACATTCTCGAGTGATGTTGCAACTCGAGAGGTCTCGAGTGGTACTGCGTCCCGCGTTATCCCTGCCCGGGGTCGGACAGGTTTCGAGTGAGCCGCCTACGACAACTCGGTGGTCTCGACCAACCGGTCGAGTTCCGAGGAGTCCAGACTTCCGGACACCCGCAGCGCTCTGCCGAATGCTCGGCGCCGTCCTGCTTCGCTCAGGCATTTCGGATCGCGATGCAACCATGCGCCGCGCCCCGGAAGCCGTCGCCGAGGATCGGGCGTGAGAGCGAATCCGCCGGATTCGAGTTCACGCGCCACAACCCTGAGCAGGTCGGTGGCCAGCCCTTTCCGCCTACAGCCGACGCATGTGCGCTCCGGAACATTGCCCCGGACACGCGTCGACACAGACAGTTCACGCTGAACCATCGACCACTCTACCGCTGTATCGCCGTGAATTGCGCATCCCGTTTCTAAGCACCTGTCGTTTCGCTACCGACCTGTGACTCGGGACCCGGCGCCGCGTCGCTACGGATGTCGATCCGCCAGCCGGTCAACCGCGCAGCCAGGCGCGCGTTTTGCCCTTCCTTTCCGATCGCCAGCGACAGCTGGAAATCGGGGACGACCACCCGCGCCGCACGAGCCTCGGGGTCGACGACAGTGACGGACACCACTTTCGACGGCGAGAGCGCGTTACCGACGAACTTCGCCGGATCCTCGTCGTAGTCGATGATGTCGATCTTCTCACCGGCGAGTTCGCTCATGACGTTCCGAACGCGCTGGCCCATCGGTCCGATGCATGCGCCCTTCGCGTTCAGACCGGGCACGCGCGAGTGGACCGCGATCTTCGAACGGTGGCCGGACTCGCGAGCGACCGCGACGATCTCGACGGAGCCGTCGGCGATCTCGGGGACCTCGAGCGCGAACAGTTTCCGCACCAGGTTCGGGTGCGTGCGCGACAGCGTGATCTGCGGTCCGCGCTGTCCACGGGAGACACCGACCACATAGCACTTGATCCGGTCACCGTGCTCGTAGGTCTCCCCCGGGACCTGCTCGGCCGGCGGGATCAGGCCCTCGGCACCGTTGGCCTCGCTGCCGATCCGGACCACGACCATGCCGCGCGCGTTGGCGCGGGTGTCGCGCTGGATCACGCCGCCGACGATCTCGCCCTCGTGCGTGGCGAACTCACCGAAGCTGCGCTCGTGCTCGGCATCGCGCAGTCGCTGCAGGATCACCTGACGGGCCGTGGTGGCGGCGATGCGCCCGAACCCCTCCGGAGTGTCGTCCCATTCCTCGCCCACCTGATTGCCGTCGGAATCGACGTCGCGAGCCATGACCCGGACGACACCGGACTTGGTGTCCACGTCGATGCGAGCGTGCGGTTGATGGCCCTCGGTGTGGCGGTACGCCGTCAGCAGAGCCGTCTCGATCGCGGCGATGATGGTGCCCGCAGAGATTCCCTTGTCCGCTTCGATAGCGCGCAGCGCTGCGATGTCGATATTCACTTGTCCGACCCTTCTTCGTTCTCTTCGTTCGACGCTTCCACGTCCGCAGGCGCGACCCGACCCTCGGGGATTCCTCCCGCGAGCTCGAGTTCCTTCGCGTCCGGGCGCGAGAACTCCACCTGCACAACAGCTTTCTTGACATCCGCGAGTTCCACCCGGCGCACGACCGGACCGCCCTTCGCTTTCACGACGAGGTCGACGCCGCCGTCGGTGAGCCGGCCGACCCGGCCGGTCACCGATTCCTCCGCGAGCTCGACGAGAACCTTGCGGCCCTGCGCACGGCGCCAGTGCCGCCCCTCGGTGAGCGGTCGGTCGATCCCGGGCGAGGTCACCTCGAGCGTGTACGGCGACTCCCCGAAGTCGGACGCCGCGTCGAAGACATCCGAGATGACGTGGCTGAGGCGGGCGACCTCGTCGAGCTCGAGCCCCGAATCGCTGTCGACCATGACGCGCACCGAACTGTGTCGACCTGCGAGCGTGATCGTGACATCCTCGAGGTCGTAGCCCTCACGCCCGATGGGATCGGCGAGAAGCTCGACCACTCTCTCCCTCGACGGCACCGGCATCTGGGACGCTCCTCGCTTCAGTTGTGGTCATCGCTGACGTGCGGCGATCATGTTCGAGCACCGCCCTCGGCGAAGCACGACAAGACACACCACCGGGTGGACTGTGGAGCCTCAAGGGTATCGCGCCGCGGAAGTCGTCGTGACCGCCCGGGTGGACGCGGCCCGACGTCGTCCGCGCGCTGAGCTCGATGCCGCCGATCGAGCACCGGACTGGCACGATGATCATGTGCGAACGACCTTCCTCACCACCCCGCTGTCGCGGCGCGCGGCCTTGCGCGCCGCAGGCGGCGCCGCGCTGGGAACCACCGCGCTCACCCTGATCACCGGTTGCTCGGATCCCGGCGACGCCGACACCCCGGCAGAGATGGATGCGCTCACGGAGCAGGCGCGGCTCGCGCGCCGCGACGCCGCGAACGCGACGGCCACGATCGCCGGCCGCCCCGACCTCGCGGCCGCTCTCGGCGTCATCGCGGCGGAACGGACAGCCCACGCGGACGCACTGGAGGAGGAGATCGCGCGGGCGGCGAGCACGCCACCGTCGTCGACGACCACCACGCCGCCCGCCGCCGCGCCGGTCCCCATCGATCAGCTCAGGGCCGACCTGGCCTCGGCTCAGCGCGACGCCGGCAAACTCGCCCGGACCCAGTCCGGGTATCGCGCCGGTCTCCTCGGTTCGATCAGCGCCGCGTGCGCCGCACAGCAGGTGGTGTTGTTGCCGTGAGTTCCACCAGTCCAGGGCCCGAACAGCAGGCCCTGCTCGACGCGCTGCAGGCCGAGTACGCGGCCGTGTTCGCGTACGGCATCGTCGCCGCCTTCTCCAACACCAATCGCACGGACCTCGTCGCCGCGAACACCGCGGCCCACCGCGCCCGCCGCGACGCCACGCTCGACGCGCTGGCCGCCGCCGACGTCGACGCGCCGGAACCGGAGGCCGGCTACACGATTCCGTTCGCCGTGACGGACCCCGTCTCCGCCGCACAACTGGCCGCACAGGTCGAAACCGACACCGCCGCCGCCTGGCTGTCGGTCGTCGAACGCAGCCGATCCGAGCACACCCGCGAGGTGGGCGTCACCGCACTCACCGAGGCGGCAGTGCGCGCGGCGAACTGGCGCGCGATCCTCGGAGAAGCGCCCGCGACGACGGCATTCCCGGGCCGAGCCTGAGTCCACCACCGGCGTTCTCCACTGAGCGGGAAAGCCTCGCGCGAATCGTCTTGCAGCCCCTAGGTTCTGTGACACAGATCGCAACCGAGAGGAAACCCCGTGATGACGGAACGCTCCATCGAACAACGCCTCGACGACCTCGAACGGATCGAGGCCATCAAGGCACTCAAGCACCGCTACCTGCGAGCATGCGACGCGAAGGACGCGGACACCTTCCGCGCCTGCTTCATCGACCGCGGCGCCCTGATCGACTACGGCCCGCTCGGCAAGTTCGACGACGCCGACCCCATCGCCGAGGTCTTCCGCAACATCGCACTCCAGAAGGTCGACGGTAGGAACGTCATCCTCGACATGCACCACGCCTTCCACCCCGACATCACGCTCCGCAGCGACGAGCTGGCGGAAGGCAAGTGGACACTCGCCTTCCGCCAGGTCAACCTCATCGACAACACCGAGACCGTTCGCTCCATCGAGTACGTCGACGAATACGTCGTCGAGAACGGCGAATGGAAGATGTCGAAGTGTCAGTCGATCACGCTGTGGTCGATGACCCGCCCACTCGCCGACGGCACCGTCGTCACCGAAGGCTGATCCGCACCTCCCGACTGCGCGGCTCGTCGCGGTGACGACTGCACGGCTCGCCGCGGTGGCATCAGTGCTGCCGCGGCGACCGCCACCGCCACGAACCCCGCCCCCACGTACAGCGCCGGTGCCAGCGCGTCCGTGTACCCGGCCGGCGTGAGACTGCCACCCGCCCCGAGGAACACGGCGGTCAGGATCGCGATACCGAGCGCCACGCCCACCTCACGCAACGTCGAGTTGATCGAGCTGGCCGTCGCGTGATCGGCTTCCCTCATATCGGCCAGCACCGCCGTCGCCGTGGGCGCGAAGGTCAATCCCATTCCGACACCGGCCATCACGAATGCCGGGACGAGACTGGGGTACTGCACCCCGGGCTCGATCAGCCCGGCCATCCACACCAGAGACAATCCCTGCAGTACCAGTCCGGTCACCAGCAGCGCCCGCAATCCCACGCGAGGCGCGAGCAAACCCGCGATCGGCGCGACCACCATCGGCGCCGCCGTCCACGGCAGTGTCCGCAGTCCCGCCGCGAAGGGGCTGTACCCGGACACGATCTGCAGGTACTGCGACAGCAGGAACACCGCGCCCATCATGCCGAGAGTGAATGTCAGCGCAATGACGTTCGCGAGAGAGAACTGCCGGGACCGGAACAACCGCAGCGGCATCACCGGGAACTCGGCCCTCCACTCCCGCACCACGAAGGCCACCAGCAGCAGCACCGCAGCGACGAGGGTGCCGAGCACCGACACGCTGGTCCAGCCGTCGTCGTTGCCGTGCACGATCCCCCACACTCCGAGGAACACCGCCCCTCCGGAGAGCAGCACGCCCATCGGATCGAGCGGCTGCCGCGGGCCCGTCGACTCCCGCAGCGCGTAGAGCACCAGGGGCACCGCCAGTGCCGCAACCGGGACATTGAGCCAGAACACTGCCTGCCACGAGACCCCGTCCACCACGGCACCACCGACGACGGGACCGAGCGCGACGCCGAGTCCGGAAACTCCACCCCACACCCCGATGGCGAGAGCGCGCTTCGCGATCGGAACGGCACCCGCGAGCAGAGTCAGCGAGAGCGGCATGACCGCGGCGGCACCGACTCCCTGGACCGCCCGGGCCGCGATGAGCATCTCCGGGCTGGTCGAGAGAGCAGACGCGATCGACGCGGCCGTGAACACCGCTATGCCCCAGAGGAATACGCGACGGCGACCGAGCCGGTCGCCGAGCGTGGACAGCGACAACATGAGCGTCGCGAAGGCCAGCGTGTAGGCGTTCATGAACCACTGCAGCTGGCCGACCGACGCATCGAGATCGTCGCGGATGACCGGCAGGGCGCTGGTCATCACGAGGTTGTCGAGCGTCGCCATGAACATCGGGACCGAGGCGGCGACGATGGCCAGCCAGACGGGTACCGACCGGGCACGCGGCGGCACGGCGGCCGGTTCGGACGGTGGATCGAGTGGATCGGAGAGGATCGTCATGTCGGCTCCTGAGGCCTGAGGACGGAATCGGCGTGGATCTGTCGAGCGAAGATGTACCGGTAACCACGTTTGTAAGCATCGAATGATTACTTAACTTCGTCGACGCTAGTTATCGAGTGATAGCCTGTCAACATGTCGACGGCGGAAAAGGCGGAGAAACAGACCCGGATGAGCGCCGAGGCCCGGCGTGAGCTGGTGCTCGCCGCCGCGACACGGGCGTTCGCCCGAGGCGGCTTCCACGGCACCAGCACCGACGCGGTCGCCAAGGAAGCCGGGGTGTCCCAGCCGTACGTGGTCCGAATGTTCGGCACCAAGGCCAACCTGTTCCGCGAGGTCTTCGCCCACGCCATCGGCCGGATAATGGACGCCTTCGACCCCGCTCTCGACCGCGTCGCCGAGGATCCCGAGAACGAGGAACTCTGGGCCCAGATGGGCGCCACCTACACCGAGTTGCTGGCCGATCGCGACCTGCTGCTCGTGATGATGCACGGCTTCGCGGCCGGCTCGACGCCCGAGATCGGCGCGCAGGCCCGGGACTGGATGGCCAAGATCTACACCCAGATCCGCACTCGTACCGGATGCACCCCCGAGCACGCGCGCACGTTCATCGCGAACGGCATGCTGCTCAACACCCTGGTCGCGATGGAGGCACCGCAGCACGCCGACCGGGATCCGGCGCTCGCCGAACTCTCGGTGTGCGCGTTCGGCAACAGCCTCGCCGCTGCGGTCGGCGACATCGACTGACTTCGTATCCGGATTGCCCGAATCAGGGGTGACGGGTAGGGGATTCGTCACGCATGCGGGTACCCCGGGTCGATCCCCTACCGATCCCCCCAATTGCCCCCTAAGCCACCACTGATCGCTCCCACGGACGGTGCGCACGGGATGCAATGGCAGTCGACACCGTCCGGTGTCGACCTTGGATCGAGCGACACATAGGAGCCACGATGTCCATCTCCGCGATCTTCAACGCCCTGCTCTCCGCGATGTTCGGCGCCAACTTCGGATTCGGCTCGGAAGGCGGCGACGGCATTGCCGCCGGTTCCACCGGTGGCGCGAACGGCGGCGGCCAGGGCGGCGGCGGGTTCAACTTCGGATCCTGATACCGCAGCGACCGGCGCCGGTGGACATCGATACGGTGTCCGCCGGCGCTCTTCGTTCTTCGCGGCTCGCCTCAGACCAGGAAGTGCGCCGCCTGTTCGGCGAGGTCGAGGACGGGCTGGGGCGCGATCCCGAGCACCAGCGTGACCACCGCCGCGACAGCGACCGCGGCCACCGTCGGCGCACTCGGAACCACCACGACCGGCGACGCGTCCTCGGGGGGATCCGCGAAGAACATCAGCACGATGACACGGACGTAGAACACCGCAGCGACGGCGCTGCCGACGACGCCGACGATCACCAGCGGCACCGCCCCGCCGGACGCGGCGGCCTCGAACACGGCGAACTTGCTGATGAACCCACTGGTGAGCGGGATACCGGCGAACGACAGCAGCAGCAGCGCGAACGTCGCGGCGAGCAGTGGCGACGTACGGCCCAGCCCCGCCCAGCGCGCCAAGTCGGTGATTTCGGCCCCCGACGCGTCCCGCACCAGTGACACCACGCCGAACGCACCGAGCGTGCTGAAGCCGTACGCCAGCAGGTAGAACAGCGACGCGGAGATACCCGCGTCGTTGCCGGCGATCACGCCGGTGAGGATGAACCCGGCGTGTGCCACCGACGAGTACGCGAGCATTCTTTTGACGTCGGACTGTGTGATCGCGAGCAGCGCGCCGACCAGCATGGTGAGAATCGCGACCGCCCACAGCACGGGGCGCCAGTCCACGCTCAGTCCCGGCACGGCCACGTAGAAGACACGTAGCGTCGCCCCGAATGCGGCGATCTTCGTCGCCGACGCCATGAAGGCGGTGATCGGCGTCGGAGCTCCCTGGTACACGTCGGGGATCCACGAGTGGAACGGCACCGCGCCGATTTTGAACAACAGACCCACCGACAGCATCGCCAGGCCCATCCGGGCGAGGAGCACGTCGTTCGCCTGCTCCTCGACGGCGCGGCCGATCCCCGTGAGGTCCACGGTTCCGGCGTAGCCGTACAGCAGGGCCGTCCCGAACACGAAGAACGCCGACGAGAACGCACCCAGCAGGAAGTACTTGAGCGCGGCCTCCTGCGAGAGCAGACGTCGGCGCCGGGCCAGCCCGCACAGCAGGTACAGCGGCAGCGAGAGCACCTCGAGCGCAACGAACATGGTCAGCAGGTCGTCGGCCGCGGGAAACAGCAGCATGCCGCCGATCGCGAAGAGCGCCAACGGGAAGACTTCGGTCTGTGTCACGCCCGCCCTGGCGGCCTCCCGCTCGGCATCGCTGCCCGGCACCGCCGAGGCACGCGGGGTGAAGGCGTCCACGCCGCGTGCCCCCACCGAGACGGACTCCGCCGACGCCGCGGCGCGGTCGAGTCCGCGATCGGCGACGAGCAGCGCCGACAGCAGCGATACGCACAGGACGGTGCCCTGCAGGAACAGCGTCGGCCCGTCGATCGCGACCGATCCGACCGCGGCCGATTGCCTCGTGCCCGCGAGCGCGATCACCGCGACGCCCGCCGAGCCCAGTGCGCCGAAGGTGAGCACCAGGTGGGCGGTGTAGCGCGTCCGCCGCGGCCAGAACGCCTCGACCAGCACGCCCACAACCGCCGCACCGAAGACGATCAGCATCGGCGACAGCAGGCTGTATTCGATGCTGGGGGCCGGCAACACCGTGGGATTCATCGGGGTTCACCTCCGTCCTGTTTCGGCGACGACAGGTGCCGGGTCCTGGCGGTCGATCGTGGTGAGCGTGTCGGCGACCGCGGGGGTGACGACGTCGAGAATCGGTTTCGGGTACACCCCGAGGACCAGGAGCAAGGCGATCAGCGGCGTGACCACGACGAGTTCGCGGCGGCGGAGGTCCCGGATCCGGTCGGCGCCCGAGGCGACGGGTCCCGTCATCATCCGCTGGTAGAGCCACAGCACGTACAGGGCCGCGAGGACGAGTGCGACGGTCGCGACGACGGCGGCCGCCGGGTATCGGGTGTAGGTGCCGATCAGGACGAGGAACTCGCTGACGAACGGCGCGAGGCCCGGCAGCGACAGGGTGGCCAGCCCGGCGATCAGGAAGGTGCCGGCCAGCAGCGGCGCCACCTTCTGCACGCCCCCGTAGTCCGCGATGACCCGTGTGCCGCGCCGCGTGACGAGGAATCCCGCCACCAGCATCAGTGCGGCGGTGGAGAACCCGTGGTTGACCATGTAGAGCGTGGAACCGCTCTGCCCCTGACTGGTCATCGCGAAAACGCCGAGCACGATGAAACCGAAGTGGGAGATGGAGGTGTACGCGATCAGCCGCATGACGTCGGTCTGGCCGATCGCGAGCAGTGCGCCGTAGACGATGCTGACGACCGCGAGCGTCACGACCAGGGGCGCGAAGTACTGTGCGGCGTCGGGGAAGAGCTGCAGGCAGTACCGCAGCATCGCAAAGGTGCCCACCTTGTCGACGACGGCCATCATCAACACCGCGGTCACCGGGGTGGACTGGACGGCCGCGTCGGGCAGCCAGCTGTGCAGCGGCCACAGCGGCGCCTTGACGGCGAACGCGAACATGAAACCGAGGAACAGGGCGTTGGCCACGGGGCCGCTCATCGTCAGCTCACCGGTCGACACCGCGTCGACGATCGCACGGAAATCGAAGGTGCCCGACGTGAACGGGCTGTCCGCCCCGGCCGTCACGACGTACAGGCCGATCACCGCGGCCAGCATGATCAGACCGCCGAGGAGGTTGTACAGCAGGAACTTCACCGCGGCCCGCGAGCGGCCCGGACCCGGTTGGCCGTATCCACCGATGAGGAAGTACATCGGGATCAGCATCGCTTCGAAGAGCACGTAGAACAGCAGGATGTCGAGGGCCAGGAACGACATCAGGACCATCGACTCGACCACGAGGATCAGCGCGACGTACGCATGCGTGCCGCGGGGTCTGGCATCATCGGCGGGGACGTCGCGCCAGCCGGCGAGGAGCAGCAACGGCACCAGGATCGCTGTCAGCAGCACCAGCGCCAGCGCGATACCGTCCAGTCCCAACTCGTAGCGGGTTCCGAACGCCGGTATCCACGAATGGGATTCGACGAACTGGTACCGCTCGCCGGCCGGTTCGAACCGCACCGCGAGCACGACGGCGATCGCGAGCGTCGCGAACCCCACCACTAGCGCGAGCCACCGTACCGCCGTCCTCCGACGAGCCGGCAATGCTGCGGCCGCCAACGCTCCCGCGAGCGGCAGGAGCCACAGGGCGGTCAGCCAGGGAAAGCCCTTCATGACACCCTCCCCACCAGTGCCGCCGCGACCACGAACGCCGCGCCGACGAACATGTACAGGGCGTAGGAGCGCACGAACCCGGTCTGCAGCCGGCGAAGCGCCACCGACAACAGTCCGAGCACGGCACCGACACCGCCGGTGGCGCCGTCGATCCCCTTGTCCTCGACCACCGTCAGTCCCCGCACCAGGCGCTGACCGGGACGCATGAAGACGGCCTCGTCGACGTCGTCGCCGTAGAGGTCACGTCGCGCTGCGACCGTCACCGCCGACACCTGGGCAGGAGCCACCACAGGCACCGGCCGAGTTCCGTACTGCCGGTACGCAATTCCGGCGCCGATGAGCACGACAGCGAGTGTGACGGCGGTGACCACCCACACCGGGACGGCGAGTTCACCGTGCTCGGTCGCGCCGCCGAACTCCGTCCAGACCGGTTCGAGCCACTGCTCGAGCGTGCCGCCGACCGCGAGCAGTCCGCCGGCGGCAACGGATCCGACGGCCAGCACGATCATCGGCACGGTCATCACACCGGGCGACTCGTGCGGGTGTGCCCCCGGATTCCACCGCCTCTCCCCGAAGAACGTCATCAGCATCACGCGCGTCATGTAGAACGCAGTGAGCCCCGCGCCGATCAGCGCGACCGTGCCGAGAGCCGTCCCCCCGATCCCGCCGGAGCCGAAGGCCGCCTCGATGATCTTGTCCTTGGAGAAGAACCCCGAGAACGGTGGAATCCCGATGATCGCGAGATAGCCGAGTCCGAAGGTGGCGAACGTGATCGGCATGAGTGTGCGCAGACCGCCGTAACGCCGCATGTCGGTCTCGTCGTCCATGCCGTGCATGACGGATCCGGCGCCGAGGAACAGCCCCGCCTTGAAGAACCCGTGCGCGAGCAGCAGCATGATCGCGAACGCGTAGCCGGCGGGGCCGAGTCCGGCTGCCATGACCATGTAGCCGATCTGACTCATCGTCGAGGCCGCGAGCGCCTTCTTGATGTCGTCCTTCGCGCACCCGATGATCGCGCCGAACAGCAGGGTCACGGCGCCGACCAGGACCACCGCCACCTGCGCTCCAGGCGCCGCCTCGTAGATCGGCCCGGACCGCACGATCAGGTAGACGCCGGCCGTGACCATGGTGGCGGCGTGGATGAGCGCCGACACCGGGGTGGGGCCCTCCATCGCGTCGCCGAGCCAGGATTGCAGCGGTACCTGTGCCGACTTGCCGCACGCGGCGAGCAGCAGGAGCAGTCCGAGCGCGGTGGTCACTCCCCCGCTCGCGCCGGACGTGTCGCCGCTTCCGACACCACCGAGGACGTCGGCGAACGACACCGATCCGAACGTCGCGAACATGATCATGAGCCCGACCATCAGGCCCATGTCGCCGACGCGGTTGACCACGAACGCCTTCTTCGCGGCCGTTGCCGCGCTCGGCTTGTACTGCCAGAAGCCGATCAGCAGGTACGACGCGAGACCGACCCCCTCCCAGCCGACGTACAGACCCAGGTAGTTGTCGGCGAGCACGAGCAGCAGCATCGCGGCGAGGAAGAGATTGAGGTACGCGAAGAACCGTCGTCGTCCGGGGTCCGTCTTCATGTAGCCGACGGAGTAGATGTGGATGAGCGATCCGACGCCGGTGACGAGCAGCACGAAGCACATCGACAGTTGGTCGAGGCGCAGCCCGAAGTCGACCTGTAGTCCGGCTACGGGCAGCCACGAGAAGAGGTGCTGCTGGGCGACCCGGTCCGAGTCCGCGCGGCCCACCATGTCGACGAACAGCATCACGGCGACCACGAACGACGCGAGGGCGGCGGCGCACCCGAGCAGGTGCCCCCAACGGTCGCTGCGGCGGCCCGCGAGCAGCAGGACGACGGCGCCGGTCAGCGGCAGAGCCGGCAGGAGCCAGATGAGTGCGTGAATTCCCGTCCCCCCGTTCATGTCAGTACTTCAGCAGGTCGGCGTCGTCGACCGAGGCCGATCGGCGGGTCCGGAAGATGGTCATGATGATCGCGAGTCCGATGACGACCTCGGCGGCGGCGACCACCATCGTGAAGAACGCGAACACCTGGCCGTCGAGGTTGCCGTGCATCCGCGCGAACGTGACGAACGCGAGGTTCGCGGCATTGAGCATCAATTCGATGCACATGAACACGACGATCGCGTTGCGCCGCAGCAGCACTCCCGCGGCGCCGATCGTGAAGAGCAGTGCGGCCAGGTAGAGGTAGTTGTCCGGGTTCATCGGGACTCCTCCCCATCGGACCGGTCGACCGCGGCTCGTGGGCTGCGCGGGGTGAGGATCCGGCTGACGGACTCGCGCGAGTACGTCCCGTCGGGCAGACGCGCGGGCAGGTCCACAGCGTTGTGCCGGGCGTAGACGCCGGGGCTCGGGAGGGGCGTGACCCGCGCGGATTCGTCGGCGCCCCAGTCCCGGAACCGTTGCTTCGACATCTCGCGCTGACCGAGGCGCCGTTCGAAACGCTCGCGGTGCGCGAGCACCATCGCGCCGATCGTGGCGGTGATGAGGAGTGCCCCGGTCATCTCGAACACCCACACGTACCGGATGAAGACGAGTTCGGCGATGCCCTCCACGTTGCCCCCCGACGCCGAATTGGCCTGGTCCAGTCCGACGAAACCCACTTCGCCGGACCGGAGGACCCCGACGGTGGCGTTGCCGAGCCCACCGATCAGCAGCAGACCGAACCCGAGTCCGGCCACGACGGCCGCGATCCGTTGCCCGCGCAGGGTTTCCACGAGCGAGTCCGAGCTGTCGACCCCGATCAGCATGAGCACGAACAGGAAGAGCATCATGACCGCGCCGGTGTAGACGACAACCTGGACGACGCCGAGGAACAGTGCACCCTGCGCGATGTAGAGCACCGCGAGCACGATCATGGTCATCGCGAGACAGATCGCCGAGTAGACGGCCTTGGGCGCGCACACCACTCCGAGCGCTCCGAGCACCGCTGCCGTACCGAGGATCCAGAACTGGACGGCCTCACCGGTGGACGTCCGGGTGAAGACCTCGGCGGCCAGTAGCGCGGTCGATTGTGCGGTCGCGGCGTCCACTACGTCACCTCCTCGGATCCGGGCACCGACTCGGCCGCGCCGCCGAACACGGATCCGCGGTAGTAGTCCTCGTCGGTGGTGCCGGGAGCCATGGGGTGCGGCGGCGCCTGCATCCCGGCCTGCAGCGGCGCGAGCAGGCGATCCTTGCCGTAGATCAGGTCGATGCGGTTGTCGTCGGCCATCTCGTACTCGTTCGTCATCGTCAGTGCCCGCGTGGGGCAGGCCTCGACGCACAGCCCGCAGCCGATGCAACGTAGGTAGTTGATCTGGTAGACGCGTCCGTACCGTTCACCCGGCGAGTAGCGCTCCTCTTCGGTGTTGTCGGCGCCCTCGACGTAGATCGCGTCGGCCGGGCACGCCCACGCGCACAGTTCGCAGCCGATGCACTTCTCCAACCCGTCGGGATGCCGGTTGAGTTGGTGCCGACCGTGATAGCGCTCCGCGGTGGGCGCCTTCTGCTCGGGGTAGAACTCCGTGACGGGTTTCTTGAACATGGTCGAGAAGGTCACGCCGAATCCGGCGACGGAGTCGAGGAACTCAGGCATCGGAATCCTCCATTCCGGTAGGTGCCGACCGCACGAGGGCGCGGGCGGGGCGCGGATCCTGCCCCGGCAACGGCGGCACCGGGAAGCCGCCGGCCGACGGATCGAACGGGGTGCCGGTGTCGTGGGGCGCTGCGCCGTCGTCACCGGCGCGGGTGGCGCGGAGCCTGCGGTAGAGCCCCGCCAGCAGCCCGAGGGCCACCACTGCGCCGCCGACAACCAGCACGATCCAGCGGGACTCGTAACCCTCGTTGCGCAGGGCCCGGACGGTGGCGACCACCATCACCCACGCGAGCGCGACGGGGATGAGGACCTTCCAGCCCAGGTTCATGAACTGGTCGTAGCGCAGGCGCGGAAGCGTGGCGCGCAGCCACATGAACACGAACAGGAAACCCCAGACCTTGATCGTGAACCACAGCAGCGGCCACCACCCGGAGTTGGCGCCGTCCCACATGTTCAGGGGCCACGGCGCGTGCCAGCCACCGAGGAACATCGTGGCGGCGAGCGCGGAGACGGTGACCATGTTGACGTACTCGGCCAGCATGAACATCGCGAACCGCAGCGACGAGTACTCGGTGTGGAATCCGCCCACCAGTTCGCCCTCGGCCTCGGGGAGGTCGAACGGCGCCCGGTTGGTCTCGCCGACCATCGACGTCACGTACACGAGGAAGGCCGGCAACAACAGGAAGACGTACCAGTGCCCCTCCTGGGCGGCCACGATGCCCGACGTGGACATCGTCCCGGCGTCGAGGAAGACGGCTGCGAACGTCAGGCCCATCGCGACCTCGTACGAGATGACCTGGGCGGTGGACCGGAGCCCGCCGAGGAGCGGGTACGTCGAGCCCGACGCCCAGCCGGCCAACACGATGCCGTACACGCCGACGGAGGTGACCGCGAGAATGTAGAGCACCGCCACCGGGAGATCGGTGAGCTGCAACGGCGTCCGGTGTCCGAGGATCGAGACCTCGGGCCCGAACGGGACCACCGCGAACGCCATGAAGGCGGGCACGACCGCGATGATCGGTGCTGTCAGGTAGACGGGCTTGTCGACGCCGGCGGGGACGATGCCCTCCTTGAGCGCGAGTTTGACGCCGTCGGCGAGGGACTGCAGGATTCCGTGCGGGCCGACGCGGTCGGGGCCGACGCGCATCTGCATCCACGCCAGCACTTTCCGTTCGAGATAGATCGCGAGCAGCACGGTCAGCACGAGGAAGACGAAGATGCCGAGCGCCTTCGCCACCACGAGCCACCACGGGTCGTGGCCGAACATCGACAGCTCGGCGGCAGCCAGGGTGTTCATCGCGCGACCTCGCCTTCCACGAGCGAGCCGGCGACGCCGTCGTCCGCCGACGGCCCGATCCGGACCACGTCCCCGATCTGCGCTCCGAGTTGCCGATACACCTCGGACCCGGGCGAGCAGATCGGCAACCACACCACCCGGTAGGGCAGATCGGTGATCGCGAGCGGCAATGTCACCGACCCTCTGTCGGTGGCGACCGTCACCGGATCGCCCTCACGCACCCCGAGTTCGGCGGCACAGTCGGCCGACAGCCGAACGACCGGCGGTCGCGCGGTGCCTGCCAGGAAGGGTTCACCGTCCTGCATCCGGCCCGCGTCGAGCAGCATCCGCCACCCCGCCAGGACGGCCTCTCCTGGGCCGGGTTCGGGTGTCGCCGACGGCGCCGTCCCGGACATCGGCACGCGCGCTCCCTGCCACGGACCGAGGCGGTCGAGTTCGGCGCGGGCCGCCGCGACGTCGGGCAGACTCAGCGGCCGGCGCGCCTCGGCGGCGATGGCGTCGAGCACCCGCAGGTCGGGCAGCGCTCCGGTGCGGGGCAGCGCCGTCTCGAACGGCCGCACCCGGCCCTCCCAGTCCACGAAACTTCCGGACTTCTCGGCGACCGGCGCGACCGGGAACACGACGTCGGCGCGGTCGGTCACGGTGCTGTGCCGCAGTTCGAGGCTCACGACGAAGTCCGCGGCGTCCAGCCCGGCGAGCGCCGCACGTGGGTCCGGAAGATCGTTCGGATCGACACCGCCGACGAGGAGTGCGCCGATCGCGCCGGACGCCGCGGCGGTGAGTACACCGGCGGTGTCGCGTCCCGAACCAACGGGCAGGTCCGGGACGTTCCATACGTCGGCGACCTGCCGGCGGGCCTCGGGATCGGCGATCGGCCGTCCGCCCGGGAGCAGGCCCGCGAGCGCCCCGGCCTCGAGGGCGCCGCGCTCCCCTGCCCGCCGCGGGATCCAGGCCACCCGGGCCCCGGTCTCGGCCGCGAGGGCCGCGACGGCGGTGAGGGTGCCGGGAACAGCGGCCGCGCGCTCCCCGACCACGATCACCGCGCCGGGACGACGCAGGAAATCGGACCCGGCGAGTTCGTCGAGGATTGCCGGCTCGTCGCCCGGCACGGCGCGCAGCAGGCGCCCGGACATCTTGTCGAGCCCACGACTCGCGAAGGGCGCGATCGAGAGGATCACCGCGCGCCCGGTGCGCACCGCCTTCCGCAGCCGCAGGAAGACGATCGGCGACTCCTCCTCGGGTTCGAACGCGACGAGCACGACGGCGGACGCCTTCTCGAGGTCGTCGTACGTGACGACCTCCGGGCCGAGACCGCGGCCCGCGACATGGGAGGCGAGGAAGGCGGATTCCTCGGCGGAATGCGGCCGCGCGCGGAAGTCGACGTCGCCGGTGCCGAGCACGACGCGTGCGAACTTCGCGTAGGCGTAGGCGTCCTCGTACGTGGCGCGTCCACCGACGAGCACCCCGGCCCGGCCGGTCGCGGCGACGAGCCCGCGCGCTGCGACCGTGATCGCTTCCGGCCAGGACGCCGGCCGTAGCCCGCCGCCGGGATCGCGCACGAGTGGGGTCTCCAACCGGTCCGGTTCGCGGGCGTAGGTGAATGCCCACCGGCCCTTGTCGCAGTTCCACTCCTCGTTGACCTGGGGATCGTCCCCGGCGAGTCGGCGCAGCACCGTGCCACGACGGTGGTCGGTGCGTTGCGCGCACCCGCTCGCGCAGTGCTCGCAGACACTCGGCGTCGACACCAGGTCGAACGGCCGGGCCCGGAATCGGTAGGCGGCTCCGGTGAGGGCGCCCACCGGGCAGATCTGGACGGTGTTCCCGGAGAAGTAGGAATCGAACGGCTCCTCGTCGGCGATGCCCACCTGCTGCAGGGCGCCGCGCTCGAGCAGCTCGATCATCGGATCTCCGGCGACCTGCCGGGAGAACCGCGTGCAGCGCGCACACAGCACGCACCGCTCGCGGTCCAGCAGCACCTCACTCGACAGCGGAATCGGTTTGGGGAAGGTGCGTTTGACGCCATCGAAGCGGGACTCCGCGCGCCCGCTGGACATCGCCTGGTTCTGCAGCGGGCACTCGCCGCCCTTGTCGCACACCGGGCAGTCCAGAGGATGGTTGATCAGCAACAGCTCCATGACGCCCTTCTGGGCGCGGTCGGCGGCCTCGGAGGTGACCTGTGTACGGACCACCATGCCGTCGGTCGCGACCGTGGTACACGACGCGAGCGGCTTGCGTTGGCCCTCGACCTCGACGAGGCACTGTCGGCACGCTCCGACCGGATCGAGCAGCGGGTGATCGCAGAACCGCGGGATCTGGATGCCGATTCCCTCGGCGGCGCGGATCACGAGCGTCCCCTTGGGTACGGTGACCTCCGCACCGTCGATCGTGAGTGTGACGCGGTCCGAGGGCACCGGTTGGCCCGACGCGTCGGACCCCATGTTGACGGTCACGATCTCCTCCCTTCCGGTCCGGTGGGGACCGTGGCGACGAGCGCGGAGGCGTTCGGGTCGAACGGGCACCCACGGCCCCCGACGTGCGCGACGTACTCGTCGCGGAAGTACTTCAGCGACGACATGATCGGGCTGGCCGCGCCGTCACCGAGCGCACAGAACGACTTGCCGAGGATCGTGTCCGAGACGTCGAGCAACTTCTCGAGGTCCTCCGCACTGCCCTCGCCGCGCTCGAGGCGCTCGAGGATCTGCACGAGCCAGTAGGTGCCCTCACGGCACGGGGTGCACTTGCCGCAGGACTCGTGCGCGTAGAACTGCGTCCAGCGCAGTACCACGCGCACGATGCACGTCGTCTCGTCGAAGATCTGCAGCGCCTTGGTGCCGAGCATGGATCCTGCACCCGCCACCCCCTCGTAGTCGAGCGGTACGTCGAGGTGTTCGTCGGTGAGGAGCGGCGTCGACGAGCCGCCCGGGGTCCAGAACTTGAGCCGGTGCCCCGCGCGCACGCCCCCCGCGACGTCGAGCAACTGCCGCAACGTGATCCCGAGCGGGGCCTCGTACTGTCCGGGCCGGGTGACGTGACCCGAGAGCGAATACAGCGTGAACCCGGGCGACGCCTCGCTGCCCATGCCCCGGAACCATTCCGGTCCGCGGAGGATGATCGGCGGGACACTCGCGATCGACTCCACGTTGTTGACGACGGTCGGGCTGGCGTAGAGACCGGCGACGGCGGGGAACGGCGGTCGCAGCCGGGGTTGCCCCCGCCGCCCCTCGAGCGAGTCGAGCAGCGCCGTTTCCTCGCCGCAGATGTATGCCCCGGCCCCGGCGTGGACGACGATGTCCAGGTCGTAGCCCGAACCGAGGATGTCGCGACCGAGATACCCCGCGTCGTAGGCCTCGGCCACCGCTGCCTGCAGCCTCCGCAGAACCGGCACCACCTCGCCGCGCACGTAGACGAACGCCTGCGCGGCCCGGATCGCGTACGCCGCGATGACGACTCCCTCGATCAGCGTGTGCGGGGTCGCGAACATCAGCGGAATGTCCTTGCACGTACCCGGTTCCGACTCGTCGGCATTGACGACCAGGTAGTGGGGCTTCGCGGTTCCGTCGGTCGCCGGATCCTGCGGGATGAACGACCACTTCATGCCGGTGGGGAATCCGGCGCCGCCGCGGCCACGCAATCCGGCGTCCTTGACGGTCTGGATCACCTCGTCCGGGTTCATCCGAAGGGCCTTGCGGAGCGCGGTGTACCCGTCGTGACCGTGGTACGCGTCGAGAGTCCACGACCGGTCCTCGTCCCAGTGACTGCTCAGCACCGGGGTGAGCGGCGTCGCGGCTTCCGAACGCGCGGAGTGCAACCCCGCGAGTGTGGCCGGCCCGGCTCCCCCGCCCGATTCCAGCGCGCCCTGCCGACGGTCGGGGAACCCGGCGAGGATGCGCGCGGTGTCGCGGAACGAGGACAGGGGCGCGCCGCGGGTGGGCGTGACTCGTTCACCTGCCCGCAGGGCGTCGACCACCGCGGTCGCCGATTCGGGCGTCCGGTTGTCGAAGAACTCCCAGTTCACCATCATGACGGGCGCGAAATCGCAGGCCGCGTTGCACTCGATGTGCTCGAGGGTGATCGCGCCGTCCGGCGTGGTCTCACCGTCTCCGATACCGAGGTGCTCGCGCAGCGCCGCGTGGATCGCGTCCCCACCCATCACCGCGCACAGGCTGTTGGTGCACACTCCGACGTGATAGGTGCCGGTCGGTTCGCGCCGGTACATCGTGTAGAAGGTCGCGACCGCCGTCACCTCAGCGGCGGTGAGTCCGAGTTGTGCTGCGCAGAACTCGATTCCGGCCTGGGAGACGTGACCGTCCTCGGCCTGGACGAGGTGCAGCAGCGGCAGCAGTGCGGAGCGCGCGGTCCCCGGCGGCACGTCGTCCGGTGCCCGGTAGCGGGCGATGATCTCGTCCGCGTCGGCGGCGAGCCGGGCCACGACGTCGGGCGGGTACGCGGCCCGCTCGTGCGGACGCGGCCCCAATTCGAGGAACACCGGTTCCGTGGCACGCGATTCGGTCATCGGTCCACTCCCCCCATGACTGGGTCGATGCTGGCGACCGACGCGATGACGTCGGCGACCATCCCGCCCTCGCACATCGCCGCGACCGCCTGCAGATTCGTGAACGACGGGTCGCGGTAGTGCACCCGGAAGGGGCGGGTACCGCCGTCGCTGACCATGTGCACGCCCAGTTCGCCACGCGGCGACTCCACCGGCACGTACACCTGCCCGGGCGGGACCCGGAATCCTTCGGTGACGAGCTTGAAGTGGTGGATCAGCTCCTCCATCGAGGTACCCATGATCCGCCGGATGTGTTCGAGCGAGTTCCCGAGCCCGTCGGCGCCGACGGCGAGATCCGCAGGCCACGCGATCTTCTTGTCCGCCACCATGACCGGACCCGGCCGAAGTCGATCGAGGCACTGTTCGACGATCTTCAGCGACTCGGCCATCTCCTGCACCCGCACGAGGTAGCGGCCGTAGCAGTCACTGCCGGTGTCGGTGACGACGTCGAACTCGTACGTCTCGTAACCGCAGTACGGATCCGAGCGCCGCACGTCCAGGGGAAGTCCGGTTGCGCGCAGCACCGGCCCGGTGACCCCGAGTGCCATGCAACCGGTCAGGTCCAGGTACCCGATCCCCCTGGTACGCGCCTTCCAGATCGGGTTCTCGTTCAGCAGGTCCTCGAGATCGCGCAACCGCCGGGGCATCAGGTCGAGCAGCTCACGCACCTTGGCGACGGCACCGTCGGGCAGGTCCTGCGCCAGCCCACCCGGGCGGATGTACGCGTGGTTCATCCGCAGCCCCGTGATCATCTCGAAGATGTCGAGGACCAGTTCGCGTTCCCGGAAGCCGAACAGCATCGGGGTGATCGCCCCGAGTTCCATGCCGCCCGTCGCGAGGGCGACCAGATGCGAGGAGATCCGATTCAGCTCCATCAACAACACCCGCACGACCGTCGCCCGTTCGGGGATCCGATCGGTGATGTCGAGCAACTTCTCGACGCCCAGGCAGTACGCGACCTCGTTGAAGAACGGCGACAGGTAGTCCATCCGCGTGACGAACGTGACGCCCTGCGTCCAGTTGCGATACTCGAGATTCTTCTCGATTCCGGTGTGCAGATAGCCGATTCCGCAGCGCGCCTCGGTGACGGTCTCGCCCTCGATCTCGAGGATCAGCCGCAGGACGCCGTGCGTCGACGGGTGCTGCGGACCCATGTTGACGACGATGCGCTCGGCACCGGCCTGGTGGGCCTCGGACGCGGCGTCCACCAATTCGTCCCAGTCCTGACCGCCGACGGTGAACACTGCATCGCCGTTGTCGGTCCGGTCGGACTGCCCACTCGGACGGCTCACTGGTAGGCCCTCCTCTCGTCCGGCGGCGGGATCTTCGCCCCCTTGTACTCGACGGGAATGCCGCCGAGGGGGTAGTCCTTGCGCTGCGGGTGCCCCGTCCAGTCGTCGGGCATCTCGATTCGGGTGAGCGCAGGGTGACCGTCGAAGACGATCCCGAAGAAGTCGTAGGTCTCGCGCTCGTGCCAGTCGGTGGTCGGGTACACCCCGTACAACGACGGGATGTGCGGGTCGGCATCGGGCACAGCCACTTCCAGGCGGACCCGGCGCCCGTGGGTGACGGACATGAGCGGATACACCCCGTGCAGTTCGCGACCCGGATCCTGCGGGTAGTGCACCCCGCTCACTCCGAGACACAACTCGAAGCGCAGCGCCGGATCGTCGCGCAGGCGTCGCGCGGCGGTGGGCAGGTACTCGCGTCGCACGTGCAGCGTCAGTTCACGACGGAACACGACCACCTTCTCGATCGCGTCGTCGAAGAGCACGCCGACGGTGTCGAGCGCGTCGGCCAGAGCGTCGACGAACTCGTCGAACCACCCTCCGTACGGGCGCGGCGTGCTACCGGGCAGCGTGACGGGCCGGACGAGGCGTCCGTACCCGGAGGTGTCGCCGGTGCCGCCGACGCCGAACATGCCCTGCCGCAGCCCGATCATCTCGCCGCCGGCGACGCGTTCGGGCGGCACGGTCCCCTCGGGACCCGCCGTCGCCTCCGGATCGGGCCCGCCCAGTGCACCGTCGTGGTCGATCGCCATCACCGCACCGCCTCCGCCGTATGCCCCGGCAGGCCGAGATCGACCACCGGCCGCGCCGCCAGTGCCGCCGTCTCCGCCGCCCGCACCGCCTCCTCGCGGTTGACGCCGAGCGGTGTGTCCTGGATCTTCGCGTGCAACGCGAGAATCGCGTCGAGCAGCATTTCGGGTCGCGGCGGGCAGCCCGGCAGATAGATGTCGACCGGGACGACATGGTCGACTCCCTGCACGATCGCGTAGTTGTTGAACATGCCACCCGAGGACGCGCACACGCCCATGGCGAGGACCCACTTGGGCTCGACCATCTGGTCGTAGACCTGGCGCAGTACCGGGGCCATCTTCTGGCTCACCCGCCCGGCCACGATCATCAGATCGGCCTGTCGGGGCGAGGCACGGAAGGCCTCCATCCCGAAGCGGGCGAGGTCGTAGCGCCCGGACGTGGTCGCCATCATCTCGATCGCGCAGCACGCGAGGCCGAACGTCGCGGGCCACAGCGAACCCTTGCGGGCGTAGCCGGCCACGGTCTCGACCGTGCTCAGCAGGAAACCGCCCGGCACCTTCTCTTCGAGCCCCATCCTTCGATCACCTCCGCTCCGCGATCACCTCGAGATCCGCTAGTCCCAGCTCAAACCCCCACGACGCCACTCGTAGACGTAGGCGACGGACACGTTGAAGACGAACACCGCCATCGCGGCCAGACCGAACACACCGAGGGCGTCGAAGTGGACGGCCCACGGGTACAGGAAGACGATCTCGATGTCGAAGATGATGAACAACATCGCCGTCAGGTAGTACTTCACGGGGATCCGCTGTCCACCGGCCCGCCCGCCGGGCTGCATCGGTTCGATGCCGCACTCGTACGCCTCGAGCTTCGCGCGATTGCGCCGCGCGGGTCCCACCGCCGAGGCGACGAACACGGAGAAGACCGCGAACGCCACCGCGATGGCGCCCAACACGAGAATCGGCACGTAGGCGTTCACCCTGCCTCAGCTCCTCCGGTCGCGAGCACGGACGGCGGGTAGCCAGGGACGACGCACAATCACGCAATCAGGAAAACCCACCCGCCGAATGTGATCTACGCCTCAGCCTACCCAGATTGCCCCCCGGCTTGGCTTCGGTTTTACCCGCGAGTCTTCCGGCAACGGGACCGACACGGGAGGGACGCGCCCACGTCACGCCGGACGCAGCAGCCCCACCACGGTCTCGGCCAGCGCGAACGGATCGATGGGGTGTCCGACGACCCCGTCCGCCCGCGACCAGTCGGCCAGCCATCGGTCGTCGGCGCGGCCGGTAAGGACCACGATCGGCGGGCACACGTCGAGTTCGTCGCGCAGTTGCTTGGCGATGCCCATCCCGCCGGCCGGCTGCGCTTCGCCGTCGAGCACGGCCAGGTCGATGCCGCCCGCGTCCAGTTCGCGGACGACCACCGGGGCGGTTGCGACCTCGAGGTACGCGAGTTCCGGCAGATCCGGGTGCGGGCGTGTGCCCAGCGCACGGATCACCCGCTCCCGCGTCGAGGCGTCGCTGCTGTAGACGAGCACGCGCAGCGTCACGGAGTCTTCGGAGCGCACGGTCGGATTGGCCACGATCCAGATGCTACGGCCGCTCCCCCGGCCACACCGGGAGGCGACTCCGATTCAGGCGTCAGGCGTTCCGGGACCCTGGTTGCCGCTAGTCTCCCGAGCATGGGGGAAACGACGGTGTCCACACGCGTCACGGCGGGGGCGGGCACGGCAGCGCTGTGCGCGGGAATGATCCTGGGAGCCACCGGATGCGCGGACTCCGGGCGTCCCGCGGCGGGTGCGGCGCCGGTGGCGTGTCCCACGGGCACTGTCGAGTTCGTCTCCGCCCGGCCCGGCGTCGCCGAGTCCATGGTCCCCGACACCCCACTGTTCGCCGAGGTGTGCCGCTACGAGAAGGCCGGTGGCGAAGCGGCCCCGAGCTCCCCGCGGCCGGCCTCCGCCGGGCGTCTCGAGGGGGCCGAACTCGACGCCCTGGTCGATGCCCTCAACGCGGCAGGACCGACCGATCCCCGGCGCTGCGGGGTCCCGGCGGCTCCGGACGCCACAACGATCGTGTGGACCACCTTCCGCTACGCGTCGGGCCCGCCGGTGCAGGTCCGCTGGTCCGGACCGTGCAATCAGTCGAGCAACGGAACGAAGCTCGCCGACGGTCTCGCCCGGGAGATTCCGCCGTACTGGACGAACCCCGTTCCGCTGCAGGTCAACTGAAGTCCCCGGCCCGAGTCAGAACCCGGGGGCCGCGACAGGCACGTACCGGAACTGGCCGGACGCCGACTGGAAGGTGGCGAGCGCACGGTCGATGTGCGACGCCGAGGTCACCAGCACGGCACCGTCCGCCCCTGCGGCGGACAGGATCTGGGTGGTGTTGCGCGCATTGTCGACGGTGGAGAACGAATCGTTGTCGAGGACGATGTTCGCGGGATTGACGCCTCGGAGGACGAGTCCGGCCAGCATCGCCTGCGCTTCGGTGTACGGCAGCGGCTGCGTCGGGCCGCCGGAGACGATCACCTTGTTCGCCGGGTGCAGACGGGCGATCGCGGCGGCCGTGTTCAGTCGCGAGTTGAGGACGGCGGGCAGTAACCCGTCGGCGTTCAGGCGGGCACCCAGCACCACGATGTACCGGGAGGCCGGATCGCCGGTGGTGAGATAGGTGTGCGCGGCGGTGTACTGAGCCAGCGAGGACACCGTGTCGGAGATCCCGGACGCCGCCGTGTATTCCAGGGTGTCGATGCCCTGACTGATGAGCCCCGGAATGTTCAGTGATGCGGCGTTCGCCGGCACCGCGGCCACCACCGGTAGTGCGGCCACGGCAGCCGCGACCACGATTGTTCTCAACTTCTGCATTCGCCTGTGTCTCCCCGGATTCGGCGGTCGGTATCGATTGCGCGGGTCACACCCTACGGGCGAAACGGGCACCCGTCATCCGTTCGGCCGACACCGACCGCTGACCACGGCCGATCTAGCCACGCATCTCGTAGGCGCCGTCGTACGCGGCCACCTTCTCCCACACCCGATCGAATCGGGCGGCGTCCACCACGGGCTTGCGTATCACGCCGAGCGCCCACTCCTGTTGTGCCTGCGTCGACGACGGTTTGCCGTGCAACGCCACCGCGTGGCCGGAGAAGTCGCGGATGAGAACGTCGAAGATCTGCTCGAGGAGATCCCGGTCGAGCCCGACGATGTCGGCCTGCTCGAGGATCAGCTGTCCGTAGACCACCAACTCGAAGAGGTGGCCGAGCGTGAGCAGGAAGTCGAGGTCGGCGAGCTGGGCCTCGTCGGGGCCGGCGGTCGCGAGCAGTTCACGGAAGGCGAGCGCCTGTTCGTGGAAACGCGCGACGTCGGGAATGTCGCCGTGTTCGACGTATGCGCGGGTCCAGTCGTGGAACTGCACCTTTCCCGAACCCCGGGCCGGGCCCTGCCGCCAGAAGAAGTCGTCGTCGGTGGCGTCGGTGCGGGTGCCGACCTCCGGATACTCGGCGGGCGCGAACAGATAGTTGGGCATGAACTTGAGGATGAGTGCAACGTTGACGTGCACAGTGCCCTCGAGTTTCGGCAGCGTGCCGATCAGTTCGGCAGCCTCCCGGAAGTACGTGTCCTTCTCGTAGCCCTTGGCGGCGATCACGTCGTGCAGCAACGCCATCACCGTCTCGCCTTCCGACGTCACCTTCGCTTTCGTCATCGGATTGAACAGCAGGTACCGGCGGTCCTCGGGACCTGCACTGCGGAAGTAGTCGACGGCGCGAGCACTGAACAGCTTCATCGCGATCAGCCGGGTGTAGGCGTCGACGAAGTTGGCCCGCACGTGCGGAAAATCGGTGACGCGCTTGCCGTACAGAATCCGGTTGTGCGCGTGCGTGATCGCCTCGTAGAAGGCGTGCTCGCACATGCCGATCGACGCGGTGCACAGGTTGAACTTGCCGACGTTGACGGTGTTGAGAGCCGCGGAGAACGCATCCGGCCCGGTGTGCAGGATGTCCTGCTCACGAACCGGGTAGTCGCGGAGCGCGAAGGTGCTGACGTACATCTGCCCGTGCACGACGTTGTCGATCAGCCGGTAGTGCAGGTGTCGACTGTCGACGACGAAGAACATGTACCCTTCCGCGCCCTCCACGTCGGTGCGACGGCCGAAGACGGACACCATGCCGGCCACATTGCCGTTGCCGATGTAGTACTTGGTGCCGTTCGCACGGAACACCGCGTCCCCGCTGCCGGCCGAGTCCTGCGGGGTGAGCAGCATGTCGGTGGAGTAGACGTCGGCGCCGTGCTCGCGTTCGGACAGCCCGAACGCCATGACGCCGCCGGCGTCGAGTTGCTCGGCAGCACGCTCCCGGGCCGCGGCGTTGGCGCTCATCCAGATCGGTCCGAGGCCGAGCACCGTCACCTGCCACAAATACCAGTACGCGAGTCCGTAGAAACCGAGAATCTCGCTCAGCGCAGCGTTCCGGGCGGCGTCCCAGCGCTTGTTGGGGTCGCCGTGCGAGTCGGCTGCGGGCGTGAGGAACGTCGCGAACAGCTTCTCGTGCCCCACGAAGTCTAGGAAGTCCCCCGTCCAAACCGCGTGGAGGTCGTCCTGGAGCAGCCGCCGCTTACCCCGGGACTCGAACCAGGCGATCGTCGCACGCAGCAGGCGGCGCGTGTTCGGATCGAGGTCCACGGGGTCGTAGTCGCGCGGGTTCAGCAGCAGTTCACCCAATGTCCTCGCCCTCCGCAGTGTGGATGTGGCACCCGGATCGGGTCCTCCACGTCCACTGTGCGCCAGACCGCGCGCCGTTGCGGGAAATCCTCCGGAAATCTTGTCCCGCCGATCACCCACTGCTACGTTCTGACACAGAGATACATGTTTGTTCCACTGTCCCACTCTCGGCAGAAGGCACTCATGACGTCACCTCGTTCCGACTCGGCATTCGACGCCCTCATCCGCGAAGCCGAACCCGTGCTCGTCGACGACCACACCACCGAGCACTCCCTTCCACTCGGGCCCGATTCACTGGTCTGGAAGTTCTACGGCGACGTCCGCGGACTCCTCGGCTTCCAGAGACTGGCCGGCACCGAGAACTGCATCGAACAGCTCGGCAAAGCCGTCGAGGACCACTCGGTGATCTTCTCGGACACCCTCGGGCGGGCACGGCGCAGCGGGCCGCCGATCATGAAGACCGTCTACAGCGGGGATCCCCATCACTGGGGCCGCACCGTCCGCGACTTCCACCGCTCCATCAAGGGCACGATCTCCGACGGGTCCCGCTACCACGCGCTCAACCCGGAGCTCTTCTATTGGGCGCACGCGACATTCGTCGATCAGGTCCTGTACGTCACCGACACGTTCATCCGGCGCCTCTCGTACGCCGAGAAGGTCCGGATCTTCGAGGAGAGCAAGCGCTGGTATGCGCTGTACGGCGTGAGCGCCCGCAACGAGCCGCAGACGTACGAGGAGTTCGTCGACTACTGGAACGCGATGCTCGACCGGTTCGTCGCGACGAAGACGATCGTGTACGCGACGGGCTACATCCGCAAGGGCGTCCCGCGGCCGCGGCGCATCCCGGCACCGGCGTGGGCCGTCCTGTCCGCGCCGATCGATGCGTTCACTCGCAACATCGTCGTCGGGACCCTTCCGGACCAGATGCGCGAGGTCTGCGGGCTGGAGTGGAACGCGAAGAAGGAGAGGCGCTTCCGCCGGTTCGCGGCGACGATGCGCGCCTTGAATCCGGTGTTCAACCGGCTCCCGCTCGGCGCGCTCTACCTCCCCTGGGCTCGCGACGCGTGGCGGCGAGTCGGCGTCGATCCCCGTCCTCTGCACAACCGACCGGCCTGATCCCACAGCGAACGCCCAGGAGTGCTCATGCGTAACAAGCAGTTGGCCCCGGTTCCCGCGGGCAGCGATCTGAAACCCATTCACGGCACAGGCGATCCGGGCGTGATCGAGGTATTGCGCTTCGTCCGTGATCCGATCGCGATGGTGGCCCGTCGCCGAGAGTTGTTCGGCGACATCACATACCTCAACGCATTCGGACTGAAGTTCGTCATCCCTCTCACCGCCGACGGTTCCGAGGCGGTCGCGATGAATCGGCAGAAGGCGTTCGCGAACGAGCCCGCCTGGGGTTTCCTGATCGGGCCGTTCTTCCGCCGCGGGATCATGCTGATGGACTTCGAGGAGCACCGCCACCATCGGCGAATCATGCAGCAGGCGTTCACGAACACGCACCTCAAGGGCTACCTGCAGGACATGCAGCCGATGCTCGCTGATCGCGTGGCGCACTTCCCGCTCGGGGACCGCATCCGGCTGCTCGACGAGTTCAAACAGTTGACGCTGGATCTGGCGCTCGAGATCTTTCTGGGGCTCGACCTGCCTCGCGACGAGGCGGACCGGATCAACAAGGCCTTCGTGGACTGCGTCGCGGCGGGCTTGTCGATCGTCCGCAAGAACGTTCCGGGCACCAAGTGGTCGCGCGGGCTGGCCGGGCGCCGGATACTCGAGGAGTTCTTCTACCGGCACCTGCCGGCGAAGCGCGCTACCGCGACCCCCGACCTGTTCTCGGTGCTGTGCCACGCACAGTCGGAGGACGGCCACACCTTCAGCGACGAGGACGTGGTCAACCACATGATCTTCGTCCTGATGGCCGCGCACGACACCTCGACCATCACGCTCACCACGATGACGTACTACATGGCCAAGCACCCCGAGTGGCAGGCCGCGGCCCGCGAGCAGTCCCGCGAACTCCCACCCGAGATCTCGTACGACACGCTCGACCGGTTCACCGTGCTCGACGCGATCATGAAGGAATCGCTGCGCCTGAACGCTCCCGTCCCCGGACTACCCCGCCGGGCCGTCCAGGACACCGAGATCTGCGGCCACTTCATCCCGAAGGGCACTTATGTCAGCGCCATCGGCATGGTCAGCCATCACGACCCGGCCCTGTGGACCGACCCCGAGCGGTTCGATCCCGACCGGTTCTCACCCGAACGTGCCGAGGATCGAGTGCACCGCTTCGCCTGGATGCCGTTCGGCGGCGGCGTGCACAAGTGCATCGGCCTCTACTTCGGGCAGATGGAGATCAAGACGATCATGCACAACCTGCTGCTGCGGTACGAGTGGTCGGTGCCCGAGGACTACGTGTGGAAGCTCGACAACTCGACGTTGCCGGTACCCAAGGATCATCTGCCCGTCCGGATGCGACCGCTGCAGGGAGCACGATGACGACCGCCGACAGCCGATATGCTCCCCCTGATGTCCACGCCAGCCGAACCCTCCACGACGTCCGCGTCACCCGAGCAGGTGATGCTCGATGCCGCGCGGGACGAGTTCGAGCGCTACGGGATCCGGCGCACCAACATGGACGACATCGCGCGCCGGGCGGGCATCTCCCGCAGTACCCTCTATCGGCGCTTCCCGAACAAGGATGCCCTCGTCGAGACCCTGCTGATGCGCGAGACCGCGCTCTTCTTCGGAGAACTGGACCGGGTGGCCGCGGACCGGGATCCACACGGCGCGGTGATCGAGTGTTTCGCTCGCGGCGTCCGCATGGCGCAGGAGATACCGCTCATCGCCCGGATTCTCGAGAGCGAACCGGAGATGATCCTCGGGCTCAGCACCCGCACGGACGGGGCGCCCATCGCGCAGGCCGCCGCGCAGGTCACGGTCGCGCTGCGGCGCAGCGGCGTCACGATGTCCGACGACGACCTGCGCGCGGTCTCCGAGATCCTCATCCGCATCGCGGTCTCGTTGATGCTCGATCCTCGCGGTCAGCTGGATCTTTCGGATCAGGCCGCCGTGCGCCGCTACGCCGAGCGCTACCTGGTACGCCTGGTCTGGTGAGCGGTGCGCTCGGCCTCGAGCGCACCCTGTCGGGGAGGCACCGGTGACCTCACTCGCGACCACCGGCGCCGAGCTGTCCGCGCCGCCGCCGGGAATCGGCGCCGGTCTGCTGGACGACCTGCTCCGGCAGCTTCCCAGTTCTGCGCGGCTGCACCGCGCCCGCGCCCCGTTCGACGGCACCCCGCTCCCCGCTGTGCCGCAGTCCGATCCGGACTCGGTTGCCGCAGCGGCCGTCGCCGCCCGTCTGGCACAGGCACGCTGGGCCGAGACGCCCGTCGGTGATCGCGCGACGATCATGCGGCGTTTCGCTCGCGCCCTGATCACGCACGAGCGGCAACTGTGCGACCTCATGCAGTGGGAGACCGGCAAGGCGCGGGTACATGCCGCGATCGAGGTGCAGGGTGTGGTCCAGGTGGCCACCTACTACGGCCGGACCGGCGCTGCGCACCTGGCGCCGCGCCGTGCCGCGTCCGCGGTCCCGGGTGTCGTCGCGGCGCGGGTGAGGTACCGGCCCAAGGGTCTGGTCGGAGTGATCGCGCCGTGGAACTACCCCCTGTTCCTCGCGGTCGGGGACGTGATCCCTGCCCTCGTCGCCGGCAATGCGGTGGTCAGCAAGGCGGATTCGCAGACCCCGCTGACTCTCCTGCTGGCCCGGAAACTCGCCGTCGACGCCGGACTGCACCCGGACCTGTGGCAGGTGGTGACCGGTCCCGGCAGCCGGATCGGGCCGGCGCTGATCGACGCCGTGGACTACGTGTCGTTCACCGGTTCCACTGCCACAGGACGGGAGATCGGACGCCGGTGCGCCGACCGTCTCATCGGCGCGTCCCTCGAACTCGGCGGCAAGAACCCGATGATCGTGTGCTCCGACGCCGACGTCGAGGCCGCGGCGACCGGAGCCGTGCAGGCATGCTTCTCGAACGCCGGACAGATGTGCATCGGCATCGAACGGATCTACGTGCACCAGGACGTGTACCACCGGTTCGTCGAGGCACTCGTCGAACGGACCCGCCGGCTCCGAGTGGGGCCCGGGTACACCTACGACGTCGACATGGGTTCGCTCACCTCGGAACGGCAGCTCGAGACCACCGTCCGGCACGTCGAGGATGCAGTCACGAAGGGCGCGACGGTGCTCACCGGGGGCCGTCCGCGCCCGGATCTGGGTCCGCTCTTCCACGACCCGACCGTCCTCGCCGACGTCACCGACGACATGCTCGCGTTCGCGGAGGAGACCTTCGGACCCGTCGTGTCGGTGTACCGGGTGACCGACGACGACGCCGCCGTGCTGGCCGCCAGCGCCGGCGAGTACGGGCTGAGCGCAAGTGTGTGGTCCCGGGATCCGAAGCGGGGCAGGAAGATCGCGCAGCGAATCGTCGCCGGCGGCGTGAACGTCAACGACGGCTACCTGTCCGCCATCGCGGCGCTCGGCGCACCGATGGGCGGCATGCGCGCGAGCGGCATCGGTCGCCGACACGGGCGCGAGGGCATCGTGCGGTACACCGAGCCGCAGACCATCACGTCCCAGCGCATCCCGACCGCTTACCCGGACCGATGCCGGGCCACGCTGCTACGCGCCCTCAACCTGGCCAATCGAGCGAAACTCTTCTTCCCACACCGCTGACGAGGAGCACCATGAAGCTTCCGGTTCCGGCCGTCCGGCTCCGAGACGAGGCCGCGGCGGCCCGCATCCTGTGGTCCGCCGGGATGTTCCCGCGCGACGCCCGCGCCGCCCTCGCGGGAGTCCGGGCCGTCGCCCGGCTGGGCCCGTTCGGTGGGCTGCCGGCGTACTGCGCTGCCGTGCACGGCGACACCACCGCGGTGATCGACGACCGTGGCAGCCTCACCTTCGCCGAGTTCGCCGACCGCACCCACCGCCTGGCCGGCGCCCTGCGCTCCGAGTTTCCAGGTCGCCGCCGGCAACCGAGCATCGGGATCCTGTGTCGCAATCACGCCGATGCGCTGGTCACGCTGTGCGCGGCGGCCGCCGTGGGCGCCCGGGTGGTGCTGCTCGGCGCCGATTTCGGCCCACGGCAGGTGGCGGTCGTGGCCGAACGCGAACGCCTCGATGCGCTCGTCCACGACGAGGAGTTCCGTTCCGCCGTAACAGC
Source organism: Prescottella sp. D32 (assembly GCF_037287305.1). Taxonomy (NCBI): domain Bacteria; kingdom Bacillati; phylum Actinomycetota; class Actinomycetes; order Mycobacteriales; family Nocardiaceae; genus Rhodococcus; species Prescottella sp. D32. Next base: position 203,361 of record NZ_JARBSW010000006.1, read on the forward strand.
ATTCGGCGGCCGAAGCTGGTGCGCTCGATACGGCGGCGAAGCGCCCGACGACGCGCTCGACCGTCTCGTCGACCGCGGCGACGGCTCCCTCCCGCCCCGTCCGGCACATCCCGCGTCGCTGGTCATCCTCACGAGCGGCACCAGCGGCGTCCCGAAGGGAGCTCCGCGCGCCGAGCCCCGGACGTTGCTGCTGACCGCGGGCCTGCTCGAACGCATCCCGCTCCGAGGCGGAATGCGGGTGCTGTTGTCGGCGCCCGTCTTCCACGGCTGGGGGCTGCTGGTGGCGGTACTCACCCTGATGCTGGGCGGGACACTGGTGTTGCGCCCGCGGTTCGAAGCGGCGACCGCCCTGGCCGACCTCGAATGCTTCCGCTGCGGCGCCTTCGTTGCGGTGCCCACGATGCTCCGCCGGATCGTCGACCTCGGCGACCGGGTCCGGAGCGCGGATCTCGCTGCACTACGCATCGTCGCCAGCGGCGGCGCTCGGCTGGAACCCGCGCTCGTGCGGGCGGTCTCGGATTCCTTCGGCCCGGCACTGCACAACCTGTACGGCTCGACCGAGGCCGCGTACGTCAGTATCGCGACGCCGTCCGATCTCGCGGAGGCCCCGAACTGCGCCGGGCGCCCCACACTCGGCACCGTGCTCCGGATCGTCGACGACACGGGAGGTGCCCTGCCCGTCGGCGTGGAGGGCCGGATCCTGGTGCGCACGCCCGCCCAGATCGACGCCTACACCGACGGCACCCGACGCTCCGGCGACGACGGCTTCCTCGACACCGGCGACCGTGGGCATCTCGACGAACTGGGCCGGCTGCACGTCTGCGGCCGGTCCGATTCGATGATCGTCTCCGGCGGCGAGAACGTCTTCCCCGAGGAGGTCGAGCTCGTACTTCTCGACCATCCGGCGATCGCGGACGCGGCCGTCACCCCGGTCGACGACGACGAGTTCGGACAGCGCCTGCGCGCATACGTCGTCGCGGTCGGAGACGAAGCCGTCGACGAGGCAGCGATTCGCGCCCACGTGGCCGACCGGCTGCCGCGGTCCCGGATGCCCCGCGACGTCGTCTTCGTCGACATCCTCCCCCGGGGATCGTCAGGGAAGGTCCAGCGCGGCACGCTCGATGACCTGAAGGAGAAACACACATGAGCGGTATCGACCCGATGGGCCGCGTCGCGGTGGTCACCGGCGGCGCTCGGGGCATCGGCTGGGCCACGGCCGCGGCCCTGCGGAACGCCGGGGCGCACGTCGCGATCGGCGACCTCGACCCGGCTCGGACCGCCCTCGCCGCCGAGGAACTCGGCCTTCACGGCGCATTCCTCGACGTCACCGACACGTCGTCGGTCGAGACCTTCCTCGACGACGTCGAATCGCGACTCGGCCCCGTCGCGATCTGGATAAACAACGCCGGCATCATGCCGATCGGTCCCGTCCTCGAACAGCCGGATGCAGTGATCCGACGGGCCGTCGACGTGAACGTGCTGGGAGTGATGAACGGCTCCCGCGCCGCCGCTCGGCGCATGACACGGCGCGGCGAGGGGCGGATCGTGAACGTCGCCTCGATCGCCGGACGCATCCCCGCACCCGGTATGGCCGTCTACACCGGCACCAAGTTCGCGGTCGTCGGGTTCGGCGAGGCACTCGACGCCGAACTGCGCCACCGAGGTGTGCGAGTGTCGACGGTCCTGCCGTCGTTCACGAACACCGCACTCGTGTCGGGCACGGCGCCCGGCCGGATGACCCGGCCCATACCCCCCGGAGGAGGTGGCGCGGGCCGTCGTCACCGTGGTCCGCCGAGGCAGACGCCAGGCCGTCGTACCACGCCGCCTGTCGACGGGAAGTGCGTTGTGGCAGCTGTTCCCGCGACCCGTCGCGACGACACTGCGCCGGACGCTCGGGCTCGACACGGTATTCCTCGACATCGGCTCCGGCCGGGCCGACTACGACGCCCGGATCGCCCGGGACGCATACCCGTCCGAGCCGATCGACTGACTCCCGGAAGTCGGTCGCCGTGGCGCGGCGATCGACTTCCGGGGATCGGATCAGCTGCGGACCGCGGTGAGGATCTCGTCGAGCGCGGCGTCGACGGGCACCTCACGGGATTCCCCGGTGAAGCGGTCGCGCAGTTCCACGTTGCCCTCCGCGAAGCCGCGGCCCACGACCACCACCAGTGGGACACCGATCAACTCGGAGTCCTTGAACTTCACACCCGGCGACGCCTTGCGATCGTCGAACAGGACGTCGACGCGAGCCTTGTCCAGCTCGGCAGCCAGGGCCTCGGCGCCCTCTCGGGCGGCATCGTCCTTGTTGGCGATCACGAGGTGCACGTCGAACGGGCTGACCTCGGACGGCCAGCGCAGCCCCTTGTCGTCGTGATGCTGCTCGGCGATCACCGCGACCAGTCGGGAGACGCCGATGCCGTACGAACCCATGGTGGGACGGACGGGCTTGCCGTTCTCGCCCAGCACGTCGACGCCGAAGACGTCGGTGTACTTGCGACCGAGCTGGAACACGTGCCCGACCTCGATGCCGCGGGCGGCGACCAGTGCGCCGGCACCGTCGGGCGAGGGATCGCCGTCGCGCACCTCCGCGGCCTCGATGGTGCCGTCGGGGGTGAAGTCCCGTCCGGCGACGAGGCCCACGTAGTGCTTGCCCTCCTCGTCGGCGCCCGTGATCCAGCTGGTGCCGTCCACGACGCGCGGGTCGACGAGGTAGCGGACGCCGTTCTCCTGCAACGCCTTCGGGCCGATGTAACCCTTCACCAGGAAGGGGTTGTTCCTGAAGTCCGTCTCGGTGAGGAGCACATACTCGGCCGGTTCCAGCGACGCTTCGAGGCGCTTCTCGTCCACTTCGCGGTCACCGGGGATACCGATCGCGAGCAGCTCCCACTCCCCGCCGGGCACACGGGTCTTCACCATGATGTTCTTCAGCGTGTCCGCGGCCGTGACGGTCCTGCCGAGGTCGGCCCCGTTGGCCCACTCGACGAGGGTGTCGATGGTCTCGGTGTCCGGGGTGTCACGCACCTCGGCGGGGGGCAGTCCATCGAACGGGACGGGCGCCGGCGCGAGCGTCTTGACGGCCTCGACGTTGGCGGCGTAGCCGGATTCGAGGCAGCGGACGTAGGTGTCCTCACCGATCTCGCTCTCGGCCAGGAACTCCTCCGACGCGCTGCCGCCCATCGCCCCCGAGGTGGCGGAGACGATGACGTACTTCACGCCGAGACGGGCGAGGATCCGTTCGTAAGTGTCGCGGTGCGCCTGGTAAGACGCCGTCAGGCCCTCGTCGGTGAGGTCGAAGGAGTACGAGTCCTTCATGACGAACTCGCGGCCGCGAAGGATGCCGGCACGGGGCCGCTCCTCGTCGCGGTACTTGGTCTGCACCTGGTACAGGGTGACCGGGAAGTCCTTGTACGAGTTGTACTCCCCCTTCACGGTGAGCGCGAAAAGCTCCTCGTGCGTGGGGCCGAGCATCATGTCGTTGCCCTTGCGATCCTTGAGACGGAACAGGCCGGCCCCGTACTCGGTCCAGCGGTTCGACGTCTCGTACGGGTCGCGCGGCAGCAGCGCGGGCAGCAGGATCTCCTGCGCGCCCATCGCGTTCATCTCCTCGCGCACCACGCGCTCGACCTCGCGCAGCACCCGCAGGCCCAGTGGCAGCCACGAGTAGACGCCGGGCGCGATGCGCCGCACGTAGCCGGCGCGAACCAGCAGCTTGTGGCTGGCGACCTCGGCGTCGGCCGGGTCGTCGCGGAGGGTGCGGAGGAACAGGTGCGACATGCGAGTGATCACGGGGCACCAGCCTAGTCGGTTGAACTGCGGAGACCGATCGAGGGCACGGGTCCCGGCGATGGTTCGGACACCACTCGCGGGTCGGTGATACGCGTAAACCGCGTAACACACCCAAATCCACCAAACTCGAGGTAGCTTAGCCTCGCCTTTGTAACCACAGGCTTACCTCTCTCCGTGGCTTCTGCACGCAGCCGCGGCTGTGACCAGGAAGAAGAAAGATGCACGCGTTACGCAGGGCTGCCCTCGCGACCATGGCAGTCGCGATGTCGCTGGCGTTGCCGGTCGGCATTGCCGTATCCGCCCCCTCCACCGGCGGCGGACCGGTTGCCCAAGCCGCTCCGAGCACTCCGGTCACAACCGTCTCCCCGAAGACCGGCCTGAAGGACGGCGACACGATTTCCGTCTCGGGCGCCGGATTCTCCGGCGCCGGCGCCGGGATCTACGTCGGGCTCGTCCAGGACGACGCGTTCTCGTCGACCAACGCCGGCGCGTGGATGGCGATGGAATTCATCAAAGCCGCCGACATCGACAGCGGCGCGTGGAGCACCCGCGTCACCGTCGCCGCCACCAAGGGCGCCTTCGACTGCATCGAGAACGCCTGCTCGATCTACACCGTCGCGGCCCACGGTTCGAGCGATCGCTCGCAGGACACCAAGGTCCCGGTGTCGTTCGCGGCCGTGACCCCGACGACCACACCGGCACCCACCACCTCGACACCCCCGCCGTCGACACCCCCTCCGTCGACGACGCCTCCGAGCACCACGACACCGAGCACCACGACACCGAAGCCGACCACCACGGCGCCGAAACCGACGACGACCGTTCCGACGACCACGCCGCCGCCGACCACCGCCACGCCCCCGGTGACCGGCAGCGGACCGCGCGTCAGCGTCGGCAAGACCAGCGGGCTCAACGCCGCAGGAGACAAGATCAGCGTCCGGGGCAGTGGATTCTCCACCACAGGCATGGGCATCTACGTCGGCATCGCGCAGACGAACAAGTACTCGTCGACCAACGCCGACATGTTCTACGGCACCAAGTACATCAAGCCGACCGACATGCCGGGCGGCTCCTTCTCCACCACGATCGACGTCATCGGCGCCTTCCCGAACGGCGACTGCATCAACAACGAGTGCGCCCTCTACACGCTCGCCGCGCACGGCTCGTCGGACCGCAGCCAGGACACCAAGACCAAGATCAGCTTCGTCGGAACCGCACCGCCGGTCACCGGCGGCGGCGGCGGTGGCGGCGGGACCGCAACCGGCCCCGGCGCGGCGGGCGCAGCCCCCGGCACCACGTTCACGGCGAACAGTGGCCTGTCGGTGTCGCTCTCCAAGTCGAGCGACATCAACCCGGCCGGCGAGACGGTCACGGTGTCCGGGTCCGGCTTCTCCGGCGCGGCCCCCGGCCTCTACGTCGGCCTCGTCCAGGACAACGTCTTCTCGGCGGCCGACGCGTCGGTGTGGATGACCTCGGCTTTCGTCAAACCCGAGCAGATCTCGGGTGGCAACTGGTCGCTGTCGGTGGACATGGTGGCGACGCGGGGCGCGTTCGACTGCATCAAGAATGCGTGCTCGATCTACACCGTGATGGCGCACGGCTCCTCCGACCGGAGCCAGGACACCAAGACGCCGGTGAGCTTCGTCGGCGGCGTCGCCCCGGGCACCGTGACCGCGCCTCCGGCGCTGAATGCCGCAGGCGCTCCGGGCGCCGCGAAGACCGCGGCCGTGACGCTGTCGAAGGCCAAGGGCCTGAAGGTCGAGGGCGACGAGATCACCATCTCGGGTACCGGGTTCTCGGGTGAACAGCCCGGGATCTACGTCGGCCTGATTCAGGAGAGCAAGTTCTCGACGACCGACGCGGGCGCCTGGATGACGACCGCCTTCATCACGCCCAGCCGGATCAAGGACGGCGCGTGGTCGACCAGCATGAAGGTCCAGGCCGTCAAGGGCGACTCGGACTGCACGAAGAACGCCTGCTCGATCTACACGATCGCCGCGCACGGCTCGAGCGACCGCAGCCAGGACACCCAGACGCCGGTCAGCTTCGGCGACGACCCCGACGCCTCCAACGCAGACAAGGCCGCAGCCGCGGCCCTGACCGCGGACGGCGGACCCACCGACGGCGGCACCTCCGCCGCGGCGAACGAGTCGAACACGTCGGACTCCGCGATCCGCAATCTGGCGGACGCGATCTCCGACGGCACCGCCTGGATCATCCCGCTGCTCGTCGGCGCCGTCATCGGAGCCGGATTCGCGGTCGCGACCACTGTCGCGCTGCGCCGCCGGGCGTAGCATCGCCGCCTCGGGTGGGGCATCCGTGAACGGATGCCCCACTCGAGGCATGCCCGAAACTGCTGGAACACAATCCATTTCGCGCGAAAGCGAACAGAGCAACCCCTTTACTCCGCCCTGAGCAAAGGCTAGCTTTACCTAAGTTTCGCCTAGCTCTCGGCGAACCACACCAGAAAGTAGGAAGATGCGCGCGCTAACAAAGTCCGCGGTCCTGGCGGTTGCCGCCACGGTCGCCTGCACGCTGCCGATGGGCGTCGCGGCAGCGCAGACCAGCCCGTTCGGTTCGCTGGGTAGCCTCGGTTCCAGCGATCCGGGCCCCGAGACCCCGGCGCCCCAGGTGACGGTCTCGAAGTCCGCCGACATTTCCGCGGCCGGTGAAACGATCACGGTCACCGGCAGTGGGTTCTCCGGCGGCGGCGACGGCATCTACGTGGGCCTGGTGCAGGACGACAAGTTCTCGGTCACCGACGCGGCCGCATGGATGACCACCAAGTGGCTCAGGTCGACCGACATCGTCGGCGGTTCCTGGAGCGCCGCGATCGACGTCGAAGCCGTCAAAGCCGGCTCCGACTGCCTGGTGAACGCCTGCTCGATCTACACGATCGCCGCGCACGGTTCCAGCGACCGCAGCCAGGACACCCGGACCCCGATCACGTTCGCGCAGCCGATCGTTCCGGCCGGTCCGGCGGTGACGGTCTCGAAGTCCACCGGCCTGACGAACGACGAAGAGATCACGGTCACCGGCACCGGCTTCGGCCGCGGCGGCCAGGGCATCTACGTCGCTCTCGCACAGGTCGACAGGTACTCCAACACCGACAGTGCCGTCTTCCACTCCACCAAGTGGATCAAGCCCGCCCAGATCGTCGACGGCGGCTTCACCACCACCCTGAAGGCCACCGCGATCAAGGGTGACGCGAACTGCTACGAGAACGCCTGCGCGATCTTCACGCTCGCCGACCACAACACGCTCACCGACAGCAGCCAGGACACGCAGACACCGGTCACGTTCGCTCCGCCGGTCGTCGTGCCGACACCTACGGTCACCGCGAACAAGACCACGAATCTGGTCGCCGGTGACACCATCACCGTCTCGGGCACCGGGTTCCAGGGTGCCGCCGCCGGCACCGGCCTCTACTACGGCATCGTCCAGGACGACCAGTTCTCGACCACGAACTCCGCCGCATGGATCACCACGGCATTCGTCACCCCGGCGCAGATCGTGGACGGCTCCTGGACCGGCAGCATCTCCGCGACCGCGCTGAAGGGCACTTCCAACTGCTACGTGAAGGCGTGCTCGATCCGCACCGTGATGGCCCACGGCTCCACGGACCGGACCCAGGACACCCGGACGCCGATCGCCTTCGCCCCGCTGCCACCCGCGAACGCGGTCGTCGATGCTCCGGAGATCGAGAACGCCGCCAGCGTCCACTCGTCCTCCGACAGCGGCCTGCCGATCGCTCCGCTCGCCATCGGTGGCGCCATCGCCGCCGGTCTGGCGGTGACGGCACTGCGTCGTCGCGCCTGATCCGACACAGCTCCCCCGGCCTGGCCTTCGCCCTTCGGGGGCGGAGGCCAGGCCTGTTTCCCGTCGGCAACACCGGTACGGTTACCTACTGTGCTGGTGTTGATACCCCCTTCCGAAACCAAGTCAGACGGCGGCAAGGGCGCGCCGCTCGACCTCGGCGAACTGTCGATGCCGCAGCTGACCGAGACCCGCGAGATGCTCGTGTCGGCGCTCGTCGACCTCGCGGCCGACACGGAGGCGTCGAACCTGGCGCTCGGGCTCGGCCCCAAGCAGGCCGACGAGATCGAACGCAACGCCAAGGTGTGGGTCTCCCCCACCCGTCCAGCGCTCGAGCGCTACACCGGTGTGCTGTTCGATGCCCTCGACGCCAAGTCGTTCACGAAAGTGCAGCGGGAGAAGGCGTTCCGTCGGCTCGCGATGGGCTCGGCGCTGTTCGGCGCCGTCCGCGCGGGCGATCCCATCCCGGCGTACCGGCTGTCGGGCGGCTCCAAGCTGCCGGGCTTCGGCACGCTGCAGTCGCTGTGGAAGCCGGAGTTGACGGACGCGCTGCTCTCGGAGGCCGACGGCGGTCTGGTGGTGGACCTGCGCTCGGGCACCTACCAGCAGTTGGGCCCGGTGCCCGACGCGGTGATCGCGACGGTCCTCACCGAACAACCGGACGGGTCACGCAAGGTGGTCAGCCACTTCAACAAGCACCACAAGGGACTGCTGGCGCGGGCACTGACGGTGACCCGCGCGGAGCCGTCCGACATCAAAGGTGTGGCCCGGGTCGCGGCGAAGTCGGGACTGCGGGTGGAGATCGCGTCGGACTCGGAACTGATCATCCTCACCTGACACCGCTCGGTACCGCACGGACCGCGGCACCGCTCTCGTGCTCGGCGGCGCCCCGGGCGAGCGCGACGACCGAGACCGCCGTCGCGACGAGCGCACCGATCAGCAGCAGGCCCACGCCGCGCCCCACGTCGAGGTATTCCCCGAGCACCACGAACCCGAGCAGCGCCGCGACGGCCGGTTCCGAGACCGTCGTCGCGGGCAGCGACGCCTGCAGTTCCCCGGTTCGGAACGCGAGTTGTTGGATCCCGACGGCGGCCGCGAACACCGCGATCAGCACGTACACCTCGAGCGACGTCAGCAGCGAGATCGGGCCCCGCGCGAGCAGGTGAACCACGGACTTGGTGAGCACCGCTCCCACACCGAACAGCGCGCCACCCGCGAGACCGAACAGCAAGGCGCGCCGGGCGGCGGACCCGCTCCGCGCACCGAGCAGACACAGCACGAGCGCGGGCACCCCGATCGCCGCGACGACCACCCAGTGCCACGTCTCCGCACGCTCGGCACCCGGTTTGGGATCACCGACCACCACCAACAGCGCGACGGCCACCGTCAGCGTCGCCGCCCACGCCCAGTCCGACGGCCGCACAGCCCGGCCCGACAGCCGCGCGCTCAGCGGCAGCGCGAACATCAGCGAGAGCACCAACAGCGGCTGCACAAGCAGCAGCGACCCGACCCCGAGGGCCGCCGCCTGCAGGACATAGCCGCCCGCGCCGGCGAGGGCCCCGGCCCACCACGTGCCGTCGCGCAGTGAGGCCGACAACGACGTCGTCGCGGCCGCCCGTTGGCGCATGACGTTCCCGATCGCGATGCACAACGCGGAGGCCAGCGCGAGCAGGACGGACAGCAGGGTCTGGGCCACTCGGGGAATCCTAAGGCGCTCCGCACCTGTGCGCCTTTTCGGTAGTGCCGGCTACCAAAAAGGCGCACGGGCGGTTACGCCTGCTGCGCCGCCTTCTCGGCGGCCTGGGCCTGCGCCACCTGCTCGGGCGTGAACCGGATGAACAGCGCGGCGAGGGCGGCGAGCGCGGCGAGGATCGCGCAACCGAGCAGCGCGAACGTGTAGCCACTGGAGAGGGCGTCGAGTTGGGCGGACGTCATGTCCGCGGCCGGAATGCCGGACACGCCGCCCTCCGACAGGGTCCTCGACGTGGCCATCGCACCGACGATCGCGAGACCGACCGGGCCGAACAGTGTCTGCGCCACCTGAGCGATCGCGGCGAGGGGGCCGATCTCGCTCGGACCGACACCGGCGATGGCACACAGCGGCAGCGGCACCACCGCGAGGCCGACACCGAAGCCCACCCCGACCACGAGCACGAACAGGTTTCCGACATACGTCGCGGACGCGTCGAGCGTCGAGCCGTACATCAGCCCGACGAACGTGATGAGTGTGCCGGCGACGACGAGCCAGCGCGGCTGCACCTTCACCGCGATCTTGGAGGCCACGAACGCGGCCGCGCCGAGTCCGAACGCGAACGGAACGAATGCCAGACCGGCCCGCAGCGGGGTGTAGGCGAGGACGTCCTGCACGAACAGCGCGACGAACGGGGCGAGCGAGAACATCACCATGCCGACGAGGGCGAGAGAGATGAACGTCGCGACGCGGCTACGGTTGCGGAACAGCGTGAACGGCAGCAGCGGGTTCTCGGCGCGACGCTCCACCGCGAGGAACGCGCCCAGCAGGACGAATCCGCCGACCAGCCCGATCAGTACGAGCGGGCTGCCCCAACCCATCTCGGGTCCCTCGGTGAACCCGTACACGACGCCGGTGCAGCCGAGGGTCGCGAGGATCGCGCCCGGGACGTCGAGCTTGAGGCGCTCGGCACCCGTCTCCTCCAGCGCCCGGAAGGCGAGCAGCAGGATGACCAGGCCGATCGGGACGTTGATGAGGAAGATCCACCGCCACGACACCTCGGTGAGCGCGCCGCCGACGATCAGCCCCAGCACCGAGCCGACACCGGTCATCGCCGCGAAGATCGCGATGGCCTGATTGCGCACCGGTCCGGGCGCGAACGTCGTCGCAACGAGTGCCAGTGCGGTCGGAGACGCGATCGCCGCGCCGACACCCTGCAGGGCGCGAGCAGCGACGAGGGTGGCCTCGTTGGTCGCGAGCCCACACAGCAGCGACGTGACCGTGAACAGGGCCACGCCGCCGATGAACACACGTTTTCGGCCGAACGCATCGCCGAGCCGACCGCCCAGCAGCATCAAGCCACCGAACGTGAGCGCGTACGACGTGATCACCCAGTTGCGCCCGGAATCGCTGAGCCCCAGGTCTTCCTGGATCTTGGCGAGCGCGAGCGAGGCGACGGTGCCGTCGAGCACCATCATCAGCTGCATGCCGCTGAGGACGACGATCGCGAGGCCGAACGCCCGCGTGGTCACGGGGTACTTCACGGCGGTGGAGTCAGACACGAGAGTTCACGTTACCGAGAGTCTGCGGAGAACCCGGCCACCGTGCCGATGACCACGATCGCCGGCGGGCGGATGTTCTCCTCCCGAACCCGGACCGCGACGGTTGCCAGGTCGGCCCGCAGGACCCGCTGGGTGCGCAGGGTGCCCTCCTGGATCACGGTGACCGGCGTCTCGGCGGGGCGGCCGCCGGCGACGAGAACGGCCGCGAACTGCTCGATCCGTTCCACCGCCATGAGCAGCACGATGGTGCCGCGCAACTTCGCCAGCGCCGCCCAGTCGACCAGCGAGTCCGGGTGGTCGGGCGCGACGTGACCGCTCACGACCACGAACTCGTGGGTGACGCCGCGGTGCGTGACGGGGATGCCCGCTGCGGACGGCACGGAGATCGCGCTCGTGATGCCGGGGACGACGGTGACCGGGACACCGGCGGCCGCGCACGCCTCGAGTTCCTCGAAGCCGCGGCCGAACACGTACGGATCGCCGCCCTTGAGCCGGACCACGAACTTGCCGGCCTTCGCATTGTCGACGAGCGCGGCGTTGATCGCCTCCTGCGCCATCGCGCGGCCGTAGGGGATCTTGGCGGCGTCGACCACCTCGACGTGCGGGCCGAGTTCGGCGAGCAGTTCCGGGGGCGCGAGGCGGTCGGCCACGACGACGTCGGCGCGAGCCAGCAGCCGGCGGCCGCGGACGGTGATGAGGTCCGGATCGCCGGGGCCGCCGCCGACGAGGGCGACGCCGGGCGCGGGTGCCTCGTCGGTGTCGGTGACGGCACCGGACTGGAGTGCCTCGATCAGCGCGGTGCGGACCGCGGCCGAACGCCGGTGCGCGCCGCCCGCGAGCACGCCGAGGGACAGTCCGTCGAAGCTTCCGGTGGCCGGGGTGACGGCGGTGCCGTCGCGGGCGCTGTCGGCACGGACGCAGAAGATGCGACCCCGCTCGGCCTCGGCCACGATGGCCGCGTTGGTGTCGGGCTCGTCGGTGGACGCGATCGCATACCAGGCCCCGTCGAGGTCGCCGTCGCGGTAGTCGCGCAGCTCGAGCGTGATCTGCCCGGATGTCGCCATGCCCTCGACGGCCGGAGTGACCTCGCGGCTGACGACGTGGACGTCGGCGCCGGACGCCACCAGCAACCCGAGGCGGCGCTGGGCGACGGTGCCGCCACCGACCACCACGACACGACGGTCCGTCAGGTTGAGTCCGACCAGGTAGCTGGTCTCGTCACCGGCGGAAGCAGACACTCGTCTCCCCGTTCTCCAGAAATCGTTCGGTTGTCATCTCGACAGATCACGAAACACTACGGGCGACCGCGAGGGTCACGCCATTCGTCACGTGCTTCGTCACAATCAGCGGGCCGCCGTCCGACGCGAGGAGCGCGGCGGCTTCGGCGACGCTCGGCGTCCCCACCGCGTCGTCGACAGTCACCGCGGGGTTCGGCACGGCCACTGCCGCGAGTTCTTCGGCCGGGAAGCCGACCAGTGCGGTTCCGAGTACCTCGGCGGCATCGCGGAACGGCGGAAGTTCCGTCTTGCGGTCCAGAGTGGCGAGTACACGCACCGACTCGCCGCCACAGACCTCGACGACGGCGGCCACGATGTCCGCGGCGCCCACGCGGCTGCCGGCGCCGACGCCCACACACAGGTCACCCACGGGCGGCCTCGACGAAGCGGCGGATCGCGTCCGGGTTCCCGGCGGGATGCGTGTGCAGATACGACGCGTGCACCGACCTGGCCGTGAAGCCCTCCCGGGTGGCCCCGGCGTCCCAGGCCCGCCACCCCCAGGCCGGGCCGAAGCCGTCAGCTACACCGGCGTCGAGTGCGGTGCGATGGAACTCGTGTCCGGTGACGCGGGTTCCGGCACCGAAGAGCACGGAATCCGTCACGGCCACAGCCTCCCGGTAGCCGAGGGTCAGGCGCTTTCCGAAGCGGGCGTCGACGTCGATCACACCGGCCATAGCGTGCCCGTCGAGGCTCCGGGTCAGGTACAGCAGGCCCGCGCATTCGGCGTGGATGGGAGCTCCGTCGGCGGCGAGCTGCCGAACCTGCTGCAGCAGAACCCTGTTCGCCGACAGCGCCACCGCGTGCTCCTCGGGGAAGCCGCCGGGGAGCACCAGTCCCGCAGTGCCGGCGGGCAGTTCGTCGTGCAGCGGGTCGAACACCACGACGTCGGCGCCCGCGGCGTCGAGCAGTTCGCGGTGCTCGGCGTACCCGAACGTGAACGCGACACCGCCGGCGAGCGCGATCACCGGACGCGGACCGCTCGGGACCGGTCCGATTTCGGCTGCCGGATCCCACGCGACGTCGCCGACGGACGAATGCGCGAGCCCCCGGATCGCATCCAGGTCCAGGTGCGCGGCGGCGAGTTCGGTCATGGCGGCGACGGCGTCGAGCGCGGCCCGGCCGTGTTCGACAGCCGGCACCAGTCCCAGGTGTCGGGACGGGACCTCGAGTTCGGCCAGGCGCGGCACGGCCCCCAGAACCGGCAGGCCCACCCGCTCGCAGGCCTGCCGCAGCACCTGCTCGTGCCGGGCGCTGCCGACCCGGTTGAGGATCACGCCGCCGATCCGCACGGCGGAATCGTAGGTCGAGAAGCCGTGCAGGACAGCGGCGAGGCTCTGGCTGTGACCGCGCGCGTCGATCACCAGCACGACGGGCGCACCGAGGGCGGCGGCGACCTGCGCGGTCGACCCCTCAGCCGACGGCACCGACGAACTCGGGTCGATCTTGCCGTCGAACAACCCCATGACGCCCTCGACGACCGCGATATCGCAGTCGTCGCTGCCGTGCCGGAACAGCGGGCCGATCCGGTCGGCGCCCACCAGCACGCTGTCGAGATTGCGGCCGGGCAGACCGGCTGCCAATGCGTGGTAGCCGGGATCGATGTAGTCCGGCCCGACCTTGAACGGCGCAACCCGATCGCCGGTGGCGCGCAACGCGCCGACCAGGCCGGTCGCGACGGTCGTCTTGCCGCTGCCCGACGCCGGCGCCGCGATCACGACGGCCGGGGTGCTGGGGGCGTTCACCATTCGATGCCGCGCTGGCCCTTGCGGCCCGCGTCCATCGGGTGCTTGATCTTCGTCATCTCGGTCACGAGGTCGGCCGCGTCCATCAGCGCCTGCGGCGCGTCCCGGCCGGTGACGACCACATGCTGGTTGCCGGGGCGGTTCCGCAGTGCGTCGACGACTTCCTCGGTATCAACCCAGCCCCATTTGAGCGGGTAGGTGAACTCGTCGAGCACGTAGAAGCGATGCGTCTGCGCCTCGAGGCGGCGAGCGATCTCACGCCAGCCCTCGAGCGCGGCGGCGGCGTGGTCCTCCTCGGTGCCGTGCTTGCGTGTCCACGACCAGCCCTCACCCATCTTGTGCCACTCCACGGCCCCGCCCGCGCCGCTGGTGGTGTGCAGCTCGCCGAGCGCGCGGAACGCGGCTTCCTCGCCCACCTTCCATTTCGCGCTCTTGACGAACTGGAAGACGCCGACGTCGAAGCCCTGGTTCCAGGCACGCAGCGCCATCCCGAACGCGGCCGTCGACTTCCCCTTGCCGGGGCCGGTGTGGACGGCCAGCACCGGCTGGTTGCGGCGCTGGCGCGTGGTGAGTCCGTCCGCGGGCACGTTTTCGGGTACTCCCTGAGGCATTCTCGAATCCCTTTCTCGGGCTTGCCTGTTCGGTCGACGAAGATCAGGCGGCAGCGCGGACGACGCCCGCGACCTGCTGCGCGGACAGTTCCGCGAGGCGGACGTAACCGCCCCGCAGATCGCGCGCGAGGTCGGCCGCCAAGCCGAGGCGGACCATGCCGGTCTCACAGTCGACGACGATCGATGCGACGTTGGTGTCGGCCAGCATTCCGGCGGCCCGCCGGGCCCGCGCGACGGCGTCCTTCGCCCCGGTCGCGCGGCCGTCCGTGAGGGCGACGACCAGAGCGCGGCGACGCGGATCGCGGACCTGCTCGCGCAGGACGACCTGACGCGCTTTCAGGAAACCCGCCGCGAGCGGCGTGCGACCGCCGGTTCTCATCGCGCGCAGGCGTCGGACGGCGACGTCCACCGACGACGTCGGCGGCAGCACCAGCTCGGCATCCGTGCCGCGGACGGTGATCACCGCGACCTTGTCCCGACGCTGATAGGCGTCGCGCAGCAGCGACACGACGGCACCGGTGACGGCGGACAGCCGATCCCGGGCCGCCATGGAACCGGACGCGTCGACCACGAACAGCACCAGGTTGCCCTCGCGGCCTTCCCGGACGGCGCCGCGAATATCGCTGGGGGCCAGCCGCATCGCGCCAGCGGTGCGCCCTCGCACGGTCTGGTGTTCGGCCGCGGCGAACAGGGTGCCCACGAGGTGCACGCCCGTTCCCGGTTCGGTGGTCGTCCGCACGGCGCGGCCACGGGTCGAACGCGAGCGGGACCGCCGGCCCGGAGCCCCGTCGCCCACCCCCGGAATCTCGAGCAGTCGCGCCCGGAACTGCGGGCCGGGCGCGCCGGCCTTGCGTTCCGACCCTGCGCCGCTTCCGGATTCCGGCGATCCCTGTTCGCCTGCTCGAGATTTCGAGTCATGCGTGGACGCTTCCGGCTCCGACGGCGATGCGCCGCCACCGGGCCCGTCGGGATCGGGTTCGGGCTCTTCCTGCGCACGCGCGTCGGCGTCGGCCTGCTCCATCGCGTCGTCGAGCTGCTGCGGGTCCAGACCCGGCTCGTCGAACGGGTCGCGCCGACGGCGGTGCGGCAGAGTCAGTTCGGCGGCGATCCGCACGTCCTCCTCGGTGACGGCGTCGGCCCCGCGCCACGCGGCGTGCGCGGTTGCGGTGCGCGCGAGCACCAGGTCGGCGCGCATGCCCTCGACGTCGAACGACGCACACACCGACGCGATGCGACGCAGTTCGGCGTCGGATAGCTCGACAGCGTCGACCACGGCACGGGCGTCGGCGATCCGCCGGGCCAGGTCGGCGTCCTGCTCGGCATACCGGGCGGCGAAGCCGACGGGGTCGCGCTCGTAGTCGAGACGGCGGCGGACCACCTGCATGCGCACCTCCACGTCCCGTGAGGCGGCGACGTCGACGGCGAGACCGAACCGGTCCAGCAGCTGCGGGCGCAGCTCACCCTCCTCGGGATTCATGGTCCCGACCAGGACGAACTCGGCCGGGTGGGAGTGCGAGACGCCGTCGCGTTCGACGTGGACACGACCCATGGCCGCGGCGTCGAGCAGCACGTCCACCAGGTGATCGTGGAGAAGGTTGACCTCGTCGACGTAGAGCACGCCCTGATGGGCGTCGGCGAGCAGCCCGGGCTGGAACGCACGTTCGCCGTCCCGGAGTACCTTCTCGAGGTCGATCGAGCCGACGACACGGTCCTCGGTCGCGCCGACCGGCAGTTCCACGAGCCGGGCCCGGCGCCCCTCGCCCACCTCGGGCAGCAAGGCGGTCAGTGCACGTACGACGGTGGATTTGGCGGTGCCCTTCTCGCCCCGCACCAGCACGCCGCCGATGCCCGGGTGGACGGCGCACAGGATCAGCGCCAGCCGCAGCCGGTCCTGCCCGACGATGGCGCTGAACGGAAACCCGGCAGGTTGGTGACTGTGGCGCAACGATCGAATCCCTTCACTTCCCGGTTTCCTCGCCGAGAGCTTGGCCTTGCGAAACGTTGCGGCATTCTGGCTTCGGGTGCATCTCGTGCGCCCTCACAGTGGCGGGACCGCGCCTGATTCTCACAGGACTTCCCCGCAGACGTTTCTCTGCTGCTGCACCCTACCGTGCCGAGGACGGCGGCCCGACAGCACACCGCCGCGGCCCGGAGTCGGAACTCCGGGCCGCGGCGGGTGAGAGGTGTCAGACGGTGGCGGATTCGACCACCGGAGCGGCGTGCGCGGGCGCCGATGCGGGGACGTCGCCGAGTTCGAGCGAGCGGGTGCTCCAGTCCCACACCTGCTGGAACAGGTCCGGGTTGTCCGAGAGCTTGAGGCCCAGCGACGGGACCATCTGCTGCAGCTTCGGCGTCCACGCCTGGAACTCCCGCGGGAAGCAGCGCTGCAGGACGTCGAGCATCGCGGGCACCGCGGTGGACGCGCCCGGGGACGCGCCGAGCAGGCCGGCGATCGTGCCGTCCTCGGCGTTGACGACGGCGGTGCCGAACTCGAGCACACCGCCCTTGCCCTTCTTGCGGATCACCTGTACGCGCTGGCCGGCCGTGATGAGCTCCCAGTCGCCGCCGGTCGCGCGCGGCACGAACTCGCGCAGCGTGTTGATGCGGTCGGCGGGCGACTGCATGAGCTCACCGATGAGGTACTTGGTCAGACCCAGCTCCGTCAGACCGACGCCGAGCATGGACGTCAGGTTGTTCGGCTTGACCGAACCGGGCAGGTCGGTGACCTTGCCGTTCTTCAGGAACTTGGGCGACCAACCGGCGTAGGGGCCGAACAGCAGGCCCTGCCGCCCGTTGATGACGCGGGTGTCGAGGTGCGGCACCGACATCGGGGGCGCACCGACGGCTGCCTTGCCGTACACCTTGGCGCGGTGCTGGGCGATGAGCTCCGGATTGGTGCAGCGCAGGAACTGGCCGCTCACGGGGAAGCCGCCGAAGCCCTTGGCTTCCTGGATCCCCGACTTCTGCAGCAGGTGCAGCGCGCCGCCGCCGGCGCCGACGAACACGAACTTGGCGTTGACGGTCTTCTTGGCCCCGGTGCGCAGGTTCTCGACCTTGACGAGCCAGCTGCCGTCGGACTGCTTGGTGAGGTTGCGGACCTCGTGCCCGAAGAACACCTGGCCGCCGGAGGCGCCGACGTAACCCAGGAGCTGCCGGGTGAGCGCACCGAAGTCGACGTCCGTGCCGGACTCGGTCCAGTTCAGAGCCACCGGGTCGGAGTAGTCACGCCCCTTGGCCATCAGCGGCAGACGCTCGGCGAAGAACTCCTCCGACTCCGAGTACTCCATACCGGCGAACAGCGGGTGGCCGGCGAGCGCGTCGTAGCGCGCACGCAGGTACTTCACGTTGTCCGCGCCGTGCACGAAGCTCACGTGCGGGATCGGGTTGATGAACTCCTTGGGATCGGTGAGGATCCCGTTGTCGACCGCGTACGCCCAGAACTGCCGGGAGACCTGGAACTGCTCGTTGACGTTGACGGCCTTGCTGATGTCGACGCCGTCGCCCTTGGCCGGGGTGTAGTTGAGCTCGCAGAGAGCCGAGTGGCCGGTGCCCGCGTTGTTCCACGGGTCGCTGCTCTCGGCCGCGGCGGCGTCGAGTCGCTCGAAGGTGGTGATCGACCAGTCAGGCTGCAGCTGACGCAGGATCGCGCCGAGCGTTGCGCTCATGATGCCCGCACCCACGAGCACTACATCGGTCTTCGCCACTACGTTCTGCTCTGACACTGGAGAATCGACTTCCTTGTCTGTTCACACGCGACCTGGTTCGCACGCATCGCCCGCTCGGAGACATCGCGTGGACAGACCGCTTTTCGCGCGCCTGTGGCGCTTAGGTTACCTGTGCGTCACCTTCCCCAATTGTGCCCCTCGCAAACGACTTCGTTCGCCCAATAGAGTGTGATCGTGACTACTTGGGCTCCCGACGTCCTCGGCGACGGCTACCAGCAGCTGACGATCCCTCTGGGTCCCGATCCGGACGGGGAGGGCGACGTCGAGGCCACGCTGGTCCGCTACCAGCCCGGGGACCTGACGGGGAACCGTGCGGTGCTGTACGTCCACGGGTTCACCGACTACTTCTTCCAGCAGCACGTCGCCGAGCATTTCGCCGAGCAGGGCTACTCCTTCTTCGCCCTCGACCTGCGCAAATGCGGCCGCTCCCGGCGTCCGGGTCAGACCCCGCACTTCGTGACGGACCTGAAGTTCTACGACGCGGAACTCGACGAGGCACTGCGCCTGGTCCGGGAACAGATCGGCGGCGGACAGGTACTCCTCGTCGCGCACTCGACGGGCGGTCTGATCCTGCCGCTGTGGCTCGACCGGCTCGAGCGCCGGCCCGGCGGATCGGCGGGCGCGGGTGTGGCGGGTCTCATCCTCAACAGCCCGTGGTTCGACCTGCAGGGGCCGGCCCTGCTGCGCACGGCCGGGACTGCCGCGGCGATCGACGCGCTGGGCCGGGTGTCGAGCAAGACCCCGCTGCCCGGCCAGAAGCTCGACACCTACGGTTCGAGCCTGCACGTCGGCTCGAACGGGGCGTGGGAGTACAACCTGGACTGGAAGCCGCTCACCGGTTTCCCGGTCCGGTTCGGCTGGCTCCGTGCGATCCGGCGTGGGCACGCGCAACTGCACCACGGGCTCGACATCGGCGTGCCGTCGCTGATCCTGCGGTCGAAGCGCACGGTCTTCGCGTCGCGCTACAACCCCACCGTCGACGCGGCCGACGCCGTCCTCGACGTCGAGCAGATCGCCAAGTGGGCGGGCTGCCTCGGCGACCGCACTACGATCGTTCCGATCGACGGCGCCCGTCACGACGTCTTCCTGTCCACCGAGAAGCCGTTGGCGGACGCATTCCACGAAGTCGACCTGTGGCTGGCCTGGCTCGACGCACACCACCTCGACGCCACCCGAGAGACTGGAGCACCTGCGTGACCCACTTCGACATCGCGATCATCGGCACCGGATCGGGCAACTCGATCCTCGACGAACGCTACGACGGCAAGAAGGTCGCGATCCTCGAAGAGAGCACCTTCGGCGGCACGTGCCTCAACGTCGGGTGCATCCCCACCAAGATGTACGTCTACGCCGCGGAGGTGGCGCGGACGATCACCGAGTCGTCCAAGCTCGGCATCGACGCGACGCTCGACGACGTGCGCTGGCCCGACATCGTCAAGCGGGTGTTCGGCCGGATCGATCCGATTTCCGCCGGCGGCGAGCGGTATCGCACCGAGGACTGCGACAACGTCACGGTGTTCCGCGGCCATGCCCGGTTCGTCGGGCCGCGCACCATCGACACCGGAACCGGCGAGGTCATCACCGCCGACCAGGTCGTGATCGCCGCCGGGTCCCGGCCGTCGATCCCGAACGAGATCCTCGAAGGCGGCGTCCGCTACCACACCAACGACGACATCATGCGCCTGCCGGAGCTGCCCGAGCGCCTGGTGATCCTCGGATCCGGTTTCATCGCAGCAGAATTCGCGCACGTCTTCTCCGCACTGGGCGTGCAGGTGTCGATCATCGGCCGCAGCGAGCGACTGCTGCGTCATCTCGACAAGGACGTCTCCGTCTGGTTCACCGAACTGGCGCAGCGCAAGTGGGACGTGCACCTGGCGAACCCGATGGTCGCGGCGCGGGCGGCGGGCAACGGGATTGAGATCGAACTGTCGGACGGCACGATCGTCTCCGGCGACGAACTGCTCGTCGCGGTGGGCCGCATCCCCAACGGCGACCGGTTGGACGCCGCGCTGGGCGGCATCGCCGTCGACGAGTCGGGCCGGGTCATCGTCGACGAGTACCAGCGCACCACCGCCGAGGGCGTGTTCGCGCTCGGCGACGTGTCGTCGCCGTACCAGCTCAAGCACGTCGCCAACCACGAGATGCGGGTGGTCCAGCACAACCTGCTGCACGACGCCTGGAAGTCCACGGCGCACCTGCGCCGCACCGACCACCGGTTCGTGCCCGCGGCGGTGTTCACCGACCCGCAGATCGCGAACGTCGGGATGACCGAGGAGCAGGCCCGCGAAGCCGGCCTCGACATCACCGTCAAGATGCAGAACTACTGCGACGTCGCGTACGGCTGGGCCATGGAGGACGACGAGGGCTTCTGCAAGGTGATCGCCGAGCGCGGCACCGGACGCCTCCTCGGCGCACACGTCATCGGCGCGCAGGCCCCCACGGTGATCCAGCCGCTGATCCAGGCGATGAGCTTCGGGCTGTCGGCGCAGGACATGGCCACCGGCCAGTACTGGATCCACCCGGCGCTGCCCGAGGTGGTCGAGAACGCGCTACTCGGGCTGGACATCTGAGCCGACCCGAGTCCGCCGATCGGGCAGCCAGGCGTGCCACCCCGCGAGGAGTAGCGCGAGCACGGCGGCCGGAACGAAGTAGAGGAATACGAAGGTCGGCGCCGACTGGAAGTACGCACCGAACGAACCGACGACCAGAACCGCGGCGACCAGCCCTCCGACCCAGCGCCGGAAGACCGCCGCGGGGAGCAGGCACAACAGCGCCGGGACTCCGAGCGCCACGACGATCGACGGCCCGTACGTGCCGGCGATCGACCGCTCGCATTCGGCGCCCGGCATGATCCCGTCGTCCGGATAACCGAGCTCGCAAGCGGTGATCGCCATCATCGGATCGGTCGCGGCCTGGACCGCCAGCCCGGCGCAGACCCACGCGAGCAGGATCCACCCCGCCCGAACCGCATTCAGCATGCCCACTCCCCCATCGACGGCGTCGACGGCGTCGACGCTACGAGGGTGCCGCCACCGACCGATCCCGACACACCGAACAGCCGATGCTGAAGGATCGAGCGGCTACTTGCGGTGCCGCAGCGCCCGGACGATTCCGTCGCCGATGGACTGCATGACCTGCACCAGCACGATGAGTACGACGACGGCGACCAGCAGGACAGGCGTGTTGAATCGCTGGTATCCGTACACGATCGCGAAGTCGCCCAGTCCGCCGCCGCCGATGACGCCGGCCATCGCGGAATAGCCGACCAGCAGCACGACCGTGAGCGTCGCGCCCGCGATCAGGGCCGAAACCGACTCCGGCAGGAGCACTTTCCGCACGATCTGCCCGTTGCTCGCGCCCATCGCCTGCGCGGCCTCGACCCGGCCGACGGGGACTTCACGCAGTGCGGACTCGACGACGCGGGCGTAGAACGGGATCGCGCCGATCGTCAGCGGCACGATGGCCGCGGTCGGGCCGATCGCGGTACCGACGATCAGCCGGGTCACCCCGATCAGCGCGATCATCAGGATCAGGAACGGCAACGACCGGAAGACATTGACGATCCCGCCGAGCACTGCGTTCACAGCCCGCTGCGGCCACAGCCCGCTCGGGGACGTCACGTGCAGCACGACGCCGAGCAGGACGCCACCGATCAGGGTGAGCACGAACGAGATACCCACCATGTACAGGGTCTCCTGCGTGGCCTCCCATACCTCGGGCAGCGAGTCGTACCAGGACAACTTGTTCATGCGATTCGTCCTTCGATGCGGGACTCGGGACCCCAGGAGAGCGTGGTGCCGGGCTGCGCCTCGACGAAGGCCTCGATGTCCCCACGCGGCGCGTCTGATCCGAACTTCAGGCGCAGACGTCCGACGGTGACACCCGCGACCTGCTCCACCCGGCCGCCGACGACCGAGATGTCGACGTCGAGCTTGCGGACCAGTTGGGCGAGCCACGGCCCGTGCGCCTCGTCACCGATCGTGGTGACGAGCGCGCTGTCCGCGTCGTCTCCCGCGGACGGGTCGTCACCGACCGGGACGATCGCCGCACCCAGGGCCGAACCGGGGGTGCCGACGAGGTCGAGGATCCGTCCGGTCTCGGCGATCCGGCCGTCATCCAGCCGGGCCGCGGACGTGCAGATGCGGCGCAGCACACCGAGTTCGTGGGTGATGAGCACGACGGTGACACCGATCGAGCGGTTGAGTTCGACCAGCAGGTCGAGAACCTGGTCGGTGGTGTCGGGGTCGAGAGCGCTGGTCGCCTCGTCGCACAGCAGGACGTCCGGGTTCGACGCCAGCGCACGGGCGATGCCGACGCGCTGCTGCTGCCCGCCGGACAGCTGCGACGGGTAGGCCTTCTCCTTGCCGCCGAGCCCGACGAGTTCGATCAGCTCGTCGGCGCGCGCACGACGCGTCTTGCGGTCCATCCCCGACAGCTCGAGCGGGAACTCGACGTTGGCCCGCACGGTCCGCGAGTGCAGCAGGTTGAACTGCTGGAACACGGTGCCGATACGGCGGCGTGCCTGACGCAGACCGCCGCCGGAGAGCTGCGACAGGTCGTCACCGCGGAGCACGATCCGTCCGCTGGTGGGCTGCTCCAGAAGGTTCAGGCACCGCAGCAGCGTGGACTTGCCCGCGCCGGACGGCCCGACGATGCCGAAGATCTCGCCCTCGGCGATCTCGAGATCGACACCGCGCAGGGCGGTGACCTCCCCCGCGCCACCGGCGGCGGGGAAGGTCTTGACCAGGTTCTCGACCGTGATCATCAGCTCGCCGCGTGGACGGGAACGACGGAACCGGAGTAGTTCTCCTGGATCCAGGTTGCGGTCTCGGGCGACTCGAGGGCCTCGGCGAGCGCCTTCACACCGGCGTCGTCCTGGTCGGCGGCACGGACGACGAGCAGGTTCGCGAACGGGTTGTTCTCGACCTTCTCCGACAACAGCGCGTCGTCCGCCGGGGTCAGGCCGGCCTCGATCGCGTAGTTGGAGTTGATGACGGCCGCGGTGATCTGCGGGTCACCGAGGTTGCGGGCGAGCTGCGAGCGCTCGATCTCGACGAACTTCAGGTTCTTCGGGTTGGCCTTGATGTTCGCCTGCGTGACGACGGACAGGTCGGCCTCGGCGAACGGCTTGTCCATCTGGATGAGGCCGGCCGACTCGAGCAGGTAGAGGCCGCGCGCGAAGTTGGTGGTGTCCTTCGGCAGCGCGATGGTGGAGCCGTCGGCGAGCTGGTCGACGGCGGTGATCTTCTCCGAGTACAGGCCCATCGGCTCGAGGTGCACGTCGGCGACGGAGACGAGGTCGGTCACACCCTTCTGCTTCTGCCAGTCGGCCAGGTAGGGGGCGTGCTGGAAGTAGTTGGCCTGCACGTCGCCGGCGACGAGCAGCTCGTTGGGGTCGATCTCGCCGGTGACCGGCTTGATGTCGAGTTTGACGTCACCGAGAACTCCGGAGTCGGCGATGTGCTCGAGGATCTCCACGTGCGGAGTGCTGGAGGCGGAGATCACCAGCGTCTCGCTGTCACCGCCCGACGAGCAGGCCGCCAGGCCCGCCGTGAGGAGGGCGGCTGCGGAGAGGACAGCGGTACGGCGCAAGAACATTGAGAACTACCTTTCGAGATCGAGGAGACGGTCAGCCGTGCAGGGCCGGCAGGTCGAGTAGGTCGCGGTGGTACCGCTCGGTGACGTTGGGGTGCGCGCGCAGACGCGACTTGAGGGCGTTGAGGCCGTAACGGGCGTGCAGGGTGCCGCCGTGCTGGTCCGGGCCGACGCCCGACGCCTCGGCCGCGAGCTCGGGGGCGAGCGCGACGGTGGGCAGCGCATGGTCGTAGCCCGGGTTGAGGAAGAAGGGCAGCGACACCCGGTCCCTACCGGCCGGCGGGGGCAGCACCCGGTGCACGGTGGCCTTGAGGTAGCCGCCGGTGGCGACCTCGAGCAGCTCTCCGATGTTGACGAGCAGATGCCCGGGGATCGGCTCGACGTCCAACCAGCCACTCTCTGTTTCCACCTGGAAACCGGTGCTGTCGGGCTCCGGGTACAGCAGGGTCAGCGCGCCGACGTCCTTGTGGCTCCCCACCCCCTGGCCGGTGACCGACCCGTCGTGTCCCGGGTAACGCGCGATCTTCAGGAGCGGATCCGCATCGGCGAAGGCGATGTCGAAGAAGTCGGCCGGAGCGCCGAGCGACTGCGCCCAGCCGCGGATCAGACGCAGGCCGGCGTCCTGCGCCTGGCTCGACCACGCGAGCGCGAGCTCACGCAGGCGCGGGACGGCGGTGGGCCACAGGTTGGGGCCGTGCAGCACCTCCCACGGGCGGGTCGGGTCGATCGGGTCGACGGCGTCGCGTTCGGGTCCGATGTCGAGCTGCTCGCGCCAGTCGATGTAGCCCTGGGTGCGCTCTCCGCCGACGCGGGTGTAGCCGCGGAAGTGCGGCGATTTGCTGTTCTCGATCTCGAGCTTGTCGGCCTCGGGCAGGGCGAAGAACTCGCGGGCCGCGGCGATCAGGTCGTCGGTGAGCTGCTGATCGATGCCGTGTCCGGTCAGATAGAAGAAGCCGATCTCGTGTGTGACCTTGCGCAGGGCGTCGATGTCGAGGTTCTCCAGATCGATGATCGGGAGCCACTGTGCGGGCATGGAACTGGTCCTTTCCCCACGGGCACCTGATTCGAAGGTGGCGCTGCGACGAGTGGGTGCCCGGTGGGAGGACAGTGCGCGGGAAGGCGGGACGGTACGAAATGTGCCGTCGCGCAAGTTGTCTCGTCTCAGCGCTGACGCATGCAACAACACCCGCCACGCATTCGCGTGGAGGCGACAGTTGCTGCAGGGCCGCGCATCGGAGTCCTTCCCGGACGAGATCGTGGTCGGCACGTCGAAGCCGACATGCCGGTGCTTGAGGCTAGCCCCACCCACGGGCGGACTTCAAATCGAACGTATACGCACGACGACGAACGGCGACATCCGTGAGACGAGCGGTCGTTCCGTCCCTCAGCCGAGGCGGCCGGAAAGCTGCTCGAGACGGCGCAGGCTCGCCCCGTCGAGGCCCACGATGCGCACACTCTTGCCCCGGGCCGTGTACTTGGCCTGCACCGTGTCGAGGGTCGCGACGGTGGAGGCGTCCCACACGTCGGCGCCCGCCAGATCGATCACCACCGAGTCCGGGTCTCCCGCGTAGTCGAATCGGTGCACCAGATCGTTGCTCGACGCCCAGAACAGCTCGCCCGAGACGCGGTAGGTCCGCTCCCCGTCCCGGTCCACGACGTCGACCCGCGTCAGATGAGCGACACGGCGCGCGAACGCGACCATCGCGGTCAACACGCCGAGGACGACGCCGACGGCGAGGTTGTGGGTCGCGAGCGTGCCGACGACAGTGACGAGCATGACCAGGGTCTCGCTGCGCGGCATCAGGCGCAGGGTCCGCGGCGCGACGCTGCGCCAGTCGAACGTCGTCACCGCGATCACCAGCATCACCGCGACCAGCGCCGCCATCGGGATCGCCCCGACGACGCCGCCGGCAGTCACGCACAGCACGAGCAGGAAGGCGCCGGCGAGGAAGGTGGAGATCCGGGTGCGGGCCCGGCCTTCCTTCACGTTGATCATGGTCTGACCGATCATGGCGCAGCCACCCATCCCGCCGAACAGCGCGCCCGCGGCATTGGCGACACCCTGGCCCCATGCCTCGCGAGTCTTGTCGGACGGGGTGTCGGTGATGTCGTCGACCAGTTTGGCGGTGAGCAGCGATTCGAGTAGACCGACCAGCGCCAGGCCCAGAGCGAACGGCGCGATGATCGTCAGCGTGTCCCACGTGAGCGGCACGTCCGGGATCATCCACGTGGGCAGGCCGGACGGTAGCTCGCCCTGGTCGGCGACGTCGGGCACGTCGAGCCGGAACAACGCGACCGCACCGGTCAGGACCACGATCGCGATCAGCGGCGCCGGAACAACTTTCGTCAGCCGAGGCAGCAGCACGATCATCGCGAGTCCGGCCGCCACGAGCGGATACACCAGCCACGGGACGTCGAACAGGTGCCGCAGCTGGGCACTGAAGATGAGGATCGCGAGGGCGTTGACGAACCCGATCATCACCGAGCGCGGAATGAAACGCACCAGACGCGCCAGACCCGCAACCGCGAACAGGATCTGCAGCACACCGGCCAGCCACACCGCGGCGATCAGGTAGTCGATACCGTGCGACGCGACCAACGGCGCCACCACCAGCGCGGTCGCCCCGGCCGCGGCCGACACCATCGCCGGCCGCCCGCCGACGAACGCGATCGTCATCGCCATGATGCACGAGGTGTACAGCGCCACTCTGGGGTCGACACCCGCGATGACGGCGAACGAGATCACCTCGGGAATGAGCGCGAGCGCGGTCACGAGGCCGGCGAGCGTCTCCGTGGTCAGTCGTCGAGGGGAACGCAGCGCGGCCCGGACGGATGACGCGTCGGCCGGAGTGGAGATGGTGTCGTGCACCGGGAGAGTCTAGGGACCGCCCGCACCGGGGCCGTAATCACCGCTACCAGGAGCCGGTGCGCAGCACGATCTCCGTCGCCAGTTCGGCGGGAGCCTTCGTGGGAATGTCGTCGACGCCGTCGAGTTGGACGATCCGGAACTCCGAGTACGCGTACCGTCCGCTGGCGTCGGCGCTCGGACGTCCGAGGGAGGTGCCGACGACGACGGTGGTGGGCAACTCGACGGCGGGGCATGCGGCGTCGAGCACGGCCCCGTCCACGCCGGGCACGGCCGGGTGCCCGCGGTCGGCGACGATGAGACTCGCGAACCGGCCGAACGTCTTGGCGGCGAGCTGCCAGGCGATTTCCGCCCCCGCGCCGGCGCCCACGAGGTTCACCCACGGCAGCTTGAGTTCGTCGAGCATCGCGATCACCGACGGCTCGTCGAGCCCGTCGACGGTCTCGGGCACCACGGTCCGCAGGTCCGAATCGTGCAGGCGAGCGCAGACGGCGTCGAAGACATCGGCAGGGGCACCCGCGTCGGGCAGTAGAAGCACCGTATGCCGGCTTTCCGGTCCCCCGATTCGGACCGTCACGGTCCCACTTCCCACGGCAACGTTCGTCGACTCCATGAACGAAAACGGTACGCGATCCACGTCACGGAATCGGACACCTAGGCGGGATAGACCTTGCCGATGATCTCCTTGGCCATGGTGGTCGCCGGGTCCTGTCCGTTCGCGGCCGGCGCGAGGTTGGCCCACACCACCAGTGTCACCTTGTTGACGGGATCGTGCCCCATGAACGAGTTGAATCCCGGCAGCTCCCCGGTGTGACCGAACATCGGCCCCATCTTCGCTATGCCCCAACCGTATTCGGCCGAACCACTGTCCGGACTCGTCGGCTGCACGCTTGCGAGGCGCTGAGCCTGCAGGTCGGCGCCGAGCAACTTGCCGCCGACCAGCGCCTGCACCCAGGTGACGAGATCGTTCGCGGTGGAGATGCCCGCGCCGGCCGCCCACGCCCACGAGGGGTTCACGTTGGTGACGTCGTTGGGCTGCAGTGTGCCGTCCTCGGCGGCGGTCTGCATCTGTTCGGGCAGCGCCGGATCGGTCAGCGTGTCCATGTTGGTCCCGAAGACGTAGCCGTGCGAGTAGGGCGCCGGAATCGTGTTGTCGGCGGTGTCCGGGAACGACGTCCCCGTCAGCCCGAGCGGACCGAAGAGCCGCGACTGGAAGATCTGCGGCAACGGCTTCCCGTCGAGGCTCTCCGCGATGAGTCCCAGCAACACGATGTTGGTGTTCGAGTAGTGATAGCCCTGCCCCGGCGGGAAGTACGGGGGATTCGCGAAGCCGAGCGCCAGCAGGTCCTCGGGCTTCCACTGCTTCTGCGGATCGTTGTCGAGCGTCTCGTTCAGTTCGGCGGTCTCGGTGTAGTTGAACAGGCCGCTGCGCATGTCGAGAAGCTGCTCGATGGTGATGTTGTCGCCGTTGGGAACGTCCGGGCGGAACTTCGACACCGGATCGTCGAGCTTGATCTTGCCCTCCTGCACCAACTGCAGGATCACGGTGCCGGTCATGGTCTTGGTGTTGGAACCGATCCGGACGTGCTCGGCCGGATCGACGGCGTCGCTGCGGTCCCGAGTGCCCGTCCCGTACTTGACCGTCAGGTCGCCGTCGGGGGTCTTGAGGATCGCTACGGCGCCCGGGATCTGCAGGTTCTCCGCGACACCCTTGACGATGCCGTCGAGCGTCGCGAGGTCGATCTTCTGCAGCGCCACCGTCGACGAGGCAGCACTGGTCGTGGTGGTCGACGCCGCGACGCTCGACGACCCGGTGTCGCTGTCCGACTCGTTCGACGAGCACCCGGAGAGCACCAGCGCAGCCACCGCTGCTCCGCCGATCAATCGGATCGTCGTAGATCTCCCCAAAGCAGTACGCACGTCGTCTCCTCCGGTGGGCGGCAGTCGTCGGCTACGAAGCCTAGGCGGGGCGGGCGCTCGGTGCGGGGTGTTCCGGTCAGGTGACGCGCGAGACGATCGTCGGCAACCGCATCGCGGCCCCGCCGTCGACCGTCGCGAGGACGGCGTCGACATCGAGATGCTGTTCGACGAGGTCCGCGAGCAGATCCAGCTGCGCCTCCCGGACCTGCGCGACGTCGGTGTCCGGCGCCGCGACGAAGCCCGCCCGTCCTGCTGTTTCCGCCACCTCGGCGAGAAATCGGCGCCGGTACTCGTCGTTCTCGAGGATCCCGTGCCAGTGGGTGCCGCGGACGCTGCCGCGCACGCTACCTTCCTTCGCCCCGTCGGCCGCCGTCAGCAGCGGGGCGTCACCGTTGCGGCGCACCCGGCCGTGATGGATCTCGTAGCCGCGCAGGGGGATTCCGTCCGCATCGCCCTGAACCTGCGCGAGCACCTTGTCGGGCGCGAACGCAATCTCGAGGTCCAGCAGCCCGAGCCCGTCCACCGAACCGGCGCCGGATTCGACGTCGTCGTCGATCACCGTGCCCAGCATCTGGTAGCCGCCGCAGATGCCGAGAATGGCACCACCGGCCCGCGCGCGACGGATCAACGCGTCGCCGATTCCGCTGCGCCGCAACCACTCCAGATCGGTGACGGTGGACTTGCTGCCGGGCAGCACGACGAGGTCGGCGTCGGCCAGCCGCGACGGCTCGCTCACCCAGTGCACCGAGACGCCCGGCTCGCAGGCGAGTGCCTCGACGTCGGTGGAGTTCGAGATGCGGGGCAGCCGGATCGCCGCGACACGGAGCCACTCGCCGCCGGTCGGCGGCGCGGGCCGTCCGACGGGGGCGTCGCCGACCACGCCGAGCGAGTCCTCGGCGTCGAGCCA
Source organism: Prescottella sp. D32 (assembly GCF_037287305.1). Lineage (NCBI taxonomy): Bacteria > Bacillati > Actinomycetota > Actinomycetes > Mycobacteriales > Nocardiaceae > Rhodococcus > Prescottella sp. D32. The sequence goes on from NZ_JARBSW010000006.1 coordinate 232,858, forward strand.
GAGCTCCTCGGCGAACGGGATCACGCCGAGCGTGGGCCGCCCGGTGAGCGCGCGCAGCTGCTCGAGGCCGGGCGCGAGCAGGCTCACGTCGCCGCGGAACTTGTTGATCACGAATCCGGCGATCAGCGCCTGGTCCTCGGGTGAGAGCACCGCGACGGTGCCGAACAGGTGCGCCAGCACTCCCCCGCGGTCGATGTCGCCGACCACGATCACCGGCAGCTGCGCGGCCTGCGCCAGCCCCATGTTCGCCAGGTCCGTGGCCCGCAGGTTGATCTCGGCGGGCGAGCCGGCGCCCTCGCAGATCACGACGTCGAACTCGTCTCGCAGCGACGCGAGCTCGTCGGCGACGATGTCGCGCAGCCACTCCCGGTGCTCGATGTAGTCGCGCGCACCGACGGTGGTGACCGCCTTGCCGCGGACCACCAGCTGCGACGTCCGGTCACCGCCCGGCTTGAGCAGCACCGGATTGAACCGGACGCTGGGTTCGAGGCCGCAGGCTCGCGCCTGCAGCGCCTGCGCGCGGCCGATCTCCCCGCCGTCGAGCGTGACGACGGAGTTGTTCGACATGTTCTGCGCCTTGAACGGCGCCACCCGCACCCCGCGTCGCGCCAGCATCCGGCAGAGCCCGGCGACGAGGACGCTCTTGCCGGCGTCGGACGTCGTGCCGGCAACCAGGAGTGCGCCACTGAGCGCCGTCGTCACGGCAGGGTGAGGATCTCGTTGCCCTCGTCGGTGACGACGATGGTGTGCTCGAACTGGGCGGTCCACTTGCGGTCCTTGGTGACGACGGTCCAGCCGTCCTCCCAGATGTCGTAGTCGACGGTGCCCAGGTTGATCATCGGCTCGATCGTGAACACCATGCCGGGCTCGATGATCGTGTCGACGTTCGGCTGGTCGTAATGCAGGATCACCAGGCCGTTGTGGAAGGTTTCGCCGATGCCGTGGCCGGTGAAGTCGCGGACCACGCCGTACCCGAAGCGGTTGGCGTACGACTCGATGACGCGGCCGATCACGTTGAGCTCGCGGCCCGGCTTGACGGCCTTGATGGCGCGCATCGTCGCCTCATGGGTGCGCTCGACCAGCAGGCGGTTCTCCTCCGAGACGTCGCCGGCGAGGAACGTCGCGTTGGTGTCGCCGTGCACGCCGTCGATGTAGGCGGTGACGTCGATGTTGACGATGTCGCCGTCCTGGATGACCGTCGAGTCGGGGATGCCGTGGCAGATCACCTCGTTGAGCGACGTGCAGCACGACTTCGGAAAGCCCCGGTAGCCCAGCGTGGACGGGTAGGCGCCGTGGTCGCACATGTACTCGTGCGCGATGCGGTCCAGTTCGTCGGTGGTGACGCCCGGCGCCACGGCTTTACCGGCCTCCTGGAGCGCCTGAGCAGCGATCTTGCTCGCCACCCGCATCTTCTCGATGGTCTCGGGTGTCTGCACCCACGGCTCCTTGCCCTCGCGGGCCGTCGCCTTCCACACGTACTCGGGCCGCTCGATGTTCTTGGGGACATCGAGGACGGGCGAGACGGTTCCGGGAACGAGCGCAGTGCGAACAGACATGGGTCCAGCGTAAACCGCGTCCCGGAGTTCGCCTCCCTCCCGCCCCGCAGCGACGCCGTGCCCCGTCTCGAAACAGCCTGCGACCAGTCCGGATGCACTTATCCGGAAAGTCGGTATGGTGAGCGGTCAACCTGATCAGAAGTGAGGGTGAAAATGGGCCAGCAGTCGCAGGCCGCCGAACATCGGTGGGCTCCGGTCAAGGTCAGCAACGTCGTGTCGACCGTCTCGGACGGCTTCGTCCACCTCGAGGTCGAACTCGACGGTGACATCCATCCCGAGTGGGCGCGCACCTTCGCCCGCATGAGCGGCGCCAGGAACGCCGAGTTGACGCTGCACAGGGCAGCCGAGCCGCCCCGCATCACATTGACGACGCGCAGCGACCACCGCGAGACCGCGGAGCTGTCGGTGGTGTACCTCGTCGAGGAAGTCAACCTCTACATTCGGCTCGCGATCGAGATGGTGGGGAGATAGTCGCCGCTACGCCAGGGTGAATGGCACGGGCATCCCGGTCAGCCGATACAGCCGACTCAGGTCGATCGTCGGCCTCACCGGCCGCATGCCCGGCCGCACCCTCGGCACCTGCACCCGCAACGCCCGAGGCGCGATGGTGCACCGGACCGGGGTGCGGAACGTGAGGGATTCACCGTCGACCCCGACGGGGATCTCGTCCTGGTCGGAGTGGACGACGACCTCGGTCGCGTGGGTGACCGTCAGCCCCCGCGCGTGTCCGCCCTGCAGCAGACCGACGGCCTGCCGGGCGCTGTTGACGCACACCGTCACCACGCCGAGGACACCGGCGTCCAGGCACTCGCGGCGGCCCAGGCCCGCGAGGTCCGTCGTCCGGTACGGGCCGTTGCTCACCAGCACCGCCTGCGGTCCCTCCACTGCGACGCCGTCGATCGTGGCCGTCAGACCCGAATCCCGGTGAGCGCCGAGCAGGTCGGGAAGCATCTGCAGAACGGTGCCCGTCTTGTCGTCTCGGTAGGCCGGGCTGCGAACCACTTCGGCGTACACACCGAACGAGGCGTTGTTGACGAACGGATGACCGTTCATCATCCCGAGGTCCACCCGAAGCTCGACGCCGTCGGTCAGTGCATCCAGACAGGCGGCGGGGTCGTCGCGGTCCAAACCGAGATCGAGTGCGAAGTGGTTGCGCGTTCCCGCACTGATCACGAGGAAGGGCACACCGTGTTCCGCTGCCACCGCTGCAACCAGTGCCTGCGTGCCGTCGCCGCCCGCGACACCGAGGAGGTCCGCTCCGCGCGTCACCGCCCGACGAGCCAGCGCGGTGACGTCGATCGGTTCCGGGCCCTCGAGCAGGTACACCTCGGCACCGAGCGCCTCGGCCTTGCGACGCAGGTCGAACTTCTCGACCTTGCCGCCACCCGAGTGGGGGTTCATCACGATGAAGGGACGCAGTGGTGTGGGCGCGGGGGTCTCGGGCCCCGACCCGGTCGCACCCTTGTCGGCGAGCGCCCTGTGGGCGCAGAAGACCGTGGCGGCCACCAGCGCGGCGGTGAGGAGCACCACCCACAACAGGCCCGCGCGGACGAAGAGCACCAGCACGACGATCGGTGCCAGCACCGCCAGCCCGGCCGAGAATGCACGTAAGGCACCGCGACTGCTGAGAAACCAGTACGCCGCGGCCACCGTCACCACGACGCCGCCCACCGCGACGAGCAGGACCGCGAGCGTGCTCAGCAGCCCGGCGAACACGATCGGAACACCCCCGGCACCGATCCCTGCCACGAAAGCCGCGCGTGCCCACCAGCGCTCGTGAGTTGCATCCGCCACGACGTTCTCCTAACCGGTTTCCGCGCGACGGAGGAAGGCGTCCACCGCGGCGTCGATGGTCGGATAGAAGTGGGTGCGATCGAATCGTTCCCCGAGACCGAACCGGACGAGGCGGTCCTTGATCGGCCCCTTCATCTCGGCGAACGCCAGCCGGATGTCCTTGCCCTCGAGGTAGCGGTCGAGGTCGACGAGTTCGTCGACGGCAGTGGTGTCGAGGCCGGTGATGGGTTCGGCGGCGATCACCACCCACTCGACCGGATCCTGTTCCTTCGCAACGACGGAACGCACATAGTCGTCGAAGATTCCGCCGTTGGCGAAGAACAGCGGTGCGTCGAACCGAATCAAGACCAGTCCGGGGATGCGGTGCCCGTCGGGGTGCCGCGCGATGTCGTGGTAGCCCGTCTCCGACGGCAACTCCACCAGTTCGGTCCGGTACGGCTGCCAGGCGCGGGCGACGACCGCGACGAACGACAGTCCGATTGCCACCAGGATGCCCTGCAGGACGCCGACGAGCGCGACCCCGAGGAAGGCGGCGCCGGCGAGACCGGCCTCCACCCGGCTCATCTGCCACAGCCGCGCCATGCCCTTCACATCGACCAGCGCCGTCGCGGCGACGATCACCACCGCGGCCAGCGTGGCGTCGGGCAGGTAAGCAGTGACCCCGGGCGCGACCAGGACGAACGCCAGCACCGCCAGCGCCCCGACCACCCCCGCCAGCTGGGTGTGCGCCCCGCTCTGTTCGGCCACCGGTGTCCGTGATCCGCTGGCGGAGATCGGGAACCCGCCGAACAGCCCACTCGCGACGTTCGCCGCACCGATCGCCTTCATCTCGGTACTGCCGTTCACATCCTCACCGCGGCGTGCGGCGAACGTCCGCGACAGCACGCCCGTATCCGCGAAGGCGATCAGGGCGATGCCGGCGGCCGGACCGATCAACTGCAGCACGTCACCCCAGTCGACGCCGCCGAACGACGGCAACGGCAGCCCCTTCGGCAACGCGCCCACCATCCCGATCCGGTCGTCGAGCCCGATCGCGGCGCAGAGCACGATCGAGCCCACGACCGCGACGAGGACACCGGGGATCCGCGACCACCACAGCCGGAACGCGACGATCACGGCGAGCGACCCGACGCCGACCGCCGCGGCGACGGCATCGACGTCACCGGCAGCCAACGACTTCCCGATCTGCGCGATCTCGTCGATGAGTCCGGACGCGTCGACGGGAAAGCCGAGCAGCTTCGGAAGCTGACCGACCACGACGATGAGCGCGATCGCATTGAGATACCCGACGCGGATCGGCTTCGACAGCAGTTCGGTGACGAACCCGAGGTTGAGGAAGCCCCCGACGATGAGGATCGCGCCGACGAGAACCGCGAGCACCCCGGCGAGAGCGAGTGCGCTCTCCGGGTCGCCGACGGCGGCCAACGGCAGCACCGCCGCGGCAATCAGCGGCGCGAGCGACGAATCCGGACCGAGGACGAGAATCTTCGACGGCCCCAGGACCGCGTAGGTGAGGAGCGGCACGATGGTCGCATACAGGCCCGCGTACGCCGGCAGACCCGCCGCTTCCGCGTAGCCCATACCCGCGGGGATGAGGAGCGCGGTGAGGACGAATCCGGCAGCGATGTCGGTGCGCAGCCACTCGCGGCGGTATCCCCGGGCCGTCGCCGGTCCGGGCAGGCGCCACAGCAGTTCCGTCCAGGCCATGCCTGAATTATCGTCCCGGATGCGCTGCGGGATCTGGGATTCGGACAGATCCGCGGGCGGACCGCCGCGTGCCGGTCGGTATCGGCGCTCCTCGGACCGGGCGGTACGAACCGGTTCGGATTCGGTGCCGTTTCGAGATTGACCGCGCCCGACCCTGAACAGACGATTGTCGAATGGAGGCGGAAGGCGAAGCGGCTCAGATCGACCGGGTCATCGACCGCCTGGCGGTCGGAACTCCCGCGGTCACTCCTGCCGAGGTCGAGCGCGTAGTCCGCAGCATCCACGCCCGCTTCGTCGACAGCAGGGTTCGCGAATTCATCCCACTTCTCGTCGAGAAGGCGGCCCGCCGGCACTTCGCCGAACAGAGCACTCCCCCCGTCGATCACGTCGCGGCCGCATGGGCCGCCGCTGTGGTCGAATCTCCCTCGTGATCAGCGCAATTCCGTCACGAACGCCATCCGGTCGCCGCGGTACAACGACCGCACGCGCTCGATCGGTACTCCGTCCGCGTCGCGCGACACCCGGTGCAGTTTCAACATCGGCATCGCGGTGCTCGACTCGACGAGGCCGGCCTCCCGCGGAGTCGGCAGCGCTGTCTCGATCCGCTCGGTGGCGGTGGTGAACTCGATTCCCCGTGCCCGGATCGCCGCGTACAGCGACGTCTCGGGATCGAACGTGTCGGACAGATCGGGGAACCGATACAGCGGCAGATAGGTGCTCTCGAGACCGATCCGCTCCCCGTCCGCCAGCAGCACGCGTTCGAGGTGGATCACCGGGTCGCCGACGCCGATCTGCAGAATCTCCGCGAGTTTGGAGTGCGCGTCGATCTCTTCCCACCGCACCAGGATTCGCCCCGGTTCCCGCTCTTGGCTGAGCGCCCCCTCGGTGTAGGAGCCGAGAGAGAGGGGCTGCACCATCTTCGGGCGGGCGACCACGGTGCCCCGTCCGCGGCGCTCCACCCGCCCCGCCACCAGCAGCTCGTGCAGCGCCTGTCGCACCGTCTCCCGGGAGACGCCGCAGCGCGCCGCGAGCTCCCGCTCGGCGGGCACCGGATCCCCCTCGGACAGGTCCGCGAGCAGGTCCTCGACGTGGGCCCGCACGAGGTAGTGCTTGGGCAGGCTCTCGGCGGTCATCGCGCGGCTCCCACGCGCCGCGCCACCTCGAGGACCTCGTCGACGGACACGGTCGGCGCACCGGGCACCTTGGCGCGGTCGTCGTAACGTCGCAGCCGGACGGCGTCCGGCCACCACGGGTGAGAGACGTAGGCCGCGTCGACCCCGGCTCCTCCCTGGTGTCGCAGTGTCGCAACCGATTCCGTCGAAAGCCCCTCGGCGTACGCCGGATCGGTGGCCACGAGAAAGCGCTTGGCCGCGACGTGCGCGCCGGCCAGCCAACCGACCCGCTGCCCGAAACGCGGAGTGAGCCACTCCCGCGCGACGACGTCGTGCGGCTCACCGTCGGCCCCTTCGACCAGCGGGCTGCGGGCGAGATCGTGCAGCGCGCTCGCCAGGACCAGTTCGTCGTCGGCACCGTCCGCGATCGCGTGGCTCGCCGACTGCAGCGCGTGGGCGAGCTCGTCGACTTCCTCGCCGTCGAACACTCCACGGAGCGAATTGAGCAGCGCAGCAATCTCTTCGAGCACAGCGTGTTCGTCGTTCACGTCCGTCAGACTACACAGTTTTCGGTCTATACCAATTGTTCATCTGGCGTTTCCCGGACGTCCCCCAGTTGGTCTAGACCAATGGTCACGCTGTGTCCCATGCGAATTGCAATTGTGGGCGGAGGAATCCTCGGGACGGCGCACGCCGACGAGGCCATCCGTCGCGGACACGACGTCGTCCATCTCGAACGTGAACTCGAAGCGCGCGGTGCCACCGTACGCAACTTCGGATTGGTGTGGGTCTCCGGGCGTGCCCCGCACGAGCTCGACGCCTCGCTGCGGTCCCGCGAACTTTGGGCCGACCTGGCCCGACGTGTCCCCGAGATCGGCTTCCGCGCCGCCGGATCGATCACGCTGCTGCGCACCCCGGAAGAGGTCGCGGTCGCCGAGGACATTGTGGCGCGCGACGACGCCGAGGTGCGCGGATTCACGCTGCTCGACCCCGACAACGTTCGCGGCGTGAACCCCGCCCTGCGCGGCAAGTTCCTCGCCGGCCTCCACTGCACCCGCGACGGCGCGGTCGAGTCCAGAGTCGCGCTGCCCGCCATCCGTCGCCATCTCGAGGCATCGGGTCGGTACGCCTTCCACGCCGGAACCGAGGCGCGCGAGATCACCAGCAGTTCAACAGGTGTGCGCATCCGCGACGACCACGACCGCACGTTCGACGCCGACCTCGTCATCGTGTGCCCCGGCGCCACGCTCGGCGGGCTCGCACGGGACCTGGCCGGCGACCTCCCCCTCCGACGCGTCCGTCTGCAGATGATGCAGACGGCACCGCTGGGCGAGGCGCTCACCACCGCCATCGCCGACGGCGACAGCATGCGCTACTACCCCGCCTTCACCGGCTCGGCGCTGGACGAACTGCGCGCCGCGCAGCCCCAGGAGCCCACTGCCGCGGAGCACCGCATGCAGCTGCTGTGCGTGCAGCGCCTGCACGGCGGGCTCACCATCGGCGACACCCACGAGTACGACGAGCCGTTCGACTTCGACGTCGACGAGGCGCCGTACCGCCATCTGACCAGCGTCGTCGAGGAACTCCTCGGCCGCCATCTGCCACCGGTCGTCAAGCGGTGGGCCGGTGTCTACAGCCAGTGCCTCGACCCCGCCCAACTCGTGCACCGCGCCCAGCCCACCGACGGCGTGTGGGTAGTGGCCGGGCCGGGTGGTCGCGGCATGACGCTCGGACCCGCCCTCGCCGAACAGACCGCCGACCAGCTGGGCCTCTAGACCCCGACCCCTCAGGAGAGACCTGTGACCACCATCAAGCTCGCCGTGCTCGACATGGCCGGCACCACCGTCGCCGACGACGGACTCGTACTCCGGGCGTTCGCCGCTGCGGCAGCCGCGGCGGGGCTGGCCGAGTCCGGCCCCGAGGCCGACGCCGCCCGGCAGTACGTCCTCGACACGATGGGCCAGTCCAAGATCGTGGTGTTCCGCGCCCTGTTCGGCGACGAGGATCGCGCCCAGGCCGCCAACCGCGCGTTCGAGGCCGAGTACGACCACCTCGTCGACGAGGGCGGTGCCACCGCGATTGCCGGCGCGGCCGAATCGATCAGCGCACTGCGGAACGCCGGAATCCAGGTGGCGCTCACCACCGGGTTCAGCCGCACCACCCAGGACAAGCTGCTGGCCGCACTCGGCTGGCAGACGCTCGCCGACCTGACGCTCTCCCCCGCCGAAGCCGGACGTGGGCGCCCCTTCCCGGACCTGATCCTCACCGCACTCATGCGGCTGGGCGTCGACGACGTCAAAGACGTTGCCGTCCTGGGCGATACCGCCAACGACATCACCAGCGGTCGCCGCGCCGGCGCCAGCATCGTCGCAGGCGCTCTCACCGGCGCCCACGACGAGAAGCAACTGCGCGCCGCCGACCCGACGCACGTCGTGCCGTCGGTTCGCGAGTTCACCGATCTCGTCCTCTCCCACTGAGTTCTTCTCGAGTTCTTCCGTCACCGTTCGAATCCCTCACCCAGACAGGAATTCCCGAATGAGCAGGAACGTCAAGCGTTTCCGCGCGGCTGTCGCAGCCGTCGCACTGAGCACCGCGACCCTCACCCTCACCGCCTGCGGCGGCACCGGCGCGGCGGCGGGCGCCGGCGGCGAGACCGTCACGGTCTACAGCGCCGACGGCCTCGCCGGCTGGTACAAGACGCAATTCGCCGCGTTCACCGAGGAGACCGGCATCGCGGTCAACCTCGTCGAGGCCGGGTCCGGCGAGGTGGTCTCCCGCGTCGACAAGGAACAGTCGAACCCGCAGGCCGACGTCGTCGTGACACTGCCGCCGTTCATCCAAAAGGCCGACGCCCAGGGCTTGCTGCAGCCCAGCGGTATCGACACCTCCGCGGTGCCCGCCGACGTCCAGGACCCGGCCGGTAAGTACGTGCCGCTGGTCGACAACTACCTGTCGTTCATCGCGAACCCCGGCGCCGACCCGGCACCCAAGACGTGGGACGACCTGCTCTCCGACCAGTTCAAGGGGAAGCTGCAGTACTCCACACCCGGTCAGGCCGGCGACGGTACCGCCGTCCTGCTGCTGCTCCAGCACCTGATGGGCAAGCAGGGCGCCCTGGACTACCTGACGAAGTTGCAGGCCAACAACGTCGGACCGTCGTCGTCCACCGGCAAGCTGCAGCCCAAGGTCAGCAACGGCGAACTCCTCGTCGCCAACGGCGACGTCCAGATGAACCTCGCGTCGATCGCCGACGACGGTTCGAAGTTCCAGATCTTCTTCCCCGCCGAGGCCGACGGCACGCGCACCACCGTCGCGCTGCCGTACGTGATGGGTCTGGCGAAGGGTGCCCCGCACTCCGAGGAGGCCAAGAAGCTCATGGAGTACCTGCTGTCGGAGAAGGCCCAGCAGTCGGTCGCCGGTGACGCGCGCGGCGTGTCCGTTCGCACCGACGTTCGAGCCGCCTCGGGCAACGCGACCGACCCGTCGACCCCGACCGGTCTCGTCAACGGCGTCGAGGTGTGGACCCCGAACTGGAACGACGTCCTCGCCTCCCTCGACGCCGACATCGCCGCCTACCAGAAGGCAACCGGTAACTGACATGCCACGATTCGAGCCCGGGCGGCCCCTCCGCACCACGATCGGCAAGGCACCCGACACGGCGTCGGACGCTGCCGACTCGTCCCTTCCGGCCATCACATTCGACCGGGTGAACGTCGCGTACGGACACGGACGCGGGGCCACCCGGGCCCTGATCGACTTCAACCTGCGGGTCGCGCGCGGCGAGACCGTCGCGCTGCTCGGTCCCAGCGGCTCGGGCAAGTCCACCGCGCTCAAGGCGCTGGCCGGCTTCACCCGCCCGGCGTCGGGGACGGTCCGCCTCGACGGGCGAGACGTCACCGATCTGCCACCCGCGAAGCGCGGGATCGGCGTCGTCGTCCAGTCCTACGCCCTGTTCCCGCACATGCGGGTGGCCGAGAACGTCGCGTTCGGGCTTCGCGCGCACCGGATTCCCCGTGCCGAGATCGCCGGACGCGTGTCCGACGCACTCGCGATGGTCGGGATGTCCGCGTACGGCAAGCGCTTTCCGCGGGAACTGTCGGGAGGCCAGCAGCAGCGCGTGGCGATCGCCCGCGCGTTGGCGATCCGGCCCAGGGTGCTGCTGCTCGACGAGCCCCTCGCAGCACTGGACGCGCAGTTGCGTCAGAGCATGCTCACCGAACTGCTGGAACTGCGCGCCGCGCTGCCGGACACCGCGATGCTGTACGTCACGCACGACCAGTCGGAGGCCCTCGCGCTCGCCGACCGGATCGCGGTGATGCGCGACGCCCGACTGGTGGACGTGGACACCACCGAGAACCTGTGGAAGCGGCCACCGAGCAGCTTCACTGCGGCGTTCCTCGGTGGCGCGAACCTGCTGCCGTGCACGGTGACCCGGGTGATCGGGACGTCGGCGCTGGTGTCGGTGGGTGGCAGCCCCGTCGCCGCGCACGCCCCGCAGCCCGAGATCGGACGCACCGACTGGGAATCCGAGGCCGGCGCACTGTTGTGCCTGCGCCCACACGCGATCACCCTCACCTCCCCCGCCGAACGCGGCACCCTGCCCGCTCGGATCGTCGCCAGCGTGTGGCGCGGCTCGTCCACCCGCGTCACGATCGCGCTGCCGAGCCTGCCCGAGACACCGATCGACGTGGACGTACCCGGCCACGACGAGCGCCCCCTCGGGGCCGAGGTCGGCATGCGGTTCCCCGAACGCGGCGCCGTACTGGTGCCGGTTCCGGCCGCGGCCCGGGGAGCGACACAGTGACCGCCCTCCTCGAACCTCCCGTCGCCGACGAGGCGCCGCCGCGGAAAGCGCAGTCACGCCGGCGTTCCGGACTGTGGGTACTGCCACCGCTCCTGCTGGTCGTCGGGTTCGCCGTGTACCCGATGGCGCGGGTGCTGGCGGAGTCCACCGTCACCGACACCGGTCGCGGCTGGTCGACGTGGACCGACGTCCTCGGTTCGTCGTCGTTCCGGAACGCGTTGTGGCGCACCGTTCAAGTGGCGGTGACGTCCACGCTGGGTTGCCTCGTGCTCGGCACGTTCCTGGCGCTCGTACTCGCGTTCGTCCCGTTCCCGGGATCGAAGGTGGTGGGACGGCTGATCGACACGATCCTGTCGCTGCCGTCGTTCCTCGTGACGCTCGCGTTCACGTTCCTCTACGGCACCGCCGGTGCGGTCAACGCACTGATCACGCGGATCACCGGCGCCGAGCAGGGCCCCCTGAACTTCCTGAACACCCCGCTCGGCGTCATCGCCGCCGAGATCACGTTCTTCACGCCGTTCGTGGTGCGACCGCTGCTGGCCGCGTTCTCGCAGATCCCCCGCGACCAGCTCGACGTCGCCGCCAGCCTGGGTGCGTCACCGCTGCGCGTGCTGCGCCAGGTGGTGCTGCCCGAGGCGTGGCCGGCGATGATGGCCGGCGGATCGCTCGTACTCCTGTTGACGCTCAACGAGTTCGGCATCGTCCTGTTCACCGGCGCCAAGGACGTCATGACACTACCCGTGCTGATCTACACCCACGGCATCGTCACGTTCGACCTGCCGGGCGCCGCCGTGATCGCGACCGTCCAGGTGGCGCTGTCGCTCACTCTGTACGGCGGCTACCGATTCCTGTTCGCCCGACTGATGGGAGGCAGCCGTGCTGCTGTGGACCCGACGCGCTAGATACCTGACGCTCACGTTCTTCGCGGCGGTGGTGGCGATCGTGTTCGTCGCGCCGATCGCCACCGTGATCGCGGCCGCACTCGCGGGCGCCTGGAACGGGCCGCTGCCGTCGGACCTGGGCACGAAGAACCTCTCGGCGGCGCTGTCGGACGACAATCTCGCCAGCATGATCGTCAGCCTGCAGACCGCGGTCATCGCCGGTGGACTCGCGCTGGTCGTCGGAACCTGGGGAGCGCTCGCCGCGCGGGAGGCGCCGACCTGGCTGCGGAAGGTCACCGACGCGGTGTTCCATCTGCCGGTCGCGCTGCCGTCGGTGGCGATCGGGCTGGGCCTGCTCATCGCGTTCAACGAGCGGCCACTGCTGCTCGGCGGAACCAAGTGGATCGTCATTCTCGCGCACGCAGTGCTGGTACTGGCCTTCGCGTTCAGTTCGGTGTCGGCTGCGCTGGAGCGACTGGATCCCGCCTACCGGCAGGCCGCCGAGTCGCTCGGCGCCGGCCCGGTCCGGGTGCTGCTGCGGATCACCCTGCCACTGCTGGTGCCCGCCCTGGGCGCCGCCGCGGGTCTGTCCGTCGCACTGTCGATGGGCGAGCTCGGCGCCACCATCATGGTGTACCCCGCGACGTGGAAGACGTTGCCGGTGGCCATCTTCGGCCTCACCGACCGCGGCCAGGTGTTCCAGGCGGCCGCCAACACCACCCTGCTGCTACTCGTGACCCTCGTCGCACTGCTCGTGCTCGGACGTATCCGCAACAGGCGCTGACGCGCCCGTGCGCCTTTTTGGTAGCTGGCACCACCAAAAAGGCGCACGGGCGCCGAAGGCGCCTACCCCTGACGCAGGATGTAGCGCTGCACCTTGCCGCTGGGGGTCTTGGGCAGGTGCGGGACGAAGTGCACCGTGCGCGGGTAGGCGTGCGCCGCGAACTTCTTCTTCACCAACTGCTGTAGATCCTTCTCGAGCTCGTCGGTGCCCTCGACGCCGGACCGCAGCACGACGAACGCCTCGAGCACCTCGCCGCGCAGCTGGTCGGGCATGCCGACGACGGCAGCCTCGACGACGTCGTCGTGCATCACCAGCACGCTCTCCACGTCGAACGGACCGATGCGGTAGCCCGCCATGATGATCACGTCGTCGTCGCGGGAAGAGAAGAAGAACCGCCCCTCCTCGTCCACCTGACCCGCGTCGCCGGTGACGTACCAGCGGCCGTCGGGCGTGAAGCGGGCCGCGGTCTTCTCCGGCGCGTCGCTGTAACCGGTGAACCACATCAGGGGGCTGTTCTGCGTGTCGATCGCGACGCGGCCGGGGGTGTTCGGAGGGGCGATCTCGTCGACGTCGTCGGAGAGGACCGCGCACGTCCAGCCGGGCAGCGGGCGGCCCATCGAGCCGGGGACGACGTCCTCGCGCAGTCCGTCGGCCCACGCGTTGATGATGAACATGCCGTGCTCGGTCTGCCCGTACTGATCGCGGACGGTCACGCCCAGCTCGGCCTCCGACCACGCGATGACGTCCGGCGTGAGCGGCTCGCCCGCCGACGACGCGCGGCGCAGCGTCACCGACTCCGGGACGGGCGTCTCGTCGGCGCGCAGGCTCCGGTAGACGGTGGGGGCGGCGGCGAAGTTGGTGACGCCGAAGCGTTCCATCACCTGCCACGTGAGCGGCGCGGAGAACCCGGCGTGCAGCAGGATGCTGCGGACGCCCGACGCCATCGGGCCGAGCAGCGCGTAGTACAGCCCGTAGGCCCAGCCGGGATCGGCAGCGTTCCAGAACACGTCGTCCTCGCGCACGTCGAGCCCCCACTCGATGTACGAGCGGAAGGCCGCGAGCGCCCGGATCGGGACCGGGACACCCTTCGGGGAGCCCGTCGTACCGCTGGTGAACAAACGAACGATCGGGGCGTCGCCGCCGAGCGCCGCCGCCGCGCCGCGCGGGTCGTCGGCCGAATGGCGCGCGAGGAGGTCGTCGAAGCGCAGCGCACCCTCGCCCTCACCCGCGACGATCACCTGCCACGACGGATTCGACGGCATGTCGTCGCCCGGAGCGAGCTTGTCGAGCTGGTTCGCGTCCGAGATCACGACCTTCGCGCCGCTGGCCTCGAGCCGGAACGCGATCGCCGGCGGCGCGAACGCGGTGAACAGCGGGACGTGGACGGCGCCGCGACGCCAGATCCCCAACAACGCCACCACGAGGTCGGCGGACTTGCCCATCAGCGTCGCCACGCAGTCACCGGGCTCGACACCGAGGTCGGCCAGCGCAGCGGCGAACTTCGTGGACTGCTCCCGCAGCCAGCCGAACGTCAGATCGGTCGACGACAGATCCGATTCGACGACGGTGAACGCCACCGCATCCGCCGGGTGCCGATCGCACAGCAACTCGGCCGCGCAGGCCTGCGGGGTGTCGTATTGCGCCAAGAGTTCGCGCACACGGGTGGTGGTGTCGACGGTCATCGTCACTCCTCGTCGTCGGGGCCCAGCTCACCATCGGGCCATCGTTGCTCCTATGATGCGTGTCACAGGATTGACCGGCTACCCCCGGAAAGGGGTGATGAGGGTGCCCACCCACACCTCGTCCCTGCTGCGTCCGCGCGACCGCGACGCACTCCGCACCGAGCTACGGAAAGTGGCCGCGACCAGCATCGTCCCGGTCGTCTTCGGCGGCGAGGTACATGACGGCACCCTGCATCTCGACGAGTTCGTCGGCACCCACACCGACGGTCTGCGGGGCCTCGCCGTCTCGGAGAGTTCAGGCCTCGGCGGGCACGTGGTCGCCCGCCGCAATCCCGCGGCCGTCCACGACTACGGCCGTGCCCGCACCATCACCCACCACTACGACGGTCCGGTCCTCGCGGAGGGCCTGTGCTCGGTGCTCGCGGTGCCGGTCGTGGTGCGCGGTAATTCCCGCGCCGTCATGTACGCGGCGATCCGCGAACGCGTCCGGCTGGGCGACCGCATCGCGGACGTCATGATGCAGGCCGGCCGCCGCCTGGCGAACGAGATCGCGATCCGCGACGAGGTGGACCGCCGGGTGGCACTGCTCGACGCCGCCGCGGCCGAGGTGCCCGCGCCGGGCGGCGCCGACGCGGAGGAGATTCGCGACGTGCATGCCGAGTTGCGAAGCATCGCACAGACGGTCGACGACCCGGCACTGCAGGAACAACTCCGTGCCCTGTCCAACCGTCTCGCTGGGGTCGGCGCGGCCGACGACACCGACCGCCCCACCCCGCCGGTGGCGCTGTCGCCGCGCGAGGTGGACGTCCTCAGCCATGCCGCACTCGGTTGCTCGAATGTCGTTATCGCCGAGCGCCTGTCGGTGAAGCCCGAGACCGTCAAGAGCTACCTGCGCAGCGCGATGAGCAAACTCGACGCCCATTCCCGGCGCGAAGCCGTCGTGGCGGCGCGGCGTCTGGGGCTGTTGCCGTAGGACGCTCCGCCCTGCCCGGTCACCAACCGGAGGAACCGTCTTCTACACCGAAATCGCCACCACCGAAATCGCCGCCGCCGAAATCGCAGTAGCCGGGACCGGTGAACGACGGCGAGATTCCGCGGTGGTGGTGGTGGGCGTCGATCCACACGGCGGAAACCAGGACGTACAGCACCAGCAGCACTACCGCGATCGAACCGCCGATCCAGAGCGAGACCTGCCCCAGCCGGCGAACCCGGTTGGACGCATGCCGCGCCCCGTCACGATCGCCGTCGGACCACCGCGGATGCACCTCGAACGCGTGGGTGAAGGCCGCGAACGACAACGGCCAGAAGAAGAGCAGTGCGACGACCGCCCACCCCGCGTGGGCGGGAGGGCGCCGCTCGACCGGGGCCCCCGCGTCGCTACGGGAACGACTCTCATCCCCTGAATCCGACATATCAGTCATCCGCCGAGCCTAGCGGCGAGACGGCCGGACGTCGACGAAATCTGGAACACGTTCCACTTGCTGTGTCATACTCGCCGCCATGTCAGCGACACCGATCGAGACCGCCACGATCACCCGAACCACCACCGCGCAGGAGTTGCTGGACCTGGCACGCCAGTCCCCCGCCGCGGTAGCGGCGCACGACAAGAACGCCTGGCTGGGGCTGTTCGCGGACCGGCACGTGGTCGAGGATCCCGTCGGCGGTCGGCCCGTACTCGGCGGGCTGTACGACCGACGCAGCCATGTCCGGGGCGGCGATCCCCTGGCCCGATTCTGGGACACGTTCATCGCACCGAACGACATTCGCTTCCACGTGGAGAACGAGGACATCGTCAGCGGACTCGACGTCGTCCGCGACGTCACCATCGAGACTCGACTCGGCGGCGGCGTCGTGGCGAAGGCACCGATGCACCTCGTGTACGAGACCACTCTCGACGAGGGTGCTCCCCGAATTCGGCGGATCGCCGCGCACTGGGAGGTCGCGCCGATGTTCGCCCAAGTGGCCGGCGTCGATCGCGCGAAACTTGCTGTCGCGGCGAGCATGAGCGTCCGCATGCTCCGGCTCCAGGGCGTGGGCGGGTCGCTCGCCTTCGGTCTCGCGGTCCGCAGCGTGGGCGAACGTGGGAAGCGGTCGGTCCGGCGTCTCGTCGCGGACGCCCGGCGCGGCGACGAGGCTGCCCTCGAGCGGCTCGGTGGACATGCGGTCGACAGCCTCACGAAGGTCATCGCGGCCGGCGACACCGTCACCGCGACCTGCACGGCCGACGGCGAGCACGCCGTGCTGTTCTGCTACCTCGACCGGAAGACGATCCAGGTGGCGAGGGCGGTCGTGTGCCGCTAGCCTCCGAACCGGTTACATACCGCCCAAGACCTCCATCATGTTGATCACCGCCGGACCCAGGATCACGATGAAGATGGTCGGCAGGATGCAGGTCATCAACGGAAACAGCACCTTCACCGGAACCTTCATCGCCTTCTCCTCAGCACTCTGACGGCGTTTCAGACGCATCTCCGAGGCCTGGGTCCGCAGGACCTCGGCGATGGCCACGCCGTACTCGTCGGCTTGGATGACGGCCCGAAGGAACCTCCGCAAGTTGGGTGCTTTCGTTCTGGCGGCAAGATCCAGGTACGCGATTCGCCTCGACTGCCCCATCTGTATGTCCTGCAATGTCCGGATGAATTCCTCGGCCAGCGGCCCCTTTCCGTTCTTCGCGGCCCGCTGCATGGCGGCTTCGAACCCCAGGCCCGCCTCGACTGCGATCGTCATCTGGTCGAGGGTGTCGGCAAGCGCCAGTTCGATCGCGGCTTGGCGCTCCTGCCCCCTGCTCTGCAGGAGAAGTTCCGGGACGAAATACGCCAGCGCGACGGCGGCCGCAGCGAACAGCACCCGGCCGACGCCAGGCGACGCACCCACCGCGAGAAGGCCGAGCAGGGCGGCGGCCGCGGCGAGAACGATCTTCGCCATCGCGGCCCGTTCCGGAACCCACGCCGCTGGACGACCGGCAAGGATGTGCAGTCGTTCCAAGCGGGCCATCGTCCCGGGCGGCGACAGCAGCTTCACGAATCGGCCGAGCGAAAGCGGTGGCGCGCCTCCCGACTCCGGAATCGGCAACGCCAGCTGCGACTGCAGGTTCCGAAGGGCGGGTCCGCGTTCCGGATCTCGGGCGCCGACCGTCAACCACACCAGAACACCCAACGCCCCGCCGACGGACAGCGCCGCCATGAGCACCAGCGGTGGAATCACAACACCTCCCAGTTCCCGAGCACTAGAACTTGACCGAGACAACCTTGTTCATCCACAGCCCACCGACGGTCAGCATGACGAGCCCCACCGCGATCATCACGTAGCCGATGGCGCTACCCGTCAACTTTGACAGGTAGTCCGGATTCGAGACGAGCAGAAATGCGGTGAGACCGAAGGGCAGCGCCATCAGCACGTAGGCGGACAGTTTCCCCTCGGCAGCAAGGGCTTTCACCTGCCGTCGAATCTGATTTCGCTCTCGAATGGTGTTGCCCACCTGGTCGAGGACTTCCGCGAGGTCGCCTCCGACCTCACGGTTGATGGCGATTGCCTGAGCTATCCAGTTGAAATCGTCACTTCGCATCCGCCGGGCCACGTCGTCGAGAGACTCGTTGAGATCACGTCCCACCCGAGTCTCGTTGACGATCCGAGCGAACTCCTCCGAAGTCGGCACCTCCGCCTCTCGGGAAAGGGAATCGAGCGCTCGGAGCATGCTGTGCCCGGCTCGGAGATTGCTGGCCAGCAGCTGCAGGGAATCGTCGAGCTGATCAGCGAACGCGGCCCGACGCCTACCGGCCATCACACGGAGATAGATTCTCGACAATCCCACTGTGATCGCCGCGAGCAAGAGCGCCGCCACGATGCCCGAAGCCAGGAGACCGATCGCCGCAGCGGTGATCGCCGCAGCACCGACCAGGGCGATGAAGTCACCTGGACGAAGCTTCAGCCCCGCCTCCTGTAGCGCCTGGGTGCGGGCAGCGATGCGTCCGCGTCTCCTCAGGTTCTGATCGATCCACTGCACCAGCCGTTCCGCGAATCGGGACAGCATCGAGTCCCGTCCGTCCTGCCGCCCACGACGTGCTGCCGAAATCCTCGCGGGCGCTCTACCGGCGACCGCCAGCACGCCTCCCGCAAGCGCCGAGTAGCACGCTAGGAGCCCGATCACCAGCCCCGTCGAAGACGTGAAGAAACCGTCGACGGTCCCGGCGACGACGCTCGGCGTCGGCACCACACTGGGCAATGTCACCGGGAACGGATCGCTCACTCGGCCGGCTGCGCCGCTGCGCACGCTCGCCACCACCTGGGTATCGCCATTCGCTTCCGATCGGTATCGGACGACGTACAGGTTTCCGAGCGCGCGAGCGGCCGACTGGTAGATCGCACCCAGCGCCGCCGTATCACCCGCAGACGCGTACTGACCGCGCGACTCCCGCGCAACCTGCTGCAGGAGAGCAGAGTTCGTCTCGGGCGTCGACATCTGCACGGCGTACAGCGACGCGCGCGACCGACTCAGGACGGACGGGAGTTCCGACATCGAGTGTGCACTCGACGTGTCGGCGCCGTCCGTCAACAGAAGCAGGATGTTGTTGGCCGCTTCGCCGCGCTCGAGCATCTCGGCGGCGGTCACCACCGAATCTGCGATCGCGCTGTTGCCGCCCGCCTTCAGTCCGTCGATCCTGCGGAGCAGGTCCTCGGAGTCCGTCGTCAGTTCCGAGAGCACCTGTGGCGTCGACGAGATCGCGACGATTCCGATGTGGGCGCCGGCCGGCGCCTGCCGCACGAAATCCGATGCGGCGCGCTTCACGTCGTCCAGCGCCGGACCCGACATGCCCCCGGACACGTCGATTGCGAGCACGATGTCCTGCTCGGAACCCGGCTGCTGCCTGACCTCGATCTCTCGCGGCACGCCTCCCTCGGTGAGCGCGAACGTTCCCGGATCGATCGCCTGCCCTTCGATACCGGGCGGCGCGAGGATGGACACCTCGATGTCGGGAAACCGGGTCGTGTCGACCGCCGAGACCTGGACAGCCTCCGTCTCGGCCGCCGCGGCTACGGCAGGAATTCCCAGAACACCCGCACCGAGGGCGAGCACGACGGCCACCACGCACCGACTCATGCCCGCCCCCGGGAGGGCTCTCCCACCCCGAAAACACTCGGCGACAAAGCAATACCGAGATCTCGGAATCTGTCGGTGAACCGCGGCCGCACTCCGGTCGGCTGCGGTCTGCCGAGGAATCGCCCGCGCGCGTCGACGCCGGCGCTGTAGTCGAACAGGAAGGCATCCTGCAGGGTGACGATCTCACCCTCCATGCCCTGGACCTCGGTCACGTGGGTCACTCGCCGAGTGCCGTCACGTAGTCGAGTGAGCTGCACGATCACGTCGACCGCCGAAGCGATCTGCTCCCGGATCGCCCGCAACGGCAGGTCCATGCCCGCCATCAACACAAGCGTCTCCAAGCGCGCGATGGCGTCACGGGGCGAATTCGCATGCACCGTCGACAGCGACCCGTCGTGACCGGTGTTCATCGCTTGCAGCATGTCGAGACTTTCGCCTCCGCGACACTCCCCCACCACGATGCGGTCGGGACGCATACGCAGCGAGTTCCGCACCAGGTCGCGGATGGTGACGGCACCCTTGCCCTCAATGTTCGGCGGTCGGCTCTCCAACCGTACGACGTGGTCCTGCTGAAGTTGCAGTTCCACGGCGTCCTCGATGGTGACAATCCGCTCCCCTTCCGGAATGAACGACGAGAGCACGTTGAGCAGCGTCGTCTTCCCCGTGCCCGTGCCGCCCGAGACGATGACGTTCAGTCGCGCCTGCACACACGCGTCGAGCAGTTCGGCCATCTCGTGCGAGAGAGTGCCGAAGGCGATGAGATCGTCGACCTGGAACGGATCTTTCGAGAACTTTCGAATGGTGAGCGAGGAGCCGTTGAATGCGAGCGGTGGGATCACCGCGTTGACACGGGAGCCGTCCGCCAAGCGTGCATCCACGAGCGGGGACGATTCGTCGATCCGTCGACCGACGGCGGAAACGATGCGTTCGATCACGCGACGCAGGTGCGCCTCGTCCGCGAATCGCGCGGAGCTGCGGACGAGGGTGCCGTCCCGCTCGACGTAGACCATGTCGTGGCTGTTGACCATGATCTCGGTGACCGACGGGTCCTCCAGTAGCCGCTGAAGCGGTCCGTGCCCCAGTACCTCGTCGGCGACCTCACGGAGCAGGCGCCGCCGTTCGTCGAAGGTGAGTGGCGTCGTCTCCTGCTCCACGATTTCGGCCAGTTCCTCACGGACCAGGAGATGCAGTTGCTCCTCGCTCAACGAGGAGTCGTTGAAGCGGGTGCCGATCCGGGTGTACAGGGCCGCACTCGCACGGTCCTTCAGTTCGGCGAGAGCGTCGGCCGGAGGGAGGGACGTCTTCGCCTTCCCCTGCTTCCCCGGCGGGATCGGTGCGGCGGCTTCGACGGGTGCGGCTCCGCGCACGGCCTCGAGCCGTTGGGACAGTCTCATCTCGCACCCACCGCCTCGGCTGCCCGATGCCGCGCGCGTCCACCCTTGGCGGTATCGGGAGCCGGATCGATACGGCCGACGAGTCGCCACAACTCTTTCGCAGTGCGATCCCGACCCGGGTTCTGAAGCAGTGGAACTCCCCGGTTCGTCGAAAGGGCAACGGCTTTCGACCGCTTGATCACGATATCGGCGGGGACCCCGATGGTATTCTGGATGTCCTGGACCGTCAGCCCCTCGCGTCGATCCGCAAAGTTGAGCACGACATGCCGCACGACCGGACCCAGATTCAGCTCCGTCAGCAACTGCAGTTCCTTGTGCATCCCGCGGACGCTGGGCACGTCCATACCCGACACCAACACGACGTCGGTAGCAAGGTCGAGCGCCGCCAGGGTGTGTTCGAGCAAACCGGGCGCGGTATCGACGACCACGTACCGGAATTCGGCCGCCAACTGCGTCAGCAGAGTGCTCACCTGCTCGCCGGTGATGCTGTCGCCCGCCGCGGGCGAGTCCGATCCACACAGCGCATGCAGTCCTGTGGAATGGGGTGTCAGGACGGTCTTGAGGACGATCATGTCCTGGCTGGCCGGGCTCGCGACGGCGTCGGTCAGGCAATGTTCCGGAACCAACTGGAGAGCACTGGCAACGTCGCCGAACTGCACGTCGAGGTCCACCAACACCGTGGAGTGAGGCGCTGCCGCCGCGAGTCCGACTGCAAGATTCGTCGCAACGGTGGTCTTTCCGGTTCCGCCTTTCGGCGACGCGACCACGATGACCTTCCCTTGAACCGCATGCTGCTCCGCCGGTGCACTCGCCCCCTGACGTCGCGCCAGCGCGGCCTGACCTGCTCGATCGAGTACGGCACGAACGTCCGCGATCTCCGCCTCCGGCGACATCACGTCCCGCACGCCGGCGCGCATCGCCCTCAACCACACGTCGGTGCCCGCATCACTGGCCAGAACCACCGTGGTGCCGGGCGTCGAATGATCGATCCGGCCGGCGAGGGAGAGGCCCTCCACTTCCGGCACGTCCGGACCGAGAACGAGAACGTCGGGTTGCACGGTCACGCCGAGCCCGACCAACTGCGCCGGCCCCCGGGGAACCGGCTGCGCCGGCAACACCAGAAGGTTGCCGTCCGCGGCGTGGTACACGCGGCGGGCGAAATCGTCGCGATCGGTCAGCAGGACGATGCGGCTCATCGGAACACTCCTTCCGGGGAGACCACGGATGCCCCGGCCTCGTTCGAACTCAGCGGCTCATTGGAAAGCCAGATGGTCCCGTGCTCCGCGGCGTAAACGACGCGCTCCGCCATCGGCACGTCGACCGCCAGCGAGACGAGAAAGGCCTCGGTGGGAGCAGGGCTCGGCGACGAGTCGACCGTGGCCGAATCCCCTTCGTCGGCGTTGGAAAACGTTCCCTGGACCCGCGTGACTCGCACTTTCTGCAATCTCAGATGTGTTTCGTAGTTCTTGACGGGCGGCGAGAAGGACATGAAGACGCCGACGGTATCGCCCGGCGCGATGTGGCCTCCCAGTGCGCGTTGGGGCTCGAGAAGAACCGTCACCTCCTGCATCCCCTCGGGGATTCCTCCCTGGTCCTGACTTCGGGCGGTCGCCGGGTCGGCGAATCGCGCCGAGACCAGTTGTTCGCCCGGCAGGAGGTCGGTCAGCGCGACCTTGCCGGACAGTTGGTCGAGACTGGTCACCCGTTCGGGTAGCACCGCCATTTCCGGAAGTTCCTTGACCACAACCATTCCCACGAGCGAATCGGCGGGAGTGTTTTTCGGAATCGTCTGATCGGCGACGAGCACATCGACGGTGCGTGTACCCGCCAGGGCGCGGGCATCGGCCCCGCGTACATACGAGATCAGGGCGAGGGTTCCCGCGACCGCGAGAACGATCGCACAGATCGCAGCAATGATTCGGGTTCTCAAAACGGGCTCCTAATCAAGCAAGCTGATCGTACTCACGCCGAAATCGATCCCTCCCGGCGTCAGATCCGAATCGAGGCTGACAATTTTCACGAAGGTGCCGATGATGCCGCGACAGCTGCCGGTGCAACTCAGCGCCCCGTGAACATCGTTGTTCCAGTTGAACTCCGGGTTGCCGCTCAGCCGGTAGCCCTGAATCTTGAAGGCAGCCAAACCGACGACGTGAAACCATCCACCGCTTCCGGTTCCACCTGCGACGTCGTAGATCGGGACCCGGACGACGGCATTCTGAAACTGCTTGATGGTGTCCTTGCACGGCCCCGGAATGTTGTTACCGGTGTCGCCCGGTGTTGCATAGACGGCGGCGTCGATCTTCGCCGGGCATCGACCGTTCGCCCCCTGCAGCCAGCCGAAATTGCCCGGTGCCGCATTTCCCGAGGTTCCGTTGCAGCGCGGCGCCGTCACGTTGTAGGCGACGAGGATCTTCACGTCCAGACTGCGGGATTCGTCGAAATGGCACTTGTGGAACGTGAGCGGGAGTTCCGCGGTCCCCCCGAGGGGAAACACGCAGCTTGCAGTCGCAGACGCCGAGATCTCGCTGCGGTCGACTCCGAGGACCGGAGCGAACACGTTCCTCCGGCCGGCGAGGCCGTCGTCACCCACCGCCGACGCAGTGACCGTCACCTTCCGCTTCACACCGTCGATCACCGCCGCACTTGAAGCCGACGAGCTGTTGACGTTCGCCTGGACAAGGCTCGACACGGATGAGGCGGAAGATCCTGCCTTGCAACTGGATTCCTGAGCTACGGCGAGCGCAGCCGCATCGGCCCCGTTCTGCAACTGACGTTTGACGACATAGTTCGCACCGATGTCGACCGAGATCGCAGCACATCCCAGGAGCACGACCATGAGGATCGCGACGAGCACGGCGACGACCCCGCGCTCGTCATTAGACATGCGAGACCTCACCCACCGCATCGCATGACCCCCGTGCCGGTGAGCGTCGGCTTACCGGGAAAGAGTCCCGTCATGTACTCGAGTGGATAGCTGACCGTGAGCGTCACGGTACTTCCGCTCGGACACGACGTTGCCGAACAGCCCTGCGTTCCCGAAGTGCTGATGCAGATCTCCGCATCGGTGATCGCCGGACTGAACACACCCGCGCCCTTCACGGCAGCACGCGCCGCCGCCGGATCCTTCTTGATCGCCATCGTCCGTGCACCCTCGCGGGCAGCAGCGCTGACCGCGTTCTGGACGTTGTAACCCCGACCGAACTCCACGATGCCGAGGACCAGTGTGATCAGGATCGGAACGACGAGAGCGAATTCGACTGCGGCGACCCCTGAATCGGAACGAAAGCCTTTCATGACAACCCCTTACGGCTCCACGAGTGCGGCGGCCCCGCAAACCCGAGGCCGCCGCACCCATCGAGGATTGCCGACGAACGACCTAGCCGGCGGTGGTCGCGCTGTCGAACTTGAAGCCGTTGAACAAGCCTTCCAGCTTTCCGCCGAAGAGGAATACCGCACCGATGATCACCATCGCGATGCCGGCGACCATCAGTCCGTACTCGACCGCAGTGGCGCCGCGGTCGTCACGGGTCAGACGGTCCTTGACGTCTAAGCCCATGAGGTACAGGTTCGCGAAGAAGAGGTTCATGAGAGCTCCTGATTTGGTAGGGGAGAGGATCTCTGTGTGGACTTTCGAGCTGTGTGAAGCAGATCACCTTTCCGGGGTAATCTGATCGGCAACTGTAGGGCCTGGATTGGGAACTGGACACTCTTCAAGATCACGGTTTCATCACGATCATCGGGGCTAGTGAAACACTCCGAACTGGTCTACGATTCAACAAGTCTTCAGTGAGATCGACTGCGCCCCAACAACAGTTTTCGAGCCAGCGCGTCGATCGCCCTGATTTCCACCCCGAGGATCACGAGCGCGATCACCGAAAGAGAGCACAAACTGACAGTCAAAGGTGATCAAAGGTGATCGTCGCAGCGGGCGTCGGCGCCGCACTCCTGGGTATCCTCGCCGGGGCGTTCGCGAACAGTGCGATCGACCGCGTGCGCCTGGAGACCGCGTGCGCCGAGCCGAAGTCGACCCCCACCGGCTCAACCCCGCCGCCCCCCTCCCCTGCGTCCGCGGTAGCCACCCGGATCGCGATGATCGACACCATCACGCGACGACACGACATCAGTGCCCGCCGCGTGCTCGTCGAACTCGCAACGGCCCTCCTGTTCGTCGGGATCACTCTCCGTCTCGCCGCTCTCGGTCTTCTCCCGGCAACACCGGCCTATCTCTGGTTCGCCGCCGTCGGGATCGCCCTCGCCGTCATCGACATCGATTGCAAACGGCTGCCGAACTTCCTCGTCGTACCGTCGTACCCGATCGTATTCGCCTGCCTGTCAGTGGGTTCCGTCGTCACGGGCGACTGGTCGGCCCTGCTGCGCGCCGCAATCGGTGCCGCCGTTCTGTTCGGGGTCTACTTCGTACTAGCCCTGATCTATCCGGCCGGCATGGGGTTCGGCGACGTCAAACTTGCCGGCGTCATCGGCGCCGTCCTCGCCTACCTGTCGTACGGCACACTGCTCGTCGGGGCGTTTCTCGCGTTCCTGGTGGCCGCACTCGTCGGCCTGATCATCCTGGTCACCCGTCGCGGACGGATCGGGACCACGATTCCCTTCGGGCCGTACATGATTGCGGCGGCCGTCGTTGCGATCCTGGCGGCCGATCCGCTGGCGCGCGCGTATCTGGACTGGGCCGCCGCGGCCTGACCGGATTCAGTCGAGCAGGATCGTCGCGAACGTCGCAACCTGGGTGAAGCCCACCGTCGCGTACGTGCGACGCGCACGCTCGTTGTAGGCGTTGACGTAGAGGCTGGGAACTCGGCCGCGCGCGGCCACGGCGGCCGCCACTGCCGCGGTGCCTGCCGCACCGATCCCCTCGCCGCGGCGTGCCGGGTCCACCCACACCCCCTGGATCTGCCCCACCGAGGCGGACATCGAACCAACCTCCGCCTTGTACACCACCTCGCCGTTCTCGAACCGGGCCCACGCGCGGCCGGAGGCGATCAGGTTCGCGACCCGACGCCGGTAGTTGCGCCCACCGTCGTTGGCCCGTGGATCGATGCCCACCTCCTCGATGAACATCGCAATCGCGGCAGGCAAGTACGACTCGAGCTCGTCCATGCGCACCTGGCGCACCCGTGGATCGGGGCGCACCGCCGAGTCCCCATGCAGCACGAGCAGTGGCTGATCCGAACGGATCTCACGCGCAGCACCCCATTCGGATTCGAGCATCTCCCACAGCGGCAGCGCCAGCGACGCCCGCCCGACGATCGACGAGCACATGCGCGGGAACCGGGTGGCCCGGTCGGCGAACGACCTCAGGTCGTCGGTGTCGCCGAGCAGCGGCACCAGGTTGGCCCCCGCGAAACACAACGACTCGGTGGGTCCGCCGCGGCTCCACATCTCCCCCTGGAGTGCCCGCGGATCGAGTCCGGACTGCTGCACCCGCGCCGCGACCATGCAGGCCGCGACGGGGTCGGCTTCGAGGACACGCAACACCTGGGCGGTGTCCCGACCGCCCAGCTGTCTCGCTCCGAGAAGCTTGAGCACTGACGCACCCCCTTGTGCAGTGGGACCGCTCGGCATGAGAACTGTCAGCGTCGAACTGTCAGTGCCGGATCTGGAACCCACATTGCCATGAACATGCGCCGGGGCGGAAGGATTTCAGCCGACGGTGACCACCGGCGCGCCGCCGGCCTCCCCGCCTTCCATCTCCTCCGCGATCCGCATCGCTTCCTCGATCAGCGTCTCGACGATCTGTGCCTCGGGGACTGTCTTGATGACCTTGCCCTTGACGAAGATCTGGCCCTTGCCGTTGCCGGACGCGACACCCAGATCCGCCTCGCGGGCCTCGCCGGGACCGTTGACGACACAACCCATGACGGCGACGCGGAGCGGGACCTCCATGCCCTCGAGCCCGGCGGTGACCTCGTTCGCCAGCGTGTAGACATCGACCTGGGCACGCCCGCACGACGGGCACGAGACGATCTCGAGCTTGCGCGGGCGCAGGTTCAGCGACTGCAGGATCTGCGTGCCGACCTTGATCTCCTCTGCCGGCGGCGCCGACAGCGACACCCGAATCGTGTCGCCGATGCCCTCCGAGAGCAGCGACCCGAACGCGACCGCCGACTTGATCGTGCCCTGGAACGCCGGGCCGGCCTCGGTCACACCGAGGTGCAGCGGGTAGTCGCACTGCGCGGCCAGCTGGCGGTAGGCCTCCACCATGATCACCGGGTCGTTGTGCTTGACCGAGATCTTGATGTCGCCGAAGCCGTGCTCCTCGAACAGGCTCGCCTCCCACAACGCCGATTCGACGAGCGCCTCCGGGGTGGCCTTGCCGTACTTCTGCATCAACCGAGGATCGAGCGAGCCGGCGTTGACGCCGATGCGGATCGGGATGCCGGCGTCGCCGGCCGCCTTCGCGACCTCCTTGACGCGTCCGTCGAACTCCTTGATGTTGCCCGGGTTGACACGGACAGCAGCGCAGCCCGCGTCGATCGCCGCGAAGATGTACCGCGGCTGGAAGTGGATGTCCGCGATGACCGGGATCTGGCTCTTCTTCGCGATCGCCGCGAGCGCGTCGGCGTCTTCCTGGCGCGGGCACGCGACGCGGACGATGTCGCAACCCGACGCCGTGAGCTCGGCGATCTGCTGCAACGTCGCATTGATGTCGTGGGTCTTGGTGGTGCACATCGACTGCACCGACACGGGGTGGTCGCTGCCGACCCCTACGTTGCCCACCATGAGCTGGCGGGTCTTGCGTCGCGGTGCGAGGACCGGAATATCGCTGGGAGCTCCGGGCATGCCCAAACCGACGGGGCTGGTCACGTTTCGCCTTCTTTCGTTGGTACGGGGCAAGTCTATCGTTCGGACATATCCGAACGCCGGGTCACGGGAACAGCTGGATCGGGTTGACGATGTCGGCGGTCAGCGTCAACAGCATGTATGCGCCGCCGATCACCACGACGACGTAGGTGATCGGCATGAGCTTCATGTAGTCGACGGGCCCGCCGGCCGCGAGTCCGCGCATCTTCCGGATCGAGTTGCGGATCTTCTCGTAGATCGTCACCGCGATGTGCCCGCCGTCGAGCGGAAGCAGGGGAAGCAGGTTGAACACGCCCAGGAAGAAGTTCAGGCTCGCGAGCAGCCCGACGAACACCTCCCACAACCCGCGTTCGGCGACCTGACCGCCGATGACGGACGCACCGACCACACTGATTGGGGTGTCGATGTCGCGCTCGCCGCCGGTCACGGCGGTCCACAGGTCTGCCACCTTGGACGGCAACTGCGTCAGCGCGTGCACCGTCTGCACGAAGAGGTCACCGGTGTACTCGACCGACGCGGGCACGGCCCCCAGCAGCGAGTACTTCACGATCCCGGGCGGCGCCTGGATGCCGATCGCGCCCACCTCGCGGGAGACCGGAGGCCTGGGATTCTCCGTGGTCGACGCCGGATCGTTGACGTACCGCTGGACCTGTTGGATCGGGACCGCGATCGTGAGGGTCTGCCCGTCGCGCTCGACGGTGAAGTCCGCGGTGCCGCTCAGCGGCTGGGTCTTGCGGACCAGGTCGGTGAACGTCGGGGTGGACTCGCCGTTCACCGCGGTGATCACGTCGCCTGCCCGGATCCCCGCCAGTGCGGCCGGGCCGTCACCCTCGCACTTCGCCAGTTCGTAGCTGCCGTCTTCTCCGGCCTGTGTCGGCGATACACAGACGGTGTTCCCGACCACTGCACGGTTGTCGGAGCTGGGCAGACCCCACCCCACTGCGAGCACGATGATCAACACGAACCCGAGCAGGAAGTTCATCGCGATGCCGCCCGACATCACGACGATCCGCTTCCACGCCTTCTGCTTGTACATCGCGCGGTCGACCTCGTCGGGCGCGAGTTCGTCCACGGCCGTCATCCCGGCGATGTCGCAGAAACCACCGGCCGGGATCGCCTTGAGTCCGTACTCGGTCTCGCCGCGACGGAACGAGAAGATCTTGGGGCCGAAGCCGATGTAGTAGCGCCGGACCTTCATGCCGAGTGCCTTGGCGGTCCACATGTGCCCGGCCTCGTGCAGCGCGATGGAGGCGCCGATACCGAGGGCGAAGAGCAGCACTCCGATAGCGAAGACCATGCGGTTCTAGCCCTCCTGCTTCACGAACTCGCGCGCGCGAGCCCGGGCCCACCCGTCGGCGGCCAGTACGTCGTCCACGGTAGCGGGCGGCGCGGCCCATTCGCCGCCTGCCGCGAGGACGCGCTCGACGGTCTCGACGATCGCCGGGAACCTCAGGGTGCCGTCGAGGAACGCCTCGGCGGCGATCTCGTTGGCGGCGTTGTAGACCGCGGTCATGCACCCGCCTGCCGTACCGGCGTGCCGGGCCAGATCGATCGCCGGGAAGACCGCGGAGTCCACCGGTTCGAACGTCCACGTCGAGGCGGTCCGGAAGTCGCACGGCGCCGCAGCACCGGGGACCCGGTCCGGCCAGCCGAGTGCCAGCGCGATCGGCAGTTTCATGTCCGGCGGGCTGGCCTGCGCGAGCGTCGACCCGTCCGTGAACGTCACCATGGAGTGGACGATCGACTGCGGATGCACCGTGACGTCGATGCGGTCGTAGCCGATCCCGAACAGCAGGTGGGTCTCGATCAGCTCGAGCCCCTTGTTCACCAGTGACGCCGAGTTGAGCGTGTTCATCGGGCCCATCGACCACGTCGGGTGCGCCCCGGCCTGCTCGGGGGTGACGTCCTCGAGCGCCGCCGCGGTCCAGCCCCGGAACGGGCCACCCGACGCGGTGAGGATCAACCGGTCCACCTCCTCGGCGCGACCGCCCCGCAGACACTGGGCGAGCGCGGAGTGCTCCGAGTCGACGGGAACGATCTGTCCGGGCGCGGCTGCCGCCGTCACGAGCGGACCGCCCGCGACGAGCGACTCCTTGTTGGCGAGGGCCAGGCGTGCGCCCGACTCCAGTGCCGCGAGCGTCGGCTCGAGGCCGAGCGACCCGACGAGCGCATTGAGCACGACGTCCGCCTCGGTGCTGCGGACCAGCTCGGTCACCGCGTCCGGGCCCGACAGCACGCCGGGCACGTCCAACCGGGCTGCCGCCGCGGGATCCGCCACCGCCACTCGCGTCACACCGGTGTCGGCGATCTGGCGGGCGAGCAGGTCGATGTTCCCACCGCCGGCCGCGAGTCCCACCACCTCGAACTTGTCAGGGTTGGCGGCGATGACCTCGAGGGCCTGGGTGCCGATGGAACCGGTGCTGCCGAGCAGCAGTACACGAGTCGGTTGGGTGTCAGCCACGGATCCATTGTTCCTGACCGAAGCTGAGAGAAGCACACAGGATTGCACTTCGTACCGCCGACCGTATTCGCGACACCGCCGGGACCCAGGTTCGTACGACGCGCGGTCGTATGCCACGATAAGCGGCGATAGCGCATTCGTAAGATCAGGAGGATCGAGCCGTGGTCGGTACCCAGTTGGACCCCACTTCCAACGACCCCGTCGTCGCCGCGCACGTCGACACCGCCGAGGTTCCCTCGGCCGCTTGGGGATGGAGTGGCGAGGCCCCGCGACTGTTCCGTTTCGCCGGCTGGTTCTTCGCCGCGTTCCTGCTGCTGATGATGATCGGCAACCACCACGGCAAGGTCGAGGACCTGTTCCTCATCGGCTTCGCCGGTGCCATCGTCTTCGTTCTGGTTCGCGACATCATCCTGCGGCGCAAGCCGCGGTAGTCGAACACCGCAGAGACAACGTCGAAGGCCCGCACGCCTCGGAGTGCGGGCCTTCGACGTCTACGAGGTCAGTTCTCGGCGGCCAGCTGCCCACACGCCGCGGCGATCTCCTGCCCGCGGGTATCGCGGACGGTGCACGAGACGCCCTGCGCCTGCACCCGCCGGACGAACTCACGCTCGACCGGTTTGGGGCTGGCGTCCCACTTGCTACCCGGTGTGGGGTTGAGCGGGATGAGATTGACGTGCACCAGCGGGCCGAGCGCCTTGTGCAGCTTCTTCCCGAGCATGTCGGCGCGCCACGGCTGGTCGTTGACGTCGCGGATGAGCGCGTACTCGATCGACACGCGGCGACCCGACTTGTCGGCGTAGTAGCGGGCCGCGTCCAGGACCTCGGCGACCGACCAGCGGTTGTTGACCGGGACCAGGGTGTCGCGCAGTTCGTCGTCGGGCGTGTGCAGCGACACCGCCAGCCGCACCGACATCTCCTCGTCGGCGAGCTTGCGGATCGCGGGCGCGAGCCCCACGGTGGAGACCGTCACCGCACGCTGCGAGATACCCAGACCGTCGGGGGACGGCGACGTGATCCGCCGCACCGCGGCGACCACCCGCTTGTAGTTGGCGAGCGGCTCCCCCATCCCCATGAACACGATGTTCGACAGCCGCCCGGGACCGCCCTCGACCTCGCCGTCCCGCAAGGCCGCAGCGGCGGCACGCACCTGGTCGACGATCTCGGCGGTCGAGAGGTTGCGGTCGAGACCGCCCTGACCGGTGGCGCAGAACGGGCACGCCATACCGCAGCCGGCCTGGCTGGAAATGCACAGCGTGGCCCGATCCGGGTAACGCATGAGCACACTCTCGAGCAGCGTGCCGTCGTTCGCCTTCCACAGCGTCTTGCGCGTCTGTCCGGCATCGCACGCGACGTGCTTGACGACGTCGAGCAGCCGCGGGAACAGCGCGGCGCCGACCTTCTCGCGCATGCCGGCGGGCAGATCCGTCATCTTGTCGGCGTCAGCCTCGAGCCTGCCGTAGTACTGCCGGGCCAGCTGATCCGCTCGGAAACCGGGCAGGCCCAGCTCCTTGACGGCCTCCTTGCGCTCGTCGGCGTCGAGGTCGGCGAGATGGCGCGGCGGCATTCCGCGTCGCGGCGCGTTGAAGACGAGGGGGAGGGAGACAGTCATAGTGCTCCCATTCTCCCACTGCCCGGCCGGGGTGTCCGATGCGCGTGCGAAACACCACACCGTGGGTGATGATCGACACATGGCCGAGAACCGACGCGAGGAACCCGAGGACGTCCCGGCGGCACCGATGGAGCCGCTCCCGAGCGGTCCCGTGCACGGCCGTCACGAAGGGGCCGGCGGACTGACCCCGCACGACCGGCACAAGCTCGGCCGCACCCGGGCGGCGACCACCTGGACCGGGCTGGTCGTGGGCATCGTGGTCGCGATCCTGCTGTTGATCTTCATCCTGCAGAATCTCGACTCGGTGACCTTCGAACTGTTCGCGTGGGAGTTCAGCCTGCCGGCCGGCATCAGCCTGCTCCTGGCGGCCATCGCGGGTGCGCTCATCATGGCGCTCGCCGGTGGCGTGCGGATCATCCAGATCCGCCGCGTCGCCAAACGCGCCGGCTCCGTGACCGACGACACCTCACCGCAGTAGCCCGCGCTCCCCCGTCCGGGGCACGATGGAAGTCACGACAGGAGTACGCCTTCCGGACGAGGAGCTGCCCCGTGACGACACACATGCACCGGCCCGCCCGCGCGACGATCCGCGCCGATCTGGCCCGCTCCTGGTTGCTCACCGCAGCCACCCGGGCGGACGCCTTTCCTCGCCCCGCCGCGGTCGACGCGCTGATCCTCGACCTCGAGGACGCCGTCGCTCCCGCCGACAAGCCTGCCGCCCGTAAGTCCGTCGTGGACTGGCTGGGCGACGGTCGCGA
Source organism: Prescottella sp. D32 (assembly GCF_037287305.1). Classification (NCBI taxonomy): domain Bacteria; kingdom Bacillati; phylum Actinomycetota; class Actinomycetes; order Mycobacteriales; family Nocardiaceae; genus Rhodococcus; species Prescottella sp. D32. Next base: position 265,317 of record NZ_JARBSW010000006.1, read on the forward strand.
AGCGTGGGTCCGGATCAACGACGCGACGACGCCTCACTGGGGAGAGGACCTCGACGCCGTGGCCGGGCTGCCCGGCCTGTCCGGCGTGATGCTCGCCAAGACCGAGAGCGGTGGTCAGGTCGAAGCCACCCGCGAACGACTACCGGACGGCACCCGGATCATCACGCTCATCGAGTCCGCGGTGGGCCTCGAGGCGGCGCCCGAGATCGCCCGCGCCGAGGGAACCTTCCGCCTCGCGTTCGGCAGCGGCGACTTCCGGCGCGACACCGGAATGAGCGACGACGTGCTCGCGATGGCGTATCCCCGTTCCCGGCTCGTCATCGCCAGCCGCGCGGCACGACTGCCCGGCGGGCCCATCGACGGGCCGACCGTGTCGGCGAACGACACCATCCTGCAGCGCGACTGCCAGGCCACGGTGTCACTCGGGCTGACCGGCAAGCTCTGCCTGCACCCGGATCAGGCGCCGGCGGTCAATCGCGCGCTGAGCCCCGACGCCCACGACATCGCGTGGGCCCGGGAGGTCATTGCCGAACTGGGCACCGACGGCGAGCGCGTGCGTGACGGCAGCGATCTGCCCCGGCTGGCCAAGGCCAAGAAGCTCACCCACCTGGCCGGTGAGTTCGGCCTCGTCTGACCGTCAGTTCGAGCAGCCCGATCGCGCCGGCACCCCGTCGAATCGGTCGGTCATCCAGTCGAGCGCAGACGGCAGGCCCGACACCATCGGCAGGCCGTGTCCGACGACGAACCCCGGTGCGATCGGTGGGATCTCCTCGGTGCGGAACTCGACCGTCGCCCCCTGAGCGCACCAGTCGGCGGCCAGTCGAGTGGCCTGGTTGTGCGGAATCAGGTCGTCGTTGCGCCCCTGCACGATCAGCACCGGGCTCCCGGGCGTCGACCGTCCGATGCGCTGCTCGTCGACCACCGCGCTCACCGACGGCAGCGCGTCGATGAGTTCGGCGAGCGAGCGTCCGTCCTTCGTCCACTCGGTGGTGCGGTGCAACCCGTATCGCGCGATCGTCTCCGGGACGCACTGAGCGGCAATCTCGTCGAGCGCCTGTCGACCCGCGGGAGCGAGCGCGCCGTCGATGTCGGCGCGGGTCTCCGGGTACCCGGCGTAGATGCTGTTGACCGCGTAGCCCAGCAGTCCGGTCGCGAGCCCGCCGTCGAGCGCCGCCGCCACCGTACGCAGGTCGGCCGGGGGCCCACCCGCGTACGTCCCGCGGACGTCGAGGTCGGGCGCGTACGACGGCTGCATCTCGGCCGCCGAGGCTGCCGCCCCGCCGCCCTGCGAGTAGCCCCAGAACCCGATCGGGTTGTCGTCGCCGATCCGGCTGCCCGGCAACGCCTTCACAGCCCGAGCGGCGTCGAGCATCGCGTGCCCCTGCGCACGGCGGTCGACGTAGCTGTGCATCCCTGCGGTCCCCAGCCCCTGGTAGTCGGTGACGACGACGTCGATGCCGCGCGAGAGCAGGGCGTGCACCTGCAGCACCTCGTACTCGACCGCGAAGTCCAGCGGAGCGTTGTAGTGGATGCCGTCCTGGAAGAGTCTGGACGGCGCACACTGGTCGCCCTGCCCCTGCGTGCCGGGCCCCAGAACGACCAGTGGGCGGGGGCCCGCACCGATCCACGGCAGGCTCGCGTCGAAGTAGGTGCCGGACGCCGCGGTCGCGCCGCCGTGAGCATCCGTGGTGCGGTACATGATTCGCTGTGCACCCGACGGCCACGGCCCCTGCTGGTTCGGGATCGACAGCAGCGGCGGGTACGGCTGCGTGTCCACCACGGTGCCCGGCGCTCCCCCGAGTGCCGACGCGGGCACCTCGTAGAAATCGGCGGGTGCGGCGGACGCGGTCACCCCCGACGTGACGGCGGCCGCGAGGCACGCTCCCAGAACTGTCGCAATACGGCGCATCCCCCGCGGTGTAAGCATATGAGTCACCTCACACGATGACAGCGAATGTTGTCAATACCGCGGGTAACACCTATCCGGTCAGACGATCAGTCCGGTCGGCACGGACCGCGTGTGGATGCGGTAGCCGACCTCGACGCCGAGGCCCGACGTCTCGGCGAGCGCCCTGGCCGCGGTTCGCTCGGTGAATTCGATGCCGAACACCGCGTGCATCGCGTCCCGGTCCGGAAACTCCCAGCGGGTGCGGACCCGCCGGATCGCGAATCCCTGGGCCGCGAAGAAGCCCTCCACCGCGTCCGGGTCGTAGTGCGGCAGATCGGCACGCATCCAGTTGCCGTACGGCGGGACCGTGGCGTCGAGATCGACGATTGCCAGGACTCCCCCGGGCCGCAGCACCCGCATCGCCTCGAGGATGCCCGGGCCGCACCCGGGCCCGAAGAAGTACGCGGTGCGCGCGTGCACCACGTCGACCGAGGCGTCGGGCACCGGGAGCGCCTCCGCGGAACCCTGCAGGACGGAGATAGCGGGGTGCCCGTCCACCCGGGCGCGAGCGGATGCCACGAGCGGTGGGTGCGGTTCCACCCCGACGACCGACCGTGCCCGCTCGGCGAAGACCGGCAGATGGAATCCGGCGCCACACCCGACGTCCAGTACGTCGCGACCACACCAGTCGGCGAGCTCCGCGAGGGCCTCGAACACGACGCCGTCGGCGTCCTGGGCCCGGTTCTCGATCTCGTAGATCGCGGGCCAGTGCCAGATGTTCGGGCTCGGGATCGGTCCCCGAGCCCGTCCACGGCCCCCGCGCAGCCGGCTCACACCAGAACGGTGAGGACGAGCCAGGTGACGAAGGCGGACGGCAGCAGTGAATCGAGGCGATCCATGATGCCGCCGTGCCCGGGCAGCAGAGTGCCCATGTCCTTGATGCCCAGTTCACGCTTGACCTGGGACTCGATCAGATCGCCCAGCGTCGCCGTGAAGACCAGCGCAACGCCCAGGAGGACGCCGACGAGCGGATTCGCGTCGAGGATGAACGTCACCGTCGCCACACCACCGATGACGCAACCCACCAGGGATCCGGCGAATCCCTCCCAGGACTTCTTGGGGCTGATCGCCGGGACCATCGGATGCTTGCCGAAGAACACGCCGGCCACGTAGCCCCCGACGTCGGAGCACACCACGACGATCATCAGGCAGAACACCCGAGCGGGACCGTCGTCCTGCAGCACCATGAGCGTCGCGAAGGACGCGAGCAGCGGGATCCACGCGGCGACGAACACCGCGACCGCCGTGTCCCGCAGGAAGTTGCGCGGCGTCGCCGCCAGGCCGTGGTCGAACAGGCGCCACACCATCGTCACCAACGCCGTGCCGGCGAACGCCCCCAACACCCCCGTCGTCCCGTACGGCCAGCTCAACCAGATGATCACCTGGCCACCGACGAGCAGAGGTATCAGCGGCACGTTGATGTCGGCGTCGCGCAGGCGCTTGGCGACCTCCCATGTCGCGACGGCCATCGCAACCGCCACGACACCGATCCACACGAGCGGCACGTAGACCAGGATCAAGATCACCGCTACGCCGAGGCCGCCGCCGACGGCGATCGCGGCAGGCAGGTTGCGTCCGGCTTTCGAGGCCGGGGCGGCTGTAGCCGCGGGGGAACCGTCAGCTTTCCCCACAGCTAGACCTCCATCAATTCGGCTTCCTTGTGCTTCACCAGCTCGTCGATCTGGCTGACGTAGCGCGAGGTGGTCTTGTCGAGTTCCTTCTCGGCGCGACCGACCTCGTCCTCGCCGGCCTCGCCGTCCTTCTGGATGCGCGAGAGTTCGTCCATCGTCTTGCGCCGGACGTTGCGGATCGCCACCTTGGCGTCCTCGCCCTTGCTCTTCGCCTGCTTGACGAACTCGCGACGACGCTCCTCGGTGAGCTGCGGGACCGAGATGCGGATGATGCTGCCGTCGTTGCTGGGGTTGACGCCCAGGTCGGAGTTGCGGATCGCATTCTCGATCGGCCCGAGCTGCGACGCCTCGTACGGCTTGATGATGACCATCCGAGCCTCGGGCACGTTGATGCTCGCGAGCTGCGTGATGGGCGTCATCGATCCGTAGTACTCGACGACGACCCGGTTGAACATGCCCGGGTTGGCTCGACCGGTACGAATGGAGCCGAGGTCGTCCTTCGCAACCGTGATGGCCTTTTCCATCTTCTCCTCGGCCTCGAAGAGAGCTTCATCAATCACGGCTGTTCCTCCGTCTCGTATCCATCGCGGTCGCGGGCGCCGCGATCCATGATCACTTTGCCCGTCGTCATGACTTGACCAGTGTTCCGATCTTCTCACCGGACACCGCGCGCGCGATGTTGCCCTGGGTGAGGAGGTTGAACACCATGATCGGCATCTGATTGTCCATGCACAGGCTGAACGCGGTCGCATCCGCGACCTTCAACCCCTTCTCGATCACCTCACGGTGGGTGATCTCGCTGTACATCGTGGCGTCCGGATCCACCCGCGGGTCGGCCGAGTAGACGCCGTCGACGGCCTTCGCCATCAGGACCACCTCGGCACCGATCTCGAGCGCGCGCTGCGCGGCCGTGGTGTCGGTGGAGAAGTACGGCATGCCCATGCCCGCACCGAAGATCACCACACGCCCCTTCTCGAGGTGGCGGCGTGCACGCAGCGGCAGGTACGGCTCGGCGACCTGCCCCATCGTGATGGCGGTCTGCACGCGGGTGTCCACGCCCTGCTTCTCCAGGAAGTCCTGCAGCGCAAGGCAGTTCATGACCGTACCGAGCATGCCCATGTAGTCCGAGCGGGCGCGGTCGAGGCCACGCTGCTGCAGTTCGGCACCACGGAAGAAGTTGCCACCGCCGATGACGACCGCCACCTGGACACCCGAACGGACGACCTCGGCGATCTGGGCGGCGACCGTCGTCACCACATCCGGATCGAGCCCGACCTCACCGCCGCCGAACATTTCACCGCCGAGTTTGAGGAGCACACGTCGGAATCCTGGACGTTCGTCGGCCGGTGCGGTCATAATTCTCCCTCGGTTCCTGCAGATAGTTCGGTTCTAGAAGTACTACGGTTCGTCGGCGGGCGACAACGCTGCTTCGCGGGTGCCGAGCACCCGGCGAAGCCGCCGGAACAGGCCCTATCATCCTGCCTCATTCACCGGTGGTCGACCCAGCCGACCCACCCACCGCGCAGATCGGCCCCGCACGGAACGGATGGCGCGGAACGCCGGTCGGGAAACAACCCGAACCGACGACCGCACCAACCGGCCGGCGGGGCCGATGTGTCGAGTGCGACTAGCTGGCGCCGACCTCGAACCGCGCGAAGCGGGTGATCGTGGCGCCGGCCTCGTCCAGAAGAGCCTTGACGGTCTTCTTGGAGTCGGTGACCGAGGACTGCTCGGTCAGGACGACATCCTTGTAGTAGCCGTTGACGCGACCCTCGACGATCTTCGGGAGCGCAGCCTCGGGCTTGCCCTCCTCCTTCGCCGTCTGCTCGGCGATACGACGCTCGTTCTCGACGATGTCCGCGGGGACCTCGTCACGGGTGACGTACTTGGCCTTGAGCGCGGCGACCTGCATCGCAGCACCGCGAGCAGCCTCGGCCGCAGCCTCGCCCTCGCCGGTGTACTCGACGAGCACGCCGACGCCCGGGGGCAGGTCCGACGCACGCTTGTGCAGGTAGGTCGCGACAGCGCCGTCGAACGCGACGTAGCGACGCAGCTCGAGCTTCTCGCCGATCTTGGCGGACAGCTCCTGGACCAGGGTCTCGACGGTCTTGCCGTCGACGTCGACGGCCTTGAGGCCCTCGAGGTCGGCCGGCTTCGCGGCGGCGGCAGCAGCGACGACCTTGTCGGCCAGCTCCTGGAACTCCGCGTTCTTCGCGACGAAGTCGGTCTCGGCGTTGAGCTCGATCATGACGCCGTCGCGGGCTGCGACCAGGCCCTCGGCCGTGGTGCGCTCGGCGCGCTTGCCCACGTCCTTGGCACCCTTGATGCGCAGCAGCTCGACGGCCTTGTCGAAGTCGCCGTCGGTCTCGGTGAGCGCGTTCTTGCAGTCCATCATTCCGGAGCCGGTGAGCTCACGGAGCCGCTTGACGTCGGCGGCGGTGTAGTTCGCCATGGGGGCGATCCTCCTCGGATGAGTTTCGGATGCCAGGTTCCGCGGATCGCGCGGGAACCTGACGAAGCAGGTGAGCGAAACGGCCCCGACCGCAAGGGGTCGGGGCCGAATCGACTAGGACTGCTGAGCGTCCGCGGCCGGAGCCTCGGCCTCTGCCTCGGCGGCCGGAGCGGCCTGCGAGAGGAGCTCCTGCTCCCACTCGGCGAGCGGCTCGCCCGTGCCGGCCTCCGGCTTGGCGTCCTTGTCGGCGCTCGCACCGGCGCGAGCCTGCAGGCCCTCTGCGACGGCGGAGGCGACGACCTTGGTCAGCAGGGCGGCGCTACGGATCGCATCGTCGTTGCCCGGGATCGGGTAGTCGACGACGTCGGGGTCGCAGTTGGTGTCCAGGATCGCGATGACCGGGATGTTCAGCTTGCGCGCCTCGCCGACGGCGATGTGCTCCTTGTTGGTGTCGACGACCCAGATGGCCGACGGAACCTTGGCCATGTCCCGGATGCCGCCGAGGGTGCGGTCGAGCTTGGTCATCTCACGCGTGAGCATGAGGATTTCCTTCTTGGTGCGACCCTCGAAGCCACCGGTCTGCTCCATCGACTCGAGCTCCTTCAGGCGCTGCAGGCGCTTGTGGACGGTCGAGAAGTTGGTGAGCATGCCGCCGAGCCAACGCTGGTTGACGTAGGGCATCCCGACGCGAGTTGCCTCGCCGGCGATGGACTCCTGCGCCTGCTTCTTGGTACCGACGAACAGGATGGTGCCGCCGTGAGCGACGGTCTCCTTGACGAACTCGTACGCCTTGTCGATGTACGTCAGCGTCTGCTGCAGGTCGATGATGTAGATGCCGTTGCGGTCGGTGAAGATGAAACGCTTCATCTTCGGGTTCCAACGGCGGGTCTGGTGCCCGAAGTGTGCGCCGCTGTCGAGCAGCTGCCGCATGGTTACAACAGCCATGGCTGTGTACCTCTTCTTTCATGTGCCGGTTGTCGCAGGAATCGGTAACTCCTGCCCTGGCGCCCGCCCGGTGTCGGACCTGCACGAATGCGGGACCAGCCGACAGCCGGTTTTGTGCGCGGGCGCGCGAAGTCGGACTGTGCGTGCACAGACCGCCCGACAAGTGTACGGCGTGGGCCGCTACCGGCCTAACCCGCCGGTCGGGGGCATTCCGGCAGCACTGACACCGCGGTACCTGGAGCGCTCGGAAATCTGTGGACAGGAATTTCCTCCATCCACAATCCGCTCCGCGGCAGCCCACCGCGCGGTTGCGTCGGGTTGGCTCGGCGAATGACTTCGACGACGTTCGCACGGGCGCTGGTGTGCGTAGCGCTGTTCCTCGTGTCGTGTCCGGCCGCGACGGCAGGTCCGGCGGCGGCCGCGCCGATGCCCGCGCAGGACCCCGTGACGGTGACCGCGCCGGTTGCCACGACGAACCGACAACCGTTCGGCTGGCCGTTGCGACCGCGCCCGCCGGTGGTGCGGCCGTTCGATCTTCCGGAGCGCAACTGGCTTCCCGGGCACCGCGGCGTCGACCTCGCCGCGGTGCCGGGCCAGACGGTTCTCGCCGCGGGAGCGGGCACGGTCGTGTTCGCGGGCACGGTCGCCGGTAAGCCGGTCGTCTCCGTCGATCACCCCGGCGGGCTGCGCACCACGTACGAACCGGTCGAGGCGACGGTCTCGGCAGGACGACGCGTCGAACGCGGAACCGTTCTGGGCACCGTTGCACCCGGGCACCCCGAGTGCGCCGCGGCGGCATGCCTGCATTGGGGGCTACGGCGGGATCGCGAGTATCTCGACCCGCTCCCTCTGGTCGGGGCGGTGCGAATGCGCCTGCTACCGAGCGGTGGGACCGATCACGCGCGCGGGTGAGCCTGGTCGTGCACCGCCCGCAGTCGCGCCACCGAGACGTGCGTGTAGAGCTGGGTGGTCGCAAGACTCGAGTGCCCCAGCAACTCCTGCACCACGCGCAGGTCCGCACCACCCTCCAGGAGGTGGGTGGCCGCCGAGTGCCGCAGACCGTGCGGCGCGAGGTCCGGGGCGCCGGGGACCGCCTGCACGACGTCGTGCACCACCGCCCGCGCCTGGCGCTGGTCGAGACGTCCGCCCCGTCGGCCGAGCAGCAGCGCGTCGCCCGAACGCTCGTTCACCAGTTCCGGGCGCCCGGAACGCAACCACGCCCCGATCGCGTCCTCGGCCGGCCGGCCGAACGGGACCACCCGCTCCTTGTCACCCTTGCCCAGTACCCGCAGCACTCGCCGATCGTGATCGATGTCGCCGAGATCGAGCCCGCACAGCTCGCCGACGCGGATCCCGGTCGAGTACAGCAACTCGACGATCAAGCGGTCCCGTACGGCCACGGGATCTTCCTGGGCCGCACCGGATTCCGCCGCGACCATCGCTTCCGCGGCCTGCTCCTGGCGCAGCACGGGTGGCAGCGTGCGGTGTGCCTTGGGGGCGACCAGCCGGATGCCGGGATCCACGGGCATCCGCCCCGTGCGTTCGGCCCAGGCGGTGAAACCCTTCGCCGACGACGTCCGCCGCGCGAGCGTCGTCCGAGCCGTACCCGCAGCCGCCTGCGCCGCGAGCCAGGCGCGCAACACCCGCAGATCCAGGTCCGCCAGCACCGCGTCGGGCCGATCGCGGCACAGGAAACCGAGCAGACCGGCCACGTCCGCGCGGTAGGCGCGAACGGTGTGTTCGGATCGACCCCGTTCGAGACGGAGGTACTCGTCGTAGTCGTCGAGGTGCATCCGCAGCGGGGGCGGCAGTTGCGAATCGGGCGACCAAGAGTCCATGCACTCAACCGTCGCTGCGACCACCGGAATTCGCAAGTGTCCGCGCCGGTAGGGTTCTCGCGTGAAACGAGCGATTCCCCTCCCCATGTTGTGCGTTCTGGCCCTACTCTCGGCGATCGCTCCCCTGGCCACCGACATGTACCTTCCGGCGTTGCCGTCGATGACGGGCGCGCTCGACACGTCGGACACGAGCGTGCAGCTGACGCTCGCCACCTTCATGGCCGGACTCGGCGTGGGCCAGCTGATCGTCGGACCGCTGTCCGACGGCCTGGGCCGGCGGAAGCTGCTCATCGTCGGGACCGTGTTGTGCGCGATCAGCGGGGTGCTGTGCGCGATCGCCCCCACCGTGGAGATCCTCATCGCGGCCCGCCTGCTGCAGGGTTTCAGCGGCGGCGCCGGAATCGTGTTGGCGCGCGCCGTGATCGCGGACCGCGCCAAGGGCGACGTCGCGGCCCGGCTGTTCAGCATCATGATGATCATCGGCGGCGTGGCACCCGTCGTCGCCCCGTTGATGGGCGGCGCGCTGCTCGGCCCGATCGGGTGGCGGGGCATCTTCTGGGTCCTCGCCGGGGCGTCGATCGTCATGTTCCTGGGCGTGCTGTTCCTGGTCCCGGAGACGCTTCCGAAGGATCGCCGGCACGGCGGTGGGCTGGCGGCACTGACCCGGAACATGAACTACGTCGTGCGCAACCGCGTGTACGTGGGCTACGCGCTGACGTTCGCGTTCGGCTTCGGCGCGTTGTTCTCGTACATCTCGGCGTCGTCGTTCGTCGTCCAGGAGGTGATGGGCCTGTCCCCTGGCCAGTTCTCGATCGTCTTCGCGATCAACTCGGCGGGCATCGTCGCCGGCAGCATCGTCAACACCAAGCTCATCGGAACGTTCCAGGCCCGCCAACTGCTGACGTTCGGCGTCGGCCTGCTGCTCACCGCGGGCGTGTTGCTCCTGCTCGCGACCACCGTCGGTGGCACGCAGATCTGGCTGGTCCTGCCGCTGCTGTTCGGTGTGGTCACGAGTATCGGCTTCATCATGGGCAATGCCACGGCACTGGCCCAGGGGCAGGTGCCGGAAGCCGCCGGCACCGGATCGGCGCTGATGGGCGCCTGCCAGTTCGGACTCGCCGCCATCGTGTCGCCGCTGGTGGGAATCGGTGGTACCGCGGTACCGATGGCGATCGCGATCGTCGTCTCGGGCGCCGTCGCGATGACCGCGCTGAGGACCCTGGCCCGCACCGCGTAGGGCGCGGGCCGGGGCGTACTCAGTGGGCCGTCGCCTCGGCCGCCGCCAGTTCCGACTTCCACACCCGGAAGCCCTCCTCGGTGCGGCCGCGCCGCCAGTACCCGGAGATCGAGGCCGACGCCGCGGGCACCCCGTGTTCCTTGCGGATGTAGGGACGCAAGCCGTGCATGACGGCGTCGGCCTCGCCGTGGATGAAGACGTGGACGTCACCCGGCAGCCACGGCATTGCCCGGACCGCCGACACGAGCGGCGCGTTCGTCCCGGAGATGTCCTCCCCTGCCGCATCCGAGGTCGTGCCGCGGTGGATCCAGGAGACCTGCACGCCCGGCCCCGCCGGCAGCGCGATCTCGTCGTCGACGTCGGCGACCTCGATGAACACCCGGGCCACCGCGTCGGGAGCCAGCGCCGCGACCGCCGTCGAAATCGCCGGGAGGGCCGACTCGTCCCCGGCGATGAGGTGCCAATCGGCGTCCGCGCGCGGCGTGTACGCCCCGCCCGGTCCGCGCAGCGTCACCGTGGCGCCCGGCTGGACGGACGCCGCCCACGGCCCGGCCACGCCGTTGTCGCCGTGGACGACGAAGTCGATCGCGATCTCCCGTGCCACCAGGTCGACGGACCGGACCGTGTAGGTGCGGAGCACCGTGTCGTCACCCGAACCGAACTCGATCTTGACGTAGGAATCGGTGAACTCGGACGGCTCGAAGGTCTCGAACCCTGGGTCTCCCAATACGACCCGCACCATGTGTCGTGCGATCCGCTCCGTCCGCACGACCGTCCACGTCGATGTCTTCCTTGCCACTGCGCACTCCTCGAAATCACAAACAGTCTATGGTTAGCGTTGCCTAACCATAGACTGTTCGAGTGCTTCGCGGCGTCAGCGACCGTGCGGACGCGCCATCGTCAGCCGCTGCACCCAACCGTGCGCCGGCCACACCTTGAGTCCGGCCCGGTCCGGCGTGACCCGGGTGCCGACCAACGCGGATTCGAGTTCGACATCCCGCTCACCGGTGAAACGGAACTGCTGATCCGCGACGGCACCCACCTGGTTCCAGGACCGTGCCCGGAACACCGCACGGACGATGTTGTCAGCGAAGACGATCACCGGCAGATCAGCCACATTGCGTGCGGCCGCACCCGCACGCCAGGGGCCACGCGCCGCCTCGTACACGTCCTCGGCGGACAGCGACGGATCCGCCGCGGCGGGAACCCGCACAAGCGCGCCCGGAACCGGCAGCTCCGGCGCCGGCAGCGCGGAGTACTGGACCGCCAACTCCTCCACCGACATCGCGCGCCGCTCGAGATCCGCAGGTTCGCCGGCCAGGTTGGTCAACACCGGACGGGTCGAACGACGTTCGAGCAGCCGGAGGGCGTCGGTGACGACGTGGACCGCCTCGCGCGCTTCCGCCGCCGCATCGTGAGCCGTCTCGATCCGGTGCCGCAACACAATGTGGTCCACCGAATGTCCGGCCGCGTAGATGTCTCGGATCCGCTGGATCCACGCACCGCGTGCCTCGTCCCGGTCGGGATCCCCCACGGCCTCCGAATCGAGCGTGCCGGCCTCGCCCAGCGCATCCCAATCGTGCGAGTAAATCTTGTTGCCACGGCCGGCGCCGACGTAGAAGATCGACCTGTCCCGGGGATCTCGCAACGCGTACACATAGAGTCCGAGGTTCTCGACGACCCGGGGCGAGAGCGGATTCGGCGCGGGCTTCCGCTCCCGCGGCTCGGCTGTGATCACACGCATGACCGCGAGCCGGAGAGCGTCGGAGACTGCGGTGCCGCCGACGGCCGGCCCCTCGAACAGGACCTCGGCCGCGTCCCGCACCGAACTGAATGTCCGTCCCGCGTTGTCGGCGAGCGCGCCCACCACCGCAGCGAACTCGGCGAGGCGCACCTTGGGATCGCTCACCACGCCACGTCCCTCGTCGTTCGTGAGGAAGTCGCGGATTCCCGGTGCTGCCAGGAGCACGAGGGTGATGTCATCGGGAACGGTCCAGACGGTAGCCATGACGCGACTTTAGGCGATCACAGGACCCGACGCGGTCCGCCTTGTCGTCCGGCGACCGGATGTCCGGTTCCGGGAAGGACTCCTGTGGCGGAAACGACACGCATCTGCCCGATATCGGTTACCGGGAGCAAATTTCCGTCACACTCGGAGGGTGACCCGACCAGCGGAATCGACCGAGGAACGTGCCGCGCGCGCCGAGCGCCTGGTCGGCTACAGCTACCGCATGCCGGACTTCTACGAGGTGGGCCGCGAGAAGGTCCGCGAGTACGCGACCGCCGTGCAGAACGCCCATCCCGCCCACTACGACGAGCAGGCCGCCCGGGACCTCGGCCACAGCGCCCTCGTCGCACCCCTGACCTTCGTGTCGGTGATCGGAATCATCGCGCAGAAGTACCTCTTCGAGCAGATCGTGCCCGGGTTCGACCTCAGCCAGATTCTGCAGACGGACCAGAAACTGGTGTTCCATCGGCCGATCCGGGCCGGGGACCGCCTCACCGTCGACGTCTCGCTGGAGTCGTTCCGGCAGACGGCCGGTAGCGACATCATCGTCACGAAGAACGAGGTCTGCGACGATGCAGGTGTACCGGTCGTGACCACCCTGACCACGCTGGTGGGCCGTACCGGCGACACATCCGATCCCCTTCGGATTCAGCGCATCAAGGACGTGATGATGCGCGAGGCCTGATCGACCGGGGATCAGCCGCGCCGGAACCACCCCGATTCGTCGGAGCCGACGAATCCGTCCAACTCGAGCACCGGCAGCACTGCCCGCACCCGCTCGATCGTGACCCCTGATTCCTCCGACAGTTCGCGGGTGCTGCACGTTCCGGCGGCCGGCAGTGCCTCGTAGACGGTCGCCGCGTCGCCCTGGAGAACGTCCAGCGCGCGGGCCGGCCCGAGACCCTCGCCGTCGACGCCGATCGGACCGGCCTCCTCGACGACGTCCGCGGCGCTCGAGACCAGCCGCGCCTCACCTTCCCGAATCATCCGATGGCATCCCGTCGATGCCGCCGACGTCACCGGGCCCGGCACCGCGAGCACCGGCCGGCCCAGTCGCCGCCCCCACGTCGCCGTGTTCCGGGCTCCGCTGCGCCAGCCCGCCTCGACCACGACGACCGCCTCGGACAGCCCGGCCACCAACCGATTTCGGGCCAGGAACCGGTACCGCGCGGGCGAGGTCCCCGGCGGGTACTCGCTGATCACCGCACCGTCGCGGGCGATCTGCTGCAGCAGCCGCCCGTGGCCGGCCGGATAGGCGCGGTCGACGCCACACGCCAGCACCGCGACGGTCAGCCCGCCCACGCCGAGCGCCGCCCGATGCGCCGCCGCATCGACCCCGAATGCCGCGCCGGACACGATCGTCCAGCCGTCGGCCGCGAGGTCACCGGCGATCTCGGCGGTCACATGCTCCCCGTAGGAGCTGGCCGCGCGGGTACCCACCACCGCGACCGACCGCGCCGCCAACTCGTCGACCGACCTGTCGCCGAGCACCCACAGCGCCAACGGTGCACCGTCGTCGCGACCGGACCCGAGCGCGTCGAAGGCGAGCAGTCGCCAGCGCGGCCACTCGTCGTCGTCCGGGGTCACGAGTCGCCCGCCCATCGACCGCAGCAGGTCCAGGTCGCGGGCGGCGGTGTCGAGATGCGCCCGCGCCGACGTCCGCCGGTCCAGGAAGCTCGACAGATCCCGCTCCCGCACCGCCCGTGCGGCGTCCACCGGTCCCACCGCAGCCGCCAGCTGGGCCAGCGGCGGGCACGCCCCCTGCACCACCTTCGACAGATAGGCCCAGGCCAGCAGCCGCGGATCGTGCCCCGTCACGCGGCGCCTCGATCCCGGAATTCGAGCGCCGTCGTGACCTGATCGGTCCCCGGCGTCTCGAGACCGGCGAGATCGGCGAGCGTCCAGGCGACGCGCAGTGCCCGGTCCGCGCCGCGGGCGGTGATCACGCCCTTGCTCAGCAATCGTTCGAGAGGCGCGACGGACTCGCGGGGCAACCGGAACCGCTGCCGCAGCGCCGGCCCCGGTACCTCCGCGTTGGTGCGCCACCCGTACGGCCGCCAGCGTTCGGTGGCGGCCTGACGGGCAGCGGCTACGCGTCCCCGCACCGCCTCCGTGCTCTCGCCCACCTCGTCCATCAGTGCCCCGGTGGCGACCCCCTTCATCCGGATCCGCAGGTCCACCCGGTCGAGCAGCGGGCCCGACAACCGACCCAGGTAGCGGCGACGTATCGTCGGCGGGCAGATGCAGTCGACCTCCCTCGCCGGGGCACACGGGCACGGGTTGGCCGCGAGGACCAACTGGAACCGCGCGGGGTAGCGGGCGACGCCGTCGCGTCGCGCGATCCGCACCTCGCCGTCCTCGAGCGGTGTTCGCAATGCCTCGAGTGCCTTGGTTCCCATCTCGGCGCACTCGTCGAGGAAGAGAATTCCGCGGTGTGCACGGCTGACGGCGCCGGGCTTGGCCATTCCGCTGCCACCGCCGACGAGTGCGCTCACCGACGACGTGTGGTGGGGCGCGATGAACGGCGGCTCCGTGACGAGCGGTCGGTCCGAGGTCAGCAGCCCCGCGACCGAGTGAATCGCCGTGACCTCCAACGCCTCCGGGTCCGACAGCGGCGGCAGGATGCCGGGCAGCCGCTGCGCCAGCATCGTCTTTCCGATCCCGGGCGGTCCGGTCAGCATCAGGTGGTGCGCTCCGGCGGCCGCGACCTCGACGGCCCAGCGCGCGTCCGGCTGACCGACCACTTCGCTGAGATCCCCTCGCGCCGCGCCGGTTCCCGCATCGAACGGCTCCGGGGCCGCCAACTGGCTCTTCCCCTGCAGCCACTCGGTGACCGCGGTCAGGTGATCCGCACCCCACACCTCGATCCCGTCGACCAGCCCGGCCTCGGACAGCGCAGGTAGTGGCACCACCACCGCCGGCCAGCCCGCCTTCTTCGCAGCAAGCACCGCCGGTAGCACGCCGCGCACCGTCCGCAGCCGCCCGTCGAGTGCGAGTTCGCCCAGCAGCACCGTCTTTTCGAGGCGCTTACGTGGAATCTGACGCGCCGCGTCGAGCACCGCGCACGCCAACGCCAGGTCGTACACGCTTCCGACCTTCGGCAGGGTGGCCGGCGACAACGCGAGCGTCACACGCGATTCCGGCCACTTCGCGCCCGAATTCGTGACCGCGGCCCGCACGCGATCGCGCGACTCCTGCAGCGCCGTGTCCGGCAATCCGACGAGATGCACCCCCGGCAGCCCGCGTCCGATGTCCGCCTCGATCTCCACGATCTGGCCGTCGACGCCGGTGACGGCGACCGAGTGGGCGCGACCGAGTGCCATCAGAACACTGCCGGCAGGTGCGTGACGGCGGGCTCGCGTCGACGATCGACGAGGACTGCGACCACGTCGAACCGTACGTGCGGCCAATGCCGATCCGAATCGGCGAGCCAACGCTGGGCCAGCATCCGGATGCGCCGTTGCTTGGCGTACGTCACCGCTTCCGCCGGGCTGCCGAAGCCCAGGCCCGAACGCGTCTTCACCTCCACGAACACGATGGTGTCGCCGTCCACCGCAACCAGATCCAATTCGCCGTGGCGGCACCGCCAGTTGCGGTCGAGGATCCGCATGCCGGCCGCGGTCAGTGCCGACGCCGCCAGTTCCTCCCCCATCGCGCCCAGCGCGAGATTACGTGCCATCCGGGTATCCCCCTCACACGGCCGGAACCTCCCGCCGGTGAAGCCGACTGTGCCCGCTCACGCCCACACCCCTCGAAGCCCGAACTGGGCGAACACGATTGCCCTGTGGATGGACGAGGAGCTGTGGAAGAACGGAAGCACCGAGGCGGCGTTCCCCGAAACCGCGGAGGCCGCGCCCCCGTTCGGGGTGCGCGGCCTCCGGCAGCTCTCGGTCTAACCCAGGCCGTTGTCCGGCAGCCTGAGGTCGGACTTCTCCAGTTCTTCGATGTTCACATCCTTGAACGTGATCACTCGCACGTACTTCACGAACCGGGCCGGCCGGTACATGTCCCACACCCACGCGTCGGACATCCGCACCTCGAAGTAGATCTCGCCGTCGGCGCTGTGCGGCAGCAGTTCCACAGAGTTCGCGAGATAGAACCGGCGCTCGGTCTCCACGACGTACGAGAACTGTCCGACGATGTCCCGGTACTCGCGGTACAGCGACAGTTCCATCTCGGTTTCGTACTTCTCGAGATCCTCGGCACTCATCGGCCTCGACGTCCTCCTGCGTTGTTGTGAACACTCATCATCTCGTACCTAGCCCGTCGCACCGAATGCGCGGCCCTCCGCCGACTCGAAGGCGCGGCTCGCCGCGGCTACGTTCGCGTAGGACATCCGATGCTCACGGCACGGGCCCAGCTCGTTCAGGGCCGCGGTGTGCACCGCGGTGCTGTAGCCCTTGTGACCGGCGAACCCGTAGCCGGGCAGTTCGTCGTCGAGCGCGACCATCGTGCGGTCACGGCTCACCTTGGCGAGGACGCTGGCGGCGGCGATGCACGCGGCCGACGCGTCGCCGCCGATCACGGGCAGCGACGGCGTGGGCAACCCCGGCACCCGGAAGCCGTCGGTGAGGACGTAGCCCGGCGCGACGGTCAGCCCCGCCACGGCCCGACGCATCCCCTCGATGTTCGCGACGTGCACGCCGATGCGGTCGACCTCCGCTGCCGGGATCTCCACGACGCTCCAGGCGACCGCCAGGCGCTTGATCACCGGGAACAGCTCGTCCCGGACCTTCTCGGTGAGCTTCTTCGAATCGTCGAGTCGGGCCAGCGCCGCATGCGGCTTGGAGCCGAGGACGCACGCGGCGACCACGAGCGGTCCGGCGCACGCGCCCCGGCCGGCCTCGTCGACGCCGGCGACCGGCCCGAGCCCGCTCCGGACCAGCGCAGACTCCATCGTCCGCAAGCCGGACGCTCTGCGAATGACGGTTCTCGGTGGCCAGGTACTCACTGCTGCTGGATGTCGGGAGACGAGATCGATCCCCACCGGCCCGGGGGCAGGACGATGAAGGTCGCCTTACCGATCACATTGTCCACCGGAATCGTGCCCTGCATCTCGTCGGAGACGTGGTACCGCGAATCCGCGGAATTGCTGCGGTTGTCGCCCATCACCCACAGGTGCCCCTCGGGAACCGTGACGGGTCCGAAGCAGCGTCCGGACTTCACGGCGGTGTCACACGTCTGCACGCCGGGGATGAAAGGGAAGTCCATCGTGATGTACGGCTCGTCGAGCGGCTTTCCGTCGACCAGGACACGGCCCTGGTCGTCGCAGCACTCGACGGTCTGCCCACCCGTCGCGATGACGCGTTTGACGAGATCGTTCTCGTCCGGCGGCACGACACCGACGAGCGAGCCGACCTCCTGCAGACCGCGGACCACCACGTTGTCCGAGCGTGTCGACGAATATCCCTCGGACCACGACTCCGGGCCGCGGAAGACCACGACGTCGCCGGGCTTCGGGTCGCCGAATCGGTAACTGATCTTCTCGACGACGATGCGGTCACCGGTGCACCCGGGGCAACCGTGCAGCGTCGGCTCCATAGACTCGGACGGAATGAGGTAGACCCGGGCGATGAACGTCTGCAGCAGGAAACTCAACAGCAAGGCGACGACGATGAGGATCGGGATCTCACGCCAGAACGATCGAGGTTTCTTGTCCTTCCCCCTGCGCCTGCGGGACCGTCCCCCGGTCTGCTCCTGCTCGGTCTCGTCCGGCGTCACGTCCGGGTCCTGCGGTGCATCTGCCACGGAGACAGATTAGCCCGACACCGCGTGAAAACGGTGCCGGGCCAATCGAAGAAGCTCGGAGCGTCGAAGCTCAGCGCTTTTCCTTGATCTTCGCAGCCTTGCCGCGGAGGTCGCGCAGGTAGTACAGCTTGGCGCGACGGACGTCACCGCGGGTGAGGACCTCGATCTGAGCCAGGTTGGGGCTGTGGACCGGGAAGGTGCGCTCGACGCCGACGCCGAACGAGACCTTGCGGACCGTGAAGGTCTCGCGCACGCCGCCACCCTGGCGACGGATCACGACACCCTTGAAGACCTGCACGCGCTCCTTCGAGCCCTCGATAACCTTGACGTGCACGTTCAGGGTGTCACCGGGACGGAACTCCGGAATGTCGTCGCGGAGGGACTTGGCGTCCAGGAAGTCCAAGGTGTTCATGGGTGTTCCATCCTTGCGTTTTCGCAGGAGCAGAGGAACCGAGCGGCGGTGGCTCGACTGGTTCGTGCTCGGATCAGGTTGAGTCGCCCTCGACAGGCAACCCGACCATTGTGCCAGACGTCCCGGCGTGCGCGGAAATCGGCGCGGGTGCCGCCTGCACGATCCGTTCCAGCTCCTCCTCGGTCGCCGTCAGTGCGTGCTCGACGCTGGGTTTGCCCGCGACGAGATCCTGCACGTAGATCTTGGCGCGGATCATCGGCCGCCGGAACCGCTTCTCCCGTTCGATCGCGCGTCGCATGCGACGCGGCCTCGACACGTACCGCCATCTCGCCCACGGCGCACCCGGCCGGCTCAGCCGGATCGCGCCGACCAGCAGGATCGGGAAGACGAACATCCCCACCAGACCGGTCCAGATCTTGCCCTTGGCGATGACGATCGCGGCGAGGCCGAGGTTGACGACGACGAGTCCGACGAGTGCGGCCCGGACGGCGAGGTGCGGATTCTCGCGCCACTCGGTGATGTCGAGCAGCTCCAGTGGCTGGAACCCGAGCAGCAGCAGACCGGTGACGGCGAGCGCGACGAAGACGGCGTCCACCGACGCCCGTCCCTGATCGGACCAGTACACGTCCTTGAGATAGAAGATCAGCGCGAACTCGTCGAGCACCAGCGCGGAGCCGATCCCGAAGAAGGTCGCCAGCACCGCCCCGGCGCCCTGCGACGCGTTCTCGTACACCGCGATCAGGGCGATCCCGGACGCGAACATCGTCACGACCCCGAACACGACGTGGTGGATGTGCTGGCCGCCGGGAGTGATGTTCCCCGGCCACCAGCGCACCTCGGCCCGGATCATCCGCACGCTGATCCGGATGAAGACGAAGGCGAGCAGGAAGCCGACCAGAAAGAAGAGCAGCGGAAGGCGTCCGTTCGCGACGATCTCCCGATCCAGCCAGTGCTCCATCAGGACGGTCCGGGTCCGCGGACGATGCACCGGAAGCCGATGTGGCAGGTCGACGTCTCCTCGGTCTCGCCCTGACGCGCGGCGGGCCGGTAGCGCAGGCAGTAGTTGGGGGCGCACAGGTGCGAGCCGCCCTTGATCACGCGCCGCGGGTACGCCTCGCCGGCCTGCACCTCACCGATCTCGACCCGCGGATTGCGGGGAATGCAGCACGACGACGCGGGTGCCACGTTCTTGCCCGACGCACCGTGGTCGGCGGTGTGGAAGTCGGTGGTCCACTCCCACACGTTGCCCGCGACGTCGACGAGGCCGTAGCCGTTGGGTCGGAACGTCCCGACCGGTGACGTGCCGACGAAACCGTCCTCGGCGAGGTTCTGCCACGGGAACTGTCCCTGCCACGTGTTGGCCTGGTGCCGGCCGTCGGGAGCGAACTCGTCGCCCCACACGAACGTCTTTCGGTCGAGACCGCCGCGGGCCGCGAACTCCCACTCGGCCTCGGTGGGCAGTGTCTTGCCCGCCCACGCGGCATACGCCTGCGCGTCGGAGTACGAGACGTGGGTGACGGGATGCCGCTCACGGCCCCCGACGTTGCTGCCCGGACCCTCGGGGTGGCGCCAGTCCGCCCCCGGCACCCACGACCACCACTGCTGGTAGTCGTCGAGCGACACCGGTTGCGCGGGCGGGGTGAAGACGAGTGACCCGGGGACGAGCAGCGCGGGATCGGCGTCGGGGTAGTCGGCAGGGTCGGGCGCGGTCTCCGCGGTCGTGACGTGACCGGTCGCCTTCACGAACCGCCGGAACTCGGCCACCGTCACCTGATGGGTGTCCATCCAGAAACCGTCCACACCGACCTCGTGGACGGGGCGCTCCTCCGGATAGAAGTCCTCGGAGCCCATCCAGAACGTTCCCCCGGGAACCCACACCATGTTCTTCGGCGCGCGGGACGGATCAGTGCCCACAGATGCGATCGGCTGCATGGTTCACGAGCATTCCACCTGCGGGTGCGTCACGAAAGCCGGAGCGGGATCCGGCGTTTCACCCGTCGAGGGTGGGGCGCGTCCACATCCGGTGCTGCGATCATCCCGTCATGGGTACCGCCATCGGGGATGTGCTCCCCCTCGCGATCGGCGTCGCGATCAGCCCGATCCCGATCATCGCGACGATCCTGATGTTGCTCACGCCGCGGGCAGGGAGCACTGCGACGGCCTTTCTCGCCGGTTGGATTCTCGGGATCGCCGTCGGGTACGTGGTCTTCGTGGCGATCGGCAGCGCGATCGACCTGTCGTCGAATTCGGACGGGAACGCGGTCACGGCAACTATCCGGCTCGTGCTCGGTGTGCTGCTGCTCGCGCTCGCCGTCAAGCAGTGGCGGACTCGTCCGGCGCCCGGTGAGGAGCCGAGCATGCCGGCGTGGCTGGCCGCGATCGACAAGGTCACCCCGGGAAAGGCTCTCGCGCTGGGCGTGGGGCTGTCCGCGATCAATCCGAAGAACCTGCTGATGATCGTCGGCGCCGCCGTCGCCGTCAGCCAACTCGATGTCGGGGTCGGCGCGAAGACCGTCACCGGTGTCGTGTTCACGATCCTCGCCGCGAGCACGGTGGCCGTCCCGGTCGTCGGCTACTTCACGATGCGCGAGCGGGCGACGTCGTGGCTGCAGGGCCTGAAGGTGTGGCTCACCGCCAACAACGCCGCGGTGATGGCGGTGCTCCTGCTCGTGATCGGTGTGTCCCTGATCGGCAAGGGCATCGGCGGGTACTGACGCCGACGGGCGCCCCGCTCACAGCAGGACGCCCGTCGCGCGTGTCACTTCCCGAAGCCGGCCTTGCGCAGCGCGTCCGCCATCGAGCCGCTCGCGGGACGATCGTCGCGACGGTCCCGGCCCTGCCCGCCCTGCCGCTGCCCGCCCTGTCGCCGACCACCGCCCTGACCGTTCGGTCGCGGGCCCCGGCCGCCCTGGCCACCCTTCGGGGCGGCGGCGCCGACCTCGTCGTCCAGGCGCAGCGTCAAGCCGATGCGCTGACGCTCGACATCCACCTCCAGAACCTTGACCTTGACGACGTCGCCGGACTTCACCACTTCGCGCGGGTCGCTGACGAAGGTGCGCGACATCGCCGACACGTGGACCAGACCATCCTGGTGCACCCCGACGTCCACGAAGGCCCCGAAGGCGGCGACGTTGGTGACGACGCCCTCGAGCACCATGCCCGGCTTCAGGTGTGCGACCTTTTCGATGCCCGCCGCGAAGGTCGCCGTCTTGAACTCGGGGCGCGGGTCGCGGCCCGGCTTGTCCAGCTCGGCGATGATGTCGGTGACGGTCGGCAGACCGAACTTCTCGTCGACGAAGTCCGTCGGCTGCAGCTTCTGCAGGAGGGCCGTGTTGCCGATCAGCTCCCCCACCGCCGACCCGGAGGACTGCACGATCCGGCGCACCACCGGGTAGGCCTCCGGGTGTACGGCCGACGCGTCGAGCGGGTCGTCGCCGCCCCGGATCCGCAGGAAGCCGGCGCACTGCTCGAACGCCTTCGGGCCCAGACGCGGGACGTCCTTGAGTCCCTTGCGGCTGCGGAACGGCCCGTTCTGGTCGCGGTAGGCGACGATGCTCTCGGCGAGCGAACCGGCGATGCCCGACACCCGGGACAGCAGCGGCACCGATGCGGTGTTCACATCGACGCCGACCGCGTTCACGGCGTCCTCGACGACCGCCCCGAGCGAGCGCGCGAGCATCGTCTCGGACACGTCGTGCTGGTACTGCCCGACGCCGATCGACTTGGGGTCGATCTTCACCAGCTCGGCCAGCGGGTCCTGCAGGCGCCGCGCGATCGACACGGCGCCACGGATCGAGACGTCGAGATCGGGCAGTTCCTGCGACGCGTACGCCGAAGCCGAATACACCGACGCGCCCGCCTCTGACACCATGACCTTCGTCAGCCCGGCCTGCGGGAACTTCGAGATCAGTTCCGCGGCAAGCGCGTCCGTTTCACGCGACGCGGTGCCGTTGCCGATCGCGACGAGGTCGACACCGTGTTTGGCGGCGAGTGCCGCGAGCGTCGCCAGTGCCTGATCCCACTTGTTGTGCGGCTGGTGCGGGTAGATCGTGTCGTGCGCGACGACCTTGCCGGTCGCGTCGACGACGGCGACCTTCGTGCCGGTGCGGAAGCCCGGATCCAGGCCCATGGTGGCGCGCGTACCCGCCGGGGCCGCGAGCAGCAGATCCTTGAGGTTGGCAGCGAACACGTCGACCGCGTCCTTCTCGGCGGACTGCCGCAGGCGCATGCGGGTGTCGATGCCCAGCGTGATCAGCATCTTCGTCTTCCACGCCCAACGAACGGTGTCGAGCAGCCAGCGGTCGGCCGCACGCCCCCGGTCGGCGATACCGAACCGGGAGGCGATCCGAGCCTCGTAGACGCTGGTCTCGCCGGGCTCGAGCGGCTCACGGTCGGACGCGAGGGTCAGCGAGAGGATCTCTTCCTTCTCGCCGCGGAACATCGCGAGGATCCGGTGCGACGGCAGCTTCTCGAACGGCTCGGAGAACTCGAAGTAATCCGCGAACTTGGCGCCCTCGGTCTCCTTGCCCTTGCGGACCGTCGACTCGACCTGGCCACGGGTCCACATCAGCTCGCGCAGCTCACCGACCAGGTCGGCGTCCTCGGCGAACCGCTCGACGAGAATCGCGCGGGCGCCGTCGAGCTGCTCGGCGTCGTAGCCGGCGGGATCGATCGTCGGATCGCCGATCAGCGCGTCCGCCACCGGCTCGTGGCCGGCCTCACGCGCGATCTGTGCCTTGGTGCGCCGCTTCGGCTTGTAAGGCAGGTAGATGTCCTCGAGACGCGCCTTGGTGTCGGCGAGCATGATCTGCTGCTCGAGTTGGTCGTCGAGCTTGTCCTGCGAGCGGATCGATTCGAGGATCGCGATACGACGCTCGTCGAGTTCACGCAGGTAACGCAGCCGCTCCTCGAGCTGGCGCAACTGGGCGTCGTCCAGACCGCCGGTGACCTCCTTGCGGTAACGCGCAACGAACGGAACGGTCGCCCCACCGTCGAGGAGGTCGACCGCCGCGGCGACCTGCCCCTCCCGTACGTCGAGCTCCTCGGCGATGCGGTGGTTCACAGATTTGAGAGCAGTCGTCACGGCGAACGACCCTACCGCTAGCCTGTCGTGAGCGTCGGCAACGAGGCCGCCCGCCGAGATCTACCTGGAGGACCCGATGGCGAGGGTGCGCTGGCGCCTCGCGGGGGCCTGCGCGACCGCTCTGCTGGCCGCGGGCTGCATGTTCACCCACGACCCCAACGACCCGGCGGCAGCGTTCGCCGCCGACACCGTGCAGACGGTCACCGAGACGCCGGCGGGCACGCTCGACGAGCGGATGACCCGGGCGGTGGACGACGCACTCGCCCGCGGCGCCGACGTGTCGATCGCGCTCCTCGACCGGCGGGAGGGCACGTACTCCGCGGTCGCGGACGCCACGTCGTTTCCCACCGCCTCGGTCGTCAAGCTCTTCATCGCCGACGACGTGCTGTTCCGCGAGGCCCGCGCCGAACACGAGCTCACCCCCGAGGAGCACGACCTCATCGGCCGGATGCTCGAACGCTCCGACGACGACGCCGCGAACACACTGTGGAACGAGTACGGCGGTCCCGAGATCGTCGAGGACGTCGTGGGCCGATACCAACTCACCGCGACCACCACGCCGTACGACGACAACTGGTGGAACACCGAGACCACCCCCGCCGACCTCGTCGACTACTACGCGGGACTGCTCGACGGGCGCGGCGGACTCGACGACGGCCGGCGCACCGAGATCCTCACACACCTGCGTGCCTCGAACGCCACCTCCACCGAGGGCTACGACCAACGCTTCGGCCTGCCCGACGGCCTCGGTGCGGAGACCACGCTCGCCGTCAAGCAGGGCTGGATGTGCTGCATCGACGACCGCTGGACCCACGTGTCGACGGGCATCGTCGGCGAGGACGACCGCTACGTGCTGGTCGTCGTCTCCCGGGAGGACCTCGACTACGGCGACGACGACGCCGACTACCCCGACACGTCCCTGACTGCGGCGGTGGACGACGTCAGCGCGGCCCACGCCCGCGAAACCGTCACCGAGGTCGTGCGAACGGTGTTCCCGCTGCAGCGGATCGCCTAGGCCGTTCCTCGCGCCGGCTGCGCCCGGCGTGCACCGGGTCGTCGGCCGCGAGCACCTCGCGGGCGGCCCGCTCCCCCGAACGCACCGCGCCGTCGACCCATCCGCACATCACCGCGGAACTCTCCGTGCCGGCCCAGTGGATGCGCCCACACGGCGACCGCAGCGCAGGGCCGAACTGGGTGAGCACCCCGGTGGGTGCATGGCTGAGCATGCCTCCGCCGGAGTACCTTTCGGCGCTCCAGTCCTGCTCGATATAGTCGACAGGCGTGGCCGCGTCGTGGCCGAACCGTTCGGCGAGGGCACCGAGAACCGCGGTGCGACGCTCCGACGCCGCGAGCCTGCCCAATTCCCGCGCACGAGGCCCCTCGACGATCACACACAACACCCCCGGCCGCGGCGCGTCCGTACCCGCGTCGATCGTCACCATCGCCGGCGAGTCGGGCGCGGCGGACTGCCCCGACAGGCCGTCGGCGCGCCAGAACGGTTCGTCGTAGACGACCGAGATCTTCCGGATCGCACCGCTCGGCATCCGCTGGTGCAGGAACGTCCGGTCGACCGGGAGCAGCGGCTCGTACCGAATCTGCCCGGCCACCGCGATCGGCACCGCAACGATGGCCCGCCGCGCCCGGACCGACACGTGGTCGGTGGTGACGGTGACACCGGAGGCGTCCTGCGCGATCGTGTGCACAGGCTGCGAAAGGTGCAGGGAGCGACCGAGTTCGGCGGCCATGGGCCGATAGATCGCCCCCATGCCGCCGACAGGGCGGGAGTCCTGTGCCGCGTCCGCGACCCCCAGGACGAATCCCGGGCCACCGCCGGACGCCATCTGATACAGCACGAACAGGAAGGACACCTCCGACGCCGCGGACGTGTAGCACCCGGCGATCGCCATCTCGAGCAGTTGGCGCGCCGGCTTCGACAGCACATTGTCGTCCAGCCACTTCGCGAGACTGATCCGGTCCCATTCGACCGCCCGCTTCGCCTCCCACGGCGCGTCGAGTGGAACGGTCTTGCACAGTTCCCCGAGTTCGAGAAAAACCGTGCCGAGATTCGCGACCGCCCACGGACTCATCGTCATCGGGATCGTGCCCTGATAGCGGTACTTCCTACCGTCGACCACCATCATCGCGTCGCCACCGGTGTACTGCTTGTACCTCGACACCCCGAACTCGGACATCAACGCGAGGATGCGGTCCTGGCCGGGGCCGACCCACGCACCGCCCCGGTCGATCCAGGTTCCGTCGGCGCGGGTCTCGGTGAAGGTGCGCCCGCCGATGCGGTCCCGGGCGTCGAGCAGGACCACGGAGCGGCCCGCCTGTTTCAGGCGCAGAGCCGCAGTCAGACCCGCGAACCCAGCTCCCACCACGCAAAAGTCGACGTCTGTCATTGCCGGTCACCTCGAGTTCCTGCCTACTCGCGTGACCCACTCCAGGTCAAAGGCCCGGCGAAACCGATCGGGAACCGATCAGGAAAGGAGATCGGGACGACGCTCGGCCGTCCGCTGCAGCGACTGCTCCCGCCGCCACGCCGCGACCTTGGCGTGATCCCCCGACAGGAGGATCGGCGGGACGTCGAGCCCGCGCCAGCTGACGGGACGGGTGTAGCTCGGCCCTTCGAGGAGGCCGTCGGAGAACGAATCCTCTTGGTGGGACTGCTGATTGCCGAGCACACCCGGGAGCAGGCGGACGACGGCCTCGACCATGACGAGGACCGCGGCCTCGCCGCCGATGAGGACGTAGTCGCCGATCGAGACCTCCTCGACCCGCACCCGACGGGCAGCGTCGTCGAACACGCGCTGGTCGATGCCCTCGTACCGTCCGCACGCGAAGACCAGGTGCTTCTCTTCCGCCCAGCGGTGGGCGGTGGCCTGAGTGAAGGGCACACCGGCGGGGGTCGGCACCACGAGGAGGGCCTCGGAATCGGGCTCGCCGTTCTCGTCGGTGAGGACCTCGTCGAGCGCGTCGCCCCACACGGTCGGCTTCATGACCATGCCGGGGCCGCCTCCGTAAGGCGAGTCGTCGACGGCTTTGTGTACATCGTGGGTCCAGCGTCGCAGGTCGTGGACGCCGACGGAGATCAGCCCCTTGTCGATCGCCTTGCCCAGGAGCGCCGCACGGAGCGGCTCGAGGTACTCGGGGAAGATCGTGACTACGTCGAGACGCACGGTGGTTCGGTCACTCCTCGTTGCGGCTGTCGCCGAAGTCGGGGTCCAGCAAGCCCTCCGGCGGATCGATCTCGATGAGGCCGTCGGCCACCGAGACGGTGGGCACGATCGCCGTGACGAACGGGACGAGCAGTTCGCCGGATGTCTGCCCCTCCGGGCGGATCGACAGCAATTCACCTGCCGCAGAATGCAATACCTCGAGCACGGTGCCCACCGGAGTGCCGGCATCGGGGCGGCCGGCGGCCATCCGCACGGTCAACCCCTCGAGCTCGTGATCGTAGAACTCGTCCGGATCGTCGGACGGGGTGAGATCAGCGGTGTCGATCACGAACAGCGTGCCGCGCAGATTGTCCGCCGCGGTGCGATCGGCTATGCCCTCGAGGCGCAGCAGAAGCCGCCCGGAATGCTCCCGGGCGGCTTCCACCGTGTATGTGTGCAGCTTGTTCTCGCGCGGCTTGCGGCCACGCAGTTCGGCACCGACGGCGAAGCGCTCCTCGGGTTCGTCCGTACGAACCTCGACGACCAGCTCTCCCCTGATGCCGTGCGACTTGGCGACGCGGCCTACGACGAGTTCCACTGCGTACTACAGATCGGTGTCGACGACGTCGACGCGGATCCCGCGGCCTCCGATACCGGAGACGAGGGTCCGCAGGGCGGTCGCGGTACGACCACCGCGACCGATCACCTTACCGAGATCGTCGGGGTGCACATGCACCTCGACGGTACGTCCCCGACGCCCCGTGATCAGCTCGACGCGAACGTCGTCGGGGTTGGCGACGATCCCACGGACGAGATGCTCGACGGCATCGGCGACAACGGCGCTCATTACTCGGCAGCCTCGGCGGACTCGGCGTCGGCAGCGGGAGCCTCCGCGGCCTCTTCCTTGGCGGCCTTCTTCTTCTTGGGGGTGATGGCCTCGGAGACCGGCTCGTTCTCGGCCTGCGCCAGCGCAGCCTGGAACAGCTCCAGCTTGGTGGGCTTGGCTTCCTTGGTGCGCAGGGTGCCCTCGGCGCCCGGCAGACCCTTGAACTTCTGCCAGTCGCCCGTGATCTTGAGCAGGGCCTCGACGGGCTCGGTCGGCTGCGCGCCGACGCCCAGCCAGTACTGTGCGCGCTCCGAGTCGATCTCGATCAGAGACGGCTCTTCCTTCGGGTGGTACTTGCCGATGGTCTCGATCGCACGGCCGTCGCGGCGGGTGCGGGAATCCGCGACGATGATCCGGTACTGCGCGTTGCGGATCTTGCCGAGGCGGGTGAGCTTGATCTTGACAGCCATTACGCTGTGCATCTCCTTCAGCACGCACACCTGTGCGCACATGTCACGTGCAATTCAGCGACCCACCAGGATGGTGAGTCCGGTTTTGCCTCTCTCCTGTGACCGCCGCGCGGTACGTAACCGGATGCGACGAACAGCGGTTGATTCTGCCAGACGACCCACCGCGAACGGAAACGCAGTCCACGCGACCGCTGCGCCGCAGCTCAGGTGACCAGAACCACCGAGGACCCCTACGGGGACCAGCCTCACCTCGGGTACCGTCGAAGTGTGGCCCGAACTCGTCGAAAAAGCCGGCCGGCACTGATCGTGCTGGTCGTCGTCGCATCGCTCGGATGCCTGGCGCTCGGCTGGTGGCAATGGATGCGTTTCGAGTCCGTCGGCGGCACCGGCCAGAACCTCGGCTACGCATTCCAGTGGCCGCTCTTCGCGGCGTTCGTCGTGTACGCGTACCGACGCTTCGTGCAGCTCGAGGACGGCGACGCCCAGGTCGGCGGATCCGCCACCGCGGACGCCGAACCGACGGAGGTCCCCGAGGGGCTCCTCCCGGAGCGCCCCAAAGCGCCGACCACGACCGACCCCAGCGATCTCGACGACTCCGACGCCCGGCAGATGCTCGAGTACAACGATTACCTCGCCGAGCTCTCCGCTCGCGAGCCCGATAGGAGCGACAAGTGAGCGGCGGCCCCCACGAGACCACCCCACAGCAGACCGCGACCGCAGCGGCGCCCACGCCGCAGGACAACAAGAAGATCGCGTCGGCCCTGCTTCGCTACCGCGTTCTCGCCTACGCGACGGGTATCTGGCTTCTCGTCCTCACGGCCGAGATGGTCGCGAAGTACATCTTCAGCGTCGACAACCTCCCCACCTGGATCGCGATCGTCCACGGCTGGGTCTACTTCGTGTACCTGATCCTCACCATCGACCTCGCGGTGAAGGTGCGCTGGCCCGCGGGTCGCACGATCGGCACGCTGCTCGCCGGCACCATCCCGTTCCTGTCGTTCTTCGTCGAGCACTGGCGCACGCAGCAGGTCAAGAAGGACTTCGGCGTCTGAAGCGGCGCCACCGCACTCACAGACACGCGCAGGGCCCGTCCGATCGGACGGGCCCTGCGCGTGTCTGTGAGGTTCGCGGTCAGCCGTGGGCCAGCGCCGCGAGAGCCGGCACCAGCTGAGCCAGCGCGAGGCCACGGTGCGACGCGGCGTCCTTCTCCTGCGGGGACAGCTCCGCCGACGTCCGCCGGTCACCCTCGGGCTCGAATACGGGGTCATAGCCGAAGCCATTGTCACCGCGAGGCTCTCGCACGATCCGCCCACGCCATTCGCCCCGCACGACGACGGTGTCCTGTCCGGGGATGGCGAGTGCGCACGCCGACACGAACGCCGCACCGCGTCGCTCGTCGGGCACGTCCGCCAGCTGTCCGAGCAGCAGCGCGGTGTTGGCGTCGTCGTCGCCGTGACGACCGCTCCACCGCGCCGACAGCACGCCGGGCATCCCGTTCAGCGCGTCGACCTCGAGTCCGGAATCGTCGGCGACGCACGGCAGCCCGGTGGCCGCCGCGCCGTCCACGGCCTTGACGATCGCGTTCTCCTCGAACGTCGCGCCGGTCTCCGGGGTCTCGGGAAACTCCGGTACCTCGTCGAGCCCGATCACCTCGAGTCCCTCGATTCCGGCGGCCGCCAGGACGCGACGGAGCTCACCGAGCTTCTTGGCATTCCGGCTGGCGACCAGGATCTTCCCGCTCAACTGCCGAACGCCTTCTTCTTGGGCTCGGTCGCCTCGGGCAGCACGCCCGGGTACGGCTCGGCGAGTGCGGCCTGCTGGATCGCGAACAGCTGTTCGCAGCCGGCGAGCGCGGAGTCGAGCAGCTTGTCGAGCGTCGAGCGCGGGAACGTCGCCCCCTCGCCGGTCCCCTGGATCTCGACGAGCGTGCCCGTGTCGGTCGCGACGACGTTCATGTCGACCTCCGCGCGCGAATCCTCCTCGTACGGCAGGTCCAGGCGGACACGGCCGTCGACGACGCCGACGCTGACCGCGGCGATGGCACACGAGATAGGCTGCGGGTCCGCCAGGCGGCCCGCGGCACGCAGGTAGGTCACGGCGTCGACGAGCGCGACGTAGGCGCCGGTGATGGCGGCGGTGCGGGTACCACCGTCGGCCTGCAACACGTCGCAGTCGATCGCGATGGTGTTCTCACCGATCGCGGCGAGATCGATGCATGCGCGCAGCGAGCGGCCGACCAGCCGACTGATCTCCTGCGTGCGCCCGCCGACCTTGCCCTTGACCGACTCGCGACCGCTGCGCGTGTGGGTGGCCGCGGGCAGCATCGCGTACTCGGCGGTGAGCCAGCCCAGCCCCGAACCCTTCCGCCAGCGCGGCACACCTTCTTCGACGCTCGCGGTGCACATGACCCGCGTGTTGCCGAACTCGACCAGCACCGACCCTGCGGGATGGTTGGTGAATCCCCGGGTGATCCGAACCTCGCGGAGTTCGTCGTCCGTCCTACCGTCTTCTCGTGTCGTCACGACCGAGAGCCTAGTCGGGGTCAGACGGTGTAGACGTCCCCGGCCGACACGGCATGCACCGGGCCGGAGAACTCGGCCTTCGCCTCGGCGATGACGTCCTCGCGGGACGTCCACGGCGGGATGTGGGTGAGCAGGAGTTCGCCGACGCCGGCCCGGGCGGCGACCCGACCGGCCTCGGTGCCGGAGAGATGGATGCCCTCGGGGCGGTCGGGGCTGTGCGTCCACGACGCCTCGGACAGCAGCACGTCGGCGTCGCGTGCCAGGTCGACGACGGCGTCGCACATGCCGGTGTCGCCGGTGTACGCGAGGACCCGGCCGGCCTTGCTGGTGACGCGGAAACCGTAGGACTCCGGCGGATGGTTCACCCGGAACGCCTGGACCGCGATCTCGCCGATCTCGGCGACGTGGCCGTCGGACCAGCTGCGCAGATCGATGGTGTCGGAGATGTCGTCGAGTTCACCGCCGCACTCGGCCGATGCCACCCCGATGCGGCACGCGCTGTCGGTCGGGCCGTAGACGAGTGCGCGTCCGCTCGGCGGGGTGGGATGGTAGCGCCGCCAGACGAGCAGGCCGGGCATGTCGAGGCAGTGGTCGGCGTGCAGGTGCGAGAGCAGGATCGTGGCCTCGCCGGGATCGGCGTGCTTCTGCAGGGCGCCGAGGACGCCGGGCCCGAAATCCATGACGACCGGCGGAGTGCCGGGAGCGGTCAACAAGTAGCCCGAAGCAGCCGAGTCGGGTCCGGAGACGCTGCCCGAACATCCCAGGACCGTAATGCGCATGCAAACTATGCTGCCACGCGTACCCGGATCTCAAAAAGCTTCGGGCACTTTCGGTGGCGTCAACTCACATTCGACGCGCGA
The DNA here is from genome assembly GCF_037287305.1 of Prescottella sp. D32. Lineage (NCBI taxonomy): Bacteria > Bacillati > Actinomycetota > Actinomycetes > Mycobacteriales > Nocardiaceae > Rhodococcus > Prescottella sp. D32. Next base: position 296,455 of record NZ_JARBSW010000006.1, read on the forward strand.
TTGTGATGCGTCGATACGCTGGTCGGCGGTGTGACGGTCGAGTCAGCGCAGCGGCCGCGCGCTCCCGGCGGAACCGATCGTCCCGGCCTCCGGAGCACCCTTGCGGGCGTCGGCGGACAGGATCCAGGCGGCGACGACACCGCCGATCGCGCCGAACAGGTGCCCCTGCCACGAGATTCCGTACTGCCCGGGCAGCACCCCCCAGAGCATGCCGCCGTAGACGAACAGCACCGCCACGCCGAGCGCGATCTGCCCGAAACTCCTCGTGAAGATGCCGCGTACCAGCAGGAAGGTGAGCCACCCGAAGATCAGCACGGAGGCGCCGAGATGCGCGGTTCCTACGCCACCGGTCAACCATGTGCCGACGCCACCGATCACCCAGATGATCCCGGTTGCGGCGAGGCCGCGACCGATGCCCGACATCAACACCAAGAAGCCGAGGACCAGCAGCGGCACGGTGTTGGCCAGCAGGTGGCCCCATCCGTAGTGCAGCATGGGGGCGAAGAGGATTCCCCACAAACCGTCGAGCGTGCGCGGTTCGACTCCCCACTGGTCCAGTGGGTTCTTCGGCGCGATCGTGTCGAACGCCTCCAGGACGTAGAGGACGACCGCGAACCCGCCGACGGTCATCGCGGCCCGCTGCCACAGCGGGCGCGGAACGCGGGGCGGGGTCACGCGCACTTCGGATCCGGTGCTCACGGAACCGAGCGTACCGACCACCACCGACCGGCGACCGGTGGCGAACGGTGCCCGCCGCCTAGCCGGAGGTCCCGAACGCCGACGGGAACACGTCCCGGTAGCCGGGGATCCCGGCGACGGTGGTGGCCGAGAGGATCGCATCGACGATCGCCCGTTCGACGCACTGCGCCGCGGCGGTGCACACCGCGTCGAGGATCGGCAGTTCGCGCGGGAACGCCGCGGGGACACCGTCGGGCAGCGGCGTCTCGTGGGTTCCGGTGGCGAGGGCGAAGATCGTGTCGCCGTCGAGCGGGGAATGCGCGGGCCGGATCGCCCGAGCCATGCCGTCGTGCCCCGCGACCGCGACCCGGCGGCACGACGCCTTCGACAGCTTCGCGTCGGTGGCGACGACGCCGATGGTCGTGTTGAGCACCGTGCCCTTCGCGGCCAGCGCGTTCGCGGCGGACAACTCCTCGGGGGACGGCAGGCGCATGCCGCGCCGTTCGGCGTCCGCGAGGGAAAGTCCCCACGGCAGTCCCGTCTCCGGATCCCACACGGAGCCCACCGGATTCGCGACCAGCAGCGCCGACACCGTGATGCCGTCGGCCGGGCCGCCCTCGATGACAGCGCTTGCGGTGCCGACTCCGCCCTTGAGCACGCCCGCCCGGGCGCCGGTACCCGCGCCGACGCAGCCGGTCGTGACGGTCGTGTCCGCGCGGTCCGCGGCCCGGTAGCCGAAGTCGGCCGTGGGCCGGATCCGCCAGTCGCCGACGGGGAGATCGAACACGACCGCGCCCGGCACGATCGGGACGACCTGGCCGGGCGCGCCCATCGGGATGCCGTGCTGGTGCTCCTCGAGCCATCGCATGACGCCGTCGGCTGCGACCAGCCCGTACGCGCTGCCACCGGAGAGCAGCACCGCGTGCACCTGCTGCACGGAGTGGCTGGGGTCGAGCAGGTCGGTTTCGCGGGTGCCGGGGCCGCCCCCGCGGACGTCCACGCCGGCGGTTGCGCCCGCCGGCGCCAGCACGACGGTGCATCCGGTGGCGCCCCCCGCCCCGAGGGTCGCGTCCGTGTCGAGGACGTAGTCGTGACCGACCAGAACGCCCGTCACGTCGCACAGCGAATCGGTCGGTCCGGTCCGGACCGACGTGCCGGGCGCCGTCACGCGATCAGCGCCTGGACGAGGGAGTCCTGCATCCACGTCAACCAGTGGTAGACGTCGTAGTGCGGGGCCCGCGGATCGTCCGGGTCCACCTCGTCGGGGGTGTCGGAGTCGATGCCGAGGTTCGTGCCGAGCGCGAGGCGGACGTCGTTGAGTCCGGCCAGCCACGCGTCCGCCTGCTCGGGCGTGAGGACGACCTTGCCGCCCTCGGCGGGAACGGTCTGCAGGATGACGGATCCGGCGGCGAGCTTGTCGTCGATGATGTCGGGCTCGTGGAGGCTACGCAGTGCGCTGTTGACGTTGCCGCGCTCGGTGTCGTCGCCGGAGTCGGCCTTGTCCGGGTCCGGACGTTGGAAGTCCGGCAGCAGCCGGGCGAGCACCTCGTCCGACGGGGTTTCGGAGTTGCCGGTCCGCAGTCCCGTGAGAGCAGCCAGTTCGTCGGTGGGCGCCGACGCCGCGCGCTCCTCGAGGAGTCCGGACACCGAGGTCACCAGAGACCTCAGCACCGCCGCCTCGTGGGCGTCCATCTCCGAACGGAGTTTCAGTCCGCCGAGCGAGTTCTTCCTGGTCCAAGTCCGCACGTCTGTACCCGGGATCCTTACCGTCGAGAGGGATGGATGGAGGAGGGTCTAGCTGTCGTCCCGCTGCATCGTCGCCCACAGGCCGGCGGCGTGAAGTTTCCGGACATCGTTCTCGACTTTATCGCGAGAACCGCTGGATACGACCGCTTTGCCTTCCTTATGAACCTGCATCATCAGATCCGTCGCCTTGGCTTTGCTGTAGCCGAAGAGCTTCTGGAAGATGTACGTCACGTAGTGCATGAGGTTGACCGGGTCGTCCCAGACGACGGTTACCCAGGGGCGATCCTGCGCCTCGACCGTCTCCTCGATCTCGGCCTCCGCGGGCGAGACCTGGGGCGCTGCAGCGGGCATCTTGCCGACCGGAAGTGTCGTCGGGAAAGTTGTCATCGTCGAACACGGCGCCATGGGTCCAGGGTACGGCGTAGCCATCGAACCCGACACCCGCGGCCGGGGTCCGAATCGTAGAGTTGGCCCTGTGGCAACCGTTCCCGCATCCCGTGACGTCGACACGTCCAGTACAGCCCTCTTCACCGACCAGTACGAGCTCACGATGCTCGAGGCGGCGCTCGCGGACGGTTCCGGCCACCGGCAGTGCAGCTTCGAGGTCTTCGCCCGACGACTGCCCGACGGCCGCCGGTACGGCGTGGTCGCGGGCATGGGACGCATCGCGGACGCCTTGTCGCGCTTCCGTTTCGGCGAGCCGGAACTCGAGATCGTGGGCCGCTTCCTCGACGCCGCGACGGTGCGGTGGTTGCGGGACTTCCGGTTCTCCGGCGACATCGACGGCTACCGCGAGGGCGACCTGTACTTCCCCGGGTCGCCCATTCTCTCGGTCCGCGGGACGTTCGCCGAATGTGTCCTACTCGAGACGCTGGTGTTGTCGATCCTCAACCACGACAGCGCGATCGCGTCGGCCGCCGCCCGGATGGTCAGCGCGGCGGACGGCCGCCGGATGATCGAGATGGGCTCGCGCCGCGCCCACGAGGAGTCCGCCGTCGCGTGCGCGCGCGCCGCGTATCTGGCGGGCTTCGACGCCACCTCGAATCTCGAAGCGGTACGCAGGCACGGCGTCCCCGGTGCAGGCACCAGCGCCCACGCCTTCACGCTCCTGCACACCGACGACGGTGTCCCGGACGAAGTGGGCGCCTTCCGGTCGCAGGTCGCGGCGCTCGGCGTCGGCACGACGCTGCTCGTCGACACGTACGACATCACCCGCGGTGTCGAGAACGCCGTGGCCGCGGCGGGCACGGGCCTCGGGGGCGTGCGGATCGACTCGGGCGATCTCGGCGTGCTCGCGCGTCAGGTCCGCGAGCAGCTCGACGGCCTCGGGGCGACAGGCACCCGGATCGTGGTGTCCGGGGACCTGGACGAGTATGCGATCGCCGCGCTGCGCGCCGAACCCGTCGACTCGTACGGCGTCGGAACGTCACTCGTGACGGGATCGGGTGCTCCGACCGCCGGGATGGTCTACAAACTCGTCGAGGTCGAGGGCGTGCCGGTCGAGAAGCGCAGCAGCAACAAGCAGTCCCGGGGCGGCACCAAACGCGCGATGCGCCTGAGCCGGGCGTCGGGCACGATCGTCGAAGAGGTGCTCTACCGGGCGGGCGCCGCAGCGCCGGACACCGCCGGTCTCGAGTCCCGGGAGTTGCTCGTCCCGATGGTGCGCGCGGGCGAGCTCGTCGACGACCTTCCCACGCTCGACGAGGCCCGGGCCCTGCTCGCCGCGAACCTGGTGAGCCTGCCGTGGGAGGGGCTCAAGTTGTCGCACGGCGACCCCGCCGTACCCACCCGATTCGCGTCGACCGAGCCGATCGCGGCGGTTGCCGAGGGAGGAGTGAAGTGACCGGCACGGCACTCGTCGTCACCGACGTCCAGAACGACTTCTGCGAGGGCGGTGCACTCGCCGTCGCGGGCGGTGCGGCAGTGGCCGCCGCGATCGAGGAGCTGTACTCCGACCACGGCTACAGCGCGATCGTCGCGACCCGCGACAACCACATCGACCCGGGCGACCACTTCTCCGAGACCCCGGACTTCGTCGACAGCTGGCCGCCGCACTGCGTGGCCGGGACGCCGGGCGCCGATTTCCATCCGGCACTCGGGACCGATGCGATCGAGGAGACCTTCTCGAAGGGCGAGCGCAGCGCCGCGTACTCGGGCTTCGAGGGTGTCTCGCCGTCCGGCGAGTCGCTCGCCGACTGGTTGCGCCGGCACGACATCGACGCCGTCGATGTCGTCGGGATCGCGACCGATCACTGCGTCCGGGCGACGGCGCTGGACTCCGCCACCGAGGGCTTCCGCACCCGCGTGCTGCTCCCCTTTACCGCGGGCGTGTCCCCCGCCACCGTCGAGGCGGCATTGGCCGAGCTCGACGCGGCCGGCGTCGAGCTGGTCGGCCGCCTCTCCGAGCCGGGAGACGCCGCGCCCTGACGCCTCCGAGTCCTCAGCGGTGCGCGGTGGACGTGAACTGATGTGTCGCCGCGTCGACGATCTCGGTCGGCGTGACGGTGATCTCCTCGTTCAACCATGCGGTGACCAGTTCGACCAGACCGCCGACGAACAGCAGTCCTGCGATCTCGCCCTGCAACGGCGGCCAGGCGCGGTCGCCGTACATGCGTGCAGCCTCGTCGGCGACCATCTGGGCAAAACCCCGCAGTGCGGCGCGGCGGTGAGTGCGCAGAGGTTCGACAGCGGCGGACTCGATGAGCGCGAACCGGCCCTTTCGGGGGTCTTCGGTGAGGATGGTGACGAACGAGGCGATGGCATTGCGGACACGCTGCTCCAGCGTCCCGGTGTCGGCGTGCAGCGCATCGAGTCCGCGGCGCCGGACCTCCTCCACGATGCCGTCCAGGACGGTCTGCAGGAGTTCGTCCCTGCTGGTGAAGCTCTCGTAGAAATATCTCTCGGTGAGTTTGGCGCGTGCACAGATGGCAGTCATGGTGGCGCCGCTGATCCCGCCCGCCGCGAACACGTCCAGCCCCGCCTCGAGCAGGCTCTCGCGCCGCCGCGCGGTGCGTTGGTCACCGCTGAGACCGGCGTAGCGGCGCGGGAGGGAGGAAGCCATGGATCGATATTGACAGACCGACCGACTGTGACCCAGACTACATCTATCTGACAGAGCCTACTGTCAGATGAACGGGGGTCGAGGTGTCATGACCAAGTTGTTGGCCGCTCCACCCACACAGTCCGGGCTACGCCCGGTCGCGGGCCGACCGGGCCTGCCGCTCGTGGGGCAGGTACTCGCGTACATCCGGGATCCACTCGCGCTGATGCAACGACAGTGGGACCGCTACGGCGAGATCTCGTGGTTCTCGATGCTCGGTCGACGGTGGCTCGCCGTGCTCGGCCCGGACGCCTGCCAGGAAGTGCTGCAGAACAAGGATCGGGCCTTCGCCAACGGCGACGGCTGGTCGGTCCTGATCGGTCCCTTCTTCCACGGCGGTCTCATGCTCCTCGACTCGGAGGAACATCTACGACACCGCCGCATCATGCAGCAGGCGTTCACCCGAGCTCGGCTCGAGAAGACCGTCGCCGCCCTCCACCCCGCGATCGACTCGGCGCTTCAGGGATGGACCCCCACCGAGGGGTTCCGGGCCTACACCGCGCTCAAGGCACTGACGCTGGATCTCGCCACCGACATCTTCATGGGCGGGGCGGAAGGAGCAACCGACAGCGAGATCGCCTCGGTGCAGAAGGCCTTCGTCGACTGTGTCCAGGCGGCCACCTCGGTGATCCGCCGGCCGGTCCCGGGGACCCGATGGAAGCGCGGGCTCGACGGCCGGCGCGTTCTCGAAGAATTCTTGCACCGGTATCTACCGGCACGCCGAACCCGCGAGACCGACGACCTCTTCTCCGTGCTCTGCCACATCGAGGCCGATGCGGGACAACGCTTCACCGACGACGAGGTGATCGACCACATGATCTTCCTCCTCATGGCCGCCCACGACACCTCGACGATCACTCTCTCCACGATGATGCAGTACCTGGGCCAACATCCGAGGTGGCAGGACCGTTGCCGCGCGGAGTCGCTGGCGCTGGGGACCTCGACACCGAGCCACACCGAACTGGACGGGCTCGACAGCCTCGATCTGGTCATGAAGGAATGCCTCCGGATCGTCTCTCCGGTGCCGGTCGTGGCGCGCCGCGCGGTGCGCGACACCCAGGTTCGCGGGCACTTCGTACCGGCCGGCACCTACGCGGCGGTGGCTCCGCATTTCACCCATCACATGGCGGAGTACTGGCCCGACCCCGAATGCTTCGATCCCGAGCGCTTCGCGCCGCACCGCCGCGAGGACAAGGTGCACCGGTATGCCTGGGAGCCGTTCGGTGGCGGCGTGCACAAATGCCTGGGAATGCACTTCGCCGGCGCCGAGATCAAGGCGATCATGCATCATCTGCTCCTGCGTTTCGACTGGCAGGTCGACGCCGACTACGTCGCTCCGCTCGACTTCACCTCGTTGCCGTTCCCCTCCGACGGACAGCCGGTCGATCTGCGTCTGCGGCCTCGCATGCCTGCACCGTCGCCGCGGTCCGCACCGTGATGCGGCAGGTCGCCGACCGGAGTTGACGGTGCCGGGCAGTACCCTGTTGCGGTGTCCCGTGAGCTGCCGAACGTGCCCGATCTCCTCAAGCTCGCGGTCCGCTCCCTGGGCGGCAAGGAACGCCAGAACCAGTTGACGATGGCGTCCGCGGTCGCCCACTCCATCGACACCGGCGAGCACCTCGCGGTGCAGGCCGGCACCGGTACCGGCAAGTCGCTCGCGTATCTCGTGCCCAGCGTCCGGCATGCCGTCGAGTCCGGACGCACCGTCGTCGTCTCGACCGCGACGATCGCGCTGCAACGCCAGCTCGTGGATCGCGACATGCCCCGTCTCGCGGAGGCGTTGAAGCCCGCGCTGGGACGTCTTCCCCGGTTCGCGATCCTCAAGGGCCGCAGCAACTACCTGTGCATGAACAAGATCCACACCGGGATGGCGCAGGACGATCCGCCGGACGCCGAACTGTTCGACGCCTTCGCGGTCTCCCGGCTCGGCCGCGAGGTCCAGCGGCTCACCAAGTGGTCGTCGGACACCGAGACCGGTGACCGCGACGACCTCGTGCCCGGCGTGAGCGACCAGGCGTGGCGGCAGGTCAGCGTCAGCGCCCGCGAGTGCCTCGGTAAGTCGCGCTGCCCCGTCGGCGAGGACTGTTTCGCCGAGCGGGCGCGCGCGGAGGCCGCTCAGGTGGACGTCGTGGTCACCAACCACGCGATGCTCGCGATCGACGCGATCTCCGGGATCGCGGTGCTGCCCGAGCACGATGTCGTCGTGATCGACGAGGCCCACGAACTGGTGGACCGGGTCACGGGGGTCGCGACCGCGGAGTTGACGGCGCCCGCGATCAGCGGCGCGGCCCGGCGTGCCGTCAAGCTCGTCGAGGAGCAGGACGTCGACCGCCTCGAGGCCGCCGCCGAGGGGTGGGCGGATCTCCTCGAGGAGTTGCCGGCGGGACGTTGGGACGCGCTGCCCGACGGCGTCGGCATGGCGCTGGCCGCCGTCCGCGACGCGGCGTGGAACGTGCGCACCGCGATCGGCCCGTCGAAGCCCGGTATGGCGGCCGCCGACCCGGAAGCAGCCGCCGCACGCAACGCCGCCCTGTCGGCGATCGACGAGATCCACGACAGTGCGGTCCGGGTTCTCACCGCGTTCGACGAACCCGATCCGGCCAAGCGCCGGGACGTCGTGTGGCTGGCCGTCGAGGACAACCGCGGCAACATCCGCCGGGTGGTACGGATGGCGCCGCTGTCGGTGGGCGGGCTGCTGCGGGCGAGCCTGTTCGCCGAGTCCACGGTGGTCCTCACGTCTGCCACGTTGACCGTGGGCGGCTCGTTCGACGGGCTCGCGGTGAACTGGGGTCTGCCGCCGGAGTCGCCGTCCCGCAGCGACACCGGCACGGCCACCGGCAAGGAGGCGCCGTCGGATGCCGGTGCGCTGCGCTGGAATTCACTGGACGTCGGGTCCCCCTTCGACCACGCCAAGTCCGGGATCATGTATGTCGCCCGGCACCTGCCACCGCCCGGCCGGGACGGCCTGTCCCCCGCGTTCATGGACGAGATCGAGGAGTTGGTGACCGCCGCCGGCGGCCGCACGCTGGGCTTGTTCTCGTCGATGCGGGCCGCCAAGGCCGCCGCCGAGGAGATGCGCGGACGGCTCGACGTGCCGGTCCTGTGCCAGGGCGACGATGCCACCGGCACGCTGGTGAAGAAGTTCGCGGAGGACGAGCCGACGACCCTGTTCGGCACCCTGTCGCTGTGGCAGGGCGTCGACGTGCCCGGCCCGTCGCTGAGCCTCGTCATCCTCGACCGCATCCCCTTCCCCCGGCCCGACGACCCGCTGCTGGTGGCCCGCCAGCAGGCGGTCGAGTCCCGCGGCGGCAACGGCTTCCTGTCGGTGGCCGCGAATCACGCCGCACTGCTGCTCGCGCAGGGCGTCGGTCGTCTGCTGCGCAGCACCGACGACAAAGGTGTGGTCGCGATCCTCGACTCCCGGCTGGCCACCGCCCGGTACGGCGGCTACCTGCGTGCGTCCCTGCCGCCGTTCTGGGAGACGGCCGACCCGAAGGTGGTCCGGCAGGCACTCGCCCGGATCGCGGCGTCGCGGCCGTCGAGCTGACGGCGGTATGACGGCGGGCTGTCCCGGAAACCCGGTCGAGTCGGCGTCGGTCGTCCTATGCTCGGGCGATGGACCCGGTGATCTCGGTTCGCGGACTCACCAAGCGCTTCGGTGACGTCCATGCCCTCGACGGCCTCGATCTCGAGGTCGCCCCCGGCGAGGTCCACGGCTTCCTCGGCCCCAACGGTTCCGGCAAGTCCACCACCATCCGGGTACTGCTCGGCCTGCTGCGCGCGGACGGGGGCGAGATCTCGGTGCTCGGGGCCGATCCGTGGCGCGACGCCGTCAACCTGCACCGGCACCTGACGTACGTGCCGGGCGACGTCAACCTGTGGCCCAATCTCACCGGCGGCGAGGCGATCGACCTGTTCGGACGGCTGCGCGGCGGCCTCGACGACACGCGTCGTCGGGAGTTGCTGGAGCGCTTCGAACTCGATCCCACACGCAAGGGACGCACGTATTCGAAGGGCAATCGGCAGAAGGTGGCGCTGATCGCGGCGCTCGCGGCGGACGCGCAGTTGTTGATCCTGGACGAGCCGACGTCCGGCCTGGATCCGTTGATGGAGGCGGTGTTCCAGCAGTGCATCGGTGAGGCGGCACGGGAGGGCCGCACGATCTTGCTGTCGAGTCACATTCTCGCCGAGGTGGAGTCGCTGTGCGGGGTGGTGACCATCATCCGCGCCGGCCGCACGGTGCAGAGCGGCACCCTCGCCGAGTTGCGGCACCTCACCCGGACCACGGTGACGGCGACCACCCGCCGGTCCCCGGCCGGTCTCGAGTCCGTGCCGGGTGTGCACAACGTCAAGCGCCTCGACGACCCGGACAACGGCGTCACGTTCGACGTCGACTCCGATCACATCGACTCGGTGATGACGACACTGGCCGGTCTCGGGGTCGTGACCATCACCGCGAACCCGCCGACGCTCGAGGACCTGTTCCTGCGCGAGTACAGCGACGAGTTCGACTCGCTGGGCATCGAGCCGCGATGACGACGCAGGTCGCCCCCACCACGCAGGCCGTCCGGCCCGCGGATGCGGGGGCCGCCGATCCACTCGCGGGCACGTGGAACCTCACCCGCCTGGCGCTGCGGGTCGACCGGATCCGCCTGCCCGCGTGGGTGATCGCTGTCGGCGGATCCACGGTGCTGCTGGCGTCGAGCTACCAGACCCTCTACCCCACCGCCGAGTCGCGCCAGGCGCGGGCGGCGCTGATCGAATCGCCGGCCGCCACGGCTCTCGCCGGTCCGGGTTACGGACTCTCGGATTACACGCTCGGCGCGATGGTCGCCAACGAGATCGCGGGTATGACGATGATCGCGGTCGCGATCATGTCGGTGCTGCTCGTGACGCTGCACCTGCGCACCGAGGAGGAGACCGGACGCGCCGAGATGCTGCGCTCGGGCGTCGTCGGCCGGTTCGCGCCGATCACGTCGGGTCTCGCGGTGGTGCTGCTGGCGAACCTGTCGATCGGGTTGATCCTCGGTCTGGGACTGACCGCGGTCGGTCTGCCGGCGCTGGGGTCCTGGAACCTCGCTGCGGGCGTGTTCATGGTGGGCCTCGCGTTCGGCGCGACGTCGGCACTGTTCTCCCAGGTCACCGAGCATGCCCGCACCGCAAGCGGATTGGGGCTCGTGGCACTCGCCGTCGCCTACCTGCTGCGCGCGGTCGGCGACGTCCGCGCCAAGGAGGACGGCAGCGTGTGGTCCTGGCTGTCGCCCATCGGTTGGGCGCAATCCACGCGCGCCTACGTCGACGAGCGGTGGTGGCCGCTGCTGCTCGGGCTCGCTGCGGTGGTCGTCGGCGTCGTGCTGGCGTATGCGGTGGTGGGGCGGCGCGACGTCGGGGCCGGTCTGGTGGCGCCGCGCGGCGGGCGGCCGCGCGCGAGTGGTGCGCTGACCGGGATCACGGCGCTGACGGTGCGGATGCAACGAAACCAGATCGCCGCGTGGGCCATCGGGGTCGCGGCGCTGGCCTTCCCGATCGGTGCGCTGGGCCAACAGGTGGCCGACTTCGTCGACCAGGATCCGCGGCTCGCCGACCTGCTGCCGGGCGGCGAGGGCAACGCCGCACAGGGAGCGTTCGCGCTGTATCTGGTGTTCCTGGCGATCATGGCGTGCATGTACGCGATGACCGCGGTGCAGTCGGCGCGGAACGAGGAGACGTCGGGCCGGGCCGAGGACGTGCTGTCGAGCCCGGTGTCGCGGTGGCGGTGGCTCGGCGCGCAGTTGGTGGTGATCTCGGTGGCGACGGCCCTGATCGTGCTGGCCGCCGGCGCGGCGATGGGCGTCACCGCGGCCGCGACACTGCACGACGGCTCGATGTTCGGTCGGCTCGTGGGCTCTGCCGCGAACTTCCTGCCCGCGACGCTCACGGTGATCGCGCTGACCGCCGCGGTTTACGCGTGGTTCCCGCGGCTGCTGGCGGTGGTGTGGGTGTATCTCGGCTACGCACTGGTGATCGGGATGTTCCTCGAGGTGTTGCCCGACTGGACCGGCTGGGCGTCGCCGTTCCACTTCACCCCCAACCTGCCGGCCGACGAGTTCGACGTCGTGCCGTTGATCGTGTTGCTCGCGATCGCCGCCGCGTTGTACGCGCTGGCGCTGCTGGGTTTCCGTCGCCGCGACATCCAGTCCTGACCCCGGGAGGTCGACGTGCCCGACATCGAATATCGACTCCCCCAGCAGCTCCGACTGGACACGGAACTCCCCGGGCCGCGGTCCCTCGCCCTCGCCGCCCGTCGGCGTGCCGCGGTCGGGGCCTGCGTGGGGTCGTCGGTCCCGGTGTACGCGGTGGACGCGGACGGCGGCGTCATCGTCGACGTCGACGGGAACTCGCTGATCGATTTCTGTTCCGGCATCGCGGTCACCGGCGCCGGGTCGTCCAACACCGCGGTCGCCGCGGCCGTCCGGGAGCAGGCGGCGCGGTTCACCCACACGTGCTTCATGGTGACGCCGTACGAGGAATACGTAGCCGTGTGCGAGCGGCTCGTCGCGCTCACGCCCGGCGACCACGACAAGCGAGCGGTGCTGTTCAATTCCGGCGCCGAGGCCGTCGAGAACGCCGTCAAGATCGCCCGGCACGCGACCGGCCGCGACGCCGTCGTCGCCTTCGATCACGCGTACCACGGCCGCACCAATCTCACGATGGCGCTGACGGCGAAGAACCTGCCGTACAAGGACGGGTTCGGCCCGTTCGTCCCCGAGGTGTACCGGATGCCGATGTCGTATCCGTTCCGCGAGCCACCGAATCCGGACGGTAGCGCGATGACCGGTGAGCAGGCCGCGCGGCGCGCAATCGACCTCATGGACAAGCAGATCGGCGCCCGGCGGATCGCGGCGATCCTCCTCGAACCGATTCAGGGTGAGGGCGGCTTCATCGTGCCGGCGCCGGGCTTCCTGCCGACGCTGGTCGCGTGGGCCCGTCAGAGCGGAATCGTGTTCGTGGCCGACGAGGTCCAGACCGGATTCGCCCGCACCGGCGCATGGTTCGCGTGCGAGCACGAGGACGTGGTCCCGGATCTGATGACGCTCGCGAAGGGCATCGCGTCGGGCATGCCGCTGTCCGCGGTGGTCGGTCGCGCCGACCTGATCGACGAGGTGCACACGGGCGGCCTCGGCGGCACGTACGGAGGGAACCCGGTCGCGTGCGCCGCCGCGCTGGCGACGCTCGACCAGATGCGCGACCTCGATCTCTGCGGCCGGGCACGCCACATCGAGGAAATTGCCCGCCCGCGACTGCAGGCACTCGCCGACGATGTCGACATCATCGGCGAGGTCCGTGGCCGCGGCGCGATGCTCGCGCTCGAATTCGTCCGCCCCGGCACCCGCGAACCAAACCCGGAGGCTACCCGGGAGATCGCTGCGCGGGCACTCGAACGCGGTGTCGTCGTACTCACCTGCGGTACCTACGGCAACGTCATTCGTCTGCTGCCGCCGCTGGTGATTCCCGATGATCTCCTCGACGACGGACTCGACATCCTCGGTGCCGCCGTGCGTGCAAGCTGACGGAGCGTCGGCCGAGGAACGCTGTGGCCGCTCTACACGTACGGCGCTGCCACCAACCCCAGTTCCGCATCCGTCGCGAGGAGTCGGTGGTGCGGCAGCACGCGAACCGTATACCCCACCGATCCGGAGACCGGCAGCGGCGTGAGAGCCTCGAACACCTCGCCGAGACCGTCCGTCCCGGTGTGCGCCATCGGCACGGGCGTGACATCGGTGAGGTCGTCGTTCGGCCCCACCCGTCCGAGCACCGCCTGCACCACGACGTCCTGCGGTGACAGGCCGCCGAGGCGGACGAATGCCCGCAGCGACAGATCGGCGCCGATCTCCGGGTCGTCGGGCAGGCCGGCACTGTCGACCTGCGCCACCTGCACGCCCGGCCACGCGGACTCCACGCGCCGCCGATACCCGGCCACCTCGCGGGCACCGGAGAAGTTGTCGGGCAGCACGTTTCGGGAGGCGCTCGCGGCCGGGGCGTAGTACTCGACGGCATAGTCGCGCACCATCCGCGACGCCAACACCTTGGGCCCGAGACTCTGCAGGGTGTGCCGCACCATCTCGACCCAGCGGGTCGGCAGGTCGTGCTCGTCGCGGTCGTAGAACCGCGGCAGTACCGACCGCTCGAGCAGTTCGTACAGCGCGGTGGCCTCGAGGTCGTCGCGGCGGACCTCGTCGACGACGCCGTCCGCGGTCGGGATGGCCCAGCCGTTCTCGCCGTCGAACATCTCGTCCCACCACCCGTCCCGGATGGAGAGGTTGAGGCCGCCGTTGAGCGCCGACTTCATGCCCGACGTCCCGCACGCCTCGAGCGGGCGCAGCGGGTTGTTGAGCCACACGTCGCAGCCCCAGTACAGGTAGCGGGCCATCGAGATGTCGTAGTCGGGCAGGAACACGATGCGGTGCCGGACGTCGTGCTGGTCGGCGAACCGCACCACCTGCTGGATCAGCGCCTTGCCGCCCTCGTCGGCGGGGTGGCTCTTCCCGGCGACCACCAACTGCACCGGACGCTCGTCGTCGAGCAGCAGTGCCTTCAGCCGCTCCGGGTCGCGCAGCATCAGGGTCAGGCGCTTGTACGTGGGCACCCGGCGGGCGAAGCCGACGGTGAGGACGTTCGGGTCGAACACCTCTGCGGTCCAGGAGAGTTCGGCCTCGGTGGCGCCGCGGTCGAGCCACGACGCCCGGACTCGGCGGCGCACCTCGTCCACCAGCTGCGCCCGCAGGGTGTTGCGGGTGGACCACAGCTCGGCCGGAGCGATCTCGCGCAGCCGCTCCCAGCCGCGGGCCTCCTCGAGCATGTCGGGCCCGACGAGGCGCCGCCCGAGGTCCATCCATTCGCGCGCCGCCCACGTCGGGGCGTGCACGCCGTTGGTGACCGACCCGATCGGCACCTCCGCGGCGTCGAAGCCGGGCCACAACGACTCGAACATCTCCCGGCTCACCTCGCCGTGCAGCTTCGAGACACCGTTGGCGCGCTGGCCGAGGCGAAGGCCCATGTGCGCCATGTTGAACACGCCCGGGTCGTTCTCGCTGCCGAGGGCCAGGATCCGGTCCACGGCCAGACCGGGCAGCAGCGTCGAATCGCGTTCGCCCTCGTTCCCGCCGAAGTAGCGGCGGACCAGGTCCACCGGGAACCGGTCGATGCCGGCCGGGACGGGGGTGTGCGTGGTGAACACCGTGCCGGCGCGGACCGCGGCGAGCGCCGCGTCGAAGTCCAGTCCGGGGCCGGTGACGAGTTCCCGGATGCGCTCGAGGCCGAGGAAACCGGCATGCCCCTCGTTCATGTGGAACACCTCGGGGTCGGCGAGCCCGTGTGCCCGGGTGAAGGCGCGCACCGCGCGGACGCCGCCGACGCCGGCGAGGATCTCCTGCTTGATCCGGTGGTCCTGGTCGCCGCCGTACAGCCGGTCGGTCACCGCACGCAGTTCCGGATCGTTCTCGGCGATGTCGGAGTCGAGCAGCAGCAGGGGAACCCGCCCGACCTGCGCGATCCACACCCGGGCCCGCAGGACCCGGCCTCCGGGCATCGCGACGTGCACGAGCACCGGGGCGCCCGGCCCGCCGTCGCCCGCGTTCTCGGTGAGCAGCCGCAGCGGCAGCCCCTGCGGATCGTGTGCGGGATAGTGCTCGGCCTGCCAACCGTCAGCGGTGAGCGACTGGCGGAAGTAACCGGAGCGGTACAGCAGCCCGACGCCGATCAGCGGCAGACCCAGATCCGACGCGGCCTTGAGGTGATCGCCGGCCAGGATGCCGAGGCCGCCCGAATAGTTGGGCAGCACCTCGGTGACGCCGAACTCCATCGAGAAGTAGGCGATGCCGGTGGCGAGTTCGGCACCCTTGTCGAGCTGGTCCTGATACCACCGCGGACGCGTCAGATAGTCGTCGAGATCCGCGGCCGCGCGATCCAGATCGGCGAGGAACGCAGGGTCGACCGCCAGTTCGTCGAGCCGGTAGGGATCGACCTCACCGAGCATCCGAATGGGGTCGTGACGAACGGCAGTCCACAGTTCGGGGTCGATCGACGCGAACAGATCCTGCGTCGGCGGATGCCACGACCACCGCAGGTTGGTCGACAGGGTTCCCAGTGCCGCGAGACGCTCGGGCAGATGGGCACGGACGGTGAAACGACGCAGGGCTTTCACGCCGCGAACACTACCCATGTTCGAGTCCGGTGACGCGCCGAGTCGGGCACCGCCGGCGACGGTACCGACGCACGAGGGCGCCCTCCGGTTCCGTCGACGGTGGAGACGGAACCGGAGGGCGCGGTGACTACTGGCCTGCTACTTCCTGTCGGCTGGACTGCCGGCTGCTACAGCCCCCCGAGCAGCAGATGGAGCAGTCCTCCGACGAGGTCGATCAATCCGGCGACGAGTCCCATACGGTTACCTTTCGGTCCGGCTTCGTTCGAAGCGTCGAGTAGTACGCCGTGAACGGTATTCGGGACGAATTGCCCCGGGGTTGCCGCGAGTAAACGAGCCGTAAAGTCGATCTCACCGATTTCTCGGTCCGCGATCCCGACGCCACGCGAGCCGCTGAACTACCGTTGATCCGTCACCTCGACGCTGTCCCCGGACAGTCGCAGCCGAACGGAGTACGTGTGCCAGGTCGCCTCGCCATCGACGATGTGCTGCCCTCGATCGACGGCGGCCGGTTCCCGGCCAAGGCCGTGGTCGGCGAGGTGTTCCCCGTGTCCGCGACGGTGTGGCGCGAGGGCCACGACGCGGTCGCGGCGACGCTCGTCGTCGAGGGGCCCGGAGGTTCTGCAGAAACGCTGCGGATTCCCATGCATCCCGGCCACGTTCTCGATGCCTTCCACGCGTCGTTCGCACCGACGTCGGTCGGTACCTGGACGTACCGGATCGAGGCGTGGGGCGATCCGATCCAGACGTGGCGCAACGCGGTCGAGGCCAAGCTCGCCGTCGGCCAGGGGCCCGCAGACCTCGCGAACGACCTGGAGGTGGGCGCGCGCCTGTTCGAACGGGCCGCCGACGGCGCCCAGGATTCGGACCGCAGCCGACTCCTCGGCGTCGCGTCCGCACTTCGGTCCGAGCGGCAGCTGCCGGTCCGGGTCGCGCCGGCCTTCTCGGCGGAAGTGGCCGAGGCGCTGCGGATCCGGCCGCTGCGCGAACTGGTGACGGCGTCGCGTACGTACGACGTCGTCGTCGACCGCCGACGCGCCCTGTTCGGGTCCTGGTACGAGTTCTTCCCCCGCTCGACCGGTGGCTGGGACGAGCACGGCGCGCCACGGCACGGTACCTTCGCGACCGCGGCCGCGGATCTGCCGCGGATCGCCGCGATGGGCTTCGACGTGGTGTACCTGCCGCCGATCCACCCGATCGGCGAGGTGAACCGCAAGGGCCCCAACAACGCCCTGACGGCCGGCCCGGACGACGTCGGGTCCCCGTGGGCGATCGGATCGGCCGACGGCGGGCACGACGCGATCCACCCGCGGCTGGGCTCCGAATCCGACTTCGAGTCGTTCGTGGCCGAGGCCGGGCGCCTCGGTCTCGAGGTGGCGCTGGACCTCGCGCTGCAGTGCGCCCCCGACCATCCCTGGGCGGCCGCGCATCCCGAGTGGTTCACGGTGTTGCCGGACGGCACCATCGCGTACGCCGAAAACCCTCCGAAGAAGTACCAGGACATCTATCCGCTCGACTTCGATCACGATCCGGACGGGCTGCATGCCGAGGTGCTGCGCGTCGTCCGGCACTGGGTCCGGCTGGGCGTGAAGATCTTCCGGGTCGACAATCCGCACACCAAGCCGCCGAGTCTGTGGGAGTGGCTGATCGCCGAGGTCAAACGCACCGACCCCGACGTGCTGTTCCTGTCGGAGGCCTTCACCCGTCCGGCCCGGCTCTACGGGTTGGCGAAACGCGGCTTCACGCAGTCGTACACGTACTTCACGTGGCGGGTGCACAAATGGGAACTCACCGAGTTCGGCAACGAGATCGCGGCCAAGGCCGACGAGGCCCGTCCCAACCTGTTCGTGAACACGCCGGACATCCTGCACGAGAGTCTGCAGCACGGCGGGCCCGGGATGTTCGCGATCCGGGCGGCACTCGCCGCCACGCTGTCGCCCACGTGGGGCGTGTACTCGGGGTACGAGTTGTTCGAACACGTCGCGGTCCGCCCGGGCAGCGAGGAGTACCTCGATTCGGAGAAGTACCAGTTGCGTCCGCGCGACTTCGCCGGCGCCCGTGCGCGTGGCGAGTCACTCGAACCGTGGATCGCGACGCTCAACCGCGTCCGGCGCGCACATCCGGCGCTGCAGCAACTGAGGAACCTGCATTTCCACCACGTCGACAACGACGCACTGCTGACGTACTCGAAGTTCGACCCGGTCACGGGCGATGCGGTGCTCACCGTCGTCAATCTCGACCCGTTCGGGGCGCAGCAGGGATTCGTCGCGCTCGACATGCCCGCGATCGGGCGTGACTGGCACGATCACCTGTCCGTGCACGACAAGGTCAGCGGCGAGCAGTACGAGTGGGGGCAGCACAACTTCGTCCGCCTCGAGCCGTGGCGCGCGTGCGCACACATCCTGACGCTGCCGCACATCCCGTTCGACGCCCGACGCCGCCTCGCCGACCGGGAACACAACCCGTGACCGCCCCGGACCCGGTGTGCCCTCCCGATCCGCACGATCTGACACTGCTCGCGCAGGGCACTCACCACGACCCCCACTCGGTGCTCGGCGCGCACGCGCGGCCCGACGGCACCGTCGTGCGGGCACTGCGGCCGGGTGCCGAGTCGGTGTCGGTGCGGATCGGCGGCCACGACCGTCCGCTGCACCCCGTCGGGCACGACGTCTTCAGCGCGCTCCTCCCCATCCGCGACCTGGTCGACTACCGGCTGGTGGTGACGTACCCCGGCGACCATGTCGTCGTCACCGCTGACGGATACCGCTTCCTGCCCACCCTGGGTGAGCTGGACCTGCACCTGTTCGGCGAGGGCCGACACGAACGACTGTGGGACGTGCTCGGTGCGCACCCCCGCACGTACGAGACCCCCGACGGCAGCGTGCGCGGGACGTCGTTCGCGGTGTGGGCGCCGGCGGCCCGCGGCGTCAGCGTGCTCGGTGAGTTCGACCTGTGGGGCGGGCGCACCTTCCCGCTCCGGGTGCTGGGGAGCACCGGGGTGTGGGAGGTGTTCGTCCCCGACGTCGGGGTCGGCGATATGTACAAGTTCCGCATCCACGGCCACGACGGCAGCGTCCGCGACAAGGCCGACCCGATGGCGTTCGCGACGGAGGTGCCCCCGGCGACGGCGTCGATCGTCACCGAGTCCGCACATCGGTGGACCGACCACGAATGGATGGCCGCCCGCTCCGGACTCGAACCGAGCCGGGAACCGCTGAGCGTCTACGAGGTCCATCTGGGCTCGTGGCGTCCCGGCCTGAACTACGTCGAACTGGCCGACGCGTTGAGTACGTACGTCATCGAGGCCGGCTTCACGCACGTCGAACTGCTGCCGGTCGCCGAACACCCGTACGGCGGGTCGTGGGGGTACCAGGTGACGTCGTACTACGCCCCCACGGCACGTTTCGGCTCCCCCGACGACTTCCGGGCCTTCGTCGACCGGCTGCACCGCGCCGGTATCGGCGTCATCGTCGACTGGGTGCCCGCGCACTTCCCGAAGGACGAGTGGGCGCTGGCCCGCTTCGACGGCACTGCGCTGTACGAGCACGCCGATCCGCAGCGCGGCGAGCAACTCGACTGGGGCACCTACGTGTTCGACTTCGGTCGGCGCGAGGTGCGCAACTTCCTCGTCGCCAACGCGCTCTTCTGGTTCGACGAGTTCCACGTCGACGGCCTGCGTGTGGACGCCGTTGCCTCGATGCTCTACCTCGACTACTCGCGACCGGCAGGCCAGTGGACACCCAACGTGCACGGCGGTCGGGAGAACCTCGAGGCGGTCGCTTTCCTGCAGGAGATGAACGCGACCGTGCACAAACACCACTCGGGTGTCGTCACGGTCGCCGAGGAGTCGACGTCCTGGCCCGGAGTCACGCGGAACACCAGCGTCGGCGGTCTCGGCTTCACGATGAAGTGGAACATGGGCTGGATGCACGACACGCTCGGTTACCTGCGGCGCGACCCGATCCATCGCAGCTTCCACCACAACGAGATCACCTTCTCGCTGATGTACGCGTGGAGCGAGAACTACCTGCTGCCGATCAGCCATGACGAGGTGGTCCACGGCAAGGGCACACTCTGGTCCCGGATGCCCGGCGACGACCGCGCGAAGGCCGCCGGGGTTCGAGCGCTGCTCGCCTACCTGTGGGCGCACCCCGGCAAGCAGTTGCTCTTCATGGGGCAGGAATTCGGGCAGGCCAGCGAATGGTCCGAGGAACACGGGTTGCGGTGGCGCGAGCTCGAGGATCCCGCGACCGGAGACCTGCACCGCGGCATCCACGCGCTGGTGTGCGCTCTCAACGCCATCTATCGCGCCACCCCCGCACTGTGGTCGCTCGACGCCTCGCCGGGCGGCTATTCGTGGATCGACGCCAACGACACCGAGAACAACGTGCTCAGTTTTCTCCGGTACGGCAGCGACGGCTCGATCGTCGCGTGTCTGTACAACTTTTCCGGTTCGGCACACTCGGATTATCGTGTGGGCTTGCCCGAGCCCGGAACGTGGTCCGAGATCTTGAACACCGATGCGCAGGACTTCTGCGGATCGGGGCTCGGCAACCTGGGTGCGGTGACGGCCACGGAACACCCGTGGCACGGCCGCCCGGCCTCGGCGACGCTCACGCTGCCGGCGAGCGCCGCGATCTGGTTGGAGCTGGAACGGTGAAGGGACACTCGGTGACTGGGCTGGATCGGTGAGGACACGGACACGACCGGTGTCGACGACGCGGACCCTGATCACGGTCCTGGTGGCGGCGACGCTCGCGGCCACAGCCTGTTCGGCGACCACCGAGGGGCAGGCCGTGTCCATCTACGACGACCCGTTCACGGTCGCCGGACTCCCGGCCCGCGGCGGCCCCAGCGGACCCCGTGACGGAGTGCCGAACGCACCGCTCGCGGTTGCCGGCACCGACGGCGGCGAAATCGACGCGCTTGCCGCCAATGCGATCTCGGACATCGAGGACTACTGGGCCGGCGAATACCCCACCGTCTTCAAGGGCACCTTCGCGCCCGTCTCGGAGTTGTTGTCGTGGGACCCCGACGCCCCGAACGGCACCCGGTTCTGCGGCATCGATACCGCCGACCTCGTCAACGCCGCGTACTGCATCCGGCAGGATTCGATCGGCTGGGATCGCGCGTATCTGCTGCCGAGCCTCGTCGACGCGTTCGGGCCCATGTCCGTGGTGATGGTGCTCGCCCACGAGTACGGTCACGCGATCCAGCACAAGGCAGGGCTCGTCGGCGACGACGACCCGGGCATCGTCGTGGAACAACAGGCGGACTGCTTCGCGGGCGCGTTCATCCGTCACGTCGCCGAGAACGGGGCACCCCACTTCACCCTGAACACCTCGGACGGACTCAATTCGGTGCTCGCCGCAACGGTCTCGGTGCGTGACGCCGATCCGAACGACCCCGATTCGATTCACGGTTCGGCGTTCGAACGGGTCACCGCGGCCCAGATCGGGTTCACCGACGGGGCCGGCGCGTGCACACGGATAGACGCCGACGAGATCACCTCCCGGCGAGCCGATCTCCCGCAGGGATTCAGCGGCAGTAACGACGACGGCGAGCTCCCCGTCACGCGGGAGACCCTCACGGTGCTCTTCGACTCGTTCGCCGCGGTGTTCGCCCTCGACGACCCCCCGAAGCTGGACCTGAACGGCGTCGACACCACGTGCGCAGATGCGACCGCCACCCGTCCCGCGGCGTACTGCCCGACCACCAACACGATCAGCGTGGACGTCGCGGACCTCGCGGCGCGCAGCCGACCCGCGACGGAGATGACCGGCGTCGACCCCCTGCTGAACGTCGACGTCGTCGGCGACTACAGCGCCTACGTCCTCCTCGCGTCCCGCTACACCCTCGCGGTACAGAAGGCCGCCGGCCAACCCATCACGGGCCCGCAGGCAGCGCTGCGTGCTGCATGCCTGTCCGGATCGGTCACGGCGGCACTGAGCCCGGACGGGTCCACCACCGGCACCGAGCGCCGGATCTGGTTGTCGGCGGGCGACCTCGACGAGGCGATCTCGGGGCTGCTGTCCGACGGTCTGGCCGCCAGCGACGTCGACGGCGCCACCGTGCCCAGCGGCTTCTCACGGGTCGACGCCTTCCGCACCGGTGTACTCGGTGGGCAGAAGGCGTGCGACGGACGCTACCGCTGACGAAGCGGGAACGGGACTGCGCTCAGTAGAGCGCCGACGCCAGCTTCCGCCGAGCCGCGACCACGATCGGCTCGGCCGAATCGAACAACTCGAACAGCTCGAGCAGGCGGGTCCGGACCGTCGTCCGGTCGTCACCGAACGTCCGCTTGACCAGCGCGACGAGCCGATCGAAGGCGGCCTCCGGCTGCTGCGAGTACAGCTCGGCATCGGCGGCCGCGAACTGCGCGTCGATGGAGTCGGGCTGGGCGTCGGCGACGGCGACGGCGTCGGCCGGCAGATCCTGCACGCGGGCGAGGAACCGGACCTGGCGCAACGCCGCCTGCGCCTGCTGATTGGCCGGTTCTGAGTTGAGAATGAGGTTGTAGGCGGCCTCGGCGCCCGCGAAGTCGCCCTCGTCGAGCGCGTTCTCCGCTGCTACGAAACGGGGGTCCTCGGGCTCGGGTTCGGGTTCACCGTCGGCCGACGGCGGACCGGAGAGCTTGCCGGCGACCGCTTCCTGCAGCGCGGCGATCCACTGGCGAAGCTGGGGCTCCGGCTGAGCTCCTGCGAAGTCGGCGAGCGGCCGGCCGGCCGCGATCGCGACCACGGTGGGCACGGACTGCACGCCGAACGCCTGCGCGATACCGGGGTTCGCGTCGACGTCGATCTTCGCCAGCACCCAGTTGCCACCGCCCTCGTGGGCGAGCTTCTCGAGTACCGGGGACAGCTGCTTACACGGGCCGCACCATGTCGCCCACAGGTCCACGATCACGAGGACCTCATTGGACCGATCGAGGACCTCGGTCTGGAAGGTCGCCTCGGTGACATCGACGACCGGCGCCAGACCGGTGGGGTTCACCGGGGCGCTGCCGTCGGCGGGCGGACCGGCAGAGGGGCTCGGCGGGGCCGGCGCGCGGTCCTTGAGACCGGACAGATCGACGGCGCCGGCCATGGCCGCAGCGATTGCAGGGGACGGACGGGAACCGGGTCGAGTCACCGTTCAAGTGTGGCACGAGTGACGGGCGCGCATCCATCCCGGCCCGTCACTCGAAGGCGACTACCGAGCCGGTGCCGGTGCGCGCCCAACGGCGTTCGTCGAGTCCGCCGACAGCTCGCCGAGCTGACCCGTCACCTTCGCGGACCACTCGAAGAAGAGCGTGCCGAACGGGGGAATGCTCAGATAGAGAGCGAGGAGCGTGGTAGCAGGATGCCAACGCAGTGCACGCGCCGTGAACAACGTGACAATGATGTAGATCACAAAGATCGCACCGTGGATCGGACCGAAGATCTTGACGCCGATCTCGGGCCCCTCCTCGGGCAGGTACTTGAAGGCCATGCCGATCAACAGACCGGCCCAGCTGATCGCTTCCAGGACGGCCACGAAACGGAAGCGCTTGGGCCACGAGCTGAGATCGAAGAAGTTCGCCATGGCCGCCATTGTGCCCGACAAACTACGACACCCCGTAGTTGAGACTCGTCACAGTCTCGACCACGGGGCGTCGTGAAGGAGTAGAGGCGCCCCTACTTCTTGGGCACCCGCACGATCAGGGCGTCGCCCTGCCCGCCGCCACCGCACAGCGCGGCCGCACCGACGCCGCCGCCGCGGCGCTGCAGCTCCAGCACGAGGTGCAGCGCGATCCGGGCTCCGGACATGCCGAGCGGATGGCCGATCGCGATTGCGCCGCCGTTGACGTTGACCTTCGCCGGGTCGATGCCCAGCTCGGCCGTCGACGCGATGCCCACAGCCGCGAAGGCCTCGTTGATCTCGACGACGTCGAGGTCCTTGGGGTCGATGCCGTCGCGCTCACAGGCGCGGGCGATCGCACGCGCCGGCTGCGACTGCAGCGTCGAGTCCGGTCCTGCGACGACGCCGTGGGCACCGATCTCCGCGATCCACTCGAGCCCGAGCGCCTCGGCCTTCTCCTTGCTCATCACGACGACCGCGGCCGCGCCGTCGGAGATCTGCGATGCGGTGCCGGCCGTGATCGAACCGTCCTTCGCGAACGCCGGGCGCAACTTGGCGAGCGACTCGACGGTGGTGTCGGCGCGGATGCCCTCGTCCTCGGTGACGACGATCGGCTCACCGCGGCGCTGCGGGATGGTGACCGGCACGACCTCCTCGGCGAACAGGCCGTCCTTCCAGGCGCGAGCGGCGTTCTGGTGCGAGGCGGCCGCGAACGCGTCCTGCGCCTCCCGCGTGATGCGCTGATCGTCGTCCTGGTTGCGCTGCTCGGTGAGGTTGCCCATCGGCTGGTCGGTGAAGATGTCGTGCAGGCCGTCGTAGGCCATGTGGTCGCGCAGCGTGACGTCGCCGTACTTGAAGCCCTCGCGGCTCTTCTCGAGCATGTGCGGGGCCCGCGACATGGACTCCTGGCCACCGGCCACCACGATCTCGAACTCTCCGGCACGGATCAACTGGTCCGCTAAGGCGATCGCGTCGATGCCCGACAGGCACACCTTGTTGATCGTGAGGGCGGGGACGTCCATCGGGATGCCCGCGGCGACGGCGGCCTGACGCGCCGGCATCTGCCCGGCGCCCGCGGTGAGAACCTGGCCCATGATCACGTAGTCGACCTGCTCGGGCGCCACGCCGGCCTTCTCGAGTGCGCCCTTGATCGCTACACCGCCGAGGTCGGACCCCGAGAGATCCTTCAGGGATCCGAGCAGCCGTCCGACGGGGGTACGTGCCCCGGCAACGATGACAGAAGTGGTCAAGATTCCTCCAGCGGTCGATCCTGGTCGGGTCGGCGGCCTCAGCCGTGACCCGGCGCGAACAGTTCAAACGGTAGCGCTACCGTCTGATACATGACATCTTCCTCCCCCAGCACCGCCCCGAGCGGACTGACCTCCGAGCTCGTGACCGCGATCGACCACGTCGGTATCGCGGTGCCGGATCTCGATGCTGCCATCGCCTGGTACGGCAAGCACCTCGGCATGGTCTCCCTGCACGAGGAGGTCAACGAGGAGCAGGGCGTGCGCGAGGCCATGCTCGGCTACCCGGGCCAGGTCGCCGGCGCCACCGCGATCCAGCTCCTCGCCCCGCTGAACGAGAACTCCACGATCGCGAAGTTCATCGACCGCAGCGGCCCCGGCCTCCAGCAGCTCGCGTTCCGCGTCACCGACATCGACGCGATCAGCACCCAGCTTCGCGCCGACGGCGTCCGCCTGCTGTACGACGCTCCGCGCCGGGGCACCGCGAACTCGCGCATCAACTTCATCCACCCGAAGGACGGCGGCGGAGTGCTCATCGAGCTCGTCGAGCCTGCCGCCGACGGCGGACACTGATCGGGTACTTCCCGACGGGTCCGTGGCGTGGGCCCGGTGTGACGATCCCCCGCCCACGCCACGGGCACAGCGCCGGCCTCCCCCGGTAGATTGGCAGGCATGGCCTACGACCGCGGCATGCCGTTCACCATCGTCCGCAAGGGATACGACAAGGACGAGGTTCGGCGATACTTCGACCGCTTCGACACCGAACTCCGCCTCATGGCGACGGACCGCGACGCGGCGGCCGCGCAGGCACGTGAGCTGGCCAACCAACTCGAGGACGCCCGGGACGAGATCGACGAACTGCGTCGCGACGTCGACCGGCTGTCGGTCCCTCCCACCACCGCGGAGGGTATGAGCGAGCGCATCTCCCGGATGCTGCGCCTGGCGTCCGACGAGGCATCCGAGGTGCGCGCCAAGGCGGAAGCGGAAGCAGCCGAGATGCTGTCGGTCGCCGAGCAGGAGAGCGAACGCCTCCGCAAGCTCTACGAGACCAAGACCGAGGAACTCGAGAAGCGGCGCGAGGCGCTCGAACGCGAACACGAACAGACGATGCAGGCCGCCCGCACCGAGGCCACGCGGATCGTCCAGGCCGCACAGGCCGAGAGCGATCGTCTGGCCGCGGAATCCGAGGCCAAGCGCGTCCAGGTCCAGCAGGACTTCGAGATCACGATGGCCGAGCGCCGGGCCAAGACGATCGCCGCGATCGAGGAGCTCGAGACGACGAGCAAGGCCGAGGCCCACCGCCGCCTCACCGAGGCGAGCGAGGAGGCAGCCCGACGCGTGCAGGTCGCGACGGAGCAGTCCGAGCGCAAGATCGCCCACGCCAAGGAACTCGCCGAGGAACTGCGCGTGCTGCGCGGCCGAATCCTCGCCCAGCTGTTGGGCATCCGCGGCCAACTCGATTCGGTGCCGGCGATGCTGGCGTCGGTCAACCGCGAGGCGGAGTTGCTCGACAACGTCGGAGCCGACACCGACTCGGAGTCCGAGAGCGACGCTGCCACCGAGCCCACGAACGACGACGAGGTGCCCGAGACGGCCCCGGCAACGTCCTAGGCGCGGACGGCCTGGGAGCAGCGTCGGGTCTCCAGGAACAGGGTCGGGTCTAGGACCAGCGTCGGGTCAACCCACGTGTCCGACGCCCCGCCCAACACCCCGTGTGCCAGTGCCGGCGGTCGTCGGCGCCACCAGGGTCGGCCGGCCACGCGACGACGTGCGCGACACCCGGGCGCACCTCTTGGTCGCATCCCGGGCAGCGGTAGCTCTTCGTCGCCCGGGCGCCGGGAATCTGACGCACCATGAAGCGCTCGTCGTCGTAGCCCGCGGGACCGGACTCCTCGCGGGCCAACGCGTCTCCGAACAGACTGCCGCCGCGGCTCTCCCCTGACGACCCGCCGGATCGGCGCTGAGACTTGTGGGACTGGTTACGGCGCGGCACTCCCCCAGTCTAGGTGGCGTCCTCCGCGCAATCCTTCCTCGCTCAGAACAGCCGGAACTCGGTGCTCTCGGTTCCGCGGAGCGCCTCGTAATCGAGGACGAGGCAACGGATCCCGCGATCGGTGGCGAGCGTCTTCGCCTGCGGCTTGATCTGCTGCGCCGCGAACACGCCGGTGACCGGCGCCAACAGTGGGTCGCGGTTCAGCAGTTCCAGGTAGCGCGTGAGCTGTTCGACGCCGTCGATCTCACCGCGGCGCTTGATCTCCACCGCCACCGTTGCGCCGTCCGCGTCGCGGCACAGCAGATCCACCGGTCCGATCGCGGTCATGTATTCACGGCGGATGAGGCTGTACCCGTCGCCGAGCGTCTCGACGTGCTCGGCCAGCAACTCCTGGAGATGCGCCTCGACGCCGTCCTTGACGAGACCGGGGTCGATGCCGAGTTCGTGGCTCGAATCGTGCTCGATCTCCTCGATGGTGATCCGCAGTTCCTCGCCGCCCTTGTTGGTCACCACCCACAACTGCTGTTCGGCGCCATCCGGGCCCGCACCGTCGGTGGTTTCGGAGAGCCAGCAGGGTGGGCTCATCCAGTTGAGCGGCTTGTACGCGCGGTCGTCGGCGTGGATGCTCACCGACCCGTCCGCCTTTATGAGCAGCAGTCGACGGGCCATCGGCAGATGGGACGTCAGACGACCGACGTAGTCGACACGGCAACGAGCAATGACAAGACGCACTCCGCCCACCCTAGTGGATCGAATCGGTCTACTCTCGAACGACTATGGACCCGCGCCGATCCGCCTCCACGCCGCTCGGATCCCGCCTGCTCGGAACGCCGTCCGAGGCGCCACGAATCCGGCGCATCCGGGTCCAGACGCTATTGACGACGTCGCTGCTCGGTGCCAACCTGGTCGGCGCCGCGGTGGTCGCGATCCTCGTGACGTACGTGGTCCCGGGCCCGATGATGCTGGACGACGAGTTCCGCTTCCTCAACTTCGTCTTCGTTCCGGTGTACCTGGCGGTCGCGCTGCTCGTCGGCACCGTCAGGGGGACCAGACGCGCCCTGCACAGCCTCGAATGGATGATGCTGGACCGCACCCCGACCCGAGCTGAACAATTGGCGGCTCTCACCATGTCGTGGCGGTTGACGAAGATGCAGATCGGTCAGTGGACGATCGCCCTCGTCATCCTCACCACGTGCTACGGACTGGTCGAGCCGGAGGCGATTCCCAAGGTGGCCTTCACGATCGCCTTCGGCGGGCTCACCATCTGCGCGTTCAGTCACGTGTTCAGCGAGTTCGCGCTGCGGCCCGCCGCGGCCCGCGCGCTCGCCGCAGGAACCCGGCCCAGGATCCGGCTGGGCGGCGTCGTCGGGCGCACCATGCTTGCGTGGATCCTCGGCACGGGCGTACCGATGACGGGTCTCGTGATCGTCGCGATCTTCAGCTACTTCAACCGCGAGACCACGCGGGAGCAATTGATCGTGGCCATCGTCGGCCTCGGTGCCATCACGTTGATATTCGGGCTTCTGCTCATTCTCCTGTCGGCGCGCGCGACGGTCGCCCCGATCCGCGCGGTGAAGGCCGGCATGAGCCGCATCGAGGAGGGCGACCTGGACGCCGCGGTCGTCGTCTACGACGGCACCGAACTCGGCGAGCTGCAGTCCGGTTTCAACCGGATGGCCGACGGTCTGCGGGAGCGGGAACGGATCCGCGACCTGTTCGGGCGGCACGTGGGCCACGACGTCGCGGAGGCAGCGCTCGTCGAGCCCCCGCGTCTGGGTGGCGAAGAGCGTGAGGTCGCCATCTTCTTCGTCGATCTCGTCGGCTCCACCGAACTGGCCGCGACCCGACCCCCAGGGGAGGTCGTCGACCTCCTCAACCGCTTCTTCGAAGTCGTCGTCGACGAGGTGGATCGTCATGGTGGGTTCGTCAACAAGTTCGAAGGCGACGCGGCGCTCGCCATCTTCGGCGCACCCCGGGATCTCGACGACGCCGCCGGGCATGCCCTCGCGGCGGCACGCATGATTCGACGACGCCTCCTCGCGGAGGTCCCCGAGTGCTGCGCGGCCATCGGTGTCGCCGCCGGAACCGCCGTCGCCGGCAATGTGGGTGCGCGAGAACGCTTCGAATACACCGTCATCGGCGACCCGGTCAACGAGGCCGCACGACTGTCCGAGATCGCCAAGAACGAACCCGGCCGTCTGCTGGCATCGATAACGACGGTCGAGCGTGCCGGCACGAGCGAGGCAACGCTGTGGACGGCGGGCGACGAGGTGGTGCTCCGCGGACGCTCGCTTCCCACGCGCCTGGCGCATCCGATCGCGAAGACATCTCGGGGCCGGTCGCGTGACACGGTCTCGGATACTTCCGCCGTGTGATCGCAGCCCCTCATCCACGCAATGGCCGTGCCGTAGAGAATGGATGTGAAATGCCGGAAGGCCCCCACCAATGCTGGTGGGGGCCTTCCGGTTAACGGGTGTTCGGCGGTGTCCTACTCTCCCACACCCTGTCGAGTGCAGTACCATCGGCGCTGGAGGGCTTAGCTTCCGGG
>NZ_JARBSW010000007.1:0-230930 GCF_037287305.1 Prescottella sp. D32
CGGCGACCGGAAGGAGTATCGGCAACCGCCAGGCGCTCCCCGTACAACCTCGTTTTCCCTCGCTGACCAGTGAAGGTCGCGGCCGGGTCGGTGTCCGTGTCGCTCTGACCTGGAATAAGTTACGCGAGGGTGAACGGAGCGTCAAACGGCCTGGTGGGAGGGATTCAGGACGTCGTTTTCCCAGGTCATCAAGCTCAAACGACCGCGCCCACGGCCGAATGGCCGACTGTGATGCCGGGCACAGCGATCATTGCCCGTCTCCTTCGTCCGAGACTCGACGGATGTCCCCGCCCAATCCGACCAGGTCCTCGACGAATCGGGGGTAGCCGCGATCGATGTGGTAGACGTCGTGCACTTCTGTCACCCCGTCCGCGACGAGCCCCGCAAGCACCAGGCCGGCGCCGGCACGGATGTCCGAGGACCACACCGGGGCGCTCGACAGCTCCTCCACTCCCCGGATGACGGCATGGTGCCCGTCGGTGCGTGCATCCGCACCCAGGCGGATCATCTCTTCCACGAACCGGAATCGCGCCTCGAAGACGTTCTCGGTGATCATCGACGTGCCGTCCGCGATCGCCGCGAGCCCAATCGCCATCGGCTGCAGGTCTGTCGGGAATCCCGGGTACGGGAGGGTCGCGAAGTTCACGGCCTGCGGACGACCGGTCTGCACCACGCGGAAACCATCGGCCTCGGTGGTGATTTGCGAACCGGCGGCGCGCAACTTGTCGAGCACGAGACTGAGGTGCTTCGGGTTCACACCGCGGACGAGCACGTCCCCCCGCGTCATCGCTGCAGCGATACCCCAGGTGGCCGCGACGATCCGGTCGCCGATGACCCGGTGCGACGTGGGCTGCAAGCGGTCGACGCCGCGAATGGTCAGCGTCGTCGAGCCGGCGCCGGAGACCTTCGCACCCATCCGGTTCAGCATGTTGCACAGGTCCACGATCTCCGGCTCGCGCGCCGCGTTGTCGATGATCGTCTCTCCCCTGGCCAGTACGGCAGCCATGAGAATGTTCTCGGTCGCCCCCACCGACGGGAACGCCAGGCGGATGTTGGCTCCGTACAGGTCGTCGGCCTCCGCGACGACGCAGCCGTGCTCGATCTCGCTGTGCGCACCCAGCAGGCGAAGTCCTGACTGGTGCATGTCGAGGGGGCGCGAACCGATCGCGTCTCCACCGGGAAGCGCCACGACTGCCTTGTGGCATCGCGCCACCAGCGGACCGAGGACACACACCGACGCTCGGAACTGCCGGACGGCCGCGAAGTCCGCGTGGTACTTCGGCTGCGCCGGTGTCGTAATCCTCGCGACGTCCCCCTCGAGCGACACGTCGCAGCCCAGTCCGCGCAGTACATCGGCCATCAGCGGCACGTCGAGGATGTCGGGACAGTTCTCGATGACGGTCGTGCCCTCGGCGAGCAGAGCCGCGGCCATCAGTTTCAGGACGCTGTTCTTCGCGCCGCCCACCGACACCTCACCGACGAGTCGGTTCCCACCAGCGACAAGAAAGCGTTCACTCACAGTCGAACAGCCTAGCCAGGACAACGCCGGACCTGCCGAGCGGTACCGTTGCCCCATGGCTGTTCACTTGACGCGGATTTACACCCGGACCGGCGACGACGGCACTACCGGGCTGAGCGATTTCTCCCGCGTGTCCAAGAACGATCCACGGCTCATCGCGTACGCGGACTGCGACGAAACGAACGCGAGCATCGGCGTCGCTCTCGCACTCGGCACCCCGCCCGAGGAGATCGTCGACGTGCTCCGCCAGGTCCAGAACGACCTGTTCGACGCAGGCGCGGATCTCTCGACGCCGGTCGTTCCGGACCCCAAGTACCCGCCGCTGCGCGTGACCGAGGCCTACATCGAACGCCTCGAAGGATGGTGCGACGAGTTCAACGAGCGCCTCGAACCGCTGCACTCGTTCATCCTGCCGGGCGGCACCCCGCTCGGGGCCCTGCTCCATTCGTCGCGCACGATCGTCCGACGCGCGGAACGCTCCGCCTGGGCGGCCGTCGAGGCCAGCCCCGACGACACCAGTGTCCTGCCTGCGAAGTACCTCAATCGCCTGTCGGACCTGTTGTTCATCGTCAGCCGACTCGCCAATCCGGGCGGAGACGTCCTGTGGAAGCCCGGCGCCGGCAGGTCCTGACCCCCGCGCAACGCAAAAGGGAGGCCGACAGGCCTCCCTTTTCTGTTCCCGCACCGCGGTCCGTCACGCGGGACGTCCCCGCAACGACCGTCCGTCCGGCCTCGACTCCACCCACGAGAGGAAGGCAGTCAAGGCGCCCCGGTCGAGGGCTATCTCGTACGTGTCGTCACCGTCGGAGATCTCGAGAATCACGATCTCGTCGGTCATGATGTCGTACTCGTTGCCGACGGGGCCGCGACGGGAACCGACCTCGATCCCCTGACGACTCAACCGGGAGTCCGGTCCGGGCCGCAGGCTCGACAGCTTGAAGAAGACCAGCGAACCTTCGCCGTACCGGACGACCCCGTGTCGCCAACCACTTCCACCGGGAGCCGGGGTCACTCGCAGAATCGCCGCCGTGCCACCCCGTCGCAGAACGGCGAGGCGATACACGAAAGCCGCGACGAAGGCCGCGAGCAGCACAACCAGAATGATGAGAACAACCATTCCGATCGTCACTACTCGTCGGCTCCGTCGCGGCTCGTCGTGGACTGACTACGCGCGCTCGACGGCGCGCAGCTGACCCTTGGCGATCGCGATCGCCTCGAGATCCTCGGTGGTCTCGGCCAGGACGGCCTTGGCCGCCTCGACGTCGACATCATGCGCCATGTCAGCGGACTCGGCCAGGATCGTCACCGTGGTGGCGGTCACCGAGAGGAAGCCACCGTGCACGGCGGCGACCACGCGCTCGCCGTCGACGGTCGTGATCGCAACCACGCCGCCTTCGACGAGCTGGCCGAGGACCGGCTCGTGCCCGGGCATGACACCGATCTCACCCTCGGTCGTCTGGGCGCTGACCAGCTTCGCCGATCCCGACCAGAGTCGCTGCTCGACAGCAACGAGTTCAACGGTCATCTCAGCCATGTCGGTCTACTTCCCGGCGATCTTCTTGGCAGCGGCCTCGACGTCGTCGAGTCCACCGCAGCTGTTGAACGCCTGCTCGGGCAGGTGATCGAACTCGCCCTTGCAGACGCGGTCGAACGCCTCGATGGTGTCGCGCAGCGGCACGACCGAACCGGGCTCACCGGTGAACTTCTCGGCGACGATGAAGTTCTGGCCGAGGAACTTCTGCAGACGGCGGGCGCGGCCGACGAGGACCTTGTCCTCTTCCTGCAGCTCGTCCATACCGAGGATGGCGATGATGTCCTGCAGCTCCTTGTACTTCTGCAGGATCCGCTTGACCTCGTTCGCGACGCGGAAGTGCTCGGCACCGACGATGCCGGGCTCCAGGATGCGCGAGGTCGACGTCAGCGGGTCCACAGCGGGGTAGATACCCATCTGCGAAATCGGACGCGAGAGCTCGGTGGTGGCATCGAGGTGCGCGAAGGTCGTGGCCGGCGCCGGGTCGGTGTAGTCGTCGGCGGGGACGTAGATCGCCTGCAGCGAGGTGATCGAACGGCCACGGGTAGAGGTGATGCGCTCCTGGAGCTCACCCATCTCGTCCGCCAGCGTGGGCTGGTAACCGACGGCCGAAGGCATACGACCCAGCAGGGTCGAAACCTCGGAACCGGCCTGCGTGAAGCGGAAGATGTTATCGATGAACAGCAGCACGTCCTGGCCCTGGACATCGCGGAAGTACTCCGCCATGGTCAGCGCGGACAGGGCGACGCGCATACGCGTTCCCGGCGGCTCGTCCATCTGGCCGAAGACAAGGGCGGTGTCCTGGAGGACGCCCATCTCTTCCATCTCGAGGTGAAGGTCGGTGCCCTCACGGGTGCGCTCACCGACGCCGGCGAACACCGAGGTGCCGGAGAACTCACGCGCGATACGGGTGATCATCTCCTGGATCAGAACGGTCTTGCCGACACCGGCACCACCGAACAGACCGATCTTGCCGCCCTTGACGTACGGGGTCAGCAGGTCGATGACCTTGATGCCGGTCTCGAGGATCTCGGTCTTGCCCTCGAGCTGATCGAAGGCCGGGGGCTTGCGGTGGATGCCCCACTGCTCGCCGTCGCGACCCGTGCCCGGGGCGTCGAGGCAGTCACCGAGGGCGTTGAACACGTGGCCCTTGACGACGTCGCCGACGGGAACCGAGATCGGCTTGCCGGTGTCGTTGACAGCAGCGCCGCGGACCAGGCCGTCGGTGGGCTGCATCGAGATGGTGCGGACCAGGTTGTCGCCCAGGTGCTGCGCAACCTCGAGGGTCAGCGTCTTCGCCACCGACGGGAGGGTGACCTCCGAGTGCAGGGCGTTGAACAGGTCGGGAACATGGCCGCGCGGGAACTCAACGTCCACAACGGGACCGATGACCCGCACGACCCGGCCGGACGTGGTGTCCGCGCCGTTCGCGTTGGTTTGGGTTACTGCTGCGGTCATGTGCTAGTCACTTCCTGCGCTCGAGGCCAGCGCATTCGCGCCACCGACGATCTCGCTGATTTCCTGGGTGATCTGGGCCTGGCGAGCCTGGTTTGCCTGACGGCTCAGGGTGTTCACCAGTTCGTTCGCATTATCCGTCGCGGCCTTCATGGCGGTACGACGGGCGGCAGACTCCGAGGCGGCGGAGTCCAGCAGCGCCGAGTAGATACGCGTGCTCACGTACTTCGGCAGCAGGGCCGACAGCAACGTGCCGGCCTCGGGCTCGAAATTGTAGACCGCGCTCGGACCCGACTTGCCGTCGTGCTGGCCGTTGGACAGCATGTCCTCGCCCAGCTCGATGTGATCGTCCGTGTAATCGACCTCGAGCGGAGCCATCCGCCGGACTTCCGGCTTCTGGGTGAGCATCGAGACGAAGCGCGTGTAGACGATATGGAGTTCGTCGACGCCCTCGATCGTGCCCTCGCCGTTCGGCGCCTCGACCTCGGCACCGGAACCGGCCATGAACAGCTCGACCAGGTGACGACTCGCCTTGGCGGCATCCGCGTAGCCGGGCTCCTGGGAGAAGCCCGTCCACGCACCACCGATCTTGCGGCCGCGGAACGTGTAGTAACCGAGGCCCTTGGAACCGAGCACGTAGATCACGGGCTCCTTGCCCTCGGAGCGCAGCAGCTGGAACAGCTCCTCCGCTTCCTTGAGGGCGTTGGAGTTGTAACCGCCGCACATACCGCGGTCACTGGTCACGACCAGGACGGCAGCACGCTTCGGGTTCGCCCGCTCGTTGAGCAGCGGGTGGTCGAGCGACGCCGAGGCGCTGGCCAGCTCGGAGAGCACCTTGGTGATCTCCTCCGCGTACGGCTTGGAAGCCGCGACACGGGCCTGCGCCTTGGTGATGCGCGAGGTGGCGATCAGTTCCTGCGCCTTGGTGATCTTCTTGGTCGAGTTGACCGACTTGATGCGAGAACGCAGTTCGCGGATGCTTGCCATCGATCGATCACTCTCCCTTCGGGTGACGCTGAGTCATGGGGACCACGCTCACTTGCTGACAGTGGTGCGCTTGACGGTGACCTTCTCCTGGCCGACCTCGGAGGCGTCGAGGGCCTCGGCCTCGGCCTCGTTGACGACACGGCTGCCGTCGGAGGCGAGGAAGCCTGCCTTGAACTTCTCGGTCGCAGCCGTCAGGGTCGCGATCGAGGCGTCGTCGAGAGCCTTGCCGCCCTTGATGGCCTCGTAGACGCTGCCCGCGTTGCGGTGCAGGTCGTCGAGGAGCTCGGCCTCGAAGCGGCGCACGTCGGCGACGGGTACCGAGTCGAACACACCCTCACCGGCGAGGTAGATCGAGATGATCTGGTCCTCGACCGCGATCGGCGAGTACTGGTCCTGCTTGAGCAGCTCGACCAGACGCTGGCCGCGCTCGAGCTGAGCCTTCGAAGCGGCATCGAGGTCCGACGCGAAGGCCGAGAAGGCCTCGAGCTCACGGAACTGCGCGAGCTCCAGACGCAGCGAACCGGAGACCTTCTTCATGCCCTTGGTCTGCGCGGCGCCACCGACGCGGGAAACCGAGATACCGACGTTGATCGCGGGGCGGATGCCCTTGTTGAACAGGTCGGACTCGAGGAAGACCTGACCGTCGGTGATCGAGATGACGTTGGTCGGGATGTACGCCGAGACGTCGTTGGCCTTGGTCTCGATGATCGGCAGAGCCGTCAGCGAACCGCCACCGAGCTCGTCGGACAGCTTGGCCGAACGCTCCAGCAGACGCGAGTGCAGGTAGAAGACGTCACCCGGGTAGGCCTCACGTCCCGGCGGACGACGCAGCAGCAGCGAGATGGCGCGGTACGCCTCGGCCTGCTTGGTCAGGTCGTCGAACACGATGAGGACGTGCTTGCCCTGGTACATCCAGTGCTGGCCGATGGCCGAACCGGTGTACGGGGCGAGCCACTTGAAGCCGGCGGAGTCCGAAGCCGGGGCAGCGACGATGGTGGTGTACTCCATCGCGCCCTGCTCCTCGAGCGCCTGCTTGACGCCGGCGATGGTGGAGCCCTTCTGGCCGATGGCGACGTAGATGCAGCGGACCTGCTGCTTCGGGTCGCCGGTCGCCCAGTTCGCCTTCTGGTTCAGGATGGCGTCGACACAGACCGCGGTCTTACCGGTCTTGCGGTCGCCGATGACGAGCTGACGCTGTCCGCGGCCGATCGGGGTCATGGCGTCGATGGCCTTGATACCGGTCTGCAGCGGCTCCTCGACGGGCTGACGCTCGAGCACCGTGGCGGCCTGCAGCTCGAGGGCGCGGGTCTCGGTGGTCTCGATGTCGCCGAGGCCGTCGATCGGCCGACCCAGCGGGTCGACGACGCGGCCCAGGTAGCCGTCGCCGACCGGCACCGACAGAACGTCGCCGGTCCGCTTGACTTCCTGGCCCTCTTCGATGTGCTCGTAGTCACCCAGGACGACGGCACCGATCTCGGTGGCGTCCAGGTTCAGTGCAACACCGAGCACGCCGCCCGGGAACTCCAGCAGCTCGTTGGCCATCGCCGACGGCAGGCCGGTGATGTGAGCGATGCCGTCGCTGGTGTCGGACACCACGCCGACCTCCTCGCGGGAGGCCTCCGGTGAGTAGCTCGCGGTGTAGTTCTCGATCGCGCTACGGATCTCGTCGGAGGAGATCGTCAGCTCCGCCATGTTTTTCCTGCTCTCGGTATCTGGTCTTCGAAAAGATCGGGAGTATGTGTTCGGTCGTCGGCTACTTGAAGGTCTTGCGCAGGGCAGCGAGGCGACCGGCCGCGCTCCCGTCGATGACCTCGTGGCCCACCCGGACGACCATGCCGCTGAGGAGTGCCGGATCGACCTCCACATGCACGGTGACGGGCTTGCCGTAGGTGCGGGTCAGCGTCGCCGCGAGCCGCTCGACCTGCTCGCTCGACAACGTCGAGGCGCTGCGAACATGCGCAACGGCCTTGTCTCGGAGCGCCGCGGCCAGGGCCGACAGCTCGTCGAACGCATCCGCCGGAGCGGTGCGCAGGCGACCCACAGCCTGGATGGCAAGAGCCTCCGTGATTGCGGTGACCTTGCCGTACAGCAGCTTCGACAGCAGCTCTCGCTTGGCGGCGACGGGCGTCGAACGATCCGAAAGGACCTGCTCCAGCTGCGGATTGCCGGCAACGATGCGGCCGAGACGGAAGAGCTCGTCCTCGACCGTGTCGCTCTGGCTCTGATCCGCTGCGGCACGGAGCAGGGACTCACGCCCGACCGTGACCAGCGAGTTCAGCAGATCCGCCGTGCTCGACCAGTCCTGGCCCGCGGCGGCCTCGAGGGCTGCCAGCGCCTCGGCGCCGACCTTCCCCGAGAACACCTGGCGGGCCAGGCCCTGTCGACCAGCGGCAGGCGTGGACGCGTCGGCCAGAGCACTCCGGAGAGTGCGCTGACCGTCGAGAACCTCGACCACCGAGAACAGCTCGGATCCGGCCTGCGCCGCGGCCGCAGTGGCCGCGCCGGGGGAAACGGAATCCAACGCCGCGGTGAGCGCAGCACGAGTCTGCGTCAGGGCTTCACGGCTCGCTGCGTACATGGTGCTCACTTTCCTGCTGCGGAATCGGCGCTGACTGCGTCCAGCTCGTTGAGGAAGCGATCGACCGTTCCGGCGCGCTTGACGTCGTCGGCGAGCGACTCTCCGATGACCTTCTCGGCCAGGTCGACCGCGGTCTTACCGAGGTCGGCCCGCAGCTCGGTCACGATCTGCTGCCGCTGAGCGACGAGCTGGCTGTGACCGGCGGCGACGATGCGGTCGCTCTCCTCCTGGGCCTGTGCCTTCATCTCGGAGATGATCTGCTGGCCCTGAGTACGTGCTTCCTCGCGGATTTGTGCGGCCTCGGTGCGAGCCTCGGCGAGCTGGGCGTGGTACTGCTCCAGCGCGGCCTTGGCCTCAGCCTGAGCCTCTTCGGCCCGCTTGATGCCGCCGTCGATCTGCTCGGTGCGCTCGGCGAGAACCTTCTGGAACATCGGAAGAACGAACTTCCAGAAGACGAACCCGACGACCACCAGGGCAACGATCGACCAAGTGATGTCATACGTCGCGGGCAGGAGGGGGTTGTGATCCTCCCCCTCGGCCGCGAGCAATGCGATGGTGGTTGACATGGTGTGTTCTTAGAAAATGAAGCCGGCGACGAGACCGATCAGCGCCAGGGCCTCGGTGAATGCGATACCGAGGAACATCGTGGTGCGAACCTGGCCGGCCATCTCGGGCTGACGGACCATGCCCTCGATCGCCTTACCGACGACGATACCCACGCCGATGCCGGGGCCGATGGCTGCGAGACCGTAGCCGACAGCGCCGAGACCCTTGAAGGTGGTCTCTTCCTGCGCGAGGACCTCGACTGCCTGAAGCGCAACGCTCATGTGGTGTTCCGTTCCCTTTCTGTTGCCCACCGCCGGTCGGCGAATGGGGCAGGTCTAACGATGTGAGTGGTCAGTGCGAGTCGGCGTGGAGCGCCAAATCGATGTACACGGCGGTGAGCAGCGCGAAGACGTACGCCTGCAGACCGATCACCAGCAGCTCGAAGAAGGTGAAGGCGACGCCCGCGATGATCGACGGCACGCCGAAGATCACCTGGAAGCCTCCGGCCGTGAAGAAGAAGTACTGCGTAGCACCGAAGAACAGCACGAGCAGGATGTGCCCGGCCAGCATGTTGGCCATGAGTCGGACCATCAGCGTGAACGGCCGCAGCACGAACGTCGAGATGAACTCGATCGGGATCAACAGGAAGTGCAGCGGAAGCGGCACGCCCGGCACCACGATGCTGGACTTCACGTACTTGAAGAAGCCGTACTTCTTGATGCCCACGTAGTTGAAGGTGATGTAGGCCAGTGCCGCCAGCACGAGCGGCATGCCGATTCGCGCGTTCGGCGAGATGTTCAGGAAGGGCGTGACGCTCGCGAGGTTGCTGGCCAGCACGATGAAGAAGATGGTCGTGATGACCGGCAGGAAGCGCTTGCCCTGCTCCTTGCCCAGGATCTCTTCCGCGATGTTGATCCGCACGAAATCGAGCGCGTACTCGCCGACGTTCTGGACACCGCGCGGAACGATCTTCGGGCTCCGCATCGCGATGATGAAGAACACTGCCACCAGCGCCGACATCAACAGACGGATCAGCATCAGACGGTCGAGTTCGAAGATCGTGCCCTCGAACAGCACTGCGGGCGGGTAGAAATCATCGAGTGACGGCGGATGGTATTCACCCGCGGCCATGAAGGTGACGCTCAGCGGTCTCTCCCGTAGTCGGCCGCAGGCATCGCTGTCTGCGGTTCGATCGGACATTGACGATCTAACAAGTCGACCAGGTCGGCTCGCGTATTCGTCAGCAGCTGGAGACTCGGGCGAACCCGTCCTGGCGTCTGTCGGTGTCGGCGACTGTCGTCGACTCGGCAACTGGAGGGTGGTTCCGCCCAAATCTGAAATTCGGACAACTCCGACAGCCTCTGTCGCCTGCAAGCGTTACCGAGATGCCAGGTCATCTGGACTTTCCCGGCATCTGCGCACTTGCTTGGACCAGAGACTATCAAGACATCTACGACGTTGTGTAGACGGGGTACCCGAAAACTCTGGAACACGTTGCAGAAAACGCCTCGTCCATGCGTCAGGCAGCGCCCGATTCGTTGTCGGCTTCGTGCGGTGTCACGTACGGGACCTTGGTCTGGAGCACGCCGTAGGTCTCGGCGCCGAGAACGACGACGAGCGAGAGAACGATGACGATCACCATCGCCTGGCGGTTGTAGAAGTCCAGGGGGTCGAGGATCGCGAGCACGGTGATGGCCAGGATCATCTTGAGAAGCCAGCTACCCAGCAGGACCGCGCCAGCAGTGACGGCCGGCAGTTTGGCGGTGAGGAGCACGACCAGGACGGTGCACAGGATGAAGCCACCGCCGACGGCAGCGCCGAGCAGAGCGCCCCACAGTCCGGCGACGCCGGCGAACAGGCTGGCGATGATCACGCCGCCGACGGCGAGCACGAGCAGTCCGAGCACGCCGTAGCGAAGGCCACGGCGGAGCGCCGCCGTGGGATCGGTCGAATAGGGCTCTGGGGTGGAAGTCACGGCTCCCAGGTTAGAGGAACGCTCAGGGTGCGCCGCTCCCCCTGCCCCGACTACCGGCGACTGTCCTGCCGGAGCCCACGCCAGGACGGCACCGCGGTGACCACCAGGGCGAAGACCAGGCCGCCGGCGACGAGCAGCACCACGATCCGCCTGTCGATCAGCGACGATCCGACCGCCCCGAACGCCAGTACCGCCACCCACAAGTAGATGAGCAGGACCACGCGACGGTGCGAATGGCCGATCTGCAGGAGGCGATGATGCAGGTGCATCTTGTCGGGGCTGAACGGGCTGACCCCGGCCCGCGTGCGCCGGATGACCGCGAGGAGCAGGTCGAGGATCGGGATGAACATCACCGCGCCGACCAGCAACAGCGGCGAGAGCAGACCGAGGAGATCCCGAGAACCGTAGGCGGTGAAGCTGATCCGCCCGGATGCGCTGGTCGACACCGCGGCCAGGGTGAGCCCGATGAGCATCGACCCGGAGTCGCCCATGAAGATCCGGGCCGGCTGGAAATTGTGGGGAAGGAAACCGAGACACGCGCCGGCCAACGCCGCCGCGATCATCGCGGGTGGGTAGACCCCGACGTCGCCGCCCTGGTCGTGCAGGATTCCCACCGAGAACGCACAGATCGCCAGCGAGGCGATGAGCCCGAGACCGGCCGCGAGCCCGTCGAGCCCGTCGACGAAGTTCATCGCATTGATCATCACGACGGCGACCGCGACGGTGACCAGGCCCGCCTGGAGCTGATCGAGAATCACGGTGCTGCTCTCACCGAACGGCAACGGGATCAGGTACCAGCTCACCCCCATGACCACGAGGATGCCCGCGGCGGTCACCTGCCCGACGAACTTGGTGAGCGCGTCGAGCCCCCACCGGTCGTCGATCACACCGACCAGCACGATCACGAACCCCGCCACCAGGACCGCGGCGATGTCCCGCGAGAACTCGAATCCTCGCGTCAGCGCGGGCAGTTGACCGGCGAAGAGCAACGCGACGAGCATGCCGGCGTACATGCCGATCCCGCCGAGTCGGGGCGTCGGTTCGACGTGGACGTCGCGGTCGCGCGGGATGGCGACGGCACCGAAGCGGATCGCGAGCCTCCGGACGAGGCCGGTTCCGAGGAATGTGACGACGGCGGCCGTCAGCATCACGAGCAGCAACTCGCGCAGCGGCACGCCCGCGCCGTTGCCGGCCTGGGCGAGCGCCAGCACCGCCGAATCTGCAGAACTCACCTCGACGACGCTACCGGCCGACGAGCCGGGAACCGGGATTGACCAGGACGAGTCCGCTCACCGTCAGGCTCCTCCCAGCAGGCTTTCCGGTGTCACCCCGAGCACCTCGGCGACGTCCGCGGTCGGCACCGCACCCTCGCGCAGGATCCGGATCTCGTCGCCGGTGAGGTCGACGATCGTGGACGCCACCGCGTGAGTCGCTGGGCCGCCGTCGAGGTAGACGCTCGCCGCTCCGCCCAACTGGTCACGCGCCTCGTCGACCGTGGTGGCCGGCGGGCGCCCCGAGATGTTGGCGCTCGACACCGCCATCGGTCCGACGTCGCGCAGCAACTCGAGCGCCACCGGGTGCAGCGGCATCCGGAGCATCACCGTGCCACGGCTGTCGCCGAGGTCCCATGCGAGCGAAGGCGCCTGCTGGACAACGATGCTCAGCCCGCCGGGCCAGAACGCCTTGATCAGCTCACGCGCCTGCGGACGAACGGAGTAGACCAGACCGTCGATGGTGTTCCAGGAACCGACCAGCACGGGCACCGGCATGTCCCGACCGCGTCCCTTGGCCCGGAGCAGGCTCGCGACGGCATCGCCGTCGAAGGCGTCGGCGCCGAGACCGTACACGGTGTCCGTCGGGAGGACGACCAGCCGGCCGGCCTTGAGGGAGTTCTTCGCGGCGGTCAGTCCGGCTTCACGATTGTCGGGTTGCTTGCAGTCGTAGACAGTGCTCACGCCCCCATCCTTTCACTCACGCCGCGGGCGCCCTCACCGTGCCGCCTCGACGTCGGTCGCGACACGGTGCGCGACGACGAAACGAGGCCGGCCCGCGAGGTCGGGGTGCTCGACGACTCGGTCGAAGACGCGGCGGGCGCGGAACAACTCGGCCACCTGGTCACCGTTGGTGTCGTCGTGCTCGATACCCACGGCTCCCCCGATGCGCAGCCAGCGTGCGATGTTGTTGATCATCGGCTTGATCACCGAGAGCCCGTCGGCGCCGCCGAAGAGTGCGGTGTGCGGGTCGTGATCGGCCACCTCGGGATCGAGCACCGCACCTTCGGGAATGTAGGGCGGGTTCGACACGACGAGGTCAACCCCGCCCTCGAGTTCGGTGAGCAGCGCCCGATCGGTGACGTCGCCCTGCACGAGGTTGATCGGTGTGTCACCGGCGTCGCGCCTGCGGTCCGCGTTGCGGCGCGCCCAGGCGAGGGCCTGCGGCTGCAGTTCGACGGCGTGCACGACAGCGTCGGGGCGAGCGTGAGCGATCGCGAGGGCGAGTGCACCGGTGCCGGTGCAAAGGTCCAGGACGACGGGCGCCCGCAGTCCGCTTGCCTCGAGGTGCGCGAGGGCCCACGCGAGGAGCAGTTCGGTCTCCGGTCTCGGAACGAACACGCCGGGGCCGACTTCGAGCGAAACGTTACCCATCGCGGTCGATCCGGTGATGTGCTGCAACGGAATTCGTTGCACTCGCCGAGCGACGAGCTCCCGATACTCCTCGATGACGGACGGGTCGACCAGCGGCACCAGCCCCAGCCGGGTCCGTTCGACACCGAGCACGTGCGCAGCGAGAAGTTCGGCGTCCACCCGCGCCGACGGCACGCC
Source organism: Prescottella sp. D32 (assembly GCF_037287305.1). Taxonomy (NCBI): domain Bacteria; kingdom Bacillati; phylum Actinomycetota; class Actinomycetes; order Mycobacteriales; family Nocardiaceae; genus Rhodococcus; species Prescottella sp. D32. The sequence continues at coordinate 13,414 of NZ_JARBSW010000007.1, forward strand.
GGCGCGCTCCAACTCGGCGGCTGCCTCGATGATGGCCAGACGGATGGGTTGTCGACTCACGGGCTACAGCCTGCCACGTCGGTCACGGCCACAGCACGGATAGGTGCCGGACAGCTTGCGACCGGCCTCGTCCGGCCGTGGTGGCGATAGAATACGACCGGTCTGGTCATCGTCAGGCCGAGGTCGGACGAAGGAACGTCCCATGTTCTCCGCCACAGCGGCGCGCATCCTCGCCGCCGCAGCCTTCACAGTCACAGCGTCGATCGGACCGGGACTCGCCCACGCCGCTCCGTTCGACGTCCAGCCGGCGCCCGCGATCTGTCCCGGCGGGATGGGCGTTGCCGACGCCACTCCCCTTCCCGGCGGACGGCTCGCGATCAGCGTCGACGAACCTCCACCGGCGGGCGGAGGTCGGGTCGTGTGGGTCAACAACTCCACGGGCGCCAACGGCATCGCGACGCTCACCAACACCGGCAGCCGCGCCGAGTTCGTCGCGGCCACCGGTCCCGGTGTCGTCACGACCGTGTTGGACGGGGTCTACACCAACGGCGCGGGCCAGCCGTGTGTGCTCGCGCAGGGCGGCGTCGCCACCACTGTCGTGACCTGAAGCGGCAGCTGACTACTCGGCGGCGAGTCGCGCTTCGCGGTCCGCCTTGCCGAGGGCGTCGAGCAGTGCCTCCATGTCGCCGTCGAGCACGGCGTCGAGGTTGTGCGCCTTGAACCCGATGCGGTGGTCGGTGATGCGGTTCTCGGGAAAGTTGTAGGTGCGGATGCGCTCGGAGCGGTCGACGGTGCGGACCTGGCTCTGACGGCCGGCCGACGCCTCCGCGTCCGCGGCCTCCTCCGCCGCCGCCTGCAGACGGGCGGCCAGCACCTGCATCGCGCGCGCCTTGTTCTGCAGCTGCGAGCGCTCGTTCTGGCAGGTCACGACGATGCCGGTGGGCAGATGCGTGATCCGGACCGCGGAGTCGGTGGTGTTGACGCCCTGACCGCCCTTGCCGGACGACCGGTAGACGTCGATGCGCAGATCGGTCTCGTCGATCTGCACCTCCTCGACCTCCTCGGGCTCGGGGTAGATGAGGACACCGGCAGCCGACGTGTGCACGCGTCCCTGCGATTCGGTGACGGGCACACGCTGCACGCGGTGGACACCGCCCTCGAACTTCAGCCGGGACCAGACGCCGTCGCGGACATCGCCCTTCGACTTGATCGAGATCGTGGCGTCCTTGTATCCACCGAGGTCCGAGACGGTGGCGTCGAGGATCTCCACACGCCATCCGGCCCGCTCGGCGTAACGGACGTACATGCGCGCGAGATCGGACGCGAACAGGGCCGACTCCTCCCCGCCCTCGCCGGACTTGAGCTCGAGGACGACGTCGTCGCCGTCGTGCGGGTCTCGCGGGGCCAGCAGGTCGGTGAGGGTCTTGTCGAGCTCGGTGACGGTCTCCTCGAGCGCCGGGATCTCCGCGGCGAACGCAGCATCGTCCGCGGCGAGTTCGCGGGCGGCGTCGAGGTCGTCCTGCGCCGACTTGAGCTTCGCGTACGTAGCCATGACCGGGGCGAGCTCGGCGAAGCGCTTGCCCGCCTTGCGCGCGGCCGACGGATCGTTGTGCAGCGCCGGGTCGGCGAGCTGCTGCTCGAGGCCCGCGTGCTCGGCCAGGATGTCGTCGATCGCCGACGGCTGAGTCGTCCCTGCCATTCTTGGCTCCCTGTTTCGCGTTTTGCGCACTTGTCGTTGGTGTGGAGACCTCCGGACCGCGGCAAGTGCGCAAAACGCGGTTCGGGTCGGCACAAAAAAGCCGACGCCCGGCCTGCAGAAACGCAGGACGGGCGTCGGCGGGACAGCTACTGGTCGGCAGCGGCCTTCTTGCCGGCACGCTTTCCGTAGCGAGCCTCGAAGCGGGCAACGCGTCCGCCGGTGTCGAGGATCTTCTGCTTGCCGGTGTAGAACGGGTGGCACTGCGAGCAAACCTCGACGTTGATACGTCCGCTGGTCGCCGTGCTGTGGGTCTCGAACGTGTTGCCACAACCGCACACGACGGTGGTTGCAACGTATTCGGGGTGGATTCCTGCCTTCATGGTGTCCCTTTCGATGGCCGCCGGGTCGTCCTCGCCGTTCGAGGCCGTGAACCGGAACCGGACATGGTTGTCACGCGATCGCCCATTCTGCCAGAGGCGGACGCTTCCTCATAAACGCGCCCCCGCGCCGAATGATTCCCGCCGATACGACTCGTCCCCGTGACGCGTGGCGCACGGGGACGAGTCGATCAGGTCGCAGCTGCAGACGTCAGTCCGCGAGCGAGCCCGGGGCCGTCTTCGAGACCGTCATGAGGAACTCGACGTTGCTCTGGCTCTTCTTGAGCCGGTCGACGAGCAGGTCGATCGCCTGATGCGTGTCCAGACCGGACAGCACGCGCCGCAGCTTGTGCACGATGGCGAACTCGTCCGGGCTCATCAGGAGCTCGTCCTTACGAGTGCTCGACAGGTTGACGTCTACCGCCGGGAACACGCGCCGCTCGGCGATCTTGCGATCGAGCTTGAGCTCGGCGTTGCCGGTGCCCTTGAACTCCTCGAAGATCACGGTGTCGCCGGTGGACCCGGTCTCCACCAGGGCGGAGGCGATGATCGTCAGCGAGCCGCCGTTCTCGATGTTGCGCGCGGCACCCAGGAAGCGCTTGGGCGGGTACAGCGCGGTCGAGTCGACACCACCGGACAGGATGCGTCCGGACGCGGGCGACGAGTTGTTGTACGCACGGCCCAGTCGGGTGATCGAGTCGAGCAGCACCACGACGTCGCGGCCGGCCTCCACGAGACGCTTCGCACGCTCGATGGCCAACTCGGCAACCGACGTGTGATCGGCCGGCGGACGATCGAACGTCGAGGCGATGACCTCACCGTTAACCGACCGCTGCATGTCGGTGACCTCTTCCGGACGCTCGTCGACCAGGACGACCATCAGGTAGCACTCGGGGTTGTTCACCGAGATCGCGTTCGCGATGTCCTGCAGGACGGTGGTCTTACCGGCCTTCGGAGGCGACACGATCAGCGCACGCTGACCCTTGCCGATCGGCATGACCAGGTCGATCACGCGCGTCGTCAAGATGTTCGGCGTGGTCTCGAGGCGCAGGCGCTGGTTCGGGTACAGCGGGGTGAGCTTGTTGAACTCGGGGCGCTTGCGCGCGGCCTCGACCTCGCCACCGTTGACCGTGTCCAGCCGCACCAGCGGATTGAACTTCTGCCGCTGGTTGCTCTGCTCGCCCTCACGGGGAACCCGGACCGCACCGGTGATCGCGTCGCCGCGGCGCAGGCCGTTCTTGCGCACGAGGTTCATCGACACGTACACGTCGTTCGGGCCGGCCAGGTAGCCGGACGTGCGCACGAAGGCGTAGTTGTCCAGGACGTCGAGGATGCCGGCGACGGGCTGCAGGACGTCGTCCTCGCGGATCTCGGGCTCGCGGCCCTCCCGACCCTCGCCGCCCTCACCGCGGTCGCGCCCACGACGACGCTCGCGGAAACGACGGCCGCGACGTCCGCGACCGCCCTCTTCGTCGTCGGCGTCGCGGCGTTCGCCACGACCCTCGCCGCGCGGGCCGTTACCGCCCTGCGAACGCTCGCCGCGCTCGCCACCCTGCGAACGCTCGCCGCGCTCGCCGCCCTGCGAGCGGTCACCCCGCTCGCCGCGCTCACGCCGGCCACCGCGTTCTCCGCGGTCCTCGGCCGACTGCTCCTTCCCCTGCTCACGGCCCTGTTCGCGGCCCTGCTCGCGGGTCTCTTCCTTGCCCTCGGCCTGCTTGGCGGGCTTGGACTCGGCGGGCGCGGTCTCGGTGGGCGTTCCGGCGTCGTCGGCGCCCGATTCGGGAGCGCCGGCACGTCGGGAGGATCCCCGACGCTGGCGGCTGCGCCGGCCGCCCTGCTCGGAGTCACCGGACTCCGACGTCTCACCTGCGGCGGGAGATGCCGGTGCCTCGGCTTCGGTGCGGGTCTCGGCGCGCTCCTTGCGCGGCGCCGGGGCCTCCGCGGGGGCGGCCGCAGCGGCAGCCGACGGGGCTGCGCCGCCGCCCTGACGCTCCTTGATCGCGGCGATCAGGTCGCCCTTGCGCATACCCGAGGTGCCCTTGATGCCGAGTTCGCCGGCGAGCGTACGCAGCTCGGCGAGCACCATTCCGGACAGGCCGGCACCGCGCCGGGCATCGGCGCGCTTGGTGGACGCAGCGACCGCGCCTTCGCGCGACCCCGCGTCGGAAGTCTGTGCAGAATTGCCCGCCCGGGCACCCGCGGACTCTGCCGGGGATTCTTGAACAGGCGTGGCAATCAGGTCCGTATCGGTCACGGAGGTCCTTTCCTTCCCTCGCTCGCGCTGCGCGAAGTCGAGGGTTCGTCCCGCAATTCAGTTGGCTGACTGAACTCGGATGTGCCGTATCCGCTGGATGGAATTGCGGCCTTGTCCTCCATCACATCACCGGAGAAGGCGGGTGCTGTCGATCGATCAGCGCTGAGGTAATCGCGTGAGGATCATGCCAGGAATACCCCGTAGAAATGGAGTGATTGCCCTGGTGAAGCACCGGCGTCTGAAGCGCACGATGTACGGACACGCCCAGGATAGCGGCGAATGCCTTACTCGGCAAGAACCGAGCAGTAACCATCCTGGGCGCGTTCCGTCAGTTCACCTGGACGCCGTCCGCGACCTCCAGTTCGAGCACGCGCAGACCACTTTCCTCGGCCTCGCGACGGAGCGCATCGGGGAACGGCCGGACCGACAGCGCCAGCACCGTCGGTCCCGCACCCGACACCGTCGCCGCGATGCCCGCGTCGCGCAGTTTCGCGATCCACGTCGTCGTGAGCGGCAGCGCAGGGGCACGCTGCGCCTGGTGCAGCTTGTCCTCGGTCGCCGTCATCAGCAGATCCGGTCGCTGGGTGAGCGCGACCACCGCGAGTGCGCCGCGGCTGACGTTGAACGCAGCGTCCCGGTGCGGCACGGTCTCCGGCAGCAGGCCCCGGGTGAGCGCAGTCGACGATCGCTCCGACGGCACCAGCACCACGACGCGGACATCCGGGTGCACCGGCAGCCGGACGGCGCTGTAGCTACGCTGCGCGGCGTCGTCGACGCCCGCCTCGCTCCACGACACGACCGCGCCGCCGAGGACGCTTGCGGCCGCATTGTCGGGGTGCCCCTCGAACTCCGACGACAGCTGGACCAGCTGCGCGTCGGTCAGCGCCAGCTCCGGCGCCGACTTCAGTGCGAGACCGTTGGCCGCGGCCAGGCCACCGACGGCAGCGGACGCGGACGAGCCGAGTCCCCGCGAATGCGGAATGGCGTTACGGCACACCACATCCAGCCCGTCCGCCCACAGACCCGCGGCCTCGAGGCCCCGTTCGATCGCGCGGACCACGAGATGTGAGGGTCCCCACGGGACGTCGTCGGCGCCTTCTCCCTCGACCCGGATCGTCAGACCCGAATCCGTGGTGGTGACGGTGATCTCGTCGTACAGACCGAGAGCCAGACCCAGCGTGTCGAAACCCGGACCGAGGTTGGCGCTCGACGCGGGGACGCGAGCGGTGACGGTGAGTCCGGCGGGAAGGGTCTGTGTCATCGTCTGGTCCACTGCCGTGTCCGGAGCCGCGGTCACTATGCCAGCTCGAGCGCCGCGGCGACGGCGACCGGGTCGACCGGGATCGGCTGGACCGCCGGCATGCCCGCGAGGGCGGTGTCGGGATCCTTGAGGCCGTTGCCGGTCACGGTGCAGACGACCGTCTGACCGGCGTCCAGCCAACCTTCCTTGTGGGCGGCGAGGAGTCCGGCGACGCTCGCGGCCGACGCGGGCTCGACGAAGACACCCTCGGTCGCGGCGATCAACCGGTACGCCTCGAGGATCGCCTCGTCGGTCGCGGCACGGAAGGCACCGTTCGACTCTTCCTTGGCGGCGACGGCACCGTTCCACGAGGCCGGTGCGCCGATGCGGATAGCGGTGGCGATGGTCTCCGGATCCTTGACCGGGGCCCCGTGCACGAGCGGCGCGGCACCGGCAGCCTGGACGCCGAGCATGCGCGGGCGCACCGAGGTGATGCCGTCGGCGAAGTACTCGGAGTAGCCACGCCAGTAGGCGGTGATGTTGCCGGCGTTACCGACGGGCAGCGCGTGGATGTCGGGCGCCTTGCCCAGAGCGTCGCAGATCTCGAACGCGGCGGTCTTCTGACCCTCGATGCGCACCGGGTTGACGGAGTTGACCAGACCGATGGTCGGGAACTCGGCGGTGGTCTTGCGGGCCAGCTCGAGGCAGTCGTCGAAGTTGCCCTGCACCTGGATGATGCGTGCGCCGTGCATGACGGCCTGGGCGAGCTTGCCCATCGCGATCTTGCCCTGCGGCACCAGCACCGCGCAGCCCATCTTCGCCTTGGCGGCGTATGCGGCGGCCGAGGCGGAGGTGTTGCCGGTGGAGGCACACAGCACGGCCTGCTGGCCGCGGGCGAGCGCGTCGGTGACGGCCATCGTCATACCGCGGTCCTTGAACGACCCGGTGGGGTTGAGACCCTCGACCTTGAGGTAGACGTCGCAACCGGTCAGCTCCGACAGGTGCCCAGCGGGCAGCAGCGGCGTGCCACCCTCGCGCAGCGTGACCGTCTTCCAGTTCGGTCCGATCGCGAGCCGGTCGCGGTAGGCCTCGATCAGTCCCGGCCACGGGGTGTGGACGGGGGTCGACTTGGTTTCGGCCTTGGAGTTGGCGCCGGTCATTCGGAGGTACCTTCCAGTCGGAGCACGCTGGTCACAGCGGTTACAGATTCGAGTTCGGCAAGGGCGGCAACCGTTTCCGACAGTGCCGCGTCGTTTGCGAGGTGGGTGACGACCACGAGGCGCGCACCGTCGCCGGCGCCCTCCTGCCGGACGGTGGAGATGCTGACGCCGCGATTGGCGAACTCGGCGGCGACCGCCGACAGCACGCCGGCACGATCGGCGACCTGCATGTTCACGTAGTAGCGGGTGGGGATGTCGCCCATCGGCGCGATCGGCAGCTGCGCGTACTTGGACTCGCGCGGGCCGCGGCCGCCGTGCACCTTGTTGCGCGCGGCCATCACCAGGTCGCCCATGACGGCGGACGCGGTGGGGGCGCCGCCGGCACCCTGGCCGTAGAACATCAGGCGGCCGGCGTTCGCCGATTCGACCACGACGGCGTTGTAGGCCCCGTTGACACCCGCGAGCGGGTGCTCGCGCGGGACGAGCGCCGGGTAGACGCGCGCGGAGACGCGCTCGCCGCCGTTCGCGTCGACGATCCGCTCGCAGATCGACAGCAGCTTGATCGTGCAGTCGAGCGACTTGGCGGCGTCGAGATCGTCCGAGGTGATCTTCGAGATGCCCTCGCGGTACACGTCGCCCGCGGTGACGCGAGTGTGGAAGGCGATCGACGCGAGGATCGCGGCCTTCGACGCCGCGTCGAAGCCCTCGACGTCGGCCGTCGGATCGGCCTCGGCGTAGCCCAGGCGACCGGCCTCGGCGAGGGTGTCGGCGTAGTCGGCGCCGGTCTCGTCCATCGCGGAGAGGATGAAGTTGGTGGTGCCGTTGACGATGCCGAGGACACGGTCGACGCGGTCCCCCGCGAGCGACTGCGTGAGCGGACGGATCACCGGGATCGCACCGGCAACTGCCGCCTCGAAGTACAGGTCCACGCTCTGCCGCTCGGCGGCCTCGGCGAGCTCACCGGTGTACTCGGCGAGCAGAGCCTTGTTCGCGGTCACGACGGACTTGCCCGCGTTGAGCGCGGCGAGCACCAGCTTGCGCGGCAACTCGATACCGCCGATCACCTCGACGACCACGTCGACGTCGTCGCGGGTGACCAGCGACTCGGCGTCGGTGGTGAGCAGTTCCTCAGGCAGGCCGCGATCGCCGTCGATGCGCCGGACCGCGACTCCGCGCAGCTCCAGACGTGCGCCGACTCGGGCTTCGAGGTCGGTCGAGTGCTCGCGGATGATCCGAGCCACCTCGCTGCCCACGGTCCCGAGGCCGAGAACAGCCACCCCGATGGCGCGCTGCGCCGATTCGCTGGTCACTCCGAAACCTCCAAGCTGAGCAGATCTTCCACAGTTTCCCTACGCAAGATTAGGCGTGAGGCGCCGTCCCGCACTGCCACCACCGCGGGGCGGGTGAGCAGGTTGTACCGGCTGGACATCGAATAGCAGTATGCGCCCGTGGCCGCGACGGCGAGCAAATCTCCCGGACCCAGATCGTCGGGCATCCAGGCGTCGCGGATCACGATGTCGCCACTCTCACAGTGTTTGCCCACGACACGGGCCACGACGGGGGCGCCGTCGCTGTCCCGCGAGACGAGGCGCGCGTCGTACTCAGCCTGGTACAGCGACGTGCGGATGTTGTCGCTCATGCCGCCGTCGACACTGACGTACCGCCGCGTCGCACCCGCGTCGAGGGTGACGTCCTTGATGGTGCCGACCTCGTACAGCGTGACGGTGCCGGGGCCGGCGATCGCGCGGCCCGGCTCGACCATGAGGGTCGGCACAGGCAGTCCCGCGGCCGCAGACTCGGTCGCGACGATGTGCGCGAGCTTGGCCGCGAGTTCGGCGACCGGCGGCGGATTGTCACTCGGCAGGTACGAGATGCCGAGACCGCCACCGAGGTCGACCATCGACAGCTGCGACGTCTTCTCGGCACCGAAGCGGTCGACGATCTCGCGCATCAGCCCGATGACGCGGTGCGCGGCCAGTTCGAACCCGTCGACCTCGAAGATCTGCGAGCCGATGTGGCTGTGCAGCCCGACCAGACGCAGGTTGCCGGTCTCGAAGACGCGGGCGACGGCCGCCATCGCCTTGCCGCCGGACAGCGAGAACCCGAACTTCTGGTCCTCGTGTGCGGTCGCGATGAACTCGTGCGTGTGCGCCTCGACACCGACGGTGATGCGGATCAGGACGTCCTGCACGACGCCGCGGCGGGCCGCGACCTCGTCGAGGCGCTCGATCTCGACCATCGAGTCGAGCACGATGTGCCCGACCCCGGCCGCGACGGCGGCGTCGAGTTCGGCGACGGACTTGTTGTTGCCGTGCATCGTGATCCGCTCGGCGGGGAAGCCGGCGTGCAGCGCGACGGCCAGTTCGCCGCCGGACGCGACGTCCATCGACAGGCCCTCGTCGCGCACCCAACGGGCGATCTCGGCGGACAGGAAGGCCTTCGACGCATAGTGCACGCGCTCGGCACCGCCGAAGGCGCGCGCCATCTCGCGGCAGCGGGAGCGGAAGTCGTCCTCGTCGACGACGAACAGTGGCGTGCCGTACTTCTCCGCCAGTTCCGTCACCGGGACCCCGGCGATGCGGACGACGCCGTCGGCGCCGCGCTCGGCGCTGCGGGGCCACACCTGCTCGGGAAGCGCGGTCATCTCGGACGCCGTCGCGGGGCGGGGCGGCAGCCCGGGGGCGTGCTGGATCTCGGCGTGCCGGGGGCCGGCGGGATGCGCGTTCACATGCGCTCCGGTGCGCTGACGCCGAGCAGCTCGAGACCGTTCGCCAGGACCTGACGCGATGCGGCGCACAACGCCAGTCGCGCTGTGGTCAGGCCGGTGGCCTCCTCGTCGCCCTGAGGGAGGATGCGGCAGGCGTCGTAGAAGCGGTGGTAGGTACCGGCCAGCTCCTCGAGGTAGCGCGCGATGCGGTGCGGTTCCCGCAGTTCGGCGGCCTTCGCCACCACCCGCGGGTACTCGGCGATGGTGCGGATGAGGTCGCCCTCGCGGTCGTGGGTGAGCAGTCCGAGGTTCGGGTTCTCCGTGCCCAGGCCCAGATCGGCGGCGTTGCGGGCGATCGAGCACAGCCGCGCGTGTGCGTACTGCACGTAGTACACCGGGTTCTCGTTGGTGGTGCTGGCCCACAACTCGAGATCGATGTCGATGCTCTGGTCCACCGAAGAGCGGACGAGCGAGTAGCGGGCGGCGTCCACGCCGATCGCCTCGACCAGATCATCGAGCGTGATGACCGTGCCGGCACGCTTGCTCATCTTCACGGCGACGCCGCCGCGGACGAGATTGACCATCTGCCCGATCATGACCTCGACGGTGTCGGGGTCGTCGCCGAACGCGGCCGCCGCGGCCTTGAGCCGGCCGATGTAGCCGTGATGGTCGGCGCCGAGCATGTAGATACACAGGTCGAAGCCGCGGGCACGCTTGTCCTGGAAGTAGGCGATGTCGCCTGCGATGTACGCGGCGTTGCCATCGGACTTGATGACGACACGGTCCTTGTCGTCACCGAAGTCGGTGCTCTTGAGCCACCAGGCGCCGTCCTCGTGGTACAGGTTGCCGGAGCCCTTGAGGGTCTCGACGGCCCGCTCCACCGCGCCGGACTCGAACAGCGAGTTCTCGTGGAAGTAGACGTCGAAGTCGACTCCGAACTCGTGCAGCGTGCGCTTGATGTGCTCGAACATCAGCTCGACGCCGATGGACCGGAAGGTCTCGTGGCGCTCGGCCTCGGGCAGGTCGAGCGCGCCGGGCACCTGCTTCTGCACGTCGGCCGCGATGTCGACGATGTAGGCGCCGGCATAGCCGTCCTCGGGCGCCGGTTCGCCCTGCGCGGCGGCGATGAGCGAGCGGGTGAAGCGGTCGATCTGGGCGCCGTGGTCGTTGAAGTAGTACTCGCGCGTCACGTCGCCGCCCTGCGTCGCCAGGATGCGCCCCAGCGCGTCGCCGACCGCGGCCCAACGGGTGCCACCGAGGTGAATGGGGCCGGTGGGGTTCGCGGAGACGAATTCGAGGTTGATCCGCTTGCCGGCGAGCGCGTCGCCCGCTCCGTACGCGGCGCCGGACTCGAGGGCCTTCGCGACGATCGCGCCCTGCGCGTCGGCGGCCAGGCGGATGTTCAGGAAGCCGGGGCCTGCCACCTCCGCGGAATCGATGCCGTCGGACGCCGCCAGTGCCGCGGCGAGCCAGGTGGCGAGATCGCGCGGGTTCGCACCGGCCTTCTTGGCCACCTGCATCGCCACATTCGAGGCGTAATCACCGTGCTCGGGATTACGAGGACGCTCGACCGTCAGTGTCGCGGGCAGTACGGAAACGTCGAGTCCGTGCTCGGCGAGCACCTTCGCGGCGGTCCCTCGGAGCAGTTCGGCAAGGTCGGCTGGAGTCACAGGAGTCCATCTTATTGCCTGGACCAGCGGGCGGTTTACCCAGTATCACCCTGTCTCCAAGGTTCCCCTCAGGGTCGGAACGTACAGTGGTGAGGCCTGATGGGGACCGGGGAGGCTCCCTGCCCCTCGAGGACGCCCTGTATCCCATCACCGAAAGAGCACTCATCGATGCCCAGCGGTTCGGAAAATCGCGGTCCCGGCAGTAGCAAAACGGGGGCCAAGTCAGCCAAGGCGATCAAGGCAGCCAAGAAGAAGCAGGGCGGTGTGCCCGCAGCCAAGCGCGGTGGCGGCGCATCGCGTCAGGTTCCGTGGCTGACCATCGGCGCCGTCGTCGCCGTCGTCGCGCTGATCGGCGTTCTCGCCGTCAACATCTTCCCGAAGTACCAGGATCAGCAGGCCGTGGCGAAGTTCACGCCGTCGGAGTCCAACCAGGATCCGTCGTCGTCGATCGACGGCGTCGTCAAGGTCGACTACCCGGCCGGCGTGCACGTCGAATCGACCCAGCGGGTCGCCTACGACCAGACCCCGCCGTTCGGTGGACCGCACGATTCGGTATGGGCGACGTGCACCGGCACCGTCTACGCCGATCCGATCCGCACCGAGAACGCCGTGCACTCGCTCGAGCACGGCGCCGTCTGGATCACATACAACCCCGACACGATCGACGACGCGCAGCGCAAGCAGCTCGAGGAGCGCGCTAGCTCGCGTGACGGATACATGCTGATGTCGCCGTACCCGGGCCTGGACTCCCCCATCTCACTGCAGTCGTGGGGTCACCAGCTCAAGGTCGACAGTGCCGACGACGAGCGCATCGACCAGTTCATCAAGGCGCTGCGTCTGAACCGCTACGCCTACCCCGAGGTCGGCGCGAGCTGCTCGACGATTCCCGGCTCGTTCGACCCGGCCAACCCGCCGCCGTTCGACGCGAGCGCTCCCGGACCGGACGCGGTGCCGATGGACGGTGGCGGCATCACGCCCGACGCCAGTGAGACCGGCGGCGCCGCCGGACTGCCTTCCGGCCTCCCCATGCCCACCGGGGCGGAGCAGGCGCCCGCTCCCGCGGCCGGCGGGAACGGCTGATCGACGCGATGACCGACATCGACAGCCCGGACCGGACCGCCACCGCGCCGAGCAACCGGAGTCAGCGAACCGCGCTCGCCGTGGTGGGTTTGATCGGCGTCCTCGCGATCGGCTTCGCGCTGGGGTTCTTCGTGCGACTGCCCCTCGACGAGAAGGGCGCGCCCATCCCGTCGGAGACGTCCGTGGACGTCGGGTTCTCCCAGGACATGACGGTGCACCACAACCAGGCGATCGACATGTCGTCGATCGCGCTGACGAAGTCGACCGACCCCAAGGTCAAGAGCCTCGCGTTCGACATCCTGACCAGCCAGCAGAACCAGGTCGGTCAGATGCAGGGGTGGCTGGCGCTGTGGGACCGGGCTCCGCTGCCCACCGACGGCTACATGACGTGGATGACCGAAAACGGCGGGCACGGAGGACATTCGGGCCACGGGACCGCCGCGACCGGCGCTGCCGAGGAGCACGACAGCAGCAAGATGCCCGGCATGGCGAGCCCGGAGGAGATGGCCGCGCTCGGTCAGGCCACGGGTCCCGAACTCGACGTGATGTTCCTGCAGTTGATGCTGCGGCACCACCAGGGTGGGCTGCCGATGATGGAGTACGCGGAGCAGTACGCGGACGTTCCGGCCGTCCGGAATCTGGCGAAGAAGATGGTCTCGACGCAGCAGGGTGAGGCGACGCTCATCACCGGCATGCTGGCGGACCGGAACGCCTCTCCGCTTCCGATGAACTGACGAACCGTCTCGTCGAAACGCCACCGGGCGGCGCTCCCCCAGCGGGTGCGCCGCCCGGTCTGCTTTCACCGCCGACCGTCACCGGAAGAACGAGAAAAACACCGATCTACCAGCCGATGTGGACGATCGGCGACAATGCGCTACGCTAACTTCGCCCACTGGCACACCGGGTTTCCGGTGCGCCCCCGTAGCTCAGGGGATAGAGCGTTCGCCTCCGGAGCGAAAGGCCGCAGGTTCGAATCCTGCCGGGGGCACACGGAAGGCCCCACTCTTTCGAGAGTGGGGCCTTCGGCCGTTTCCAGGGGCGTCGGCTCGGCCGGTCCGGTGTCAGTGGACTCCAGAGCGGAGTCCGAGTCCCCACGCGCCCACGCCGCACACGACGACCACCGAGACCGCGGCCAGGACGACCGGTGTCGAGGTCGACAGCTGCGCTCCGGAACCCGGCAGGTAGTCCGCGTACCGTTCGGAGATCGTGCCGGCCGCTGCCACGACACCCGGGATCGCGATGCAGAACGGCAGCGAGAGACCGACCGTCGACGCGGGCGCCGACGTCGGCAGGCAGGACCCGACCACGTACCCCACCCCGGCAGGTAGCGCGATCGCGTAGACGAAGGCCGAGACGTCCGAGTGGTCGGGACCGAGCAGGCAAATCGCGGCCGCCACCGCCAGAAGGCCGAAACCGACCGCCGGTACAGGCCACCGCAGTCCCACTGCGGCGCCGGCGACGATCAGCGCGGCGGGGACGACGATCGCCCACCAGTTGCCGCTCGCCCACGGTGTCCCCACCGCCGCTGCAGCGAGGATCGCCGCCCCGGCGAACACCAACTGCCCGTCGCGCCCGGGCAGCTGCCATGCGAGCCACGCCACGAGCGCCGTCACCAGTCCGACGTAGGGGTACCACCACTGCGGCAGTGCCGCCGACTCCGTCAGGATCCGCACAGCGGCGAAGGCAGCGGCGGGCAGCGCGGCGGCGATCGCCGCCCACCGGGTGTCGACCCGCGCGCCCCACGAGGTTCTGCGGTCCAGCACGACCGTCAGGACGACGAGCGCCGCCGCGACGACGGGCCACAAGCCCACCACGCTCGAGCGCTCGACCGGTTGGGAGGTGAGCGGGGTGTAGGCGGTCCAGCCGAAGTCCGCCGTACCGCCCCCACTGACCTCGGCCACCGCCCCCGACAGCAGGAAGGCGCCGACGGCACCCACCGCGAGCGCGGCCTGCGCGCTCAGCTCGCGCGCGGCCAGGGGCGAGACCGCACCGAGAACCACCCCTGCGGCAACGGCATTCGAGTACAGGAGCACCGCAGGCTCGTCCGGGTAGCGGAACACGTCCGGCAACGCGAGGAGCAGCAGCCCGGCCACGACAGCCGCCGTCACCAAGGTCACCGATCGCCGCCGGACGAGCGCCACGGTGACCAGCACCGCCATGACGGCGGCGGCCGCGACGCCGGCACCGTTGGTGACGAGGGCTGCGGGCAGCGCACTCTCGGCCCAGAGGTAGTACTCGGGCACCGGGGACGACAGCACGCGACCGGCGAGCGCGCCGCACACCAGCGCGGCGAGCAAGGGCACGATCCGGGCGAGACGACTCATTCCTGTTCCTGCACCTTTCGCGAAGCTATCCGGCGTGTAGTTCGGCGACCACGTCGGCCATGCGGCGATCGTGGTCCGGGTTCTCGGGCAGCGCCAGCGTGACACTCTGCGCGACGCCGTGCAGGCGCTCGCGGACCGCGTCGGCGAGCGTGTCGTAGCGGGCTGTCGGCACGACGGTCGCGAGGACGTCGTCGGTCACGATGCCTCGCAGCCGATCCCAGTCGTCGCGGCGGACGAGGTCGGCCAGTTCGGCCTGCAGGTCGGGAAACCCGTGCCGCTCGAGCGCACCGCGGTAGGCGGGCGTCGAGTACAGGAACGCGAACAGTCGGCGGCGCCGCTCGCGTTCCGCGGCGACGTCGGCGTCGGTGGCACCGGTGATCACCTGCAGGCCCGCGACGATGTCGAAGCCGTCCAGTGTCCGGCCCGCCGTCGCCGCACCCTCGGTCAGTGCGGGCACACACTCGTCGGCGAGGTACCGCGGATCGGAGTTGGTCGGGTGCGTGACCAGACCGTCGGCGCACTCCCCCGCAACCCGCAGCATGCGCTGTCCCACACCGCCGAGATAGACCGGCGGTGTGGGCGTCTGCGTGTCGGGGCCCGGGTTGAAGTAGGGCTGCATCCGGAGGAACCGGTACCGCTCACCCTCGTATGCGACGAGTTCGCCCGTGCGAAACGTCTCGAACGCGGCGCGCACGACGCCGACGTACTCGCGCATCGCTGCGGCGGGAGCGGTCCACGGCATCGCATACCGCTCCTCGATGTTCTGCCGGATCTGGCTACCGAGGCCGAGATGGAATCGCCCTCCCGACATCTTCGACAGGTCCCATGCGGTGTAGGCGGTGAGCAGCGGACTACGAACGAACGCGAGCGCCACCGACGTCCGCACGACGAGTCGTTCGGTGGCCTGCAGCGCCAACAGCGCGAGCAGAAAGGGGTCGTGCACCGTCTCCGACACGTGCAATCCGTCGTAGCCGGCCGCCTCGGCGCGGCGCGCGAAGTCGGCCACCCGCATCGGATCGAGAGCGGGATCGGTTCCGGTGTATACCTTCATTCGTCCGTTCTACCCGGCGAATTGCCGGAATTCGCGACGGCGCGGTGAGGGCGCTCGGTGACAGGTGTGATTGCCGTTACCATCGCTTCTCGTGGTCGACAGCATGGTGGGGGCGGAACATGCATCCGCGAAGAGAGCAGTGCGTGAACCCGGACCTGCCCGTCAGGGATGGTGGGACGTTCGGCGTGCGCGCCTGATCGCGATCGTCGCCGGCGTCCTCGGCGTCCTGTCCGCGGTGGCGGTTCCGTTGCTGCCGGTGAACCAGGAGCAGTCGACGCTCTCGTGGCCGCAGGGCGGGTCGACGGGCAGCGTCGAGGCGCCTCTGGTGTCCTACGCGCCGTTCACCTTCGACGCCCGGATCCCCTGTGCGACCGCCGCGGGCCTCGGCTCCGGCGGCGCGCTCGTGGCGACCATGCCCTCGGGCGCACCGGGTGCCGAACGCTACGGTCTCGTCGCGAAGACGACGGCGGCCACCGAGTCCGCGCCCGCCCGTCTCGAGGTGATCCTGCGCGACCGCTCGCTGATCTCGACGCCGCTCACGGAACTGCGGGGCAGCGAGTGCACGATCACCGTGTCGTCGACGTCCGAGCGGACGACGGCCGCGATCACCGGATCGGGGGCGGCAGACGCGACGAAGAACGTCGACGGTGACGTCCGCCCCCAGATGGTCGGCGTCTTCAGCGATCTCGACGGCAGCGCGCCGGCGGGACTGCAGGTGAGCGCTGGGCTCGACACCCGCTTCTCGACCACGCCGACGGCGACCAAGATGGTCGCGATGATCGTGGCGGTGCTCGCCACGCTGCTGGCGCTGGTGGCGCTGCATCGACTGGACCTCACCGACGGCCGCCGGGCCCGCCGGTTCCTGCCGGCACGGTGGTGGCGCGTCGGCTCGTTGGACGTGGTCGTCATCGGAACCCTCGTGCTGTGGCACTTCATCGGCGCCACCACCGCCGACGACGGCTATCAGTACACGATGGCGCGGTCGGCGCAGTCGTCCGGCTATATGTCGAACTACTTCCGCTACTTCGGTGTTCCGGAGACCCCGTTCGGAACCCCCTACTACTACATCTTCGGTCTGCTCGACGACATCTGGAGTGCCAGCCCGTGGGTGCGTCTGCCCGCGTTGCTCGCCGGCATCGTCACGTGGCTGGTGCTCAGCCGGGAGGTCGTACCCCGGTTGGGCGTGGCCGCTCGCACGGGCCGGATCGCCCTGTGGACGGGAGCGTTGGGCTTCCTCGCGGTGTGGCTGCCGTACAACAACGGCTTGCGTCCGGAACCGATCGTCGCGGCCGGTGTACTGCTGACGTGGTGCTCGGTGGAGCGGGCGATCGCGACACGGCGGCTGCTGCCGGCGGCGGTGGCGATCCTCGTCGCAGCGGCCACCCTCTCCGTCGGGCCGTCCGGGATCATCTGTTTCGCGGCACTGCTCGCCGGTCTGCGGCCCCTGCTGCGGATCGCGATCGCGCGGGCCCGACACGTCGGATACGCGGCGCTGCTGCTGCCGATCCTGGCCTCCGGCACCGTCATTCTCGTTGCGATCTTCGCCGACCAGACGCTCGCAGTGGTCCCGGCGATGCAGGACGCCCATGTCGCCGGCGGGCCCAGCGAGAAGTGGTTCAGCGAGAATCTGCGGTATCAGTGGCTGCTCAACGACACGGCCGACGGATCGCTCTCGCGCCGATTCGGCATCTTCGTGATGTTCCTGGGGTTGGCGGTGACCGTGCTCGCGATGCTGCGCAAGGGCGGACGCATTCCCGGCACCTCCGCCGGCCCGTCCCGCCGCATCATCGGGGTCGTGCTCGGCGCCGTGGCGCTGATGATGTTCACCCCCACCAAGTGGACGCACCATCTCGGCGTGTTCGCCGGCCTGGCAGGCGCGCTCGCGGTGCTCACGGCGGTCGCCGTCGGGACGGCCGTACTGCGCTCACCCCGCAACCGGGCCCTGTTCGCGGCGGCCGTGCTGTTCCTCCTGGCGTTCACGTTCATCGGGACCAACAACTACTGGTACGTGTCGGCGTGGGGTGTGCCGTGGTGGGACAAGCCGCCGTCGCTCGCGGGCACCGGGGCTGCGACGGTGCTCTTCGGCGGCGCGATCCTCATGGTCGGCGTCACAACGTGGTGCCATGTGCGCGAATCCCGGGTTCCCGCAGCGGGTTCCCGTGCGCGCCGGGTGTGGGCGCTGCCCCCGTTGACGATCGCCGCGGCCGTCATGGTGGCCTTCGAGGTGCTCTCGCTCGCAAAGGGCGCGGTGAGCCAGTATCCGGCGTACTCGGTCGGCCGGGCGAACTTCGACGCGCTGCGCGGCCAGAACTGCGGGCTCGCGAACGACGTACTGCTCGAGACCGATCCGAATGCATCCGTGCTGCAACCGCTCTCGGGCAACGTGGCAACCGCGCTCGCCGGCACCGAGTCCACCGGTTTCCGACCGAACGGTGTCGCGTCGGATCTGAGCGCCGACGGCGAGACGGCGGCGGCCGCCGGTACCGCCAACCTCGTCGACCCGGACGCCACCCCCACCTCCACCGACACCACCGCGGGGACCGCCGGCGGCGAGGGCGCCGTCGGTGTCAACGGCAGTACCGTCGCGCTCCCCTTCGGACTCGACCCGGCGTCGACGCCCGTCCTCGGCAGCTACCGCAGCGGCGAACAGACCACGGCGTCACTGGTCAGCGGGTGGTACGGCCTGCCTGCCGTCGGCGCCGACGGGACCCGCGGCGACATCGTCTCGGTCGCCGTCGCCGGCCGGATCCGGTCGACGGACCGGGACGGCATCGTCACGTACGGCCAGGACCTCGAACTCGAGTACGGCGTCCGCCGTCCCGACGGCTCGGTGGACGTCCTGGGCCGGGCGTTGCCGTACGACATCGGTCCCGCGCCGTCGTGGCGGAACGTACGGGTTCCCCTGGACCAGTTGCCCGCCGAGGCCGACGCGGTTCGCCTCGTCGCGTCCGACGAGGACCGGGACCCGGACCAGTGGCTCGCCGTGACGCCGCCGCGGGTGCCGCAGACACGCACCCTCCAGGATGTGATCGGCTCGGAGACCCCCGTGCTCGCCGACTGGGCGGTGGGACTCCAGTTCCCGTGTCAGCAGCCGTTCTCGCACGCGAACGGCGTCGCGGAGGTGCCGGGCTACCGGATCCTCCCCGATCGCCCCGGGGCGGTGTCGACCAACCGGTGGCAGGACCACTACGGTGGCGGTCCGCTCGGCTGGACCGACCAGCTACTGTCCGCCGAGACCATCCCGTCGTACCTGAATCACGACTGGCGCCGGGACTGGGGCCAGGTGGAACAGTTCACGCCACGCGACGAGTCCGCCGTCCCGGCCGAGTTGACGACCGAGACCGCGCGACGCTCGGGTCTCTGGAATCCGGGGCCGATGACCCTGCGCTTCTGACGCCGGTCGAATTTGCGGCGCCCCCTTGACACAGCGGAGCGGGCGAGAATACTTAAGTGTGTGCTTAAGTATTCCGCACCGCTCGACGGCGTCTTCCACGCGCTGTCGGATCCGAGTCGGCGCGGGATGGTCGAGCGGCTCGGCCGCGGACCCGCCTCGGTCAGCGAGCTCGCGGCCCCGCTCGACATGTCACTGCCCGCCGTCGTCCAGCATCTCCGGGTCCTGGAGGCGAGTGGACTGGTGCGATCCGAGAAGGTCGGCCGCACCCGGACCTGCCATCTGGTGCCGGATGCACTGGACGGGGCCGGGCAGTGGATTGCTCAGCGGCGCACGCTGACCGAGCGCCGCCTCGACCGACTCGGCGAGTTCCTCGCCGAGGCCGATGAAGCATCCGCACCCGAGGAGTCGTCATGAGCACCCGATCGGTCACCCACTCCACATTCGTCGTCGAACGCGTCTACGACGCCGACCCCGCCCGCGTGTTCCACGCGTTCGCGGACCCCGAGGCCAAGTCCCGCTGGTTCACTCACCCGGACGACTGGGTGTCGGACGCGGGCACCATGGACTTCCGCGTCGGCGGCCGCGAGACGGTCAGCGGCGGCCCGAAAGGTGGTCCCGTCCATTCATTCTCGTCGATCTACCAGGACATCGTCCTTAACGAGCGGATCGTCTACACGTACGACATGCACATGGACGACATTCGCACGTCCGTGTCGCTGGCGACGATCGAGCTCTTTCCGTCGGGCACCGGTACCCGCCTGGTGATGACCGAGCAGGGCGCCTTCCTCGACGGCTACGACGACGCCGGTTCCCGCGAGGAGGGCACGAAGCTGCTGCTGGACGCCCTGGGCGCGGCACTCGCATCGGAGCCTGCCGGCGCCTGACGTGCCTACGGGTGGGGCTCGATGATCGCCGTGATCGCCTCGATCTCGGCACTCGGGATGGAGAAATGCTCGGTGATCGCGACGGTCAGGAGGTCCCGGCCGGTGTTCATGTCGAGCAGGAACCGAGCGACGACGTCGGTGCCCCACTCACGGAACTCGACGTCGCGGACGGCGCTGATCGGCCGATACTGCCCGCCGGTCTCGAGCATCGACCGGATCTCGTCACCGGACTCTCCTGTGCGCCGGCCGTTCTCGTAACGGTGGCAGTGCCTGGCGAGACGCACCTTGCTGGTGTCGTGGGTGACGAGGGAGTCGATGTACTCGCGGGCCATCGCGACCCGAGGACTGTCGGTCGGACCGCCGGTCTCCTCCGCAATGCCGGCGAGCAACGGCACCGCTAGGTCGCGTCGACAGATCAGCAGATCCGGTAGGTACGGATGAGGCTCGTTGTAGCGCAACGGAGTTCCGTCGATACGGGAGCAGTGCAGTCCCGCGGCGAGGGCGACGCCCACCGGTGCCGCCGAATCCCACTCCCACTGGCCGCCGGCATGCACGTACGCATCCGCGTCTCCCCGCAGGACGGCCATCGCCTTGGCGCCGGCCGAGCCCATCGGCTCGACCGTGCCGCCGACGCGTCGTGCGAGGGCGTCGACGAAGGCGGGCGGTCTGCTGTCGCTCACCAGGATCCGGGGATTGATCCGGTCGGACGGCACGGCCCGCGCGGTTCCGCTGACGTACACCTCGCCCCGCGCGGGCTGCGCCACTGCGGCCGCGGTGATGCCCGCCCCGCGCTCCCACAACGCGACGTGAACAGCCCAGTCGGATCGTCCGACCAGACCGTACTCGCGGGAACCGTCGAGCGGGTCGATGATCCAGACCCGCTCGTTGTCGAGGCGGGCCGCATCGTCTGCAGACTCCTCCGACAGCACCGAGTCGGACGGACGTTCGGCGGCCAGCCCGTCCAGCAGCAGGACGTTGGCAGCCTTGTCGCCCCGTCGCCCCAGCTCCTTCGCGGCAGCCTTGTCGAGCGGGGTCTCCCCCAACTCCCGGACGCGCAGGTCCAGCAGGAGTTTGCCCGCCCGTTCGGCGAGGTCGGCTGCGAGTTCGACGTCGGTGCTCACAGGTTCAGATACTCCATGATCTTCGCGGCCTGTGCGACCGGGTCGCCGTCCTCGGGCCGCAGCACCAGTTCGGCGCGTTCGGGGGCTTCGTACGGGTCGTCGACGCCGGTGAAACCGGTGATCTCCCCCGCCCGGGCCCTGGCGTACATCCCCTTGGGGTCGCGCGCCTCGCACTGTTCGATCGGGGTGTCGACGAACACCTCGACGAACGGCAGCCCGGCCTCCTCGTGCAGTCGGCGGACCCGGTCGCGATCCGCGGCGTAGGGGCTGATGAGCGAGGCCACAGCGACCATGCCGGCGTCGGCGAGCAGCTGCGCGACGGCCCCGACGCGCCGGACGTTCTCCGCCCGGTCCTCGGCGCTGAACCCGAGGTCGGCGTTGAGTCCGTGTCGCAGGTTGTCGCCGTCGAGCCGGTACGCGGGAATCCCGGCGGCGACGAGTCGCCGTTCGAGTTCCACCGCGACCGTGGACTTCCCGGACGCCGACAGACCGGTGAGCCACACCGTCGACCCGCGGGTCGCGCGCTCGTCGCGGGACACGGCGGCCGAGTGCCAGACGACCTTCGATTCCTTGAGGGTCGGCCCGGTGATCATGCCGGCGGCGACGGTGTTGCCGGTCGTGTCGTCGACGAGGATGAAACTGCCGGTCACCCGGTTGCGTCGGTACGGGTCGAACAGCAGCGGCTGCTGCGTGCGCAGCTGGACGCGTCCGATCTCGTTGAGCGCGAGCGACTGTGCCGTTTCGTCCCGGTGCAGCGTGTTGACGTCGAGCCGGTAGTCGAGCCGCACCACCTGCGCCTTCGTCGCGCGGGTGGTGTGCAGGACGGTGTACCGCGCGTCGGGGCTCAGCGACGCCTGCTCGGTGAGCCAGCAGATCATCGCGTCGATCTCCTGGCCGACGAGCGGTCGATTGTTCGGCCTGCACAGGGTGTCGCCGCGGCTGACGTCGAGGTCGTCGGCCAGCTGTACGCACACCGCGGACGGTGCGAAGGCCTCCTTGACCTCCTCCCCACCCGGCCCCCAGATCGCGGAGATCGTCGAGGTGAAGCCCGACGGCAGCGCGACCACCTCGTCGCCCGGCTTGAAGACGCCGCTCGCGACGGTGCCCGCATAGCCGCGGAAGTCGTGCAGGTCGGCGTCCGTCTGCCGCTGCGGCCGGATCACGTACTGGACGGGCAGGCGCGCATCGATGAGGTTGCGGTCGGACGCGATGTGCACATCCTCGAGGTGGTGCAGCAGCGACGAACCCTCGTACCACGGCATGTTCTCGGTGCGGGTGACGATGTTGTCGCCCTTGAGTGCCGACACCGGGATGAACGTCAGGTCGTGAACGTCGAGTTTGGTCGCGAACTGTCCGAACTCGTCCTTGATCTCTTCGAACCGCTCCTGCGACCAGTCCACGAGATCCATCTTGTTCACGCACAGCACCAGGTGCGGGATCCCCAGCAGCGTCGACAGGAACGCGTGCCGGCGGGTCTGCTCGAGCACCCCCTTGCGGGCGTCGACGAGGATCAGCGCGAGGTCCGCGGTCGACGCTCCGGTGACCATGTTGCGGGTGTACTGCTCGTGCCCGGGGGTGTCGGCGATGATGAACTTGCGCTGCGGCGTCGCGAAGTAGCGGTGTGCGACGTCGATGGTGATGCCCTGCTCGCGCTCGGCGCGCAATCCGTCGGTGAGCAGCGCCAGGTCGGTGTACTCGGTACCGCGCTCGCGACTGCTGCGTTCGACCGCCTCGAGCTGGTCCTCGAAGATCGACTTCGAGTCGTACAGCAGGCGTCCGATCAGCGTGGACTTGCCGTCGTCGACACTGCCCGCAGTGGCGACGCGGAGGAGTTGCTGGGTGTGGGCCATCAGAAGTACCCCTCCTTCTTGCGGTCTTCCATGCCGGCCTCGGAGATCCGGTCGTCGGCGCGGGTGGCGCCGCGTTCGGTGATGCGGCTGGCCGCGACCTCGGTGACGACCTCGGCGGCAGTGGCGGCCGACGATTCGACGCAGCCGGTGCAGGTCGCGTCGCCGACGGTGCGGAAACGTACGAGCTCGTCGCGTGGCTCCTCGCCGGGCAGCAGTGTCAGGAACCGGGTGTGCGCCAACAGCATTCCGTCCCGTTCGACGACCGGGCGGCGGTGCGCGTAGTAGATCGACGGCAGCTCGATCTCCTCCTCGAGTATGTACTGCCAGATGTCGAGTTCGGTCCAGTTCGACAGCGGGAACACCCGGATGTGCTCACCGCGCCGGTGCCGCCCGTTGTAGAGGTTCCACAGTTCGGGCCGCTGCGCCTTGGGATCCCACTGCCCGAACTCGTCGCGGAAGCTGAAGACACGCTCCTTGGCTCGGGCCTTCTCCTCGTCGCGGCGCGCGCCGCCGAACACGGCGTCGAACTTGTTCTCCCGGATGCCGCGCAGCAGTGAGTGCGTCTGCAGGCGGTTGCGGCTGGCCCGCGGCCCGGTCTCGTCGACCACCCGCCCGGCCGCGATGTCGTCCTCGACGCTCGCGACCACCAGGCGCAGGCCGAGCCGCTCGACGGTCCGGTCGCGGAACTCGATGACCTCGTCGAAGTTGTGGCCGGTGTCGACGTGCATCACCGGGAACGGCAGCGGCGCCGGCCAGAACGCCTTGGCGGCGACGTGCAGCATCACCACGGAGTCCTTGCCGCCGGAGAACAGCAGGACGGGCCGTTCGAAGGTCGCGGCGACCTCACGGAAGATGTGGACCGCCTCGGCCTCGAGCGCCTGCAGGTGCGACAGCTCGTAGGTGGACGGGGATGCCAGGGGTGTCACGCGCGGCTCCTCGACGAGTTCACTGGTACATATTTGTACCGGGTCGGTTCGAAAACTGACTTCGAGCCGAGAATAGAACCTGTTCCACCCGCGGTCAATGGCTCGCCTGCTGCGACCAGGTCAGGAGGAGCGCACGGGACGCCGTCCGCCGACCTCCGCCGTCACCGCGTCCGCCGCGGCGACGAGTGCCGCACCGCGCCGGGCGATCTCGGCTCCGGTGATCGGTCCGCCAACGTCGAGCGTGAGGACCAGCGACTGGTGCCCGTCGGCGTCGTACACGGGCGCCGCGATCAGACTCACCGGGTAGTCGATGTCGGGCTCGGTTTCGCTGTGCAGGTAGACGCGCTCGCCGAGACTCGACACCATCTCGCCGATGAGCTCGCGCAGCTCGGTCGGCAGGTCCCGGCCCGCGACGCCGGCCATGAGCGAGAACAGCTTGCGTCCGACGGGGGTCAAGCGTTCGACGAGGTATCCGACCTCACGGCAGTCGTCGACGACTCGCCCGAGCAGTTCCCGATCGAGGACCACCGGCAGTGCGGGATCGCGCCGCAGCCACGCCTCGAGGTCGTCGTCGCTGTCCCAGATCACGTACATGAGACCCACCGGCGGGGCGAACGGATACGCCTGACCGACGCGGGCAGCCGTACGTCCCAGCGCCATTCCGGCCGGCGTGACGGTCTCGAGGATCATCACCTGGTCGCCGACCACCGCCGACGCCGTGCACACCGCACCGAACTCGGCGGCAACCCCATCGAGCTGCGCCCGCGCGATCGCCCCGACGGCGAAGCCGCGCTGCGCCGCGCGCCCGGCGGCGATCAGCGCCGGCCCGAGCCCGTACGTCTTGGAGACCGGGTCTCGGGTGAGGTAGCCGGCGACGACCAACTCGGAGAGGATTCCCAGGCACGTGGGCTTGCTGATGGAGAGCGCACGCGCCAGTTCGGACAAACCGAAGCGCTGTTCTTCGCGGGCGACCAGGAAGTCGAGGATCTGGACCACCCGCTCCGTCGGTGGGGACCGACGCCCACTGGACTCGGACTCGGCGATGCCTGGGGTCATTGACCACTCCTTGAAACACGTTCTATCGTCTGACTCATCGCACGTTCTACCACCCAGGTACATATTTGTACCACTGGATCGAAGGAGCAAGGTGTGCTGACGGATCCACTGGCCGAGGCCATCGCCGAGGCCGAGAAGCTGGTCGAGAGCGCCCCCCACATCCGGTCCGAACAGGATCTGCTCGAGGGCATGCAGTACCTCGCCGGCGGAATCCTCGCGACCGTGCACGCGGCATGGGCCACCGAGAAGACCCATCCGAGCTTCATCCAGGGCACCGGCCCGTTCACGAAGATGGGGCTGGACAACCCCGACACTCTGTACTTCGGTGCCCGCATCAACGACGACGCCGAGTACATCGTCACCGGCACCCGCGGCACCACCTCGGACCTGAGCTTCCAGGTCCTCAGCGGCAACTACACCAACGCGAACGTCCCGGGCAGCGAGATCGCCTTCGACGACCGGGAACTGCACATCGAGGACGACGGCACGTTCGTCGCCACGTTCGGTCCCGGCCCCGCCGACGGCCGCCGCAACCACTTCACGCTGGCGCCGGGCTCGAGCCAGCTGGTGGTGCGCGAGGTCTACAGCGACTGGAGCCAGCAGCGCGGGACCATCCGCATCGAGCGCGCCGACCGGATCGGCGTCCCGGTGCCGCCGCTCACGCGCGAGGAGACCGAGAAGCGTTTCGCTCGCGCCGGTAAGGCGCTGGTCAGTCGCGTGCAGACGTGGCTGCAGTTCCCGCAGTGGTTCTACGACAACCTGCCGGTCAACACCATGACCGCGCCGCGGCTCACTCCGGGCGGACTGGCGACGCAGTACTCGTCGGTGGGCCATTACGACCTCGCGGACGACGAGGCGATGATCATCACCGTCCCGAAATCGGATGCTCCGTACCAGGGCTTCCAGCTGGGTAGCCTCTGGTACATCTCGCTCGACTACATCAGCCACCAGACGTCACTGAACAATGCTCAGGCACAGGTGGATCCGGACGGCATGATCCGGATGGTCCTCAGCGAGCGGAACCCGGGCGTGACCAACTGGCTGGAGGCTCTCGGTCACCCGCGCGGCTACCTGCAGTTCCGGTGGCAGCGGACGTCCCGGGAGTTCACGGCCGAGGACGGACCGACCGTCGAGGTCGTCAAGTTCGACGAGGTCGCCGCGAAACTGCCTTTCCACGAACACAACAAGATCACGCCGGAGGATTTCGCCGCCCGCATCGCGGAGCGGCAGGCCGCCGTCGCCGACCGGATGCTGGGATAAGACATGACAAATCTGCTCCAGGACAAGGTAATCGTCATCTCTGGCGTCGGGCCGGCGCTCGGTCGCACGCTCGCGCTGCGCTGCGCCGAGGCCGGCGCCGATCTGGTGCTCGCCGCACGCACCCAGTCGCGTCTGGACGAGGTGGCCAAAGAGGTGTCCGACCTGGGACGCCGCGCGGTGACCGTCTCGACCGACATCACCGACGACGCCTCGGCCGCCCACCTGCTGTCCGCCACCACCGACGCGTTCGGCCGGGTCGACGGCCTGATCAACAACGCGTTCTCCGTGCCGTCGATGAAGCCGTTCGGCAGCACCGACTTCCAGCACATCCGCGACGCGATCGAGCTGACCGTGCTCGGCGCGCTGCGCCTGACCCAGCTGTTCACGCCGGCCCTCGCCGAGTCCCAGGGCGCGGTCGTGAACGTGAACTCGATGGTGCTGCGGCACTCGCAGGAGCGCTACGGCAGCTACAAACTCGCCAAGTCGGCGCTGCTGGCGATGTCGCAGTCGCTGGCCACCGAACTCGGTCCGCAGGGCATCCGCGTCAACTCCGTCGCCCCCGGCTACATCTGGGGCGACACCTTGAAGAAGTACTTCGAGCACCAGGCGGAGAAGTTCGGCATCACCGTCGACCAGATCTACGAGCACACCGCGGCCAACAGCGACCTCAAGCGCCTGCCGACCACCGACGAGGTCGCGAACGCGGTGATCTTCCTGGCCTCACCGATGGCCAGCGCCATCACCGGCCAGTGTCTCGACGTCAACTGCGGCGAGTTCCACCACTAGAGCTCGGCCCCTGAAGGAGCACCATGACTGAACGCACTTCCGTCGGCACCGTCGAGGACCTGCACGCATCCGCTACCCGGATGACCGGACTCGACGACTTCGGTACCGACGACTACACCGAGGCGCTCGGAGTCCTGCTCGACTCGTACGCACGAGACGAGGACCTGACGCCGTTCGGCAGCAAGATCTCTCGCGTCTTCCTGCGCGGCGCACTCGTTGCCCGCCTGCTCAGCGAGGCCGCGTGGAAACAGTTCCCCGAGCACGCCGACGTGCAGATCGAACGACCGATCTTCGTCACCGGCCTGCCGCGCACCGGCACCACGGCGCTGCACCGCCTGCTCACCGTGGACCCGGGACACCAGGGGCTGGAGATGTGGCTGACGGAGATGCCGCAGCCACGCCCGCCGCGGGACACCTGGGAATCCAACCCGGTGTTCCAGGCGATCGAGCAGCAGTTCGGCCAGCATCACATCGACCACCCCGAGTTCATGGGTGTGCACTACATGTCGGCGGGCGAGGTCGAGGAGTGCTGGCAGCTGCTGCGTCAGACCTTCAAGTCGGTGTCGTACGAGTGCCTGGCGAACCTGCCGACCTATTCGACGTGGCTCGAGGGGCAGGACTGGACCAACGCGTACGCGCGGCACAAGAAGAACCTGCAGCTGATCGGGCTGCCGGATCAGGATCGGCGGTGGGTGCTGAAGAACCCGAGCCATCTGTTCGCGCTCGACGAACTGATGGCGGTCTATCCGGACGCCCTGGTGATCCAGACCCATCGCCCGCCGCGGACCATCGTGCCTTCGGTGTGCAGCCTGGCCGAGCAGGCCACCGAGGGCTGGTCGAACAAGTTCCGTGGCGAGGTGATCGGCCGCAGCCAGCTCGACCTGTGGGCCCGCGGGCTCGAGGACTTCACCGCCGCGCGCGGGAAGTACGACCCGGCCCAGTTCGTCGACGTCGACTACAACGACTTCGTCGGCGATCCACTCGGGACCGTCGAGAAGGTCTACTCGCACTTCTCGATCCCCATGACCGAGCAGGCGCGCCGGGCGATGGAGGACATGCATGCCGAGAGCCGCTCGGGCAGCCGGAAGCCGGCGCACAAGTACACGCTCGAGGAGTACGGACTGACAGCCGAGGAAGTCGACGAGCGGTTCGGCGACTACTCCGGCGGCTGAACCGAGAAAGAGTCTCACCCACCGAGACCGATGTGTGACCGACGCCACATTCAGGGCTAGTTTTCCTTTCAAGGGGACTGCAACGGCGCAGCCCCCTGTCAGAGAGGCCCGATCCGAATGTTCCTGCACGCAAGACGATTCGATTCCGAACAGGACCGCCTTCCGGACGGCATGCGCAGCTCGCCCGGAACCTCGACCGCAGTCGACCTCGCCGCCGCGGGATACACCGAACAGGAGTTCTTCCTGAGCGGTACCGCGACGGCGTATCGCGAGGACGGCAGGTGGGATTCGGACGGCCACTGGTCGGTCGCGGAGGCCGGCCAGGCGCCGTACCGAACCCGCCTGCTGGTGCGGGTGCCGTCGGACCGCAGCCGGTTCAACGGCACCGTCGTGGTCGAATGGCTCAACGTGAGTGGCAACGTCGATGTGGACGTCGACTTCGGCTACATGCACTCGGAGTTGCTGCAGGGCTACGCGTGGGTGGGGGTGTCCGCGCAGGCCGCCGGCGTCAACAGCACCGGCGGCAGCCCGCTGGGCCCGAACGTGGTGGGGCTCAAGGCGTGGGATCCGCAGCGATACGGACCCCTGCACCACCCCGGCGACGCCTACTCCTACGACATCTTCTCGCAGGCGGGGGCCGCACTCCGGGCACCGCGCGGTGCGGACCCGCTCGCGGGGCTGGTGGTCGAGCGACTGCTTGCGGTCGGCCAGTCCCAGTCCGCGATACGAATGCTGACCTACGCCAACGCCATCCATCCTCTCGCCCGGGTGTTCGACGGCATGTTCGTGCACAGCCGCGCCGGTTTCGGTGCGCCGATCGGCGCCGGCACGGGCCTGCCGAAGCTCGACGGCCCGGACGGGCCACGGGTGGTGTCGCCGGCGCGCGTGCGCACGGATCTCGACGTGCCGGTCTTCCAGGTGGTCACCGAGACGGAGCTCTTCGAGCTCGGCGGCGGTCCCGGCCCGGGGTCGTTCGTCGCCGCCCGCCAGCCCGACAGCGAGCGGATCCGAACCTGGGAGATCGCGGGCACGGCACACTCCGACGCCCACGCCCTGCGAATCCTGTACCCGCAGTACACCGCCCAGTTCGGAACGATCAGGGATCTCGGAGCGCTGATTCCGCTGGTGAACGACGGTCCGCAGGCCGCGGTGGTGGCAGCTGCGCTGCGTTCGCTCAACACGTGGGTCGCGGACGGGACCGCTCCCCCGTCGGCGGATCCGATCGACACAACGGACACGGCCATCGTGCGTGACGAGTTCGGCAATGCCCGCGGCGGAGTGCGCACTCCTCACGTCGATGTGCCCGTCGCCTCGCTGACCGGCGAGACCGTCCACGTCCCGAACAACGGCGCGACCACCCCACTCGGAGCCGACGTCCTGGCCTCGCTGTATCCGGACCAGGACACCTACGTGACGAAGTTCGCGGAGGCCACCGAGCGCTCCGTCGCGCGGGGATTCCTGCGCTTCGAGGACGGCCGAGCGCTCGTGTCCGCCGCGCGCGGCAACCATGTCGGAGGCTGAGAATCGCGCACGCGGAGTTGCCCGCAACCGCCGTCCTGGACAAACGTCCAACGCCTTCTTCGTAAAGTGCACAAACCGACCACTCTCCTGCTAGCTTTACCGCCAGTGGCGTCGGGCCACATCCACCACCACCCCAGAGGACTGAAACATGGGTTCGTTCAGCACGATCAGCGCCGTCATCGACATCGTCAAGACCATCCTCCCCCTCATCGAGCAGCTCAGCTCGATGAGCTGACTCGACGCACTTCGACGGGCCGGATTCATCGATCCGGCCCGTCGTGCGTCGACAGGGCTTCCGCCCGCCGGGAAGCGACTCGCGTCACAACGGCGCGATCCGCCATCGTCGGTGCATGACTGTCGACGAGACACCCCCACCACCTGCCCGCGGCGGGGCGCCGACAGCCCCACCCACCGGTGGGGCCAGGGCAGGACTGGGCACGATCGTGGCGCTCGGCACCATGACAGCGCTGGGCCCCTTCACGATCGACATGTACCTGCCCGCGCTCCCCGACATCGCGGCCGCACTCGACTCGACCGCGTCGGGCGCCCAACTCACGATCACCGGCACTCTCGTCGGACTGGCCCTCGGACAGCTGGTCATCGGGCCGCTCTCGGACAGTCTGGGCCGCAAGCGCCCTCTCGTCGCCGGCATCGCGCTGCACGTCGCGAGTTCGCTCGTCGCCGTGTTCGCCACGAGCATCGCGATGCTCGGCGCAGTACGCGTCCTCCAGGGCGTCGGAGCGGCCGCGGCCGCCGTCGTGACGATGGCGATGGTGCGGGACCTGTTCTCCGACAGGGCCGTCGCCGTCGTCATCTCACGTCTGATGCTGGTCCTCGGCGTCGCGCCGGTGATCGCGCCCAGCGTGGGCGGGGCGCTGCTGGTCGCCCTGGACTGGCGTGGGATCTTCGTGGTCCTCGCGCTCGTCGGGGTTTCCATCGCACTGGTCGCCGTCCTCGCGCTACCGGAAACCCTTCCGCGCGAGCGGCGTCGGCCGGGCGGACTGCTGCCGGTGGTGCGCACCTACCGGGCGCTGCTGCGCGACCGCACCTTCGTAGCGCTCACCTTCGCGTCGAGCATCGTGATGGCCGCCCTCTTCGCCTACGTCTCCGGCGCCCCGTTCGTGTACCAGGACCAGTTCGGCCTCGATCAGCAGCAGTTCGCGATCGTCTTCAGCGCGGGCGCCTTCTCGATGATCGGTGCGACGCAGCTCAATGTGCGGTTGCTGCGCCGCTGGTCGCCCCAGCAGATCGTGCAGGCCTCGCTCACGGCCGCCGTCACGTTCGGCATCGTCGCCGTCGTTGTGGCCCACTTCCAGATCGGCGGCCTGCCCGGCTTCGTCGCCGCACTGTGGATCATGCTGGGCGCCGTGTGCTTCGTGCTCCCGAACGCCCCCGCGCTCGCGCTGACCCGCCACGGCGAGGCCGCGGGAACCGCAGCGGCCCTGCTCGGTTCGATGCAGTACGCCGTCGGCGCCGTGGTCGCTCCCCTGGTCGGGCTGTTGGGAAACACCGACACCGCCCTCGTGGCGAGCATGACCGTGTGCCTCGCCGTCGCCCTGGTCACCATGTTCGCGGCGGCGCGGACGTCGTAGCGATCAGCGGCGGCGCAGCGAGAGGATGGCGCTGGACGCGGTCGCGGCGAGCGCGAAGACGACGGCGCCGATCGCGAATCCGGTGGTGCCGAATCCCAGTGCACCGAGGATTGCGGTACCGACGGCCGTGCCTACGTACATCGCGGAGTTGTTCCACGACACCGCGCCGGCGCGGCGTTCCGCCAGTTCCGTCGTCAGCAGTACCTGACCGGTGCTGAAGAACGCCGAGCCGGCTGCGAACGCGAGCATGAATCCCACGATGCTCGCCCAGCTCGTCGGCGCGAAGACCGCGAGGGCCAGAGCCGCGGCGAGCAGCCCGCCCCAGCCGATGCACAGCACCGACTCGGCTCGGCCTGCGGCTCGCCACCGGTCGACCAGGGGGCCGGCGACGAGGGAACCCGAGAAGGATCCGATGCCGACCAGCGCCCCGACGAATCCGAGAGTTTCGGTGCTGAGCCCGAAGCGGGTCGCGAAGAGCGCGCCCGCGAACGCGTACGTGCCCAGGCGGGCCGCCTGGGCGAAGAGATTTCCGAACATGATCAAGCGGAAGGTCCGGTTTCCCCACAACCGGAACGACGTCGCGAGGGCCGTGCGGGCGCCGTCCGGACGCACCACCGTGCGCTCGGGCTCCCGGAGTCGCACGGCGATGGACACTCCGACACCGACGAGCACGAGGGCGACTCCGGCGAAGGCCCACCGCCAGTCGAGGCTCGCGGCGACGAGCGTGCCCAGCGGCACCCCGACGATCTGACCGCCCGCGTACGCCGCGGCGCCACGCGAGATGGCCCGGCCGCGTTCCCGCGGCACCGCCGTCTCGGCCAGGAACGCCCAGATCGCGGGACCCATCAGGGCGCCGCCGACACCGCCGACCATGCGCGCCCCCACCAGGAACGGCAGCGTGGGCGCGACCACGCAGAGCACCTCCCCGAGGACCATCACCGCGACCCCGGCGAGGATGACGCGTCGGCGCGCCACGTGCTCGGCGAGCGCACCGAGCAGAGGACTCGCCACCGCGTACGTGAGCCCGTAGGCCGTCACCACCAGCGCGGTCGCCGGAATGCTGGTCCCGAGGTCGTCGGCGATGGTCGGGAGCAGCGGAGAGATGAGGAACAGCTCGCCGCCCATGAGGAAGAAGATCGCGTGCAGCAACGAGTGCTGCCCCCACGGGGTTCGGGTGGGCACTGCCGGCTCGACTCGGGGCGAGCCGGACTCGCTCGTATGCGCCATGACGTCAGACGTTAGCCGCGGTCACGACCGGACCACGTATCGGGAACCGGTCACCGGAAGTACCGTGCCGGGTACGCGGGCCGGTCGAGCCTGCATGGGATGATCGGGGCATGCCGTCGCCGTCGCCCCTGCCTCTGGACCCGATCGAGGAAGCGCACCGTCAGTGGACCGAGCACGGCTGGGGTGCCGTCGCCGACGGAATGGCCGCAGTGACGTCGGTGGTGCGCGCGCAGCAGATCATGATGGCGCGGGTCGACGAGGCCCTCAAGCCTTTCGGACTCACGTTCTCGCGGTACGAATTGCTGACGCTGCTCACCTTCACCCGCAGCGGCGCGCTGCCGATGGCGAAGGCGAGCGCCCGCCTGCAGGTGCACCCGACCAGTGTCACCAACGCGGTCGATCGCCTCGAGAACGCCGGCCTGGTTCGCCGCGTCCCCCACCCCACCGACCGCAGGGCGACCCTGATCGAGATCACCGACGACGGGCGGGACATCTCACGACGGGCGACCGAGGCGCTCAACGAGAAGGTCTTCGCCGAGCCCGGACTGTCCCCCGACAAGCTGGACTCACTGGTGCGCATTCTCACCGAACTGCGTTCGAAAGCGGGCGATTTCGACACCGGCGACCGGCCGGGCCGGTGGCACTGACGCCGTCCGTCGAACAGCCGGCGGCGCCCGACCCGGTCACCAGGGCGGCTATCGCAGGAGCTCGTCCGCGATCTGCTCGATCCTGACGACGCCCTCGAACAGGTCCTCGCCGATCGCTTCCCGCAGCCGGGCCTCGATACCGGCGGCCAGTTCGTCCGCCTCGTCGATCGTCTTCGCGCCGAGCGCGGTCAGACGCACCTCGACGAGCTTCTGATGCATGGGGGACGCGCGACGGCTGACGAGTCCTTTGCCCTCGAGCGTCGACAGCATCGTCGCCAGCGACTGCGGCGTCCCCAGTCCGGCGCGCGCGAGCTGCGCGGCCGAGCTCGGCTCCAGGTGCTTGACCGCCAGGAGCGTCGCGTACTGCGGCACAGTGATTCCGAGCGGACGAAGCGCAGCCGCTTTCGCGTCGATGATCATCCGCGCGATGTGCCGGATGCGCGTGCCGATCCGGTCGTCGAGCACCTCGGACAGGCGCTCGATGGCAGCGTCCTCCGTCAACTACTCCACTCCTCCGCGTCCACCTTCTCGGTCTCGACAGAGTACTGCGACTCCCCGCAGCGCCCACATCTCGACACCAGAGTGAACAAATTATTAGTCAAGAAAGAACACATAGACATGACAGAATGTTGTTACTGTTCGACCACCGGCACGAATCGGCGTCGCGGGGCACCGACCGAGGAAGGGCGAACAGATGAACCGACGAGGGGTCCACGCCACGGACACGCGCGCAAACGTCGTCGACGTGAGCTTCGAGGGAACGAAGCGGGAGGTCGTCACCGACGCAGGCGTGTTGCGCTACCACGAGGCGGGCTACGGACCGCCTTTGCTCTTGCTGCACGGTTCCGGAATCGGCGTGAGCGGCTGGCGTAACTACAGAGGGAACCTGGCTGTGTTCGCCGAGCACTTCCACTGCTACGTGCTCGAGTCTCCCGGCTTCGGAATCAGCGATCCCGTCGAAGGACATCCCGTCCGCACCGCAACCGAGTCGGTGCCGCGGTTCATGGACGCTCTCGGGATCGAATCCGCCGCGATCATCGGCAATTCGATGGGCGGAGTCGTCGGTGCGCAGGTGGCGATGCAGCATCCCGCGCGGGTCGAGAAGCTGATCACGATCGGCGGAGTGGGCCCCAACATCTTCAGCCAGGCTCCGAGTGAAGGCACCCGCCTGCTCCGGGACTTCGCCGACGACCCCAGTCGCGAGAAGCTGGTGCGGTGGCTCGACTGTATGGTCTACGACCCCGCGCTCGTCACGGACGAGCGCGTCGACGAGCGCTGGGAGGCGGCGATGGCCCCCTCCTCCCACGAGACGCTCGCCGCGATGTACGGCTCCGCAGCGGTCACCGCCCAGCAGCGGGCACTCGAGGCGTCCGAGGCCCCGCCGTACTGGTCGATGATGCGGAAGATCCAGTGCCCCACGTTGTTCACATGGGGCCTCGACGACCGGCAGTGCCCGCCGGACATGCCCCTCGTCCCACTACGGCTTGTGCCGCATGCCGAATTGCACGTCTTTCCCAACTGCGGGCACTGGGTCATGGTGGAGGCCGAAGAGGCGTTCGAGCGGGTGGCGCTCGAGTTCCTCCTCCGCTGAGAACTCCTCGGCCCCTGCCACGCTCGTGCGCGACAGGGGCCGAGAAGTGGCTCGGTAGCTCACTCAGTGGTGGCCGAAACTCGGATCCCGCTTCTCGGTGAACGCGGCCATGCCTTCCTTCTGATCCTGCGTAGCGAAGGCCGAGTGGAACACGCGTCGCTCGAACCGGACGCCCTCGGACAGCGTCGATTCGAACGCCCGGTTCACCGACTCCTTGACCATCATCGCGATCGGCAACGACATGTCCGCGATCTTCGACGCGGTCGCGATGGCCTCGTCGAGCAGGTCGATCGCCGGAACGATCCGGGAGACGAGACCGGCGCGCTCCGCCTCCTCGGCGTCGATCGTCCGGCCCGTGAGACACAGGTCCATCGCCTTGGCCTTGCCGATGGCGCGGGTGAGTCGTTGCGAGCCACCGATTCCGGGCAGCACACCGAGCTTGATCTCGGGCTGGCCGAACTTGGCCGAGTCGGCGGCGATCAGCACGTCACACATCATCGCCAGCTCGCAGCCGCCGCCGAGCGCGTAACCGGCGACCGCGGCGACGATCGGCTTGCGGGCCGCGGCGATACGATCCCACGCCGAGAACCAGTCGTCGAGGTACATGTCCATGAACGACTTGGACTGCATCTCCTTGATGTCGGCGCCGGCCGCGAACGCCCGCTCCGACCCGGTGATCAGGATCGAGCCGATGCTCCGGTCCTTCTCGAAGTCCTCGACGGCCGAGACCATCTCCGACATGAGCTGCGCGTTGAGGGCGTTGAGCGCCTTCGGCCGGTCGAGGGTGATCATGCCGACGCGGCCGGTGCGCCCGACCTGAATCGTCTGGTAGTCCGTCATCGAGTCTCTCCGTTCGATCTGTCCCTGATGTCCCTGATGATGGCCGAGAAGTCCTCGCCGCCGTGCCCGGTCTCGTGGAAGCGCCGGTACAGCTCCGCGGCGCGCATACCGAGTTCGGCGTCGACGCCGTTGGCGCGCAGCGCGTTCGCGGCGAGCCCGAGGTCCTTGTCCATGAGGGCGGCCGCGAATCCCGGCTGGTAGTCGTTGTTGGCGGGGCTCGCCGGGACGGGTCCCGGCACCGGGCAGTTGGTGGTGAGCGCCCAGCACTGACCGGACGCGTTCGATGCGACGTCGAACAGCGCCTGGTTGCTCAGTCCGAGCTTCTCCCCCAGCACGAATGCTTCGCTGATCGCGATCATCGAGACGCCGAGGATCA
Organism: Prescottella sp. D32; assembly: GCF_037287305.1. Classification (NCBI taxonomy): domain Bacteria; kingdom Bacillati; phylum Actinomycetota; class Actinomycetes; order Mycobacteriales; family Nocardiaceae; genus Rhodococcus; species Prescottella sp. D32. The sequence continues at coordinate 49,219 of NZ_JARBSW010000007.1, forward strand.
TGTTGTTGCAGATCTTCGCGGCCTGACCCACGCCGGGGCCGCCGCAGTGCACCACCTTGCGGCCCATCACCTCGAGCAGCGGCCGGGCGGCCTCGAAGTCCTCGTCGGCGCCGCCGACCATGAAGGCGAGCGTTCCGGCCGCCGCCCCCATCACTCCACCCGACACGGGCGCGTCGACGCTGCGATGTCCGGCCTGTTCGGCCAGTTCGTGGGCCGCTCGGGCGTCGGCGACGTCGATCGTCGAACTGTCGACGAACAGCGTGCCCTGCCGCGCGGCGGTGAGCAGACCGCCCTCGTACAGGTCGAGGACGTGCTTGCCGCTGGGCAGCATCGTGACGACGACGTCCGCGTCGGTGGCCGCCAGCGCGGCGGAGTCCACGACCGTGATGCCGTCGCGCCGGGCCTGCTCGAGCGCCGCCGGCACCAGATCGAAGCCCTTCACGACGTATCCGGCCTTCGCGAGATTGGCGGCCATCGGGCCGCCCATGTGGCCGAGACCGACGAATCCGACGGTGATGTCGTTCGTGCTCATCGCGCTTCCTCCCCACTCACGAGCGCTGCGGCCAGTCCCAGTTCGGCCTCGCCGAGCGGCTCGAAGAATCGATCCACTAGTTCATCGGTGACCGCCTCGAGGGACGACGGCGACCATGCGGGGTTACGGTCCTTCTCTACCACCTGCGCGCGGATGCCCTCCACGAGATCGTGGGATTCCAGGCACGCCAACGACACCCGGTACTCCTCGTCGAGGACGGCCTCGAGCGTGTCGAGGGTGCGGGCGTGGCGCAGTGCCCGCAACGTCACCTTCGCCGCGGTCGGGGACTTCGCCAGGATCTGTTCGGCCGCGGCCCGCGCCTCGGGGACGTCGCTCGCCCGCAGGTTCGCGACGATCTCCTCGACCGTGTTGGCGGCGTACGCGGCGTCGATCCAGCCCCGCTGCGCTGCCAGCTCCGACGCGGGGGCGGGCTGCGCGAACCGGGCGAGTGCGTCCTCGACGGAGCCCCCGGCCAGCGCCTGTTCGAACTCGCCGACCCGGTCCGACGGCACGAAGTGGTCGGCGAAACCGCACGCGATCGCGTCGCCGGCCGACATCCGTGCCGTCGTGAGCGCGACGTGGGTGCCGAGTTCACCGGGCGCCCGCGACAGCAGGTACGTGCCGCCGACGTCGGGCACGAATCCGATGCCCACCTCGGGCATTCCGACCGTGGACCGCTCGGTGACGACCCGGACGTTGCCGTGCGCCGAGACGCCGACACCGCCGCCCATCACGATGCCGTCCATGATCGCGACGTACGGCTTGCGGTAGCGGGCGATCGCGGCGTTGAGGACGTACTCGTCCCGCCAGAAGTCCTTCGACCCACTCCCGCCGTCTCGGGCGTCGTGGTAGATCGACACGATGTCGCCGCCCGCGCACAGGCCGCGCTCCCCCGCTCCCGTGAGCAGCACGGCGTCGACGGCATCGTCGTCGGCCCACTCCAGCAGTGCCGCCGCCATCGACCGCACCATCGCGTGATTCAGCGCGTTGATCGCCTTCGGCCGATTGAGGGTGATCCGGCCGAGAGCGCCGACCCGTTCGACCAGAACCTCGGGTTCAACGATGTCGCTCATGCCGCGCCGGCCGATCCGACCACCGCGCGGGCCACGACGACCCGCATGATCTCGTTGGTGCCCTCCAGGATCTGGTGCACCCGCAGATCTCGCACGATTTTCTCCAATCCGTATTCCGCCAGATAGCCGTAACCACCGTGCAGCTGCAGCGCCTCGTTCGCGACCGTGAAGCCGGTGTCCGTCGCGAACCGCTTCGCCATCGCGCACAGCTCCACCTTGTCGGCACTGTCCGCGTCGAGCGCGTCCGCGGCCCGCCACAGCAGGGTGCGGGCGGCCTCGAGTTCGATCCGCATGTCGGCGAGGCGGAACTGCAGCGCCTGAGACTCGACGAGCGCCGCCCCGAACGCCTTTCGTTCCGCGAGGTACGCGACGGCCTTGTCCAGCGCGGCCTGCGCGCCGCCCACCGAGCAGGCGGCGATGTTCAGCCGGCCGCCGTTGAGCCCCTTCATCGCGATGCGGAAACCCTCGCCCTCCCCGCCGAGCAGGTTCGCCGCCGGCACCCGCACCTGGTCCAGGATCACCTGCCGGGTGGGTTGGGCGTTCCAGCCCATCTTCTTCTCGTTGGCACCGAACGACAGCCCGGGCGTGTCCTTCGGGACGATGAACGCCGAGATGCCGCGGGCTCCCGCCGCGCCCGTGCGGGCCATGACGACGTAGACGTCGGACGTACCCGCGCCGGAGATGAACTGCTTGACGCCGGTGAGCAGATAGTCGTCGCCCTCCCGAACAGCCTTGGTGGACAGGGCTGCCGCGTCGGATCCCGCACCGGGCTCGGTGAGACAGTAGCTGCCGAGCTGCTCCATCGACGCCAGGCCGGGCACCCAGCGCCGTCGCTGCTCGTCGTCACCGAACTCGTCGATCATCCACGTGACCATGTTGTGGATCGATATGTAGGCGGCGATCGACGGGCAGCCCGTCGCGAGCTGCTCGAAGATCCGGACGCCGTCGAGCCGGGTGAGACCGGAGCCGTCGACGTCCTCGCGGATGTAGATGCCACCCATGCCGAGTGCACCTGCCTTGCGCAGCACATCGACCGGGAAATGCTTGTTCTGGTCCCACTCGATGGCGCCCGGCGCCAGGTATTCCGCGGCGAAGTCGCGTGCGGTGTCGCTGATCGCACGCTCGTCGTCGGAAAGTCTGAACATTGCCTTCACTCCTGGTTCGTCGTCATCGTCGATGACGTGGTGGCCGCGGTCGTCAGAGGGATTTCGCAATGATCCCCTTCATGACCTCGTTGGCACCGGCGTAGATCTTCTGCACCCGTGCGTCCTCGTACATGCGGGCCACGAGGTACTCGCGCATGTATCCGTAGCCGCCGTGCAGCTGCACGCAGCGGTCGACGACCTCGCACTGCTTGTCGGTGAGCCAGTACTTGGCCATCGCCGCCTCGGCCGCGTCGAGTTCGCCGCGCAGGTGCTCCTGGATGCAGTGATCGAGGAACACCTCGCACGTGCGCGCGATCGTCTGGCACTCGGCGAGTTCGAACGCCGTGTTCTGGAACTCGAACAGGCTGTGCCCGAACGCCTGCCGGGACTTGACGTACGCGACGGTCTCCTCGACCGCTCGGTTCATCGCCCCCGACGCCTGCGCCGCGATGATCAGACGTTCCTGGACGAGTTGGGCGATCAGCTGGCCGAAGCCCTGCCCCTCCTCGCCCAACAGGTTCGACACCGGCACCTTCACATCGACGAACGACAGCTCGGAGGTGTCCGCGGCGTGCTGGCCCACCTTGTCGAGCACCCGCCCCACCGTGAAGCCGGGGCAGTCCCGCAGGTCGACGATCAGCAGCGACACACCCCTGGCACCGGCCTTCGGGTCGGTCTTCACCGCCAGCACGATCATGTCGGCGGAGGAACCGTTGGTGATGAACGTCTTCGAGCCGTTGACGACATAGTGGTCGCCGTCGCGCACGGCCGTCGTCCGGATCGCCTTGAGATCGGATCCGGCGCCCGGTTCGGTCATTCCGATCGCCCCGAGGATCTCCCCGGACGCCATCCCGGGCAGCCAGGTCCGCTTCTGCTCCTCGGTGCCGTACTCGCTGACGTAGTGCGCGACGATGCCGCTGTGCACCGACACCCCGAACGCCAGATCACCCGCGTAGCCCTGCGCCTCGAACACCGCGAGATCGTGCGCGAACGTGCCTCCGCCGCCGCCGTACTCCTCGGGAATCGAGCAGCAGAGCAGCCCCAGCTTGCCGGCGGTGCGCCACACGTCGCGGTCGATGCGGCGCTGGGCTTCCCACTTCTCGTTGTGGGCGACGACCTCGCGTTCGAAGAATCCGGCCGCGAGTTCGGAGAGCGCCCGAACCTCGTCGTCGTGCCAGCTCGGCACGTACCTCTTCACCGCGTCAGTCCATCGTCGGGATGACGAAGTGGTCCGAGTGCTCCTTGAACCCGGAGGGCCAGCGCTGCGTCACCGTCTTGGTCTTGGTGTAGAAGCGGATCGAGTCGGGGCCGTGCTGGTTGAGGTCGCCGAATCCGGAGCGCTTCCAGCCACCGAAGGTGTGGTACGCGATCGGCACCGGGATCGGGACGTTGACGCCGACCATGCCGACCTCGACGCGGGAGCAGAAGTCGCGGGCGGTGTCGCCGTCGCGGGTGAAGATCGCGACGCCGTTGCCGTACTCGTGCTCGGTCGGCAGGCGCAGAGCCTCCTCGTAGTCGTGTGCGCGGACCACCTGCAGCACGGGACCGAAGATCTCCTCCTTGTAGATCCGCATCTCGGGGGTGACGCGGTCGAACAGTGTTGCGCCGGCGAAGAATCCGTTCTCGTGACCCTCGAGGGTGAAGCCGCGGCCGTCGATGACCAGCTCGGCACCCTCGTCGACGCCGATCTGCACGTAGCCGTCGACGCGGTCGAGAGCATCCTTGCTCACCACGGGTCCGAAATCGGCGGTCTCGTCGTCGGAGCGTCCGATCCGCAGCTTCGCGACCCGCTCGGAGAGCTTGGCGACGAGCGCATCCGCGGTCTCCTCGCCCACGGGAACCGCGACCGAGATCGCCATGCAGCGCTCACCGGCAGAGCCGTAGCCGGCACCGACCAGAGCGTCGGCCACCTGGTCCAGGTCGGCGTCGGGCATCACGATCGCGTGGTTCTTCGCGCCACCGAAGCACTGGGCGCGCTTGCCGTGCGCGGCGGCGGTCTCGTAGATGTACTGGGCGATCGGGGTGGAGCCGACGAAGCCGACGGCCTTGATCCGAGGATCGGTGAGGAGGGTGTCGACGGCACCCTTGTCGCCGTTGACGACGTTGAACACACCCGGCGGCAGACCCGCTTCGAGGAACAGCTCGGCCAGGCGCAGCGGCACCGACGGGTCACGCTCGGACGGCTTGAGCACGAACGCATTTCCGCACGCCAGGGCGGGAGCGGCCTTCCACAGCGGGATCATGGCCGGGAAATTGAAGGGCGTGATGCCTGCCACGACACCGAGCGGCTGCCGCATCGAGAACACGTCGATGCCCGATCCGGCACCCTCGGTGTACTCGCCCTTGAGCAGGTGCGGGATGCCGGTGGCGAATTCGACGACCTCGAGGCCGCGCTGGATGTCGCCCTTGGCGTCCGGGATGGTCTTGCCGTGCTCGGACGAGAGCAGCCGGGCCAGCGGATCCATCTCCTCCTGGATCAGCTGCAGGAACCGCATCAGCACGCGGGCGCGGCGCTGCGGGTTCCACGACGCCCACTCCTTCTGGGCATCCGCCGCGTTCGCGATCGCCGCCTCGGTCTCGGACCGGTCGGCGAGCGGCACCCGCGCCTGCACCTGCCCGGTGTTGGGATCGAAGACGTCGGCGAATCTGCCCGATGTTCCCGGGATCCGCTTGCCGCCGATGAAGTGAGAGAGCTCTCGAACGCTCATTGCCCGAACCCGTCCTTTGCTGGTCGCCACAGAGCCACGAAGGAGACGTACGTCACCCTCGACATTCCTCGCTCATCCTATAGTTGGAAGTCCATGCAAGTCCAGGGTGCGATCCCGACAATTGCCCGAACCCCAGGTAGCAGCCCTGATCCTCGGACAGAATGACGATCCGAACGCCGGATCTCAGCGCATCCCGGACGGAGATCAGCAGATGGACTCCCTGAGCCAACCGACACTCGACGCGGTCGATCACCCGTTCTCCCGGCGGACGTTCCTCGGCGGCGCCGGCGCCCTGCTGGTCGCCGGCATGGCGGGAGCGGGCGCGCGTGCGGCGGCATCGCGTCCGGCGCCGACGGCCGGGCACGGCGCGCTGCCGCACCGGCCGAACATCGTCGTCGTCATCACCGATCAGGAACGGGCCCCGATGTTCTGGTCCGAGGGCTGGGCGGAGACGAACCTGCCGAACCGAAAGCGTCTCGCGGACACCGGGCTCACGTTCGACGGCTGCTGCTGCAATGCCGCAATGTGCTCGCCGAGTCGCAGCACGTTCTTCACCGGCTTGTACCCCGCACAGCACGGCGTGACCGCGACGCTCACCGAAGGTGGCACCGTCTCACCGACGGAACCGACCCTCCCGCTGGGCATTCAGAACATGGCCAAGCTCCTCGACTCGGCCGGCTACAACGTGCACTACCGAGGCAAGTGGCACATGAGCAAGGGCGAGGAGGGCGGCGACCCGTCGAGCGCAGACGTCGCGGCGTACGGCTTCCGGGGCTGGGTTCCACCGGAAGGCGGCCAGGACACCGACCCGGATCACTTCGGCGGTGGCTGCGCCGACCTCGACAGCCGGTACGCGTCGGAAGCCGTCGAGTTCCTGCAGGGACTCGACCCGAACGACGATCGCCCGTTCGCCCTCGTCGTCTCGTTCGTCAATCCGCACGACGTGCTCGCCTACCCCCAGACGTGGGACGCCATCAACGGCACCTGCGACAACTACGGTTCGGACGCGCCCGGAATCTTCGAGCAGGGCATCGACCTGCCGCCGACGTACGACGAGGCCTTGGCCCGGAACTTCAAGCCCACCGCGCAGATCCAGTCCCAGGTGCTTCTCGCCGCCGGGCTGGGTCCGTTGCCCGGGCAGGACGCCGCCCGCAACTATGTGAACTTCTACGCGTACATGCACAAGGTGGTCGACGAGCACATCGGTGCGGTACTCGACGCCCTCGAAGCCCGACCGGGGATGCGGGAATCGACAGTGGTGATCCGGATGTCGGACCACGGCGAGATGGGCATGTCACATGGTGGCCTGCGGCAGAAGGTGTTCAACGCCTACGAGGAGACGTTGAAGGTCCCGCTGGTGATCAGCAATCCGACGCTCTTCCCCCGGCCCGTCCACACGGCCGCGCTCTCGTCCCTGATCGACGTCATGCCCACTCTCGCGAGCCTCGCGGACGTGCCGGACCGGTCCGCGTGGGACTTCCGCGGCGTCGATCTCATGCCGATCGTCACCGATGCCGCCGCGAACCCGGCGGCGCCGAGCACCGAGGTGCAGGACGTCCTCCACTTCACCTACGACGACCAGAACTGCGCCACCCCCGACGGCCAGAGCATCGTCACGCAGCCCAACCACATGCGCACCATCCGCGACCACCGGTGGAAATACTCGGCGTACTTCGATCCGGACGGGGTGGCGCCGCCACAGTTCGAGATGTACGACCTGCAGACCGACCCCTTGGAGCTGCACAACCGCGCGAATCCGTTGAACCTCGGCTACTTCGACCCCGTGCAGGCGATGCGGATGCACGCGAAGTTGTTCGAGGTGATGGAGCGTTGCGGGACGACGCCCACCCGTGGGCTCAGCGCGGTCCCGGTCGGCGGCTCGTAGGGGCCGCGATCGGTCACCGCGCTGAGCACACCAGCATCTCGGTGCCGCCGCTTTGGAAGTCGTAGGCGACCGATCGTATTTCGTGGGCGATGCCCCGGGCGTCGAGACGTCGACGCAGCTCGCCCAGGCCGGCGTATCGATCAGTCCGCCCACTCGGCACCAGCGGGAAGACCCGAACCTCGCGCGCCGAGACGCGGAGCAGTTCGGCCAGGAACCGGTCGTGATCGTCGACATCCAGTCGGTCCGCGTACGTGAACAGTAGGTGCGACGACAGCACCAGGTCGAAGGAGCCGTCCGGAAACGGCAATGCGGGGAGTGCTCCGGGGACGTACATCTCGGGGTGTGCCTGCAGGTCCTCGGCAAACCGGTCCACCGACGCGAACCGGTGTTCGAGGTGGTGCTCGGCGTCACGGAAGAAGCTCCCCGCGAACCGTTCCGGTCGCTGCGCGATGTAGCTGTTGCCGCGGATCGTCTCGGCGCGTGCAGTCGCGGCCAACGCCGAGGTGTCCGCGTATGCGATGTCGCACGCGGTGACGTCGATCCCGCGGGCGCGGCCGGTCGCGGTGAACGACGACGCACCGGCGGGGCAGTCCAGAACGGCGCCCGTCAGGTCGTCGCAGCTCAGCGCGAACATCGCGACGTACTCGTCGAACGAACGCGACGAGATCAACATCGGCCCGATTCCGGCGCTCTCGGTGTCCGTGTGCGTCATGGCAACTCCTTGTTGAGTGCGGTTCGCACGTATCCTGCCCGAGCCGGCCGGTGGCACGGAACTCGGTCGCCAGCCGCCGTCAAATGCTGTTGCGCCTCGCCCGCCTGCGCAGCGCGATCGCGGTGACGCCCGCGATCAGCGCGAGGACGCCCAACCCGATGAACACGGCGGGGAGGTGGCGCGACCCTGGAACGCCGAACTCGGCGCTTCCGGAGTCGGGGAACGTGATCTGCGTTGCGGCACTGCGCTCGACCAACCCGCTCTCGAGGGTGACCGAAGCGTTCCAAGGCCCGGGCGGAATGTCCTTGTTCAGTGTCGCCGTGACAGCACCGGCAGTACCGGGCGCCAACGTGGTGATTCCCGCGACGGAGAACGGACCCGCGTTGAGCCCGCCGGGCCCGTCGCCGAGCGTCAGCCTGCCCTTCAGATCCAGTGCCCGCCCACCGGTATTGCGGACGTTGGCCTCGAGGACCGGCGTGCCGTCGTCGGACCGTGCGGCGGTCAGGGACTCGATGGCGAAATCGGCCGCGGGCGGATTACCCGGCCCCACAGACAGATACAGCCTTATACCGACCCTGCTGATCTGCGCGACCGGCGATTGCGGCGACGCCGCCGAGCGGACCTCGGCCCACAGGACCGCGTACTGCTCCCCCGGAGGCGCGTCCTGCGGTACGGCGATGGTCGCGACGGCTTCGGCGGCGGAATGTGCGTCCACCCGCACTTGGGCGGGGGCGATCGAGGTCCAAGTCGTCAGGTCGTTGGCGACCTGACCGGCCGCCCCGGTGAACTGGCCGCGGTCGATCCCCGCCGCCGAAGGATAGAGCCGCACATCGGCGGCCTCGCCCGTGGTGTTCGTAACCTCGAATCGCCTGCTGATGGTCGTTCCCGGCGCGAGGTGATCGACGATGTACACCCTCGCACGCGGGTCGCTTCCGTTGTTCGACGGCGCCTCGAGCAGGCGCACACCGATGCCTTCGTTCTGCGTCGGCGACGACTGGGCCGCGGAGAGCGCCGACCCGGACGCCAGCAACGCGAACGCGCTGATCAGAGCCGCGACGGACGCGATCCGCCGGGCGACGAAACTGGTGCAGTGATGAGAGCTGCGCACTCTGAAAGATCCCCCAGGGCGGTGATGGGAATCGGTGTGGGTGCGGGACGCCGCACCCACACCGATCTCCGGGTCAGGCGACGGACGTCGAAACCGTTCCGGTGTAGACACCGGCGAGAGCGTCCGACGGCAGTCCGACGGTCAACGTCGGGTTCCAGCTGGCGGTGTTGTTGCCCCGCGCGGCAGTACCCGCGACCACGGTCTTGGCGGAATCGAGTCCGGCGACGGCCGACGGGGTCGTCGTCACGGTTCCCGTGCGCTCGACGGTGCCGGGGTTGTACTGCACCTGAGTCGCGGCAATCGTGGTATCTCCACTCTCCGCAGCCAACGCGAACTCCGACGAGGACACGGTGACTGTCCAACCCGCATTGTTACCGCGACTGTCGGTGACCGTGACCTCCCCCAACAGTCCGAGGACGTCCGATGCACCGGTCTGCGCGGTGTTGAGCGCGGCAGAGGCCTGAGGAGCGATGCTCAGCCCTCCGGCCACGAGTTCGAAAGTTGTGGTGGTGTCCTCCGCACTCGCGTTGGCCGGAGCGACCAACGCGGCAGCGACCGCGACCCCCGCCACCCCGAAACTTGCCAGTTGTTTCCGCATGATCACTCCTTCGTGAGGTGCGCCCCGACAGCACACGGATGAAACGGACCCTAACACCGAAAGTCTCGACCGGTCGGTTGGTTGAATGTGAAAACACCTGTCCTGGACGGTCTTTCAACTCCACGTGTCGACCAGAAGAGATCAGGTCGGATCGCACACATCTTGCGAGAGCCGGCCTGCACGGAGGAAATCGGTGACGAGCCAGCCACACGACGACCCCACCGTCGACCCGTGCACACCATCCTCGATTGTCAGGAGCCGGCCGCCCATCGCGGCTTGCGCATCGAGCGCCCACACATATGGGGTGACCGACTCGTCCCGGTGTCCGATGATCAGCAGGTCCGTGCCGGTGTTCGCCACGGCCGTCGGCTCGGCAGCGAGGGGCCAACCGCTGCACAGACTTACGCCGGGCACGTCCGAGTCGGCCGGGAACTCGATGCGCCGCTGGGGATTTCGATTCAGCGCCGCATTGATCGTCCGGTGTTCGGCGAGCTGGACAGTGCTGTCGCCCACGGAGTCGAGGCTATTGCAGATGTAGGCGGTTCCGGCCGTCGGATCGAACGCACGCTCGAGGAACTCGGTGGTTGCCGGGTCGAGCGGGGCGTCGTTGTCGTCGGGAGCCGGGGCGTCACCGGGCGGCACATCGGGTTCGTCGGGGGTGACCCCACCATCGTCCCCGGCCCCGAGGGCGGCCGCGTCGGGCACCATCTCCGGTGGAACGTCCGGGTCGGCCGCCGCGAGCACAACGCGTCGCCCGCCGAGGTGCCGGTGTAGTCCATGCTGTCGAGGACAACCCGGTGCAGGTGCTCGGGGAAACTCGACTGCAGTTCGGCGCCGAGGACGGTGCCCCACGAGACGCCGAGGAAGTCGATCGTGTCCAGGCCCAGCGCGCCCCGAACCGCGTCGACGTCGCGGGCAGCGTTCGCGGTGGTCAGTGACCCGACGAACTCCGGGTCGGCCTCGACGCAGTCTCTGTTGGCGGCTGCGATGTTGTCGGCGTATCCGGCGAGGCTCTCGTCGTCGCGGGTGTCCGGCTCGTCGGGTTCAGCGCAGTCGATGCGCGACGAGTAGCCGATACCGCGCAGATCGATCCCGACGACGGTGCCACCGAGCCCGAGGCTCGAGGCCACCGTGGCCGCCATGCTGCGGCCCTCGACACCGGGACCGCCGGGGTTGACGAACAGCGTGGGCGCGGCCGGATCGGTTCCCACGACACGGCTGAGCGCGAGTTCGATCGTCCGGCCTTCAGGGTCGTCGTAGTCGAGCGGGACGTCCACCGACGCGCACTGCAGGCGATCGACCACACCCTCGTCCACGCCGAGATCGGTGACGTACGCGGCCAGGTCTGCGCAGGGTTGCCACGCAACGGTGTCGGCGGCCACGGCTCCGCCACACCCGGACAGCGCGCCGGCGCCGAGCACCGCCACACCCGTCCACACCGCCGTCCGACGCATTCTCACCAATCCCTCGCCTGTATTGCCGCGGTTCCACGGTAGAGGGCTCGCGAAAGTGCGCTGGTCGGCCGCCTACCGGCGCGCTGCCAGGAACTCGGACGTCGCCGCGTCGGCGGGAAAGAACGTCTCGATGGCGAGCTCGGACACCGCGACGTCGAGCGGCGTACCGAAGACCGTCGTCGTACTGACGAACGACAGATCGTGATCGCCCGCGCGCACCCGGAGCGGCACGACGAGCGCCGGCCCGGCCTCGGTCGCGTCGGCGCCGCCCGGGTACCCGGTGAGCTCGACGCGCAGCCGGCGCAGTTCGTCGTCGCCCGTCGCGTCGATCTGCCGGTCCAGCCGGTGCAACACGTACGCGCGCCATTGGGCAAGGTTCGTGATCCGCGGCGCCATCCCGTCCGGGTGCCAGCTCAAGCGCAGCACGTTGACGGGCGGCTCCAACAGAGTGACACGCGATCCCAGTCGGGCGTAGGGGTGAAGCTACAGGGTCGTCGATCCCAGGATCATGCCGAGTGGCGCGAGGATCGCAGCCGCCGCAATTGCCAGCGGATTCCCGGCGAGCATGCCGTCGCGGAGCCAACTCCCGATCTGAGCTGCAAAATCGTTCGAACCCATTGTCTGCGCGCCTTCCCTCGATCTCACGTGTTCTTCTGTCCCAGGTTCATCGCCGGGCATGGCAACTGTGTTACGGCCAGCCCACCGCCACACGAACTTGATCGTCGAACTCTCGAAGGTCTGCTCGGCCGCTGGGCCGCCGCCGAACGCCACCGGGTCGAAGCAGCAACTACGACCGGTGATGAGCGGTTGACTGCAGCGGAACGCACCGAGCTCGCCCGTCTCCGCAAGCAGATGCTCGAGCAGGACAAGGACATCGCGTTCTTGAAAGAACGCCTCGGCATACTTGGACGCCAATCAAGGGAAGGTAGAGCGGGCTGCCTGAAGAGCTACGAATCTGGCGCAATGCAGAGGCCCACCGATGATGTTCTGGTCCGCCAACAGCATGAACGGGTGGCGCTACGCGCTCATGATCATAGCGATGATCGCGTTCTGGGTGTTGATCGTCCTCGCGGTGATTGGTCATTCGAGTACTCGCCCGGACACACAGCCGCCCATCCTCACGCCGATACTCCTGAGCAGCTCCTCGCACAGTGCCTGGCCCGCGGCGAGATCGGCGACGACCGATACCACACACCTCGAGTGGCCGCCTGGTAGTACCGTCCCTGCGAGGCGTGCATTCACTCTAGGTACTTCGCTCTGGTCTCAGCGAGGGTCCGTCATTGCGGAGACGGCGCCATCTCCGGACCGTAGGCGCACCGGTATGCCGGCGGGATCTTGCGGCACCTCGATGGTGCTTGTGCCCGTCGCCGAGACGGCGTCCACCGCGTAACCGCCCGGGCCGGTGACAAGCGTGACGTCACCGTAGCGGGAGTTCAGATCGACGGCGGCACGGGTGTCGATCACCGTCAGATCGCCGAACTTCGAATTCCCTTGTACTACAGTCCCGTACGGAACGGCGATCTCGTATCGGGCGACGCAGGTGGGGCTACCGACGGCAAATCTATCGGGGCAACTCGCGCTGATCATCAGACCGGACCCGTCGGTGTCGATGCGTTCCTCGGGCTTGTCGCCGTCGGTGAACTCGAAGGAACGCCGGATCTCGATGTCGTCGCGGTCGGAGCCGATCACCTGGGCGCTCAGGGCTGCGGTGGTGACACCGAACTGTTTGGCACCCGCATCATCGAAATCGAGGGTGACGGACGTGGCGCCGCTGTAGCTGTCATTCCGTTGTTCGTGACTCGTGGAATCGGCAGTGCAGCCGGTGAGTGCTGCAGACGAAAGTGCGATTGCCGCAACGCCGGCAAAGACGCGGAACCTCCGGGGTGCGGTTTCAACGACGGGCATGGCGAATCTCCTGAACGAGTACGGTGGAGGCGATCAGCACGGCGCTGACGCCGAAGGACAACAGTGGGGACGGGCCGCCGAGTGACCCATCGGTGCGGAGCACGCCCATGACGTCGACCGCTGCGACCCCGTTGAGCACGGCGTACCAGATCAACAGGTAGAGGGCCTGGAACACGCGTGCAGTCCGGCCGATCGACCCGATCAGAAGCGCAAGGGCAGGGATTACCGTCGCACCCGCAACCCATGCGGCGACTCCGGTCGCGTCCGCTGCAAGCAGCATCTTCACCAGCGGGCCGACACCCGCGATGACCGCAATAAGCACGCCTGCACCCCACTCGGCGATGAGTCTGATGCGAGACGAGACACCGTACTGCACAAGGGGAGCGACGCCTTGTTCGTAGGTGAGTGTCCCGAGACGTGACCACAGCAGCACCGGCAACAACCATGCGAAGAGCAGTGCGGTGCCCGCGCGATCAGCGGGAACGGCGAGGGCTGTGATCGTTACGATCGCGAGTGTGAGCCACCACCACCGCGACACGCTTTCGAGATGAATGCGCACCTCGCCGAGCAGCAACCCGGGGAACGACTGTCCACGCTCGGCCGGCGACAGTGTTCGCGCGCTCTGTGAGAACGCCGGTGCAACGGGAGCTTCGGTTGCAGGTGCGGCAGACATATGCGAGGGAGTGCGTTGCCACCGTGCGGGGCCGAACCGGCCGAACCAGAGGGAGGGAAGGATGGCGACGATCGTCGAGGCGGCAATCAACCCCGCACTCGCGATGACGAGAGTCGTGTCGATGTCCATCCCGGACCACGTGAACTGCCCAAGTGCGCCCGGTTCCGCGGTGAGCCCGATCGAGATCTCGTCATCCATGCCGGGGTGCTGCGTCGCCAGGTCTGCCTGGAACCCTGTGGTAATTGATCCGTAGACCAGCGGAATCCCGGCGAGGAACATCGACGGATATACGAAGAACCACAGGATGTTTCCCGAACCCCCTCGCAAGAGCGGGACCGTTTCGAAGACGACGGCGGCTGCTGCGGCCACGGTCAGGACAGGAAGACAGAACAGCACGATCGGAAGCCAGAGTGCCGTCATGTCGAGGCTAGTGGATTCCCCGCGGAGAAGCTGCATCACGGGTGCGATCAGGGCGAGTGCGGCAGCCATCGCCGCGAGCACCATCAGGTTGCTCAGATACTTGCCCAGCAGATACGTCGGCGTGCGCAACGGGGAGGCGGAAAGCATTTCGCCTACGCCGGTGGAGATGTCGCGCGCGATACTGCTGCGGACGACGTAGAACCCGAGCAGCGGCAACCACAGGCTGCCGATCATGGCGAGCAACATGCCGATGTACGCGCTGTCGTACAGTCCCCGGAACGATCCGACCTTGACCATCGCGTACGTCGCCGATACCGGCGGGACGGCCACATAGCCGAGTGCGACAGCGCCGAGCACCGTCACCAGGAACGCGGGACGCCGCGAACGATCCCGGAAGTCTGCCATCGCGACGGCAGCGACAGCGCCTGTCATCGGATCACCCCGGCGGGCGCCATCGGGCTGTGGACCGCGTTGACGTACGCGTCTTCGAGATCGGGTTCGACAGGACGAGCCCCCGGCATCGGAGGTGTATGGGCGACCGCACGGACACGCACACCCTGTGCCGTTCGAACCGTGCGGGTAATCGTCGCTCGTTGCCGGATCTCGGTCACGGCATCGACCGGGACCGTCGCTTCCCACACCCGACCGTCCGCGGAACGGAGAAGTTCCTCGGGGGTGCCCCGCCGACGTAGTTCGCCGGCGGTGAGGATCGCGATGTCGTCGGCGATCGCTTCGATGTCCGACACGATGTGAGTGGACAGGATGACGATCCGGTCGTTCGCCAGATCCCCGAGCAGATTGCGGAACCGCATGCGTTCCTCGGGATCCAGCCCGACCGTCGGTTCGTCGACGATGAGCAGCTCGGGGTCATTGAGGAGCGCCTGCGCGATACCGACACGCTGGCGCATTCCGCCGGAAAACGTACCCACCGGCCGCGATCCCGTCTCCGTCAGGTTGACGAGTTCGAGCAGCTCGTCGACCCGCGCCTTGGCCGACCGCGAAGTCAGACCTTTCACTGCGGCGAGATACCGGAGGAACTCTCCGGCACTGAGATTCGGGTAGACGCCGAAATCCTGCGGGAGGTAACCGAGGACGTGTCGGAGCGGCTCCGGCCGAGCGACGATGTCGGTACCGTTCCACATGACCGTACCGGTGGTCGGGCGGGTGGTCGTGGAGAGAATGCGCATCAGCGACGACTTACCGGCTCCGTTGGGGCCGAGGAGGCCGAGAACCCCGGGCCCGACCCGCAGGCTGACGTCGGTGACAGCCTGTTTACCCCGATAGGTTTTGGTGACGTGGTTCAGCTCCAGTTGCATGACTTCAGCTGACCATTCGACCGGTGGTGCGGTCACTGGGTCCACGCCGCCGATCGAAGGTGGTGCCAGCACCACCTTTCGGCTGCCCTCCACCTCATCCTGAGGCAGCGACCGCGTCGATAGGCTCACTCGGTGTCCTCCAACGAACCGACCACGGTACTCACCGCGATCACACGGCGGCGCTTTCTGCTGACCGAGTGGCCGTGGCGGTCGCTGGGTCACGTGCTGACCACCGTCCCGGTGGTGTGCGTGGTCGCGTTGCCATTCGCAGCGTTCTGCGTCCCGTGGCTCGTGCTCGCCGTATGGTCCGGCGCCGGCATGTATCCACAACCACTCGGCAGAGTGCTGTTCCTCGGTGTCCTCGGCGCAGTGCTGGTGTTCGGGCTCGGCCCGTTGGTGGCGATACCGCTCGCAGCTCTGGAACGAACGCGCCTGCGCCTGGTGAGCCGCGACCGGGCGCTCTCGGCTCACCGTTGCCCTCCGGCAGCGGGCCTGTGGGCGTGGGTGTGCACCCGCTACACCGAGACGGCGACATGGAGGGGGCTCGGCTATGCGTTCCTGCTGCTCACTCTGGTGCCCGCGTTGTGGCTCTCGGGTGCGGTGATCGTCGGACTCATCGTGGTGATGGTGGTGAGCCCCCTCTTGGTAAGTGACGGCGACGAGGCGGTGGCTCTCGGTTTCAGCCAGATCACGGCAGTCGACCAGGCCATTCCGTACGCGATCGCGGGTCTACTTCTGCTGCCCGCGATCCCGTATGTGAGTGCTCTGATCGCGGGACTGCACGGTGCGCTCGCCCGGTCGTTGTTGTGCGGCGACGACCCGGACGCGCTTCGTGCACGACTTGTGGAGGTGTCCCGGTCCCGGGCCCGGTTGGTCGATTCTTTCGAGGCGGAACGTCGGAGGATCGAGCGGGACCTGCACGACGGTGCGCAGTCGCTGCTCGTCAACCTCACCTTGCAGTTGGGTATGGCCAAACTTGACCTCCCACCAGATTCCGCAGCCGCGAAAAGCGTGTCGCAGGCGCATGATCAGGCCAAGGAATTGATGGCGGAACTACGGCAACTCATTCGGGGAATCCATCCGAGGGTCCTCACCGATCGTGGCCTGCCCGACGCGTTGCGTGCGCTGGCCGAAGACTTCATGGCCCCGGTCGGCGTCACGGCGGACATCCCATCCCGCCCCGCCCTGGATGTCGAGGTCGCAGCGTACTTCGTCGTGGTCGAGGCGCTCAACAACGTCGCCAAGCATGCGGATGCGACGGCCGTCGCAGTGGCTGTCCGACGCGCCGGGGATCTGCTGGTCGTTGAGATCGTGGACGACGGCTGCGGTGGTGCGGATCCGGAACGAGGGAGCGGTCTGACGGGCCTGGCCGACCGGGTCGCGGCGGTCGACGGCAGAATGCTGCTGTCCAGCCCGCCTGGCGGGCCCACCGTTGTCCGTGTGGAGTTGCCGTGGATCGAGAACTGACTGCCGTGCGAGTGGTCCTCGCCGAGGATGGTGCACTGCTGCGCGAAAGCCTCGCCGCGATGTTCGAACGATTCGGGTTCGAGGTCGTGGCTGCAGTCCCCGATGCCGTGAAATTGGAATCGGCTGTCGCCGAGCACCGTCCGGATCTGGTTGTGACCGATGTGCGGATGCCGCCGGGTTTCACCGACGAGGGGTTGCGCGCAGCAGTGGCACTGCGACGAACCTATCCGGGGCTTGCCGTGGTGGCGCTGAGCCAGTATGTCGAACTGAGTTACGCCGACGAACTCATGGGTGCGGAAGGTGGGCGGGTCGGCTATCTGCTGAAGGATCGCATCGTCGATGTCGAGGAGTTCGTCTCCACTCTGCGTCAAGTGGTCGCCGGCGGCACTGTGATCGATCCGATGGTCATAAAGCAGTTGTTCCGTCGCCGGCGGGATCCGTTGGCGCAGTTGTCGCCGCGCGAACGCGAGGTGCTCGCCTCGATCGCAGAGGGACATTCGAATGCGGCGATCGCCGCACAGTTGTTCATCACCGAATCGGCGGTGGGCAAGCATGTCGGCAACATCTTCAACAAACTGGTGCTGCCGCCGACCGACGACACGAATCGTCGGGTGCTGGCCGTGCTCGCGTATCTACGCCGCCACGAGCTCGGCTGAGACAGATCCGACGCCCGAATCATCCGATGTGTTGATGCCCCGGCCTTCTGTTTGACGACAGTGGCCACCGCCCGCAGCCAAGGGGCGCAGCTTGCGGCACAGATCCCCGTGGCCCGCTTCGAGACCATTCCTGGCGCGGGCTACCTGTGATGTCAAGGGACGTTGGTCAGCCTGGTGACTGGTGACTGGTGACTGGCCGCCGATGGCGGAGTGGGCTCGGTGGTGCTTGTAGAAGTGCAGCCGGATCGGTGGTGCGTGTCAGCGCCCGCGTGCGGTGGCGGTCAGCGCGCCGATGATCAGGGCATCCGGCAAGCCGTAGGCCTCGATCGTCGCCTACCCGGGGAAGTCGGCTAGCGCAGTGCGCTGGCCGGGCCGGCGCACCCGCATCCCAACCTCGACTACACCGCGCAGAGACTGGACGAGCGCGGTGATACCGAGGATGGAGTAGGTGTTCAGCGGCGCCCGAGCGAAGGTGACGCCGCCGGCTCCGCCGCCGCGGCCTACACCGCCAATGGGAACAGCAGTGCAGGTCCACGACGGACACCTGATCGATTCCGATATCGGCCTGCTCGAGGGCTTCCCGTCCGGCCGCGCCGATCGCGGGGACGTACGCCAGGTCGCTGCGTTCGGAGACGAACCACTCCTCGTCGGCGTGCGCGCCGGCGTGCACGGGAAACCACTTGTCCCCCTGCCGCACAGCCCCCTTCTGCGCGGCGGCGGCGGTGCACCGGACACTGCCCCTGCGGCGCAACGGTTTCTGTCCGCTTTCGGTTGAAACTCCCCGCATCTCCGCCCGCCCGTTGCCGGCGTCGAGGTGATTTGCTGAGCGAGGCGGGACGAGTCCTCGGACGAGGGCGTCCCCTGATCGGTCGGTTCTGCGTAAATTCGGCGTATCCGACCCGCCGGACCGCGCAGCACTGCTCAGGCGGCGACGCTACGTGAGATCCCGTCGAAGCGGCGACGTCACTGCTACCACCGAGGCAGCCGCCGCGTAGCCGAGGAGCACGAGCGCGCCCACGAGCGGCGAGAGCAATGCGGGCACTCCCAGCGAAGATTCCTGGGCGACGGTATCGGCGAGGAACGTGAAGTCCATCAGTGAAGCAGTCGCGCCTCCAGGAAGGAACGGATAGAAGGCACCCAGTCCCGGGACGATCATGAGCGCAGGCTCAACAAGATAGAAATACCCGAGCACGACTCCCACGGCCACGAGCTGGTTGCGTGCCAGAGCACCGATACCCATGCCGAGCACCGTGTAGATTGCGGCGGCCACAGCCAGGCGGGCAAGAAGTGTCACCAGGTCGCCGGCGGAGGCGCCGAGGGTAATTCCGCGCATGGTGACGACGGACCACAAGGCGATTGCCGACGACAACGACATCAGCAGTCCATAAGCGAGCCCAAATACGCTGTAGACAGCCAGTTTCGCGCCGAGCACCCTGCCGCGACGAGGCACCGCAAGGAACGTCGAGCCGATGGTCTTGTGGCGGTACTCGCTCGTGACGGCTACCGTGCCGAACAGTGCGGGCACGAACAGGAGCAGCCCAGCGAGGCCGATAGCGATTCCCACACCTTCCGAGGTGTCGAGAGCGGGCATCGGAGGCGATGCGTTCTCCGGGCCCACCAAGCCCAGCAGCCCTGTGAGTCCGGCGCCGCTCGCGACGGCCGCAATCAGTGCCCACATGGGGAGGCGGGTGGAGAACAGTCGCGTGAGTTCACCGCGGACGGCATGCTTCATATCGCACTCTCCCGGGCGATGAGTCTGAGGTATGCCTCTTCCAATGTGTCGCCTCGCGTCGTGAGTTCGAGCAGGGCGCCCGTCCAGACAATCTGTCCGTGGTCGATGAGCACCACGTCGTCGATACTGTTCTGCAGTTCACCGAGGGCGTGGCTGGAGATCAGGACGGTACCGCCGGAGACAGCGAAATCCCGAAGGAAGTTGCGTAGCCACACAATTCCCGACGGGTCGAGGCCGTTGGACGGTTCGTCGAGAACGAGCACGTCCGGGTCGCCCAGCAGGGCGGTAGCGAGGGAGAGGCGCTGTCGCATGCCCGTGGAGTAACCGCCTACGCGCCGGTCGGCGAACCGGTCCAGTTCGACCGTTTCGATCACCTCGTCGACCCGATCCGACGGGTGACCGCCGAGGGCGCAGAAGGTACGGAGGTGATTGCGGGCGGTGGTAGCAGGATGCGCCGCCGCGATGTCCAGTACAGCGCCCACGGTTCGCGTGGGGGACGGAAGGTCGCCGTAGGCGATGCCGGCGAACAGCGCAGTTCCGCGGTCCGGACAGGTCAGTCCGAGCAGCATCCTCAAAGTCGTGGACTTGCCGGCGCCGTTCGGTCCGAGAAAACCCGTCACCTGACCCGGTTGGGCCGTGAAGGTAACGCCGCCGACTGCCTCTACTCGACCGAATCTCTTTGCGAGGCTGTTGACTTGGATGGAGACGCCCTTCATCGCACACCGGCCAGTCGGAGGGCATCGGCGACCTCGTATGCGTCCGGGCTGCTGAGAAGCAGTTCGCCGAACTTCTCATCGGCGTAGCGCCCACGAAGTCCGACACGCAGTGTCGGGTGGCCACGCTTCATCGAGACCAGCCGAGTGGTGCCGCGGGGGTGCAAGAAGGTGCCGACCTTCAGGTAGCCGGAGACTGTCAGGCCGGATCTGATGCCGAGAATTTCCGAGGTCCATCCCGGCAACACCTCGACGGTCGAGATCGAGTTCAGCGGTACAGCCATGGCGGAATGGCGGACCAGCAGGGCTTCCCACCGAGAAAAGGTCAGATGCAGGGCTGCTTCGTCGTAGATCAGTTGCGCCATAGCGTCAAGTCTCCCGTCGACGGTAAGCTCGTATCGATGTTGAGAACATTATCAGAGTGATAATAATCGCGAAAGGTCCCGATGGCGAGCAAGTCGACAATTGCCGACGTCGTACTGCATCCGGTTCGGTTGCGGATTGTGCAGCAGCTCGGAGGTCGCCGGCTGACGACCGGGGAACTCCGGGCGGCACTGCCGAGCGTCACCCAGGCCACGCTCTACCGGCACGTGGCGGCACTGATCGACGCGGAGATCGTCACCGTCGTCGACGAGCGCCGCGTGCGCGGGACCATTGAACGAACACTCGCGCTCGGGGAACGCATGGCACACGTCGGGCACGACGATCTCAATGCGATGAGCGACGCAGAACTCCGAAACGCCTTCCTGACCTTCCTGAGCGCACTCGGCGAGAGTTTCGACACGTTCATCGAGAACGAGGATCGAAACCTGCGGAATTACTTGGGTTTCGGCACCACACCGCTCTACGTCACCACCGACGACCTCGTGCAGATCCAGACACGGCTCGCCGAGCTACTCGCGCCGTACCAAACCGACTTCGGCGGGGACCGCACTCGCATCGCCTTGACCACCGCGGTGATTCCCAGTCCCCCAACGATCACCGGCGAGGACGATTGAATCAGCCCGCAACAGTTCGTCAGGGTGCGTCCGGATACTCATCCGGTGTTTCATCTTGTTTTGCAGGTCGTTTCGATACTTTGGTGCTGGTCGGTGTGCCCATTGGCTGTGTGCGCCTCCCGCAGCAGATTCCCACGACATCTGTACGGGGACAGGTGAGACGTCCGCTTCGTCACCAACGCCGAGCCCATCGAGGTCCTCGGCGAGAACAGCGTCACCGGGCTGGTAGTCCGCGACACCGTCACCGGCGAGCAGTCGACGCTGGACGTCACCGGGAATGTTCGTCGCGATCGGCCACGACCCGCGCAGCGAGCTCGTCATCGGACGGAACGGGATCACACCGAACGTAACGATCAGACCCCTCGGCCGAGAAGCCGCCCCGCCCCGCCCCGGAGCTGAGAGCATCGGATGACGGCTCTCGAAGGGAATGCCATGACCGTCCCCACTGACATCAGGATCGACCCGAGTCTCGTCGACCTGTACAAGGACTTGCACCGCCATCCCGAACTCGGTTTCCAGGAACATCGCACCGCCGGGATCGTGGCGGAGCATCTGCGGAAGGCGGGCTTCGAGGTCACCACGGGGGTGGGCCGGACCGGGGTGGTCGGTGTCCTGAACAACGGCGCGGGCCCGACCGCGCTGCTCCGCGCGGACATGGATGCTCTGCCCGTCCGCGAGGAGACCGGGCTCGACTACGCCAGCACTGCGACGGCCACCGACGCCGACGGCTCCACAGTGCCGGTTGCCCACGCCTGCGGCCACGACCTGCACACCACCTGCCTACTGGGCGCTGCGCGGGTACTCGCCGACGACCGGTCCGGCTGGGCGGGCACCCTGATGCTCGTGTTCCAGCCTGCCGAGGAACTCGGCGCCGGCGCGCAGGCGATGGTGGACGACGGTCTGTTCGACCGCTTCCCGAAGCCCGACGTCGTTCTCGGCCAGCACGTATCGCCCCTGCCGGCCGGCAAGATCGGGGCACACCCCGGCCCGTCGTACGCGGCATCGGACTCGCTGCGGGTGCGGCTCGTCGGCAGGGGCGCGCACGGGTCGATGCCGGAGACGTCGGTCGACCCGGTCGTGATGGCGGCGGCGACGGTGCTGCGCCTGCAGACCGTCATCTCCCGCGAGATCCCGGGAACCGCGACCGCGGTCCTCACCGTCGGCTCCATCCATGCCGGCGACGCCGCCAACGTCATCCCCGGCGAGGCCGAGCTCCAGCTCAACATCCGCAGCTACGACACACGGGTGCGTCAGCGAATTCTCGACGGCGTCGACCGCATCGTGCGCGGCGAGGCCCGGACAGCCGGGGCTCCGGAGGAGCCGACGATCACCGAGATCGAACAGTTCCCGATCGTCACCAACGACCCCGACACGGTCCGCAAGACGCTGGATGCCCTCGGCGTGTGGCTGGGACGGGAGAACATTCTCGATCCCGGCGCGGGCGCCGGCAGCGAGGACGTCGGGATCCTCGCGACCAGTTCCGGTGCCCCGCTGTCGTATTGGCTCCTGGGCGGTGCGGATCCGTCACTGTTCACCACGGGCGACATGACCGATCCGGCCCTGCTGAAGGTGCCGTCCAACCACTCGCCGCACTACGCGCCGGTGATCGAACCGACGCTGCCCATCGGCGTGGCGGCCCTCGTCACAGCCGCCCGCGCCTGGCTGCCGCCGACGTCCTGAGCGGGCCGCCCTCCCGGCTATCGCCGCCTGCGGAATCCGCTGCCGAGCGCTCGATAGCACTCGTCGAGATCGCGCAGTGCCGCGACCACTTCCGTCTCGCCCTCCGCGCCGTCGCGAAGCACCTTGCGCAGCAACATCGCGTCCAGATCGTCCGGCGCGGCCGCGAACTCGATCTCGGGCAACTGCGTGTACCGTGCACCGTCGCCGAAGTGGTCGTCGGTGCCGGTGCGGCCGGTGTCGTCGTCCTCACCGCCGACGGCCCGCGTCAGCGTGTCGAGATCGAGACCTCGCACCGTCAGCATCGTCAGCGGCTCGCGGTCGACGCGCTCGGCGAGCAGGTACGCGACCGCGGCCACGTGTTTGCACGGCCAGCCGGGATCGGGACACGTGCAGTCGAAGTCGAGTTCGCGTCCGCCGTCGGGCAGCAGCATCGGGGCCAGTTCCTGCGGAACCGCACCGGAGGCCAGCGCGGCGAGGGTGCCCGGGGTCGCTCGAATCGTCTCGACCAGTTCGGCGGTGTGCTCGTCGTCGAGCGTCCGCAGCGTCACCACCGCGGTGAACGGCGCGAGCTGGCTGCCCTGCACCTCACCGGTGACGCGCCCGGCCGCGATGTCGAGCGCCACCACCTGACCGCCGCGGGCGTACGTGCGGCCGCGGCTGAGCCGGCCGGTGTCGCCCACCTTCTCGAGCGATTCGATCAGCGCCCGCCCCCACCAACCGCGCGCGAACGCGCCTCTCTTGGAGGCCGATTCGACACCACCGACGACGGGGCGACGCTTACCGAAGGCGCTGAAGTCGGGACGGCCGCGCTGCGGACTCATTCGCCCACCGCCTCGTCGCCGAGGATCAGCAGGTCGTGCAACTGGTCGGCACTCATCTCGGTGATCCACTTCTCGCCGGTGCCGATCGCCAGATCCGCGAGTTCCTGCTTGTTCGAGATCATCGCGTCGATCCGTTCCTCGAGGGTGCCGACGCACACCAACTTGCGGACCTGCACGTCGCGGCGTTGTCCGATCCGGAAGGCTCGGTCGGTGGCCTGGTTCTCCACCGCGGGATTCCACCACCGGTCCAGGTGCACCACGTGATTGGCGGCGGTCAGGTTGAGCCCGGTGCCACCGGCCTTGAGGGAGAGCAGCATGACCGGCGGCCCGTCGTCGCCCTGGAACCGCTCCACCATCCGGTCGCGGCGCGCCTTGGGGACCCCGCCGTGCAGGAACGGCACATCGGTCCCGAACCGCTCCTCGAGGTACGGCACCACCAGGTCACCGAACTCCCGGAACTGGGTGAACAACAGGGCCCGCTCACCGTCCGCGGTGACCGAATCGAGGATGTCCTCGACCAGCGCCAGCTTGCCGGACCGGTGCCGGCCGCGCCGCAGCACCCCGGACCCGTCGCCGAGGAAGTGCGCAGGATGGTTGCACACCTGCTTGAGGCGCGTGAGCGCCGAGAGCACCGCGCCCTTGCGCTGCATTCCCTCGGTGTCCTTGATCTTCTTGAGCATGTCGTCGACGACGGCCCGGTACAGCGCTGCCTGCTCGACGGTGAGATTCGCCCGGACCGTCATCTCCTGCTTCTCCGGCAGGTCCGAGATGACGGCGGGGTCGGTCTTGACGCGGCGCAGGATGAACGGCGACGTCACCGCACGTAGCCGGGTGACCGCCGCCTCGTCCTGTTCCCGCTCGATCGGGACGGCGAAGCGGGCCCGGAAAGCCTGTGGGCTGCCCAGCATTCCACGGTTGACGAAGTCGAGGATGGACCGCAACTCGTCGAGGCGGTTCTCCACGGGTGTGCCGGTGAGGGCGATGCGGTGCTCGGCCGGGATGGCCCGGGCAGCGCGGGCCTGCGCGGTCGCGGAGTTCTTGATGTGCTGCGCCTCGTCGAGCACCACGCGGCGCCACGACTGCTCCCCCAGACCGGCCACGTCGCGGGCGAGCAGCGAGTACGTCGTGATGAACAGGTCGCTGGAGCGGACCGCCGCGGCCAGGTCCTCGCCGCGGCGGCGGTCGGCGCCGTGGTGGACGTGCACGCGCAGGTCGGGCACGAATCGCGCGGCCTCACGCTGCCAGTTGCCGACCACCGACATCGGGCACACCAGCAGGGTGGGATTGTCGGAGCGTTCGTGCGCGAGCAGCGCCAACAGTTGCAGCGTCTTGCCCAGGCCCATGTCGTCGGCGAGGACCGCGCCGAGTCCCGTCTCGCTCATGAACGCCAGCCAGTCCAGCCCGCGCTGCTGGTAGTGCCGCAACTCGGCGTTCAGCCCGGCGGGCTTGGGCACCTGCACCGGCTCGAGCGTGCCGTCGAGCAGCGTGCCCACCCACCCGGTGGCATGCAGTTCCTCGACCGGGACCGGCGGCCGTTCCGCCTCGGTGAGCTGCCCGAGCAGACCTCCGAGCGTCCCGTCCTCCCCCGAATTGCGCTGCGTCACATACCGGGCCGCCTGCGCCAGCACGGTGGCGTCGGCCTGCACCCATTGCCCCCGCAGCCGGACCAGATCGCTCTGGGTCTCGGCGAGCCGGGTCAGCTCGTCGGGAGTCAGGACCATGTCGCCGAGCGCGAGTTCCCAGTCGTAGCCGACGATCTCGTTCATGCCCACGGCCCGGTCCTCCGCGGCGGCCGGTACCGGCGGCGACGACACCTTCACGCGCAGCGACGGCGAGGCCGCCGCCCACGCGCGCGGCAACAGCAGCGGGATACCGGCGTGTTCGAGCGCCCGGGCCCCGTGCAGCACCAGGTCGGTCACGACCGCGGTGGGCAGGAGCAGATCGAGGCTGTCGGGGTCGGTGGGCAGGTCCCGCAGCCGTGGATACGCCGTCACCGCGGCGGCGAGTTTGCGCACCGCGATCTCGAGCAGCCGGGACTCCGTCCGGTGCAACCGGACCGGCGCGGGCGCCTCGCCCTCCGCGCGCAGGCACACCTGCAGACGCCACAAGGCGTCGTCGGCGAGGTCCGACTCGTCACCCTCCGCCGGCTCCGGCTCGAGCAACCGCAACACCAGTTCCGGCTCGTCGACCGTGAGGCTCTCGCGCCACGCGTCGAGCCCGGTCGCCATCTTGTGGTTGCCGCCGTCGTACGGCTCCCCGCGCAGCAGCGCCCGCAGCAACGGGTGCTCGGCGTCCCGGTCCCCCAACAGCTCGCGGACGACGGCGTCGGTGAGTTCACCGACGAAGTCGTCGAGGATCTCGCGCGGGGTGCCCTCGAACCGCTGCGCCGGCGGCATCGCGGACGCCAGTTCGGCCAGCCACGCGTGCTGGCGCTCGCCGCCGAGCAGCCGCCAGCGCGGCCACCAGTGCCCCTCGGTCCGGTACAGCTCGGGCACGACGCGACCGGCCCGCGCCCACCGTTCGACGCCCCGGGCGACGTGCGCCAGGTAGCGCAGGTCCCCCGAGACACCGGACGCGTCGTCCGGGACCGCGAGCAGGACGTCGGCGGCCTCGGCCGGCGCCAGCGCGAGGACCGGGACCCGCTGCTGCTCGACCCCGACGGCCGCCGGCACGTGCACGGTGTGGTGCCGCCGGAAGCGCCGGCGCAGCACCCGCGCGAGGGGCTCGGGTAAATCGGGCAGCTCGGAGTCCGGGCCCCGCCACAGCAGGAGGCCCGTGCCCGGCGACCAGAGCCCGTGCAGCATGTCGTCCATCCAACCAGCCGCAGCCGACATCCCTGGATTCCCGCCCGCCACCCGGCCCATACTGGGCGCAGAGGGAAGGTCGGCGCCGATGACGATCATGCTTCAGGTCTTCGAACAGGTGTACTCGCCGAGTACGCCCTGGCAGCAGCGCAAGGTCGCTTTCGTCGACGCCGATCACATCGTCGCGATGCGCCTCGACGGTCAGTCCGGCGTCTGGCTCGACGTCACCAAACAGGGCGAATCACACCGCCTGGCCACCACCCGCACGCCGGAGGAGGCGGTCGGCTTCCTGCTCAGCGTGTTCGGCAAGATCGCCGAATGCCGGCAGAACGGCGGCTCGTGGCTCATCGGGCACGACGGCGTCGACGCCGGATCGCTGCACGCCGCGAAGTTCCCGCACTCCTGAACCGGCCGCGCGCACCTGCCCTGTCGGTACCGTCCGGCACACTCGCTGCGACAGTGAGCGGTCCGGGGAGGGGCAGCGGTGGGGCGAGGTCGAATTCTGCTCGGGGCCGGCGCCGTCGCGCTGGCCTGCGTGTCGGCGGCGTGCGCCGCGGTGCCCGGCACGGTCGTACCCGCGCCGGGCAGTCCGTCCCGCACCGCGGTCGAGGGCCTTCTCGCCCGGGTCGAGGTGGTCGGGTCCCGGCCCGACGTCGCGGGCTACGAGCGCGGATGCCAGGGCGGGCAGGCCTGTGTGTTCGGCCCGGCCTGGTCGGACGATCACACCGGTCCCGGCGGCCACGACGGCTGCGACACCCGCAACGACGTCCTGGCGGCCGATCTCACCGACGTCGAGTTCCGCGGCGGTACCCGCGATTGCGTCGTCGTCGCGGGCACGCTGGCCGATCCCTACTCGGGGCGGACGCTCGCGTTCACCAAGCAGGACGCGAACGCTGTGCAGATCGACCACGTGTATCCGTTCCCGGCGGCGTGGGACATGGGCGCCGCGCGGTGGCCGATCGAGCGGCGCCGCGACTTCGCGAACGACGTCACCTACAACCTGCTCGCCGCCAGTGGTCCGGAGAACCAGGCCAAACGGGACAGCACGCCGTCGGGCTGGTTGCCGTCGGATCCGGCCTACCACTGCTTCTACGTCGGCAAGTATCTCGGTGTTGCCGTGCGCTACGGCCTGCCGATCACCGCCGCCGACCGCGACGCGATCGCCGCTGTCGCCGCCGACTGCGGATGACGAGTCGCCGACGCGATGCCCCGCCGCCGGTTAGCGTGGACGGGTGAGCCGAACGATCACCGGAGATGTCAGCAAGGACACCCGCCTGTGCATGTCGCTGTCGGGCAGGCCGAGCAACATCGGCACCCGCTTCCACAACTATCTGTACGACGAGCTCGGCCTCGACTTCGTCTACAAGGCGTTCACCACCACCGATCTCCCGGCCGCGATCGCCGGGATCCGCGCGCTCGGCATCCGCGGATGCGGGGTGTCGATGCCGTTCAAGGAGGCGTGCATCGAGCATGTCGACGTGGTGCACCCGTCGGCGTCGGCGATCGACTCGGTGAACACGATCGTCAACGAGGACGGCGAACTGCACGCCTACAACACCGACTACCAGGCCGTCGCCGACCTGCTGCACCGCGCCGAGCTGCGACCGGAGCTCACGGTCGCCGTCGCCGGTAGCGGCGGCATGGCCAAGGCCGTGGTGGCCGCGCTGCGCGATACCGGGTTCCGCACCGTCACGGTCGTCGCGCGCAACGCCGAGACCGGACCGGCCCTGGCCCGCACCTACGGCTTCGAGTGGCTTCCCGAGCTCGGGGCCGCCCATCCGCAGTTGCTCGTCAACGCCACCCCGGTCGGGATGGCCGGCGGCGCCGAATCCGAAGCACTGCCGTTTCCGGAGGACGCGGTCCACGCCGCGGAGGCGGTCTTCGACGTCGTCGCGATGCCCGCCGAGACCCCGATGATCCGGCTCGCGACGGCGGCCGGCAAGACCGTGATCACCGGCGCGGAAGTGATCGCGCTGCAGGCGGCGGAGCAGTTCACGCTGTACACCGGGGTGCGCCCGACCGATGAGCAGATCCGCCACGCGTCGGAGTTCTCGAGGGCCCCCTCGAAGGCCTAGGAGTTCCCGATGGCCGGCCTGCCGCCGCACGACCCGGACGAACCGCAGAGCACGCGCCTCGCCCGCAACTTCAGCGAGCTGCTGCAGGAGTTGCGCGTGCAACAGGCCGGGGTGCAGATCCTGTTCGCGTTCCTGCTGGCGATCGTGTTCACCGAGGTCTACCAGGAACAGTCCGACTACGTCCGCACCCTGCATCTGGCCACGGTGCTGTGCGCCGCCATGTCGTCGGCACTGCTGATCGCTCCGGCGGTGTGGCATCGGATCCTGTTCCGGCACCGTCGGCGCGAGGACATCCTGCGTCAGGCCAACCGCTGCGCGCTGGCCGGCTCGGTCTTCCTGGCCGCGACCATGGTCGGCACCGTGCTGATCGTCGCGGAGGTCGCGGTCGGTGGCTGGGTCGCCAAGCTCATCGGTGCGTGCACCGCACTGGTCTTCGGCACCCTGTGGTTCGCCGTGCCCGCCCTGTTGCGGCGTGACGACGAGCTGCGCTGACCGAATCGCAGGCGCTATCGTCGGTTTCATGGCAGCCCCCGACGAGCCCGAACCGCGGGCCGAGGCGTTTCCGGCACTGTGGCCGGTGCCGACGCGGTGGGCCGACGACGACCACTACGGGCACGTCGACGCCGTCTCCTACTACTCGTATTTCGATACCGCGATCAACGGATGGCTGATGGCGAGTACCGGCCTCGACGTCCGACGGCTACCCGCGATCGGGATCGTGACGGAGGCCTCGTGCCGGTTCGTGCGTGAGCTGTCGTTCCCCGATCAGTTGCACGTGGGCCTGTCCGTCGAGCGCATCGAGGTCTCCGACATCGTGTACGCCTTGGCGGTCTTCCGCGAGGACGCGGAGGGATTCCTGGAACTGTCCGCCACCGGACGATTCGTGCACGTCTACGTCGATCCCGACACCCGGCAGCCTGCGCCGATTCCACCCGAAATTCGCAGCGCCGCAACGTTGCTGATGTTCGAGTTGGACTGACGCCCGGTCAGTTCAACCCCACCGCGTCCGCCGTCGCGACCGCGCGCCTGACCACGTCGTCGATGAGTTCCGCTGTGGGGCCGCCCCGTTCGGCCCGGTTGCGCGGATCGTCGAGAGTCCGGCGCAACACACCCTCCGCGATGATCGCGAGCTTCCACAGCGCGAGCACGTGCCAGAAGCCGACCGCCGAGACGTCGCGTTTGGTCTCGTGCACGTACACCTCGACCAGTTCGTCGCGGGTCGGGAAGCCGTCGAGCGTCGACGCCATGAACGGCCCCCGCACACCGTCACCACGCTCCGGCCAGTACGCCAGCAGCCCTCCGAGGTCGGCGAGCGGGTCGCCTAGCGTGCACAGTTCCCAATCGAGGATCGCCACGACCCGGCCCTCTTCGGGGGACGTGATGACGTTGCTCAGGTGGAAATCGCCGTGCACCAGAGTGGTCTCGGTCTGCTCGGGGACGTTGCGGGCGAGGCGCGCCGCCAAGTCCTCGATCGCGGGCAGATCGTGGGTCCTGGACTGTTCCCACTGGGCCGACCACCGCTTGAGCTGCCGCTCGGCGTAGGGCTTGTGACTGGCCAGGCCCTCGAGACCCGCGCTCTCGAGATCCACCCGGTGAATGCTCGCGAGCGCCTTCGGCAGCGAGAGCCCGATGGCGCGTCGGCGCTCGGGGTCGAGGCGCTCGGCTACCGATTCGTCGTCGATCACGATCCCGTCGACGTAGCTCATCAGCACCAGAGGCACATCGGTAATCGCCGGATCATCGGTCAAACCAAGCATTTTCGGCACCGGGACACCGGTTCCCTGCAGCGCGGCCAGGATGCGGTACTCGCGGCCGACGTCGTGCGCGGACGCCAGCAACTGCCCGAGCGGCGGCCGTCGCAGCACCCAGTGGCCGCCCCCCGAATCGCGCACTGCGAAGGTGAGATTCGACTGCCCGCTACCGATGCGCTCGAACGACAGCGGCGCGAGTGCGCCCACACCGAGACCGGTGATCCAGCTCGCGACGGCGTCCTCGTCGAGGCCGACAACACTCATTGCGCACCACTCCCCTCCGGTGTCCCGCATTCTGTATCCGCTGTTCGGATCGATCGATTCGTCATGCCGGTCATTTCCGTCGAATCCCGCACCCCCGGTCGACGCCCGTCCGACGATGCTAGTCGCCGGGCTGCCCCCGCGCGGGTGTTTGCGATCCACGACCGTGCGCGGCGCGCGCGAGCAGCGGCGCCGTGCGCGGCCCGACCAGTTCGCGCATCACGAGCGCCATGTTGGTGCGCTCCACGCCGGGAATCTTGAGGATCTGCCCGGCCAACCGGTAGAGGTCGTCGGCGTCGGTCGCCACCACCTTGACCGACAGGTCGGTCAGCCCCGTCATGCCGTAGACCTCGACCACCTCGGGGATGTCGGCGAGCGCGTCCACCACCGCGTCGAGCTGGTGCTGGTCGACCCGCGTCGACACGAAGGCCGCCAGCGGGTAGCCCAGCGCCCGGGGATCGACGAGTTGATCGAAACCGCCGAGCGCCCCCAACCCCTCCCAGCGGGACAGCCGCGCCTGCACGGTGTTCCGCGACAGCCCGAGCCGTTGCGCGAGTTCCACGCCCGTGGCCCGGGGGTTGCGCGACAGCTCGAGCAGCAGACGGGCGTCGGTGGCGTCGAGAGTGGTCACCTTTCGCAGTGTGCCACCGTTTCGCCCCCCGAAACCGTGCATCGTGCTGAATCGTTGCGACTTCGCTTGCGCAGATCGCCGAACGGTGGAT
The DNA here is from genome assembly GCF_037287305.1 of Prescottella sp. D32. Lineage (NCBI taxonomy): Bacteria > Bacillati > Actinomycetota > Actinomycetes > Mycobacteriales > Nocardiaceae > Rhodococcus > Prescottella sp. D32. The sequence continues at coordinate 80,428 of NZ_JARBSW010000007.1, forward strand.
GCTGTGAGGTAGAGCACACCCATTCGGGCATCCGCTCACGAGGCGGACCCGGATCGATGCGACGAGGTGACCGACGATGGCCGACAGAATCGCCTTCCCGGTGCAGCTGGTCCAACCCGACGGACAGCGCGTGCACCGGCCCGACTACGCCGCGCTGGTGTCCGACGTCGGGCCCGAGCAGCTGCGCGCCCTGTACGAGGATCTCGTCGTATCGCGGCGGATCGACGCCGAGGCCACCGCGTTGCAGCGGCAGGGCCAACTGGGTATCTGGGCGCCGCTGCTCGGCCAGGAGGCCGCCCAGGTGGGGTCGGCACGCGCGCTGGAGCGCGACGACTACATCTTCACGAGCTACCGCGAGCACGCCGTCGCGTACTGCCGGGGCGTCGACCCGCACGTGATGACCCGGATGTGGCGGGGGTGCGCGCACTCCGGCTGGGATCCGGCGACGGTGAACATGACCAATCCCGCGATCGTGGTCGGCGCGCAGGGTCTGCACGCGACCGGGTACGCGCTGGGAGCGCACCTGGACGGCGCCGAGATCGCCACCGTCGTGTACTTCGGGGACGGCGCGACCAGTCAGGGCGATCTGTCCGAGGCACTGGGCTTCGCGGCGAGCCTCGCGGCACCGGTGGTGTTCTTCTGCCAAAACAATCAGTGGGCCATCAGCGAACCAGTCCACCTGCAGAGCCCCACCCCGATCGCGGCGCGTGCCGCCGGATACGGCATGCCCGCGGTCCAGGTCGACGGCAACGACGTGCTCGCGGTGCTGGCGGTCACCCGCGAGGCAGCCCGCCGCGCGCGGGACGGCGGCGGACCGTCGTTCGTCGAGGCCGTCACGTACCGGATGGGTCCGCACACCACGTCCGACGACCCGACCCGCTACCGCACCGCCGCGGAGTCGGAGCTGTGGCGGGCCCGTGACCCGATCGACCGGATGCGGCGCCTCCTCGAGCGCGAGGGCCTGTTCGACGCCGAGTTCGACGCCCGAGTGCAGGGACGGGCGGACGACGTCGCCGCCCGGCTGCGGGCCGGCGCGCTGGAGGCGCCCGATCCCGGACCGGACGAGTTGTTCGAGCACGTGTACGCCACCGAGCATCCGCTGATCGACGAGGAGCGCGCCGCCTACCGGGCCTACCTCGACACCCTGACCACCGGCGAGGAGGCAGCGTCATGACCGTCACCACGAGCGCGACACCGAGGACCACGCTGACGCTGGGCGCCGCCCTCAACGCCGGGCTGCGCCGGGCACTCGAGGACGACCCCAAGGTGCTGCTGATGGGCGAGGACATCGGCAAGCTCGGCGGCGTCTTCCGCATCACCGACGCACTGCAGAAGGACTTCGGGCCGGCGCGCGTCATGGACACCCCACTCGCCGAATCCGGGATCGTGGGAACGGCTTTCGGGTTGGCGCTGCGCGGATACCGGCCCGTCTGCGAGATCCAGTTCGACGGCTTCGTCTACCCGGCGTTCGACCAGATCGTCTCGCAGGTCGCCAAGATCCACTACCGCACCCGCGGACACGTGAAGGCGCCGTTGACGATTCGCATCCCGTACGGCGGCGGGATCGGTGCCGTCGAGCATCATTCGGAGTCCCCCGAGGCGTACTTCGCGCACACGGCGGGGCTTCGCGTCGTCTGCCCCGCCACCCCGGCCGACGCGTTCGCGATGATCCGGCAGTCGATCGCGCTCGACGACCCCGTCGTGTTCCTCGAACCCAAACGGCGCTACTGGGACCGCGGCGCCGTGGACCTCGACGACCCGCCGGATCTGCCGCTGCACCGCGCGCGGATCGCCCGGCCCGGCACCGATGTCACGGTCGTCGCGTACGGCTCGATGGTGCCGACCGCGTTGCAGGCCGCCGCGATCGCCGCCGACGAGGGCACCTCGCTCGAGGTGGTCGATCTGCGCTCGCTGGCGCCGATCGACTTCGAGGCCGTCGAGGAGTCGGTGCAGCGGACCGGGCGGCTCGTCGTCGCGCACGAGGCTCCCGTCTTCTTGGGCCTCGGCGCGGAGATCGCGGCGCGGGTGTCCGAGCGGTGCTTCTACCGGCTCGAGGCGCCGGTGCGGCGGGTCGGCGGCTTCGACATCCCGTACCCGCCGGCGAAGCTCGAGCATCACCACGTGCCCGACGCCGACCGCATCCTCGCCACCGTCGACGAGGTGCTCGCATGAGCCGCCTCGAGGAGTTCCGGCTGCCAGACCTCGGCGAGGGCCTCACCGAGGCGGAACTGGTGTCGTGGGCCGTCGCGGTCGGAGACACCGTCGAACTCAACGCGACCATCGGGGAGGTCGAGACAGCGAAGGCATCGGTGGAACTGCCGTCGCCGTTCGCCGGGGTGGTGCGAGAGTTGCTCGTGCAGCCCGGGACCACGGTGCCGGTCGGGACGCCCATCATCCGCGTCGAGACGGCCGGCGACGAGGACGAGGTTCCCCCGGCTCCCCGCCGGGACGTGGTGCTGGTCGGCTACGGACCGTCGGCGCCCACCGTCAGCAGACGCCGACGTCCGCAGCCGCACGTGTCCCGGCCACCGGCAGTTCGGTCGGGCGCCGTCCACGCCCGCCGCGACGCCCAGGACGCCCGCGAGACGCGGACGCCGATCCGCGGGGTGCGACGCGAGACGGCGGCGGCCATGGTCGCCAGCGCCGCCGCCGCACCGCACGTCACCGAGTTCCTCACCGTCGACGTCACCGAGTCGGTGCGGCTGCTCGAGCGACTGCGCACAGCGGCCGCGTTCGACGGCCTGCACGTGACCCCGCTGACGCTGGTCGCCAAGGCCCTGCTGCTGACGCTGCGGGCGCATCCGTCGCTGAACTCGGCGTGGGACGAGGCCGCGCAGGAAATCGTCACCAAGCACTACGTGAACCTCGGCATCGCGACCGCCACCGAGCGAGGCCTGATGGTGCCGAACGTCAAGGACGCGGATCGGCTGCCCCTGTCCGAGCTGTGCCGGGCGATCGGCGCACTCACCGACACCGCGCGGGCCGGGCGGGCGACGCCGTCCGACCTCACCGGCGGAACGATCACGATCACCAACGTCGGCGTCTACGGCATCGACACCGGCACCCCGATCCTCAACCCGGGCGAGGCCGCGATCCTCGCGCTCGGCGCGATCACGAGGCGGCCGTGGGTGGTGGGCGACGACATCGTCGCGCGGGACGTCACGACACTCGGCCTCACCGTCGATCACCGCCTCGTCGACGGCGAACAGGCGTCGCGGTTCCTCGCGGACCTCGGGGCGACGCTCCACGACCCGGTCACCTGCCTCCTCGCCCTGCTCTGAACTCGCTCCCCTCCCCCGCATCCGCCCCTCGCTCGCTCCGCTCGCGAGCTGAAGGGTCCCTTCAGCAGCTGTCAGCGCACGAAGGGTCCCTTCAGCTGCGCGCGGGATTCGGTACAAAGGGGAACGTGGACACCCCGACCCCGCGCCCGCGCCACCTGACCGCCGCCCGCGCCGCGATCTTCGGGGTGTTCGGCATCAACGGCTTCCTGCTCGCGATGTGGGTGGTCCACATTCCCGCGATCGAGGACCGGACGAACATCGCCCACTCGACGCTCGGGTCGCTGCTTCTGCTGCTCGCGCTCGGCGCGATCGCCGGGATGCAGTTGGCGGGGCCGCTCGCCGACCGATACGGCAGCCGACTGCTGGTCGCGCTGAGCGGGATCCTGCTGTCGATCGCGGTGATCGGACCGGGGCTCGCGTCCACGGCGTGGCAGCTGGGTCTGGCGCTGCTGGTTTTCGGGTTCGGCAACGGCGCCCTGGACGTGTCGATGAACTCGCAGGCCGTCCTCACCGAACGCGAGTACGGCCGCCCGATCATGTCGGCTTTCCACGGCATGTTCTCGATCGGGGGCGTCGTCGGATCGCTCGTCGGCGCGGTCACCATCGGGGCCGGCTGGTCACCGGCCGTCACGCTGGCCGCGTCGTCGGTGCTGGGTTTCGCCGCTGTGGCGCTGTGCACCGCCCGGTTGCTTCCGCCGTCGGCGCATCCGCAGCCCGAACCTCACGGGCAACGCCGGCGCGGGCGGTACTCGCCACGGGTGCTCGCGCTGGGCGCGGTGGCGTTCGCGTTGATGCTCGCCGAGGGCGTCGCCAACGACTGGTCCACCCTGCAGGTCAAGGAGCATCTGGACGTCCCGGCGTCGGTGGCCGCGCTCGCGTTCGGCGCGTTCTCGCTGACGATGACGGTGGGGCGGTTCACCGCGGACCGAGTCAGCTCGGCGCTCGGTCCGGTCGCCGTGGTCCGGTACGGGACGCTGATCGCGGCGGCCGGGATGGCAACGGTCGTGGTGTCGCCGTGGCTGCCGACGACGCTGCTCGGCTGGGCCCTGTTCGGGCTCGGGTTGTCGGGGTGCGTGCCGCAGATCTTCACCGCGGCCGGGAACCTCGGGGCCGGGGCTGCGGGGGCGAACATGTCCCGCGTCGTGGGCATGGGGTACATCGGCTTCCTCGCCGGGCCGGCGACCATCGGCTGGCTCACCCACCTGGTGCCGCTCACGGTCGCGATGGTGGTGCCGCTGGTGTGCGTCCTGGTCGCGGCCCGCTTCGCCGGCATCGTGGACCGGCCCGCGACCCGCGCCGTCGCGGTCGGCTGAAACGGCGGAAGGGTCCCTTCACCCGCTGGGAGCGAGTGAAGGGACCCTTCAGCTGACGGGCGGAGGGGGACGCGTCCGCCAGTTGCCGTCTTCGTCTTCCGTGATGCGCCGAGGCCTACAGGGCCTTGAGCTCCTCGGTGACCTCGGAAACCATCTTCTTGGCGTCACCGAACAGCATCGAGGTGCCGTCTGCGGTGAACAGCGGGTTGTCGATGCCGGCGTAGCCCGACGACATCGAGCGCTTGAGCACGATGACCGACTTGGACTGGTCGACGTTGAGGATCGGCATGCCGTAGATCGGCGAGCTCGAGTCGTTGCGTGCGGCCGGGTTGGTGACGTCGTTGGCGCCGATGACGACGGTGACATCGGTGCGCGCGAACTCGCCGTTGATGTCGTCCATCTCCTTCATCGCGTCGTACGCGACGTCGGCCTCGGCGAGCAGGACGTTCATGTGACCGGGCATGCGGCCGGCGACCGGGTGGATCGCGTACTTGACCTCGACGCCACGCTCCTCGAGCAGGGCCGCCATCTCCTTGACCGCGTGCTGGGCCTGCGCGACGGCGAGACCGTAGCCGGGGACGACGATGACCTGGTTGGCGTATGCCATCTGGATCGCCGCATCCGACGCGGACGTGGCCTTGACGGTGCCGCCGGATGCCGCGCCGCCGGGGCCGCCGGCGTCACCGCCACCGAACGAGCCGAAGATGATCGCGGGGATCGAGCGGTTCATGGCCTTGGCCATGAGGTTGGTGAGGATCGAGCCGGACGCGCCGACGATCATGCCGGCGACGATCATCGCCTGGTTGTTGAGCGCGAGACCCGCGGCCGCGGCCGACAGACCGGTGAGCGCGTTGAGCAGCGAGATGACGACGGGCATGTCGGCGCCGCCGATCGGCAGGACGACGAACAGACCCATGACGCCGGCGGCGACGAGCAGGCCGACGATCCACAGCGCGGACGTCGGATCGTTGGCCGGGTCGGCCTGGATGCCGATGTAGATCGCGATGCCGACCGAGACGACCGCGAGGATCATGTTCGCCAGCTGGAACGCCTTCGCCGAGGCGACGACCTTCTTCTCGAAGTTCTTGTTGAACAGCTCCTGCAGCTTCGCGAACGCGACCAGCGAGCCCCAGAACGAGACCGAACCGATGATGGCGGCGAACAGCGAGCCGACGATGAACGGCACCGACGGCACCGTCTCGACGGTGGTGAAGCCGTCGGAGTTGAGGAACTCGGCCCACGCGATGAGCGCAACCGTGCCACCGCCGACGCCGTTGAACAGCGCGACGAGCTGCGGCATCGCCGTCATCTTCGTGCGCAGTGCCGGCGGGACGCCGAGGACGATACCGACGAGCAGACCACCGATGATCAGGCCCCAGTGGTCGGTGTCGCGGATGTCGATGAGGACCGCGACGACCGCGATCAGCATGCCGACGGCAGCGATGTAGTTGCCGCGCACCGCGGTCTTCGGGCCTGTCAGGCCCGACAGACCGTAGATGAACATCGCGAACGCGACGATGTACAGGATGGAGACGAGGTAGCTCATCAGGCGTCAGCCCCCTTCTTCACGGCAGGCGCGTCCTTCTTCGGCTTGAACATCGCGAGCATGCGGTCGGTGACGACGAAGCCGCCGACGACGTTCAGGGTGCCGAACACCAGCGCGACGAAGAGGATGATCTTGATCGACCACGGGGCGTCGGACGGCAGGTGGCCGAGAACGACCAGCGCGCCGAGCACGACGATGCCGTGGATGGCGTTGGTGCCCGACATCAGCGGCGTGTGCAGCGTGTTCGGCACCTTCGAGATGACAGCGAAGCCCACGAACCCGGCCAGGACCAGGATCGCGATGTTCGCCAGAAGTTCGGTGTACATCTAGGGGGTCTCCTTCGATCCGGTCACGCACGCACCGGCGAGGATCTCGTCCGAGAAGTCGGGTGCCAGCGCACCGTTCTCGTCGAGCATCAGCTCGATCAGGGCCGCAACGTTCTTCGAGTACAGCTCCGAGGCGTGCTCGGGCATCGTCGCCGGGAGGTTCAGCGGCGAGCAGATGGTGACACCGTGCTTGACGGCCGTCCGGCCGGGCTCGGTGAGCTCGCAGTTGCCACCGGTCTCGCCGGCGAGGTCGACGATGACGCTGCCGGGCTTCATGCCCTCGACGGCAGCGGCGGTCACCAGGCGCGGCGCGGGGCGACCCGGCACCAGCGCGGTGGTGATGACGACGTCGAAGCCCTTGATGGCATCCTCGAGCGCCTGCTGCTGCTGTGCGCGCTCGGCGTCGGTCAGCTCACGGGCGTAGCCGCCTTCGCCGGCCGCGTCGATGCCGAGGTCGAGCCACTGTGCACCGACCGAGCGGACCTGGTCGGCCACCTCGGGACGCACGTCGTAACCCGTGGTGCGGCCGCCGAGACGCTTGGCCGTGGCCAACGCCTGCAGACCCGCGACACCCACACCGAGGACCAGGACGGTCGCGGGCTTCACGGTGCCGGCCGCGGTGGTCAGCATCGGGAAGAAGCGGGTGGACTCGGACGCCGCGACGAGGACGGCCTTGTAGCCGGCGACGTTCGCCTGCGACGACAGCGCGTCCATCACCTGGGCGCGGGAGATGCGCGGGATCGCCTCGACGGCGAACGCGCTCACACCGGCCGCGGACAGCGCACCGATCTGGTTCTCGGCGTTGCGCGGGGCGAGGAAGCCGATCAGCGTCTGCCCGGAGCGGAGCTTGCCGACCTCTTCGTCCGACGGGGGTGCGACCTTGACGACGACGTCGGAGGTCCACGCGTCACCGATGGTGGCGCCGGCCTCCTTGTACAGCTCGTCGGGAATCAGGGCACCCAGTCCGGCACCGGGCTCGACGACGACGTCGACTCCCTTGGCGGCCAGTGACGCCACAACCTTGGGCACCAGTGCCACCCGTCGTTCGCCGTCGCTCGTCTCCCGAACGACACCGACCGATGGGCGCACCTGTGCCGCGCTCTTCGATGTATCCAATGTTTCGACTTCCTGCGGTAGATGGTGTGCCTGCCGCGACGGGCGGCAACTATCGAGCGATCGACGGACGATGACCCGACCGATGCAAGTGGTCCACGATGGTAAGCAGAACTACCGTGAGCAAGGGGCACGCGCAAGTCGGCCGGAGTGTCTGAATCGAGTCCGAACAGAGGTATACCACTGTAAGAGACACTTTTTGTGATACAGCTCACCATTTCACACGGACGTAACGTCGCGTCCGGGTAGGCCCAAGAAACGGAGGTTCGGAGATGCCCACTCGGGCCGTCGACATCGAACGCGTGTACGACCATCCGGCCGCGGAACCGAGTTTCCGAGTCTTCGTCGACCGGCTGTGGCCGCGCGGATTGCGCAAGGATTCGTTCCATTACGACGACTGGGCGAAGGACCTCGCGCCGTCGACCGATCTGCGGCGGTGGTACAGCCACGACATAGCAGAGTTCGGCGAGTTTCGCTCCCGCTATCTCACGGAGCTGGAATCCGCGGAGGGACGCAGCGCCGTGGAGCGCGTGCTGACCCTCGCGGGAGACCGTCCCCTCGTCCTGCTCACCGCCACCAAGGACCTCGACCACAGTCACGCCGCCGTCCTGCAGGAGCACTTCCGGGAGCTGTGACCCCGCGCCGATCCCTACGCCGGGACGTACCGCGCGCGCAGGGTGTGCTTGACGAGTTTCCCGGTCGGGGTGCGCGGTAGGTCGTCGACGAAGTCGATCGATCGGGGCGCCTTGTAGTGCGCGACGCGCTCACGGACGTAGTCGAGCAGTTCGCGTTCGATGTCTGCGTTCCCGGTCACACCGTCCACCAGTTGGACGACCGCCTTGACCCCCTCCCCCATCTCGTCGTGCGGCACGCCGATGACCGCGACGTCGTACACCTTCGGATGCAGGGTGAGGACGTTCTCGGATTCCTGCGGATAGATGTTGACCCCGCCGGAGATGATGGTGAACGCCGCGCGGTCGGTGAGATACAGGAAGCGGTCGTCGTCGAGGTAGCCGATGTCGCCGCTCGTGGTCCACGTCGGATGGTCGGGGTGCTGCGCGGACGCCGTCTTGACGGGATCGTTGTGGTACTCGAACGGGACCTGGTCGCGCTCCCAGTACACGGTGCCGATCTCCCCCGTCGGCGGTTCGTGCCCCGCCTCGTCGCAGATGTGCACGATGCCGAGGACCCCGTCGCGGCCCACCGACCCGGGGCGGGCCAACGCCTGGGCGCTGTCGATGAACGTCGCGCCCGCCCCCTCGGTCGACGCGTAGTACTCGTGGATCACCGGGCCCCACCAGTCGATCATCGCGCGCTTGACCTCGACCGGGCACGGGGCGGCGGCGTGGATCGCGACACGCATGCTGGACACGTCGTAGCGGTCGCGAATCTCGCTGGGCAGCTTGAGCATCCGCACGAACATCGTGGGCACCCACTGGCTGTGCGTGACGCGGTGCCGCTCGATCAGCGCGAGCGCCTCGGCCGCGTCGAACCGGTCCATCACGATCACGGTCCCGCCGACGGAGTTGATCGTGCCGCAGAAGCGCAGTGGCGCAGCGTGATACAGCGGTGCCGGGCACAGGTAGACGGTGTCGGCGTCGAAGCCGTACATCGGCGCGAACACCGCGGTGTAGGGGTCGACGGTCTCGTGTACCTGCCCCTCGGGCAGCTGCGGTTTGATCCCCTTGGGCCGGCCGGTGGTGCCCGACGAGTACAGCATGTCCTGCCCGCGCGGCTGGGATTCCAGCGGTTCGTCCGACTGCTGCGCGAGCACCGCTTCGTAGTCGTCGTAGCCGTCGACCGCTCCCCCGAACACCAATCGGCAGCGCACCTTCGGGAGCTCGGTCGGATCCGCCGGGAGGGCCGCGGCCGCGTCCGCCGAGACGACCAGTGCCGACGCCTCGCAGTCGTCGACGACGTACGCCGCCTCGGCCGGGGTGAGATGCCAGTTGACGGCGGTGATGTAAAGCCCGGATCGCAGCGCCGCCCAGTACACCTCGAGCACCCGCAGGTCGTTGCCTGCGACCACCGCGAGGTGATCGCCCGGCCGCATCCCGATCGCGCGCAGGTACCGGGCCAGCCGCAGTGACCGCTCGTCGAGCTGCTGGTAGGTGAGCTGCTCACCCGTGGCGGGGCGGATGACCGCCGGCTTGTCGGGCGTGCCGGCGACGAAGGTTCCCGGAAACACGGCGGCTCCTCATGTGAACGGTGATTCGCATGATCGGTCTGCGTCGATGGTCCACCTTCGGCTGCATCTCCGGAGCGGTTTCGCCCGAATCGTTCGAAAAGCCGACCCGGTACGACGTTTGCGTGTCGAGTCGTCGCCTCGGCCGTCGTTCGGTCCTAGAGTGGCAGGGTGGCCACGGACAGGGGTACCGACGCCGAGCCGATCACCTCGGTCGACTTCCATTTCGACCCGATGTGCCCGTTCGCGTTCCACGCGTCGCGCTGGATCCGGCACGTACGCGCCGAGACCGGCATCGACATCGCGTGGCGCTTCTTCAGCCTCGAGGAGATCAACCGCCGCGACGACCAGAAGCACCCGTGGGAGCGCGAGTGGTCGTACGGGTGGTCTCTGATGCGGGTCGGTGCGCTGCTGCGCCGCGAGAGCATGGATCTGCTGGACCGGTGGCACTTCGCGACCGGTCACCTGCTGCACGTCGACGGCGGCAAACCGCACGACCCGGCGGTAGCCCGCGGCCTGCTCGAGCGCCTGGGCCTCGATCCGGCGCTACTCGACGCCGCTCTCGCCGATCCCACCACGCACGACGACGTCCGCGCGGATCACGACCGGGTGGTGGCGGCGGGTGGATTCGGGGTGCCGACGCTGTTCGTCCAGGGCACCGCGTTCTTCGGCCCGGTGCTGATCGATCCGCCCTCGGGCGAGGCCGCGGTGCGGCTCTGGAACACCGTCACCGAACTGCTCGAGTTCCCGCACGTCTACGAGATCCAGCGGATCAAGGGCGCGTCGGACGCCGCGGACATCGGACGCGCGCTGGAGCCGTACGTGCGGGGCCGCGACTGGCAGAGTGTCGATCGAGGTGAGGTCGTCGACCTCCCCGCGGCGGAAACGGAGAGTGACAGATGAGCGAGTTCCCCCAGGGCATCCTGGTCGACGCACTGTCCGAGCAGTGGGCGGTGCTCGACGACGTGCTTTCCACCGTGCAGGGCGACGCCTGGCTGACCCCGACCGCGCTGCCCGGGTGGACGGTGCGCGACGTCGTCTCGCACATCATCGGGACGGAGTCGATGCTGTCCGGCCTCGAACCGCCGGCGACGGCGATCGACGTGCACGGACTGGCCCACGTGCGCAACGAGATCGGCGCGCTCAACGAACGCTGGGTGGAGGGGCTGCGCGCCCACACCGGGCCGCAGATCCTCGCGATGTTCCGGGAGATCACCTCCAGCCGGCTGGAGGTGCTCGGCGACATGACGCAGGACGATTTCGACGCGGCCGCCGTCACCCCGGCCGGACCGGCCACGTACGGCCGCTTCATGCGAATCCGGCTGTTCGACTGCTGGATTCACGAGCACGACATCCGCGATGCGCTGGGCGGTCCCGCCGGGGACGAGGGCGGCTCGCGCGGCAACCTGGCGTTCCAGGAGATCGCCGGTGCACTCGGCTTCGTCGTCGGCAAGCTGGGCCACGCCCCGGAGGGCGCCCGGGTGACGTTCGAGCTGTCCGGACCGCTGGCCCGCACGCTGCACGTGGAGGTCGACGGACGCGCCGCGGTGGTGCCGGAGCTGTCCGGGCCGGCGACGTCGACGATCGCGATGGATTCGCGCCTGTTCACGCGGTTGGCGACCGGTCGCACGACAGCGGCCGAGCACGTACCGGAGTTCGAACTGGGCGGCGACACCGAGGTGGGTCGCCGGATCGTCGACCACCTGGCCTTCACGATCTGACCCGTGCGCCTGTTCCTGTCGTCGTATCGTTTCGGCGCTCACGTGGACCGGTTCGTCGAGCTCGTGGGCGGGCCGGGGCCGATCGCGGTGATCGCGAACGCCGCGGACGCGTGGCCGGCCCGGGCGCGGGAGTCGGCTCTGGTGAGCGACGTCGTCCCGCTCCGCAGGCTCGGGTTCACCCCGACCGAGGTGGATCTGCGCCACTACGTCGGCGCCCCGGAGCGGCTGGCGGACACCCTGTCGGGATTCGGGGCGGTGTGGGTGCGCGGCGGCAACACGTTCGTGCTGCGCGCTCAGTTGGCGCGCAGCGGCGGCGACGCGGTACTCGCCGCCCTGGTCCGCGACGGACGGCTGGCCTATGCGGGGTACAGCGCCGGGGCGTGCATCATGTCGCCGTCACTGGTCGGGATCGACAGTGCCGACGATCCGGGTGAGGTGGCGCCCGTGTGTGGCGTCGAACCACGTTGGGACGGGCTGGGTTTCGTCGACTTCTCGATCGTGCCGCACTGCGCGGCCGCCGCCGACGGGTCCGTGGATACGGCGAACCCCGGCAGCGAGGCGGCCCGAATGGTCGAGGCCTGCCGTGCTGCCGGGGTTCGGTATCGAATGTTGACCGACGATCAGGCGATCGTCGTGGACGCCGGCGCCACCGCGGCACTGTAGCCACCGACGGCAACCAGCTCGCGACGCTCGGCGGGCGACTCGATGCGGTCCAGAGCGGCCCACGTCATCTCGCACCGCTTGACGGTCATCTCGTCGGCCTCGGAGAGCAGGGTGTCGAGGAGCGACTTGGGATCGTGACGCCAACCGGCATCGACGCGCGCGACCTGCGCGTTGGTGAACAGACCCGATCCCGCGACGGCACCGACCCAGTCGCGGACGTCACCGCGGTGGATGCGCTCGAGCGAGTCCAGGTCGACACCGCCGTCCATGAATTCGTACGCGAACATGGCCGCGATGTAGTTCTCGATGCAGTTCGACGAAGCGCTCACGACTCCGCGCCCCTTTCTCCCCGACGGCCCGATCTCGCACAGTCGGACATCACGATCCGGGCGACGAGAATGTAGATGTTGTGTCATCGCGTAACGCTTCGATAGCGCCGGGCGATTGAGATCGACGCTAACGTGACGAATGACCGAGGCGTTACGGTTTGATCATCACGATTAGGTAACGAAACCTGCCGTTCACCTGCAGTTACATTCGCACGAAACTCGACACAAAGAATTCGGGCGGAGTCCGGTCGTAGCACCCCGAAAAGGCGCTTTGTCCTGGTAGCCTGCGCAGCCCGAGGACGGCACCGCCGGCGGCGAGAGGGCCGCCGACGATGCCGTCGGAAATGGATGCGTCAGCGCGCCGAGTGCGGCGCCCCGATTCCCGGATCGATCCGCACGGGCCCGTCGGCGGACGGGGCGATCGGGAAATCGAATATCGCGGTCGGCAGATAGACCGTGGCGCACGAATTCGGGATGTCGACCACGCCCGACAACCGGCCCTCGATGGGCGCGGCACCGAGGAGCAGATACGCCTGTTCCGGGCTGTAGCCGAACTTCGTGAGGTAGTCGATCGCGTGCAGGCACGCCCGCTGGTACGCCAGCTGCGAGTCCAGGTAGCGCTGTTCGCCGTCGAGGGTCACCGACGTCCCCGAGAAGGCGAGCCACTCGGAGTACTGCGGGTCGGTGTTGCCGGGCATGAAGATCGCGTTCTCCGAGACGCCGTACGTCTCCATGCCGCCCTTGATGATGTCGACACGCAGATCGATGAAGCCGCCCATCTCGATGGCGCCGCAGAACGTGATCTCGCCGTCGCCCTGCGAGAAGTGCAGGTCACCCACCGACAGGTTCGCGCCGTCGACGAACACCGGATAGAAGACGCGGCTGCCCTTGGTGAGGTTCTTGATGTCCTGGTTGCCGCCGTTCTCGCGGGGCGGAGCGGTGCGGGCGGCCTCGGCCGCGACACGGTCGAAGTCGGCGCCCGAGAGGGAGCCGAGGATCGCGTCCCGCGGTTCCGGGGGCAGCGCGAGCGGCGGCACCCGGTCGGGGTCGGTCGCGATCAGCGCGGCCTCGCGGGTGTTCCACTTGCCCAGCAGCGCGTGGGACGGGGCGGTGCCCATCAGGCCGGGGTGCACGATGCCGGTGAACTTCACGTGCGGCACGTGCCGCGACGTCGCCGTCTGCCCGGCGAAGTCCCACACCGCCTTGTACGCGTCGGGGAACTGGTCGGTGAGGAACCCGCCGCCGTTGTCGCGCGGGAAGATGCCGGTGTAGCCCCAGCCCTGGCCGGCGAGCGGCCCCGAATCCTCCTGCGGAATGGGTCCGAGATCGAGGATGTCGACGACCAGCAGGTCACCGGGCTTCGCACCCTCCACCGCGAACGGCCCCGACAGGGTGTGCACGGTGGTGAGCGGCGCGTTCAGGATGTCGTCGGCCGAGTCGTCGTTGTGGATCGCGCCGTCGAACCATTCGCGGCAGTGCACCCGGAACGAGTCGCCAGGTTTCACGGTCACGGCCGCCGGGATGTCGGGGTGCCACCGGTTGTGGCCGATCTTCTCCTGCTCGGTGAACTTCTTGTTCGAATCCAGCGGGAACAGCAATTCGGGCATCGAGCCTCCTAGCGCGGACGGGCGGATTTCTCAGGGGCGGGGCAACTTTCGGTGGAGCGGATTGGTGGTGACCTTCTGCGGGGTGCGCCGGGCGCCCGGAGCCGGCCCGGAGACCACGGTCGGCTCGCTCGCGGAGCGGGCGGTCGCGTCGAGCAACCGCATCGACGCCGACCCGCCCCGGCCGAGCCGGGTCGCGGTGATCTGCCGGCGCCCGTCCGACGCGCAGTGCGGGCAGTCGGAGCTGTCGGGGACGTCCGCCATCGGGAAGTGCCGGTCGAACGGACCGCACTGGGCGCACCGGAATTGGTAGAGAGGAATGACCGCGTCCTTTCGCCGGGGCAAGGATCGAAGTGCCCCGAACGTTAACGGACCGGCGGCACTCCCGCGCGGGATCCGAGTTGTCCCAGGTGTCCGGACCCGGAAGCGGCCAATCCGGGGACGCTGCCGCGCGAACGGGTCCACACTTGAGACGACGTCGAATCGAACCGAGGACTGATCTCCGAGGAGCGCGTATGACCGAGGGACAACCGTTCGTTCCACCGAGCGCGGTGGATGTCGATCTGTCCGCGGTCGCGTGGGGTCAGAGCCGCACCATGTCGGACTTCGAGACCGGCATGTGGCGGATGGAGGAGGTGCGTCCCGAACTGCGGACGCCCATCGTCGCGGTCGACATCCTCGACAAGGCGCCGGACTGGGACCGGTTGGTACGCGCGCACGAGTGGGCGTCGCACATCGTGCCCCGTATCCGGATGCGGGCCGTGGAACCGGCTCTGGGGCTGGGCAACCCGGTGTGGTCGGTCGATCCCGAGTTCGACCTCGACTACCACCTGCGCCGGATCCGGCTGCCGGGCGACAGGGGCGACCTCGATCATGCGCTGCGCGTCTGCCGGCATCTGGCGACCGAGCCGTTCGACAAGGCCCGTCCGCCGTGGATCGCGATGCTCATCGAGGGACTCGACGACGGGCGCGCGGTGTACGTCGTCAAGACGCACCACAGCATCACCGACGGCATGGGCGGCATCCAGATGATGGCGCTGCTGCACAGCCGCCGTCCGGAGCCCACGCCGGACAAGCCCGATCGCGAGCCCGCGCCGCCCGAGCACCTGTCCGATCTCGGGGCGCTCGGCCGCGACGTGGTCTCCGGGATCCGCAAGGCGCCGCGGCGACTCACCGGGCTGGTGTCCGGATCGCTGCGGGCGGCCGCCACCGCCGTGACCCGACCGTTCGACGCGGCCGGCGAAGTCCTCGACTACGCCGGGTCGCTGCGCCGGGTGGTGCAGCCGCCGCCGGCGACGGGGTCGCCGCTGCTGCGCGAACGTGGACTGGGACGCTGGTTCGGGGTGCTCGAGGTGGGCCTGCACGAGCTGCGGCTCGCCGCGCACGCGGCCGGCGGATCCGTCAACGACGCGTACATCGCGGCGCTGCTCGGCGGGTTCCGCCGCTACCACCAGGCGATGGGCGCGGAGATCGGCAAGGTCCCGATGGGGATGCCGATCAACATGCGGTCGGCGGCCGACCCGTCGGGCGGGAACCGGATCGCCGCGGTGCGGTTCGCCGGTCCCGCCACCGAGGCCGACCCGGCCAAGCGGATCCGGAAGGTCCGCGCGATCGTGCTGGCGCTGCGCGAGGAGCCGGCCCTCGACATCGTCGAGGCGGCGTCGCCGCTGCTGGTGCGGTTGCCGACCCGGCTGCTCGCCGAGTGGTACCTGTCGCAGTCCTCGGGTCTGGACCTGCAGGCGTCGAATGTCGCGGGCGTGCCGGTCCCGGTGTATCTGGCGGGCGCGCGGATCGAGCGGATGTTCCCGTTCGGGCCGGCGCCGGGCTGCGCGGTGATGGCCACGATGGTCTCGCACGTCGGGACGTGCTGTATCGGCGTCAACATCGACACCGCGGCGGTCACCGAGCCCGCGCTCTTCATTCGTTGCATGCAGGAAAGTCTCGACGAGGTGGTGGCGCTGGGCGGCGCCGCCGAGGACGCGGCGGAGGGAGCGCAGCGATGACCGATCCGGAGCGGCATCCGCGGATCTATCTCACCGAGGAGATGACCGACACCGAGGACCGGGTGTTGCGGACGTGGCTCGGCCGGCGGGAGGCCGAGTCCGGCGAGCCGACCGTCACCATGTGCACCTCGGGGCAGGCGCTGTCGTCGCTGGCGCTGCGGGACGACGACCCGGTGCTGACTCCGGTGCGGGTGGTGTGGATGCCGGACACCACCAACGGTCATCGGGGGCAGCGTCTTCGCGAGGTGCTCTCGGCGCGGGACCCGCTGCACATCGGACGGAGCGCGCAGCGGCGGGTGCTGCGGACCGATCCCGGACGGTGCCGGGTGATCGAGGGCGATCCGGCGTCGCTGAACGAGATGCGCGACCGGCTGGCCGAGCGGGGCGGTGGGTCGCTGCCCGACTTCGTCCGGCGTCAGGCCGCCCTCGCGCTCGAGCGGGCCGAGCGGAAGCTGCTCGGCACCCAGTACAAGGTGTCGAAGTTCGTGGTGGAGGAGATCACCGACACCGGCCGCTTCTCCGCGGGCGTGAAGAAGCTTGCCGCGCAACTCGATCTCACCGTCGCCGACGTGGAACGCCGGGCCCGTGCGGACCTCGACGAGATGGTGGCCGCCCAGAGCCGGCGCGCGATCGCGCTGTGGGATCAGTTGGGCCGCTACTTCTCCCGCGCGTATCGGCTCGACGTCGACACCACCCGGTTCGAGGAGTTGCGGGAACTCAACCGCGAACACTCGCTGGTGTTCCTGCCGAGCCACCGCTCGTACCTCGATCCGCTGGTGCTGCGGCCCGCGCTGCTCGCGAACGATCTGCCGCTCAATCACGTGATGGGCGGGCTCAACGTCAGCTTCTGGCCGATCGGCCCGATCAGCAAGCGCAGTGGCACGGTGTTCATCCGCCGCAAGTTCGACGGCGACGAGATCTACAAGTGGACGCTGCGCGAGTACATGCGGTTCCTGATGAACAAGCGCTTCAACCTCGAGTGGTACATCGAGGGCGGGCGCTCGCGCACCGGCAAGCTGCGCCCGCCCCGGTACGGGCTGCTGACGTATCTGGCGAAGGCGTTCGAGTCGTCGGAGGCGCCCGACGTCTATCTCGTCCCCGTCTCGCTGGTGTACGACCAGTTGTACGAGGTGAACGCGATGGCCGCGGAGGCGCACGGCGCGGAGAAGCGGAAGGAGAGCTTCCGCTGGATGGTCGGCTACGTCCGCGCGCAGGGGCAGCGCCGCGGCGTCGCGCACGTCACGGTGGGACGTCCCCTGTCGCTGCGGAAGTCGCTGGCGCAGGAGGACGACTTCCGGCTCGCGATCCAGAAGACCGGGATCGAGGTGAGTCACCGGATCAACGAGGTCACCCCGATCACCGCATCGTCGCTGGTGATGCTCGCGTTCCTCGGCATCGAGGACCGGGCACTGACCGTCCCCGAGCTCGGTTTCATCCTCGGCCCGATGGTCGACTACATCACCGCCCGCAAGCTGCCGACCGCCGGCGACGTCGACCTCACCAATCCGCAGGTGATCCGCAAGGCGCTGTTCACCCACCTCGATTCCGGGGTGCTGCGGCGGTTCGACGAGGGCAACGAACGGGTCTACTACCTCGGCAAGGACCAGGGTCTGGTAGCGGCGTTCTACCGCAACAACACCATTCACTTCCTGGTGGTGCGGGCCATCGCCGAGATGGTGCTGTGCGCCGCGGTGGACGAGAAGTTCGCCGACCCGCTCACCGACGGCTGGGCCGAGGCCAAGCGCATCCGGGACCTGCTCAAGTTCGAGTTCTTCTTCAGCGACAAGGACACGTTCCAGCAGGAACTGCGGTCGGAGTTGAGCCTCATCGACCCGGCCTGGGAAAGCGATCTGAGCAATCCCGAGCACGTCGAGCACATCCTCGACGAGGTGCGGCCGTACCTCGCGCACCGGGTGCTGCAACCGTTCCTCGAGGCGTACGTGGTGGTGGCCGATCATCTGCTGGACGCCCCTGTGGGCCCGGACTTCGACGAGAAGACGTTCCTCGCCGAGTGCCTCGCGCTCGCGCAGCAGCGTCGGCTCCGCCAGCAGATCGCGAGCAGCGAGTCGATCTCGTCGGAGCTGTTCGCGACCGCCCTGCAGCTGGCCCGCAACCGGCGGTTGATCGACAGCACCGATCCGGCGGTGCTGCAGGCGCGCCGCGACTTCGCCGACGAGATCCGCACCCTCGTGCGCCGGGTACGCGAGATCCGCGCCCGGGCGCACGCCAAGCTCGACGAGGTCGAGAGCGTCGATGCGGTGGCCGAGTTCGTCGAGGGGCCGGGGGCGCAGCAATGAACCGTCTCGACGACATCTACTCCGCGATCGCCGCCGCGCCGCAGGGGCCGCGGACGCTGGCCGCGTTCGACCTGGACGGCACCCTCATCACCGGTTACACCGCGAGCGTCGTGTATCGGGACCGGTTGCGCCGCTTCGACCTCAATGTCGCCGAGCTGCTCCGCACCACCGGGGCCGCGTTCGACACCCAGTTCCGCGGCGCCGACGTCGGCCGGCTCATGGAGATCGCGGTCACCGGGCTGGCGGGCCGGCGCGAGGACGAGCTGCGGGAGTGGAGCCAACGGCTGTTCCGGCAGGACATCGCCGCGATGATCTACCCGGATGTCCGACGCCTGCTCGACGCCCACCGCCGGGCCGGGCACCGAATCGTGCTGGCGACGTCGGCGACCCTCTATCAGGCGCAGGACGTCGCGTACGACCTGGGCATCGACGAGATCCTCTGCAGCCGTCCGGAGGTGGTGGACGGCATGCTCACCGGCAAGCTCACCGGTCCGGCGCTGTGGGGTCCGGCGAAGGCGGCGGCGGTGCGGGCGTTCGCCGAGCAGGCGGGGACGCCGCTGTCGGAGGCGTTCGCGTATTCCAATGGGGTCGAGGATGTTCCGATGCTCGATTCGGTGGGTCGTCCGGTGGCGCTCAATCCGGACCGCAAGCTCGCGGGGATCGCGCGAGCCGAGGGCTGGTTGTCGGTGCGGCTGGCGCGGCCGGAGCGGGGCGCGACGCCGATCGCGACGTTGCGCACGGCGACAGCGTTGGGGGCGTTGACCGTCGCGACAGCTGCAGGTCTCGGGGCGGGCGCGCTGACCCGCAGCAGGAGAACCGCGGCGAATGTGGTGGGCACGTTCGGACCGGATGCGGCACTGTCGATCTGCGGGATCAATGTGCACGTCACCGGCGAGGACAACGCGTGGAGTGCCCGGCCGGCTGTGTTCATGTTCAACCATCAGAGTTCGCTGGATCTGCTGCTGGTCGGCAAGGTCGTTCGCCGGGACGCGACGGGTGTGGCGAAGAAGGAGGCTGCGCACGATCCGCGTTTCGCCGCGATCGGCAGCCTCCTGGACGTCGCGTACGTGGATCGGACGGACACCACGCAGGCGCGGGCTGCACTGCAACCGGCGGTCGACAAGCTCAAACACGGAACGTCGATCGCGATCGCGCCGGAGGGCACCCGCTCCCCCACACCCCGGTTGGGCCGGTTCAAGAAGGGCGGCTTCCACCTGGCGATTCAGGCGGGGGTGCCGATCGTGCCGATCGTCATCCACAATGCCGGGGATCTGATGTGGCGCAACTCGTTCGTCGCGCACCCCGGCGAGGTGTACGTGGACGTCCTGGAGCCCATCAGTACCGACGGCTGGACGGTCGAGAACCTCGACAAGCACGTCGCCGAGGTCCGGGAGCGGTTCGACGACGTCCTGCGGGCAGGGCCGGTGAAGGCCTAGGTACAGTGCCTACATGATCCGAAACGCCCGGTTCGTTCCAGTGGTTCTCGTTCTTGCCGCGGCACTGAGCGCCTGCGGTTCCGATGATGCCGAGACGGCTTCACCTGCCACGACGGAGGCCGCGGTCGGCACGGTCGCCGGTGGTGACGGTGCGCGCGCTTCGGGTGCGGACGTCTTGGCGCGCTTCTCGAGTTGTGGTGATGTCGCGCCGGTGGTCGCGCAGTACATTGCGGGGCTGCAGGAGGAGCCGTCGAATGCGGCGGACGAGTACGGCGTGATCTGCAACTGGGAGACCCCGGACGGCGCCACCTCGCTGAGCGAGATCCGCTCTGTCGAGGTGCTGATCGAGCCCGGGACCGGTGAGGTGCCGGCGAAGGGCGACCTCGAGGCCGGCAAGCTGTCCGTCCTTCCGGATCCCGCGATCGAGAAGGTCGGCGGTGTCGCCTACACGCTCCCGATGACGACGGCCGTCGCCGGAGTGATCGTGACGACGGTCGAGACACCGGAGGTCAAGGTCACGATCACTGGTGGCCAGTGGGACAACATGCCGTCGCTGGACGCGCCGGCCGCCGTGTCTGCTGCCAAGCAGCTGATCGGCCTCTAGCTCGGGCCCGGCCCGGCCGCCTCAGCTCCCGATGACGGGTGGAGCGGCCAGGGGCAGGTTGCCGATGAGTTCGCTGCCGTTGTCGACGTTGACCAGGTAGCCGGGCGTCTTGTGTTCGGCGTCGTCGTCGCCGCGCCCGCGAGCCCCGGCGCCGGGCATCATGCCGCCGGTGGCAGCACCATTTCGCGCGGCGGTGCCGGCGGCCGTCGTTCCCGATGCTCCGCCCGCAGTGGCGCTGGGCGACGCCCCTGCGGCGCCGCCTCCGATTCCTGATCCACCGGAACCCATTCCGCCGGAGCCGTATCCGCCGGTGAGGATTCCGCCTCCGTAGCCGCCGGCTCCTGCTCCTGCTCCTGCGCCGATGCCCGATCCTGCGTTCGATCCCAAGCCGCCTGCGCCCGAGTAGGATCCGGCGCCCCCGCCCATACCGGGAATGACGTAGGCGGACTGTCCTGCGCGGGTGCCGTCCAGCCCTGTGGCGGCCGCGGGTGCGGTCCAGGCTGCGGCCGGGTTCGTCGTGGCGTCGGCCGGTGCGGTGAACTGGTCGTTGGAGGTGGGCTGGGCGGCCGGAGCGATGGGGTTGAACGCGTCGGGTGTTGAACCCGTTCCGGGTGTTGCGCCGGGTATGGGGCTGCCAGGAGTCTGAAGTGGCGGGATGGGCGATCCTGAGTTCGGTCCCCCGGTGTAGGGCGCTGTCGATCCCGGCGTGCCGATGCCGGGTGCACCACCACTCGCGGGCGATGCACCTTGGGTCTCGGCGATGACACGGGGAGGTTCGGGGAGTCTCGGCACGTTGGTGTCGGCCTGCTGCATCACCGGGGTGTAGACGGTCCGCATGATTTGGATGGCTTCCTGGTGTGCCTCGTCCTGGTCGTGGACTAGGCGTTTGAAGAGGCCGGCGGTGGGCATTCCTGCGTCGAACGCGACCTCGAGGAGGGAGCGTTTGGAGACGGGCGGCACGGTGGCCTTGACCTGGTCGACGCCGGTGGCCGCTTCAGTGATCTTGGTGCCGATGAGGGTGCCGGCTTCGGCGAGTTTCCCTGATTCGGTGGCGTATCTTCCTGTTGCGGCGGTCGCGGAGTCCTTCGCTACGCCTTCCCATTTGCCGTCGGTTTCGGTGGTGATGAAGTCGCGAAAGTCGTTGAGGGCTTGCTGGAGTGATTCGCCGATCTTCGTCCAGCCTTCTGCACTGGCGCGGAGGGATCCACCGTTCATTCCGTCGACGGCGGCTTTGATGTCCTCGTGGGACATGGCTTCGAAAGCTTCGGGTGATCCGAGGGCCGGGTCGTCGAATCTGCCGCTGAATCTGCCGTAGAGCCCGGCCTGCTGCAGGTAGATTTCGTCCCGTTCGGCGTTGCCGGCGGCTTGTTCGTCGCGCACGCGGCTGCGTTCGTTGAGGTCGTAACCGGTGACGAGGTCGAGCACCTTGTTCGCCGGATGCTTGCCGAATTCGACAATGTCCTTGCTGATGCCTTCGACCCAGCCACCGAAGTCCGGCAGTCCCATCCTTCTCCCCCTCGTCTCATGCCTCGGTCGGCGACGCCGTCCGAGGCGGATCCGGAGCCGCGCCATCCCCTCAGTGGCGCGGCCCCGGAAGTCTTAGTTGAGCTGCGACTCCACAGCGCTTGCGGCCGCGGTATTCGCTTCCTCCGCCGCGGCATAGCGGGTTTCGATTTTCTGGAACACGTCCCTCATGTCACCGACCACACGAATGTGGTCGGCAATCGCATGGTCCAGCGAGTAGTCGCCGCCTGTTGCTTTTCGCCCGAATTTCGATGCCAGCGCCACTCCGGATGGCAGAGGACCCAATCCATCGATTTTGGCAAGTCCGCGCGTACCGTCGAGTATTCGCGTCAGTTGGTCGATGAGATGCTCGCACGCCCTGGCACAGTTCGAGGCCGTACCACGTTCGAGTTCGAGATCACCTTGCTCCGCCGCCGCGATCAGCCCGGACCAGTTACCCGTCTCGTTCAACTCAACTCCCCCAACCCACATTGTTGTCAGCTACCTTGGAACGTACGAACTGACGGCCCGAGCCGCTTCTTCAGCTACCTTGCACGGCTCTTCTGGATTGCTCGGTGGCGTAAGTACGTGGAATCCGACTGAGACCAGTACGGCGCCACCTGCCGTGTCCATCGCAACATCACAAGATTCACGGTTCGTGTCCGTAGTTTCCCGGTACGAGAACGACTCTCGACCGTCTAGTTCTACGGGCAAGACATCTTCATTGCGGTCGTTCGTGCGCACCTCATCCAAAGTGCGGGTGGTCGCGAAGATTGACACTGAGTACTCCGAACCGCGCCAGCCACACACGTTCCAGCCAGGCTGTTTTACGCCGAGGATGTCGCGTTCCTCGGTAGCAGGATCGACGCCAAGGGCCCCAACCACCTCACCAGGAATGTCATCACACGGACTGAAGACCGGCTCCCCCGCCGCAGTCCCCTCCGCGTCGGCATCCCCCGACACCGTTCCCGACCCGCATCCCGCCAGCAGCAGACCCGCACCGATCAGCCCGATCACAGCAGTCACCCGCATCCGGACCTCCTCCCCTCGTTCCAGACCGCTTCACCTTAAACAGACGCAGGTTCGGTCTCTCTGGTTCCCCTCCATCGCGAGATTCCTGACGATTCGTCGCTCCAGTTCACCCGAGCGCCGATAGCGGGACGGTCGGCAGGTGAATCCACCCCTCGCGACCAGCAACTTCGGTGTCGGCTCCGTGTGGCAATCGCGTATGCCCCACCGCGACCGCCCGCGCGATCACCGCCGCCACCACCGCATCGAACGCGTCGTCCGACGCTTCACACGCTCCGCGGAAGTCGGCGAGGTCCAGGTATGGCGTTGCCTCGTCGAAGCTCGCCACCAACTGCGCCAGCTTCTCGGGATTCGTCGATCCCTTGTATCCACGGAAGGGCAAACGCCACTGCTGCAGCGCGGCGGCCGGGTAGACCTCGGCAACGGCGCCCGCAACGCGATCCGTGTCGACACCGTCGATCGCGAGCCGCGCCAACAGGCCGGCACACCGCAACGCCACGTGCGCGATCAGGTCGGCCGACACACTGAGCGGAACGATGCCCGTCACCTCGTGCACCACCCGGTCAGTCCGCCGTCGGACCAGCGGCAGCCGTCCGGCGCGGTTGCTCAGCTCGAGCTCACGGCGGGGTTCCCGATTGTGATGCGCGATTATGAAGTCGACGAACGCATCCGGCCACCCGAACGGTGCGTCGATCCCGCATCGGTCCGCACCCAAGACCGCTTCCACAAGGTCATCGTCCCTCGCCCCGAGCCGCAAGCCGACGGCCCGAGCGGATCGCTCACCCCAATCGATCGTCGCAACAGCGGTTTTCGCGGGTTCGGCCGCAAGATCGATGCCGACAGTCCTCATCCCGCGAGGCTATCGACCCTCAGCGCATCACCGGCAACACCGGGTCGCCCGCGCGACCCGTCGCCGCTTCGCCAAAATGCCAGCGGATCGGGCACCGCAGCGAGCACGTCCCGCGCCCGCTCGAGGGCCATCGCCTCGGGCTCGTCACCGCCGACGGCGTCGATCACGTCGAGCCAATGGACGGTCGCCTCCATGATCGCCATGTCGAGGAAGGCGCCGAGCGACACCGACTCCAGAATCGGATGCGGGATGACGGTGTCGCGACTCAGCCCGGCGAGCCGTTCGAACGCATCGGGCAGGTCGGAACCGAAACGCTGGACGACGCTGGCGCGGTCGATGTCGGCCGCCATCTGTCGAACCATCTCGGCGAGCTGCGCGTGCATCGGTTCGATCGCGGCCGGGTCGGCGTTGAAGACCCGGAGCATCGCCGCCGCGCTGGTCACCTTCGCCTCACCGTCGGCGGCGGGCGCGGCGAGCATCGCGATCAGGACGTCCGGGGTGACGTGCACGTACACGTCGCGGACGGTCCAGCCCGGCAACCGAGTCTCCGTCGTCCACTGCTCGTCGGACAGCTCCGCCGCCCGCTTCGCCCACATCCGCCACAGTCGGATCAACAGATCCCGGTCCCGTTCGAACTCCGCCACCACAACCCCCTCGTCGACGTACGGTCGCCCCGACGTTATCGCCCGGTCGTTACCTTCGGTCGCAAATCCGGCACGCAGGAGCATGATGGACGCATGACGACGGTGGATCCGGCTGTTCTCGATCAACTCATCGGCGCGCTGCCCGACGGCGCCGTGCTGACCGATCCGGACATGACCGCCGGCTACCGCCAGGACTGGGCCGCCGACCCCAACGCCGGCACCCCGATCGCGGTGGTCCGCGCGACCTGCACCGAGGACGTGCAGGCGGCGATCCGGTGGGCGTCCGAGCATCGGATCGCGGTGGTCCCGCGCGGCGCGGGCTCCGGGCTGTCCGGCGGGTCGAGCGCGGTCGACGGCGGGATCGTGCTGAGCACCGAGCGGATGCGGGCGATCACCGTCGACCCCGTTACCCGAGTCGCCGTCACCCAACCCGGCCTGCTCAACGCGGAGGTGAAGCAGGCCGCCGCCGAGCACGGGCTCTGGTATCCGCCGGACCCGTCGTCGTACGAGATCTGCTCGATCGGCGGCAACGCCGCCACCAACGCGGGCGGGCTGTGCTGCGTCAAGTACGGCGTGACGGCCGACTACGTGCTCGGCATGCAGGTGGTCCTCGCCGACGGCACCGCCGTCCGGCTGGGCGGCCCGCTCCTCAAGGACGTGGCCGGCCTGTCGCTGACCAAGCTGTTCGTCGGCAGCGAGGGCACCCTCGGCATCATCACCGAACTGACGCTGCGGCTGATCCCGGCGCAGCCGCCGGCGTCGACGGTGGTCGCGTCATTCCCGTCGGTGGAGTCGGCGGCCGACGCCGTCCTCGCGATAACCCGGGAGATGCGTCCGGCGATGCTCGAGTTCATGGACCACGCATCCATCAACGCGGTCGAGGACGCGGTCCGCATGGGCCTGGACCGCAACGCCCGCGCGCTACTGCTCGCCCAGTCTGATGCGCCCGGCGCCGCTGGCGCGCAGGAGATCGCGACCATCGTCGCGGCGTGCGAAAAGAACGGTGCGACGGAGGTGTTCGCCACCGACGACGCCGTCGAGGGCGACGCCTTCACCGCCGCACGACGATCCGTCTTCCCCGCGGTGCAGGCGATGGGCAGCCTGCTGCTCGAGGACGTCGGCGTGCCGATGCAGCAGCTGCCCGCGCTCATCACCGGCGTGGAGGCGATCGCCGAGGACTGCGATGTCCTGATCTGCACCGTCGCGCACGCCGGCGACGGCAACACCCACCCGCTGATCGTCTTCGACCCCACCGACCCCGACATGACCGACCGCGCCCGCACCGCCTTCGCCCGCGTCATGGAGCTGGCAATCGCCCTGGGCGGCACCATCTCCGGCGAACACGGGGTCGGGCGGCTCAAGCGGGACTGGCTGCCCGGGCAGCTCGGCGAGGACGTCATGGAGCTGAACCGGCGGGTCAAGAATGCACTCGATCCGTTGGGGATTCTAAATCCGGGTGCGGTGCTTACCTGATTCGATCGCCGCATTGCATCGACTCACCTATGGAGCTTGAACGAACGCGCACTGAACTGAACCCCCAGAAGTGCGGACTGCGCGATAGCGCTTTCGTCCCTTAATAATCCGAACCGTACGTAAGCCGGAGTCTTCTACGCGCGTGGCTGGCCCGCCCATAACAGCACCTGTCGTCGAAGTCCAAGCCCTTCCCGATGAAGAGCGCGACGAGCTGCGTGCTGACGAGCACTACATCCTCAGCCGGGGTGTCGGTCGGTGACGGCAAGCAGCGTGAACAGATCAGGGTGTCCCGCTACCCGTCCTTAGTCAGCTGATACCCGAGCCAAGCCACAAGACGTATTGGCCCTCACTGAAGGCGGCGGTGAACAGCGGTCGGGGTATGCGGAGGAGCTGGAGGTCCGGTTCGACACCAGGCTTTCTTCGCTGAGAACCACCGCGGGCGGGGATGCCGTCCATAGCCGAGTCAAATCCTGGAGGGCCCGCGCGAACACTGTACGAAGCTCTGGGTCCTGTGCCGACAGACCAACCATCAAACGTCAACGGTCGCATACAGGGCCTTGAGGTGCTTGCGCATCGACTGATTCTCTTGGTGCTCAGTCCACTCCGATCTGCGATTCACGCGCGACGAGCAACTTTCGGTACTCGGCCTCCCCGGCTCGGGCGCGCACCGCACAGCCATGGACCTTGATGACCCCGCGACCTTTACTTGCAGTCGACATGCGGCCCGCACGAAAGATGGCTGCCTCCACTTAACGCCAACGGCTTTGTTGAACCTTGCAGCGGCTATGGAGACGACTTGCCACCTCGTCCATCGAGTGCCCGACTGCAGAAATCGTCGACCCTCGTCCCAGATCAGTAGACGAGCGCGAGTTGTTTGACAATCGTCAACAAGCCGAACTGCTGGAGCGCAGAGTACGACAGCTGACGGGTGCCACCACACTAGTTCTACTCCTTGTACCCGTCCTGTCCGCACTCGACAGCGATCTCGGGCCGCTCCGCCTTCTCTGTCACGCCGGTTTTGGGATCGACGATGATTGAATGGATTGTCCCGCCGACGGTGGAGATCTCCGTCCCTCCAGGTCCGTCAGTGCAAGGAGCCATGGCCGCGGTTCTGTTGAAACTGTCGACGAGATCATCCCAGTACTTCTCGAGCCCTTCACGGTAGTCGGCGGGGTTTTCACCGTACCCACGGTAGAGGGCTACTTCCGCGCGGCCACCGTTTGCCATCGTGTCGTGGTATGGCCATTTGATGCGGTCCGTCCCGCCTCGACGGCGTCCGAGTACCCGCTGGTAGAGCATCGGCTCCGGTCCCTCATCCGCATTGACCCCGGCAACGAAGAGCGAGAAGCCGGTGTCATGGTGATAGCTGCAGGCGGGCTCGTTCTCCTGCTTGGAGTTGTTAAGCTCCTTCCGGCAACTAGGACAGCCGTACCAATGTTCCTCCATGATGTGCTGCCAGATGTCGTCACCAAGTTTCTGCAGGGACGAGTACGTTCCGCTGCGTTTTGCAAGGAAGTTGGTAACGATCTCGGCAGCTTCGCGTTCATTCGTGCCCGAGCGCACCGTTCCGTCGTCATCTCTGTCGTTAAAGTTCGCTCGACCTTGGACGAGAACTACGGCAGCGAGTGCGCCTTCCTGACAGGAGTCGGAACGCGACGGATATTTCGAGTATTTGACGACTGCGTCCCTCGGCGGTCCTTCGTCGAACGTCGTGCGGCTATCCGAGAGGGTCACGATGACGCCGTCGAGCGCGCCGATGATGTGTTGAGTCACAGTGCAGATTGTAGATACACCAGAATGGTTCGCTTCGCCGGCCAGGCGCTTGACGTCGCGAGCAAAACTCTCTCGGTCAGAATGGATGCGCGAGTAGGTCGATTGTCGTCATCGATGCCAACGTCCTGACCAGTTCCCATGCTCGAATTCAGTCGATAGGATGCGATTCGTGCGCAAATCCAAGATTGAGGCCTAGAATTCGTCGTGCCTGAGGTCGCGGTCATCGAGACCGTGAATGTGGTCGGTAGGTCAGTTGTGGGAGCTGAGCAAGCTGCAGGACTTCACGTTTGGTCAGCTTGGTCTTCACGACCGGCGACCGCCGTCCTTGAGTCTATCGAGTCGCACTCTCAGCGGAAGGCAGCTGTGAACTCTCAGAAGGTCGAGCCGAACCGTTCTAAAACAGCCGATACTGTCCGTGCGGGTGCAACCGTAACCCCGTGCCCCCGTCTAATTGCAATCAGTCTCCGCCATCCGCGGAGGATCCGCCCGCGGGCGTTTCTGGTCATACTGCCATGCGCGCGCCACGTGCCTGGAACCCGGACAACGGGCCGACCTAGGTGCGTCTCGACACGCGATTGGTCCTTCTGGGCCGTTGAGACTTACTTTCGTGAAGCAGTGCACTCCCAGTCATTGCCCTCGGAACGACTGCCAGGTTTGCATCGACACCCAGTAACCCTCTACTCGACGATCTCCTCAAAGGGAGGACCCCGTGCAACACACGATGCTCGGTTACACGGGGCCCGAGACGTCACAGCCGCTTAGTGGCCTTGAGGCGTCAGCAGATGTCGATTTGGGCGCGTATGGAGCAGAGAAGAGTATTCTCAGCAGTTCGCCCTACCGGGCTGGTCCGCGGGTTCACTCCGCGACGATCATACGGTGGTACTTTCGCCTTCCCCATCAAGCAGTTTGCGCACCGCGACATCGAGTTGGTCGCTGATGCCTGCCGCGTCCAAACCTGCACGAATGAGCCCTCGTGCCTTCTGGAATCCAAAGCCTTCTAGGTCCACTCCAGCTGCTAATTCCTCAGCTTGGATGCTGAGGTCCACGATCTGTCGGTGCAAGGGGTCGTTCTGGTCGAACCTGGGGATGGGGAGTCGCCAAACATAGGTGTCGAAGTGACGCGCCCCGAAGAGGCCGCGGGACTGGTACTCCGTGACAGCCTCAGTTAGAGCCGGAGCGTTGAGGACAGCGACGATATAGCGTGCTTCGTCGATCCCGCGGGCGGGCAGCCAGTAGAGGGTGTGGTCGATGACCTGTTTGGAATTGTCGAGCCGCGCCGCGGCCATCCTCGTGCCGGCCTTGCTGTAGACGACACGGTGTTTGGTACCGCCGAGCTGCTTAGAGAGCTTGCTCTGGTAGTTCAGGCTCTCGGCGAGCGATAGCTTGCTCTGGGCGGTTTTGTTCACTTCCCACAGGGCCGAGGTAGTGGTCCACCAATGGCCAAGACCTGTGGCGTGATCGGCGATGCGATCGCGCCGGATAAGAGCTTCCTTCTCAATCGGAAGGACAGCACGCCACGTGGCCAGTGGCCGGAACGGCGCGATCGTTGATCCTAGGTGCACGTCGAAGATGAACCGGTTTTCGACTACCCCTGTCACATCGGGTACCGGTTTCCACCGCTTGTCTTCTTGGGCGGTTCGCAGAGATCGCACAGTGGTGCGTCCGGCTGTCTGGCCGAGCTTGTTCGTAACTTGTTCCTCGACAACGAAGAACAAGCAACGGGGCGTGATGACTGCACCTTGTGTCACATTCGACCGGTATGGTGATCCACCTTCGATTTCTGCTGTGATGGCGCGGTTGGGGACTGTGGTGAAGGTCAGTGCCGCAGAGGTTGCCGCCCATCCGTCGATGTTCCGCAGCCCCGTCAGCACCGTCTTGGTGGCTGGCGAACCGTAGGGAACGTCCTCGGCTTCGAAATCAATGCTTGAGGAGTGCCGGGTGCCGAACACGACGCCGGCGGGGACTGGGAAGAAGCCGTTCGGTCGTACCGCGTCGAGGTCCCACAGCTCAGTCAGTTCGCCGCGCAACTGCGGGCCCCACTTGCCCGCGCGGAATCCCTCGTAGTGCTGGCGGCTGAGCACTGCCAGCGGGGTGACGAAACCGAAGGTGCCGCTGTCGCTAAGGTACTTCTCGGCGGCGCGGACGATGAACAGCCCCACGAGATCCTGGTGTGTTGCAACCTTCGCGCCGTGCCACAGGTTGCGCTTTTCGGACATGGCCTTGAACTTGGCTTGCATTTCAGGGGTCATGAACCGGTACGCAACCCAAGGCGGGTTGCCCACGAGCACATCGACACGGCGGCCAGACATCGACAGCCACACTGGTCGGACCTGGTTGCGTACGAAGTAGCCCCAAATGCTGTCACGGCCTTGCGCATTGAGATCACACAGCAGGTTAAAGGTCTCGGTAAGAATGCCGGCATCATGCCCGTCGGGGATACCGAACTGGGTCAGGATCGGCTTGACCGAAGGGCGCTTCTTCGCGTTATCGATGTGACGCTTAGCTGCGCTGGTCATCGCCGTCACCAATCGGTCGAAGGTTCCAGGATCGTCGATGCTTGCCAGCGGGAAGATCAGCGTGTTTGCCAGCTCGAACAGGGTCGATTCTTCGGATCCGAGCGCAAGGTCAATGCCCTCAGTGCGAATGCGGATAGCGTCTTCGTCGTGGTCGGGCGGCTGGTGCCACTGCACCGAGTCACCAAGGTGGATCGGCACCCAAATTTCGTCTCGATCGTCTTGCAGCCGGTCACCGAGCGCCAGTAGGTAGGTGATGCGGGCCAGCAGCACCGAAACCGGATGAATGTCGAGTCCGAAGACGTGTTCTTGTAGGTGGTCAAGCAGTCGCTTGTTGTCCCATCCGTGTTCAACGGCGGACTGGATAATGCGTCGGACCGTGTGAAAGACGAAGGTGCCCGAGCCGCATGCGGGGTCGAGTACTCGCTGCTTCAGCGGATCGGTCACGACCTTCGCAACGATGCCTTCCGCGAGCCAGTCCGGGGTGTAGTACTCGCCCAGGCTTTTACGCGTGTCAGCGCGGATCACCGATTCGTAGAGCACTTTAAGTACGTCGTGGTCGGTTTGACTCCAGTCGAACACCGCGACTCGGTGTATAAGTCTGGTGATGAACCGACCCCCGTCCTCGGCGGCCAGGACCCAATCGAAAAAGTCCGATTCGATCACGTTGTAGATGCCGGCGTCTGCGAATGCCTCGCCTCGCATGAGACGCTGCGGATCGCCAGCCAAGTCCGCGAGAGGTTCCCCCATGACGGCGTGTCCGATGGCAGCGGCCTCGATCACCAGGAGTGTGTGGGCGAAGAACAGCTGGTCCTGATTCTGGAATCCAGTCCCCAGAGCGCTACGCAGCAGGCGCGCCCATAGGCCTCGTTTCAAACGAACCGTGGGATCGTCGGCGACTTGCTGGTACAGCCCGTGCAAGTACGAAATGTCCTGCTCGTAGGCCGGTGATGAGCTGCCGAGGAACTTCTCGATGGTGCGCTGCATCGGCTTGACGTTCGAATGGGTTGCCAGCACTGCTTGCAACCACTCGATGAGGTTGTCGGCCCGATCTGTGCTGCTTAGCTCAAAGATCGAGCGCCGCTTGAACTCGCCGTCCGCGGGGTCAGTCTCGAACAGCCACCAGCGCCGGCCGTCGGTCAGGATGCCGTTGTACCGCGATTGCTCCCGCCTGGTCTTGGTCCGGACATAGCCGCCCAGCTGAGCGATATGATCCTCAGCCGCCAGTTCGTTCGCCAAGGACTTCTTGACTTCGATGACCGTGGCTCCGATCGCGACGTCAATTCGACGTCGAGAGCCATCTCCCACCTGCTCTTCGAGCGATGGTTCGTCCAGTCCGAACTGGCCGCTTAAGAGAAGAATCTTCACATCCGACTGAATGTCTGCTTCGGTGCGTGCCGTCGTGTCTGGTGATGCAAGACGAGCAATCAGATCGTTAACCAACACGGTCGGGTTCTCCTTCGGTCTGCGATCCCCTCTGCTGGATCGTCTTCCACGAGTAGTGATCGTCGCACCTGACACCGACGGTTCAGTGCAGGGACAGAACCTAGCCGTTTAGTATCAGCGGACTTCCGAGTCAGCGGCCCCGGCCCCTCACACGGATGCGTCGGATGCACATACGGCGGTGACATGTGACACGAGCGCCTGATCGGCCGTAAACGACGGCGGCCTATTCGCAATGAGGGCTGCCGCTGTCCGCTGTGGATGCTGGTTTCCGGCCAGGTCCGCGATACCGTTGACACCCAACGACCACAGACTTTGCAGCGCCCGAACCGTAGATCCGGCCGGCGCCGGACAGGGGAATGATGACCGAGCACGACACCACTGACCAGCCGCTTCAGCTCGATGGCGCGTTCGCGATCGCGACCGACAGCCGCGAGCAGCTGCAGGCCCTGAGCCTTCGCACGCTGACCGAACTCCTCGGCAGCGCGCCCGAGGTCGACGAGGACGGCGACATCGCGATCCCGGTCCACGGCTTCGGGCTCTACGTCACGGTCGCCGAGGACGGTCCGCAGCTGCACGTGTGGGCGTCGATCCTCTCGGAGCTCGGTGACGGCGCTGCCGCCGTGCAGAACCTGCCTGAGCTGTCCGCCGAGTGGCCGCGCCTGCGCTTCACGATCGAGGACGGGCATCTGCTGGTGTCGACCCTGGTCGACGCCGACCCGTTCGCGCCGCAGCACCTGATCAACCTGGTCGACGAGATCCACGAGCTCACCCACGACCTCGACGACGACTTCGCCGCCAAGCTCGGTGGCGTCCTCGACTGCGACGCCGACGACGACTCCTACGCCGGCGGATGCGGCGGCTGCGGTGATGACTGCGCCTGCCGCGACGGCCACGACGCCGGCGACCTCGGGGAGTCCATCCCCGTCGGCAAGCCGTCGAACTGACGCTCGCTACTTGGTCGCCCGCTGGGCGTCGGCCCGCACCGACGTCCAGCCGGCGATGAGCGACTCCATGTCCCTCCGCCCCCGCAACGCAGGCCGCTCGTTACTAGTCGACGGCGCCGGAACCGCGTCACCGGCCAGGAACGGCCGGATCAGATCGATCGGCACCGGGAACACCACGGTCGACGTGCTCTCCCCACCCAACTCCCCCAGCGTCTGCAGGTAGCGCAGCTGCAGCGTGGTCGGATTGCGGCTGATGATGTCCGCGGCTTCGGCGAGCCGCGCCGACGCCTGGAACTCGGCCTCCGCATTGATGATCTTGGCGCGCCGCTCACGCTCGGCCTCCGCCTGCCTAGCGATGGCCCGCTGCATGTCCCGCGGAATCTCCACGTCCTTGATCTCCACGGTGGTGACCTTCACGCCCCATGGCTCGGTCTGCTGGTCGATCACCTTCTGCAGGTCCTCGTTCAGCCGCTCCCGCTCCGCCAGCAGGGCATCCAACTCGGCCTTGCCGAGAATCGACCGCAGCGTCGTCTGCGCGATCTGCGACGTCGCCGCGAAGTAGTCCTCCACCCCGACGATCGCCCGGTCCGCGTCCACCACACGGAAGTACGCGACGGCGGTGACCTTCACCGGCACGTTGTCCCGGGTGATCACCTCCTGCATCGGCACGTTCAGCGTGACGGTCCGCAGGCTCACCCGCACCATGCGGTCCACCGCCGGGATCAGCAGCACCAGGCCGGGTCCCCTCAGGTCAACGAGCCGGCCTAGCCTGAACAGCACGCCACGCTCGTACTCGCGCAGCACCCGGACGGCGGCCGACGCGACGATCACCGCGAGCAGCGCGACGACGATGACGGCCAGAATGATCGTGGTCAACATGGCAACTCCCACGGTTCCCGACGACGCACGCTCAGCGTGAGTCCACGCACCCCCTCGATGACGACGGACTCCCCCGCACCCGGCGTCTCGGTGTAGCCAAACTCCATTCGGGCGCGCCATAATTCGCCGCCCAGCTCTACCTGCCCCTGGTGGCCGTCCCAGCTCCGGACCAGCGCCTCGGACCCGACGAGTGACTGCGCGCCGGTCCGCACCGGCTCGCGCCGCGCGCCCAGGACCTTCCGACCGGTGACGGCGACCGCGCCGAGTCCTACCACCGCGACACCCAGCGTCACGGGCAGCGCCACCTCGAGCCCGAGTCCGCCGGACGTGAACAGCAGCCACGCCCCGGTTCCGGCGAGCAGGGTCCCGGCCACGCCGAGCGCGCCGTAGGTCGGAACGTGCGCCTCGATCACGATCAGCAGCACGCCCAGTACCAGCGCCAACACACCCAATGCAGCCATCAGCGGTCACCTGCGAGGGCCCGGTCGCCTCGCGTAGCCACTCGCGATCGAGCCCTCACCGTCAAAGGTATGCCCGCATCGTGCGGGGTGCCACCGTGTCGCGCCCCGCCGCTGTCGGTACCTGGTGCAATCATCGCCACATGCATCTGCTCGACGACGGGTTCGCGCCACCGGAGGCCTGCGTGCAATGGTGCCGCGCCCGCGCCTATCCGCTGCACGTCCTCGATGACAGCGCGCACGTCGACCTCGACTGGTGGAACCACCACCTGCACGAGCACAAGCACGAGATCGTCCTGCACGGACGGGATCTCGACCGTCGGGTGGTCGACCGCGGCATCGCCGTCGTCCAGCGCAACGATCTGCAACTCGGCAGCGAACTGGTCGACTCCGAGCACGACGCCCTCGGTCTGCTGTTCTTGTGCGCGGCCTGGCGCAGCGCGCACCGCAGCCGCCGGGCGACCCGCCGCCTGCCCGACGTCTTCAACCCCTACGCCGAGCAGGAACCACTGGCCAAGATCAAGAACGTGCTGGACCGGTGCGCCAAGGACAAGCGGATCCCCGAACCGTCGGGTGACGCTTGGTCGGGCTGGCCGGACATGCCCGGCGTCGGGGTGCCGCTGATGGCGCTGTTCATGTGGGCGGTCGGAGTGCGACGCGACGGCGTCCGCGCCCAGCTGATCGACCAGCACGGCGTCTCGACGCTCATCCACGAGGGCTGGCTCGAGGAGCCATCGGTCAGTGGGTTCACGCTCCGCCGCTACGACCGCTATCTGCAACTGCTCAGCGCCTGGGCGATGCAGGTGGGCACCGACCCGGAGCTGATCGAGATGTGGTTAGTGCAGCGCTGGAATGCCCGCGTGCAGGAGGCACGCAGCGGCGCCCGCGCCGAGCCGACGCTGTTCTGAAGCGCCGAATTCCCGAATCATCGTCACCAAGGCAGTTCCCGTCGGGCACGTGTGCAACCGCCGATCGGGCCATCGCCCGACGACGGATCGCCAGCACTTCGCAAGAGGGTTATGTGCGAAAGCCCCCATTTCGTCTACGAATTGCGGCGTTAATGTATGCAACATCGATCCCTTCTCCGAGTCGTTCCCATTCCGCGCTCGAATCAAGTTCCGGAAGGAAGCCGCCGACCACAACCTCGGAGAGCCTCCGGTCACCTGTCGGCACGCGATTTTGCAGACACCAGGCATCACGCAGAATCAAATTGACTGTGGGAACCCTCAACTCAGGGTTTCGGAACCTACGAACCTTCAGTCCGTCCAACAGGTAGTCACGCACGCCGTACGGAGGTTCCATGCGGTCGATATCGGCACCCGATCCGAGCTGACATAGTTTCTGTCGCGCAGCGTCTGCATCGAAAACGATGAATCGACGCAACGCGTTGCAGATCGACCACACCATTGCGATCCACACGACCCACGAAATTACCGGAGGGACGGCGCCCGCAGGCAGCCCCGGCCACGTAATGACAAGGTGAACAGCCGCAACGCCGACAACCGGCAACAACATCGAGACCACACCGGACCGTTCCGGGTACTTGTCGCGCGCGAAGTCCCAGCTGATCATGCGGCGGGCTCTGGCCAGCATGCCTTCGATGACGGTCTCGCTGAGACCTGGTGTTTCAGCTTGCTCCAGCAGAGCTGATATCTGCTTCTGCCGACGGTCCTCCCGATGGGACCGTAAGAATCGCGCGATCGACGCTGACGTCACAGTCGTCAATCCCGCCATTATTACGACTACAGACTGGATGCTTGTCAGAATTCCCATGCATCGGACGGTAATGGCGCGTACCGACATCCGTGCGTGGAGACACTCTGCACCAACGACAACCCCGCCCCGTTCACCGCCTCACCGGCGTTCTCACCTCGGCACGGCGGCCCCTTCCGCGGTCTACCCGGGCCGGCGGTCGATCAGCTCAGCCTCCTTGCGGATCTACCTCCGCCGCATCGACGGTCCAATCACTTAGGTTCTGCACACTGGCCATGTTCGGGGACACTGGTGGCATGCCCACCAATCCCGTCACGATCACCGTCACCGGCCACGCCGAACGTTCGGTCACGCCCAATCGCGGCGTGGTCCACCTGAACATCGAGTTCGACGCCGCCACCCGCGCGGAGGCGTCCGACGCCGCGACCTCGTCAGCGGCCGCGGTCACGCAACTCGTCGGCTCGTTCGAGAAGGACGCCGCCCGGCCACTGCGCCGCTGGTCGCTCGATCAGGTGCAGCACTCCCGCTACCGCCCGTATCACCCGCAGGGCAAGAAGCTGCCGTGGAACTACCGGTCGATGGCCACCGCGGCCGTGACGTTCCGCGATCTCGACGCCGTCGCCTCGTTCGTCGACCGGGCGTCGGCGATCGAGGGCGTCAACGTCACGCGCTTGGAGTGGAAGCTCACCCGGACGGCCCACGCGAAGGCGGTGGCGCGAGTCCGGGATCTCGCGGTGCGGGACGCCCTCGCCAAGGCCAAGGGCTACACCCGGAGCCTTGGGTGCAAGCGCATCGAGGCCGTCGCGCTGGCCGACCCGGGGATGCTGAATGCGGGACAGCGACCAGACTTCGGACCGCCGGTTATGCGGGCGATGGCAGCGTCGGCTCCGGCGCACGACGCCGGCAGCCCGACCGTCGAACTGCGTCCCGAGCCGCTACTTATTCGGGCCGACGTGGAAGCCCGGTTCGAGGCGTCCTGACCGACGCCACGAAGCAAGCCCGCTCGACTACACCGATCAATCCACGACGACGAGCCGCTTCCTCACTCGAGACACAGCGGAATCAGCGAGTTGTGACGTCGATGACGCACTGATCGAGCGCCTGCACCCGCTCGTCGCCCGGCGAGATGTCGATGTTGCTACTCGCCTTCGGCCACGACGTCTCGTTTCGGGCGCCCCCGGTGGATGCATACACCCTGCCACCCAGAACAACCCAAACGTCGGAACGGTTCTCCATCTGGCCGTCCGGACGCAACATCGTCGCGCCGACGAAGGTATACGGGCCGTCTTCGATCACCAGACCATTCGCGAGCGTCAGACTGTTGTCGGTGAGACCCCGAGCGATCTGGGCAATGAGGCTGGGGCTTGCACTTGCACACCGGGCGTCAGACAATCCCGACGCATCAGCGACAGTCGGAGCGAGCGCTCCGGAACTAGGCGCGGCGACTACAGAACTCGACTCCGCCGTCCGCGCGGGAGCGCTGGTAGCGAGCGGGATAGCGGTCGACGTTGTCGGGACTGCTTCCGACTCGGCCGGATCGTCCTCTCCTCCGATCATGTTTCCGATGATCGAAAGGACGACCAAACCTCCGACGATCCCGCCAGCGAGCTTCCAGCCCTTGCGCTTCGGCGCCGTCTTAGGCGTCGGATCGGTCAGTTGCTGTCCAGGCCCGCCTGTCTGGGTTGCAGACGTCCACTGGTTCCCATCCCACCACCGAAGGGTGCTGGGAGCGTTCTCCGGATCCGGATACCAACCGGAAGGTTTAATATTCATTCGGAGGTTATATCAAGAGGTATCGAACTCAACCCAGCGAAGGCCCCGAACCGGCCGACGTCGATGCGCGGCTCGATGCGACCAGGGTTCTCGCCACAGGCGAGGCGAAACGCAGCGGCGCTCGGGCCGCTACCAGTCGGTGCCCATGATCGGCGGCGGGTCGTCGAAGTACTCGTCGTCACTTTCCAGAGGAGCGTCGGCGTTCGAGCCCGCGTACTCCTCCTCGATCCTCCGCTGCCCTTGTGCTGCAAGCCCTTCCTTCTCCTCGGTACTCAGCTGTGACAGCTCGGTGACAGCCCCGCTGACGAGGGGATTGACGACGCTCGAGAAGGTGGTCGAGTCGACGACGTCGCGCAGGCTCGCCCGTCCCGAGAGGATATCGGCCACCATCTTCTTGAACGACGGGTCGGGCGTGGCGTCCGACAGGATCTGTAGCGACTTCCTCAGTTACAGCGCCATCGCCGGATCGGTCTCGAGTGAAGGAAGCAACGGGCGATCTGCAGCCATGTCACACCCCACCTTGACCGTAGGCGGCGCCAGGGAGGGCCGGGAGCTTTGAGTCCCCGACGGCGCCCATGTATCCGGCGACCAGGCCTGCAACGGCTTGCGCGCCCATGAATGCCTTGTTGACGACGTCGACGATCTTCTGGATCGTCTGGAAGACCTTCCACCCCGTGGCGAGTGCTACCGCCCAGGCGCTCGCCGTGATGATCGCACCAACTCCGGTTGCCGCTGCGAAAGTCGACGCACCGGCCGCGGCCAACTCAATCAGGAACTGGATCATCAAATCCGTCGCAGTCCCCAACAGTCCCTTGACGGACTGTGAGAACTCATACATCCCGAGGGCCACCGTCTCCAGTTCCGCACCCATCGAATTGATCACTTGCCGCTGAGACTCGACGGCGCGAGCCAACTCGTCGAAGTAGCCGGCTGCAGAATCTGCGGCCTCACCCTCCCATGACACCACAGCAGTGCTCGTCGCCGACGACAGCGCCTCGGACATCATTGCGTTGAAGTCACCGACGGACTTCACCGCACGACCGGCCTCCTGCACTGCCGCCCAATCGCCGGCCACCCAATCCGCGATCGTGTCGACCGGGTTCTTCTCCACCCCAATGATTCCGAGTGCCCCCATGACGGGCACGGTCAGCCAATAACTCGGGCTCAAATAGGAGCCACTGAGGGCGTTCTCGAGCGGATCCGGCACCGGGTCCGCGGCAGCCGGGTCCTGCAACGCGCTTCGCGGATCATCAGTCATCGGTCCTCCCTTCCGAAAGTCGATCAGTAGCGGTCAGTACACGCGGTCCAATGCCGTGGCGTTCGTCGAATCGGTTGCCCGGTACTGGTCGGCGGTACGGGCGATCTCACTACCCGACGCGGCGACCAGGCGCCCGATCGCTGCGGCGTTGTCCGACAGAAGCGCCCGGACGGCGGAGACCGTGGGTGCAACCGAGAGGAAGATGCGGCCGTCGGCCATTCCGATCGACAAATGCTCTTCCAGATAGGCAGTGGCCTCCGACACCTGCCCAGCGAGGTCACCCAACTTGGCAGCGAACGTATCGAGTGCATTCGGATCGACAAGCACCGCATCCCCCAATCTCTGGCCGGAGCCCCTCCCCGGGCGCCGATAACATTGGCAACGTACCAGTGGGGCCGGAAGCACTTGCGCTGGGCCACGACCAGAGGCTATGCATACCGATCGTGGCTCCCTCAACGACGGACCAGGTCGCCTTCCCGCTGCGTGAAGGGTCTGACGACGAACTCGGCCGATGGAAGGATCACGCCCAGGTACGGAAGGTAATGCGCTTCGTTGCGATCCCGATGCCCGAACTCTGTGTGGCACACGGCGAGCCTGCGACTTGGTCGAAGCGTTTCCGGTGCTATTCACGACCGACGACCGACTTCGATCGCAAGTCACGTCGCTCGCAACTACTGCACGATTTCGTGTTCACCTCGGACCGGATCTTCCGACAGGTGAACCGCCTGGCGACGGCCTACTCGACCACCATCACGACGCATGGCTGCCCCGCATGCCGAGGCTGGCTCTACCGACGGCGCGCCCGGTCCGGGGCGCTGCTCGTTATTACCCTGCTCCTGCTCATCGCCGTGCCGATGGCTCTGGCCGAGTCCTCACAAGACGGTCTCGTAGCCCTTTCGCTCTTCGCGGGGCTTGGCATACTGGTGGTCACCGCCGCGTCCGCACGATGGATCAACGAGTTCGCTCGCGCGACCGTCAGCGAGGACGGCACGCGCCTGATCATCGACAACCCACACCCGGATTATGCGCGCGTCGCGGTCGCGATGGGCGCCGAACGAAACCCGCTCCGCGAGCGCACCGAGGAGCACTAGGGCTCAGCCCCGCCGCAACCCACTCGCCCGCAGGACCCGTCGCCCCACGGCAGCCCGCACGGCCGCCTCGGTCCCGACGATCCGCACGTGCGTCCGCGCACGGGTGATAGCGGTGTACAGCAACTCTCGCGTCAGCAGCGACGACTCCTCGCCCGGCAGGATCACCGAGACCACGTCGTACTGGCTGCCCTGGCTGCGGTGAATCGTCATGGCGTACACCGTCTGCACCGACGCCAGGTGGCTCAGGTGCACCAGATACGGCTCCTCGCCGCGCGCGAAGGCCGCAACCAAGTCACCATCCGCGCCCTCGACCACAACCCCGGTGTCGCCGTTATAGATCCGCATCTCGTGGTCGTTCGCGGTCACCATCAGCGGCTGCCCGGCGTACCAGCGCTCCGGGTCGAGCCTGCTGCCGGTCGCCTCCCCGATCCACGTCATCGCATTGCGCGCCCACCACGACGCCCCGAACGGGCCCTCCCGGTGCGCACACAGCAGCCGATGCTTCTCCGACGCCCGCACCGCGCCCGCCGCATCGCCGGCCAGCGCGGCCGCCGTCACCTCCGCCGACGTCGACACCACATCGGCGCGCAGCCCCGCCAGGTCCTCGGGGTCGACGAATGACACGTCCGCCGCCCCGCTGCGCAGGATCTCGAGCGTGCGGTCCTCGTCACCGTCCCGCACTGCCACCGCCAGCTGCGCGATCGCGCCACCGAACCGGCGGCCGCGACTGAGTCGAATCACCCCGCCCCGCAGCCGGTCCCGCTCCGACGCACTTAGCGCCGCCTCGGCCGGATCGTCCGACGCAGAGAGGTCCGCACCCACCACCCGCGCCAGCACCGGATTCTCCACGCCGGTCACGGGCCGCGCCACCAGGTCGGCGAGCACCGCGCCGGCGTCCACCGACGTCAACTGGTCCGGATCGCCGACGAGCACCAGCCGCGCCTCCGGACGCACCGCCTCGAGCAGCCGGCACATCATCGTCAGCGACACCATCGACGTCTCGTCCACCACGATCACGTCGTACGGCAGATGGTTGGTCTCGTTGAACCGGAACCGGCTGGTCCCCCGCTGCCACCCGAGCATCCGGTGCAGCGTCATCGCCGGTAACTCCGACCGCAGCCCGACAAGCTCCGCCTGCTCGCGCACCGACTCCTGCAGCCGCGCCGCCGCCTTGCCGGTGGGCGCCGCCAGCCCGATCCGCAGTCCCGGCTGCTGCCGCGCGAGCAGCGCCAGCACCCGCGCCACCGTGTGCGTCTTGCCAGTGCCCGGGCCGCCGGCGATCACCGAAGTCCAGTGCGTGGCCGCGACGGCCGCCGCGATGCGCTGCCGGTCCGGGGCGTCCGACGGCCGCGACGGGTCGGCGAAGTCCCGGAACAACTCGTCCAGTCCGGCCCGCAGCAGGTCCTCGTCGACGGTCGGGTGCCCGTGCGCGCGCTCGTCCAGGATCCGGCGCACGGTCTGTTCCTGCCGGTAGTACCGGTCCAGGTACAGCAGCCCGTCCACCAGCCGCAGCGGCCGCAGCGGCCCGGCCTGTCCGCCGACCACCAGCGGGCTCGACGCCAGCCCCTCGGCGACGACGGCGTCGTCGGGCCACGGCAGCGCCGCGGGGTCGACCTCGAACTCCTCGTCGACCGTCACCTCCCGAATCCGGCTCAGGTCCAGGCACACCGAGCCCGATCGCACCGCCCGCACCGCCAGCGCCGTCGCCAGGTGCACGGGCTCGCGGGTCTCCCCGCTGAGCGTCGCGAGCCGCAGCGCGACGTGCACGTCGGCGGCCTCGAGCACCCCGGCCTCGTTGAACTCCCGCAGGACTCCCTTGCCGCGCTGCGCGACGCGTGCCTCGATCATGCGGTCTCCTCGACACTGGCCGCCAGCAGATCCGACAGTTCCACCACCAGCGCGGCGGGCGGATCCCAGTCGAACACGCCCGCCCCGTCCGGGGTGTCGGGGCCGACCATGCCACGCACGAACAGGTACTGCACCCCACCCAGGTGGGTCTCCGGGGTGTAGCCGGGCAGCCGCCACCGCAGATACCGGTGCAGCGCAACGGCATACAGCAGCGCCTGCAGCGGGTAGTGCGAGCGCATCATCTCCCCGGCCATCGACTCGCGGGTGAAGTCGGCGGTGGTCACCTCGCCGGGCGCGATCCGGTTGGTCTTGTAGTCGACGATCACGAACCGGGGGCCTTCGAGCCGCAGCACCGCGTCGATGCTGCCGGTGAGGTAGCCGCGCAGCGGCGTCGGATCCAGCGTCGCGAGCCGGTCCGCGTACGGCGCGAGGACGTCGTCGGGCGGCAGATGCTTGCGCAGCAGGTCCACGATCCGGTGCAGCGTCACCGTCAGCACTGCCGGGTCGTCGCCGCCGGCGAGGGGCAGCTCGAAGTCCAACTCCGGCAGCCGGTCTCGCGGGGTGATGTCGGCGAGGGTGCCGCCGCCGGCGAGCGGGGTCCGCAGCACCGGCAGCAGCGCCTCGGCCAGCGCCACCGGATCGACCTGCGACATCCGCGCGGCCACGGCCTCACGGCAGTGCCGCACCAGCTCGGCCTCGAGGTCGTCGGCGGCGGTGTCGACGTGCTCGAGGATCTCGTGCACCAAGGTGCCGAACACCGCGCCGTAGGGCATGGCGTTCATGGTCGACGGGATGCCCAGGGCGGGCGCGGCCGCGATGAGCGCAGGCTCCTCCGGCTCGTCCTCGATCTCCGGTTCCTCGGCCTCGCTGGTGACACCCGGATGCTCGTGCGCCGACGCGGTGAGCGCCGTGTACGACGTCCGCCGCCAGCCGGCGTCGAGCAACCGCGAGAAGACGGCGGCGGCGAGCTCCCCGGTCTCCTCCTGCGGCGGCGTCCACGACGGCTGCGGGATCGGGTCGGCGCCCACGGCCTGCACCTCCACCGTCACCGGCGCGGCCTCCGCCCAGCGGGTGAGCTGCTCGGCGACCATCGGGTCCTCGGGCACGCCCACCTTCTGCGGGACGTCCGACTCCCCCGGCTCGCGGCCGAACAGCATGCGGTGCAGCGGCGCCTCGTTGGTGGAGTACGCGGGCGCCCACCACAGCACCAGCTGGCACTGGGCGCGGGTGAGCGCGACGTACAGCAGCCGCAGATCCTCGCCCGCGGCCTCGGCGTCGCGCTGCCGTCGGCGGTCGCCGTAGCCGGGACTGCCCTCGCCGCCGATGTCGAGGATGCGGCGGCCGTGCTCGTCGTGTAGCAGCAACCGGTTGGGATCCGCGTAGCGGCCGGTGCTCCACCCGAACGGCACGTACACGATCGGGTACTCGAGTCCCTTGCTGGCGTGCACGGTCGCGATCTGCACGGCGGCCGCGTCGCTGTCGAGGCGTCGGCTGCGATCGCCGCCCCCGGATTTCGGGTCCTTGATGCGGTCGGTGAGCCAGCCGGTGAGCGCGGTGAGACCGAGGGATTCGTCGACGGCGACCGCGCCGAGCAGCTGCCCGATGTGCCGCAGGTCGGTGAGCGTGCGCTCGCCCGCGGCCACGGTCAGCAGCCGCGCCTCGAGCCTGGACTCGGCGGCGAGCCGCTCGAACAGCGCCGCGAACCCGGACTGCGCGAACACCGTCGCCAGCTCCCGCAGCTGCCCGCCGACCCGGGCGACCACCTCGTCGCTGCGGGCGTCGACGTCGGCGGCGGTCCAGCCGATGAGCGGGGTGAGCGCCGCGAGCCGGACCCGGTCGGGGCGGTGCGGCTGCTCGAGCGCCTGCAGCACTTGCAACCAGTGCGTGGCGGCGGGGGTCTCGAAGACGCTGGTGCCGCCCGCGAGAACCGACGGCACCCCGACCCGGTCCAGGGCCTCGCGCACCAGCGCGATCTGGGCGTTGGTGCCGGCGAGGATCGCGACATCACCGGGTTCGACGGGCCGCGTGACGCCGTTCAGTTCCAACGTGGCGCCGCTGCCGAGCAGTTCGACGATGTCCGCGGCCACGTCCGCCGCGACCCGCGAACGCAACGCCCCGACGGCCGGATAGCCGGAGTTGTTGAGCCGTCCGGCACCCGCCCGACACAGGTAGCGCAGCCGCAGCGGCGCCGCCCCCTGCAGCCGCGACCCCTGCTTCGCTGCCGACACCGGGTGCACGACGATGTCGCGGTGCCCCAGGGCGGCGCCGCCGTGCAGATGCCCCAGTGCGGCAACCAGATCGGCGTCGCTGCGCCAGTTGGTGGTGAGCTCCTGATGGCTGTGCGCGGAGCCGACCGCGTCGAGGTAGCTGAGCACCTCCGCGCCCCGGAACGCGTAGA
The DNA here is from genome assembly GCF_037287305.1 of Prescottella sp. D32. Classification (NCBI taxonomy): domain Bacteria; kingdom Bacillati; phylum Actinomycetota; class Actinomycetes; order Mycobacteriales; family Nocardiaceae; genus Rhodococcus; species Prescottella sp. D32. Next base: position 124,442 of record NZ_JARBSW010000007.1, read on the forward strand.
TGGCCTGCTTGGGGTCACCGACCAGGACGAGCCTCGAATGGCCGTGGAACGCGGCGCGCAGGATCCCCCACTGCTGCGGGTCGGTGTCCTGGAACTCGTCGACCAGGACGACGCGGTAGCGGTCGCGCACCCGGCGGCACGCCGCCTCCCCGTGCTCGGGATCGGTGAGCACGCCGTGCAGCAGCGCGGGCAGGTCGTCGAAGTCGCGGATGCCCGCGAGCCGCTTGCGGCGCTGGGTCTCCTGGCGGACCGCGGTGGCGAACGCGACGGCGTCGCCTGCGCGGGTGCCCTCGGCGTCCTCGGGGGCGAGGACGGACTGCGGGTCGAAGATCGCGGCCCGGGCGGCGGCACGGGCGTCGGCAGGGCGCAGGGTGCGGGAGTCGGCGCGGGCGAAGCGGTGCAGGAACAGGTCGGCGATCACCTCCGCGACCAGGTCCTCGGCCTCCTCGACCAGCACCGCGTCCGGATCCCGCTCGCCCGCGATGCCGAGACCGTCGAGCATGCGCTGGCAGAAGCTGTGGGTGGTGACGATGGTGCCGGCGTCGAAGTCCGACAGCGCCTGCATCAACCGTCGGCGCCGCAGCGCGATCTCGGCGTCGTCGGTGTCGGCCAGGTGCGCGACCAGCGGATCCTCGCTGGCGCGCGCGGCGATGGGGTCCGCCAATCCGGCAGCGGCGGAGGCGAACCGCTCCCGGGTGCGCTCGCGCAATTCCTTGGTGGCGGCGCGACTGAACGTGACCAGCAGTAGCTGGGAGAGGTCGACGTCCTCCTCGGCGACGAAGCGGGCCGCGAGCCCGACGATCGCGTACGTCTTACCGGTGCCGGCGCTGGCCTCGAGCACCGTGGTGCCCTGCGGCAGCGGCGCGAACAGATCGAAGGCGGTGTCGGTCATGATCGCGGTGTCCGTCACGGTTCCCCCAGGGTCTCGGCCGCGAGCAGCGACCCCCACAGCACCGCGGCCTCGGTGCCGAAGCAGCTCGGTTCGTACGCCCCGGGCGGCGCGGGCTTGGCGGTGAGCACCGCCAGCTCCGCGTCCGGCCCGTGCACGAACCGGACGTGCCGGTCCTTGCCGTCACCGAAGTCGCCGGTCCATGCACGCTCGGCGGCCACCAGCGCCAACTCGATGGAGCGGCCCCGGAACCGCTGGTCCGCGTACGCCGCCGACGATGCCGTGGTCATCGGCAGCGGCTCCACCAGCCCGCGGTCCCGCATCTCGACCAGCCGGGTGAGGATCTCGGCCGCGTTCTCCGGTGCCACGAGCGTCGAGCGCATCACCGGGGTGCGCCCGCTGCCGCGGCCGGTGGTGACGGCGGTGAGGTTCCCGGACCGGCCGGTGGCGGTGACGGCGAGCAGCCGCACCCACGCCCCGATCCGATGCTTGGGGGCCAACCGGGAGAACGTGGTGCGCGCGATCACCTCGCCGTGCACCCCGTCGACGGTGCCGACCAGGCGTCGGCCGCCGAGGTCCACGTCGATGTCGACGGCCTCGGACGGTCCGGCGTGCACCGGCGTCGACGCGCGGGCCAGCGAGTCCACCGTCCATTCGATGACCGAGAGCGCGGCGTCACCCAGCCGCGCGGGCGGCAGCGTGCCGCGCCGCCACTCCGCGGCCCGGAACGCCGCCGGGTCCGCGCCGGCCAGCCGGGCACCGAGCATCCGCTCCCCGATCCCCCACCGCGCCAGCGGGTCGAGTTCGAGGTCGAGGGTGTCGGCGACGTCCTCGTCGAGGTCGGGCACCCGGAAACCGAGCCGCTGCCGCAGGAAACCCTGGATCGGGTTCTCCAGGAACGAGATCAGTTCGGCGAGGTCGACGTCGCCGGGCTCGATCGGTGGCAGCGGTTCCGGCAGGAACGCGGGCGCCGGGACGGACGGCTGCTGCGCGGCGCGGGCACCGCCGAGTGCCGCGTGGTCGAAGCTGCGCGGACCCACCGGATCGAAGTTGCGGGGATCGAAGGGCTGCAACGGATGCCGCTGCACCACGTCCGCCCCGGCCATCGCCGCGAGCACGTCACGTAGCTCCGCGAGCGGCACCGCGGGCGGGCGGGGTGTGCCGTTGACCGGGTCGGCGCCGGTGTAGAACAGCAGCAGCCGTTCGCTCGCGGACATGATGGCGTCGAGCAGCAACTGGCGGTCCTCGCTGCGCGGATCCCGTTCTCCTAGTAGCGGATCGCGGGCAAGCACGTCGTCGCCGTCGATGCCGGTGCCACGAGGGAAGACGTCGTCGTCGAGCCCGAGCAGCACCACCACCCGGTGCGGGACGGAGCGCATCGGCACCATCGTGCACACCGTGAGCTCCCCGGTACGGAAGTTGGCGCGGGTGGGGCGGCCCGCGAGGCGTGAGCGCAGCATCGCGCGCACGTCCGCGAGTCGGAGCTGCGTGTCGCCGCCGTGCTCGACGGCCGCGGCCAGTTCGCGGCGCGCCTGCCCCAGCTGCCACGCGTCGGCCTCGGCGACGTCGACGAGCAGGTCCAGGGCCCGGGCCAGCGCCGCCGACCACTGCTCTGCCGACTGCGGTCCGGTGAGTCCGCGCAGCGACACGTCGAGCCGGTCGACATACTCGGCGAGGCGCCCGGTGAGGTCGATGTCGTTGCTCTCGACGTCGTCGAGCGGCAGTGCGAGCGAGAGCCATTCGCCGTCGGCGTCATCGGCGGCGGCGCCGAGCAGGATGCGGTCGAGCGCGGCCTTGAGGGTGTTCTGTTCGAAGTCGCCGAGCCCGAACGCACCGCGTTCGCGGCGCCCGATCCCCCACCGCGCGCCCGCGGCGACGGTCCATTCCCGCATGCGTTCGAGGTTGTCGTCGTCGAAGCGGAACCGTCGGCGCACGGGCGCGGTCGCAGCCAGATCGAGTACCTGGCTGACGGTGACCCGGGAGTCCGCGAGGTCGAGCAGCGTCGCCACCACTCCCAGCACCGGATTGGTCTGGTGCAGCGCACGATCCGCGAGCCGCACCCGCAAGCGGTGCCCGGGGTGGGTGAGCGGTCCCTGGACGCCCTGGCCGAACGCGGCCCGCACGAGCGGCGCGTACGTCTCGACGTCTGGGCACATCACCACGACGTCGCGCGGCTCGAGCGTCGGATCGTTCTGGAACAGGTGCAGCAGCCGCTCCCGCAGGGCCTCCACCTGGCGGGCCGGGCCGTGGCAGGAGTGGATCTCGACGGTGTCGTCGACCGGCCATGACGACGGCTGCCGGTCCGCGGCGATGTCGGACTGCAGCTGTCCGAGCAGCGTCGCCGGGCGCGACGGCCCCGGGTGGTGCACGTCGACCATCCCGATGGCGCCGAGCCGCGACTGCAGCTCACGCACGTCGCGGGCGAGGCTGGCGAGCAGCGGGTGCGCGACGTCGAGCGCGCGCACGTCGTCGGCGCGGCGACGCGGCGGGTCGGTGTCGGCCAGCTCCCCCCACATCTCGATGCTCGGATGCGGAATCCATACGTGCACATCGCGGTTGGCACCGAGTGCGGACAGCACCGCGATCTGGTCGGCGCCCAGCCGGGTGGGCCCGAACAGCGACAGCCGTTCGGGCAGCTCGAGCAGGGCCGGTTCGTCGCGCAGCCGCGCGCATGCGGCGTCGAGGCGCTCGGCGGGGCTGGGGCTGCCGATCCGCTCGCGCAGCCTTCGCCACAGCTGGGCCTGCCAGCACAGGTCGGCGTCGAGCGGCGACGTGCCGTCGGTGTCGCGGCCGGCCGCCCAGTCGACGAGCATCGCCGGGCGCTGCGAGCCGTACGCGCGGAACAGTTCGGCCAGGTGCGCGGCGGTGCCGTAGCGGCGGCCGGCGCGATGGTCGTCGGCGCCGTGACCGAGATGTCGGGCGAGGACGGTGCACCACGGCTCGGCCAGGCAGTCGTCGATCACCTGCAGCAGCGTCCACAGCATCCGCGACGGGTGCCACGGGTCGTCGTCGACGTCGTAGCCGGTGGCGGCTGCGAGCGCCTGGTCGATCAGCCGATTCGGCGACGGGAACTCGATGTTGGCGGCGACACCATCGTGGCCGGAATCACCCGCACCCAGCACGTGCGACAGCCGCTGCGTCAGCCAGCGTTCGACACCCTTCGCCGGGACCGCGATCACCTCACGCTCGAACGGGTCCGCAAGGGGCGTGACCAGCACCTGAGCGAGCGCAGACGCGAGCGTTCCGGCGCTCTCGGCGCGGTGCAACGTCAGCAAGTGCGGATCTCCCTACGGTGTCGGCGACTGTGCAGCATCGGCCAAGCATTATCACACCGATCCGACGAGTCCGACGGTTCCGAACGGCCAAGAAACGCGCCAACGACCGGTTGCTAGGCTGCCACGCGACAGTAGTAGCCAGGGGGGCGTTATGTCAGATCCAGATCTCTTCGTCGAACCCGACGACGTCGATGCATTCGCGCGACACGTCGCGGACCTCAGCGCACAAGCCGACGCCGCGAGGAAGTACGCGGAGCAGTGGACAGCAATCGGCTACGCGGAAGGGCGCATGTTCGTCCCCGTGGTCGAGAAGCTCAGTGGGTTGCACGACTTGTTGTCGGAGAACTTTCGTCGAATGTCTCAACTGTCCGCAGATGCAGCGAACGAACTCACGCGCGCAGCAACGATGTACCGAGCGAGCGACGACGCCTCGAGCAACCGCATCGAATCCACCTACTGACGTAGATCCTTCCGGGGGGAAGAATGACAACAGCGATCGAACTGAAGGATCCTGTCGCGAGCGATCCGGTTCCGGACCTCGTCGAGAACATCCTGGGCGCTGCTCAATACATGAGCACCACATACTGGTTCAACGAAGCAGCAAAACTGGTCTGTGGAAAAGACCCGATGGCATGGATTGCCGCTCAGTTCGCAGGCGACTGGGAGGCAATCCAGCGCGCTGGCATAGCGATCTCCACCTTGGGTGATTTCAATGAGGACTACTCCAGCCTGATCGACCGAGACATAATCGGGCTTTCTTCCTATTGGACAGGGGGCGCTGCCGACGAAGCGTCCAAGTACTTTACTGAGTACAGCGACTCGATCAGCAGCCAAGCACATGATCTCGCGCGGATCGGTGACCAAGTCCAGCAAATCGCAGTCGGCATGTATGAGACGGCGAATGCGGTCAAAGGCCTGTGGCAAGCGTTGTTCGATCGGCTGATCACAATCGCAGTGACCGCAGCCGCAGCCATGTTCACTGGTTGGACTGGCGTCGGCGGGGCGATTGGAGGTGCCGCTGTTGTCGCTCAGGTCGTATCTGCATCGGCAGTCTGGCGCCAAGCCGTCGACACCACAGGCAAGGCCTGGGACGGCGCCCAAGGCTCGATCGGACTGATCACAGGTCATATGGCGGGTCTGGAGAACGTCGCAGTACACCAGCTTCCGACACAGTCGTACGACCATCCAGGAGCTTGAAATGGCTTTGAGCAATCCACTGCAGGACGTCACAGGCGGAGATCCCGGACTGGCTCGCCACCTTGCAGATTCGTTGAGAGCCCTTCAGCGGCACAGCCCCGATCAGGAGTTCACAAAGCTGATTGATGATGTGCTGAGCGGGCGCGCACAACTCCGAGATGTCGTCAGAACCGCGGCGTTCGGGCGCGTACTCGATCCGCTGGTCGGGCAGTTTGCCGAGAAGTACAACGAACTTGACGGGGACTCGCGTGCCGCCCTTGCCGCGGAAGGAGAGCTCCAACTGTCGAGTTCGAGGGACGACGGCTCCCCAGCCGAATCACCACCACCTATCGACGACGAAGGCGGTGCGCCGACACCGCGCCGCATTCTGTCTTCCGAGTGGTAGACGATGTCGGCAGACTCCCCGCCCTCTGTGAGGCTTGAAACACGAACGACAGACGGCCACGAGCCTGGCCCCCGACTCGCGCTTGCGGCCGCCTTGCCGGCAGTCTGCGTCGTGCACGGACAGCCCGCCACCACAACGACAACGGCGTGGATCCGTCCACACACCAAGGTGACGGTGGATCTTCCGCGCGGCGCCTGGTCGTATTTTCCAGGGGGTGTCCCCTTCTGGCAGGCGATGGAGAACCTCGTCAGGCGCCTTCGCGAGGAACCAGCCGTGCGCACGGAGTGGCCGCTGTGCTCACGGTGCGCGGGAGGTTTGTTCCGCCGCCGTCTCCTGGCGGCAATCCTCGCGACCGCGGGCGCACTCGCCTTCGTCGGAACGATCATTCTGGGGTTTGTCGGGATCCGCGGCCCAGGCGTCACAGCTGCCTTCGTCGGCGCCTTGTGCGCGATCGCCCTGTCCGTCCCCGTCGCCTACACCACGCGGGCCGAGCGGATCCTGCACGCCACCGCGACACCCGACGGCTCCGCTGTGATCGTGACCGACCCGCACCCCGCCTTCGCGGCGGCGGTGCGGGACCTCCAGCGGTAAGCCTCGCGCGGCGGCTCGAACTCCTGGGCCACGCCCCCGTCAAGTGTGACAATGCAGGAGTGGATCTCCGTCAGGCCGGTCATGCCGCGGGCATCGGTGTGGTGTCCGTCAGTACTCACTCCGGCCCGGAGCGGGTGCACCGCGCCGTTCCGACCCTGACCACCCGCCTCGTCATCAGCTTGGACGCGCCCATCGAGGTCCGCTACGACGGCCGCACCACACATGACCACGCCGTGCTGACGGGGCTGATGCGCCCCGGAGTCCCGACCTCGGCCACCGTGCTGCGACCACAGCAGCCGACGGTCTACGTCGAGTTGACGGCGTCCGCCCTGCAACGGCTCACCGGGATGCCGCCGAGCGAGCTGGACGCGGGCGGCGTCAGCGCAGATGCGGTGCTGCCGTGGCTGGAGCCGCTGCGCCAGGAGTTGGCCAAACGCCCGGCCCACCAGCGCGAAGCGGTGCTGCGTGCGCGCCTCCTCGAGCGGCTGTCGGCGAACCGCAGCCAGGGCAGCGAGGACGCCTTCCGAACCCTTGCGCTGATCGACGCCCACGACGGGACGATGTCGGCCGACGAACTGGCGCGCGCCGCGCACCTGAGCCCTCGACGACTGCGGGACGTCATGGGGCAGGCGCTGGGCGTCACCCCCAAGTTCGCGTCGCGGGTGGCGCGTCTGGGAGCGGCCGTGAACCGCGCCGGCGCGGGCGCCGCGTCCTGGGCCGACGTGGCCAGCGCCTCCGGCTATCACGACCAGAGTCACCTGGTCCGCGACTTCCGCGACCTCATGGACACGACCCCGACCGCCTGGCTCGACGAAGAGGGCCGAAATTTACAAGGCTGGCGCCGCCCTCAGCCGTGACGATGGAGCACATGAACAGTCAACTGCTCCCCAAACTGCTGGTATCCGACGCCGATGCGGCGATCACGTTCTACCGCGAGGCGCTCGGCGCCGAACTCGTCATGCGGGTGGCCGACGACGACGGCATCGTCAACCATGCCGAACTCGAGGCCGACTCGGCCGCGTTCGCCCTCGCCCAGAGCGTCCCGGAATGGGGATGGAACGATCCCGCCGCGACGGGCGGATCACCCGTCCTGCTGATGATCACCGTCCCCGACCCGGACGCGACGGCGGAACGTATGGTCAGCCGCGGCGCCGAGTTGGTGATCCCGGTCGACAATCGCCCCTACGGCAAACGCCAAGGCCGAGTGAAGGATCCGTTCGGTCACGTGTGGATCGTCAGTGGAGAACCTCGGTAGGCCCCACGATCACCACGTGCAGATTCCGCGGACCGTGCACGCCCTCGACGCGTTCGAGTTCGATGTCCGACGTCGCCGACGGCCCACTGATCATCGTGGTGGGCCGCTCGGGCACCAGCCGCGCCATCGCCTCGGGCACCCCCACCTCGATGCTGTCGACGGTCACCACGCACACGTGCAGGTCCGGCACCAGTGTCAGGGCGCGACGGCCCTGGTCGGGGCTGCCGTCCAGGAAGATGGTGCCGGTCTCGGCGCACGACACCGCGGACGCGGTGACGACACCGTCCAGATCGCCCAGCTGGGGCGCCGGCACGGTCGGCGAGTCCACCACGACCTCGCCGTCGAACCGGGACAGCCACGAATTGTCCAGTCCGGCAGGCACACCGACGCGGCGCGCACCGACCTCGGTCAAGACGCGGGCGAGCACGTCGGGCAGCTCCGCGACCGAGCTGCGATGCACCACGGCCTTGTAGTCCACCAGCCGATCGACCAGCAGCTCCACGCGGTCGGCGTCGGGCATCGTGCGACCGGTCCGGTACTCGCGTGGAACCTCGACGGTCTTCGGCGGCGCCAGCGTCAGCGCATCGCGAACGCGTCCCATGATCACGTCACGCGAGTTCATCGCTGACCGTCCTTCCGTGCGTCGGCGATGGCCGCGCGGCCCTCGGCGGAGTCCCACCACTGCCGGAACGTCTGTTTCGGCGGCGCCGGGATGTCGCGGGCGTCGGTCCACCCGCTGAGCGGCGGCGGCAGTGTCGAGATCTTGCCCTTCTTGCCGGCCACGACGCGTCCGAGCCCGGCGGCCTTCTGCGTCACCGTGAACCGCTTCGCGGATGACATCGCGATCGACGCCGCCTTCATCGCGGCGGCCTCGGCGCCGAAGCCGGACTTCTCCACCTTCTGGTGGCGCAGCTCGACCAGCAGCGACGGAATGTCGATCTTCACCGGGCACGCCTCGAAGCACGCACCGCACAGGCTGGAGGCGAACGGCAGCGTCGAGTTGGGGTCGTCCTTGCCGTCCATGCCCGCCAGCTGCGGGGTGAGGACCGCACCGATCGGGCCCGGGTAGGTGGAGCCGTAGGCGTGGCCACCGGTGCGCTCGTACACCGGGCACACGTTGAGGCACGCCGAGCAGCGGATGCAGTTGAGCGCCTCGCGGCCGACGCTGTCGGCGAGGGCGGCGGTGCGGCCGTTGTCGAGCAGCACCAGGTGGAAGTTCTGCGGGCCGTCGTCGGGCGTGACACCGGTCCACATCGACGTGTACGGGTTCATCCGCTCCCCGGTGGACGAGCGCGGCAGCAACTGCAGGAACACCTCGAGATCCCGGTACGTGGGGATCACCTTCTCGATGCCCATCACGGTGATCAGCGTCTGCGGCAGTGTCAGGCACATCCGGCCGTTGCCCTCGGACTCGACGACGCCGAGCGTGCCGGTCTCGGCGATGCCGAAGTTGGCGCCGGAGATCGCGACGGGCACCGTCATGAACTTGTGCCGCAGGAACTTCCGCGCGGCGGCCGCGAGGTGCTTGGGGTTGTCGTCGAGCGCGGGATCGACGCCGTCCATCTCCTTCAGGAAGATCTCCCGGATCTCCGAGCGGTTGCGGTGGATCGCGGGCACCAGGATGTGCGACGGCTTGTCGTGACCGAGCTGCACGATGAGCTCCGCGAGATCCGTCTCGTAGGCGTGGATGCCGTTGGCCTCGAGGTGCTCGTTGAGCTCGATCTCCTGGGTGGCCATCGACTTGACCTTGATGACCTCGTCGGAGCCGGTCTCGCGGACGAGCCGGGTGACGATCTCGTTGGCCTCGTTGGCATCGGCCGCCCAGTGCACGACGCCGCCGCGCGCGACGACGGCGGCCTCGAGCTGTTCGAGCAGCTCCGGCAGCCGGTTCATCACATCGGTCTTGATCGCCGCTCCGGCGTCGCGCAGGTCCTCCCAGTCGGGCAACTCGCCGGTGACGGCGAGGCGCTTGGCCCGGATCGTGTGGGTGGCCTTGCCGATGTTGCTGCGCAGCTGCGTGTTCGCGAGTTCGTGGTGCGCGGCGGCCGGGAACTTCTCGGTGCCGCGCAGGAAGCCCACGCCCTTCGGGGCGCGCGGCGGGAAGGCCGGCAGGCCGAGTGCGACGTCGCTCATGCGCTCACCTCCACGCTGGACTCGACCGAGGCCAGGATCTCGGCGAGATGCACCGTCCGGGTGCCCATCTGCAGCCGCGACATCCCGCCGCCGATGTGCATCAGACACGATGAGTCGCTGGCGCAACAGTATTCGGCACCGGTGTCGCCGATGTTGCGAATCTTGTCGGCCAGCATCGCCGTCGACGTCTCCGCGTTCTTGATCGCGAACGTGCCACCGAAGCCGCAGCACGCGTCGGCCTCGGGCAGCTCCACGAGGTCGATCTCGCGGACCGCGCGCAGCAGTTGCAGCGGCTTGTCGCCCACACCGAGCATCCGCAGCGAGTGGCACGTGGGGTGGTACGTGACGCGGTGCGGGTAGTAGGCGCCCACGTCGGTGACGCCGAGGACGTCGACGAGCAGTTCCGACAGCTCGTACGTCTTCGCCTTCACGGTCTCGACCTGCCCGCAGAGGGCCGCGGTGCCGTAGCGGGACGCGACGATCTCGTGCTGGTGCCGTACCGACCCGACGCACGACCCCGACGGCGCGACGACGGCGTCGATCGAGGCGTCGCCGAAGTTGTCGGCGTAGTTCGCCACGAGCGGCAGCGCGTCGGGCTGGTAGCCGGTGTTGACGTGCATCTGGCCGCAGCACGTCTGCCCGGGCGGGAACACGACCTCGTGCCCCAGCCGGGTCAACAGCAGTGCGGTGGACTTGGCGGCATTCGGGAACATCGTGTCCCCCATGCACGTCGCGAACAGCGCGATTCGCATGCGATTCTCCAGGCGATCGTCGGTGTGGTCTGACCACAGTAACGCATGGTCACAGCCTTGACGCAACAACTGACGCGGTTCTGCCCCAACTTTCGTGCAGCGCTCGAATGTGATCGGGGTCATGGTGTACGGTCCTGTGGTCTGACCACACAGCGGTCATATCCGGCCCGCCCCCGAACGCCGTCATCCCCGCGGCGCAATCCAGGAGTTTCATGTGGAAACCGAGACCCTCGCGGTGACCTTCACCCCCGCGACCGACGCCGTCGGCGGCAGCCTCACCGCCTCGGCGCTGGTCGGCCTCGTCCCGCTGGCCACGTTCTTCGTGCTGCTGGCCGGCTTCAAGCTCAAGGCCTGGTACGCCGGGCTGGGCGCGCTCGCCGCCGCGGCCCTGGTCGCGATCATCGGCTTCGACATGCCGGCGTCGCTCACCGGACTGTCCGCGCTGCAGGGCATCGCGTTCGGCCTGTTCCCGGTGATGTGGATCGTGGTGACCGCGATCTGGTTCTACGAACTGACCGTCGTGAGCGGACGCTTCGAGGACCTGCGACGGGTGTTCAACTCGATCGGCCGCGGCGACATGCGCGTGCAGGCCATGCTGATCGCCTTCTGCTTCGGCGGCATGCTCGAGGCCCTCGCCGGCTTCGGCGCACCGGTCGCGATCACCGGCGCGATGCTGATCGCCCTCGGCATGCCGCCCATCCGTGCCGCGGTCACCGTCCTGGTGGCCAACACGGCACCGGTTGCCTTCGGCGCCATGGCGATTCCGATCACCACCGCCGGCAACCTCACCGACATCCCGGCCACCGAGATCGCCGCCGTCGTCGGACGGCAGACCCCGATCCTGGCCCTGTTCGTCCCGCTGCTCCTGCTGTTCCTGGTCGACGGCCGTCGCGGCATGAAGCAGGTGTGGCCGATCGCCCTGGTCACCGGCGCGGTCTTCGCCCTCGCCCAGTTCTGGTGCTCGGCGCACTTCTCGTACGAGCTGACCGACGTCGTCGCGTCCCTCGCCGGCCTGGCCGCCGCGGTGATCATGCTCCGCTTCTGGGCACCGAAGACCCCGGACGACCAGCGTTCGCAGGTCGAGGCCGAAGCGCTGAGCCCGTCGCGCGTGTTCATGTCTCTGTTCCCGTACCTGCTGGTGGTCGTCGTCTTCGGCATCGCGAAGCTGTGGACCGTCGGCGTCGACATCCCGAAGTGGCTGTCCGGCACCGACCGGAAGATCGAGTGGCCGGGCCTGTTCGGCAACCTGCTGACCGGAACCGGCGCTCCCGCCTCGAGCGCGATCTACACCTTCTCGTGGTTGTCGAATCCCGGCACACTGCTGCTGATCTGCGGCGTCATCGTCACGATCGTGTACGCGCTGTGGACGGACGACGGCCGCTTCCCACTCACGCCGCGCATGTCGGTGGTGACCCTCGGCGTGACGCTGGTGAAGATGCGGCTCGCGATCGCCACCGTCGCCACCGTCCTCGGGCTGAGCTACGTGATGAACCAGTCCGGCCAGACCGTCGCGATCGGCACGTGGCTGGCCGCGACCGGCTCGATCTTCGCGTTCTTCTCACCGATGCTGGGTTGGCTCGGCACCGCCGTCACCGGCTCCGACACCTCCGCCAACGCCCTGTTCGCGAAGCTGCAGCAGACCGCCGGACAGACGGCCGGCATCGACCCGACACTGCTGGTGGCCGCCAACACCTCCGGCGGCGTCGTCGGAAAGCTGGTGAGCCCGCAGAACCTCACCATCGCGGCCACGGCCGTGGGGCAGGCGGGCAGCGAGCCGATCCTGCTGCGAAAGGTCATCGGCTACAGCCTCGGCATGCTGGTGATCCTGTGCACGCTGGTCTACCTGCAGTCCACCCCGGTCCTCAGCTGGATGCTGCCGTGACCACGCCCGATCGACACCGCCTAGGCTGACGTGTCATGTCGTCCGAACCCACTCCGTCCGACCTGCTGGTCACGGCGCACCCGCGCGCCTGGGAGCACGTGCTCAGCAAGGTCGAGGAGATGATGGTGTCGGGCGAGCTCGCTCCGGGACAGCGCCTCCCGGGCGAACGCACCCTCGCCGCCGATCTCGGCGTCGGGCGGTCGTCCGTCCGGGAGGCGCTGCGCGTCATGGAGGCGCTCGGTCTCCTCAAGGCACAGACCGGGTCCGGCCCCAACGCGGGCGCCATGATCGTCTCCCGCCCCACCGGCGGTATGACGATGCTGATGCGCATGCAGGTCGCGGCGCACGGCTTCCCGGTCTCCGACGTCGTGCAGACCCGTCTCGTGCTCGAGTCCGAGGTGATGCGGACCCTCGCCGCCCAGCCGACGGTCGATCTGAGCACCGCCGTCGAACTGCTCGATTCGATGGACGAGCCGTCGCTGAGCTCGGACGAGTTCCTCGTGCTCGACGCCCAGTTCCACGTCGCGATGGCCGACGCCGCCGGCAACCAGGTGATCGCCGCGATGATGGCCGGGCTGCGCGCGTCGATCGAGTCGTACGTCGTGGGCGGGGTGGACCGGATCGCGTGGCCCACGACGTGCACCCGGCTGCGGCACGAGCACCGTGGTCTGGTCGAGGCGGTCCGCAACGGCGACGCGTCCCTCGCGCAGCAACGGATCGTCGCCCACATCCGCGGCTACTACGAGGGCCTGCGCCACGACGCCTGAGTCACCCCGCGGCGCGCCGCATCAGGTTCGCGACGTGCGACTCGAACGCGACCAGCGTGACCACGTCGACGGCGGTGCGCGACGCCCGGATCGCCGAGACCGCCTGCTTTACAGCGTCTTCAGTGGGCCACCCGAACGCACCCGCCGAGATCAGCGGGAACGCCACGGTCCGCGCGCCGAGCCCGTCCGCGACCGCGAGGCTGCGGGTGTAGCAGGAGCGCAGCAAGCCCGACCGGTCCTCGTGGCGGGAGAACCGCGGGCCGACGGTGTGGATCACCCACGACGCGGCGAGGTTTCCGGCGGTCGTGGCGACCGCCGCACCCTCGGCGAGCCCGTCGGGCAGCGTGGTCGACCGGAGCGTGCGGCACTCGGCGAGAATCGCCGGTCCACCGCGGCGGTGGATGGCGCCGTCCACCCCGCCGCCGCCGAGCAGCGTCGAGTTGGCGGCGTTGACGATCGCATCCGTCCGGAACGTGGTGATGTCGCCCTCGGCGACGTCGATGACGGTCATTTCGGTTCTCCGTTCACGGTGTCGGTCACGGCCGTTCGTGACGCGATGTCGAGGCCGATCCGGACCAGGTCGTCCCCGCGGTAGCCCGGCCAGCCGTGCAGCATTGCGCGCCAGCGGTCCGGCACCGCCGACGCGCCCCACCGGGCACCGAGCAGACCGCCCGCGATGGCAGCGGTGGTGTCGGTGTCGTGGCCGGCGCGCACGGCACGCTCGAGCGCAGCGGGCAGCTGCTCCGGCCCCTGCGGCGTCCCGGCGATCGCCCACCACGCCGTGAGCAGTGCGTCGACGACCCAACCGTTGTTCGGGAAGTCCGCGGGCGTGCCGGTCTCGGCGGTGTCGAGCAACGGCGACCAGTACGCGCGGGTGCCGCTGTCGGCGATCTCGAGGTAGCCGCGCACGCCGTCGAACGTGCCGTGCAGCACGGCGTGCCGGATGGCGTACGTCCACATCTCGCACGCCTCGACGGCCCGCTCGTCGTGATGGGTGAGCAGGCCGATCGCCCGCGCTGCGCGCACGCAGCGACCCTCGTCGTCGAGGAACGCGAGCGCCACCGGCGCGGTCCGCATCAGCGAGCCGTTGCCCCCCTTGCGCCCCGGCACCGCCCACGCGCGCTCCCGCATCGCGGCAGCGTCGGCGGGGCGCGTGGACAGCACCGCGCGCGTCTGGTTCCCGATGTCCGCGGGGTCGGAGTCGTACCAGCGCACGAACTGGGCGGCGACCGCATCCAGTCCGGCAACGGTGGAGATGTCAACGCCGGTGGCGGCCGCCTCGGCGATGGCGAGCGCCATCGACGTGTCGTCGGTCCACTCCCCCGGTGCGAACGCTCCGATCCCGCCGCCGATCATGTCGATGACGGTGTCCGGACGCGGGGTGGTGAATTCGTATCCGGCACCGAGCGCGTCACCCGCGGCGGTGGCCAGCAGCACGCCCCCGACGCGATCGGCCCGAATTTCGTTCAGCTCCATGAAGAACCCCTTTTAGATCAATGTTGCGCTAAAGATTAGATCATGGGTGCGCTAATCTGCAACCGTGAACGAGAAGTCCCTCACCGACTATCCCCGTCCATCGGTCGCCGTGGACGTCGCGGTACTCACCGTCGACGAGCGCGGACTCGCCGTCGTGGTGGTCGACGGGCCGCGCGGCCTCGCGCTGCCGGGCACTTTCCTGCATCCGGGTGAACGCCTGTCCGATGCGGCCGAGCGGGCCCTGAGCACGAAGGCCGACCTCACCGGCACCGACTTCCATCAGCTCGCGATGTTCGACGCGCCGGACCGCGACGACCGCGGCTGGGTGCTGTCGATGGCCCACGGCGCGGCGCTGCCGGTCGACCGACTGCCCCACGACGTGCGACTGGTGCGGATCGACGACCGCGGCCCCGGCGAACCCCTGGCATTCGACCACGCCGAGATGGTGTCGCACGCGGTCGACGATCTACGGGCCCGCTACTCCCGGCACGTCGATCCGTCGGGGCTGCTGCCCGAGGAGTTCACGGTGCTCGAACTGCGCCGGCTCTACGAAGCGATCTACGACCGCCCCCTCCCCAAGGACACGTTCCGGCGACTGGTCGTCGAGGCACTCGAGACGACCGGGCGGACCAGCAGTGGTGGCGCCGGACGGCCCGCCGAGATCTTCCGCCGCACCGGGGCCGAGCTCCCCGCCGGCGCGACGGCGCTGCTCGCGGGCTGAACGGCCACACGCCGGGGTCGCCGTCCACGATCCTGTCGGGGGTCCGCGCTACCTTGATCACCACATCACCGGGCGCCCGTTTCCAGGTTTGCCCGGTGAGGCTCCATCCGGAATGACAGGGGGCTCATGATCGATTCCGACACCTTCGACGCAGCAATCGACCGGTCCTGGAACCGCTTCCAGCGCCGCCTCGCCGACCACCTCGCTGCCATGCGCAACGACGACGTCCTCGTCCTCGAGTGGGCCGAGGAATCCACGGTGGAGGGTTTCGCCCCGTGGGTGCAGTTCCTCGTGTGGGACGAGGTCATGCTGCGTGGGGAGGTGTCGTCCAACGCGTACCTCGCACCCCGCCACCAGCTGGCCCCGGCAGCCGAGAACATCCTCCGCAACCTGGGCTGGTCCGCACCCACCCACGGACCCGACGACGACCCAGACGAGGGTTCGTCCGCGTTCTTCGTCGATCGCGAACAACGTTGGGCCGACCAGTGTGCCGCAATGACCGTGACGACGTTGCGCGAGGTGTGGAGCGTCCCGCATCCGAGTTTCCTGCGACCCGAGATCGTCGGCACCCTCGCCGGCTCCGACCTGCTGGGCATCCCGGACGTCGAGACCGGTGACGAGTTCGCCGTCCCGTACGTGGACGACACTGTCGCGACGGTCCCCGACGATCCGCAGCAGCTACGCGAACTGATCGCGCGGGCAGTCGAACAGTCGCTCGGGTTCATGCCACGCCTCGACCAGGACGGCGACGTCGTGCTCACGCTCGACGACCATCCGGTGTTCGTGATCGCGCACCCCGATCAACCACTGGTGCGGGCGTGGATGCCGTTGTTGCACTCGATCAGCGGCCGGACCCGCGCCGCGGAGATGATCTGCGACCTCACCCGCCGCTGGCCCGCGATCCGGTTCACTCTCGACGAGGACCGGCTGAACGCGTCCGTCGACGTCTCGGCCAATCCGTTCGTGCCGCGCCACCTCGCGGACGCCCTCGACCAGCTGGGCCGGTTCGCGGCCTCCGTCGACACGGCATTCGCGGCGCGGTTCGGCGGCGCCCGCATCGTCGACGACCCGCCGGACGACGAGATCGACGGCGAGGCACCGAATTCCCTCGGTCCTTCCGGCCACGAACCGAAAGGTGCCGAGTGACGGACGCCGTCGCGCTCGCCGATCGCGGCTCCTGACGGACTGAGGAACCTGGACGAACTCGGTCCCGGAATCGCGGGAGCGGAGCACAATCAGGTTCCGTGCACGATTCTGCGCCGACGGAAGGGGCACCCATGTCCGACCGCACGCCCGAGAACCACGGTCACGACGGGCTCTTCGCCGGCGACACCGTGGTCGAGCAGGCCGTCGCGAAGGGAACAGCACTGGGCGGCGCGGTCCTGCTCGTCACGGTCGGCCTGCTCGAAGCCCTCCAGGGCCTGTCCGCCGTCGACGGTGACAAGGTGCTGGACCTGGACGCCGACTACCGATTCCAGCTGGGCGAGACCGGGTGGGGCTGGATCCACGTGGTACTCGGCATTGTCGTCGCCGCCGCCGGTGCGGCGCTGTTCACCGGCCGCGCGTGGGCCCGGGTGGCCGCGATGGTGATCTGCGGCGTGTCGATTCTCGTCAACTTTCTGTGGTTGCCGAACTACCCGATGTGGGCGATCTCGATCATCGCGCTCAACGCCGTGGTCATCTGGGCGGTTGCCACCTGGAACCCCGAGGAGACGTCGCGGCCATGACGAACGACGCCGGAAACGGTCTGCTCGACAACGACGAACGGGCGGAACTGCGACGCCTTCGCGCCGAGGTTGCGACGCTGCGCACCCAGGTCGCCGGATCGGGTTCGGCCACCGCGGCGCCCGCCCGCCCCCCACGGCACACCCTGCGGTGGATCGGCGTTACGGTGCTCCTGGTCCTCGTCGCCGTGCTGGCGATCGTGTCGGTGACGTCCCGCTTCGTGCGCAGCCAGATCCTCGACACTGACCGGTACATCACCACCGTCGCACCGCTCGGCGAGGATCCTGCGATCCAGGCCGAGGTCACCAACCAGATCACCGACGAGATCTTCAGCCGCGTCGACATCGACGCGCTCACTGCGGAAGCGCTGGGCGCGATCACCGAGGCCTCGAACGTCGCGTCCAACGCTCCGCGCGTCAATCAGCTCCTGACCGGGTTGTCGCCCGTGATCGCGGGTCAGGCGAAGAGCTTCGTCCACGACACGGTGTCGACGTTCGTGCAATCCCAACAGTTCGAGGATCTGTGGATCCAGGCCAACCGCCGCGCCCACAGCGCCCTCGTGTCGGTCGTCACCGGCAACTACGGGATCAGTTCCGTCGAGGTCGATCAGAGCGGCACCGTGAGCATCTCGCTGGCAACGATCATCGAGAATGTGAAGACCGCATTGACCGACCGCGGTTTCACGATCGCGCAGAACATTCCGTCGGTCGACAAGCAGTTCGTGCTGTTCCAGTCCCCGAATCTGGTGAAGGCCCAACGCGCGGTCAACGCACTCGACAAGGCGTCCGCAGTACTGCCGTGGCTCGGCATAGCCTGCATCGCCGGTGCGGTCGCGCTCGCTCCACGTGGTCGTCGCCTGCGCACCCTGTCACTCGCCGGGCTGTCGGTGGCACTCGGGATGCTCGTCCTCGCGATCGCGATACTCGTGGCCCGCGCGATCTACATCGACGACATCCCGGCCGACGTCTTGTCCGCCGATGCCGCGGCCGCGGTGGTCGACACGGTGCTCGTGCCGCTGCGCACCAGCCTGCGTGCAGTGGCGGTGGCGGCGCTGGTGGTCGCGGTCGGCGCCTATCTGGTCGGCGGATCCTCCTCGGCCATGGCCGTGCGGCGGGGGTTCGGTCGTGCCGTCACCGTGGTCAACCGTCCCGTGCACGGCCACACCCCGAGCAGCATCGAACGATGGGCATTCCAGCTTCGGGTTCCGCTGCGCTGCACGATCATCGGGATCGCAGCGTTGCTCCTGGTCTTCTGGCGCTACCCCACCGGTCTCGTCGTGTTCTGGATCGTCGTCGGCACCCTCCTCGCGCTCCTGGTGCTCGAGGTCCTGGCGCGGCCGACCCGCGGCTACGTCGAGTCCGGGGACGAGCGGGAGGCCGACGAGGTATCTCCGGCACCGTGATTCACACGTCGGTCACGAGTCGCCACGCGTGAGCTTCCAGCCGAACCGGATCGCGGCGACGGCCGACAGCCACCCGAGCACTGCGCCCACAACGGGATACATGAGCGCCACCAGCATCCACGAGCGATCGACCGCCACGGAGACGCTGCCGTACGAGTACTCGCCGACGTACGCGAAGTTGGTCCGGACGGGTTCGGACAGCCAGACCCACTCGACGAGAGTGACGACCGCGAGGGTGAGCAGACCGAGCACCAACCCGAAACAGGTCGCAAGCACCTTCAGCGCACGCATCGTGGCGCCCCGACAGATTCCATGACTGCGCACTATTCCAGGCCGGACGGCCGGAATGGGGTAAGCGCGGCGGCTCAGCTCAGCGCCCGCTGCTTCCGTTCCTGGAATTCGGAGTCGTCGATGAGGCCCGCGTCGAGCATCTGCTTCGCCTCGTGGATCTGGTGCGCGCGCGAACCCCGAGATATGCGCTCGACGTATTCGTGCTCGGCGTGCTCGACCCGCTCGAAGTCGGAGTGCGCCCGGCGCGCCATGTCGTCGCCCTTGAGAATGACGTAGACCAGCGTCGACGCGAACGGCAGGAAGATCAGGAAGACGATCCACAACGCCTTCGCAACCCCCGACATCTTGTGGTCTCGGAACAGATCGGCGAACACCGCGAACAAGACGATGAGGTATGCGCCGAAGATGAAGCAGGCGAGGATCACTGCGACGACGTTCCAGAAGCTGTCCATCTTCGGCTCCTCCTCGGTGGGTCACGACGCCAGAATTCTGGCCTTCTCCGCGGCGAACTCCTCCTCCGTGAGGACTCCCTGCGCCTTGAGTTCGCCGAGTTGTTTGAGCGCGCTGATCCGGTCGACGGTTCCCGCGGCGGCCGGCGCCTGCGCCGCAGGGGGCGGCGGTGCGGCCTCGTACTGCGGCGCCGACTGGTACTGCGGTGCGGGCTCGTACTGGGACGCGGACTCGTACTGGGGCGGAGCCTGCTGTGCTGCCCAGCGCTGGCCCTGCCTGCGCGACACCCGATTGGACACCGCAGTGGCGGTTCCTGCGACCACGGCGGTGCGGGCTACGCCTCGGAGAAGACCCGGCATGATTGCTCCTCGATTCTCAGGTGGAGGCGTCGAGCGCGTCGAGCGCCGACAGAACGCCCTGGACCGGAATGCGCCCGGACGCCACCAGTTGCGCGCCCTGACGTCGCAGCGCCGTCGCGAACGGTGCCGCCCAGCAGTTCTCGTAGACGAGGATCGCTCCGGACCTGCCAGGCTCGAGCGCGACGGCCGCCTCGTCGAGGTCGGTGCGGTCGAGCAACCCCGACGACGCCTCCGCGAACAGCGTGACGTCGACTTCGCTGCCGAACCCGAAATCCTCGATCGCGAGACCGACCACCGAGCCGTCGTCGTCCTTCCGGACGAACACCAGGTCGAGGACCCGGATGATGCCGCGTTCGACCAGGTCGACCAGGATCGGCAGCGCGGAGCCGTCGGGATTCCGCCCGGCCGGGAATTCCACGACCGCGTAATCGATGGGACCGAGTTCGTCGAACTCGGAATCGTCCAACTGCTTGTCGTCCACCGCACGACCTCTGTTCCTCGAAGGGCTGAGTCTGAAACGGAAGAGCCTCGATGCTGCGTCATCAGTATCTCATCGGGGCGCGCGACCGAAGCGGTGTTCGGCAAAGCCGGTCCGCGGGAATAGACCGATCCGGGCCGGGCCTTGTACCGAGGTAACGTGCGATCGTAAGCAACACGAAAGGAGCCCGACCGTGGCGAACAGGATCGAGCACAACGCGGATCAGAGCCGCTTCGAGATCTACGTCGACGACGCCCTCGCCGGATACGCCGACTACGTCGAGGCGCACGGGGTCCGCGACTTCGGGCACACCGTGACCGAGCCCGACTTCCGTGGTCAGGGCATCGCCGGTCAGGTCGTCAAGGCAGCACTCGACGCGACGCGCGAACAGGGCCTCAAGATCGTGCCGTCGTGCTCGTACGTCGCGAAGTACGTCCAGTCCCATCCCGAGTACGCCGACCTGGTCGCCTAGCCCGGTTTTCCGTCGAGTGGGACCTGCCTCACCGCGGCCGCGCGCCACGGGGTAACTATGGAGACATAGTTAGAACGGGTTTCAACTAGTCAACGAGGTTGCGCGCATGAGTGATGCTTCGGCCATCGGAGATGGCATCTTCCAGATCACGGTTCCTATGTCCCACAATCCGTTGGGCAGCACGCTCGTCTACGCCATGGAGTCGCCAGGCGGACTCATACTGGTCGACGCCGGATGGGACGGTGACGAGGGCTGGGACGGGCTGACCGCGGGCCTCGAGTCGGTCGGGCACTCGGTGTCCGAGGTCGAGGGGGTCGTGCTCACTCACTTCCACCCCGACCACACCGGCCTCTGCGGACGCGTCCGGGAGGCGTCGGGGGCGTGGATCGCGATGCACGAGGCCGACCACGAGATGTTCGAGAAGATGTCGTCGGGCCGGGACCAGGAGTGGATGGACTTCCAGCTGTCCAACCTCGAGCGCGCCGGCGCGCCGGTCGCCGATCGGGAGGCCTTCCAGAAGTCCGCACAGGGTGATCCGCCGGTCGGGCCGGAATCGGCCCCCGACCGGATCCTCGCCGACGACGAACTGATCGCCCTGGCGGGTCGAAGCCTGCAGGCCGTCTACACACCGGGCCACACGCCCGGCCACGTGTGCTTCTACCTCGAGGACGCCGACGTGATGTTCACCGGCGACCATGTGCTGCAGAAGACCACCCCGCACGTCGGCAACTTCGTGTACCCGCTCGAGGAGCGTGACGCGCTCGCCGAGTTCATGGACTCGCTGCGACGGGTGCAGAAGATGGACATCACCCGCGGGCTGGGGGCGCACGGCGTTCCCATCACCGACGTCGCGGGCCGGGCCGGGGAACTGCTCGATCACCACGAGGAGCGGCTCGACCACCTCTACGGCGCGTTCGCCGACGACGAGATCACGGTGTGGCAGGTGGCCGAACGGATGAAGTGGTACCGGCCGTGGGACAAGTTCCACCCCATGGCGAAGGGCATGGCGCTGTCCGAGGCCGCAGCCCACCTGCGCCACCTCGTCGCTCGCGGCCAGGTGGCGGAAGTACCGGGCAGCGATCCCGCCCGCTTCACCCGCAGCTGAACGAATCGAGAAGGGGCCCGGCGGTTTTCACCGCCGGGCCCCTTCTACTGTTCCTCGTCCTTACGTGGACGCCCCGGCCGCCGCATGCGCTCCGCACCGGCCGGAGCCCGTCCGGCGTCGTCGAGTGCGCGGCGCAGCAGGAACTCGATCTGGGCGTTGGTGCTTCGCAGCTCGTCCGCAGCCCACCGTGCGAGCGCGTCGTGCACCGCGGGGTCGAGGCGCAACAGCACCTTCTTGCGTTCGACCATGACGACGCAGCCTACTGGTAGAGCGTGCCGGTGTTGACGATCGGCTGGGCGCTCTGGTCTCCGCACAGGACCACCAGCAGATTGGAGACCATCGCGGCCTTGCGTTCCTCGTCGAGTTCGACGGTGTGCTCACGTTCGAGCCGATCCAGCGCCGACGCAACCATCCCGACCGCGCCGTGGACGATCTGCTCACGGGCCGCGATGACGGCACCGGCCTGCTGCCTCCGCAGCATCGCCTGCGCGATCTCCGGCGCGTAGGCCAGCTGGTTGATGCGCGACTCGATCACCTGCACACCCGCCGACCGCACCCGCTCCCCGACCTCCTCGGACAACCGGGAGGTGATCTCGTCGGCGTTCTGCCGCAACGAGATCGACGTGCCGTCACCGTCGTACGGGTAACTGCCGGCGATGTGGCGCACCGCGGCCTCGGTCTGGACGGCCACGAACTCTTCGAAGTCGTCGACGTCGAACGTCGCGCGGGCGGTGTCGCGCACCTGCCAGACGATGACGGCGGAGATCTCGATCGGATTGCCGTCGGCGTCGTTCACCTTCGCTTTGCCGGTGTCGTGGTTACGGATTCGGGTGGAGATGGCCCGCCGGGTGTTGAGCGGATTGATCCAGCGCAGTCCGTCCTCGCGCAGCGTCCCGGCGTACGAACCCTGCAGCAACTGGAGGACTCGAGCCTGGCCGGGTTCGACGAGGACGAGTCCGACCAGCGCGATCAGCGCCGCGACGACCACCAGGGAGCCGGCCACGATCAGCGGGATGTTCACGTCCGACCACAGCAGAACCCCAGCCGTGATCACCCCGGCGCCCGCGAGCACCGCGAGCAGTCCGCCGACCGCGACGGGCCACCCGTTGGCGGACCAGCCGAGACGCTCCACCACCCCGGTCGCTTCCACCACACCCCTACCGGCGACTTCGGTTTCGGATGCCATCGCGTGCCCTCCTCGTCCGCACGGCCCGCTCGGCCGCGCTCGTTCGAAACAGATATTAAAGTGATATCAGTTTTTAAGCAAAGCGCGGACCGGGCCTGAGAAAGACCTACCCGGCCCCTGAAATTCGTTCTAGTCTTCGAGTATGAGCATCCTGGTAGAGGACAACGCCCGCGTCCGAACCCTCACACTCGACCGCCCCGAGGCACTCAACGCGTTCAGTGAAGTCCTGTACGACGCCACCACCGAAGCGCTTCTGGACGCGGCAGACGACCCGACCGTCGCCGTCGTGCTGCTAACCGGGAACGGCCGCGCCTTCAGCGCCGGCACCGATCTCCGAGAGATGCAGGCGCTCAACACCGACCCGGACTATCAGCGCGGCAAGCACGGTTTCAATGGACTCGTCGACGCACTGGCTGCCTTCCCGAAGCCGCTGATCTGCGCCGTCAACGGTCTTGCACTCGGCGCCGGTGCGACGATCCTGGGGTTCGCCGACCTCACGTTCATGGCCGACACCGCACGTCTCCGCTATCCGTTCACCAACCTCGGCGTCGTCCCCGAGGCCGGATCGAGCTACCTGATGCCGGCGCTGATCGGGCGGCAGAACGCGGCGTGGGCACTGCTGAGTTCGGAGTGGATCGACGCCTCACAGGCGAAGGAGATGGGTCTGGCATGGCGCGTGTGCACGCCGGACGAGCTCTTGACAGTCGCCCGCGAACACGCGGAAATCCTTGCTTCCAAACCGATCTCCAGCCTCGTCGCGGTCAAACGCACGATGACCGAACCGCTGCGGACCGCGATCGCAGAGGCACGGGAACGGGAGAATGCTCACTTCCGCGAGATGCTGGGCGGACCGGCGAACGAGGAAGCCCTGGCGGCGTTCGCGGAAGGCCGACCCGCCGACTTCACGAAACTGCCGGCGGGAGCATGATCAGCGTGCGGCCATCGCCGCGAGCCGGATGTCGCGGGTGCGCTCCTGATGCGTGATCATCAGAGCACGCGCCCGCTCCCCGTCGCCGGCACGCACCGCAGCGAGAATCGCCTCGTGCTCGGCCTCGATCTGCTCGAGATTCGATGGCGCCCGCGACTCCTCCGCGTCATACACCGCGAGTTGCGCGTCCAGACGCTCCATCAGTTCGGTGATGGTCGCGTTATGGGCGGCGTCCCGTAACGCCCCGTGCCACGCGTTGTGCAGACGTAGGGCGTCGGCCGGGTCGGCAGCCGCACCGGCCTCGTCGAACAACCGCGTGAGCCGGGCCAGGTCGAGATCGGTGCGTTTGACCGCCGCGGATCGGGCGACCGCCGATTCCAGGGCGATGCGCGCATCGCAGATCTCGAGCACCTCCTCCGCGGTTCGCTCCCGCACTCGGTAACCCCGCGACACCTGGACCACCAGACCGTCGAACTCGAGTCGGTGCAGCGCCTCCCGCACGGGAGTTCGGGACAATCCCAACTCCGCGCCCACCGCAGTGGGCACGAGCGTCGAACCCGGGCGGTACCTGCCGCCGGTGATACGCCCCCGTAGTTCGATGTACGGGTTCGACCCATTCGCCACCACCACTGTCCCCCTCTGTTCGCAGTCTTCCGTCCGGCAACGCTTACCAGAGGTCGTGAGCCACTGTAAAGACTTCAAATCCATGTGTATACAGATGTCGTCATTTGCATCCCCTTGCATCTACTCTCCTGAAATCCCCTTCCTCTCAGGAGAATCCGATGTTGTCATCCGTGCACGCAGTGATACGCCCCCATGTCTGAGACCACGCTCACCCGGCCGACGGCGCCCACAGGGTCGCCCGCCTCCGCCCGCCGACGCCGCGTGCGGCCGCTCCCGTCGGCCTCGGCGGTACTGCCGTGGATCGTGCCTCTGCTCGTGCTGATCGGCTGGCAGTGGGCTTCGTCGACGGGAGCCATCTCGGCCACGATCCTTCCGCCGCCCAGCAAGGTGTTCGACACCGCCGCCCGGCTGTGGAGCGACGGCGAACTCCAACGACATCTGTCGGTGAGCGTGCGTCGCATCGTGATCGGCTTCGGCATCGGCGCGGCGATCGGTCTCGCACTCGGCTTCGCTGTCGGTCTGTCCCGGATCGCCGAGGGCGTCGTCGACCGCACCCTGCAGATGCTGCGGGCACTGCCCCACCTAGCGCTGGTGCCGCTGCTCATCGCAGCGTTCGGAATCGGCGAACTACCCAAGATTGTGCTCGTCACGCTCGGTGTGATCTTTCCCGTGTATCTCAACACGGTCGCCGGGATCCGCACCGTTGATCCCAAACTCGTCCAGCTCGGGCGCTCGTACGGACTCCGCCGAGGTGCGCTGATCCGTCAGATCGTCGTCCCCGGTGCAATGCCGATGATCCTCACCGGAATCCGCTATGCGCTCGGCGTGGCCTGGCTGACGCTCGTCGTGGCCGAAACCATCGCGACGAGCGAGGGCATCGGCTATCTCGCGCAGAACGGACGCGATCTCCTACGCAACGACCGCATCGTGCTGGCGATCGTGCTGTATGCCCTCGCCGGACTTGTCGCCGACCAGATCATCCGACTCGTCGAGGCCCGCGTCCTGCGTTGGAACCCCAACTATCGGAGAGGAAATCGATGATGACGGCGATGGAGCTGATCGGTCTCGAACTGACGGGCATCGGGCACCGCTACCGCGACAAACACGTTCTCGCCGATCTGGACCTGTCCATCGCCCCCGGCGAGTTCGTCACCTTCCTCGGACCGAGCGGCGTCGGCAAGTCCACGTTGCTGCGGATCATCGCCGGACTCGAGGAACCCACTTCCGGCCGGATCGACACCACCGGCGGTGGAAAAACCGTGTCGCGGATGATGTTCCAGGAAGATCGCCTTCTGCCCTGGCGGAGTGTCCTCGACAACGTCCAGCTCGGGACGCGCGGCAGACGCGACGAGGCGGCCGCGCTGTTGACCGAAGTGGGTCTGGCCGGACGCGAGAACGACTGGCCCTCGGAGCTGTCGGGTGGTCAGAGGCAACGCGTGGCGCTCGCCCGCGCTCTACTGCACCACCCCGATGTCCTGCTGCTCGACGAGCCGTTCGGCGCGCTCGACGCGATCACCCGCGTCCAGATGCAACAACTTCTCGAGCGAGTCCTGGCCGAGTACCCCCGTACCGTTCTACTCGTCACCCACGACGTCGAGGAAGCACTCACGCTGTCCGATCGAGTCCTGCTCCTCACCGATCGCGGAATCACTCGTGAACTTCGAATCGATCTCCCCCGCCCCCGCGCCCGCGGCAACCCAGATCTCGCGGCCTGGAAGGAGGAGTTCCTCGACGGGCTCCTCGAAGCCGACGCGGCACCATCCGGCGTCTGATCTACACCCAGCGCAATCGACAGAAGGATCACCTCTCATGCCCCCCTCCTCCTCCTCGACCCTGGATCGACGCGGGTTCCTGCGCGCGACCGGTGCCGGTCTGCTCGGTCTGTCAGCCCTCGCACTGACCGGATGCGGCACCGGTAACTCCTCGACTACCGACACCGGTCCGCTGACCCAGGTGCGGTACGCACTGATCGGAGACGGCAACGCCGAGCCCGGTACCGTGCTGCGCCACGGCCTCGGTGGCTTCGACGTCTCGGCCGACCTCGGCGGGGTCCCGATCCAATGGCCCACAGGGTTCCCGGCGTCGCTGCCTGTCATGGAGGCGATCAAGTCCGGCAGCGTCGACTTCTCCTTCGCGACCGCGACCGCGGTGATCTACGCGATCGGCGGCGGCGTGCCGATCGTTCCGCTCGTCGCGTATCCCCTCCCGTCCGACGAGGTCGACATCCTGGTCCCGCAGGGGTCCACTATCCGATCCGTCACCGATCTGAAGGGCCGCAAAGTCGCCGATCATCGCGGGACCACCGGCACCTACAGTCTGGTGAAGTACCTCGAGTCCGCCGGTCTCACGATCGACGACATCGAGTACGTCAACCTCACCGCCGCGGATGCGGAAGCCGCGTTCGCACAGGGCAAGGTGGACGCGTGGATCACCTGGCAGCCGATGGCGGAACTGGCCCAGCGCAAGCACAACGCCGTCACGCTGCCCGGTGTGCGCACCTACGATTACGCGTTCTTCGTCGCGAGCGAGTCGTTCGCGAACAACCACCCGCAGCAAACCGCCACCCTGGTCCGCAGCGTTCGTGACGCTCAGCGCTGGATCGACGCCAACCCGGAGGCGGCTGTCTCCGAGTTCACCCGCCTCGGAGGGTTCGCCGGCAGCGAGCTCGAAGCCCAGGTCTACCTCGATCTGGTGCGCGCCGGCCGCCTGTCCTATTCCGGGGCCGGAGATTTCACCACGATCGGAGCGGACGCGATAGCGGGCACGCAGGATCTCGCAGACAACTTCCATCGACTCGGCGTGTATCCGGACCGGGTCGATGTGACCACGTGGCTGCAGGATCCGCGATTCGACTCGATCAAGTCCGTCATCGACCAGGAACTTGCGAAGTAGGTAACGACATGTCCGACAACAAGATGCACCTTGCCGCCTTCGTCACGGCCGGCCCCGGACGCCCTGGTGGCTGGCGATATCCAAGCTCGGTTCCCGGGTGGCTGGACGCTCGGTACTACCAGGACATCGCCCGCACGCTCGAAGACGGCCGCTTCGACCTCGCCTTCTTTGCCGACATCCTCTCGGTGCCGGACCGTTTCGGTTCCAGCACCGACACCCAGTTGCGCAACGGCGCGCTGGGGTCCCTGCGCCTCGACCCGCTACACGTGCTGACATCGATGAGCGCAGTCACCGACCATCTGGGCCTGGCAGCGACCGTCTCAACCACCTATGCACAGCCGTTCACCGTCGCCAGATCGTTCGCGACGCTCGACCATCTGACCGATGGCCGCGCTGCCTGGAACGTCGTCACATCCTTCCAGGAGTCCGAGGCCCGAAACTTCGACCGCGACGCACAGTTCCCCCGGGACAAGCGATACGAGCGTGCCGACGAGTTCCTCGAGGTCGCGGGCAAGCTATGGGATTCGTGGGAGGAGGACGCCCTGGTAGTCGACACCGAGGCGCCGCTGTTCGCCGATCCCGAAAAGGTGCATGCCATCGAGCACAAGGGCGAGTGGTTCACGGTCCAGGGCCCGCTCAACGTCCCGCGGCCACCCCAGGGGTACCCAGTCGTGATCCAGGCCGGCGCGTCGGCGAAGGGCAAGGACTTCGCAGCGCGTTGGTCGGACGTGATCTTCTGCAGCCATGCATCGTTGGAGTCCGCGCAGGACTTCTACGCCGAGATCAAGGGCCGAGCAGCCGCCCACGGCCGGGACCCCGAGCAGGTGAAGATCCTGCCGTCGATTGCGCCGATCATCGGTCCCACCAACGCCATTGCGCACCAGATGTTCGACGAGTTGTTCGAGCTCATCCCTCCTCTCGGTGGCCTCTCCACACTCGCCTACCACTTGGACGTCGATCTATCGACCTTTCCACTCGACGAGAGGTTGCCCGAGGTCGAGGTACCCGGCGTAGAGGGCCACTACCGCGAGGTCCGAGAGATCACCGAGCGCGAGGGTCTGACGCTGCGCGAACTGGGCAAACAGTACGGGGGCCGCGTCGAGGGCGGCTTCATCGGCACAGCGCCGGAGGTCCCGGACGGTCTCGAGCAGTGGTTCACCGGGGGCGCATGCGACGGCTTCATGGTCCAGGCTCCGTACCAGCCCGGCGGCTTCGAAGACTTCACGAGACTCGTCGTACCGGAGTTGCAGCGGCGGGGCCTCTTCCGCACCGACTACGAGGGCGCCACCCTTCGCGAGAATCTCGGCCTGGCCCGCCCGGATCGCGGCGAGTGGACCAACCGCGTCCCCCGCGCCGCGGCCGGGATCCGATGAGCAACGTCGCTGTCGTCACCGGACACACGATCGCGGGCCGCCCCGGGCGGTACGTGCTCGACGCCCGCGCCAACCACCTTGTCAGCGATTCTCGTCTCGGGCCCGGCGAGTCGATCCAGGCGGGTGAGTTGCTGCTGTCGGCGTTGGCTTCGTGTGCCATGGCGAATTTCGAAGCCAACGCCGCAGCCGAGGGCCTCGGCATGACGAGCATCGAGGTGGTCGCCTCGCACGGCCGCGGAACCATCGACCCCACCCGCTACGACTTCACACACGTGACGATCACCGTCGACGGTGTCGAGCAGGCCGACGCGGACACGCTTGCTGCCCGCTTCGTCGCATCCTGTCCGATCTACAACACGATCAGACGTGGCGGCAACATCGAACTGATGGTGATCGCACGCTGACGGCGCTAGGCCATCGACGTCCGGAAAGGCCGATTCCGGACTCGATGGCCTAGCGTGGCGGCATGGACTCGATCGGCTTGCGGATAACCCTGTGTCTGACGTTCGTGATCGCCGGTATCGCGATCACCTGGACCTCACGCGCGGCCGCCACCGGACGCCTTGGGAGGAACTCCCTCGCGGGCATCCGCACCCCGACGACCATGCACAGCGACGAGACCTGGTCCGCTGCACACGGCGCGAGCAGGCCGTGGACCGATATCGGCGGCGGACTCGCGATCGTCGCCGGCCTGAGCGCACTGATCCCGATGCCCGAAGCGATGCTCACCGCTCTCGGCTTCGCCGGCGCCGCGTGCCTGTTGGGGTTCACCCTCGGCGGAGCCTGGGTCGGAGTACGAGCAGCGCGCGAGGTGGCTTCGGACGAGGACACCTCAGAGGCAAGTCGCACCATGAAGCATTGACTCGAACATCAGTTCGAACTAGGCTCGTGTCATGAATCCGGGGGGACTCAACAATTCGGGCATCACGGCCACCGCGCTGCAGCCTGCCGAGGTGCGTCGGCTCGTCGAACCCGACCTCGTGCGGTCGGTGATCGAGATGTCTCGCGAGATCGAACGTCTGGAGGCTCTCAGGGTCGTCGCGGTTGCCGAAATCGATGAGCGCGCAGTCTCGTTCGACACCCTCGGATTTCGCAGTGTCAAGCAGTGGTTGGCCGCGAACTCACTGTTGGAAGTGCCGGCCGCGGCACGGATCCTCGCGTTGGGCCGGATGCTCAGCCGGCAGCCCGAGATCGCCGACGCCTTCAATGCGGGAGTTGTATCGGCCGAGCACGCGGCGTTGATCGGGAAGTTCTGCGAAACCCCAACCCGCGGAATGCCGAACGAAGCGCTTGGTTCGTGCCGGAAAGTGTTGCTGGACGCCGCGTCCGGTCCCGCCGCGACCACCACGACCGTCCGCACCTGCATCTCCCGGCTGGAGCGGATCTTCGAATCCGACGAACTCCCACCCAGCGAAGACACCGAACGCAACGAATTCCACGCCTCGAAAACTCTGAACGGCCGCGTCTCCGTCAAAGGTGACCTCGATGCCGTGACCGGTGAAATGCTGTTGACGGCACTCTCAGCGTTGACCAAACCACGGACTCTTCTCGACGACCCGGCCGAGAAACGCACCCCGGCACGGCAGCGGGCCGATGCGTTCGCCGAGATCCTGCGCCGCTACCTCGACTCCGGCGACGCGCCGATCGAGGGCGGCGAGCGGCCCCACCTGTCGCTGCATGTGAACGCCAGCGATCTCGCCCGCAGCGAGTCGGCACACGAGTGGACGCCCACGGATGGCGATTCGGACCTGTTCGGCGACAAAGACATCGCACGCATGCCCCACACGGGGCCGCTGTCCATCGCCACCGCCCGGCGGCTCGCGTGCGACTGTCACCTCACACCCATCGTCATGGACGACGGCATCCCCTTGAATCTCGGCCGCAGCAGCCGGACCGTGTCGAAGAAACAGCGCCGCGCCCTGATCGCCCGCGACCACGGCTGCGCCTTCCCCGGCTGCGGCACACCACCCGCCCACTGCGAAGGCCACCACGTAAAGCATTGGGCAGACGGTGGACCCACCGACCTCGACAACCTCGTCCTACTCTGCCGCTACCACCACACCTTGCTGCACCACTCCCACTGGGAAGTCCACATAGGCCCGGACAGAAAGCCGTGGTTCACCCCACCATCCACCGTCGACCCACACAAGAAGCCCATCCCCGCACACGGCCGAGCCGGACCCCGCGCGGCCTGATCGACGCCTGCGCGCGGACGTGCACAGGCGCGTGACCACGCAGCGCCGAATCGGGTATACCCCCTCAGGGTATTCTATGTGGGGTTCCGCGAGTACCGAGTTCGAAGAGAAGGGCAGCTTCCATGTCATCGACGGTCGGCATGATCCGCGCTATCGCCTCACATCCCGGTGTCCGAGCAGCAGCGCGATGCGTGGCATTGTGCACGCTGAGCGCCGCGCAGCAAGGTGTCGTGAGTGAGAAGTCCACCCGGCGAACGCGATCGGTGAACGGCTGCGGCAGCAACGGCTGACGGAGCAGGGCGCTTACAGAGAACCTGCGGTGGCGTCGACGGCTGCCACCGCAAAGATGGCGCTCGCCGCCTCAGCCCTGCGGGGGTTGCGATTCCGCAGCGGCTGCTGCATCGTCCCGGAGCACCCTGGCCGACTCGGCGAACTTCCGAACCTGGGCGTCCTGCCATACGTGTGCCTGAGTACCTCCGCCCAGGACGCGGCTCGCGAGGGCCGACGACGTCGCGATCGGGACGTCGCTGCCGGCGATCACGATGTTGCCGTCGCGTTTGCCCTTGAGCATCGCCGGGTCCGCGATGATCGCGGTGTGCTCGAACACCTCGCCGATGGTCGCCGCCTCGGCCCGGGCGCCACGCAGGTCCGGGGTATCACCGCAGTTGACGACGTAGATTCCGCCCGGCGCGAGCACACGGCGTGCCTGGCGGGTGAACTCGAGGGTGGTCAACAGATGTGGGGTGCTGTTGCCCGCGAACACGTCCCGGACGATCACATCGCGGCTGTCCTCGGTGAGCGTCTCGGTCACCGCCCGCGCCTCCCCCACCCGCACCCGCAGGAGCGGCGCGCGGGGCAGGTCGAACCACTCCCGCACCAGCACGGCGAGTCGGCCGTCCAGCTCGACGACCACCTGCCGCGCATCGGGGTACAGGGACGCGAAGGCCCGCGCGAGCGTGCAGGCCCCACCGCCCAGGTGGAGTACACGCAGTTTCGACGACGAATCCCACTGGGAAAGAACCAGTTCCGAGATCCACCGCATGTAGTCGAACGCCAGCGTTCGCGGATCGGCGAGATCGATGTGGGAACTCGGCTCACCGTTGATCCGCAGGATCCAGCTCTGCTGGTCGAACGGATCCTCCTCGAGCTCGCAGTTTCCCGTATCGATCTCGTAGGTGCCGGCGACAGGCCCGCCGTCGCCACGAGGATCGCGGCCCTCGCTCCTGCGGCCGCCCCGCTGCCTGCCCATCGACGCCATCCCTGCTGCTCACCAGCGCCGCAACCTCAGCAGACGCTCGGATACCAGGGTAGCGGTGGGCGGCAGCGGGACGGCCGCCGGATTCCCCTCCCCTCAGACCGTCGCCGGACGGCTCGCCTCGACGACCTCCCCGATCCACGGCAGCACCGCGTCGCGCACGGTGACGGCACGCGGCAGCAGACCGTTGGCGTGCAACAGGTCGGCCGCACGCTGCTGCTCGTCGAGGAACTCATCGGTCACCGCGCCGATCCCGAAGGGTCGTCCGCGCAGCGCCTGTTCCCATCGGTCCAGGTCGGCCGTACCGCCACGACGCTCCGCGTCCTCGACGAAGAAGCGCGCCGCTTCGCGCGGATTCGCCACGATCCAGGCGTCCGACTCCTGCAGCGCCGCGATCACCGCCTCGAGCTCCGGGCGGCGGGTCTCGGCGAACTCCCGCCGCACGAACCACAGCGACGGGTGGCTGAACAGTCCGTCGGTGTCGACGAGGGTCCGCACCTTCGTCTGCGCCTCCACTTCGGCCAGGCCCGGGTAGGCGCCGACCCACGCATCGATCTCCCCGGCGAGGAGCGCGGCTCCGCCGCGGTCGACGTCGACGTCCACCGGGACGATGTCCGACCACGTGAGGCCGTCGCGGTCCAGTGCCAGCAACACCAGGGTGGTCTGCCACGAGCCGTGCGCGACACCGACCCGCTTGCCGCGCAGGTCCGAAACCGTCCGGATCCCGGACTCCGACAGCGCGACCAGCCGGCCGTTCTCGACCCGCGGTCCCGAGATGCCGACGTACACGAGGTCGCGGCCCTGACCGAGACCGGTGATCGGCGGAGTGAAGCCGGTGCCGATGACGTCGTAACCGCCGGCCTCGAAGAGCCAGTCCGAGTGCAGCGTCGGCAACCCGTGCCGCGGATCGACCCGCTGCGGCGCGGGCAGCTCACGCAGGTCGACCCACTCGACGTCCGGCAGGCGGAGTTCGAGCAGTCCGTTGTGGCGCAGCGCGAACAGGGAGTTGTTGTTCGGGAAGTACCCGACTCGAATCGTCATGGGAATGCTCCTGACTGTCCGGGCTCAGACGAGTCCGCGGCGGCGGGCCTCGTCGAGCAGGCCACTGCGGCCCCACTGGGCGACCAGATTGGTGGCATCGAAATCGGCGGTGCCGCCGACCAGTTCGCCGAGCGCCTGGTACTGCGCACCCTCCTCGAGCAGCACCACGAACTTGGCGAGCTCGAGCAGTCCGGCGCGGCCGATGACGTTGACGCCGCCGTTGGCCTCGAAGATGGCGACGAGATCCGGGTCGTCGACGAGGCGGTCGAGGATGAAATCGCCCGGCGACTGGCTGCGGTCGATGTGCGGTGGGATGTCCCGCGAGAGCGTCAGGCGCTGCGAGGCTGCGTACTTGATGCGCAGCGTGCGGTGGGTCTGCGCCCACCCGCCCAGCCACGGGGTGTGCACGTGCACGATCGACGTGATCTCGGGGTGCTCCCGGAACACCTTGGCGTAACCGGTGACGAAGCCTGCGGGTCCGTCGCCGGACAGCACCTCGCCGTCGAACGTCGCGAGAATCGGCTTCGCACTGCGGTCCTCGGCCCACGGTCCGGGTTCGTTGAGCGCGACCGCCAGTTCCTCGCCGGGCACGCGCTCGACGAAGTTGACGGTGCCGTTGGCGGAGACGGTGCCGGTCTCCCGGAACACCCGGAACGCGGTGTCGGCGGCGCGGCGGGCGTCGTCGACGAACGCCTCGATCGCGGGAGTGATTCGAACTTCGGTGCTGGTCATGGGACTGCTCCTATCGGACGGAAAGACTGCGGACCGGGGTGGGCGTGGTGCGGCGCAACAGCGGCAGCACCTCCTCGCCCACGCGGTAGGCCTCTTCGAGGTGGGGGTTGCCGGCGAGGATGAAGGCGTCCACGCCGAGATCGATCAGCTGGTCGAGGCGCTCGGCGACCTGCTCGTAGCTGCCTACGAGCCCGAACGCCGGTCCCCCGCGGATGAGACTGAAGCCGCACCACACGTTGGGTTGGACCTCGAGGTCGCGATAACCGGTGATGGTCTCCGGCACCCAGCCCGCGATGCGGGCAGCTCCCACCGAATCACCCTGCGCGGCGCGATTGGCGGCCTCACGATCGACGAACGCCCACCCCTTCTCGATCTCGGCCCACGCCGCTTCCTCGGTGTGCCGCGCGACGACGTCGATGCGCACCGCGAACTTCGGAGTTCGTCCGAGCTTCGCGGAATGCTCGCGGACACCGTCGAACTTGGCGCGCAGGTCCGCGAACGGCTCGAGCCAGGACAGGTAGTAGTCGGCGTGCGCGCCCGCCGCCGCGACCGCCGCACCGGACGACCCCGAGAAGAACACCTCCGGGAACGGCTGGCCCGCCAGCAGCGGTGGCAGTGCGGCACCTTCGGTGCGGAAGAAGCGTCCGTCGTAGTCGAACGGCGTCCCGTCCCACACCCCGCGCAGCACGTCGAGGAACTCGGTGGTGCGCGCGTAGCGGTCGTCGTGCGCGACCTTGTCACCCCACCACAGCTGCGGTGCTCCCCCGCCGCCGCTGATGATGTTGTAGACGAGCCGGCCGCCGGTGGCACGCTGCAGGCTCGCCGACATCCGTGCCGCCTGCACGGGATGCAGGAACCCGGGCTGGAACGCCACCATGAACCGGTACGTGTCGCTCTCCCGCGCCAGCGCCGACGCCGCCGCCCACGGGTCCTCGGTGATCGGGAACGACGGGAGCAAACCCCCGACGAATCCGGCCGACTCCGACGCCTTCACCACCGCCGCCATGTGGTCGATGTAGCTGTACCCGTCGAGTTCACCGCCGCGGATCGCCGGGGCGATGTTGCCGGGACCGTGCCCGCCCGCGTGTCCACGGTTGTAGCGGCGCGGAGTGCGCAGCGACGCGTGGTCGCCCTCCATCCCGATGCGCCAGTAGAAGTCGGTGCTCATGCGGAGATCTCCTGTCCAGCGAGCGTGCGGCCGGCGGGGTCGACGAGGTGCAGCAGGTGTTCCCCGACGCGGTGCAGTTCCTCGAGGTGCGGGTGTCCGGTGAGGACGAAGACCTCGACACCGTCTTCCCGGTAACGCGACAGGGCCTGCGCCACGTCCTCGTAACTGCCGACCAGTCCGATCTGCTGCCGGTAGCCGATGCGGTCGAAGCCGGCCCAACGGGATCCGTCCAACGCGAGCGCGCGCACGTCGGCCGCCGTCGCTTCGGGATGCACCTCACGCCACTGCCGGAGGACCCGGGCCCAGGCCTCGTCGGCGTCCTCGCGGGCGACGATCGGGAGTTCGAGCCCGACGCAAACCTCGCGTCCGAATTCGGCTGCGGTGCCGCGTAGTTCGGAGGCCACGGCGGCGATGCCGTGCGACTGCTCGTCCAACAGGTGCACGTCGCCGTGCTCGGCCGCCAGTGCGATCGCCTCGGGCGACGTCCCGGACAGATACACCGTGGGTGCAGGCAATCCGGAGAGGATTCCGCGGAAGCCGCCGTCGATCACGTCGTAGAACTCGCCCGCGAACTCGAAGCCGGTGCCCCCGAAACGCCCCGGTAGCACCTGCTGCTCGTTCCACACACCGCGTGCGACGGTAAGGAACTCGCGGGCCCGACGGTAGCGGTCGGTCCCGGTGACACCGTCGCCGCGCGAACGCGCATCATCGTCGTCGACGTCCACCCGCACTCGCCAGTCGAGCCGCCCCGCGGACAGCCGCTGCAGCGTCGCCGACAGCTTGGCCGCGTACACCGGGGTGCCGAACGCCGGATGGAACTCGACGGTGACGCGGGCGTGCCGGGTCTGGCGCAGAGCGGTGCCGGCCACCACCCACGAGTCGTCCCCCTCGGGGTCGTACGGAACCACGACGCCGTCGAGACCGGACAGCTCGGCAGCAAGGATCGCCTGGTCGAGGAAGTCGAAACCGTCCCGACGTTCGGACACGGCGCCGACGTGCCGGCCGTCGCCGCGTACCGGCAGCTCCCACAGGAACTCGGTCACGATGCCACCTTCCGTTCGGATGCGAGCAGCTCACGGGCCTGGGCCAGCGGCTCGGGTGCCGCCCACGATGCGAGATCGAAGTCGGTGGCCAGGAAGCCGTGCGTGTAGAGGAACTGCTTCTGGACGTCGAGCAGCTCGAGCCGGTCGGCGTCGAGCGTCGGGTGCAGGTCGCGGTGGAACGTGTCGCCGTACGCGGCCTCGACGCCGGCCGCCCCCGAGTTCGTCTCCCGGGCCAGGACGTCGCGGACCTCGTCGAGGTTGCCGGCGGCCCAGTCGGCGGCCCGCAGCGTCTGCGCGAGGAACGCGGTGACCAGCTCGGGCCGGGACTCGAGCAGGTCGGCGTGCACCGTGATCGGCCGCGGGGTGCCGTTGTTGACGCGCAGCCGCTTCGATGCGGTGGCGTCGAGGTCGACGGCGACCTGCAGACCGTGTTCGCGGGCCACCTCCTGCGCCCGCGCGCCCTTGACGTAGATCGCATCGACATCGCCCTGCAGCAGGGCCTCGACGCCCCACGTGGTGGTGCGTGACCGGGATCCGGTGCGTACCTGCGGGTTCGGCTCGGCCGGCACCTCGACGGTGATGACGTCGGCGAACGTGAGACCGCCCAGGCGCAGCGCCGACGCGAAGCCGTGCAGTGCCATCGCCCGCGGGAAGCTGCGGGCCCGGTCGTCCGCCCACGCGGGGATACCGATGCGCAGACCCGCCAGTTCCGCGGGGGAATCCAGGGATGCGGCCGGTCCGACCAGGATCGCCTGGGATTCGTCGATCCACGTCAGTCCGACGAGCCGGGTCGGTGCACCCTCGGCCCGCGCCGCGAGCGCGGGCACGTTGCCGCCCTCCCGGATCAGACTCGGCAGCCCGTGGTCGAAATGCCTGCCGGCCAGTTCGGCGTCGGCGTCCTGCAGGATGCCGAACCGCAGCCCGGCGTCGTCGGCCGTCTCGGACAACCAGCCCAGCGAATTCGCGAGCCCGCTCGCGGTCGGGACGGGGCACCGTGTGTACCAGAGGGTGTCGAGGGGTGATGCGATGGTCACGGGGCACTCCTTCCGGGGTGGTGAGTGGCGTCTCTGCCGACGCCGAGCTCAGCGAGGAACGCCGCGCGGTAGCGCAGGGCCTCGGGGTCGTTCCGATCGCGGGGACGTGCGAGGTCGATGTCGACATCGACCGCGAACGATCCCTCGTTGAGGATCAGCACGCGATCGGCGAGACGGACGGCCTCGTCGACGTCGTGGGTGACGAGCAGGACAGCGGGCCGGTGCCGAGCGACCAGATCGCCGACCAGGTCCTGCATCTGCAGGCGGGTGAGGGCGTCCAGCGCGGCGAACGGCTCGTCGAGCAGCAGCAGTTCCGGCTCGCGGACCAGTGCCCGAGCCAGCGCGACTCGCTGCGCCTCACCACCGGACAGCGTCGCCGGCCAGTCCCGCTGCTTGCCGGCCAGACCGACCTCGCCGAGCGCTTTGGTCCCGGCCTGCTTCACCGCCGTGCCGCGGCGCTGCCCCACGACGACGTTGCCGAGAACCCGCTTCGACGGGATCAGCCGCGGTTCCTGGTAGACGACGGTGCGCTGGTGCGGGACGAGGATCTCGCCGCCGTCGGGCCGTTCGAGTCCGGTGAGCAGGCGCAACAATGTGGTCTTGCCGGTGCCGCTGGGACCGAGCAGCACGACGAACTCGCCGCGATGAATGGTGAGGTCGACGCCGCCGAGGATCGTCTTGTCGCCGAAGCTCTTCCGGACTCCCTGCAGCCGCACCGCGACCGGTTCCCCGGCGCGGCGGGCGGCAGCGGTCGTCGCCGTCCGCTCCCGCTCCGCGAGCGGAGGCAGGGGGGCCTGCGCCGCGCTCATCGGACCACCGCCAGGCGACGCCAGGGCATCGCGAAGCGTTCGACGACCCGCACGATCGCGTCGAAGACCAGACCGAGGGCCGCGTACAACACCACGCACAGCACCATGTAGTCGGTGCGGTTGTACTCCTGCGCCAGCGTGACCAGGTAGCCGATGCCCTCGCGGGTGCCGACCTGTTCGGCGGCGATGAGTCCGGTGATGCTGAGCGACAGGCAGATCCGCAGTCCCATCAGCACGCCGGGCAGCGCGGCCGGGAGGATGGCCTCGGCGACCAGGCGCCATCCGGTGAGTCCGAATCCGCGGGCGGCCTCGACCATCTTGCGATCGACGTTGCGGACGCCGAGGTACGTGTAGGCGTACATCGGTGCCACCGTCGCGACCGCGATGAGGACGACCTTGAACGTCTCGTCGATCCCGAACCACGCGATGAACAGCGGCACCAGCGCGAGGAAGGGGACGGCCCGGTTGATCTGCATCGTCGAGTCGATGAGCTCCTCACCGAGCGTCGACAGCCCCGACAGAACCCCGAGCACCAAGCCGATGACGGTGCCGAAGAAGACACCGATCGCGGCCCGCTGCAACGACGCGAGCGAGAAGTCGACCAGCTGGCCGGTGGAGTACAGCTCGACGAACGCGTCCCACACCTTGACCGGCGAGGCCAGCACGGCCTCGGAGATCAGGCCGGTGGCGGATCCGATCCACCACCCTGCGACGAGCACCGCGGGCACCAGCAGACGCAACGGCAGCGACAGCCAC
The DNA here is from genome assembly GCF_037287305.1 of Prescottella sp. D32. Classification (NCBI taxonomy): domain Bacteria; kingdom Bacillati; phylum Actinomycetota; class Actinomycetes; order Mycobacteriales; family Nocardiaceae; genus Rhodococcus; species Prescottella sp. D32. The sequence goes on from NZ_JARBSW010000007.1 coordinate 163,083, forward strand.
GCGGGTCGGCTGCGGTGCCGGCGGTACGCGGGGGTCTCGAGCTCGAGCCCCGCCGCCGCCGCGCTCGGGCGTCCCGCGTCCTTCAACGTCGCGGTCACCGTCAGGCTCCCGGCTTCGACGCGACCGCACCCTGCAGGTCGAACGTCAGGTCGGCGGCGGTGAGCTGCCGCTGGATGACGCCGTTGCGGTAGAACAGGTCGGCCACCGACTGTAGATCGGCCTCGTCGGCCGCGGTCGGGTAGCGGAAGTCGGTGACCTGGCCTCCCAGCGCGATCGCGTCGTCGAGGCGCTGGCCGCTCAGTGCGCGCGGCCCGGCCTGCTCGAAGACGTTCTCGAACGCGGCCGGATTCTCGCGCTGACGGCGGGTGAGGTCCTTGGTGACCTCGAGGAACTTCTGCACCACCTCGGGATGCTCCTGCAGCACCGCGGTCCGGCCGGCGATGATCGTGTTGTCGACCGACTTGATGTCGCCCTCGGTGACGATCTCCTTGGCGCCCTTGGCCTTCGCCTCTTGGTACGGCGCCAGGAACGACGCCCACGCGTCGACCTGTCCGGTCGAGAACGCCGATGCCGCGTCGGTCTGCTGCAGGGGCACCCGCTCGACCGAGTCGATCGGGATGTTCGCCTCGGTGAGCGCCTTGAGGACGATGTACTCGCCCTTGGCGGCCGGGTTCACCGCGACCCGCTTGCCCTTCAGGTCCTCGAGCGACGAGATCCCCGACGCGGCGGTGGCGACGATGCCGCTCTGATCCTTGTTGTACGGATCCGACGTCGCGAAGATCCGGACGCCGACGTCCTTGGACAGCGCGCCGACCACCGGGCTGTACGCGCCGGTCTGGATGTCCAGTTCACCCGTGTTGAACAGTTTGAGGTTGGAGCTGAATCCCGGTGTGGTCTTGACCCATTCGATCTTGGCACCGAGCGGGGCGAGCGCACGGTCGAAGTCTCCGTCGCGCTTGCCGACCGCGATCGCCCCGGAGTTGCCCGGGTCGTACACCTTGAGGGTGAAGCTCTGACCGGCCGGAGCGTCGGCGGACGCCGACGCCTCTTCGCCGCCACACGCGACGACCATACCCGCCAGGGGAACGAGCGCGAGCGCGAGAGCGGCTCGGGGCAGTCGGCGCATACGGAACATCGGGCACTCCTCGGAGGAAGGGAACACATGAAAAGCGAACGCGCCACATCGATTCGACGGCGTGGTGCGGGGGTGACGGTGAACAACGTTAGGACCGAACGGTCGAGATTCCACCGTTTGCCTTTTACGTGAACACAACGCTTGACACACAGGGGAATTCGTGTCGTCCGGGCCGACAGAGGTTCACATCGCAAGTGGTCCGGTTTAGACTCGCCTGGAGCGGTGAATCGTGATCCCGCGTCGGACATGGGCGCGGGCCCACCCCGAACCGAACGATGGGCGTTCGATGGAACAAACAGGCAGTACCCCGCACAACACCCCCCACACCGGTCACGGATCCGGCAACGGGTCGATGTCCTTGACCGGCGGCGCGGTGCGCGCAGTCTCCGGCATCGCCGAGGTGACCACGTCGTCCATCGGCGCGCTGGGCGGCGCCGCCGTGGGAGGCCTCGTCGGCGGTGTCCGCGGTGCCGTCGGAGGCGTCGCCGGCGGCACCCGCCGCGGCCTCGAGCGGGGCAGCCACTCCACACCCGCCGCGGTGCTGACGATGGCCGCGGCCGGCGCCGTCGGACTCGTCGAATGGCCGGTGGTCCTGACAGTCGGGGGCGCCGCGCTCGTGCTCCGGCAACTGCACGAGCGCGGCGCGCCCACCGACGGCTCCCGCGCGGACGAGGCCGGCGCGGAGGACGACAGCGCAGCGAAGTCCTCCGCCTCGCGGCCGCCGGGACGTGCCACTTAGGTGCGGATTCCGGGGGTCGGATCACTCGTCGAGCGGGCTCGCAGCCTTCCCGGACGGACGGCGCACGCCGCGATCACGACCGTCACGGTGGGAACCGCCGCGACCGCCGGAGTGCTCACGGGCGTGTTCGCGCCCCCGACCCGATCCCGCGACGCGACGGCCGATGTTCTCCCCCGGGTGCCGACCGCGTGGGACGACGGGGTGCTCTCGGCGCGCGTCATCGCGCTGGCCGCCCACTCGGTAGGGTTCGGGGCCGCGGCCACCGGCCGCCTGTTCCGGGTGCCGCGGCTACCGTCCGCCGTCGCCGCACCGATCGTCCTACTCGACTATCAACCCGCGCTGCGCCGATTGCTCGAGGCGGGCATCGGGCGTCCGCGCACCGACCTCCTCCTCTCGACCCTCACCGCCGCGAGCTTCACGCTCGTGCAGGCGCCGCCCCCGCTCGCGATCGAGGCCCTGCTCCGCGCCTCCGTGGTCGGCGAGGTGCTGGCCAACCGGCGCGCGTGGCTACGGAGCACGCACCGCCCGGTGCCCGAAACCGCGGCCCCCGACCTCGCCGCGGCCGGACCGGTGGACCGTCACCTCGAGCGCGCGGCGTGGGCACAGTTGGGCGGGGTCGCGGCGGTGGGAGCGGCCACCGGGAGCGTCCGAGCGGCGGGAACGGCGGCGCTCGTCACCGCACCCAAGGCGGCCCGCACGGCCCGCGAGTCGTTCGCGAGCACCCTGGGCCGCGGACTGGCCGACGACCACGGTGTGCTGAGCCGCGGGCCCGACGTGCTGCGCCGGCTCGACGCCGTGACCGCGCTCGTCGTCGATCCGCGTGCGCTCCTCACCGCGGACCTGCGGGTGAGCCGGATCCGCGGCGTCGACGACCACCGCCGCGCGGGGGTGTGGGAAGCGGCACGGACGGCGATCGAGTCGGGAGAACTCGACACCGGGTGGCACTCCCTGGCCGGCATCGACAACGCTGCCGACCCCGGAGACGATCCCGACGCCGCCGTGCTGATCTCCCCCGTCCGCGACGCGCTGGCGGGCGCCCTGCTCGAACAGGCCCGCCAAGCGGGCATCACCGTGCACTCCGTCGACGACGAGGCGCTGGGCACGTTGCGCTCGGCGTTCGACGACCTCGGAAAGCCCGGCGATTCCACCGATTCCGACCTCCGGTCGACCGTCGAACGCCTGCAGGAATCCGGGGCGACCGTCGCCGTGCTGAGCGTCGACTGCCCCCGAGCCGTGCTCGCCGCCGACGTGAGCCTGGCCCTGCGCCCGGAATCGGCGGCGCCGGCGGATCTGCTGGTGCCGGATCTGGGGGCGGTCTGGCGCATCCTGCGCGCACTGCCCGCCGCCCGTACCGCGAGTCGGCGCGGCATCGAGATCGCTTCCGGCGCGTCACTTCTCGGCTCACTGCTGATGATCCCGGGGACCCACGGGCGCGGCCCGGGGCCCGTCAGTGTCGGCGCCGGTGCGGCCCTGTGGACCGGGCGCAGCCTCGCCCGCGGCGTGCTCCGCGCGGAGCCGCCCCGCCCGAGCCCGCAGCACGACTGGCACGCGATGTCGGTCGACAGGGTGCGCCGGACCGTCGAGTCGCCGCCGCCGAGTCGTGCCGCTGCGGGTCCCGGACGGATCGGCACGACGGTCGGCCGAATCCGCGGTCCCGCCTCCGGTGTGTGGGACTTCGGCCGGTCACTGCGCACCGAACTGGCCGATCCGCTCACCCCGATCCTGGCGACCGGTTCGGCGGCCAGTGCCGTGCTCGGGTCTCCCGTGGACGCGATCCTCGTCGGGACGGTTCTGGTCGGCAACGCCGCGCTGTCGGCGGCCCAGCGACTGCATGCCGAACGGCTCCTCACCCGTCTGCTCGCAGGCCAGGACGCCCCGGCACGACGGATCCGCCCGGGCACCGACACCACCGAGTCGGTCGATGCCGCGCTGCTCCGGCCGGGCGACGTGATCGTGGTCCGGCCCGGTGAAGTGGTGCCAGCCGACGGACGACTCGTCGAGGCGGACGGGGTCGAGGTGGACGAGTCGTCGCTCACCGGCGAGTCGATGCCCGTCGACAAGCAGACCGACGCGACTCCCGGTGTGCCGCTCGCGGAACGGACCTGCATGCTGTTCGCCGGCACGACCGTGCTGACCGGCACCGCGACGGCCCTGGTCACGGCCGTCGGCGACGACACCGAGACCGGCCGGGCCGCGGCCCTGTCCCCCGCGCCGGTCCGGAAGGTGGGCCTGCAGTCGCAGTTGCGCGAGCTCACCGACCGGGTGCTCCCGGTCAGCATCGGGGGTGGCGCGCTGGTCACCGCCACGTCGATGCTGCGCGGCGGGGGCCTGCGCTCCGCGGTCACGAGCGGCGTGGCGGTGGCGGTCGCCGCGGTCCCCGAGGGGCTTCCGCTCGTCGCGACGCTGGCACAGCAGGCGGCCGCGCGCCGGCTGACCCGCGCCTCGGTGCTCGTGCGCACCCCACGGTCGGTCGAGGCCCTCGGCCGCGTGGACGTCGCGTGCTTCGACAAGACCGGAACCCTCAGCCAGGACCGGCTTCGGGTGACGCAGATCCGTCCGATCGGCACGTGCGACGACGCCCGGGTGGTCCGTGCGGCCGCCCGGACGTCGGTGACGCCGGACGGGCGCACCGCCGCGCACGCCACCGACCGCGCCGTCGTCGAGGCCGCCGAGGCGACCGAGGAAGGAGCGGAGGCACCGGTCTCGGACGTGGTCCTGCCGTTCCGCGCCGGACGGCCGTACGCGGCGGCGCTGCACGGCACCGAGCTGCTCGTCAAGGGTGCCCCCGAGGTGATTCTGGCCGCGTGCACCGGGGCCGCCCCCGACGCGCTCGAAACGATCGTCGACGACGTCCGGTCGATGGCGGAGGACGGTCTGCGGGTGATCGCGGTGGCCCGACGCACCGTGCCCGACGACGCGGTCGCACGGGCCGCCGAGGACCCGGACGTCGTCGAATCCCTGTGCGGCCGTGGACTCGAACCGCTCGGACTGTTGGGTCTGTCCGACACCATCCGCCCCGAGGCGACCGACCTGCTGCCCGAACTCGAGGACCGCGGCGTGTCCGTGCGGTTGATCACCGGGGACCATCCGGTGACCGCGGCCGCCATCGCCCGGGACCTGGGACTGGACGTGGACGCCGACGACGTGATGAGCGGGAGCGAATGGGAGTCGCTCTCCCATCGGCGGCAGGAGGCCGCGGTCCGCGAGCGGCGGGTGTTCGCCCGGATGTCCCCCGAGCAGAAGGTGCAGATCGTGCAGACGCTCGAACGTTCCGGGAGCGTGTGCGCGATGGTCGGCGACGGTGCCAACGACGCCGCCGCCATCCGCGCCGCGAGCATCGGGATCGGGGTGACCTCCCACGGCAGTCATCCGGCCCGCAGCGCCGCCGACATCCTGCTGATCGGCGGGCACGTCGACGCCATCCTCGACGCCGTCGACGAGGGCCGGCAGCTGTGGCAACGCGTCCAGTCGGCGGTCGCGGTCCTGCTCGGCGGGAACGCGGGCGAGGTGGCGTTCGCGTTGATCGGCAGCGCGATCGGCGGCCGGGCTCCGCTCAACGCGCGGCAGCTGCTGCTCGTGAACCTGTTCACCGACGCGCTACCCGCCGCGGCGCTCGCCGTGAGCCCGCCCAACCGCAATCACGCCTACGACGGCCGCGGACCGGACAGCGCCGCACTGTGGCGGACCGTCGCGATCCGCGGGACCGCGACAGCCGCCGGCGCCGGCGTCGCGTGGGGCATCGCCTCGCTCACCGGGCGGCCGCGGCGAGCGTCGACGGTGGGACTCGTGGCGTTGGTCGGCGCCCAACTGGGGCAGACACTGATCGACTCCCGCAGTCCCCTCGTGGTCGTGACCGCCGCGGGATCGCTGGCGGCGCTGGCCGGGGTGGTCAGCGTTCCCGGGCTGAGCCAATTCCTCGGATGCACGCCCCTGGGACCGGTCGCGTGGGCGCAGGCGCTGGGCCCGGCGGTGGGCGCGACGGCTGCCGCCGCGCTCGCCCCGCACGCCCTCGCGTGGTGGTCGGCGCGCGACGGCCGGGGTGGTCAGTCGACGACGAGAACCCCGGTCCGCAGCAGCACCGCGTACGCATGGCGCAACGGCGGCGTGAGCACGGACGTGACCACACCGGTCAACGGATCCGGTCCCGACGGGCGGACGGCCGAGGCGAACGCGGAGAGCGTGGATAACGAAACGATCACGACTCCCACGATGACGGGCCCAGGTGTACGGCAGGTGAACGACGAGGATGGGCAGGACGAACGATGACCGAAGCAACGCTCGACCGCGGCGCCGACCGGGCGTCGCGCAGCGGGGGATCCCCCGGCTCCGGAGCGCACGACTCGTCAGCGCACGGTCCGGGTTCGCACCGGGACGCCCTCGAACGCATCGCGCAGGGATCGCGGTTCGCGATCCGCCTGCCGCTCATCGGCGACGTCGGTGTCCCCAAGCCGGAACAACTCGCCTACCTCGGCGCCCTCGGTCTGCTCGCGGCGTTCGAAGTGATCGACTGGCCGGTCGCGCTGGCGATCGCGGTCGGCCACGCGCTCGCCGAGGACCAGCGGCACCGGGCACTGCGCGAGGTGGGCGAGGCACTCGAGAGCGCGTGACCCCGGATCACGACCGCAGGTGCGCGAGCACCGCGAGGACGCGGCGATGCCCGCTGTCCGACGCCGCGAGCCCGAGCTTGGCGAAGATGTTGCCGATGTGCTTGCTCACCGCGGTGTCGCTCACCACCAACCGGCGCGCGATGTCGCCGTTGCCGAGACCCTCGGCCATCAGTCCCAACACCTCGGATTCGCGCGGCGTGAGGCTTCGAATCGGATCGTCGGCGCGCCGCCGGCTCATCAGCTGGGAGATCACCTCGGGATCCATCACGGTGCCGCCGCCGACGACGCGCCGGAGGGCGTCGACGAACTCCTCGACCTTGCCGACCCGTTCCTTGAGGAGATAGCCGACCCCGCCCGCACCTCCGGAGAGCAGATCACCGGCGTAGCGGTCCTCGACGTACGCCGACAGCACCAGCACGGGGAACCCCGGCCGCCGACGCCGGGCCTCGATCGCCGCCTTCAGTCCCTCGTTGGTGAAAGTCGGGGGCATCCGCACATCCAGGACCGCGCCGTCGGGCGGATCGGACTCGAACGATTCCAGGAACTTCTCCGCGTCGTCCACCGCCGCCGTCACCTCGATCCCGACGCTGCCCAGCAGGAGCGCGAGCCCCTCCCGCAGCAGGGCGTCGTCCTCGGCGATCAGAATCCGCACGGTAGTTCCACCTCGAGTCTCGTCGGCCCACCGAATGGGCTGTCCAACGTCACAGTCCCCTCGAACGCTGCCACGCGCCGCCGGATCCCCGCCAATCCGCTACCGGGCCGCTCCACCGCACCGCCGACGCCGTCGTCGACGACGTCGATCACCATCGTCGCGCCGCCCTCGTCGTCGCGGGTCGCGATGGTCACCTGGACCCGCTCGGCGCCGCTGTGCTTGGCGACGTTGGTGAGAGCCTCGGCGACCACGAAGTACGCCGCGGCCTCGACGGCGGCCGGGGCACGCCGCAGCCCGTCGACGTCGAGCACGCACGACACGGCGCTACGGCCAGCGAGCGCGGAGACCGCACCGCCCAGACCGAGCTCGTCGAGCACGGGCGGGTAGATGTCGTGCACCAGGGTGCGCAGCTCCGACAGCGCGTCCGACGCCGCGTCCTGCGCACGAAGCAGTTGCGGCAGAGCCTGTTCCGGCGCAACGCGCAACGAGCGCTCGGCCAACCCCAGCATCATCACGACCGCGACCAGCCGGTTCTGGGCACCGTCGTGCAGGTCGCGTTCGATGCGTCGCAGCTCGGCGGCATGCGCGTCGAGCGCCGCGGCGCGGCTCGCGGTGAGCGCCGAGACCCGCTCGGACAGTTCGGTTTCCCGCCGCGGGGACAGCAACCGCGAGGCGAGCGCACACATACCCCGCGCCATCACCGGGATCGACCACCAGGCCAGTACCGCGTAGCCGACGGCGAACAACGGCATCGGCGCGGCACCCCACCACGACGTCACGGGGTAGATGCTGCTCACCGGCTCGTCGGGCGGTAACGCCCACCAGTAGAAGGGAATCGCCAAGGTGTTGAGTGCCGCGAGCGGCAGCGCGATCGCCAGCAGGCCCGCCGTCAGGGCCGCGATGGAGTGCACCGCGACCCACGCGAAGTCGCGTCGAGTGGACGGCGCGACGATCAGACGCCGCAGGTCGTCGAAGCCCGGCCGGTTCGGTATCGGCGGGTACCGCTCCCCCACCACCGTCCCGGCATATCGGCCGGCCCGCTGGCGCGCCGACCCGGCCCACCAGCGCAACGCCCGCAGGTACCACGGCAGCGCGAGCCAGCCCACGATGAGCATCAGCGTCGCGGCGATCACCAGACCGACGAACACGAACGCAAACGACACGAGCGCGGCGGCAGCTTCCACCGCGAGGAAGCGGACGGCGCCCCATCGCACCCTCAGTCGTTCGCTCCACGTCATCGGTCCAGCATGCCGCACCGTCCACCCGATGTCGGTACAGCCCGCTACACCATCGGTCGGGCACTTCGATCGGCCGCGACGTCGAGGATCCAGGTGACCCCGAACCGGTCGGTGAGCATGCCGAAGCCGGGCGTCCAAGCCGCCGCGGCGAGCGGTTCGACGATCCGGGCGTCCACCGCCAACCGGTCCCAGTAGTCCCGGACCTCGTCGAGCGTCTGTCCGCGCACGGACACGAAGAACGGCTGATCGGTGACGGTGGTCCCGTTCTCCCGGCGGGTGGATCCCCCGGCCGCCCCGGGGGTGCCCGCGCGGCCGGGAATGTCGTAGGCCATCACCCGGAAGCCGTCTCCGGTCTCGATCTGGCCGAAGACCACGGCGTCGGCACCGGGCGCCTCCCGCGGCATCCCGAGGTCGCCGTAGGTCGCGATCGTGAGATGGCCGCCGAAGACGGTCCGGTAGAACTCGAGGGCTGCGCGGGCGTCGCCGCCGAAGTTGAGGTGAGTGGTCGTGGTGATGCTCATGTCTGCTCCTGGATGAGAACGTGGCGGGCTTGCCCCTGACCGCACCGACCCTCCCAGGGGTATAGGTCGGATTCCGTCCTACAAGGAACTTACGATCGAAGACATGACAGCGGCCACGTCCCGACTCCTCGCGTTGCTGTCGCTTCTGCAGACGCGCCGGGACTGGCCGGGTTCCACGCTGGCCCAGCGGCTCGACATCAGCCCCCGGACGGTGCGCCGGGACATCGACCGGTTGCGGGAGATGGGATACGCCATCCACGCGACGATGGGGCCCACCGGCGGCTACCGGCTGGACGCCGGCAGCGAACTCCCGCCACTGCTGTTCGACGACGACCAGGCCGTCGCGCTGGCGGTGGCCCTGCAGGCTGCTGCCGAGACCGGCGTCGGGATCGAGGAGGCCGCGATCCGCGCGCTGACCACGGTGAGACAGGTGCTCCCCACCCGCCTGCGCCACCGGCTCGACGTACTCGACTTCACGGCGATCCCGGCGGGAAACGGCCCGAGGGACGACGACCCGGTGGCCGCCGATGTGCTGGTGGCGATCTCCACGGCGATCCGTGCGCGCGAGACGCTCCGCTTCGACTACGCGAACGCCGACGGCGCCCGCACCCGCGAGCCGTCACCGCCGCGACGTGTGCAGCCGCACCACCTGGTGACGTCGAATCGGCGCTGGTACCTGGTCGCGTGGGATCTCGAGCGCGAGGCCTGGCGCGTGTTCCGAGCCGACCGCATCAGTCCACGCATCCCCACCGGACCTCGCTTCACGCCCCGCGAGGTCCCCGGGGCCGACGTGGCCGCGTTCGTCTCCGCAGGCTTCAAGGGGTCGTCCCACGTGGACGGGTGGCCGTGCCGCGGAAAGGTCGTCCTTCATCGGCCGGCGTCCGACGTCGTGCCCTTCGCGGGCGACGGCGTCGTCGAGGATCTCGGCCCCGACCGATGCGGCCTCGAACTCGGATCCTGGTCGTGGGTGGCCCTCGCGGCCGGCTTGAACCGCTTCGACACCGACATCGACGTCGTCGGACCGCCGGCACTCGTCGACGCGTTCGCCCGGCTGGCAGGCCGCAACGCGCGGACCGCGTCCGGCAGGTCCTGAACCGCCGGGGTGGAGCCAGCTACACCATCGATCGGGTATCGCACGGGATGTTCCGGGAAGCCGCCGCTCCATAGCGTTCCTTCCATGTCCTCCTTCGCTTCCAGCCCACCCTTCGTCGAGAGCCCGCCACGGGCCGCCGTCCGTCTCACCGACGTCACCCGAACGTACGGCTCGGGGCGCACCCGGGTCACCGCACTCGACGACGTCAGCCTCACCCTCGCGCCCGGCAGTTTCACTGCGATCATGGGCCCGTCCGGTTCGGGCAAGAGCACGTTTTTGCACTGTGCCGCCGGCCTCGACCAGCCCACCCGCGGCTCGGTGTGGCTCGGCGACACCGAGATTAGTGCGCTGAAACCCAAGGCACGCACCGTTTTCCGGCGGGATCACATCGGGTTCGTATTCCAGGCGTACAACCTCATGGCGGCGCTCACGGTCGAACAGAACGTGACGCTGCCGCTGTTGCTCGCCGGGCGCACCGCCGACCGGGCGCATCTCGATCACGTCCTGGACGCGGTCGGACTCGCCGACAAGCGGCACCGCCGCCCGGCCGAGATGTCCGGTGGTCAACAGCAGCGCGTCGCCATCGCGCGCGCGCTCATCACCCAGCCGCACGCGGTGTTCGCGGACGAGCCCACCGGGGCGCTCGACAGCCGCACCGGCCGTCAGGTGCTGGACCTGTTGCGCCGCACCACCACCGAGCTGGGGCAGACGATCGTCATGGTCACGCACGATCCGGTCGCCGCCGCCCACGCGGACCGAGTGGTGTTCCTCGCAGACGGTCGGCTCGTCGGACGGATGGACTCCCCCACCCCCGCCGCGGTCGCCGACCACATGACCCACCTCGGGGAGTGGTGAACGTGGCCGGGCCTCGTCTGCGGACCCTGGCGCGCGCCAACATCCGCGCCCGACGCGGTAGCTTCGCGGCCGTGTTCGTCGCGGTGTTCTGCGCCGCGCTCCTCACGTGCGCGCTCGGCGTGCTGTTCGAATCGGGAATCCGGGGCGGCGTCGCCCCGCACCGTTACGCGGGCGCCGACGTCGTGGTCGGGGCGGCGCAAGCCCTCGACGTGCGCGAGGACATCGACCAGCCGTACGTCGAACGGGCGTTGCTGCCGGAGTCCGTCGTCGGCGAACTCGCCGCAATGCCGGGGGTCCGCGTCGCCGTCGCCGACCTCGGCGTTCCCCTCACCACCGACGCCGGCGCACCGCTGGACGCGCACGGGTGGGCATCGAGCGTCCTCGCGCCGTACACGCTGACGTCCGGCCGGGCGCCGGTGTCGCCGGACGAGGTCGTCGTGACCGGGCCGGGCACCGTCGGTGATCGGATCACGCTGCGGCACGGTGGGATCGGCGAAGAGTACGCGGTGGTCGGCATCGCGGCGGCACCCGACGCCGAACCGGCCGACCGGCAACCGGCGGTGTTCGTGTCCGATGCCCGGATCCGCGGGCTGTGGCCGCACGGCGACCGGGTCGCCGCGGTGGGTGTGCTCGCCGACGGGGGCACCGATGCCGCCGCGCTGGCCGCCCGGGTCCGTGACCACCTGCCCGGCCTCGACGTGCGCACCTACACCGGCACCGCTCGCGGCGACGTCGAATATCTCGACGCCGGTGCGGCCCGCAGCGAACTGATGATGCTGTCCGGATCGTTCGCGGGCCTGGCCATCCTCATCGCGATGTTCGTGGTGGCGAGCACGCTGTCGCTGTCGATCCAGCAGCGCCGACGCGAGTTCGCGTTGCTCCGCGCGATGGGCGCCACACCGGGCCACGTGCATCGCCTGATCGGCAGCGAGGTGCTGCTGGTCGCCGGCATCGCCGCGCTGCTCGGTGCGGGTCCCGGCTATGCGCTCGCACAGGTTCTCGGGGCACAGTTCGCCGAGGCCGGTGTGTTGTCGTCGGATTTCGCGCTCGCGTACAGCCCGCTCCCGGCCGTGGTCGGGGTTCTGCTGGCCGTCGTCACCGCGCGGATCGCCGCGGCGGTCGCCGCCCGACGTCCGGCCCGTCTGGATCCCACCGAGGCGCTGCGGGAGTCGGCTGTGGAGCCGTCCTCCATCGGTAAGGGCCGACTCGTCACGGGGCTCGTGTTCGGCGCAGGAGGTCTGGCCACGTCGATGCTCCCGGCAGTGCTGCCCGGACAGGCCGCGCTGGCCGGCGCGGGTGCTTCCGCCGTCCTGCTGGTGATCGCGGTGGCGCTGCTGGGCCCGATGCTGGTCGGCGGCGCGGTCCGAGTGTTCGGCGGACCGCTGCGCCGCAGCGCGTCGCCCGCGCTCGTGCTGGCCGCCGCCAACTCCGGGGCCCGGGCCCGCCGTCTCGCCGCCGCCATCACCCCGCTGGCACTCGCCATCGCGATCGGCTCGGTCCAGCTGTTCACGCAGGACACCGTCGCCGCGGCCGCCGACCACCAGTCCCGCGCGGGCATCACCGCCGATCTCGTCGTCACCGCTCCCGCCGGACTCGCTGCCGACCTCGTCGACGCAATCGAAGCGGAACCCGCTGTGCGCGCGGCCAATCCGATCACCCGGACGCAGGCGTTGTTCACGACCGGTGGCGATTCGCCGTCCACCGACCCGTACCCGGTCCAGGGCATCGATCCCGCAGCGACGGACTCCACCCTCGACCTGGACGTCCGCGACGGCGACCTCGGACAGCTGCGCGAGGGCACCGTCGCCCTCAGCACCGACGCAGCATTCTCCATGAGCGCGGGTGTGGGAGATACCGTGCCACTGCGACTCGGCGACGGCACACTCGTCACCCCCACGGTGATCGCGACGTACGGCCGCGGACTCGGCTTCGGCGACGTCACACTCCCTACCCCGCAGGTGCTGGCACACACCACCACAGGACTGACCGACATGCTCCTCGTCGCCGCCGAACCAGGCCGCGTCGACGAGGCCCGGGCCGCGATCACCGCGACGGGCGGCGTCGTGGTCTCCGATCGCGCCGAGTTCGCCGCCGCCGGGCAGGAGCAGCGCCGCACGCAAGCCTGGGTGAGCATCGTGGCACTCGCGGTCCTGCTCGGCTACCTCGCCGTCGCGGTGGTGAACACCCTCGTACTCGCAACCGCCGAGCGAGGCCGAGAGTTCGCGCTGCTGCGACTCGTCGGCGCGAGCAGTCGGCAGGTGCGCGGCATGATGCGCGCCGAGTCGGTGATCGTGGTGACCGTCGCGGCCGTGGTGGGATCGCTCATCGCGCTGCCCCCGCTCGCGGGTGTCGCGGCCGCGGTGTCCGGCCGTCCGATCCCGAGCGTCGACCCGCGCGTCTACGCCCTCATCCTCGGAGTGACGGTCCTGCTGGGGCTCGTCGCGATCGCGATTCCGACGCGGACCGCGATGCGCCAGGACCCGGTGACGGCGATCGGGACCCGCGAATAGGAGCGGGAACGCGCGATGGCGCGGCCGGAAAACCGCTCGCGCGGATTCCGGCCGCGCTGTTAGCTTCGACAGCGACGCCCGATCGACCGAAAGCCCGCGCCGTGAGTACCCCCCACCAGACGACGACCCGACGACTCACGCCGCTGATCCTGCTCAACGTCGCGACGCTGTTCTCGGCGACCGGCAACGGCATCGTGATCGTCGCCCTACCGTGGCTGGTGCTGGAACAGACCGGTCGCGCAACCGACGCGGCGATCGTCGCGGGCGCCGCCACGCTGCCACTGCTGCTCGCGAGCCTGTTCTCCGGCACCGTGGTCGATCGATTCGGACGGCGGCCCACCTCGCTGGTGTCCGACGCGTTGTCCGCACTCTCGGTGGCTGCGATTCCTATCGCCGCGGGCACGGTCGGGCTGTCCGTCCCGGTGCTCGCGGCGCTGGCCGCCCTCGGGGCGACGTTCGATCCCGCCGGCATCTCCGCTCGGGAATCGATGCTGCCTGCGGCGACGAAGGCCGCGGGCTGGCGACTCGACCGCGTCAACAGCCTGTACGAGGCCAACTACAACGTCGCGTACCTGGTGGGGCCGGGTATCGGCGGTGTACTGATCGCGCTGGTGGGACCCGAGAGCACACTGTGGGTGACCGCGGTGTGCTTCGTCCTGTCGATCGTCACGATCGCGTTCCTCAGGCTCGAGCACTCCGGGCGACCCGATCACGAGACCCGCCCGAAGTCGATGTGGTCGGGCACGCTGGAGGGCCTGCGTTTCGTGTGGCGCGACCGCCTGCTGCGGACCCTCGCGCTCGTGGACATGGTGATCGTCGCGCTGTACATGCCGATCGAATCCGTGCTGTTTCCCAAGTACTTCACCGACCGCGGCGAACCGGCCCAGCTCGGCTGGGTGCTCATGGCGATGAGCATCGGCGGGCTCGTCGGCGCACTGTCCTACGGGGCGCTGGCGCCCTACCTCAGGCGCCGGAACCTGATGCTCGTCGCGGTCACCGGGCTCGGTCTCGCGATGATCGGCATGGCGTTCCTGCCACCGCTGTGGGTACTGCTGGCGCTGTCCGTCGTGATCGGTCTCGTGTACGGGCCGGTGGGACCGATCGCCAACTGGGCCATGCAGACCCGCAGTCCCGAACACATGCGCGGCCGCGTCGTCGGGGTGATGACCTCCACCGCGTACGCGGCCGGGCCGCTCGGCTACCTGCTGGCGGGACCGCTCATCGACCAGCTCGGCATCCGCACCACGTTCTTCGCACTCGCGATCCCGGTGGTCGCCGTCGCGGCGGTGTGCTTCGCGTTGCCGGTGCTGCGCGAGCTCGACGCCGACCGGAAGCCGCCGACGGTGCGGTTAGGCTCCCCGTCATGACCACCATCGACGCCGCAGTCGTCACCGCCGTGATCGGCCACATGAACGGCGACCACACCGAGGACAATCTGCTCATCGTGCGTGCCTTCGCGGAGCCCGACGCCACCGCCGCCCGCATGACCGGGTTGGACGGGCGGTCCGGCGAGTGGGTCGCCGAGGTCGACGGCGTCGACCGGACGGTGCGGGTGCCGTGGCTCGGCCCCGTCACCGACCGCGCGTCGATCCGCACCGAAGTGGTCGCGCTGTACCGCGCGGCGTGCGAGAAGCTCGGAGTCGCGCCCGACGAGCACTGACCGACCCCCGGCGGTATGGTCCGTTCGCCTGCAACGATCGTTGCGGACGGACGAAAGGACTGCCTCTCGTGGATCTCGAAACTGCCCTCACCACCACCCGCACGGTCCGCAAGCGCCTCGACTTCTCCCGCCCCGTGCCGCGTGAGGTGATCGACGAGTGCCTCCGGCTGGCCCTGCAGGCACCCAACGGATCCAATCGCCAACTGTGGCACTGGGTGATCGTCGACGATCCTGCGGTGCGCGCGCAGGTCGCCGATCTGTACCGCGAGGGTCTGGCCGACGCGATGGGTCGGACGAACATGCGCAATCCCGATCCCGCCCAGTCCGGTCGGATCCGGCCGTCCGTCGAATACCTCGGCGAACATCTGCACGAGGTCCCAGCCCTCGCCGTCCCGGTGCTGAAGGACGATGCCCGCGGCATGGAGGTCTTCATGCAGGCCAGCCGGTGGGGCTCCGTGATCCCCGCGGTGTGGAGTTTCATGCTCGCGTTGCGGGCCCGCGGGCTCGGCTCGGCATGGACGACCGTGCACCTGCTCCGCGAGCGCCGGATGGCGGATCTGCTCGGAATCCCGGACGGCTACACACAGGTGGGACTCTTTCCCGTGGCATACACACTCGGCACCGACTTCAAGCCCGCGTCGCGCCGACCGGTGGACGAGGTGCGCAGTTGGAATCGCTTCGAGGCGCCGTAATCTGCTAGCTGAACCCCATCGCCTCGTCGCCCCACGCCACCCGCATCGCACGGTCCGGGTCCACGACGAGGCTGTCGTGCCCGTCGATCAGGAGCGTCGACCGGTTCTCCTCGCTGTACGGCGCCCAGTGCTTGGAGCCGTCGAGCGCGGCGGGGACACCGTGGCGGGCGAAGGCGAGCCAGCGACGCTGTATGCGGCCCGACACCTCGATCGCACCCCTGCGACCACCCAGCCAGAACGTGGGGTCCGGGTTCAGTGTGCCGAAATTTCCGAACACGTACGGTAACTCGGTCGCATGTGCCGCACCGACCCGCGCCGCCTTGAGCAGCGGAGTGGCGTGGTCGAAGCGGTACACCCAGGTCTGCGAGTGCCGGCTGTGCGCGTCGGCCACCCAGAGTGCGGGCATTCGAAACGCCGCGTCGCGCGAGATCGCCAGCACTCCTCGCGCTTTCGCGCTTGCCGGGTAGGCGGCGACGATCTCCGCGAGCCGGAGCGGCGACAGCCCCGGGTTGTCCTCGGCGAGACCGGCGAACATCTGCTGCACCGCCTCCGGGCTCACCGGCAACAGCGGCGAGCGCATGAACTTGAAGATCGACGCCTCGTCCCGGTTCGAACCGATGATGAGCGGGATCCGGTGCGAGTACCCCTTCTGGAACGCGGCGACCGGATAGTGCGGAACGAGATCGCGGTCCACCACCGGCGCCATTGCCAACGTGCCCGGCACCTTCGTGGGCACCTCGTTCACCAGGAGATCGCCGGCCTTCACCAAGTGTTCGACCGGCATGGCGGCGAGGTCGCCGATCCGGTCGCCCGGCAGGTCCAGGATCTCGAGGAAGCGGGCCGCGACGGAAGCTGCCCGCTCGGCGCCGTAGACGGACGTCGACGGCGGACTCTGCGCGATCGCGCGGTGGAACAGTCCTTCCGCCCGTGGCACCGTCATCAGGGTGGTGATCGAACCGCCGCCGGACGACTCGCCGAACACCGTCACCTCGTCGGGGTCGCCACCGAACGCGGCGATGTTGTCTCGCACCCACTCGAGCGCCGCGATCTGGTCCCGCAGGCCGAGATTCGACTCGAATGTCCGGCTCGCGGTCGAGAACGACGACAAATCGAGGAACCCGAGCGTCCCGAGCCGGTAGTTGAAGGTCACCAGCACGACGTCGCCGCGCTCGGCCAGCAGCCGGCCGTCGTAGATCGGTTGCGCGGACGAACCCAGACAGTAGGCGCCGCCGTGGATCCACACCATCACCGGACGCGAGGTCCCGTCCGGCCGGGGCGCCCACACGTTGACCGTCAGACAGTCCTCGTCGATCCGCATCGTCGGGTCGAGCGGCACCGACGTGTCGTGGCCCTGCGGCGCCATGGCCCCGAAGGCGGCCGCATCGAGCACATCGCTCCAGGGTGACGCGGGAACCGGGCTACGGAAGCGCAGGTCTTCCACGGGCGGAGCCGCGTAGGGGATTCCCTTCCACACGAAAACCGAACCGTCGGCATACCCGCGAACGGGGCCGCACGGAGCCTCGATCACCAGGCTTCCCGGCGCCTGCGCCGAGGCGATCTCCACAGCTTCCATCGCGCGGCCCTCCTCACCGCCGGCAGGCCATCGACCGGGGCTGCCGACCGATTGCCAAGGTACCAATCCTGCGGTGCTAAGGTCGGCTCGTTCACTGACACGGGGTGCTCCGCACGGGCGGGGCTGAGATCACACCCGGGAACCTGCATCAGGTAATGCTGACGAAGGGATGTCAAGGCGATGACTACGCCTGTCCATGACACAACTGTCCACTCCGCCGCCGACGGCGCGCGGTTCACCGATCTGCTGTGGGACCGCACCGCGGTGCTGCGTGCCGCGATCGACGACATGGAGTTCCTGCGCCGACTCGGTGACGGCACACTGCCGCTCGACGTGTTCCGCACGTACATCGAGCAGGACTCGCTGTACCTCGCCGAGTACGCCAAAGCCCTGGCGCTCCTGGCGGTCAAGGCACCGGATCCGCAGACCGCCGCCTTCTGGGCGACGTCGGCGGCAACCGCCGCCGTCGTCGAGACGGAACTGCACGAGGGCCTGCTGAGCAGCGGGGTACTGCCCCGGGCGGCGACCGCGGCCGAGCACTCGCAGGCCTGCCTGGGATACGTGTCGTACCTGACCGCGACCGCATCCACCGAGTCGTACCCGGTGGCGGCCGCGGCGGTCCTGCCGTGCTTCTGGATCTACGCCGAGGTGGGACGACGCCTGGCCGCCGACGCGCACGAGGTGCTCGCCGCCGACCCCTCGCACCCCTACGCGCAGTGGGTCACCACGTACGACGACCCGGCCTTCCACGAGTCCGTGGCGACCGCCCGGCGCCTCGTCGACGCGGCCGCGGACGCCGCGACCGCCGAACAGCGCGAGGCGATGATCCGCGCGTTCGTCGTCGCGACCCGGTACGAATTCATGTTCTGGGACACCGCCCTGAACCCGCAGCCCTGGCCCGCGTCGTGACGTCGATGTCGCGGCTGCGCCGCGTCCTGGCCACGTCGGCGATCGTCGCGTCCGCGATGAGCATCCTCACCGGGTGCGGGGGCTCCGACGATTCCGGCGACACCATCCGGTTCGCACTCGACTGGACTCCGAACACCAACCACACCGGGCTGTACGTCGCGCTGCAGGAGGGCTACTTCGCGGACGCGGGCCTGAACGTCGAAGTGCTGCCGTACAACAACACCTCGCCCGACACCCTCGTCGACGCCGGCAACGCCGAATTCGGCACCAGTTTCCAGGATTCGGCCACGTTCTCCCGCGCCGCCGGTGCGCAGACCGTGTCGGTCCTCGCGCCGCTGCAGCACTGGGCCACCGGCATCGGGGTGAAGGCCGACCGCGCCGACCTCGCGAGCCCGAGGGATCTCGACGGCAAGACGTACGCCGGCTTCGGCGACCCGGGCGAGCGGGAGACGCTGCGCCAGGTGATCCGGAACGACGGCGGCACAGGCGACTTCGAGACCGTCGTGCTCGGGACCTCCGCGTACGAAGCCGTGTACGGCGGGCAGGCCGACTTCACGGTGTCGTACTTCGCATGGGAGGGCGTCGAGGCGGCGCGCCGCGGCACCCCGATGCGCTACTTCCACTACACCGACTTCGGGTTCCCCGACGCCTACGCGATCGTCGTGAACGGCAACGAGAAGTGGCTCGCCGAACACCCCGAGCAGGCCCGCAAGTTCGTGCAGGCACTCCAGCGCGGCTACCAGGTGGCCGCCGACGATCCGGACCGCGGCGCGAAGGCCCTCATCGACGCGAACCCGGGGGTCTTCAGCGACGAGGAGTTGGTGGTCGAGAGCCAGCGGATGCTGGCGGCCGACTACATGAAGGACGCATCCGGCCGGGTCGGAACTCAGACGCGGGAGCAGTGGGCCGGGTACTCGGGATTCCTGTACGAACACGGACTGCTCGCCGGCCCCGACGGCAAACCACTGACGGCGGAACCGGATTGGTCGACGTACTTCACCGATGAGTACCTCGCGACCCCGTAAGCGCGACGCGACGACCACCGCCGGCCCGGTCCGCCGGCTACTTCCGGCGGTGGTGGTCGCACTCGCGCTCGTCGCGGCGTGGCAGATCTACGTGACGATCAGCGGGATCCGCCCTCAGGTGCTGCCGTCGCCGGGCCGCGTGCTCGAGCAGGGCTGGGCCCACCGCGACGACATCGCCGTGCACGCCTGGGCGACGCTGCAGGTGACGCTGATCGGGTTCGCGGTCTCGTTGGTCGTGGCGTGGGCGCTCGCGATCCTGGTCGACTTCTCGCCCTGGCTGCGAAGGGCTTTCGTGCCACTGTTCGTGGTGTCGCAGACCCTGCCGATCATCGCGATCGCGCCGCTGATGATCATCTGGTTCGGCTTCGGCCTGCTGCCCAAGGTCCTGGTCATCGCGCTCGCGACGTTCTTCCCGATGGCGATCGGGCTCATCGAGGGGTTCGCCTCGGCCGATCGCGAGGCCGGCGCGCTGCTGCGCAGCATGGGCGCGTCGAAGTGGCAGCAGTTCCGGTACGTGCGGTTGCCGTCGGCCCTCCCCCGGTTCTTCACGGCGCTGCGCATCGGCGTCACCTACGCGGTCGTCGGCGCCGTGTTCGCCGAGTATGTCGGCGCGAGTTCCGGACTCGGCATCTACATGAGCGTGCAGAAGAACTCGTTCCGCACCGACCTGGTACTCGCGGCCGTCCTGGTGACCGCGACCATCAGTGTCGCCCTGTACCTGTGCACGTTCGCGATCGAACGGGTCGTCGCGCCGTGGATCCAGCAACCCGGGCGGGAGGAACGTCGTGGCTGAGGTCCCCGTCGTCGAGCTGGCGACCGTCACCAAGTCGTTCGGCACCAGGCGGGTGCTCGACGGCATCGACCTCGCCGTACGGCAGGGCGAGTTCGTCTCAGTGATCGGCCCCAGTGGTTGCGGCAAGAGCACCGTGTTCGGGATCGTCGCAGGTCTCGACTCCCCCGATTCGGGATCGGTGTCCGCACCCACGTGCGCGCACATGCCGCAGAAGGATCTGCTGTTCCCGTGGCGCTCCGTGCTGGAGAACACTGCGCTCGGACTCGAGGTCCAGCGGCTCCCGAAGAAGCAGGCCCGCGCCCGCGCCGCCGAGCTGTTCCCGAGGTTCGGGCTCGCGGGCTTCGAGGACGCCCGGCCACACCAGCTGTCGGGCGGGATGCGGCAGCGCGCGGCGTTGCTGCGTACGGTCGTCCAGGACCGCTCGGTCCTGCTGCTCGACGAGCCGTTCGGCGCGCTGGACTCGCTCACCCGCACCGAGATGCAGACCTGGCTGCAGGACGTCTGGCAGCAGTATCGCTGGACCGTCCTGATGATCACGCACGACGTGCGCGAGGCGGTGTTCCTGTCGGACCGGGTGATCGTGCTGTCCGCGCGCCCCGCGACCGTGCGCCGCGAGGTGGTCGTCGACCTGCCGCGGCCGCGGGAACTGCCGATCGTGACGTCGCCGGAGTTCGCGGCCGTCGAACGCGAACTCATCGAGGTCCTGCACAACGAATCCCGGCGGGCACTGGCCGAGCAGGAGGCCGTCGACTGATCCGGTACCGGACGGTCGCCACTCTCGAATCCACGAAATAGTTTCCCACACAAGGGAACTGGTCGGTTCATGCGCGTTCGAGACAAAGACTGCAGAACTCTCGACGGATCGAGACTTCCTCGTTACGCTTCCGTTATGGCGCACGGATGAGGCCGATCGCCTCCCTCGCCGGTTCTCACCTCCATAACCCGGGTGCCGCCCACCCGACAGGGAAGTTCACGATGACGAAACGCGTTCTGCTCACCGCCCTCGCCGCATGCGCTGCGCTCGCCCCGGCGTTCGCTCCCGCCGCGGCGGCGGCAACCGACACGGCAACGGCTACCGGCACGGTGTCGAACGGCATCGGATGGACGGCGAAGCCGGACGCCGGCCCGTCGAATCCGATGCAGAACCAGGAGTACTGCACCCTCGGCGTCGTCGGCACCGACGCCCTGGGCAACAAGATCGCCATCTCGGCGGGGCACTGCGTCTCCGCGGCCGCAGGAGGCGCCACCGATTTCCCGGACGGCTCCACGGTCTACCGCTTCGGGCCGTCCGGCACCGGCGATCCGATCGGAACCGTCGCCTACCGCGACCCACGGATCGACTACGTGGTGATCGAGCTGAATCCGGACGCGGTGCTCTCGTCGGACGGGCCGGAGGCGCGGATCGACAGCCTCGGGCCGGCGCATCCGGACGGCATGCTGTGCAAGGCCGGCGTGCGGACGGGTCTGACCTGCGGACCTATCTACGGCCAGGAAGCACAGCGGATCAGTTCGTTCGTCACCGCGAACGGCGGCGATTCCGGCGGCCCCGCGTTCGTCAACGGTTCACAGCTCGTGGGCATGACCCGGGCCCCGTTCGAGTTCGTCGACATCGCCGCGGTTCTGGGTGGTATCGAGGCCCAGTCGAACCCGGTCGGCAAGGGATTCACCGTGACAAACAGCTGAGCCGACGGACAGCTGAGCCGCCGAACGATCGACAGCCGTCGAAACGCCACGCGCCCCGCCGCCGGGAAACCGGCAGCGGGGCGCGTGAGTGCGTTTCGGCCTACTTGCCGGCGATGTTCATCGCGGCGATGTGGCTGAACAGCATGGAGGTGCCGATCGGGTTACCGCCACCGGGGTAGGTGGTGCCGCTCGGGGCCGCCATGGTGTTGCCGGCCGCGTACAGACCGGGGATCGGGTTGCCCGAGGTGTCGAGCACCCGCGCCGCGGTGTCGGTACGCAGACCGCCCTTGGTGCCGAGGTCGGAGATGCCGAACGCGGCAGCGTGGAACGGACCCTGCTCGATCGGGATCAGCGCCGGGCCGCCGCCGGTGAACGCCCGGTCGTACGCCTCGTCGCCGCGACCGAAGTCCTCGTCGACGTCGTTGGCGGCCATCGCGTTGAACCGCTCTACCGTTGCCAGCAGGTTCTCCGCCGGGACGCCGATCTTTCCGGCCAGCTCCTCGAGCGTGTCGGCGGTGTGCCACAGGCCCGCGTCGACGTACTTCTCGGTCTCGACCATCGAGACGTTGGTGGCCGCGATCGGCGGCCGCTGGCCCTGCCTGTCGTCGTAGATCATCCAGTACGGCAGCGTGACCGAGCCGTCCTCCATGCCCGCGATGATGTCGCGGCCGAGGCGGTCGTACGGCGCGTACTCGTTGACGAAGCGCTTGCCGTCGTCGTTGACGAAGATGCCGCCGGTGAAGCACAGCGCGAACGCGGAACGTCCGTCCGGGTGGGTCAGGCCCGGCGACCACCACGCCTGGTCCATCAGGTCGGTGTCGGCACCGACGGCGATACCGGCCTGGTGCGCCTGGCCGACGTTGCCCCACGGACCCATCGTGTCGCGCGCGACACCGGGGACGCCGTACTTCTGGCGCAGCTCGTCGTTGCCCTCGAAGCCGCCGGCCGCCAGGATGACGCCCTTGCGGGCGCGGATCGCGACCTGCTCGCCGTCACGCTCGACGAGCGCGCCGACGACGGCGCCGTCCTCGACCACCAGCTCGACGAGCGGGGTGTTGAGGTTCAGCTTCGCGTTCGGGTAGTTGCCGATCGCCTTGAGGAAGCGACCGACGAGCGCGCGGCCGCCGATCAGCATCTCGGGCAGGTCGGCGCCGAGCCGGTCGAAGTCGAGCGGTCCGCGGACGAGCTTGTGCAGGTCACCGACCTCGGAGATCGGCAGCGGCGTCGGCATCGTGTGGCGCTGGCCGTCGTTGCGGGCCTTCGGCATCTTGCCGTAGTAGTCGGGCCACGGCAGCATCTCGAACTTGAGGTTCTCGTCCTGCTCGAGGTACTCGACCAGCGGAGCGCCGCCCTTGACGTAGGTGTCCTGCAGCTCGCGCGGGGTCCGGTCGCCGACGACGGCGTGGTAGTACTCGAGCGCGTCCTCGATCGTGTCATCGGTGCCGGCGCGCTTGAGCACCGGGTTGGCCGGGAACCAGAACCCGCCGCCACCGGAGTACGCGGTGGTGCCGCCGAACTTGTCCGTCGCCTCGACCAGGATCACGTCGAGGCCCTCGCGAGCCGCGGTGTACGCGCCGGTGACGCCACCGGCGCCCGACCCGGCCACCAACACGTCACATTCTTCGTTCCAGTTGACCATCGTTCAGCCTTTCCCGGCGCCGCCGGATTGGGTTCTCCGCCTTGTCGATGCGGAAGTCGGTTGGGGCCGGGTGGCCCCGGGGAGGAGCGCCGCGATCAGCCGATCGGGCGCACGGGGTTCGATCCGTCCCAGGTGCGGGCCTGCTCGATGCCGTAGGCGAGCATCTCGCGCATGCCGGCGCTCTGGATGTATTCGAAGACGACGCCCGGCTGCCCGGGCGAATGCACGTATGCGACGCGCGTCCCCGGACCCTCGGCCACGAAGAGTTCGTCGAGTCCGCGGCCACGGGCGTCGGCGAGCGCTGCATCGAGATCGTCGGTGATCCAGGCGATGTGGTGGGGTCCGACGAGCGGTTCGCCGGCGGAGTTCGCGTACGGCGAGGACGTCGACGACGTGATCTGCATGAGCTCGATCTGGAGGTCGCCGGTGTAACCCATCGCGACGTCCATGGTCACGACGGTGTCGGCGCCCGCGTAGCGCCCGTTCAGCGTCACGCCACGGAACACGGTCCACGGTCCGACGTGGGCGTGCGTCACCCAGTGGTCGATGGCGGCGTCGAGGTCCGCCACGACATAACCCATCTGAACTGCGGGTTCGGGGACCTCGCGACTCATGCACACCTCCAACGGCATTCGACGTGGTGTGTGATGGTAGCCACCCCTACGGGGTGTGATTCAAGCTGCCGTCCCACTCAGAGGACGTATGCGTCACAGTCGTGCACCGGGTGTTCGGAGCGCCGTCAGCGCCCGGAGCCGCCGCAGGCCCAGCCGAGGCCCGCGAGTTCCTGCCCCCGGGACAGGACGTCGTCGATCATCTGCTCGGTCAGCCGTCCGGTGAAGGTGTTCTGCTGGCTCGGGTGATAGCAGCCGATCACGTTCAGCGGCTTGCCGTCCGCTGTGTGCAGGACGGCGATCTGCCCGTGCCCGAACTTGGGCTTCGGGGTGGGGACGGTGCCGCCGGAGCGCCGGACGGCCCCGAGCGTCGCGTCCCAGCCGAAGGCGCCGAGCGCGACGACGGCCCGGGCGAACGGCAGGAGCCGGGCGAACTCGGCGTCGAGCCAGCCCGCGCAGCAGTCCCGCTCTTCGATACTCGGCTTGTTCTCGGGCGGCGCGCACCGTACCGCCGAGAGCATCCGCACGCCGAACAGCTTCTGCCCGTCACCCGCGTGGTCGACCTCGGCCCGGGTCGCGAGTCCCGCCCGGTGCAGCGCACGGAACAGCCAGTCGCCGGCCTGGTCACCGGTGAACATGCGGCCCGTGCGGTTGCCGCCGTTCGCGGCCGGCGCCAGACCCATGATCAGCAGCTTCGCGAAGTCGCCGCCGAAACCGGTGACCGGCCGGCCCCAGTACGGCTGGTTCGCGAACGACGCGCGCTTGGTTTCCGCCGCGCGCTCACGCCACTCCACCAGTCGCGGGCACGCGCGGCACACGCTGATCCGAGCGTCGATGTCGAGGAGGTTCTTCGCGTCGGCTGCCAACGCGACCACGTCCGCCGCCGAGTGGGCCACGGGTGTCTGCTCGTCCGCCGGATCGCCGGGCCAGCCGGTGCCGGGCGGCACCGGAGACGTGAACATTTCCCCCGTGCCGGGGTGCGGCAGCAACTCGCCGGTCATCGGTTCCACGCGCTCGTAGCCATGCGTCGATTCAACCCGATCGTCGCGACACGGCACAGTCGGGTGCGGACGAGCCGGCCGTGGACGCGGACAATCGGCAGTATGACTGTCTCCCCTGTCGACCCGGCAATTCTCGAAGCGGCCCGCGCTGCACGGAAGGTCGTGGTGTTCAGCGGCGCCGGAATTTCCGCGGAGAGTGGCATTCCGACGTTCCGGGACGCGCAGACCGGCTTGTGGGAGCGATTCTCACCCGAGCAGCTCGCGAGCCCGGAGGGGTGGGAGCGCGACCGCGGCCTCGTATGGGCGTGGTACCAGTGGCGGACCGGCCTGGTGCGCCGGGTGCAACCGAACGCCGGCCACCGGGCCGTGGCCGAGTGGGCCCGGCACACCCCGGTGGAGATCGTGACGCAGAACGTCGACGACCTGCACGAGCGGGCGGGCAGCGAGGTGGCCGCGCATCTGCACGGCAGCCTCTTCGCCCCGCGCTGCGGCGACTGCGGTGCCCCGCACCCGTCCGACGGCGGCCTCGACGCCGAGCCCACCGGCCCGGTGGCTCCGCCGGAATGCACGCGCTGCGGCGGTTCCGTCCGCCCCGGGGCGGTCTGGTTCGGCGAGGCGCTGCCCACGGACGCGTGGGAGCGGGCCGAGAACGCCGTCGACGAGTGCGACCTGATGGTGGTCGTGGGCACGTCCGGCGTGGTGTATCCGGCGGCGGGTCTGCCGCTGCGCGCAATCGGGTCGGGCGCCACGGTCGTGGAGATCAACCCGCAGGCGACGGATCTGAGCCCGCACGTGCAGTATTCGTGGCGCACCACCGCAGCCGAGGGACTCCCGGCACTGGTCGCCAGGAGCTAGCCGCACGGGTTCAGCGGGAGCGGTAGATGGAGGCGATCTGGTCGGCGAAACGCTCCGAGACGACGTTCCTCTTGATCTTGAGAGTGGCGGTGAGTTCGCCGGACTCCTCGGTGAGATCGTGCGGAAGGACCGCGAACCGTTTGATCGCCTCCGCGTGGGACACGCTCGCGTTGGCGTCGTCCACCACCGCTTGCAGGGCCCCACGGAGATCGGGGTCGTCGGCGAGGTCCGCCACGCTGGCCGACGCGGGTTTGCCGTTCGACGCCTTCCAGTTCTCGAACGGCTCGGGGTCGAGTGTGAGCAGTGCCCCGATGAACGGCCTGCCGTCCCCCACCACCACGGCCTGCGAGATCAGGGCGTTCGAGCGGAGCCGATCCTCGAGCGGCCCCGGCGAGACGTTCTTCCCGCCCGCCGTCACCAGCAGATCCTTCTTCCGTCCGGTGAGAATCAGGTAGCCGTCGTCGTCGAGTTCACCCAGATCGCCGGTCCGCATCCAGCCGTCGTCGAAGACGTCCGCCGTCGCCTCTTCGTTGCGCCAGTAACCCCCGAACACGACGCCGCCCGCGAGTTCGATCTCGCCGTCCGCCGCGATCCGCACCGAGTTGCCACTCATCGGGCGTCCGACCGTGCCGATCTTCTGCTCGCCCGGCACATTGACACAGTGCGCCGCTGTCGATTCGGTGAGTCCGTATCCCTCGAAGATGGGAATACCCGCGCCCCGGAAGAAGTGTCCGAGCCGGGGCATCAGAGCCCCGCCGCCCGAAATCGCCCACCAGCATTCGTCTCCCATCGCGGCCCGGAGCTTGCGGAACACCAGACGATCCGCGAGTGCGTGGCGTGCCTTCAGCAGGAACGACGGCCCACCGGCGTCGAGGGACTCGCTGTACTCGATCGCGGTGGACTCCGCGAATGCGAAAGCCGCCCGCGCAATCGGGCCACCCTTGGAGGCGGTGTGCGCCGCGCTGTCCCGCACCTTCTCGAATACCCTTGGCACACCGAGGATCACGTTGGGGCGGAACCTCTCGAACTGCTCGGCGACGGTACCGAAGTTCGACCAGTGCGCCTGGATTCCGCCGGCCTCGAACATGGCCAGCGACACCGCTCGCGCGAGGACGTGCGCGAGCGGGAGGAAGGTGAGCATGCGATTCCCCGGCCGCGCCACCTCGCCGATCGACGCGACGAGGATTCCCCGCACCTCGGACAGGAAGTTCCGGTGCGTGAGGATGCACCCCTTGGGCCGGCCGGTGGTCCCCGAGGTGTAGACGAGCGAGGCGAGATCGTCGGCGCTCACCCCCGCGATCCGCTGCCGCACGACGTCGTCGGCCAGGCCGGCGCCCTCGGCGATCAGCTTCTCGACCGCCCGATCCTCGATCTGCAGAACTCGGGTGAGATCCGGTCCGGCATCCGCGAATCCCGCGGCGTGCTGCGCCCGCTCGACGATCGCCACGACCGCTCCGGAGTCCTCCACGATCCACTGGACCTGTTCGGGCGACGAGGAGTCGTAGATCGGTACGGACACCGCGCCGGCGGCCCAGATCGCGAAGTCGAACAGGGTCCACTCGAATCGGGTCGCCGAGAGCAGAACGACGCGGTCACCCGGCGCAACCCCGGACGCCACCAGCCCTTTCGCGACGCCGGTGACCAGGTCCGCGAACTCGGCCGCGGTGACGTCGACCCACTCGTCTGCGATCGGCCGCGAGAACAACACGCGCTGCGGACTGCGGCGCGCGTGTTCGAAGACGGTGTGGACGATCGATTCGTCTGCGCCGATGGTGAATCGGGATCGGGCGCCGTACTCACGCATGTGCGTCATCTCCATCTCGCTGGAAGGGCTCGGCGAGCGGCGTCGGTGCCTGCGCTGTGCGGAACCGTCGCAGGATGCTCGCGAACTGGGAAATTTCGGTCGGTGACCAGCCGTCCACCCGGGCACGGACCTCGTCGAGACGCCGGCGGTCCGCCGATGCCAGTACCGCGGTGCCCTGGTCCGTCAGGTGAAGTGGATAGCCGGCCCGGAGTGGGCCGACCTCGGATCGCACCCAGCCCGAGTCCAGGCACCCACGCAGCTGACGCGAAACGGTCGAACGATTGACGCCGAACGCGTCGGAGATATCGGTGGCGCGGCAACCGGGATTGCGGGCGACGAACGAGAGGACCGAGTGCTGGGCGAACGACGGACCGCCCTGAGCTTCGCGTCCTCCGGCCACCAGTTCGCGCGCCAGTTGGACCAGTTCGGCGTGCACCGCCGCCACCTCGTCGGCCGTCGTTTCCTGTTGCACAGTGCAACTGTACGCCGCCCCTCGTGCCATGCATCGGCGGTGTACCGGACGTAACGTATAGACCGCTTCCGCGACTAACTATGTACAGCGTCGCAGCGGCGGCCCTGCGCGCACGAGACCAAAGGAGACGATGTGTCCGTTCAGACCGAATCGTTCGCCATTCACGCCACCGGGTCGACCGGAGATGCAGACACGGCCACGCTCGACCGCCTCGAGCAGGAGATTCTCGACCTGGACGCCGCGATCCTGGAATCCGTTCGACGCCGCAGCGACCTGGCGCGCAGCCTCACACCGGTCGCCGTCACCACGCAGGCCGACGGCTCGTCCCGGTTCGACGACCTGGGCCCGGACGGATCCGTCCTCGACCGCATGTTGGCTCGCCTGGCGGCCGCCGAAGCGCAGTAGGAGACACCCCGAACGCACCACGAGCCGCCTTCCCTCCCGTGACTTCCGTCACGCGAGGGAAGGCGGCTCGTCTGTGTTCGGACGGCGGCCGTCAGCGCCGACCGTGCAGTGCGTGAGCGGTGATCGCCCGCACGGCCCGTTGCTCGACGACGTCCAGCGAACCGCCCACGTGCGCGTGCAGCGCCGCAAGAGCCTCGGAGAGTTCCCCGTCCAGTATCCGTTCGACGATCGCGAGGTGCTCCGTGACCGTCGCGTCCACGCGCTCCGGTGTCTGGTAGTCGTACATCCGCACCAGCCGGATCTGACTGTTCACTGTCGTCAGTGCCCGTGTGAGCGCCGGATTCCCTGCGGCGGTCGACAGGTCCACGTGGAACTGCTGGTCCAGTTGGACGATGTCGGGTGAGGGCTCCGGAGGATCCGCTTGCAGGTCCAGCCATCGTCGGCGGACCGCCTCGAGTAGCGGCCGGTCGATCCGTAGTTCGGAGTTCGCCGGCTTCTCCAGATGCCGGGCTATCCCCCGTAGTTCCAGCGTGACCCGCAGCTCGTACAGGTCCCGGATCGAGTCGAGGTCGGGGAACAGCGGGTAGTAGCCGTCCTCGCGTCGGGTCACGATGCCGTCCGAGTGCAACCGGACGAGCGCCTCGCGCAACGGCGTCCGCGACACCCCGAGCGCCTCGCACAGCCGCCCCTCGACCAGGCGTGCATGCGCAGGGATTTGCCCGCTCATGACCTGCTCGCGCAACTCCCGGTACACCCGCTCGCCCAGACCGATGACAGATTCTCCGGCGGTGGTCATGTCCTCTCGCCTACCTCTCCCCGTCAGTGGATCGATTCGTGGACCATCGCCGCGATGCGACGCTCGAGATCATTGAACGCCACCGACGTGACGTCGCGGTCGGAGCCCAGATCGATGTCGACGACGTCGCGGACGTGGCCGGGCACGCCGTGCGACGCGCCGCCGGTCATCACGACGACCCGATCCGACAGGTACACCGCCTCCTCGATGCTGTGCGTGACGAAGATGACCGTCGTCCCCTCGGCCCGCTGGATCCGGGCCAGCTCGTGCTGGAGAGTGGTGCGGGTCAACGCGTCGAGGGCGCCGAACGGCTCGTCCATGAGCATCACGGCCGGATTGTTGGCGAGCACCCGAGCGATCGCCACTCGCTGCTGCATGCCGCCCGAGAGCTGGTGCGGGTACTGATCGGCGAACCGCTCGAGCTGCACTGCGCGGATGTACTTGTCCGCCTGGGTGTTCGACTCCGCACGGCCGAGGCCACGCTGCCGCGGTCCGTAGGCGACGTTCTCACGGACCGACATCCACGGGAACAGTCCGTAGTCCTGGAAGACGACGCCACGATCGGGTCCCGGGCCGGCGACCGGGATGCCACCGACCAGAAGTTCTCCCCCGCTGTGCGATTCGAACCCGGCGAGCATCCGCAGCAGCGTGCTCTTGCCGCAGCCGCTCGCGCCGACCAGACACACGAACTCACCCGACTCGATGGTGAGGTCTACCCCGGCCAGCGCCTGCACGGCCGCCGGGCCTTCGCCGTACTGCTTCGCGAGATCACGGATGACGATGTCGGCGGCCCTCGTCGCGGCGGGATTCGTACCGGGATCCGCTACTGCGTTCGACATGATGATGGTCCTTTCGTCGTGGGAAGCGTGCTGTCGGTCAGGACAGTCCGGGGCGTCCGCGGGTCGCGACCCGCAGCAGCCACCCCATGAAACGGTCGGTGACGAAGCCGGCGAGGCCGATGAAGACCATGCCCGCGATGATCAGGTCGGTGCGGCTCATGTCGCGAGCCTGGGTGATCATGGCGCCCAGTCCGGTCGAGATGCCCACGGTCTCGCCGACGACGAGGACCACCCACGAGAGGCCGAGCGCGATTCGCAGGCCGCTCGTGATGCTCTGCATGGCACTGGGAATCACGATCTTGTAGAGCGTCTTCGCCTTGGGGGTGCCGAGCATGGCCGCCGCCTCGAGCAGTCGCGGTGGCACCTGCGCGACGCCGACGGTCGTGTTGAGCAGGATCGGGAAGAACGCCGCGACGAAGATGAGGAAGATCGTGGAACGGTCGCCGTAACCGATGATGAGCAGCGTCAGCGGGGCCCACGCCGTCACCGGGATGGGGCGCACCAGGTTCACGGTCGTCTCGAGTGCCCGGCGTACCGGGCCGAAGCGTCCCATCAGCACGCCGAGCGGGATGGCGAGTGCGGCCGCGAGCAGGAACCCGTTGAGAACGCGCAGGGTGCTCGCGGCGAGGTGACGCCACAGGGATCCGCTGTAGGCGTCGTCGTGGACGCCGCCCACCGCCACGTCCCACATCCGACCGGCCACTTCGCCGGGCGGTGGCAGGAAACGCATCTGGATGCCGAGCGGGAGAGTCCATCCGAAACGGACGCCGAGGCTCCAGAAGCCGGCGAGCAGAACGAGCGCTGGCAGGCCGTAGAGGACGGCGGCCTTCTTCTTCACAGTGGTTGCGTCAAGCATCTGCGGACTCCTTCAGGAACGAGTCGTCGACGAACTCGCCGAGGTCGGGCTCTACGGGAATCTGTCCCAGCACCACCATCTGCCGGGTCAGGGCGGCCACCTGGCTGCGGTAGTCGGCCGACAGATCCGATCGAGGCCAGATGTTGGCGATCGCGGTCGCCGCGACGGCCGGGTTCAGGCCGAACTCCTCGACCACACCGCCGTGCCACGCGTCGCGATCGGCGTCCATGAACTCGGCCGTCCGGACGTGGGTGTCGACGATCTTCTGCACCAGTTCGGGTTTCGCGTCGATCGTGCGCTGTGTCGTGGCCAGTCCGATGTTCACCCGGCCCACCGGGGTGTCGTACGGCGAGACGAGACTGTGCGCGCCCGCCTCGATCGCGGTCGCCGGTCCCAGTTCCGCCGAGGCGAACGCCGAGATCTGGCCCGTGGCGAGGGCTTTCGCCATGTCCGAGAACGGGAGGTTGACCAACTGGACATCCCGGCCCGGGTCGAGGCCGAGGCGCGCGAGCGTCAGGCGGAGCAGGATCTCCTGCGAGGAACCGAGTGGGAATCCGACCTTCTGCCCCCGCAGGTCGTCGACCGACTCGATACCCGGTGCCGCGACGATACCGGTGCCCCCGTCGGCCGCCGACGCGACGAGTCGAACATCCTGTCCCGCAGCCGAACCTGCCAGGAAGGCGGGAACGCCCGCGACGCCGAAGTCGATGGCTCCACTGACCAGGGCGTTCTTGATGTCTGGCGAGCTGTCGAACACGACCACATCGACCGCAGTGCCCTCGGGAGCGAAGCGTTCGTAGAAGAACGGGTGAAAGAGGTGGGGCTGCCCCCGCAGCGTCCCGACCTTGACGACGTCGGCTCGATCGCCGCCACCGGCGGGCCGGGCCGCGAACGTGGAATCGATGTTGCTGCATGCCGTCGTGAACAGCACCGCTATCGCGGCAGCGACGATGGCGAACCACCGGGGCTGGCGAAGGGGCATGGGGGCCTCCTGGGATCGAGATGGGTCGAAATGCACTGCAGCGAGCCGGTATACGACGCTGTATCCGCTCACGAATACTGTCGTTCGGCGCGATTACGCGGTGTGGTCCGCATTGTGTTCGCAGTGTTAACGATCCGCCCTGGAGGCCCCGACCGCGTTACCTCGGCGTCACGCGGGGATGCCCGCGAGGAACGCGCGCCAGCCGCCGAACTCGGTGATGTCGGCTCCCGTCGCCGCCGCCGCGGGGGTGCAGGTGAAGCCCACGGCAGGGGTTCCGTCGGCAAGGGTCATCGCCGTCAGCGCCATCGGTTCCGGGAGCGCAGCCAGGAAGGTGCCGAGACCGGCGCGCGAGATGCGGTACAGCTCACCCGGAAGCGACCGTCCCGCTCCGCCCTCGGACACCCGCACCAGACCGGGCTTGGGCGGCTCGGAGTCCAGTCGCACCATGAGGTAGTCGTCCGTGGTGGCGACGGCCCGCTCGAATCGCGCTCCCAACGACTCCAACTGGTGGTGCAACGGCTGTCCCTGCAGGTGTGCGCCGAACACCGCCAGCCGCACGCCCTCGTCCGGAGCGACGACCGCGGTCTCGCCGGCGACGATCCGGGCGGCCACGTCGAGCGCGACCTGGTCGCCGAACGCCGGCGTCACGGTCATCACACCGAACGACTCCCCGGGCTCCCCCGGCGCCGGAACCGCGACGGATGCCAGGTCGAGCAGGTTGCAGAAATTGGTGAAGGTGCCGAGTCTGCGATTGATCTCGACCGGATCGGCGAGCACGTCGTCGACGAGAGGATGCTCGGTCGTCGTGGGTAGCAGCAGCGCCTCCACGCCGTCGAACAGTTCGGCGGCGAAGTGCTTGGCCGTCACCAGAACACCCGTGTCGCGGACGAATTCGTGCGCCGCGTGCTTGGCCGATCCCCGGACGATCGCCGCGACCGTCGGGTCCAGCGCCGCAGTGGGGTTCGCGGTCACGAACTCTCCTACCGCGTCGAATCGTTCCGCGACCAGGGCGCCATCGTAGAGCAGGCGCGCGGCTGCGAGCAGCGGGGCGATGTCCACTCGCACGATGTCGAGACCGGCATCCTCGGCCTGTGCCACGGTCGCCGCGAAACTGCGGCGGTAGCTCTCGGAGAGCACGTCCAGCTGGTCCTCGACCGGGACCCCGATCCGAGGACGGAGTGGGGCCGCGAGCACGACGTCGGCCGGCCAGGCCCGACTGCGGGGATCGTCGACGTCGGGGCCGATCATGATCGACATCGCTAGCCCCGCGAGGCTCACCGTCGGTGCCAGGACGGTGACGCAGTCGAAGTCGGCGCACGCCGGCACCACGCCCCGCGTCGGCACCAGTCCGAGCGTGGGCTTGATACCGACGACACCGTTGAACGCAGCGGGCACGCGCCCCGAGCCCGCAGTGTCGGTGCCGAGGGCGAAGTCCACCAGTCCGAGCCCCACCGCGGCCCCGGACCCCGAACTCGAACCACCGGACACCCGGTCGGGGTGGTGCGCGGCACGCACGACGCCGTACGGACTGCGGGTGCCGACCAGTCCGGTCGCGAACTGGTCGAGATTCGTCTTGCCGACGAGCACCGCGCCGGCGGCGACGAGCCGGTCCACCGCGGGTGACGACACGTCGGGGACGTAGGCGAACTCGGGGCAGGCCGCCGTGGTGGGCAACCCGGCCACGTCGATGTTGTCCTTGACGGCGAACACCGTGCCGGCGAGCGGCAGCGATTCCCCTTTCGCGACTCTCCGCTCCACCGCGGCGGCGTCGGCGAGGACGTCCGACTGGGGCCGCAGGTGAATCCACACCTCCGGGCGGCCGCACTCGGCGATGCGCGCGAAGGCCGCCCGTGCGCGTTCGGTGGGGGTGCTGGCGTCGAATGTCGTCATCGTTGGCCGCTTTCTCGCACGGGCCGCGCAGGGCGGCCCAACCATGTATACGTCGCCGTATACGCTAGGTGACCTGCTGTTACAGGCGGGCTACACGACGTGACGATCAGATGTCCGATCGTGATGGGCCCGGCCGGCCGTTCCGCGAGCCGATCTGCGGGGACTGCGCCCGCGTGCGATATTCACAGGAATCGAACCGACGACTGCCAGGAGTGCGTGCGATGTCCCGAAACCCCGTCCTGATCCGCACCCTCGGCGCCGTCGGCATCGCCGCCCTGCTCACCACCGCAGCCTGCGGCAGCGACGAGGGCGGCACCGCGGACGCGGTTCCCACCGCCGCCGCGTCGGTAACCGCTGCCGCGTCGGTTACCGCTGCCGCGGCGGCCGCCACCGCGCCGGCCCAGCTGGCCGGTTGTGCCGTGAGCGAGCTGCGCCTGACGCTCGGGCAGGGCCAGGGTGCCGCCGGGTCGACCGAGCTCCCTCTCGTCTTCACCAACGTCGGCGGACGGACGTGCGCGCTCGACGGGTTCCCCGGTGTCTCCTACGTGCAGGGCGGCGCCGACGGCGCTCAGGTGGGGGCGGCTGCGACCCGCTCCGGAGAATCCGCCGGAGCCGTCACGCTCGCCCCGGACGCGACCGCCACCGCGATGGTGCGCGCGGTCGAGGTGCAGAACTACCCTGCGGACACCTGCGCGCCCACCCCGGTCGCGGGTCTGCGCGTGTACCCGCCCAACGACACCGGCTCGATCTTCGTCCCGTACGCGTCCACCGGGTGCTCGAAGACAGGTGACGGCCTGAACCAGCTTTCGGTCCAGGCCGTCACCGGCTGATCGGGTCGCGTCAGGACAGGCCGAGCGCCTTCGCGAGCGTCGGCCACGACTTGGGAAGCTGGAGACGCCAGTAGTCCCACGCATGGACCCCGGCACCCGCGTAGTCGACCGTCACCGGGATGTCGAGCTGTTCCAGACGCGCCTGGAAGATCCGGGTGCACACGTTGGTGGCGGCCTCGATCGCTCCGCCGAGGTACAGCCGGCGGGCATCGTCCGAGCCCTCCTCGAACTCTCCGGGCAGCCCGTTCGACACCGACAGGTAGATCGGCTTGCCACGCAGCTGCTCGGCGTTGCGAACGGAGTCGTGCGACAGCCACTCGGGTCCGTCCGGATCCGACCACATGTTGGTCGGGTCGCCGCCCTGCGAGGTGACCGTGGTCTGCAGAACCAGCCGTCCCAGCGGATCGCTCGTCGAATAGCAGCCGCTGAACGCCGCGACACCGCGGTAGAGCTCGGGATGGCGGTGAGCGAGCATGACGGCGGACTGCGCGCCCATGGAGTTGCCGGCAATCGCATTGACCCCGTTGGTCTTCAGCTTGGCGTCGATCAGTCCCGGCAGTTCCTGCGTGAGGTAGGTCTCCCACCTGTTCAGGCCGAGCTTGGGATCGATCTCGTCCCAGTCCGTGTAGAGGCTGGCCCGTCCGCCGTTGATCAGGACGACGTTGACGTCCTTGTCCGCGAAGAACCCCGGCGCGTCACCGAGTCCCGCGCTCATCCAGCCGCTGCCGTTGTTCCGGGCACTCACGCCGTCGAGCATGTACAGCGTGGGGCGCGGCGCCGACCGGTCCGCCGGCAGCAGCACCTGTACCGTCACCTCCCGGCGCAGCGCCGGCGACGCGATCGTGAGCTGGACGGCCTGGTTCGACAGCGGCTTCTCACCGACGATCGCGGCGGTGGTGATGTCGTCGCGCACCGCGGGCGGCGGCCCCGGGTCCTCCTGCAGCGACTCCGGGATCGACGACCCCGAGCTGACGCTGCCGGCGCCCGAGCTTCCGGTGAGGCTCCCGAGGCTTCCCAGGCTTCCCGAGCCGAGACTGCCGGAGGCGCTCCCCTCATTCGGTGCCGCCGTCGCGGTGCCTGCGGAGAGAACCAGCGCCATCGCCGCCGCTCCCAGCCCCGCCACGGAACCGGCACGGGCTCCTCGCCACTTTCGAACGCCGACGCGCATTACATACCTCCCAGTATCGAACTCGATTCGGCACACTAGGCGAAGGAGCGGACAAACCCACATTCGGCTCCGATCAGTCGGGACGGGGCCCCCGGACCGCCGCTTCGATTTCCACTCGACGGGCGCGATACCGTATTGCTGTGTCCGAGTTCTCGAACAGATCTGCCGGAAACGACTTCGATCGCGCACTCGACGACGCTTGGGGTTCCTTCCGTTCACGCCTTGCCGACCGTATTGCCACAGCATCCGTCGACGACCAACTGGTACTCGAGACCAGTTCCGAGACGGACGACGCCGACGGTCGCCTTCCCTTCGTGCAGTGCCGGGTGACGGCCGCCCCCGGTGACCCGCTCGTCCGCTGCGAGATTCCGACGGACCTCCAGTTGCCGCCGCGACGACGGCTGTCCGGCACCGATCGCGCACGCCTGCTCGACCAGGGCTGGATCCAGCCCGACCCGGTCGAACCACCTCTGCAGTTCGAGGACTTCGACATCGGCGACGAACCCGCGCTCCTCGTCGAGAAGGCGTCGCGGTGGGCGGATCAGCTCGCGGCGATGATCGTCGCGGTCTTCCGGGACACATGGGACGTTCCGCACCCCAGCTTCCTGACGCTGCATCATCTCGGTGCGGACGCCGAACCCGTGCCCGGGGAGACGCCCGATCCGACGCCGCGCCCCGCTCCCCTCGATCGCTACCTGGCGATCCGGCCGCGCGACACGGACCATCTGCGCGAGGTGATCGCCCGGACCGTGGCGGACATCCTCGGCCACGAACCCGAACGCGATCAGGACGGCGACATCGTGCTCCGGTTCGGCGCGGCCCTCGCGTTGGTGATCGCGAACGAGGCCGCGCCCGAGATCCAGCTGTGGGCACCCCTGGTGCGCGACATCAGCGGGCGGACCCGCGCCGCGGAACTCGTCACCGACCTCAACCGCCGCTGGCCGTACCTGCGCTTCGCACTGTACGAGGACCGGCTCCGGGTGATGATCGACATGCTCGCCGACCCGTTCGTACCGCAGCATCTCGCCGACATGATCGAACACCTCGGCGACTTCCTGAACGGGGTCGACGAGGAGTTCGCGTCGCACTTCGGAGGCGTCCTGCACTTCCCGGCGGCGCCGTCACCGGCGACCGTCGGCGATCCGCCGCCGACGCCGGCCGAAACTCCGGCCGAGGCTCCGGATCCGCGTCGAGACGAGTTGCCCGACAACAAGACCGAGCGTCCTCGGCCGGTCGAGGAGCCCATCCAACCGTCACTGTTCGACGATCTCGACGACCAGTAGGGATCCGCTGCCGTCAGCAGGGGTTCGGTTCGCCGATCTTCACCACGGACAGCACGGCATCACCCTCACCGATCAGCGCACCCACGGCGGGGGTCTGACCGACGACGATCCAGTTCGAGTCGACGACCTGGTTGCGCCCCTTACCCGAGGCGTCTGCGCTCCGGGAGAAGAAGACGCCGTTCTCCTGGATGAGGTCCTGCGCGTCCTGGAGATTCATGCACATCACGTTCGGCATGGGCACGAGCGTCGGGGCGGAGACCGACGCCGGTGCAGACGCCGGGGCAGGCACCGTCGGGGAGGGCGCGACGACCGAAGCGGACACCGGCGGGGCGAGCGATGTCGCCGGCACGGCGACAGTGGCGGTCGTCGTTGCCTGCGCCGCCGCGGTCGTGTCGTCCGACGACCCGCAAGCCGAAAGCGATCCGGCGACAGCCACGCCGATCCCGAGCGCTACCGCCACCCCGACGCTCCTATTTTCGCGCACGACACGAACACCTGACGTTGTCATCGAAAGCTCCCCCGGATCCGACCACCGATCCGGTGGCGCGTTTTGGTCAACGGCCGAAGTTATACCCCAAGGTTCTGGCCACGCGTCGCAATACCCCGAACAAACCAACCGAAAGGTTCTACGGTAGACAGTCCTGTCACATCATCACGACGCCGTGGACTCCCGCGGCATCTTCCACGAATCGAGTTCCCATGCGTATTCGCACGCTCACGATCTCTCTCGTCGGCTGCGCCGCGGTTTCCGTCGCTGCACCGGCGATCGCGTCGGCATCGACAGTTCACGACTTCCTGCCGCCCGCAGTCGCCAATGCAATCCCGCAGTTCGTCGCCGATGCTGTTCAGCCGCTGCTTCCGCCGGCACCCGTCATGCGCGCCGGAACGATCCAGGACTTCCTGCCGCGCGAGATCGTCGGTCTGATCCCCACGGGATCCGCCGACGCGCTCGGTCCGATGCTTCCTCCGGTCGCCGCACCGCCGCTCGCAGCGCCGGCTCCCGCCCCGGCCCCTGCTCCGGCTCCGGCCCCGGCTCCCGCCCCGGCCCCGGCCCCGGCTCCCCAGGCA
Source organism: Prescottella sp. D32 (assembly GCF_037287305.1). Taxonomy (NCBI): domain Bacteria; kingdom Bacillati; phylum Actinomycetota; class Actinomycetes; order Mycobacteriales; family Nocardiaceae; genus Rhodococcus; species Prescottella sp. D32. The sequence continues at coordinate 201,267 of NZ_JARBSW010000007.1, forward strand.
GCGCCTGCCCCGCAGACGCCGCGCCCGCAGGTCGGCTACAAGAACTGCACCGAGGCACGCAACGCCGGCGTCACGCCGATCTACCGCGGGCAGACCGGATACGCACCGCACCTCGATCGCGACAACGACGGGATCGCCTGCGAGTAGCACCGCTCGTCCCGCGCGCAAACTGACCCGTCGCGCGCTCGATTGCGCGCGCGGGAGACGAATTCGCGCGCGGGACGGAACCGGAACTGTCAGGCGTCGCTCATGGTCGGGGTGATCACGATGTTGATCGGCCGTTCCTCGGGGTGATCGCCGCGGAGCAGTTCGATGCCGTACTCGAGGCGATCGAACCCGAGGACGTGGGTCCGCATGCGGCCGAGCGGGAAGCGGCCGGACGCGACGATACCGGCCGCCTGCTGGTATGACTGGACGCTCGACCCCCCGCACCCGATCAGACGGATGTTCTTGAGTGTCAGCAGATCGATCGGGAAGTTCTCGATCGGCCGGGTCTTCAGTCCTGCCGACACCACCGTGCCACCGGTGCGGACGATGTCGAGGGCGTCGAGCAACGGGCCGGTCGCGTGCGGCGACGTGTCGAGCACGACGTCGAATCCGCGCCCACCGGTCGTCAGGTGCGCCGCGTCCCGCAGGTCCTCGGTCTCCACGTCGACGACGACGTCGGCACCGAACTCCTTTGCGAGATCCAGCTTGTGCCGATCCCGTGACAGTCCGGTCGCGAGGATCGTGTCGGCGCCGGCGGCCTTGGCCGCGACGACGGCCGCCAACCCACGCTGGCCGCAGCCGAGGATCGCGATGCTCGTCCCGATCGTCGTACCGGGGGTCGTCACCGCCCAGTCGATCGCGGCAGCCAACGGATTCCACAGCGTGGCGTCCAACGGGTCGGTGCTCTCCGGGAACGGGTGCAGAATCGTGTTCGGGTGGATGTAGACGTGCGTCGAATACCCGCCCCACAGCGCCGGCGCGTGCCGGGTGGGGATGTATCCGTACGCATTCGGGCGGAACGGCCAACCGGCGCAGCGGATGATCGCGCCCTCCCGGCAGGCATCGCACCGGCCGCACCCGAGGAACGGGTTGACCGCCACCCGGTCACCGACTCGCACCCCGTCCGAGCGCGCGCCGACGCCGACGTCCTCGACGATGCCGACGATCTCGTGACCGTTGATCCGCGGGAACGGCGACACCCCGGGTTCGTATGCCGAGTGCTTCACCTCCCACGAATCGATGTCGCTGGCGCACAGCCCGTTCGCCTCGACCCGCAGTAGCGCCGCACCGGGCTCGAGGACCGGAAGCGGGAACTGCTCGAAACGCACCTCCCGCGGACCGGTCTGCACCAGCGCGGTTGCCCTCGACGGCGTGGACGCCATGGTCAGCCCTCCTCCACGAACTTGCGGGACGCGGCCGCCGCCGCGATGCGCCGGCGCACCAGATCGATCGCCTCGGTCGATGCCCCCGACGTCTCCAGATACGCCAACTCGGCGGTGGCCTGCGTGACGACCGCGTCGAGGCGTTCGGACGCGAGGTCCCGTGTGAGCAGATCCTGCTCGACCCAGTCGTCGGCCTCGATCCGCTCCTCCGCCGTCATCGGCGTGATCGGCGGCTGCTGCCACCCGAACGGGTCGGGCGAGCTCACGCCTTCGCCCCGTCGTCGTAGAAGTTGAACAGCCGGCGAGCGTTGGTCTCGACGATCTTGACGACCTCGTCGTCCGGCACGTCCTGAAACCGGAATTCGGCGTGCTTGCGGCTGTTGGGCCAGTACGAGTCCGAGTGCGGGTAGTCGCATTCCCACGTGATGTTGTCGATGCCGACGACATGCCGGTTCTTCAGCCCGAAGTCGTCGTCGATGAAGCAGCCGTACATGTTCCGGAACCACAGCGTCGACGGCACCACATCCTGCACGACGTTCTGGTAGTGGCGATGGCGCTCCCACACCGCGTCGATGCGCTCGAGCATGTAGGGCACCCAGCCGATGTTGCCCTCGGACAGCGCCACCTTGAGATTCGGAAACTTGTGGAACACCGGCGAGAACAGCAGGTGCGAGGTCGACGACATCATGTTGGTCGCGTACAGCGAGATGGTCACGGCGTACGGCGCCTCCTCCGCCGTGGCAGGCGGGCGGCCCGAGGAACCGAAGTGCATGCACAGCGGCATCCCGGTCTCCTGCGCGGCCGCGAAGACCGGGTCCCAGTGGTCGGTGTAGTACGACGGGAGCCCCAGCGGGACCGGATCCTCCGGGAACGTGATGCCCTTGGCACCCTTCGCCGCGGTCCGGTGGATCTCGTCGACGCACTCCGCGATGTCCCACAGCGGCAAGATGATCACCGGGATGAAGCGGTCCGGCGCGGCGGCGCACCACTCGTCGAGGACGTAGTCGTTGTAGGCCTTGACGCTCAGCAGCGCCAACTCCATGTCGGTGCTCTCCACGGTGAAGAGAGCACCCGCGAAACGCGGGAAGGACGGGAAACAGGTCTGCGCCCACACGCCGTCGAGGTCCATGTCGGCCAGACGCGCCTTGGGGTCGTAGCAACCCGGGATCATGTCCGAGTAGCGGACCGGTTCCATCCCGAAGTCCTCGGGATCCTTGCCCGCCACCGCGTTGAGTCCAATCGCCGGGAAGCGCTTGCCCTGGTAGTTCCATACCTGCATGGGCGCACCGCCCGACGGTGAGGGCTCCTCGACGATGCGCGGGCCGGCCTCGAGGTATCTGGTCGGTAGGCGATCGGCCCACACGGTGGGGTGCTCGATGAGGTGGTCGTCGACCGAGACGAGCTTCATCCAAGGCTGGAGTGGCATGGGGGTGCCTCCTGTAGAAGTCTGTAACAAACGATTGTTGCAAGAGATGTGCGTGGTGTCCGCGGAACGAGCGGATGGGTCTTCGGGTCAGAGGACGGCCGACAGGTAGCCCGGGCGGATGCGAGTCTTGTCGATGTCGGCGGGCTGCCATCCCGGTAGGAGCGAGGCGCCGTCGAGCGTGCGGACCGGACGGTCGAGCTCCACCAGCAGGCCGAGGTTGCGAGTGATCCTCCCCGTCAGCACCTTCGGGTCTCCGGTGCACAGGGCCAGTGCCGCCTCCGCGATGGTCTCCTCCGGTTCGGAGTTGCCGGTGGTGACGCCGGGCACGGTGAGCGCGTTCTCGGTGGCGATCGAATACTCCGGGGCCAGCGTGTTGACCGCGATGTTGTCGTCGTAGAGATCCATCGCGGCGCCGGTGGTGATCCGGTCGATCATCGCCTTGGTGCCGCCGTACAGGCACGCACCGAACGTCGAGTTCGGGGCGAACGGCGGACCCTTGCGCGGCCCCGCCTGGGTCGACGAGATGCTCAGGATCCACCCGGCCCCCCGCTGCCGCATGCCGGGCACCGCCGCGGTCGCCAGGTCCCACCCGGCCCAGACGTTCGTCTCCACGGAATCGTAGAAGGACTCCCGAGTCATCTCGCCGTACAACTGGTCGAAGTGCCGTGTGGCCGCGGCGTTGTTGACGAGGATGTCGACCGGCGCACCGAAAACCTTTTCGGCGTGGGCAATCACCGACGCGCGGTCGCCGTCCGGATCGCCGAGGTCGAACACCAGAGGCTGCGCGGTGCCGCCGTCGGCTCGGATCTGCGCGACGGTCTCCTCGAGCGACCCCTGCAGACGACCGTCGCCGGCGCGCATGGAACGTGACACGGCCAGCACGCGGATGCCGTCGGCGGCGAACCGCCGTGCGATGGCCCGGCCGATGCCGCGACTGGCGCCGGTGACGACGGCGACGTGCGGAATATCGTTGTCGCTCATCCGTTCATCCCCGAGTGAGCGGGCGCGAAGTACGGCAGTACGACGCCCTCTTCGATCTCGTGGAACACCACCGCGACAGGCATGTCGATCCGGACGTCGGCGGGCGCGCACCCGATGATGTTCGACACCATGTGGTAGCCCTCGTCGAGCTCGACGATGACCACCACGTAGGGGCTCGTGAAGGCCGGCGTCTGCGGCCTGGTCACCTCGGTGTAGCTGTAGACGGTGCCGCGACCGGAGCCGACCTGCCACTCGAGGCTGTCCGCCCCGCAGCCGCGGCACAGCTTGTTCGGGTCGAACTCGGCGTGTCCACACGCCGTGCAGCGCTGGTACCGCAACTCTCCCGCGACGCATCCGTCCCAGAACGGCTTCGACAGGACGGTGGGCTCGGGCAGTGGAATTCCCGCCCGCTGGGGCGCCAGTAAGGTCGTGATGGTGTTCTCGCTCATGGTCGTTCACTTCCCAGTAGCAGGACGTCGGTGAAGAAGGCGCCGGCTCCGCCGTTGCTGCAGAGCACCACCTGGGCGTCGTCGACCTGATTGGTCTCGCAGACGCCCTGGAGTTGGTGCACGCCCCGCGCGATGCGTTGGGTGAGCTGCACGATGCCGCCGCCGTGGCTGTAGGACATCAGTCCGCCGTCGGTCGTCATGGGCAGCCGCGGGTCGTCCCCGGTGACGTTCTCGACGACCCACTCACCGCCCTCACCGTCACCGCAGAAGCCGAAAGCCTCGAACTGGCGGATGATCTCGAACGAGAACGGGTCGTACAGTTCGGCCACGTCGACGTCGGCGGGCGTGAGGCCGGCCATCGCGAACGAGGTGCGGGCAGCCCGCCGCCCGACGTAGCCGTTGGGGATGTCCGACGAGCGGCTGCCGAGATCCCAACTGGGTGCGTGCTGGTACGAGGGCCCCATGTGGTCGAGTCCGCCGCCGAGGACGTAGACGGGCGTGCCGGGCAGGTCCTTCGCGCGCTCGGCGGTGGTGACGACGAGTGCGCAACCGCCCTCCGAGGTCATTGCGCAGTCGAGCAGGTGGAACGGGTCGGCGATCATTCGCGACGCCAGGATGTCGTCGACGGTGAAGGGGCCGCGCCCGTAGTAGATCGCATCGGGATTGATGTTGCCGTTGTTGCGGATCCGGGCCGCCACCGCCGCCATCTGCTCGGACGTCGTACCGTGCCGATGCATGTGCCGCCGAGCAATGAGGGCGAACTCCGAGGCCGTGTACAGACCGAAGGGGGCGACGAACTCGTTGGACGGTCGCGTCCACGGGGCGGTGGATTCGCGTTCGGTGTACCGGCCGGCCTCCCCGTCGGCGACCAGCACGGTCTCGCACAGCCCGGCCGCCACGACACTCGCGGCATGCAGCACGCCGGTGATACCGCCCGGGTTGTTCGCGTTCCACACCGGGCCCAGGCCCAGTGCGTAGATGAGCTGGGGCGCGGTCTTGCTGTACACGCCGTCGATCGTGGTGGGGTCGATACCGGACTGGGCGATGACGCCCCGCGCCGCGTCGAGACTGATGGTGAAGCTGTTGTGGCCGTCCAACACCCGGGCCTGCTCGGTGTTGTAGGCGGCGACGATCACCACGTCGCGGAAGGGATGTGCACTCACATCGAGTACTCCTGTCGAGTGTCAGAGATGTAGGGGACGGTCGCCGATCACGTTGCTGTCGCGCAGATCTTCGAGGTGGGCCGCATCGAGCCCGGCCAGCGCGGTGAGCACCTCGTCGTTGTGCTGTCCCAGCATCGGCGCGGCCGTCGTGAACGCCGGTTCCTTCCGCGCCGCGAACACCGCGGGAAGGCCGGGGATCTCGAGCGGCCCGAACACCGGATGGTCGACCTTCTCCGCGAATCCGCGGTGCCGGGCCTGCGGGTTCTCGAGGATCCGGCTCGGATCGACCACACGCGCGGCCGGGACGCCCCGTGCAGTCAGCGCAGCCGCGAGTTCGTCGACGTCGCGCCCTGCACAGAACTCGGTGAGCAATTCGTCGAGGCGATCGTGATGCCGGCGACGGCCGTCCGCGGTGTCGAAGTCGGCGTCGAGCACACTGTCCGGCAGGTCGAGCACGGCGGTGATCGCGGTCCACTGCGCGTCGTCGTGGGCTGCGAGCGCGAGCCAGTCGTCCGCTCCGCCCGCACACCGGTACACGCCCTGAGGCGCGGAGTCCGGACCGCGGTTGCCGTCACGGGAGAGCGATTTTCCGTTGGCGCTGTACTCGATCACCATCTCGGCGGCCACGTTCAACGCGCTCTCGACCATCGGCACCTCGACGAAACAGCCCCGGCCCTCGGCCCGCGCGTATTCGAGGGCCGACAGGGTCGCGACCACGGCGTGCAGCCCCGCGACCGGATCGCACGGACCCTTGAGGACCATCGGGCTGCCGTCGCGGTAGCCGGTCATCCACGACAGGCCCGTCGCCTGCTCCATCGTCTGCGCGAACCCGGTGCGATCCCGCCACGGACCGGACAGACCGAAGGCCGGCATCCGCACGAACACCACGGCCGGATTCGTCTCGCGCAGCCGATCCCACGTGAGCCCGAAATTGTCGAGCACGCGGGGCGAGAAGTTCTCGATCACGACGTCCGCGTGGCGAACCATCTCCAGCAGGACGTCGACGCCCTCGGGGCGGCTCAGGTCGAGTGTCACACCGAGTTTGCCGGCATTCGCGCCCTGGTACACGCCGCCCGCCTCCCACCAGGCCGCCTCGCCCGGGGATCTGGTCGAGGTGAACCGCATGCCGTCCGGCCGTTGTACCGACTCGACCTTGATCACCTCGGCGCCCATCCCGGCGAGTACCTGGGTCGCGGCGGGGCCCGCCCAGAACGCGGTGAGATCGAGAATCCTGATGCCGGCCAGTGGTGCAGCGTCCGCGTCGCCGAGCGGCCTGTCCGGCTGTACCCGTGGCGTCCACGGCTCTGCGCCGTCGTGCTCGCCCACGAGTGGCGCGCGGCCGACAGCACCGGGCACCACGGAGTCGACGAGGTACGGCCGTCGCGGCTGGACGAAACCCGCGGGGTTCTCGACGAACACGCCGCGCTCGGCGAAGTGCGCGTTCTCGGTGACAGTCTCCGGCGTTTCGATCGGCGACACGGGAATTCGCATGGCACCGGCTATCTCGTGGATCGCGTCGGCCGGCATGGTCGACGTCCAGGACTCGATCATCGACTGGAAGTCCGCGTAGCGTTCCTGGCGTCGGCGCACATCGACGATCGAGTCGTCGGCCAGTAACTCGGCCCGGTCGATCATGATCAGGAAGTCCTGGAACATCTGAGCGGTGATCGTGCAGAAGCCGATGTAACCGTCGAGACATCGCTCGACAGAAGGGATCTCCACCGTCCGGGCCGTGCGGCGGCCCGGCGCTCCGGACAACGTCGCCGTCACCGGGTGGTAGAGAGCCATTGCGATGCACATGGATTCGAGCATCGACAGATCGGCCCACTCACCGCCGCGGCCACGACGTCGCGTTCCGACGCACAGGCCGAGTGCCGTCGCCGCCGCGTACGATCCGGCGATCCACTCACCGAGGCGGCCACCGGCCTGCAGCGGTTCCCGCCCCTCCGGCCCACGAATCGCCAGTGAACCCGCGAGGGCCTGGAGTGTGAAGTCGGTGGCGGGCAAGCCGGCCCACGGTCCGGTTCTCCCGAACGGTGTGATCGACAAGATGTCCACTCCGGGCGTGGTCGAGCGGATCAGCTCGATGTCGTCGATCGTCAGCTCGCCGGACTCGACCACGAGATCGGCGCCCGCGACGAACGCGCGCACATACTCGTCCCGTACCGTCCCCCGGATCGAACGCTTACCGGCGGCGAGGTACTGGAACAGCGCGCCGTCGGTCTGTCCGCGGTAGCGGTTCCTGCGCCGGAACGAATCCCCGGCCGGATCGCTCTCGATCTTGACGACATCGGCGCCCGCGTCGACGAGCATCTTGGTGCAGTACGGTCCCGCGAGTCCCGTCGTGAAGTCGACCACCCGGAAATCGGCGAGCAACGATTGCGGTGCGTTCTGCTGTTGCACTGTCTTCGGCTGTTGCACTGTGGCTCCTCTCGATCTCGGTCAGACAGTGGCGGGCACGAACTCGTCGCGCAGGACGCGTCGCAGGACCTTGCCCAAGTCGTTGCGCGGCACGTCCGTTCGGAACTCGACGAACGCCGGTACGCGGGACGACCGCAGTCTGGCGCCCACCCAGGCGCGAATCTCGTCCGCGGTGAGCACACCTTCCGGACGCGGCACGACGGCGGCGACGACGATCTCGCCCCACTGGTCGTCCGGAACGCCGTACACGACGACGTCCTCGACCGAGGGATGCTCGCCGATCACGTCCTCGATCTCGCCGGGTGACAGGTTCTCCCCGCCACGGACGATCACGTCGTCGAGGCGCCCCTCGACGTAGACGTATCCCCCGTCGTCGATCCAGCCGCCGTCGCGGGTACGGAACCATCCGTCGGAGTCGAGTAGCGAGGCACCGGAGTACTCCCCCGACACCTGCGCGCCCCGCACCCACAGCTCGCCGCGCTCACCCGGCGCAACGTCGCGTCCGGCGTCGTCGCGCACCACGATCTCGACGTCCGGAACCGGTAGGCCGACCGACCCCAGCCGTCGCTGGACGTCAGGGTCCGAGGACGAGACTGCGGCACGGTGCTCGGCAGGTCCGAGAACGGCTACGGAGGAGGAGGTTTCGGTGAGACCGTAGCCGTTGACGAAGTCGACGTCCGGCAGCAGTCCGAGGGCCCGCTCGATGACGGGCAGCGGCATGCGGCCTCCGCCGTAGGACAGGTGACGCAGCGACGGGAGGCCGCCCCCGTCCTCGGTCAGCACGTCCACGATGCGGGCGAGCATCGTCGGCACGACCATTGCGTGGGTGATCTCCTGCTCGCGCACGAGGCGCACCCATTCGCGTGGGTCGAAGTTCGGCATCTGCACGATCCGGCGGCCGCTGTAGAGACCTGTGAGCAGTCCTGCGACACCTGCGATGTGGTAGGGCGGGACGCTGACGAGGGCGGCCTCGTCGGGCCCCGCGCCGAACAGCTCGGTGCCGCCGAGTACGTACGACACCAGGTGCCGGTGACGCAGGATGGCGATCTTCGGCGGGCCGGTGGTCCCACTGGTGTGCAGGAGGACTGCCGGGGCCTCCGGGTCCTGGTCGGCCGGCGGAATCTCGGCCGCGACCGCGGCGCCGAGCCTCTCGACCAGCACCCCGGGCTCGACGGTCTCGACGCCGTCCACCAGGCCTCCGATCCGGGCGACGGCGCCGTCCGCGACCAGGAGGGCCGGCGCCCGACCCGCCACGAGCCCACGGAGAGGCTCGTCGGCCAGTCGGTAGCTGATCGGTGCGAACGGGATTCCGGCCCATGCCGCGCCGAACAGTGCGATCGGGAAGGCCGCCCCGGCGGTCGCGCCGTACAGCACCGTCTGCGCGGTGGTATCGGCACGGTCGGCTGCGAACCTGCGGGCCAGCTCGAGCAGGCGGCTGTAGCTGAGCCCGTCGCGCTTGTCCCCGATGGCGATTCGGTCGCCGTCCGCATCGGCGGCGATCTCCAGCAGTGTCAGGATGTTCATCGTCTTCCTCAGTCCGAGGCGGGCATCGCCTTGGGCGCCTTGACACCCAGCGTTTCGCCGTCGACCGTGAGCACGCCGCTCCCGGGCTTCGTGCACAGCAGTTCGACGGTGCCGTCGGCGTTGCAGTAGCGCTTGCCGAGTTGGAGCTCGCCGCTCGTGGTCCCCACCGGGTCTGCCGCCTGCTCCGGGGTGACCATCGGCGCACCGTCGCAGCGGATGTCGACATCCTCTGCGGGAATCCGGATCACGATCAGTTCGGCCGCCGAGGTGGTGCTCCGCAACCGGGCTCCGACACGCAACTGCATGAGATTGACTCCTTGATGTTCTGTTCGAGAGCGATGCTTTCGGGCACACGGTGACGACGTCGTTGCCCGCGTGGATCAGCCCGGGCGAGAATCCGAGCAAACGTTTGTTGCAAGCACTATTGCAGCCCGATGTGAGCTACGTCAAACACCGCGGCGATGCGCGTCGCAGCCCAGGTCATTTCGCATGCACCACGAGACCGTCGACGAGAACCGTTCCGACAGCACCGGAATCGGGCGTATCGAGCATCGTGCGAAGCGGAACGTCGAGGACCACGAGGTCCGCCACAGCGCCCGGGCGCACCCGCCGTGGCGGGCCACCGGGCTGCTCCGCGGGACCCAGATACGCCGCGAGTGCCGCCGCCGTACCGACCCGCTCCGCGGCACCGAACACCGCTCCGGAATCGGTTCTCCGGGTGGCGGCGGCTCGGATCACCGCCCACGGATCGAGCGGGCCGTAGGGCGCATCGCTTGACAACGCCACCGGCACCCCGGCCTCCAAAAGCGTGCGGCATCGGTAGAGATCCGGGTGGTCGCGCTCGTCCACCCGGGCGCGGTAGTCCTCGCCGCGGTCCGCGACGAAGCCGGGTTGGGTCACGACGGTCAGCCCGTGACGTCGCAGATCGGCCACGACCTCCGCGGGGACGATGGAGGCGTGCTCGATCCGGTCCCCCGGAACGCAACCGACGTCGCTCAGGACCGCGAGCAGCACCGCCAACGATTCCCGGCTGACGCTGTGCGCCGCGAAGGCCCGTCCGGCGGTCCGCACGCGCCTGATCGTCTCGGCCAAACCGTCGAGGTCGGGCATCCCGGAATCGGCCAACACGATCTTGTACGGCCCCACCGTGACCCGCTCGCCGTCGCCACCACTCACGTCGTCGCCGAGTGGCACGCCCAGCAGGTGCAACCGTTGGGGAATGTGACCCGATCTCGACGCGTCCACCAGTGCCGTCAGCGAGTCGGCGCCCAGGTCGGGGGTGGCGTCGGTGACCGCCGTGAGACCCAGCCGCGCGAGATCCGCACCGACGCCGTGCAGTCGAGGCGGGCCCGTTGCGGGGAGCAGGGTTCTGAGCAGGTCGTCAGCGCGAAAGATGCGGCCGGTTGGTCGCCCCTCCGGGCCGCGCTCGATCCCAGGGTGCTCCACCGAGGCCAGACCCGTTGCGCGGATCGCGGCGCTGTTGAGGATCCACATCGCACCGCTGCGATGCTGGATGCGCACCGGCCTGCGGGCGTGGAACCGGTCCAGGGCGTTCGCGTCCAGGTCCCCTGCGACGGTTTCGACATAGCCGACGCCGCGAACCCAGTCCTGCGCAGAGTCGAAACCGCCCAGTACCTGCCGTAGCCCATCCGGCGTCCGGACATCCGGCGGACCACACCGAACCGAGGCCCGGGCCGCCGCCAACGCATGCAGGTGCAGATGGTGGTCGGCCAACCCGGGCAGTACGGCTCCTCCGCGAGCATCGAGCCAGTCCACGCCGCGGCGCCACAGATGCGTCCCCACCTCGCAGATGCGGCCCGCCCGGAGTCTCACGTCGACGCCGGGCCGACCCTCCACCTCCGCATTACGGATGACGAACTCGGCCGTCATGCACGCTTCTCCAGTTCACGCAGCACCCGCTCGGTGTCCCGTCCGGCTGCCGGTGCGGGCGCGAAAGCTCCGGCCCGCCGCCGGGGTTCGGCGATGTCGACTTCACCGGAAGCGCCGTCGACCACCCAGCGGTCGCCCCGACGGCGGACCCGGGGCTGCGGTTCCGCGACGTCGACGAGCGTCGAGGCGACCACCTCCGACATCGCGACCTCCCACAGGTGGCCGGGGCCGCCACCGGGCGGTTCGCTCATCGCGCGGACGGCGGCGGTGAGCCCGGTGAGCGGATCGGCGATCGCGTCACCGACGAACATCGGCGCCCCGGCGGCGTCAGCGGCCACCAAGCCACTCGACGCGGCGACGTCGTCGCCGAATCCGACTGTCGGCGAGTCGCGTCCACGCGCGGTGATCGAGACCCACGTGGTCCCGGCCGCACAGGCCGCCGTCGCGTCGAGCCCGAAGCGTTCCAGCGCGCGCGGCCGTGACGCCTCGACGACGATGTCCGCGGCATCCACGAGCAGCGCCAGGGCACGGCGTCCGAACTCGGTGTCCGGGTCCAGGACCACCGACTCGTGACCCGAATGCAGCAGGTCGTAGAACCCACGATCCCCGAATCGCGCGCCGTCCGGTCGATTCGGTGTCTCGACCTTGATCACCCGCGCTCCCGCCGCACCGAGCAGGTGTGAGCACAGCGGTCCCGCCCACAACGCGCTGAAGTCCACCACGAGCAGACCCTCCACCGACCGGGGGCGAGCCTCGGCCGGGGCCGTCGGCGCAGATGCACGGCGGACCACCGGTGCTGCGGCGATACCCAGCATCTCCGCGCCGTCGGCGAGTTCCGAGCCGGAGTGTTCGCGCAGCCACATTTCGACGGCCGGCCACGGATCACCGCCGACGTCGTGGCCGACCAGGGCGCCGAGCAGTGCGGCGTCGTCGGGGCGAGCACACGAGACGGCTGCCCACCCGTCAGCGGTCGGGAGCAATCGGCAACGACGCCCCACCGAGATGTTCCCGCCGCGAACGCCTCCCGTGTACGCGGCGCGCTCGGACAGCAGACGGCCGCCGTCGACCCGTACCGGGTGCGCGGTGTCCGCCGTGGCCGCACCGATCCAACTCGACAGTTCACGGGCGTACGACGCGGCCCGCCCCGGCGGTACGACCGGTGGCCCGTCGGCGGGACCGGTCAACGCGACGAGGCCGCTCTCCGCCCAGTCCCGGGTCCGGTCCACCTGCCGCGACGCAGCCAGGGGCGTCACCACAGAGAACCTCGTTCTAGACTTCACGCACCCAACACTTGCACAAAGCTTTTCGAACTACGAGGACCGAATGGAATTCCACCCTCCTCGCATCACGGCCCGCCAGCTCGCCCGTGGCGCCGCGGATGTGCCGCTGCTCGACGACTGCGGGGCCGTCGACACACCGATGATGGTCGTCGACCTGAGTCCCGGCGCGGAAGGGTCCGACGACGCGGCAGTGCTGGCCGCCGCAGCACGCCGCGCCCGTGCCGCGGATCGGATCCTGGTCGGGGTGAGCGGAGGACGTCCGGACGCACGGACCGTGCTCACGGACGAGCTCGACGTCACGTACTCCGACCACGTCGACAGCCGCACCCCCCGATGCGAGGTCGCGGTTCCCGACGTCGACCGAGCCGTCGACGACCTCGCGGCGCGCGTCTCCGCGAATCCTCAGGCCGCGGTCGTCCTGCGACAGGTTCTCCGCAGCAGCGGCGGCCTCGACACCCGTGCGGCCGTCGACGTCGAATCGCTCGCCTATTCGACGCTGCTGGGCGGCCCCGAGTTCGGCCGCTGGCTCGGGGAGCGCGGAGACCGACCACCGCCACCGGCACCGGATCGCGAACCCGTCCTGATGTCCCGCGACGGCGACCGTCTGCGGATCACGCTCAACCGGCCCGAACGCCGCAATGCGTACGGCGCCCGGCTCCGGGACACGCTCACCTCGGCGCTGAGCGTCGCGATGTCGGATCCGTCGATCACCGAAGTAGTGCTCGACGGTGCCGGTCCCGCATTCTGTGCCGGCGGCGACCTCGACGAGTTCGGAACGACGCCGGATCTCGCACTGGCGCATCTGATCCGTACGCGCGCGGGCGCGGGGCTGCTCGTCCACGAGTTGGCCGACCGCATCGAGGTGCACGTCCACGGCGCCTGCGTCGGCGGCGGCATCGAGATTCCTGCGTTCGCCGGCCGTGTCGTGGCGAGTACCGACGCCTGGTTCCGCCTCCCCGAGGTCGAGATGGGGTTGATCCCGGGAGCGGGCGGCACGGTGAGCATTCCGCGGCGGATCGGGCGCTGGCGTGCGATGCACCTGTTCGTGACGGGAGCCCGATTGGACTCGTGCACAGCGTTGGACTGGGGTCTCGTGGACGCGATTCACTGACCGGGTCCGGACACAGTGCACACCAAACGCTTGTTGCAGCGGCCCGATTCTCCTGCCATGATTGGCGAACAGGAACCCGAGCGCGATCGTTCGCGCTCCCCGCCGCAGAAGGGCCGTGCGAATGCCGTCGAAGCTCGATCGGGAGTCGGCGAGCAATCGCCCCAGCGATGCCAAGACCGCCTTCCTGACCAGGATCCGCCAGGCCGCGCTGCGTCAGTTCGCCGAGAGCGGCTACGACGGGACGTCGATGCGGGACATCGGTTCTCTCGTCGGCGTACATGCCGGCAGCCTGTACGTCCACATCAAGAGCAAGGAAGACCTGCTCTACCAGATCGTCGGCGAGATCGCGGAGAGCGGCGAGGCCGCACTGCAACGGGTCGAGGCCTCCGAGGTCGGCGCGATCGACAAGCTCAGGATGCTCGCCCGTATCCATCTGCGCTGGTCCATGGCCAACCCGGACGCCGCAAAGGTGTTCGAGCGGGAATGGATGCGGCTCAACGGCGCCCAGCTCGCCGAGGTGCAGGTAAAGCGCCAGCGCTGGGCCGACGCGGTGGAACGGATCATCCAGGCGGGCGTCGACGAGGGCACGTTCCGCAACATGGACGTGGCCCTGGCGGCCGTCGCCTTCCGCTCGGTGCTGAACGCGAACTACACGTGCGACGGCGATCCGGACGTCGACGGCGTCAAGCTCGCCGACGAGTTCGTCGACTTCCTCTTCAACGGCTGGGTCGCCTCCGACCACCGCTGACACCCCGCCGTCCACACTCCCCTCGTCGGTGCTGCGCGGACCGCATCGACCCCTCGAACATGTGAAGGACCGACATGACTGGAACAGCATTCGTCACCGGCGGAACCGGCGCGCTCGGCGTCGCCGTCACCAACCACCTGCTGTCGATCGGCTGGCGTGTGGTGGTGCCGTTCATCGAGCCGTCGGAAGCGTCCCGACTCGACGACCACGAACGCCTCGAACTGGTCCGCGCCAATGTGTCGGTTCCGAACGAGCTCTCCGCGGCCGTCGCCCTCGCCGCCGGTGATTCCGATGCGCCGCTGACGGCACTGGTCAATCTCGTCGGCGGATTCGAGTCGGGTCCGCGCACCCACGAAGCCGACGCCGAGGCCATCGACCGTCAACTGGATCTGAACGTGAAGACCACGTACGCGGTGCTGCGCGAAGGGCTTCCGCACCTGGTCGCCCACGGGCGCGGCTCGGTCGTGTCGATGTCGTCCGGGGCCGCCCTGAAGCCGTTTCCCGGCGGCACCGCCTACAGCACGTCCAAGGCTGCCGTCCTCGCCCTCGCGGAGTCGATCGCGGTCGAGTACAAAGCCGATCACATCCGGTCGAATGCCCTGCTGCCCGGCGTGATCGACACCCCGGCCAATCGTGCGGCGATGCCGAACTCGGACCGCGCGAACTGGGTTGCCCCGGCCGACATCGCCAAGGTGATCGCGTTCCTGCTCTCGGACGACTCCGCCCCGATCTCGGGCGCTGCCATTCCCCTGGGTCTCTGACGCGGTTCCGGAGGTCTGCCGACCCGACGGGATCAGCGGACCTCCAGGAACTCGGCCGGATTGTCCTCGAGCATGGCACGCACGGTCTCCGGATCGAGCCCGGAGGCTTCGAGAGCTGGAACGACCTGCCGGTTGACGAACGTGAAATCGACTGCAGGATCGTTCGATTCATCGTCCTTGAAATCCTGCCAGGATCCGAAGACTCCGAAGTAGGTTGCCAGGTCGTGGGACAGTAGGAGCCGATCGCCGTGGCCACGCGCACACAGTTCGACGATGGTGCGCACCCGGGCCGCGAGGCTGTTGCCGACAGCGCAGTGCCCGAACCGGTCCATGCCGAGGTAACAGCCTCGACGGAGCATCGTCTCCAGATAGCCGAGATCGTTCGTGTCGCCGCTGTGCCCCAGTACGACCTGACGCGGCTCGACGCCGCAATCCTCGAACAGATCGAGGATCCCTTCGCCGTTGCCGACGTCGGGGTGGTGATGACAGAAGACCGGCAGGCGCTGCTCGGCGGCCACCCTGCCGATGGCCCGGAACACCCGGTCGAGGATCGGGGTGATGCCGTCGTCGGCGCAGGCCGCCTTCATGATTCCGGGTCGCACACCGGTGCCGGCGATGCCGTTCTCGCATTCCCGGCTCAGCCACGCATGGATCTCGTCCTCGCTCCGCCAGTTCAGGAAGACCTCCTCCTGATAGTAGAAGCCGCTGGACACGACGAACTCGAGCCCGGTCCGCTCGGACACCTCGCGGATCAGACCGATGTCGCGGCCCATGTTCACCGGAGTTCCGTCGACCACCGTTCGCACGCCGCTCTCCCTGGCACGCAGGAACTGCGCAACCGCGCGTTCCACGATCACGTCGTGCTCGTAGTAGTTCTCTCCGAACGCCATTCGCATCGACCAATCGGCCGTGACGATGTGCTCGTGGATCAGGGTCTGGCCGAGTTGCGAGCGGTCGATGGGACCGCGGACGGTGTTCACCGGCATGCTGTTCTCCTTCGATGGTCGAGAAGTTCCGGCGTGCGGATCGATCGGTGTGGCTCCCCGGTCAGACCCATCGGCCGGTCTGGATCGAGGCCAGCCGGTCCAGCGAATCCGCCGACCAGGTGTCGACGCGGGTACCGGTCACGCGCCGATTCCGCCGACCGTCACCGAACTCCGGGTCCAGAATCCGCGAGACTTCCGCAACCGCATCGACCACGAGTGGGGCGACGCGTTCGAGGTTCGAGCCTCTGGCATCCCCACACAGCGAGATTGCGGCAACCGGTCCGGCGACGCCACGAACCGCGGCACCGACGCATGCCACACCGCGGACCGACTCGCCCTGCTCGAAGGCCACGCCGCCGCGTCGGCGAATCCTGTTCAGTTCCTGATGCAGTGTCGCGATGTCGGTGATCGTCCTGTCGGTGCGACGAGCGAGGCCCTCTCCGTACAGTTCGTCCACCCGCCGGGGATCGAGCCAGGCGAGCATCGCCTTGCCACCTGCCGTCGCGTAGGCGGCGCCGCGACCACCGACACGCGACGGCAGGCTCGAGGCGAAGCGGCCGCCTCTCTTGTCCAGGTACACGCCATCCGCCCCGTCGAGCACGGAAAGATGCACGACCATGCCGGTCTGCATGTGCAATTCGTGCAGTGACGGCGCTGCTGCAACGCGAATCTCACCGTCGACGCTGCCGCCGAAGCGGCGCGCCCGCCGACCGAGGCAGTAGCCGAACGACGCGTGCTCCACCCATTCGAGGCCGATGAGTTGGTCCAGGATCCGGTGCACCGTCGAACGAGGCAGCCCGGCCCGTATCCCCACCTCCTCGAGGGTGAGCCGGGTCGACCGGTCTTCGAAGACGTCCATGATCAAGGTCATCCGCTCGATCATGGACGGAGCGACCCGCCGGCGCGGCCTGGTCGCGGCGGTTGACTCGGCGGGATCGACTCGCGCCATGGAGACCTCCAAACGTGGATCACTCAGTGTGTGGACGCGGTACCGGGAGTGCGTCAGCGCTCCATCCAGGCCTCGTCGAAGAGGACGACGTTGTCGATGCTGACGTTGGCGCCGTGCAGCTTCGGCGTCCACGCCGTGTACACGGCGGTCGGCGCCCACACCGCATACGGAACGGTCTCGTCGGCAAGCTTCTGAATGTCGTCGATGGCCGTCTGCTTCGCGTCGTCGCTGCCGGCGGTCTGCAGCTTCACCAGTAGAGCGTCCATCTCGGGCGAGTTGTAGCCCGCGGCATTGTTGCTCGACGTGCTGCCGAGCGACCCGTACAGGCGGAGCAGCGGTGCCGCGTCGATGAGCGACGCACCGCTGCGGGCGATGTCGAAGTCCCGATCGACGTAGACACGGCGAGTCAGGTCGGTGACGCTGTTGGCATACGCGACCTCGACATCGAAACCGATCGAGTTCAGCGCGGCCTGTGCGGCGAGAGCACCCTGACGCGAGGCCTCCTCGTTGATGGCCACGTACGTGAGCTTGCCGTTGTAGCCGTCAGCCTTGGCCTGGCTCAGCAACTCCCGCGCCTGATCCGGGTCGTAGGTGACGCCCTGCACGTCCTCGTTGTGCCACTTCGAGCCTTCCGGGAACATCGCCGAGCCGGCCGGTCCCTTTCCGCCGTTCACACGCTGGTTCAAGGCCTCCGGATCGATTCCGAGCGCGATCGCCCGACGAACCCGGACGTCGGCACCCGGACGACCCTCGCGCTGATTGATCATTCCGATCGCGCCGAGCCCCTGGAGATCGCGATAGCCCTCGAGGCCGGCGTCGATCGCGCTGTCGATGACCTCGGTGTTCCGGTAGAGATAGCCGGCGTTGAGCTCGCCACTGCGAATGGACTCGAACATGCCCTGGGCGTTGGCCGTGGGAACGAAGCGCAGACCAGCGAGTCGCGGCTTTCCTCCTACGTAGTCGGCACGCGGCGCCAGCTCGAGCACCTCGTTGGGAGCGAACCGGGTGACGGTGAACGGCCCGGCGCCGATCGGCGTGAACGAACCCGACGCTTCCGAGCTCGGCGCCACGATCACACCGGGCCCGGCCGCGAGCAGCACCGGAAAGTCGGTCCACGGGCGTTGGAGCCGGATGACCACCGTCTTCGCGTCGGGAGTCTCGACACCGGCAACCGAGTTCGTCCACACCTGCGCCACATCGCGCTTGGCCGCGACATAGCGGTCGAGACTCCACTTCACCGCGGCCGAGTCGACCGGCGTCCCGTCGCTGAACGTGGCCCCGTCACGCAGCGTGACGGTCCACGCCTGCCCGTCGTCGGAGGACTCGAGCCCGGCCGCCAACTGCGGTACGTACTGCGACTTCTCGAAGTCGTAGCGCACCAGGGTGTCGTAAATCGCGGCCAGCTCGGTGCCGCCCGTCGACCCGGCCATCAGGGTCTTGGTCGGGTCCAGCGTCGCCGGGAAGCCGTACGACCCGTAGGTCACCACGCCGCCGTCGACGGGGTCGCCCTCGCCGGCACGATCGCCGACGTAGCCGATCGCGTACGCGCCACCGGCGTTCACGGAGTCGCCGGAACCCTGGCCGTCAGCCGAAGCGCAGGCCGTCAAGGCCAGAGCACCGATGCTCACGACAGCTACCGAGCGCCAACCGCGCCAAAGTCGATGCAACATATCCGTCCTCTCGATGTGATGACTTCGCCGTTCGCAGCTGACGGCCGCCGACTTCTCGTGACAGCACGTGCGGCGGGGAGCGAGACCGCGGTCCGCGCAGGCTCGCGGAAGAAAGAATCAGGTTCCAGTGACATGGAACACCATGAACGCACAGGTTTGCAAGACATATGACCTAATACGTCGAGTTCCGGCCAGCAAAATAGAATTACGTTTCACCCCACCTGCATGTCAGGGAAGAGCCAAGGGTCTTCGCGATTCCCAATTCCGCTGCTGTAGAGTCGCTCTCGCGCGACAGTGCCCTTGCAACCACATCGCTACCGGTCCGAACCGGACGTATCCGCCAGAGATGCATGACTCACGAGCGGCCGGCGCCCTTCGCGGGACCACTGTGTATTCGGCGTCCCCGATTGATCCTGCAGGAAGTACCACCGATTACCACCAATGTATGGGAAACACATGACGACATCAGCGACAGGCAGCAGCGAGGTCCGGATGATCGAGGCCGGCGAGGCGCCGACAAGATTCGCGCGCGGTTGGCACTGCATCGGCCTCA
This sequence comes from Prescottella sp. D32, assembly GCF_037287305.1. Classification (NCBI taxonomy): domain Bacteria; kingdom Bacillati; phylum Actinomycetota; class Actinomycetes; order Mycobacteriales; family Nocardiaceae; genus Rhodococcus; species Prescottella sp. D32. The sequence goes on from NZ_JARBSW010000007.1 coordinate 220,549, forward strand.
CCAGGGATTTCACCGACGGTAAGCCGCATCCGATCCACGCCTTCGGCACCAAGTTGGTGGTGTTCGCGGACAGCGAGGGCGATCTGAAGGTTCTCGACGCGTACTGCCGGCACATGGGTGGCGACCTGAGCCAGGGCGAGATCAAGGGCGACTCGGTGGCGTGTCCGTTCCACGACTGGCGCTGGAACGGCAAGGGCCGCTGCACCGACATCCCCTACGCCCGCCGCGTGCCGCCGCTCGCCAAGACCCGCGCGTGGACCACGATGGAGAAGGACGGACTGCTGTTCGTCTGGCACGACCCCGAGGGCAACCAGCCGCCGGCCGAGGTCACCATCCCGGAGATGACCGCCCCCGGTGAGGAGTGGACCGACTGGGTGTGGAAGCAGATCACCATCGACACCAACTGCCGCGAGATCATCGACAACGTCGTCGACATGGCGCACTTCTTCTACGTGCACTACGGCTTCCCGATCAAGTTCGAGAACATCTTCGAGGGCCACATCGCCACCCAGTTCCACGAGGGCGTCGGACGCGAGGACATGGCCCGGCCCACCAAGGACGGACAGGCGGCCTCCACGGGCAACAGCTCGGTCGCGGCGTACTACGGCCCGTCCTTCATGATCGACGAGTTGACCTACCATTACCCGGATTTCGACATCGACTCGATCCTGATCAACTGCCACTACCCGATCTCGCCGAACAAGTTCGTCCTCATGTACGGCATCAAGGTCAAGCAGAGCGAGTCGGTCAGTGGCGCGAAGGCGAACGCACTGGCCGCCGGGATGGCCAAGTTCATCGCGATCGGGTTCGAGCAGGACGTCGCGATCTGGAAGAACAAGACCCGCATCGAGAACCCGCTGCTGTGCGAGGAAGACGGGCCCGTCTACCAGCTGCGCCGCTGGTACGAGCAGTTCTACGTCGACGTCGCCGACATCAGCCCGGACATGACCAACCGTTTCGAGTTCGAGATGGACACCACCAAGCCCGTCGCCGCCTGGCGGCGCGAGGTCGCCGAGAACATGGAGCGCCGGGCGGCCTCCGCAGCGATCGGGAACTGACGACACGGAAGACGTCTGCGACAGGACCGGCCGCGCGGTGCCCGCGCGGCCGGTCCTGTCGCAGAACAATATTGGAAGTCGAACCGTACCGGCTACTCGCCGAGCACCAGCCGCGACACGTCCTGAACGTTACGCAAAGCCTCGGGGAATCCGATGCGGCCGGTCGTCCACAGGACGAGCGAATTGAGCATCGTGCTGCCGATCGACAACGACGCGAGGCGTGCCCGCTCGGCGGGCACGCCTTCCATCAGCTCGAACAGCATCTTCCGGTTCGCGGCAGAGCGTTCGTCGAGTGTGTCTCGCACGTACGGATCGTCGGAGGTCTGCAATTCGACCTCGAGACGTGCGAAGTTCGGTCCTCGCTGGAATGCCTTCATCTGGCGCGTGTAGAGGTCCACGACACGATCGAGGACCGAACCGTGCGCATTTCGGAGCCGACCCGTTTCGCGTTCCTCCGCCAGCCGTTCGGCGAGAATGTCGTTCCAGGCCACCATTGCGGCCGCCAGGAGGTGCTGCTTCGCCGGGAAGTACCGGTAGAGCGTCCCGAGGGCCACCCCGGACCGCTCCGAGACCTCTCGCATCTGTATCCGGTCGGGGCTGGTCTCGGCGAGCATCTCGATCACGGTGTCGAGCAGGTGCCGCCGGCGCGCACGCTGCGCGTCGGTCATGTCGTCGGGGCTCATCGGCACGGCCACGGATTCGGTCACGAAGGCAGCCTAATCGTCAACCGGTCACCGCCGACTCCGGCTCCGGCGACGGGGTCGTCAGATACCCGCCCAGCACGTCGCGCAATTCGTCCTGGCTCCACCGCGACGCCGAGCGCAGGCTCGCCTCGACGGCGGGCGGCGTCATCACGTCGATCCGGTCCCCGTACGCGACCAGTACTCGACCGTTGACCGACTCGGCGGCTGGTGAGGCGAGGTAGACGACGAGCGGCGCAACGTGTTCGACCGACAGCGGGTCGTCTCCCCCTTGCGGACGCGGCCCGAACACGTCGCTCGTCATGGCCGTGCGTGCCCGGGGACAGATGGCGTTGGCCCGCACACCGAAGGCCTCGCACCCCCGGGCGGTGGACATCGTCAGGGCGACGACACCTGCCTTGGACGCGGCGTAGTTGGCGGCCCCCGGCGGGCCGGACGCGTACGCCTCCGACGACGTGTTGACGATGCGCGCGTAGACCGGCGCCCCACTGTCCTTCGCCCGACGTCGCCAGTGGTCGGTCGCCGCGCGCGTCGTGAGAAACGTGCTGCGCAGATTGACCCGCAGCACGTCGTCCCACTCGTCGGCGGACATGTTGAACACCATCCGGTCCCGAATGATGCCGGCGTTGTTCACCAGGATGTCGAGGCGGCCGAAACGGTCCACCGCGAGCGCGACGAGCCGGTCCGCGGTGGCCTGCTCACCGACGTCACCCACACACGTCACGACGGACCCGCCGTCGCTGCGGATCTCCGCAGCGACGTCTTCGATCCGGGAGCTACGAGCGTTGATCACCAGGTCGGCACCCGCTTCCGCGAGGGCGAGGGCCTCGGCACGACCGAGACCCTCGCTGGCTCCGGTGACGATCGCGGTACGACCACGCAGGAGTCCACCGGTCATCGTGGTTCCCGTGGCAGCCCGAGGATCTGCTCCGAGATGACGTTGAGCTGGATTTCGAGCGTGCCGCCACCGATCAGCAGCTTCGGCGTGGCAAGGTATGCCTTGGCCGCGCGCCCGCCACCGGTGACGTTCGGGCCCAGGCCGCCCAGGGCGGCCTCCGGCCCGAACCATTCGAGCACCTGCGCCGTCGCATCCGTGATGTGCTGCGCAGACGCCGCCTTGAGCGCACTCGCCTCGACACCCGGGTTCAGACCCGACAGCCGCTTGAGGACGCTGCGATGCGCGAGCGCATCGAGGGCCCCGGTGGTAGACGTGATCCGACCGAGCGCAGGCAGCGCGTCGTGCCGAGTGTCCGGGTCCAGCGTCCGCGCCACCTCGACCGGATCGAAGCGGTACCCGCTCGCAACCGGGGTGTTTCCCATCGCGACCCGCTCGTTCGCCAGCGTCGTGCGGGCCACCTTCCAGCCCTCTCCGGGCGCACCCACCAGGTCGGCGTCGGGAACGAAGACACCGTCGAGAACGACCTCGTTGAACATGCTGTCGCCGTTCGCCTCCCGCAGCGGCCGGACTTCCACGCCCGGCGCCGACATGTCGACGAGGAAGAAGCTGATGCCCCGATGCTTGGGGGCGTCACGGTCGGTCCGCGCCAGGCAGATGCCCCAGTGCGCCTCGTACGCCTTCGAGTTCCACACCTTGTTGCCGTCGATACGCCAGCCTCCGTCGACCTTGGTGGCGGAGGTCGTCAACGACGCCAGATCGGATCCCGCGCCGGGCTCGGAGAACAGCTGGCACCAGATGATCTCGCCGCGCAACGTCGGAACAACGAGTCGTTCCATCTGTTCCTCGGTGCCGTACTCGAAGATCGACGGCAACGCCCACTCACCGATGACGGTGCTGGGTTGGGGAACTCCGGCGCGGTCGAACTCCTCCGCGAGAATCAGCTGAGCGGCGGTATCGGCGCCCAGGCCGTACGGCTCGGGGTAGTGCGGCGCGACCAACCCCCGATCGGCGAGCAGCACCCGAGCCGCCACCGGGTCGAGTGCTGCGGCCTCGGCGATCGTCGCCGCGACACCCGCCCGGAACTCCGGCCGGTCCGGAACCCCCAGCACCGCTTCCCGTTCGGTGGTCAGCGCCAGTTCACCGGCGCGGCGGGCCCACGCGTCCTGCGAACCACCGAGCGCGAGCAGGCTCACGACACGTCGCCAGTACAGGTGGATGTCGTGCTCCCAGGTGTTGCCGATGCCACCGAGCAGCGTGAGCGCCTCGAGTACCACGTCGACGGCCTCGCGGCGCACCACCGTCGCGGTCCGCGCGGCCGCGAGTGCCAACTGCTTCCGGTCGCCGCTGTCCGCGGCCGACACGGCGTCCCACACCGAACTGGTCATCACCTCGAGCCGGATGAACAACTGCGCACACTTGTGCTTGATCGCCTGGAACGAGCCGATGGGGCGCCCGAACTGCTCGCGGATCTTCGCGTACGCCAAGCTTGTCTCCTGCGCCCACCGGGCGACGCCGACGGCCTCGGCGCACTGCAGCACCGCGGCGATCGCCGCGACCTCGTCCGCCCCGGCGCCGAGGACGTTCTCGGCCGGGATCCGGGTGTCGGACAGGCGCACCCGGCCGAGGGCGCGGGTCAGGTCGACGCCTTCTTCGGCGAGGACCTCCACACCCGCGTCACTCGCCGACACGACGAACCACACCGGACGCTCACCGGACTGCCCCGCCAGCACGAGGATCTCGGCACCCGGAGCACCGAGCACCGGTACCGTCTCGCCGCCGGCGACCACTTCGTCGCCATCGCCGTCGAGGGTGACGGTCCCCGTCCCCAGCGCCACCGCGGCGGTGGCGCCGCCGGCCAGTCGCGGAAGCAACGCCTTGCGCGCCGCGTCGGTCCCGTGGGACTGGATGACGGCGCTCGCGGTGACCGTCGGCAGCAACGGTCCGGGGATCAGCCCGTACCCGGACTGCTCCAGTGCCACCGCGAGTTCGAGCAGGCCCGCGCCCGCCCCGTCGTACTCCTCGGCGAGGTGTAGCGACGGAATACCCATACCTACCAACTGTTCCCAGAAGGCGGGCCGAGCACCGCGCGCGAGGTCGTCGAACTGCCCGCGTGTCCGTTCCACGGGAGCCTCGCGGGCCGCGAACCGCGCCAGCGAGTCGGCGAGCGCGTCGTGATCTGCTCCGATACCGATCGGCATGTCCGATCAACCTTTCAGTTTGAGCACCTTGCGGGCGTTCTCGTGCAGGAACTTCGGCCACACCTCGTCCTTGAACGGCACGCTCGGCATGTCGCCGAAGATCCGGTCCAGGGTCAGCCCCGCAGGGAAGTAGCCGGCGTAGATGATCTTGTCGGCGCCGCGCGTGTTCGCGTAGTCGACGATCGCCTTCGGGTAGTGCTTGGGCGCGAACGCCGAGGTCGAGTAGTAGAGGTTCGGCCATTTGATCATCAGTTTGACGGCCAGATCCTCCCACGGTTCGCAGCCGTGCCGCGTGACGAACACCAGATCCGGGAAATCGAACATGACGTCGTCGATGAGTTCGACGTGCTGGACCGCCGACTTCAGTCGCGGCCCCGCGATACCTGCGCACGCGAAGATCGGGATGTCGAGCTCGACGCACTTTGCGTAGATCGGATACATCTGCGGCGCGTTGAGCGCCACCTGAGGGAACGTGCCCGCGGCGAACGAACTCACCGAGAGGATGCCGAATTCCTCGTACTCACGGGTCATCCGGGCCAATGTGCCCATGATGTCGTTGGGATCGACCGCCGACCCCTGCGGCACGAATCGGTCCGGGAACATGCGGACGGCGCGCTGCCCGGATTCCTTGGCCATGCTGACCATGCCGATCTCGATGCCGTGCTTGTCCATCTCGTGCAGCGTCACCGAGATCGGATCGTCGGTCGCGAGGTCCGGCACACCCTTGAACATGTACTGCGCGGGCATGGTGAACTCGTCGTTGCTCTCGCGGTCCTTCGTCTGCCGCGTGATGAACGCGTACTCGTCGTAGCCGGCCTCCCGGAAACCGATGTGCGTGTCGACGATGGGGATACCCTCGTAGGGCGTCATGCGTTCAGCTCCTTCGCGATAGGCCTGCCGTGGAGGTCCCGGACCGTCAGCCTCTCACGCTCGAGGATGTCCAGACTCGCCTCGACGTTGCCGGTGTAGTGCGGTGCGGCGTCGCACAACCACGTCACCGCTTCGACCATCTCCTCGAGGGATTCCGGAACGAACCACTCGGTGCCGACCATGTCGGACGCCACCGACATCGCGCCGGCCGTGGCGACCGCTGATCGCGGCCGGACCGCGTTGACCCGGATGCCGGTGCCGTTCAGCTCGGCGGCCAGGCCGGCCGTCATCCGGTCCTGGGCGGCTTTGCTCATTCCGTACAGCGCGGTGCCGTGGATGTCGGCATCCAGATCGGTCTCGCCCTCGGGCAGTGGTTCGACCGGACGGATCCGTGCGGTACCGCTGGTGATGTTGACGATCCAGCCCTCACCCCGCTCCCGCATGCCCGGGATCACCCGCTGCGCGAGGTCGAGCGGCGCATGCACGTTCACCTCGAACGTCAGATGCGCACGCTTGGCCGGGTAGCTCCGCAACGGCTGGAAGATCGCGGCCGCCGCATTGTTGACGAGGATGTCGATCGGTCCCCCCAGCGCCTTCTCCGACTCCGGGACGATCCGCGCCCGGGAGTCGGGATCCTCGAGGGCTGCGGGGACGATCGCCACGGTGCCCCCGGCCGCACGGATCATTTCGGCCGTCCGGGCAAGGGTGCCGTCGAATCCGCGATCGGGCTCGTCGACCGTGCGCGCCACGATTGCGACGGCAGCGCCCTCTGCCGCGAGGCGTTGCGCGATGCCGGCGCCGATACCTCGACTGGCTCCGGTGACGATCGCACGCCGGCCGTCCAGACGGCCGGTCATACGCCGAGCTCCGCCTCGAGCTGGTTGGCGAACGACTCGCGCAGGAGAACATCGTTCGGCTCGTCGGGCAGTTCGGTGAGCGGCTGCGCAACCTCGGACGGGGTGGGGCCGTACTTCGCCGCCAGCGGGGCCAGCGCGTCCAGATCGAAGTCGTACAGTTCGGCCGCGTTGGCCGCGAGAAGCTTCCGCAGCTCCGCCTCGTCAACGTCGTGCATGACCTGACGGATGCACTCGCGCGTGAACGGGTACGTGCCCTCGTTGTGCGGGTAGTCGCTGCCCCACATGAACTTGCCCTCGCCGAGGGTGTCGCGCGTGGCCATGTCCTGCGCCGACGGCATCGTGGCACCGACCCACACGTTTCGCCGGAAGTACTCGCTCGGACGCAACGGCAACTGCTCGTCCTCGCTGTAGAACAGCTCGCCGATCCGCCCGGTGCGCTTGACGCGCAGATCGACGGTGTCGAGCTGGCGCATCAGGTCCGGAGCCCACGCGCAGCCCTGCTCCGACACCGCGAACTTGAGCTTCGGGAACCGTTCGAAGACACCCGAGAGGATCATCTGCACCAGCGGGCGCATCGAGTAGAAGCCGACCTCGTTGATGTAGAGCAGCGACGACGTCTTGTAGCGGCCGTAGTCGGGCAGGCCCGTGCCGGCATGGCTGTTCACCGGAACACCGAGGTCCTCGCAGACCTTCCACAGCCGGTCGTACTCCGGGTCGTACAGCGGCTTGACCCACTTGACGTCCGGCGCCAGGTTCGGGAGCAGGATGCCGCCGCGCAGTCCGTTCTCCTTGACCCACTCGACGTCCTTGATCGCCTCGTCGACGTCGTTGAGGAATACCTGCGCGACGCCGGCGCGCTGGGCGGGTGCGTCGTTGCAGAAGTCCTTCAGCCAACGGTTGTGCGCCCGCACGCCCGCGAGCCGCTTGTCGAAGTCCTCGGCCCGCGGCGGACCGGCCAGGACGGCGGCACTCGGGAAGAACGGAGGCACCGTGTTGGGGAAGAGCACCTCACCGACCGTGCCGTCACCCTGTGTCTCACGCAGGCGACGTTCGTTGTCCCAGTTTCGGGTTCGGCCGTCGTCGACGAGGTCGCGGTAGGGGTTCTTGTACTTCCCGCGCCACGCGTCGAACTCCTCGTGCCACTTCGATTCGAGGTACGAGCGGTAGGTGGCGTGATCGGCGCCGGCGTGGCTGTCGGCAGAGATGAGGATGTACGGGGTTTCGTTCGTCACTGTGAGACTCCTGATCGACGGCTTGATTGAAACCGTGTTCTATGCGCTTGCATCGAGAGTAGCGCGGATCAAGTCCATGTCAAGACGGAGGCTTGAACTGAGATAGAACCACGTTCCACGAACCGATCGCGGTGTTGACCGGAAACGCCACGAGCCCCCGGCCGGGAGGCCGGGGGCTCGCACAGAGACGGGGTGCTACTGCTTCGCAGCCGCGAACTTGGAGGCGAACGCGTGGATGCTGGCGACGACGTGGTCGAGTTCCTCGTCGCTCATGCCGTGGCTCATGCCGAGCGACATGCCGCGCTCGAACACCTCGTCCGCGAAGGGCAGCCCGCCCTCGGGGATGCGGTACTCGACATTACGCATCATCGGGTGCCGGGTGACGTTGCCGCTCCAGACCGTTCGGGTGTCGATGCCCGCCCCCTCGAGCGACTCCTGCAGGTCCCCCCGCTCGAAGCCGGCGTCCTCACGGATGGTCACCGGGTAGCACAGCCACGCGGTGTAGAAGCCCTCCAGCGGCTTGGGCAGGCGGAACAGATCCGGGTAGGCACCGAAGGCCGCGCTGAACGCGTCGAAGATCTGATGGCGGCGCTTGTAGTTGACCTCGAGCTTGCTCAACTGGACGAGGCCGAACGCCGACCCCAGCTCCGACGGCTCGAAGTTCCACGGCAGGACGTCGAAGATGAAGTCGTTGTCGTACGCGACCCCGTCGAGGTCCTCACGGAAGACGCGCCCGGTACGAGCCTGCTCGGACCCGAACAGGTGCGGCTCGGACCGGCGTCCCCAGCGGCGCAGCATCAGGCCCTTGTCGCGCAGCTTCTCGTCGTCGAGGCACACCATGCCGCCGTTGCCGGCGGCCGTGATGATGTGCGACATCGCGAAACTGGTGACCGTGATGTCCGAGCGCGAGCCGGTCTTGGTGCCGCGCAGGGTGGTTCCGATGCAGTCGCACGAATCCTCGATGACCTTCAGGTCGTGCTTGTCGGCGATCTCGCGGATGACGTCCCAGTCGGGGGCGTTGCCGGCGAGGTTCGGCACCAGGATCGCCTTGGTCTTGTCGGTGATCAGCTCCTCGATCTTGCCGACGTCGACGTTGTAGGTGTCGGGCTCGACGTCGACGAACACCGGCACCCAGCCGCCCCGCACGATCGGCGAGACGTCCGTCGAGAACGTCAGCGGCGAGGTGATCACCTCGGAGCCCTTGGGCAGATCCAGCAGCTCGAGCGCCAGGTACAGCGCGGATGATCCCGAGTTGCACATCAGGCCCAGCTTCTTGCCGTACAGGTCGGCGACCTTGCGCTCCATCTCGGCGACGTTCTTGCCGATCTTCAGCGCGAACGGACCACCACGCAAGACCTCGAGGCAGGCCTCGATCTCGCGCTCGTCGTGGACACTGCGGGCGTAGACAACCCTGGTCATTTCGATCTCCTCGTCGATTTCGGTAAGGGTCCGCATGGGCGGTTCGTGCGGACGCCGATCGGCCTCGCGCCACGAACCGGGCGGAAAGAGCATGGGCGGCTCATGCCCGAATAAATCGTATTGAACGTTCATTCAAGGCGAATATAGGTCGATGGAAGCAGGCCGTCAAGACGGGATCGGAGGCGAGTCGCCTCTGCATGCCAGCTCGAATCTGCACGCCGCGAACATGTTCGACGCGAGACTTCCGACGTGGCGCAACCCCACTTTGACGCGATGCGACCGACCCGGTTAATGTCGTTGAATGAGTGTTCAAATCGGAAGGGACTGAAGTGGCGGAACCCCAGGACCGCAAGTCCGAGATCCTCGATGCCGCGGCCACCCTGTTCGCGGCGCGTGGCATCGCGGGGACGTCGATGCGGGAGATCGGCGACGAGGTCGGCCTCAACGCGGGGGCGCTCTACCACTACTTCCGGTCGAAGGGTGCCATCGTCACCGAACTGGTCACGGTGTTCCTCTCGGACCTACTCGCGAACTATCGCTCGATGGAGCTCGACCGGCTCGAACCCCGAGCCAGACTGAAGGCGATCGTCGACGTCTCGCTCGCGACGGGCGCCGCGCGCCCGGATGCGACCAAGGTCTACCACGCGGAGTTCCCCAATCTGCGTGCCATGCGCGACTTCGCCGAGGCCCGCACGATCGCGGACGAGATCCAGACGATCTGGCTCGACGCCATCGAGGCCGGCAAGGACGCGGGCGTCCTCCGAAAGGACGTTCCGTCCAAGGTCTTCCATCGTTTCCTGCGCGACTCGGTGTGGTTCACCGTCTACTGGCGCAAGCCGGACGACCCCTACACGATCGACGAGCTCTCGAACGACTGCATCACGGTGTTCCTCGACGGCATGGCCGCCCCGGCCCGTTAGCACCGCGTATCCACCACCCCGTACAGCGAAGGAAGAATCAGCTGTGAGCAACACCGACACCACATCCGCCGGCACCTCCCCCACCGCGTCGCCTGCCCAGGTCGGCACGGCGCGCGTCAAGCGGGGCATGGCCGAGATGCTCAAGGGCGGCGTCATCATGGACGTGGTCACCCCCGAGCAGGCCAAGATCGCCGAGGACGCCGGCGCTGTCGCGGTCATGGCGCTCGAG
>NZ_JARBSW010000008.1:0-6029 GCF_037287305.1 Prescottella sp. D32
CCCGGCTCCACCGGGGAACTGCACGCGATGATGCTGAACATGCGGCGCACGTTCGACGAGATGGTGCTCGAGCACTCGTCACCCGAGAAGGCGCAGCAGATCCTGGCCAACCCCTTCTACCAGACGGTCGCCACCTCGTTCTCCGGCACGCAGGAGTACATGGCGATGGAGAAGCTCGGTCAGCTCGCCGCCGACGCCCGGTGGGACCTGGTGATCGTGGACACCCCGCCGTCGCGCAACGCGCTCGACTTCCTCGACGCGCCGCAGCGGCTCGGGGCATTTCTCGACGGGCGGATGATTCGTTTGCTGACCGCACCGGGTCGCGGCATCGGCCGGCTCGTGACGGGCGCGATGGGACTGGCCCTCAAGGGTGTGTCGACGGTGGTGGGCAGCCAGATGCTGTCCGACGCGTCCGCGTTCGTGCAGTCGCTCGACTCGATGTTCGGGGGCTTCCGGGAGCGGGCGGGTCGCACGTACGAGTTGCTGCGTCAGGAGGGCACGCAGTTCGTGGTGATCGCGGCCGCCGAGCCGGACGCGCTGCGCGAGGCGGCCTTCTTCGTCGACCGGCTCACCGGCGACAGCATGCCGCTGGCGGGGCTGGTGCTGAACCGGACGCATCCCACCCTGTGCTCGTTGCCCGCCGATCACGCACTCACCGGCGCCGACCTGCTGGACGAGAAGGCGCCCGACGATCCGACGGCGCAGCTGACGTCCGCGATCCTGCGGGTGCACGCGGACCGCGCGGTGACCGCGAAGCGGGAGGTGCGACTGCTCGGACGGTTCACCGCGTCGCATCCGCAGGTCCCCATCATCGGAGTACCGTCCCTGCCGTTCGAGGTGTCCGATCTCGACGCGCTGCGGGCGGTTGGCGACCAGTTGACCCGACAGGGCTGAAGCCACAGGGGCTGAACCATGCACGAGGGCGCACGGCCGACGGCCGTGCGCCCTTCGGATGTTCGTGTGCGATCGGTCCTACTCCCCGACGAGGGCCGACCCTGGTTTCGCGGTCAGACCGCGGACTGGTGGTGGCGCTGGGCTTCGAAGAACTCCGCCCAGGACTCCACCTCGGGATGCTGCTTGAGCAGGGCCCGACGCTGACGTTCGGTCATGCCTCCCCAGACGCCGAACTCGACGCGGTTGTCCAACGCGTCGGCGCCGCACTGCATGAGTACGGGGCAGTGACGGCAGATGGTGGCGGCCTTGCGCTGCGCGGCGCCACGTACGAACAGCTGGTCCGGGTCCACCTCTCGGCAGCGTGCCTGTGCGACCCATTGAATGCGCGCTTCTGCCTGCTCGTAGTCGAGCCGCGTCGCGGGACTGGTCATGTGCATTCGGTTCCCCTTCGTCCGAACGCCGTTCCCCACGGCGCTCGAAATCCTCGAGCGACCCTCGCAAATAGCACGAGAGGTACACACCACATTCCTAATCCAGTGTTAGCTGTATCACACTGACCTGAGTCAATCTAGGTAAAGGAAGCGCGAAGCGCAAGATCAGCTCTCCACTTTCTGGTACGGGCGTGCATACTTCGCGGCAAATGCCCGGGTCGGGGAGGAAGTTCATCCCCGGTTCACCGACTACCGACCGGCCCGTTCGAGTCGTCCACCAGGGCACACGGTCCGTTCGACGTAGTCTGTACAGCGTGTCGAGAGCCAAAACGATCGCCAAGCTCGCGGGATGTTCCGCACTCGCCGGTGTTCTGCTCGCTGGAGCGATGTTTCCGCTGGCAGGAGGCTTCGGCTTCGCATCCAACCGCGCCGCCGACGCCGTCGACAACGTCTCCGCCGAACTCGTCGAGGGCACTGTCCCCGCGGTCTCGACGATGACCGACGTCGCCGGGAACCCCATCGCGTGGCTGTACGAACAGCGGCGCTTCGAAGTCCCGAGCGACCAGATCTCCAACGAGATGAAGCTCGCGATCGTCTCGATCGAGGACAAACGCTTCGCCGACCATCACGGCGTCGACTGGCAGGGCACGCTGCGCGCGGCGATGACCAACACCACCAGCGGTGAGGTCCAGCAGGGCGCATCGACCATCGACCAGCAGTACGTGAAGAACTACCAACTCCTGGTCGTCGCGCGGAACGACGCCGAACGCCGCGCCGCGATCGAGACCACCCCGGCCCGCAAGATCCGCGAGATCCGGATGGCCCTCACCCTCGACAAGAAGCTGACCAAGGACGAGATCCTCACGCGCTATCTCAACCTCGTCCCGTTCGGAAACGGCTCGTTCGGCGTGCAGGACGCCGCACAGACGTACTTCGGGGTCGACGCGAAGGACCTGAATCTGACGCAGGCGGCGATGCTGGCCGGCATGGTGCAGTCGAGTTCGGCGCTCAATCCGTACACCAACGTCGACGGCGTGACCGAACGACGCAACACGGTCCTCGACACGATGATCGCGAACATCCCCGAGCGGGCGAACGAGATCCGGGCCGCCAAGTCGACACCGCTCGGCGTGCTGCCCACGCCCAATTCCCTGCCCCGGGGGTGCATCGCGGCGGGTGACCGCGGCTTCTTCTGCGACTACGCGCTGCAGTACCTCGCCGCGTCCGGCATCAGCCGCGAGCAGATCAACAAGGGCGGCTACACGATCAAGACCACCCTCGACCCGGTCGTGCAGGACTCGGTGAAGAAGGCTCTGGTCAAGAACGCAGACCCCAAGCTCGACGGCATCGCGAACGTCATGAACGTGGTGCAACCGGGCCAGGATCAACACCGCGTCCTCGCGATGGGGTCCAGCCGCACGTACGGCCTGGACACCTCCAACGAGGAGACCGTCCAACCGCAGCCGTACACGCTCGTCGGTCACGGCGCCGGCTCGATCTTCAAGATCTTCACGACGGCCGCGGCGATGGAGAAGGGGCTCGGCACGAGCGCCGTCCTGGACGTCCCGCAGCGATTCGAGGCGCGCGGCATGGGCAACGGCGGCGCCCGCGGCTGCCCCGCCGCCACCTACTGCGTCCAGAACGCCACCAACAACTACCCGGCGAAGATGTCGGTGACCGACGCGCTCGCCCAGTCACCGAACACGGCGTTCGTCAAACTGATCCAGTCCACCGGCGTCGCCCCCACCGTCGACATGGCGGTGCGACTCGGCCTGCGCTCGTACACCGCCACCGGCTCGTCCGGTTTCGGTGACCAGAGCATGGCGGACATGCAGAAGTCGCAGAACCTCGGCTCGTTCACCCTCGGCCCCACATGGGTCAACCCGCTCGAACTCGCGAACGTCGCAGCCACCCTCGCCTCGCACGGCAAGTGGTGCCCGCCCACTCCGATCGACTCGATCACCGACCGCGAGGGCAAGCCGGTGTCGCTCACGCAGCAGGCCTGCGAACAGGTGGTCGACCCCGGTCTGGCTGACACGCTCGCGGTGGCGATGAGCAAGGACGACGCCCCCGGCGGCACCTCGTTCGGCGCCGCGAGCGCAGCGGGCTGGAAGCTGCCGATGTCGGGCAAGACGGGTACCACCGAGTCGCACATGTCCTCGGGCTTCCTCGGCTTCACGAACAACTTCGCCGCGAGCGTCCTCGTCTACGGTGACTCCCCCACTCCCGGCGAGATCTGCTCCGGCCCGCTGCGCCCGTGTGGGGACGGCAACCTGTACGGCGGTACCGAACCGGCCCGCACGTGGTTCGACGCGATGATGCCGGTGGTGGGCAACTTCGGTCCCACCACGCTGCCGGCCGTGGACGACAAGTACGTCCGGGGATCCCAGAACGCCCAGGTGCCCGAGGTCGTCGGGATGACCCAGGACGCAGCGGCGGCGGCGCTGAAGGCGGCCGGGTTCGCGGTGAACCCGGTGAGCACCAAGTCGGACGCGCCGAAGGGCAACGTCACCGGCAGCGCGCCGTCCGGCCTGGCGGTTCCGGGCTCGGCGATCACGATCTACGTCAGTGACGGTTCGGTGCTGGCGGCGCCGCCCGGTTCGGCCGCACCGCGCACGTCGACGCCCGGCGGCTAGATCGACACCGGGACGGTTTACGCTTTCCGCGCGCGGGGTATCCATCCCTCTGTGGGGACCCGCCGGGTCCCCCAGGCCGGATCGAGGTCCGTCATGATTGTTCTCGGTTTGATTCTGCTTGTGGTCGGGTTCCTGACCGGTATCTCCATCTTGTGGACTATCGGGATCATCCTGCTCGTGATCGGCGTCATCCTGGCGATTCTGGGTGCGACCGGTCGGGCGGTCGGCGGACGCCGGTACTGGTATTGACCCGATCGCCGCACGCGTTCTCCGAGCGTTCGGTCGGGGGTGTGCGGGGTTTACGGGCACCCGCTCGCGGGTAGCAGTCCCGTATGAACCTTCGACATCTCTACAACCGCGTGGAGTCCGCGTCGTTCCTGGACGGTGTCAGCGCAGCCCTGCAGCAGCGAATCCAGGCCGGGCTGGGCCGGACCGCTGTCGGTGACCGTCTGCGCGGCGACTGGCTGGGTCACCCGATCCACCCGGGACTCGTCGCCGCTCCCATCGGGATGTGGACGGCCTCGCTGGCCTTCGACACGGTCCTCCGCGACCACCGGACGGCCCGTCGGCTCATCGGACTCGGTCTGCTCACGACACCGCCCGCACTGGCGACCGGGTGGGCCGACTGGAGCGAACGTGACGTGAGACAGCGGCGGGTCGGCCTCGTGCACGCGGGCGCCAACGCGACGGGAATCGTGTTGATGCTCGCGTCGTTCCGCCGCCGCCGGCGAAATCCCGCCGCCCGCGACGTCGTCGCGACGGGCCTGTCGATGGCCGCACTCGGAGCCGTCGGCGCCGGTGGTGCGCTGGGCGGGCACCTGGTCTTCGGGCAGGGCGCCGGCCTGGCGATGACCCCCGCCAACGACGGACCGGCGTTCGACCCCGTCCTCGCCGATGTCGATACCCGCAACGAAACCGAATCGGCGGACGGGCATTTCGCCCACGCCGGACTGCACAGGAAGGAGCACCGGTGACAGACTCCCGAGCACTTACCGGCCGTACCGTCGCTATCCTCGCAACCGACGGGGTCGAGGAGGTCGAACTCGTCCAGCCCCGCGCCGCCGTCGTCGAGGCGGGTGCCGACGTGCGTCTGATCTCGTTGTCCGGCGGCCAGATCCAGGCCATGAACGGCGATGTCCACGAGGCCGAACGGTACGATGTCGATCTCACCGTCGAGGAGGCGTCCGTCGGTGACTACGACGCCCTCATCCTGCCCGGCGGGACCACCAACCCCGACCACTTGCGGCAGGACGAGAAGGCCGTCGCCTTCGTGCGCGAGTTCGTCGAAGCCGACAAGCCGGTCGGCGTCATCTGCCACGGGCCGTGGACGCTCGTCGAGGCGGACGTGGTTCGGGGCCGGACCCTGACGTCGTATCCGAGCGTGCGGACCGACATCCGCAACGCGGGCGGCAACGTCGTCGACCGCGAGGTCGTCATCGACGGCACCCTGGTGTCGAGCCGCAACCCTGACGACCTGCCCGCGTTCTGCGAGGCCATCGTCGACGTATTCTCGTCCGCATCCACGCGGGTGTGAGAACTATCCGCGGCCGACCGTCACCGAGACGCCGTCCGGCACGGCGACCACGTCGTTCGCGACCGCGCCGAAACAGGTGAGGTTGGGCCGGCGGGGCGCGACGAGAACCGGCTTGCCGGTGAAGCCGCTGCCCGGCCCGACCGAGGTCGGGGTGCCGAGTCGCACTCGTGCCCGCGGGACCTCCGCGCACGAACCGGACGCCCCGTAGTAGCCGACGGACTGGTAGCCGAAGGGCCGCGCGAGCCGCAGCTCGTTCCAGATCTGGACGCCACCGAGCGAGCGCGGGTATCCCGTCGTGCCGTCGTCGATGGCACCCTGCCAGTAGTTGGAGCCCATCTGCTCGACACGCAGCGTGTAGGTCTTTCCCGGAACGAAGTCGAACAGTTCTCCGCGACACGTCATTCCACCGGGCCCGGGATTGATCGGACCGCATCCGGCGTACTGGATGTCGGGACCGAAGTAGCTGAAGACCGTGCGTGCGACGAGCGGTCCGTCCGCGGTCGGGCGCTCGATCTCGAGGCCGATGTAGCCGTT
>NZ_JARBSW010000009.1:0-3003 GCF_037287305.1 Prescottella sp. D32
CCTCCAGCGCCGATGGTACTGCACTCGACAGGGTGTGGGAGAGTAGGACACCGCCGAACACCCGTTAACCGGAAGGCCCCCACCAGCATTGGTGGGGGCCTTCCGGCATTTCAGCACCTCTTTCACCTGATCGATCACCTTTCGCAAGACAGCGGCCGGCTCCGCGGGCCATCGGAATGCAATTCCTGTGCGCTGTCGCGTGCCCGGCAACGCCGAGGTCGGCTCGACGACCGCCCGTGCTCGTTACAGTGGTTGGATGCTCAATTCCGTCGACGTCATCGACGTTCTCGACCCGATGCCGCGGGCTCGTTCCCGTCGGGGACGCAGCCGGACGGTTCGTGCAGTGGCGGGACGGGGCGGTGCATCTGCTCGACGACAGGCTCTCCGAGATTGCGCGGCGAGATCTGCCGCTGGCGGACGACGTCTGTGTCCTTGCGGCATCCAGCCTCGATCGGATCGTGCTCGACTTCGCCGGCGGGCTCGCCATCGCGGGCGACGAAGTGATCACTGTGCCTGGACTGCGTGCCGATGCTGCAGCCTTCCTGGGGCACCTACTTGTCGTCGCGGTCCCGGACGGCCAGAGACACCGGCTGCTCGCGCTCGACCCTGCGACCGGGGACCTCCTGCACGAGCAGGACGTCGACGCCCCCGATACGCGCGCATTCCTGCATCCGCATCCGACGGGAGATACGGCCGTACTCGAGCTCGCCATGGGACAGGACGGCGCACTCGCCTACCGCGTAGACGTCGATGGAATGCGCGTACACCTGACCGAGATCCTTGCCGGAGAAGATCCCGTGATTGCGGGCTTCAGTCCTTCCGGCACCGGACTGCTCGTCACCCCGTACCCGAGCGATCCGGAGACCGTGCGGATCCTGGGGTGGCCCAGTCTGAACGAGATCGCACAGCTCGACGCGAGTGACGTCGGGGCTGCATACGGGTTCGGGCTCGCTGGGTGCTGGATCGACGACGAGCTGGTTGCGGTTTACGCGACCGAAGACTCGTTGATCGTCACCGATTCGCACTTCGACTCGGTCGAGAGGGTCGCATTGCCGATCGACTTCCGCGAAGAAGGAGAGATCGAGAGCCTCACTCGACTGACTTCGGGTGACGTCGCCGTCGGTGCGTGGACACCGACCGGTCGGCTCACCTTGATTGCGCGCATCATCGGCGGAAAGCGCACTGAATGATAGCGCCACTGCCTGCCCCGCCTCACCGCCGCCCGTAGCGAGCTGCCCGACGGGCTGGCGCCCGTCTTCGCGAAGACGCTGCTGTGCGCGCTGCATGATCGTGTCGTGTGGACCGAAATCGTCTTAAGCCAAGCATGATTCACGAGCGGCGTGGCAGACCGGCCCCAGCGATGGAGCCGCAGTTAGAGCTGCGTCGCCCGAGCCGGCTGTCCACGGCCCGATGGGCGAGAGTCGAGGGACTCTGGAGGAGCGCCCTGGGTGAGGCTGCCGACGTCGTGGGAGCTGTGTCGTCCCGTCGGCGCGCCCGCCTATGGTTACGTCCTGTCCGCCACACTCCTGTCGGGGCCGTCCCCTATCCGGGGCTGCCTTGTCCCGTCGAATTCCGCTGCGGCGAAGGCGATAGGGCTCTCCGTCCTCGGCCAGGGGGGCGTCTGGACCCACTCCTCTGCGACCAATCGCCGGGAGTCACGAGGGCAACCGAAGGACAGAGATTCGCAGGGCGGACCGGACCGTATGCGGCTGGCCCAGACGTCCGGCGAAGCAGGGGCTCGTTGCCATCTCTGGGTCTACCGAGCGGTCTACGGACGGTGGCCACTATCCATGCGGTCAGGGAAGTCGACTGTCTCGACGCGTCCTCCCTCCGCCCCTGTTCTTCGAATGCGGCTCATACCCGCGCCGGAAAGGGGCGGTTCGATGCAAGGCCGGGGAACTGCAAGTCCGTGCCCGTCCGCGGGTGGATGAGCCCGACCAGCCCGCGGTTGTTTCAGCTACGGCCACACGCCGTCACGTCCCGCCGCGATCGCGCAGCGAACGTACGAGCCGGCGTGCCGTCGGCGGGAGACGGGCGTCCGGGGCGGCCGACAATTGGTTGAGCCGGGGCCCCACTTTTCACGGTTGCTCCCCTCGACCTGACATACCCCCGCAGGTGCAGTGAAAGCCGGCAAGTCGAGCGGCCGCGGACACGTCAATGGTCGAGCCGGGGGAGCGCGGGGGCACCGGTTCGTACAGTGCTCCGCTGAACTCGATGGATGGGCCGGGTCGATGCGTCCGCTTGTGATGGTCTCCCTCGCGAGGTCGATATCCGGTCCAGCGTGCGGGGCCAGAGCCCGGAACGAGGCTCGGGTTCGGTTTGTCGCCGCCATTTGCCCGCGTCGGAGTGGCCGGGGAGTGAGGAGGGCCGACTGCTGCCCGCAACCCTCGCGATGACACGCATCCCCCGCCGGCTGATGGAATGAGCCACGGACCAAGGGGCTTGGCGATCGTCGCCGCGGTGCCGGGCGCCTGGCCCCGAGCCGAGGGGGTGTGCGCGTGTCGTGAGCTGTGCACCTGTTCCGGAAACAGG
Source organism: Prescottella sp. D32 (assembly GCF_037287305.1). NCBI lineage: Bacteria > Bacillati > Actinomycetota > Actinomycetes > Mycobacteriales > Nocardiaceae > Rhodococcus > Prescottella sp. D32. The sequence goes on from NZ_JARBSW010000009.1 coordinate 2,533, forward strand.
CGATTTGGTGTTCTGCGGGAGGATCGCGTAACTTATTCCGAGTCAGAGCGACACGGACACCGACCCGGACGCGATCTTCACTGGTCAGCGAGGGAAAACGAGGTTGTACGGGGAGCGCCTGATATTCCCGGAAGTTGGTTGACGATCCTGCCGTGTGTAGGGTGGTTGTACCGCGTCCGGGTGGCCCGGAAGGGAAGCGAGTTTGCACTCGACTCCCGGGTGGGCTAAGCTGGAACGGTTGCCCCGGAACGAGAAACTGTGTGTTTCGAGTGATGGTGTGTGCGTGTTCTTTGAGAACTCAACAGTGTGTCGATGAATGTCAGTGCCAATTTTTGGTACTCCATCACTTTTTGTGGTGGGTATTTGCTGATTGTCTCATTCTTCCGTCTGGGATGGTCAGCGCAAACAGCTAGTTTGAGTTTATTTTGCTAGTGATTTGACTCGATGTCTATGACTGATTGCCGGTTTTGC
>NZ_JARBSW010000010.1:0-2742 GCF_037287305.1 Prescottella sp. D32
GGTGGGTGGGTGATGGCGTGCCTTTTGAAGAATGAGCCTGCGAGTTAGCGGCATGTCGCGAGGTTAACCCGTGTGGGGTAGCCGTAGCGAAAGCGAGTCCGAATAGGGCGTTTGTAGTGGCATGTTCTAGACCCGAAGCGGAGTGATCTACCCATGGCCAGGGTGAAGCGACGGTAAGACGTCGTGGAGGCCCGAACCCACTTAGGTTGAAAACTGAGGGGATGAGCTGTGGGTAGGGGTGAAAGGCCAATCAAACTCCGTGATAGCTGGTTCTCCCCGAAATGCATTTAGGTGCAGCGTCGCGTGTTTCACTCTGGAGGTAGAGCTACTGGATGGCCGATGGGCCCCACAAGGTTACTGACGTCAGCCAAACTCCGAATGCCAGAGTGTGAGAGCGCGGCAGTGAGACTGCGGGGGATAAGCTTCGTAGTCGAGAGGGAAACAGCCCAGATCGCCGGCTAAGGCCCCTAAGCGTGTACTAAGTGGAAAAGGATGTGGGGTCGCGAAGACAACCAGGAGGTTGGCTTAGAAGCAGCCACCCTTGAAAGAGTGCGTAATAGCTCACTGGTCAAGTGATCCTGCGCCGACAATGTAGCGGGGCTCAAGTACACCGCCGAAGCCGCGGCATTCACATAACACCCATGCGGGTCTACGGGCCTGTGTGCAGTGGTGTGGATGGGTAGGGGAGCGTCGTGCAGCCATGGAAGCGCCGGAGTGATCCAGGTGTGGAGGCTGCACGAGTGAGAATGCAGGCATGAGTAGCGAAAGACGAGTGAGAAACTCGTCCGCCGAATGACCAAGGGTTCCTGGGCCAGGTTAATCCGCCCAGGGTGAGTCGGGACCTAAGGCGAGGCCGACAGGCGTAGTCGATGGACAACGGGTTGATATTCCCGTACCCGTGTGAACGCGCCCCTGGTGAATCAGTGATGCTAAGCGCCCTGAAGCCGCCTTCGAACCTTCGGGTTCTCCGGTGTGTGGATGCGCGTGAACCGATCTGGTAGTAGCCAAGCGATGGGGTGACGCAGGAAGGTAGCTGAGCCAGTCAGTGGTAATACTGGTGTAAGCGTGTAGGGCGTGACCTAGGCAAATCCGGGTCACATACAGCCTGAGACGTGATGCGTAGCCGATTGAGGCGAATTCAGTGATCCTATGCTGCCGAGAAAAGCCTCTAGCGAGCTTTCACACGGCCCGTACCCCAAACCGACACAGGTGGTCAGGTAGAGAATACTAAGGCGATCGAGATAACTGTGGTTAAGGAACTCGGCAAAATGCCCCCGTAACTTCGGGAGAAGGGGGGCCTCGTCTGGTGACGGAACTTGCTTCCTGAGCTGGGTGGGGCCGCAGAGACCAGAGAGAAGCGACTGTTTACTAAAAACACAGGTCCGTGCGAAGTCGTAAGACGATGTATACGGACTGACGCCTGCCCGGTGCTGGAAGGTTAAGAGGACCGGTTAGCCAGTAATGGCGAAGCTGAGAATTTAAGCCCCAGTAAACGGCGGTGGTAACTATAACCATCCTAAGGTAGCGAAATTCCTTGTCGGGTAAGTTCCGACCTGCACGAATGGCGTAACGACTTCTCTGCTGTCTCAACCACAGACTCGGCGAAATTGCATTACGAGTAAAGATGCTCGTTACGCGCGGCAGGACGAAAAGACCCCGGGACCTTCACTATAGCTTGGTATTGGTGTTCGGTTCGGTTTGTGTAGGATAGGTGGGAGACTGTGAAGCGGGCACGCCAGTGTTCGTGGAGTCGTTGTTGAAATACCACTCTGATCGTATTGGACATCTAACCTCGGACCATGATCTGGTTCAGGGACAGTGCCTGGTGGGTAGTTTAACTGGGGCGGTTGCCTCCCAAAATGTAACGGAGGCGCCCAAAGGTTCCCTCAGCCTGGTTGGCAATCAGGTGTCGAGTGCAAGTGCACAAGGGAGCTTGACTGTGAGACTGACAGGTCGAGCAGGGACGAAAGTCGGGACTAGTGATCCGGCACCGGCAAGTGGAAGCGGTGTCGCTCAACGGATAAAAGGTACCCCGGGGATAACAGGCTGATCTTCCCCAAGAGTCCATATCGACGGGATGGTTTGGCACCTCGATGTCGGCTCGTCGCATCCTGGGGCTGGAGTAGGTCCCAAGGGTTGGGCTGTTCGCCCATTAAAGCGGCACGCGAGCTGGGTTTAGAACGTCGTGAGACAGTTCGGTCTCTATCCGCCGCGCGCGTTAGAAACTTGAGGAAGGCTGTCCCTAGTACGAGAGGACCGGGACGGACGAACCTCTGGTGTGCCAGTTGTTCCGCCAGGAGCACTGCTGGTTAGCTACGTTCGGAAGGGATAACCGCTGAAAGCATCTAAGCGGGAAGCCTGTTCCAAGATGAGGTTTCTCACCCCCTCGAGGGGGTAAGGCCCCCGGCAGACCACCGGGTTGATAGGCCAGAACTGGAAGCACAGTAATGTGTGGAGGTGACTGGTACTAATAGGCCGAGGACTTACCACAAAGAAGCTACGCGTCCACTGTGCGGTATCTGAAACAACACACAGATACCATTCACCCCCACCATCTTTCGGGTCTTCGGACCCCGGGGATGGGTTCGGGTAGGGGTGTTGAATGTGTGACAGTTTCATAGAGTTACGGCGGCCATAGCGGAGGGGAAACGCCCGGTCCCATTCCGAACCCGGAAGCTAAGCCCTCCAGCGCCGATGGTACTGCACTCGACAGGGTGTGGGAGAGTAGGACACCGCCGAACA